>NZ_JBVJEH010000001.1:0-1192083 GCF_055581845.1 Streptomyces sp. NPDC042346 | reverse complement strand
CCCCCCGCGCCCGCCGCACCGCCCGCAGGCCCGCAGGCTCCCCGGTCACCGCCGAAACGCCGGTGGCCGAGGCCCCCGTCGCCGAGCCGGCCGCCGAACCGGTCGTCGAGGAAGCCCCCAAGGCCCCCCGCGCCCGCCGCACCGCCCGCAGGCCCGCAGGCTCCCCGGTCACCGCCGAAACGCCGGTGGCCGAGGCCCCCGTCGCCGAGCCGGCCGCCGAGCCGGTCGTCGAGGAAGCCCCCAAGGCCGCCAAGGCCCCCGCGCGTCGCCGTACGACCAAGAAGGCCGCGGCCGCCGAGGTCGTCGTCGAGGCCGTCGAGGCTCCGGTCGCCGAGGAGGCCCCGAAGGCTCCGCGTCGCCGCGCCACGAAGAAGGCGGTCGCCGCCGAGGCGCCCGACGCCTCGGAGCCGAAGACGCCGACGCGTCGCCGTACGACGAAGAAGGCCGCGGCCGCCGAGGCTCCGGCCGTCGACGCCCCGGCCGTCGAGGAGGCCCCCAAGGCTCCGCGTCGCCGCACCACGAAGAAGGCGGCGGCTCAGCCCGAGAGCTGATCCCCGCACCGTCACACAGCCGTGCGGCCCGGTCCCTCCCCAGGGACCGGGCCGCACGNNNNGTACGTCCCCCCCCCCCCCCCCCCCCCCCCCCCCCCCCCCCCCCCCCCCCCCCCCCCCGCCGGCCCCCCCCCCCCCCCCCCCCCCCCCCCCCCCCACGGCTGTCGGGGCACAGCCCCCGGGCCGGGCCCCGTTCACGCCGTTACAGTCCAGATATGAGCAAGCCCCGTTCCCTCGCACTGCCGCCCCGCACCCGAGCCCGCCGCCTGACGACCGCGCGGGGCGACTTCGCCGTCCTCGACGCGATACCCGAGGGCGAGCGGCGCGGGACGGTGCTGCTGCTGCCCGGGTACACCGGCAGCAAGGAGGACTTCCTGGCGCTGCTCGGCCCGCTGAGCGAGGCCGGCTACCGGGCCGTGGCGGTGGACGGACGGGGACAGAACGAGACCCCGGGCCCCCGCGGCCGGGCCGCCTACCGGCGCAGGCCGCTCGCGCTCGACGCGGTCGCACAGGCCGCCGCCCTCGGCGACGGACCGGTCCATCTGCTCGGCCACTCCTTCGGCGGCCTCGTGGCCCGCGCCGCGGCCACGCTCGCGCCGGGTGCCTTCCGCTCGCTCACCCTGCTCTCCTCGGGGCCCGGCCGGGTCGCGCGACCGCAGCGGATCCGGATCCGGGTGCTGCGCGGCGCTCTGGCGCTGCTGCCGAAGGAGCGGGTCTGGCAGGCGATGTGCTGGCTGGACAGCCGGGGCGAGGAACCGGACACGGACGACGCTCCGGCCCTCGCGGGCTTCCTGCGGCGGCGCTGGATGCGGACCCGGATCGCCCAGCTCGCGGGCGCCGGGCGGCTCCTCCTGAACGACCCGGACGGGACGGCGGAGCTGCGTGGGCTGCGGATGCCGCTGCACATCGCGTACGGGGCCGACGAGATGGTCTGGCCGCCGGCGGAGCTGGCCGCGGCGGCGGCCCGCACCGGCGCGCACCGGACGGTGGTCGAGGGCGCGGGTCACTCTCCGAACGTGTCGCACCCGCGCGAGCTGGCGGACCGGCTCACCGGCTTCTGGGAGCGGGTCGCCGCCGGCAGCGAGGCCGGTGCGGCAGCCTCGTAGGACCGTCGGTCGCGGCAGCCCCGCGAGCCCGTCAGTACTGCGTCTTGAGGTGCTGCCAGAAGCCGTCCCGCAGGGCGCGCCGCAGGGCGGCGTGTCCGCGCAGGGAGCGGCTGAGCAGGCGTTCCGCCTCGACGAGCAGGTCCTGGTCGACGGGCCCGGGGAGGTAGGGCGCGCCGGGCAGGAGCTCGGCGAGCCGGTCCCGGCCGCGCTCGGCGAGCCAGGTCGCGGCGATCTGGGCGCCGACGAAGCGGACCTCCTCGCGGGAGGGCGGCGGCTCGCCCTCGTTCTCGTACGTCGTGACCGGGCGGCGGGTGACGTACGGGCGGCAGAAGTCGAGCTCGAAGGTGCGCTGGCTGTCGACCTCCCAGAGGAGCGCCTCGGCCTGGTTGCGGCCCTCGGCGGCCTCGATGCCCCAGAGGTGGACGCGGGCGCCGTAGCCCTGGGCCGCCTCGACGGCCGAGACGAGGTCCTCGTCGCCGCCGACGAGGGCGGCGTCGCTGATGGCGCGGTGGCGGGCGAGGGACTCCAGATCGGTGCGGATCAGGGAGTCGACGCCCTTCTGCTGGTTGTTGGCGTTGAGGTTGCCGAGGCGCACCTTGACGTCGGGGAGCTCGGCGATGGCCTGCTGTTCGGGGGTGTGGATGCGGCGCCTGGCGCCGTCGTACCAGTAGACGCGGAGCAGTCTGCTGTCCGCGAAGATCGTGCGGGCCTTGTCGATGAAGGCCTCGATCAGGCCCTCGGCGTCGAGGTCGAAGGAGCGCCGGTCCTCGGTGCCCGTCACCAGCAACCCGGCCGCAGCATGGACGTAACCTGCGTCGACGAAGATGGCGTGGGTGGAAGGGGTTTTGGCTACCTCGGCCAGCATCCGCTGGAGGAGCTCATTGGTGCGCTCCACGCGGGCGTCGAGCGCGCTCAGGCGGGCGTCGAGCGACTGCGCGTCGGCTTCGGTGGCGGCGTCCGTGCTCGCTTCGGCGGTCGCTTCGGTGGGTGCGTCGGTGGTCTCTGCGTCGTTCATACGGGGCTCATTCTCCGCCGCCGGCGACCGTGCCGCCACACCCCCCTACCCGCCGGTAGTTAGACATCCGAAAATTTTCCTTAGCGTAAGGAATGTTTGCAGGATGCACTTCGTTGGACAGCTACGTAACCCAGTTCTCCTTCAGGAGGATCAACTCAGACGAAGGGAGAAGCCCATGCGCTTCGAAATCCTGCGCCTCGACGACATCGACGGAACGCCCGTCGACCGTACGGTCGTGGACGCCGCCTCCGTCAATCGGATCGTGCAGCAGGCCGCCGCGATCGGCCAGCGCATCTGGATCCGCCCCGCCGAGACCTCGGCCTCGTAACAGGTCAGGTCCACACCACGCACCGCGCCCCCGCACGGACTTCGCAGAGCGGAATCCGTACGGGGGCGCAGTGGTGTCCGGAGCCGGGACTGCAGAGCCCTGGACACCAGGCCGGCAAGACACCTCTGAGGGTCAAGCTCCCTGGATCACCTGGGTGACGCCGTTGATGATCTGCTGCACCGCGATGGCGGAGAGCATCATGCCGGCGAGGCGGGTCACGAGGACCACGCCGCCGTCCTTGATGACCCGGATGATCAGCAGCGAGTAGCGCATGGTCAGCCAGAGCACGACGTGCATGGCGACGATGGCGGCCCAGACGGAGACCTGCGCGGCGGCGCTGTCGGCGTGCTGCACCGCGAGGATGACCGAGACGATCGCACCCGGCCCGGCGAGCAGCGGCATGCCGAGCGGCACCAGGGCGACGTTCACGTCCTTGGTCTGCTTCGGCTCGTCGGTCTTGCCGGTGAGCAGGTCGAGCGCGATGAGCAGCAGGAGCAGACCGCCCGCGATCATCAGCGCGGGCACGGAGACGTGCAGATACGCGAGGATCTGCTGCCCCAGGATACCGAAGACGGTGATGACGCCGAAGGCCACGGCGACGGCCTGCCAGGCCATCCGCCGCTGGACCTTGGCCGGGCGGCCGGAGGTGAGGGCGAGGAAGATCGGCGTGATCCCGGGGGGATCCATGATCACGAAGAGGGTCAGGAACAGCGAGCCGAAGACGGCGACGTCGAACACGGTGGGGTGCCTTGCGGGAGAGTCGAACGGTGGGGTGTGGGCTCGCGCTGCCGGAATGTGGAGTTCCGCCAGCGGGCCGACGTGGGTACGTCCCCCGCGCGGCGCGGAGCCGCGCGGGGTGACGTGGACGGATGCGGGTGGGGGCGGGCCGTACGAGTGCGGTCCCGCCGACGGAAACCGGCAGGATTCCCTGCCGCCCTGCGCGCGCGGGACGAGCGCGGGACGAGCACGGGTGCGGATCGCGGTGTCCGTCCCGGCCGGTTCGGCCGCCGCGGCTCCCTCCGCCCCGTCCGCTCCGGACGGCCGCCGAAGGGCCGTGGGCGTCGGGCCTCGGGCGTCGCGCCTCGGGCCTCGGGCCGCCCCCCAGGGGCTAGACGGCTCCCCCCGTGCCGGGGACCGCGAAGGCCCCTGTGGCACGGCGGATGATCTCGCCGTAGATCTCGGGGTCGGTGGTGCAGTCGCCGAGGCGACAGGTCTTGCGACTGCCGTGGTAGTCGCTGGAGCCCGTGGCGAGCAGCCCGAGCTCCTTCGCGAGCCCGCGCAGCCGCGCGCGCGTCGCCTCGTCGTGGTCCATGTGGTCGACCTCGATGCCGTCGAGTCCGGCGTCGGCCAGCCGGGCTATCGCCGCCTCCGGCACGACCTCGCCGCGCTTGACGGCGAGCGGGTGCGCGAAGACGGTGACCCCGCCGGCGGCCTTGACCAGGCGGATCGCCTCGACGGGATCCAGCTCGTGCTTCCCGACGTACGCGCGGCCGCCGTCGGCGAGCCAGTCGGGCGTGAAGGCCCCGGACACGTCCGGTACGACCCCGAGCTCGACGAGCGCCTCGGCGACGTGCGGGCGGCCGACGGAGCCGTCGCCGGCGATCCGGGCGACCTGCTCCCAGGTGACGGGGACGCCGAGCTCCTGGAGCTTGCCGACCATGGCCCGGGCGCGCGGCACGCGGTCGTCCCGGACGAGCTCCCGCTCGGCGAGGAGCGTGGGCTCCGCCGGATCGAAGAGGTAGGCGAGCATGTGCAGGCCGACGCCGTCGAGCCGGCAGGACAGCTCGGCGCCGGTGACGAGGGTCAGCCCCTCGGGCAGCGCGGCGATCGCCTCGGCGTGGCCCCGGGTGGTGTCGTGGTCCGTCAGCGCGACGACGTCGAGCCCGGCCGCGGCCGCGTTCCTGACGAGTTCGGCCGGCGAGTCCGTGCCGTCGGACGCCGTGGAGTGGGTGTGCAGATCGATGCGCACGACGCGGTACTCCGGGGGCTCGACACGGACGAGGGACGCTTCAGCATAACGGGCGAATCGAACAGTCCTGTACGGATCCGGTCGCCCGGTCGCCCGTTACTTCAGCAGCCTCGGGGTGAGCGCGCCGCACGGCAGGAGCTCGACCTCGGCGCCCGCGTCCCGGAGGTCCGTCAGGACCAGCTCGTCGTACATCAGGAGGCCGGACTGCTCGGGCCAGACGATCGCCCAGAGCCAGAGGCCGCGCGCCTCCCCCGCGAAGACCGCCCGATCCTGCGGGGCGCCGGTGACGTGCCACAGCGGCGTGGGACGCCCGGCGGCGAGGACCTTCGTCTGGGGCGGCTTCTCGATGGCCATGCCGGAGCCGGGATCGAGGCCGTCGATTCCGGCGTACCGCGCACCGAGGCCGACGCCGAGCTCCTCGGCGACCAGGATCAGCTCGCCGAGCCCGCCGAGCGGGCCGGGACCGGAGCACGCGACGGCCGTCGCACGGCCGCCGCTGCGATCGTCGCCGGCGCACGCGATACCGGTGAAGAGCCAGCCGACGGGCAGGGGCCACGGCATCCACACCGGCACCTGGGACCGGTGCACCACGACACCGAGAGCCTCGACGCTGGGGGGGATGACGGGCTGGAGCGGGTGCACCGAGCCGTGCACGTCACACTGCCAGGAGTCGGCGAAGAGACCGGGCGCTCTGACCCTGCCACCGCACTTCGGACAACTGGGTTCGCCCCTCATAGGGCTCAACGGTCCTACCCCTCGGGCCCCGCGTCAAGGACGGCCGCCGACGATCACCCGTCCGGCCCGGGCCGTTCACCCGGGGTGCGCGGCCACGCCACCGAACCGACCCCCGATCCGGGCCCCGGCGGGCCCTCAGTCCAGGCTCACGGACCTGCGCAGCGGATCGCGCAGATCCGTCCCCCGGGCCAGCCAGCGCTCCTCCAGCGCCTGCGCCCCGTGCACCCGCTTCCACGCCGCCTCGTTCGAGGTCATCGGGAGCAGCGGCAGGAAGCGGACCGGGTCGAGCGGCGCGTCCAGCTCCAGGTCCTCCACCAGACCGCCGGACTCGGCGACCAGGACCGAGCTGAAGCCGGCGCCCGGCCAGAGGGGCTCGCCGACGTCGAGCGAGGCGCCGGGGGCCACGACGAGGCCCTCGACCTGCGGGGTGGCGGCGAGCACGGCGAGCGGGCGCAGCACCTTGTCGGTGTCGGCGAGGCCGGCCCGCACGGTGAGGACGAGCTCCGCGCGCGGGCCCTTCACGGGGTCCGCGAGGGCGGCGGTCGGATCGGCCATCGGCGAGGCGGACATCCCGAGGGTCGCGTACCGCACGAGGTCGCCGTCGACGAAGCGGAGCACCTCGATCCGGTCGGTGCCGAGGAACGTCACCGCGGCCCGCGCGTCCGGTTCACCGAGCGCCGTCCGCAGCCGGGCCTCGACCAGAGCAAGAACTTCTCCCATGAGCTGAGCATAAAGCGCGTACGGAACGGGCAAAGTCAGGGATTGACCCTCTGTCGGCTGATAGTCTTGGCCGCTGGTCGGGAGTCACGAACTCCTGATTACTCGTCACACGTCATCCCCCACGGGGGACCGGCCGGAGGAGGTGGGGCTGCGATGGACCGAAGTCGGTCGGGCAGTACCAGTCGCTCTTCCGCCCCGCACCCGAGCCCGGTGCGTCTCACTCTCCGGTGATCCCAGGTCCCGTACGGGACCGGCCTTCTCCGGCACCGGGCATCCGGCATCTCGCACGACGGAAGAGCATTTCGCCTTTGCCTGTCTGTAGCGAACGCCGCCGCCGCGATTCCCCGGTGCCGCCCGCTTTGTGGACGACGTAGCTCCACGTCCCCATTCCGGGCTGTGCCACGCATCGCACCGACGGCCTCTCCGTGAGGAGCATGCCCATGTCGATGATCCGTGACCTGCGCGCCGCCGTCCGGCCGAGCCTGCGGCACACCCTGCGCAAGACCCCCACCACGTACACCTCGTACGACCCCACCCGCGACCACTCGGCCTCCAGCGCCGTCGTCGACTGCGCCGTCTACCGCGACGGGCGCCGGGTCGACGACCGCGACTGCCTCACGCCCCGCGGCGCGATGAGCCAGGTACGGGAGAGCGGCGGCTTCGCCTGGATCGGGCTCCACGAGCCGACCGAGGCCGAATTCGCCGGTATCGCCGCCGAGTTCGGGCTGCACCCGCTCGCCGTCGAGGACGCCGTCCACGCCCACCAGCGACCCAAGCTGGAGCGGTACGACGACACCCTCTTCACCGTCTTCAAGACGATCCACTACGTCGAGCACGCCGAGCTCACCGCGACCAGCGAGGTCGTCGAGACCGGCGAGGTCATGTGCTTCACCGGCCCCGACTTCGTCATCACCGTCCGGCACGGCGGCCAGGGCTCCCTGCGCAACCTCCGCCACCGCCTCCAGGGCGAGCCCGAACTCCTTGCCAAGGGCCCCTCGGCCGTGCTGCACGCCATCGCCGACCACGTCGTCGACGGCTACATCGCGGTGGCCGACGCCGTCGAACTGGACATCGACCAGCTGGAGATCGACGTCTTCTCGCCCACCGCGAAGGGCTCCACGCGCGGCACGGACACCGGCCGGATCTACCAGCTCAAGCGCGAGGTACTGGAGTTCAAGCGGGCCGTCACCCCGCTCCTGCGCCCCCTGACACTGCTCAGCGAGCGCCCGATGCGGCTCGTCGACCCCGACATCCAGAAGTACTTCCGGGACGTCGCCGACCACCTCGCCCGGGTCCAGGAGCAGGTCGTCGGCTTCGACGAGCTCCTCAACTCGATCCTCCAGGCCAACCTGGCGCAGGCGACCGTCGCGCAGAACGAGGACATGCGCAAGATCACCTCGTGGGCGGCGATCATCGCCGTCCCCACGGCGGTCTGCGGCGTCTACGGCATGAACTTCGACCACATGCCCGAGCTGCACTGGCGGTACGGCTACCCGATGGTGCTCACCGGCATCATCGCCGCCTGCTTCAGCATCCACCGCATGCTCAAGCGCAACGGCTGGCTCTGAGGACGAAGGCAGGGCGCGAGCCCGGCCTGACCGACAGGACGTCCCCTAAGCTTCGGGCCATGACTGAAGAGCTGCCCGGGTCCGCCCTCGTCGAGGAGGCCACCAAGAAGTCCGGCCTCGTCTGGGTGCGCGGGACCGGTCCCGCCCGCGCGCTCTGGCACGTCTGGCACGACGGCGCCGCGCACGTCGTCGGCGACGGTCCCGGCGAGCAGCCGCTGCCGGGCCTCGCGGACGGCGGGACGGCCGAGGTCACGGTCCGCAGCAAGGACAAGGGCGGGCGGCTCGTCTCCTGGACGGCCGCGGTACGCGAGCTCTCCCCCGGCACGGACGAGTGGGAGGCCGCGGTCGCCGAGCTGAAGGGCAAGCGGCTCAACGCCTCGGACGGCGAGGCCATGCCGGGGCGCTGGGCGCGCGAGTGCCGCGTGCTGCGGCTCGACCCCCGCTCCTCGACGACGGAGCTGCCGGACGGCTCCCTGGCGGCCGTACCGCTGCCCTCGGAGGCCACGACCCGCCGGCCGGTGCCGGCCGCGCTCCCGAAGCTGCTGTTCGGGAAGCGCCGCAGGAACCGGTAGCTACCTTCGCGGCAGCTGCTTGCCGTAGTCGAGGGTCTCTTCCTTCGACGGCTCCGCGAGCGGGAAGTCCTTGTTCCACTCGGAGAGCACCACGACGCCCGCTCCCCCGCCCCGCGCGAACTGGAGCGGGTAGGGGAAGCCCTCCAGGGCCACGTCGAGCGTGCCGCCCTCGCCCTCCGCGCCGCCCTTGACCTTGATCGTGCGGACCCCGCCGATCTGGTCGCGGTCGCCCTTGACCTTCTCCCCGTGCAGGCCGATCAGCCCGGCGAGGAGCACGTCCATGTCGGTGAAGCCGCGGAACTGCTTGTACGAGGGGTCGCCCTGCGGCACCTTCACGTACATGTCGTCGAGCTTGTCGGCGGCCTCGGTGTCCGCCTCGCTGGGCTCCTCGGTCGCCTTGTCGTCGTGCGCCCAGAAGCCCGCGTCCGCCTTCAGATAGAGCGCGTCGCCGACCCGCAGCAGCTCGAAGGTGCTGTTCTTCGTCGTCACCGAGCCGGCGGCGCCGTCCTGCTTGAGCCGCATGTTGAGCTTGAAGGTGCCGCCCTTGCTGACGAGCGTGCCCGCGAGCCGTACCGCCTTCGCCGTGTCCGCCGCCGACTGCGCCTTCCGCTCGATCTCGGGCGCGGAGAGCTTCCCGACCCCGTTGGTCCCCTCGTCCGGATCGGCGCCGCAGGCGGTGAGTCCGGCTGTCAGCCCGGCGCAGAGCGCCAGGGGCACGACGGCCCTGCGGATACGCGATGACGGGGTACGAACGGCCATCTGCGCTGCCTCTCGTGTCGTGGGGGAGTACGCCGGGCCGTGGCCCGTACGGGGCGCCGCCGGAGGCCGTGGGCCGGACCGGTGGAATGACCGGGTCCGGTGCCGGGGCCGAGTGGGGGGACGGCAGACCGCAGCGTACCCGGGCCGGGTGACGCGCCCCGCAGGCAGCCGTACGGAGTCCTTGCCGGAGCGGGGCGGAACGTCACGGGCTAGCCTGAACCAGGCAAAGCTCTGCAATCACCGGCAAAGTTCTTGCCACGACTCGAATCGTGCGGCACCGAGGAGGCGCGTGGCATGGCGGCAGGCGCCCCCCGGATCTTCGTCTCCCATCTCGCGGGAGTCCCCGTCTTCGACCCCGTCGGCGACCAGGTCGGCCGGGTCAGCGACCTCGTCGCGATGCTCCGCGTCGGCCGCCGACCGCCCCGGCTGCTCGGCATGGTCGTCGAGGTGCTGAGCCGCCGCCGGGTCTTCGTCCCGATGACCCGCATCACCGGCGTCGAGTCCGGCCAGGTCATCACCACCGGCGTCGTCAACATGCGCCGCTTCGAGCGGCGCCCCACCGAGCGGCTCGTCCTCGGCGAGCTCCTCGACCGGCGCGTCCGGCTCGTCGGGCCCGGCGGGCAGGAGGGCGAGGAGGTCACCGTCCTCGACGTCGCCATCCAGCAGCTGCCCGCCCGCCGCGACTGGGAGATCGACAAGGTCTTCGTCCGCAAGGGCAAGGGCGGGGTGCTGAGCCGCAAGGGCGAGACGCTGACCGTCGAGTGGTCGGCCGTCACCGGCTTCTCCCTGGAGGAGGAGGGACAGGGCGCGGAGAGCCTGGTCGCCACCTTCGAGAAGCTGCGCCCCGCCGACCTGGCCAACGTCCTGCACCACCTCTCCCCCAAGCGGCGCGCCGAGGTCGCCGCGGCCCTCGACGACGACCGGCTCGCCGACGTCCTCGAAGAGCTGCCGGAGGACGACCAGATCGAGATCCTCGGCAAGCTGAAGGAGGAGCGCGCGGCCGACGTCCTGGAGGCGATGGACCCGGACGACGCGGCCGACCTGCTGTCCGAGCTGCCCGAGGAGGACCAGGAGCGGCTGCTGACCCTGATGCAGCCGGACGACGCCGCCGACGTACGCCGTCTCCTGTCGTACGAGGAGCGCACGGCCGGCGGTCTGATGACGACCGAGCCGATCGTGCTGCGGCCGGACGCCACGGTCGCGGACGCGCTGGCCCGGGTGCGCCAGCAGGACCTGTCGCCGGCGCTCGCCGCGCAGGTGTACGTGTGCCGGCCGCCGGACGAGACGCCGACCGGGAAGTACCTCGGGACCGTGCACTTCCAGCGGCTGCTGCGGGACCCGCCGTTCACGCTGGTCAGTTCGCTCGTCGACAGCGACCTGCCGCCGCTCGGCCCGGACACCCCGCTGCCCGCCGTCACCAGCTATCTCGCCGCGTACAACATGGTCGCCGCGCCCGTCGTGGACGAGAGCGGTTCGCTGCTCGGCGCGGTCACCGTCGACGACGTGCTCGACCATCTGCTGCCGGAGGACTGGCGGGAGACGGAGTTCCACGAGGAGGGGACCGGGCATGGCCGCTGAGCGGGGGCAGGAGAGGGAACGGGAGCGGGAACGGGACCGGCCGATGGTGGCCCGCATCCGGCTCGACCTGCCGCGCGAGCGCCGGCCCAGGTTCCTCCCGGAGTACGACCCGGAGGCCTTCGGGCGGATGTCCGAGCGGATCGCCCGCTTCCTGGGCACCGGGCGCTTCCTCGTCTGGATGACCCTGACGATCATCGTCTGGGTCGTGTGGAACATCTTCGCCCCGGCGACGCTGAGGTTCGACGAGTACCCGTTCATCTTCCTGACGCTCGCCCTGTCCCTCCAGGCCTCGTACGCGGCCCCGCTGATCCTGCTCGCCCAGAACCGGCAGGACGACCGGGACCGGGTCAACCTGGAACAGGACCGGAAGCAGAACGAGCGGTCGATCGCGGACACCGAATACCTGACCCGGGAGATCGCGGCGCTCCGCATGGGCCTCGGCGAGGTCGCGACGCGCGACTGGATCCGCTCGGAGCTCCAGGACCTGATCAGGGAGCTGGAGGAGCGCCGGGATCTATTCCCGTCCGGCGAAGGTCACGGAAGTGACGTACCCGACCGTTGACAGCCCTTTCATGCGCCGGTGGTCGGCGCCGTACCATCGTCGGTATGGCTATGGAAGACGCGGTGCTCGAAGCACTGGCGACGGTGAACGACCCCGAGATCAACAAGCCCATCACTGAGCTCGGCATGGTCAAGTCGGTGGAGATCGAACCGGACGGCAGGGTCGCCGTCACGGTCTACCTGACCGTCTCCGGCTGCCCGATGCGCGACACGATCACGCAGCGCGTGACCGAGGCCGTCTCCCGCGTCGAGGGCGTCACCGCCGTCGACGTCACGCTCGACGTGATGAGCGACGAGCAGCGCAAGGAGCTGGCCGCGGCGCTGCGCGGGACGGGCGCGGAGCGCGAGGTGCCGTTCGCGAAGCCGGGCTCGCTGACCCGGGTGTACGCGGTCGCCTCCGGCAAGGGCGGCGTAGGCAAGTCCTCCGTGACCGTGAACCTGGCCGCGGCGATGGCCGCGGACGGTCTGAAGGTCGGTGTCGTCGACGCCGACATCTACGGCCACAGCGTGCCGCGGATGCTGGGCGCGGACGGCCGTCCGACCCAGGTCGAGAACATGATCATGCCGCCGTCGGCGAACGGCGTGAAGGTCATCTCCATCGGCATGTTCACCCCGGGCAACGCCCCGGTGGTGTGGCGCGGCCCCATGCTGCACCGCGCGCTCCAGCAGTTCCTCGCGGACGTGTACTGGGGCGACCTGGACGTCCTCCTGCTCGACCTGCCCCCGGGCACCGGCGACATCGCGATCTCGGTCGCGCAGCTCGTCCCGAACGCGGAGATCCTCGTCGTCACCACCCCGCAGCAGGCGGCGGCCGAGGTCGCCGAGCGGGCCGGCTCGATCGCCGTGCAGACGCACCAGAAGATCGTCGGCGTCGTCGAGAACATGGCGGGCCTGCCGTGTCCGCACTGCGACGAGATCGTCGACGTGTTCGGCACGGGCGGCGGCCAGCGGGTCGCGGACGGCCTGACGCAGACGACGGGCACGAACGTCCCCGTCCTCGGCTCGATCCCGATCGACGTGCGGCTGCGCGAGGGCGGCGACGAGGGCAAGCCCGTCGTCCTCTCCGACCCGGACTCCCCGGCGGGCGCGGCGCTGCGCGCGATCGCCGGCAAGCTGGGCGGCCGTCAGCGCGGCCTGTCGGGCATGAGCCTGGGCATCACGCCCCGCAACAAGTTCTGAGCATCGGAAAAGGGGCACCCCTCGTGGGGTGCCCCTTTCGCCGTTCCTAGGCGTACGCCTCCAGGTCGGGGATCTGCGAGAACCCCAGCCCGTACGCGCTCATCCCCCGCCCGTACGCCCCGAGGTGCACCCCCGCGGCCGACCCGGCGAGCACCCAGCCGAACTCGGACTCGCGGTAGTGGAAGGGCATCGGCACCCCGTCCACGGGGAGCGAGAGCGTCGACCAGGCGGGCCCGTCGAGGTCGTCGGCGAGCTCGAAGGCCGTCTCCGTCTGCTGGTCCAGCCAGTTGTCGCGCAGCCCGTGGTCGAGCGACGCGGGCCAGGTGTGGACCAGGAGCCCCGAGCCGGCCAGCCAGGCCGCGGACGAGACCGTCGTGGCGTCGAGGACGCCCGTACCGTCGCCGGTCCGCCGGACCGGGCTCGCCGCGACCGTCACCACGACGGCGAAACGCTCCTTCTCCGCGGCCCGCGCGTCCGACTTTATGGACGGCTCGTCACCGTGCCCCGTCGAACCGTGCTGCACACTGCCGTCCGCCGCCGTGCCGACCTGCATCAGCCAGCGCGGCCCGGTGAAGGCCTCGTCGAGGCCGTACCAGGCGAAGGGCGCGCGCAGATAGCCCTCGGGCGTACGCCGGGCCGTCGGTACGCCCTCCACCCGACTGGTGGTCTCCATCTCGGCCGCCTCCTCGTTCCGTCAACAGAGGGAGGATAGCCACCGGGACGCGTCGGGTCGGTGACAGCCCGTCGTCAGGTCGCGTCGGAGTCGTACGGCGGACGCTCGTTGTTGTCCGGCTTGTCCTGCTTCTTGAGGAGGTCGGGAGTGCCCGCGCCGGCGGAACCGTTGACCGCCGAGGGCTGCGGCTCACGGCCGTGGACCGCGTCGGCGACGTCGTTCATCTCCTTCTTGAGGTCGAACGAGCCGCGCAGCTCCTTGAGCTCCTTGAGGTCGTCGTTCCCCTCCATCTGCTTGCGGAGGAACGTCTTCGGGTTGAGGTCCTCGAACTCGAAGTCCTTGAACTCCGGCCCCAGCTCGCTGCGGATGTCCTCCTTCGCGCTGTCCGAGAAGTCACGGACCTTCTTGATGAAGCGCGAGACGTCCTGGATGACCTTCGGGAGCTTGTCAGGCCCGAAGACGAGCACGGCGAGGACCACGAGGGCCACCAGCTCGAGTGCGCCTATGTCGCTGAACACCTAGTAGCTCCTTCACGCCGGTCCAGGGCCCGGTCCACGGTACCCGCCGAAACTGTCGGACGGGTACCTCCCGGTGTCCACCACATGGCACTCATGTGCCCTGCGACGATCCAAGTGTCAGCGTCTTCGTCAGTTCCTTGCCGCCGCGGGTGAGGGTGAGCCGCAGTTTGTCGCCGGGGCGGTGGGCGCGGATCTTCACGATCAACTCCTCGCCGTTGTGCACCCGCTGGCCGTCGACCTTGGTGATGACGTCGCCGGGGCGGAGCCCCGCAGCGGCGGCCGGGCCACCGGGGGTGACGGAGGCGGCGCCGTCCTTGCCCTTCTCGCCGACCCGGGCACCGTCGCCGTTGAACTGCATGTCGAGGCTCACACCGATGACGGGGTGGGTGGCCTTGCCGGTGTTGATGAGCTCCTCGGCGACGCGCTTGCCCTGGTTGATCGGTATGGCGAAGCCGAGGCCGATGGAGCCGGGCTGGCCGGCGCCGCCTCCGTCGCCGTCGCCGGAACCGCCGGTGGAGCGGATCGCGCTGTTGATGCCGATGACCCGGGCCTTGGAGTCGAGCAGCGGTCCGCCGGAGTTGCCGGGGTTGATCGGGGCGTCGGTCTGGAGGGCGTCGACGTAGCTGATGTCGGTGCCGTCGCCCTTCTCGCCGCCGGCGGTGATCGGGCGCTCCTTGGCGCTGATGATCCCGGAGGTCACGGTGTTGGAGAGGTCGAAGGGGGCGCCGATGGCGACGACGGGGTCGCCGACGCGGACGTTGTCGGAGTTGCCGAGGGGCAGCGGCTTGAGGCCGGAGACGCCGGTGACCTGGACGACGGCGAGGTCGTAGCCGGTGTCCTTGCCGACGATCTTCGCGCGGGCGGTCTCGCCGCTGGAGAAGGTCACGGTGATGTCCCCGGAGGACTCGGCCGCGTCGACCACGTGGTTGTTGGTGAGGATGTGGCCCTTGGTGTCCAGGACGAAGCCGGTGCCGGTGCCGGAGGAGCCGCCGCCGCTGACGTGCAGGGTGACGACGCCGGGCAGCGCGCTGGCCGCGATCCCGGCCACGCTCTCGGGGGCGCGGTCGGTGTCCCCGGAATCGGCCTGGGGCAGCTCGACGGTGGTGAGCCCGCCGTTCCGCTCGACGTAGGCGCCGATGCCGCCGCCGATGACGCCGGTGACGAGGGCGAAGACCAGCGCCCCGGCGAGCGCGAGGCCCTTCCGGGACTTCTTCGCGGGCGGCGGCAGGACCCCTACGCCGCCGACGGCCCCGCCCCAGGGGTCGTACTGCATCCACGGGGCGGTCCCGCCCTGCTGCGGCGGTACGGGGGGCACGGCGGCCTGCTGCGGCGGTACGGGGGCCACGGGGGCCTGTGCCTGCGGCGGTACGGGGCCCTGCGGCGGCGCGGGGGCCGCCGGGTGCTGCACGGGCGGCGCGGGCGCCCACGGGCCGGGCTCGCCGTAGGGCGGCGTCCGGTACTCGTCGGGCGCGTGCAGGGGCTGGGGGGCGGGCTGGGCGGCCGCCACCGGGGCGTCGGCCACCGGAGCGTCCGCCGGCTCGTCCTTCGTCAGCAGCACGGTGGGTGCCGGCTCGGGCTGTTGCTCGGGCTCGGGCTGGGACACGACGGAGATCTCCGCGGTCCCGTCCTCGGCCCCGGCCCGGGTCCCGTCCTCGGCCACGACCACGGCCTCGGTCTCCGCCTCGACCGGCGGCTGGGGCGCGGGCAGGGGGAAGTCACCGTCACCGTCGTCACCGCCGTCGGTCGGAGGCGGCGAGGGTATCCGCGCCGCCTCCGGTGCCGTCGAAGGCCGGCTCCACCAGTTCGGCTTCCCGTCGTTCATGCTCTCCCCGCAACCGCTGACCCGTCCGCGCCCCCGCTCGGGCGCCCCTGTCCCTGGATTCAACCAGGTCGCGGGTCAGCGGTGGGAGCCGAGCGGTGCGTTCGTCGGGCTCGCCGCCGGGCTGGGACCGGGGGCGAAGGCCAGATCGAGGGCCGGGCCCGTCGGGCGTATGAACGGCGAGAGGGCGAAGAACGACTGCGTGGCCTGGTTCTGGAGGCGCACCGCCACCAGCGGAGCCGCGCCGGAGCGCACCGCGTCCGGCGGAACCGCACCCGAGGGGACGGTGCCCGCGGGAGCCCGGCCGTCCGTACGCGCCACGAGGGGCGTGAGCGGGGTGAGCGGCTCCTCGGCGACGGACTGGGCGCCCGTCCGTTCCCCGGAGCGCGTACCGCGCACGGCACCCGTGCCCGGGGCGCCGCCCGTGGCCGTGGTGCGCAGCGGGGTGACCGCGCTGCCCGTGCCCTGCCCGCCGCGTCCGCTCGCGCTCACGGAGGTCTCCATCGGCATGGTGCCGCCGAGGGCGATCGCGGCGAACGAGACCGCGCTGGCCGCCGCGAAGGCGAAGCGCCGGCCGCGCCCGGACGTGCCGGAGGCGCGGTCGCCGACCTCGTGGATCCGGAAGCCGGTGCCGTGGTGCGGGGAGCCCGGGGTGACGACCGCGGCGGTGGCGAAGCCGTCGGACTTCAGCGCCGCCGAGCCGAGCAGCTCCTCCAGGGGCCCTCGCGATGCTCCGGGCCCGCCGGAGCCGCCCGAGGGGTCACCTGGTCCCCCGGGGAGCCCCTGGAGCCGGGCGAGGAAGCCCTCCGAGGGCGGCGGGGGCGCCGCGGAGGCGAAGACGCTCTTGACGGTGCGCTGGGCGTCGGCCTCGGCCTTGCAGCGCGCGCAGGTCGCGAGGTGCGCGAGCACCCGCTCCCGGGCGTCGTGGCCGAGCTCGCCGTCGACGAGCGCAGCGAGCCGGTCCCCGAGGTGGTGTTCCGCGGGGGTCGGCGACGAGGGACGTGTGCCGCTCACGCTGTCCCTGCCTCCCATCCGACGGAGGCGAGCGCACGCTCCGCCCGGGCCTCGGGCGAGCGGTGCTTGAGCGCCTTGCGCAGGTGGGAACGCCCGCGGTGGATCCGGCTGCGGACGGTGCCGAGCTTCACGCCGAGGGTCGCGGCGATCTCCTCGTACGACAGTCCTTCGATGTCGCAGAGGACGACCGCGGCGCGGAACTCGGGCGCGAGGGTGTCGAGGGCCTGCTGCACGTCGGCGTCGAAGTGGGTGTCGTTGAACACCTGCTGCGGCGACGGCTCACGGCTGGGCAGCCGCTCGGCGGCGTCGTCGGCGAGCGCGTCGAAACGGATGCGCTGCTTGCGACGGACCATGTCGAGGAAGAGATTGGTGGTGATGCGGTGGAGCCAGCCCTCGAAGGTGCCCGGCGTGTACGTCGACAGCGAGCGGAAAACGCGGACGAAGACCTCCTGGGTGAGGTCCTCGGCGTCGTGCTGGTTGCCGGTGAGGCGGTAGGCGAGGCGGTAGACCCGGCCACTGTGCGTGCTGACGATCTCCTCCCAGGTGGGCGGAGTCCACGCCTGCGATTCCGCATCCGATGCGAAGGTCGCGGTGGTGGGAGCGGAGTCGGTGGTGCGGATTCGGTCAGCGGTGTCGGTCACGGATTTCGGCTCACCCGCCGACCTGAGAAGACGCCGAAGCACTCCTCCCCGATCCACAGGCGCAGCCGCACCTCCCCTGTCGGCTCTGGTGGTGTCCAGTGGAGCCCCTACCATAGCCACCTCGCCCGTTAGCTCCGGATAAGAATCTTTACGCGAATTTGGAACCGGCTCGCCCGACTGCCGCCGGGCGCGTCCTGCCTCCAGTGAACGCGCGGTCCCATCTGCGGGTTCCCGCTGACAGCGGATACAGTCACCGTTGCGTCAACTACGGGGACAGGAGAGGGCCATTACCGCCAACCGGCAGACGAGCTGGTCGTTCGCCGACGCCTTTGTCGCCGAGGACGAAGCTCTGCGCTGGGCCCGGGACCGGGCCCGGGAGGCAGGGCTGCCCTCGGTGTCGCCCGGCACCGGTGGCGCGCTGCGCCTGCTCGCGGCCACGGCGGACGCCAAGGCGGTGGCGGAGATCGGTACCGGCACGGGCGTGTCGGGCATCTACCTGCTGCTCGGGATGCGGCCCGACGGTGTCCTGACCACGGTGGACCTCCAGCCGGAGCGCCAGCAGTTCGCGAAGACGGCGTTCCGCGCGGCGGGCTTCGCCGGCAACCGGGCCCGGTTCATCCCCGGCCGCGCCCTCGACGTCCTGCCGCGTCTCGCGGACGGCGGATACGACCTCGTCTTCTGCGACGGGGACCGTCTGGAGTACCTGGACTACCTCGCTGAATCGTTGCGCCTGCTCCGACCTGGCGGTCTCGTCTGCTTCGAGGGCGTCTTCGCGGACGGCCGTACGGTCGACTCGGCGGCCCAGCCGGCGGAGGTCCTGCGGGTCCGCGAGCTGCTGCGCACGGTGCGGGAGAGCCAGGAGCTGCTGCCCTCGCTGCTGCCGGTGGGCGACGGCCTGCTCTGCGCCGTACGCCGGGGCTGACGCCTCGCATCCGCCGACGCGCGTCCCCTGACGCCCGGCATCTCCTCAGGGCCCTGGCGCCCGCCCCCGGACACACCGCTGCCCCGGCACGGTGAAACCGTCCCGGGGCAGTGGCGAGGAATCGTCGAGGGTCAGGTCAGCCGACGACCTTCTTCAGGGCGTCGCCCAGCGCCTCGGCCTCACCCGGGGTCAGCTCGACGACAAGCCGACCGCCGCCTTCGAGCGGAACGCGCATGACGATGCCCCGCCCCTCCTTGGTCACCTCGAGCGGGCCGTCACCCGTCCGCGGCTTCATGGCCGCCATGCTTGTTCCCCTTCCTGAAACCAGCTCATCGTCAGCCGGGCAGCTCTTTGATGCGGAGCACGCTTCACCGGCTTCGAACACATTGCTTCCAGGTCATTATCCCGCATCGCAGGACCCGATGACCAACATCGATCTGCATCGCTTGCGCAACGCGCTCTCGCAAAACCCCACATTTCGGCGATCGGGCTGCGATACTGCGCCGCCCCGGATCGCCTCGACGGCCGGAATTGTTTGACGCAGCTCACATGTGCGGTGCGGGTGATCTCCGCCATGCTGAGCAGGTCAACCACGCAAAGAGGCGAAGGGAACCCCATGGCCGACACGGTGCTGTACGAGGTGAGCGACGGGCTCGCCACCATCACGCTCAACCGGCCCGAGGCCATGAACGCGATGAACGTGGCGGCGAAGGTCGCCCTCCGGGACGCCGTGGAAACGGCCGCGGCGGACACCGCCGTACGGGCCGTCCTGCTCACGGCGGCGGGCGACCGGGCGTTCTGCGTCGGCCAGGACCTCAAGGAGCACGTGGGTCTGCTGATGGCGGACAAGGAGTCCGGCACGCGCGACACCATGAACACGGTCCGGGACCACTACAACCCGATCGTCAGGGCGCTCACCGGCATGCGGAAGCCGGTCGTGGCGGGCGTGAACGGCGTCGCGGCGGGGGCGGGCTTCGGCTTCGCGCTGGCGGCGGACTACCGGGTCGTCGCGGACACGGCCGCGTTCAACACGTCCTTCGCGGGCGTCGCGCTCACCTCGGACTCGGGCATGTCCTGGACGCTGCCCCGGCTGATCGGCGCGAGCCGGGCGTCGGACCTGCTGCTCTTCCCGCGCTCGATCACCGCCCAGGAGGCGTACGAGCTCGGCATCGTGAACCGCCTGGTCCCGGCCGCCGACCTCACCGCCGAGGCCACGAAGGTCGCCCGCGCCCTCGCGGAGGGCCCCACGGTGGCCTACGCGGCCCTGAAGGAGTCCCTGGCCTACGGCGCGGACCACTCCCTCGCCGAGGCCCTGGAGAAGGAGGACGAACTCCAGTCCCTCGCGGGCGCCTCGGAGGACCACACGATCGCCGTCCGCGCCTTCATCGCCAAGGAGAAGCCGAAGTACCTGGGCCGCTAGGACCTGTCCGACGGCCCCACGACCCCGGGGCGGTGCTCTACCGGCCGCCCCGGGCCACGCAGCCCTCCACGTGGTCGTCGACCAGGCCGCAGGCCTGCATCAGGGCGTAGGCCGTGGTGGGGCCGACGAAGCGGATGCCGCGCTTCTTGAGGGCCTTGGCGAGGGCCGTGGACTCGTCCGTGACCGCCGGGACGTCGGAGACCGAGCGCGGGGCGGGGCGGCCGGCGGGGTCGGGGGCGTGGGACCAGATCAGGGCGTCGAGCTCGCCCGGGGACCAGGTGGCCAGCAGCTTGGCGTTGGCCAGGGTCGCGTCGACCTTGGCGCGGTTGCGGATGATGCCCTCGTCGGCGAGGAGCCGCTCCCGGTCGGCCTCGCCGAAGCCGGCGACGGAGGCGATGCGGAAGCCGTCGAAGGCCCGCCGGAAGCCCTCGCGGCGGCGCAGGATCGTGATCCAGGACAGGCCCGACTGGAAGGCCTCCAGGCAGAGCCGCTCGAAGAGCTCGTCGTCGCCGTGGACCGGGCGGCCCCACTCCTCGTCGTGGTACGCCACGTAGTCCTCGGCCGACAGGCCCCAGGGGCAGCGCAGCCGTCCGTCGGGACCCGGGACCGGTCCGCCGTCCGTCATGAGCCGTCGTCCTCTCCGTCGCCGGCGGACGCGCCCGCGAGCGCCTCCTCCAGCTCGGCGATCCGGGAGTCCCGCTCGGCGAGTTCGGCGCCGAGACGGACGAGGACGTCGTCCACGTCAGCCATCCGGTAGCCGCGGACCGCGACGGGGAGGCGGAGCGCCTCGACGTCGGCGCGGTCGACCGGGCGGGCCGCCGGGAGGGGGTCGACGAGCTGCTCGGGCGCCACCTCCGGCAGCACCTCGCTGTCGCCTCCGCCGACCACCGCCAGAGTCACCGCGGCCACGACCACGACCATCGTGATGAGCAGAAACCAGAACACCTGCGCGCCTCTTCCCGGAGTGGAATTCGTCCCGTGCCGATCGTGCCATGCGCCACTGACGGTTAGGGTCGCAGCGAACGTACGCGAGGGAGGACAAAAGGGATGCTGCGCTTGGGACGGCGTGAATTCGGGCCGCACGAGCCGGTGATCATGGCGATCGTGAACCGGACCCCGGATTCTTTCTACGACCAGGGCGCCACCTTCCGGGACGAGCCGGCGCTCGCCCGCGTGGAGCGGGCCGTGGCCGAGGGCGCGGCGATCATCGACATCGGCGGGGTGAAGGCGGGCCCCGGCGAGGAGGTCACGGCCGAGGAGGAGGCCCGGCGGACGGTCGGTTTCGTCGCGGAGGTCCGCAGGCGTCACCCCGACGTGGTGATCAGCGTGGACACCTGGCGGGCGGATGTCGGCGCGGCGGTCTGCGAGGCCGGGGCGGACCTCCTGAACGACGCGTGGGGCGGGGTCGACCCCGGGCTCGCGGAGGTGGCCGCCAAGTACGGCGCGGGGCTGGTGTGTACGCACGCGGGCGGCGCGGAGCCGCGGACGCGGCCGCACCGGGTCGCGTACGAGGACGTGATGGCCGACATCCTGCGGGTGACCGTGGGGCTCGCGGAGCGGGCGGTGGCCCTGGGGGTGCGGCGCGACGGGATCATGATCGACCCCGGGCACGACTTCGGGAAGAACACCCGGCACAGCCTGGAGGCGACGCGGCGGCTCGGCGAGATGGCGGAGACCGGGTGGCCGGTGCTGGTTTCCCTTTCCAACAAGGACTTCGTCGGCGAGACGCTCGACCGGCCGGTCAAGGAGCGGGTGCTCGGAACGCTGGCGACGACGGCCGTGTCGGCGTGGCTGGGGGCGCAGGTCTACCGGGTGCACGAGGTCGCCGAGACCCGCCAGGTGCTCGACATGGTGGCGTCCATCGCCGGGCACCGGCCGCCGGCCGTCGCGCGGCGCGGGCTGGCGTAGGCGGGCCGGGTGCGGGAGGGGGTGGGGGCGCCTGCGGCGGGCTCTCCCCCACCCCGCCCCTTCCCGAAACCGGGGCTCTGCCCCGGACCCCGGCCCTCGAACTCCCCCTACGCCCGGAGGGCGTGGGGGGGACCCCCGGACGGGCTGGGTTTCCCTACTTGCCGGTCTCCTTGGTCACCAGCGCGACCGCCTCTTCCACGTCGTCCGTGACGTGGAAGAGGAGCAGGTCGCGCTCCGAGGCCTTGCCGCCCGCGACGACCGAGTCGCGCAGCCAGTCGACGAGGCCCTTCCAGTACTCCGTGCCGAAGAGGACGATCGGGAAGCGGGTGACCTTGCGGGTCTGGACCAGGGTCAGCGCCTCGAAGAGCTCGTCGAGGGTGCCGAGGCCGCCGGGCAGGACGACGAAGCCCTGCGCGTACTTCACGAACATCGTCTTGCGGACGAAGAAGTAGCGGAAGTTCACGCCGATGTCGACGTGCGGGTTGAGCCCCTGCTCGAAGGGGAGCTCGATCCCGAGGCCCACCGAGACGCCCTTGGCCTCGCGGGCCCCCTTGTTGGCCGCCTCCATGGCGCCCGGGCCGCCACCCGTGATGACCGCGAAACCGGCCTCGACGAGCGCCCGGCCGATCCGCACGCCCGCCTCGTACTCCGGCGAGTCCGGCTTCGTGCGGGCCGAGCCGAAGACGCTGATCGCGCTCGGCAGTTCGGCGAGTGCTCCGAAGCCCTCGACGAACTCGGACTGGATGCGCATGACCCTCCAGGGGTCCGTGTGCACCCACTCCGAGTCGCCCTCGGTGTCGAGCAGCCGCTGGTCCGTGGTGCCCGACTGGACCTGGTCCCTGCGCCTCAGCACCGGCCCCAGACGCTGCTCCTCGGGCTTCGCCATTCCCTCGGGAATGCCCATGGCCTGCTCCCTCCGCCGATCCACTGATCTTCTTGGTCCGGTCAGCGTAGGACGACAGAGGTGACGAAACGCGAAATTACGGAAGTCAGGCGGTCAGCCAGTCGCGGAGACGTGCCTCGCAGTGGTGGATCCTGTCGACGGGGACGTGCTCGTCGCGCTTGTGCGCGTAGATCGGGTCGCCGGGACCGTAGTTGACGGCGGGCACTCCGAGGGCGCTGAAGCGCGACACGTCGGTCCAGCCGAACTTGGGCTGCGCGCTGCCGCCGACGGCCTTCATGAAGGCCTCGGCGGCCGGGTGGGAGAGGCCGGGCAGCGCGCCGGGGCTCTCGTCGTCGACGACGAACTCGGAGATCTCGCAGTCGGCGAAGAACTCACGGACGTACGCCAGCGCCTCGGCCGGGGAGCGGTCGGGGGCGTACCGGTAGTTGACGGTGACCGTGCACGCGTCGGGGATGACGTTGGTGGCGACGCCGCCCTGGATCGCGACCGCGTTGAGGCCCTCGTGGTACTCCAGGCCGTCGATGACCGGCTTGCGCGGCTCGTACGCGGCGAGGCGGGCGAGGATCGGGGCGGCGGTGTGGATGGCGTTGGAGCCCATCCAGGAGCGCGCGGAGTGGGCGCGCTCGCCCGCGGTGTGCAGGATGACGCGCAGGGTGCCCTGGCAGCCGCCCTCGACCTGGGCGTCGGAGGGCTCCAGGAGGACGGCGAAGTCGCCCTCCAGCCAGTCGGGGTGCGCGGCGGCGATCTTCCCGAGGCCGTTGAGGTCGGCGGCGACCTCCTCGTTGTCGTAGAAGACGAAGGTGAGGTCGCGGTTGGGCTCGGGCACGGTGGCGGCGATCCGGAGCTGGACGGCGACGCCGGACTTCATGTCGCTCGTGCCGCAGCCCCAGAGGATGCCGTCCTCGTCGAGGCGCGAGGGGACGTTGTCGGCGATCGGCACGGTGTCGATGTGGCCGGCGAGGACGACCCGCTCGGCGCGGCCGAGGCGCGTCCGGGCGACGACGTTGTTGCCGTAACGGTCGACGGTGAGGTGCGGCAGGGCCCGCAGGGCCTCCTCGATGGCGTCCGCGAGGGGCTGCTCCGTCCCGCTCACGGACGGGAAGTCGACGAGGGCGGCGGTGAGCGCGGCCCCGTCCTGGGAGAGGTCCAGCCGGGTCTCGCGAGGAGTGATGTCAGCCATGTGCCGACCCTAACCCGGCCTCCAGTACGGTGGGCCCCGTGTCCGAGCCCACCCGCCCCGCACGTCGCGGCCGCCCCGCCCGCCGCGGCCGTCTCGCCCGTTCCGCGGCCACCCTCGCCGCGCTCCTCGGCCTGGCCTCGTACGTGGCCTTCCACCAGGTGACAGGGAGCAAGGGCACGCCTCGGTGCAGTGTCGGCACCGGCGAGAGCCGGTACGAGTTCACGCCGGAGCAGGCGTCGAACGCGGCGACGATCTCGGCGGTCGGCACCACCCGGGGGCTGCCGGAGCGGGCGGTGACGATCGCGCTCGCGACGGCGCTCCAGGAGTCGGCGCTGCGGAACATCCAGCACGGTGACCGGGACTCGCTCGGCCTGTTCCAGCAGCGGCCCTCGCAGGGCTGGGGGACGCCGGCGCAGATCATGGACCCGGTGTACTCGGCGGGGAAGTTCTACGAGGGTCTGGAGAAGGTCCCGGGGTACTCGCGGCTGCCGCTGACGGTGGCGGCGCAGAAGGTGCAGCGGAGCGGTTTCCCGCAGGCGTACGCCAAGCACGAGCCGGACGCCACCCTGCTCTCGGCGGCGCTGACGGGCCGGGCGCCGGCCGCGCTGACCTGTACGGCGAGCGACCTGGAGGGCCCGCCGGGCGATCCGGAGCGGGTGCGTACGGAGCTGGTGCGGGCCTTCGGCGAGAAGGCGGCGCCGAAGGCGGTCACGGGCGGGGCGAGCGCGGGCCGGTCGGCCGCGGAGCCGCCGGTGCTCGTGGTGCCGGTCCGGACGGCGCCCGGCGCGGACAGGGCCCCGGGGGTCGGGTCGGACGAGCGGCGCGGCTGGGAAGTGGCGCAGTGGGCGGTGGCGCGGGCGGACGAGCTGCGCGTCACGGAGGTCGCGTACGGAAGCCGGGTGTGGCGCGCGAGCGACTCGTCCGGCGGCTGGGAGAAGACCTCGTCGGGCGCCTCCGAGGCGGGCTCCGACGGGGCTTCCGGTGCCTCGTCCGATGCGGGTTCGGTCCGTCTCCGGCTCGCTCGGTAGCCGGTCGCCCGTACGGTCGTTCACTCCTTCGTGGCATTCGCCCGGACGGAATGCCGGGGAATTCGGGCGCAGTTCGGGGGCGCATTTCCGCGTCGGGCCGTGACACCTCAACTCCCTTGCGGCGCAAGGGAAGTGACGGTTCGGCAGGCGACCGACAATGAGACGTTCGTCCATTTTCCTCCCCACCCGACAATACGACGCATTGCCAATCCTTTACCTTCGACCGCCGCAACCTCTCCCACCCCGGAGCCGGTTGTCACTGCGTCCGAACACCACTCGTCGCACCCCGTCGAAGGAGCACCATGTCCCTCCCCCTGACCCGTCGGATCGCCCGCGCCGCCCTCCTCATCGCGGCCGGAGCAGCCCCCGTGGTCGGTGCGGCCGGTTCCGCGAGCGCCCTGGACCACGGCATCGCGCCGACCAACGCCCTCGGCGGCGTCACCGCCCTGGACGCCGCCGGTGCGGGCGACGCCGTCGACAGCGGCGCGCAGGCCGCCACCGGCGTCGTCGGCGCGACCGGCAGCCAGGCCGTCGGCACGGCCGTCCCGGCCGTCGGCAAGACCGCGGGCGCGGCGGGCAAGACCGCCACCCCGGCCGCGCAGGAGCTGGCCGGCGAGGCCGCCGGCAGCACCGGAGAGGTCGTCGGCAAGACCGCCGGCGCCGCCGGCGAGAGCGCGCAGGGCCCGGCCGCCGGCGCCCTGGGCGGCGGCCTCCCGGCCGCCCCGTCCCTGGGCGGCCTGCCGATCGGCTGATCCCGCACGGAAGCGCGGAAACGCGAAACCACGGAAACGCGAGAACGCGAGAACGCAGAAACGCGGGAGGGCCCGGGGAGCAGGTGATGCTCCCCGGGCCCTCCCGCATGTCCCGCCGGACAGGCCCTAGCCGAGCCGCTTGACCGCCGCCTCGACCCGCTCGTCCGTCGCCGTGAACGCCACCCGCACGAACCGCTCCCCGGCCTCGCCGTAGAAGTCGCCGGGCGCCACGAGGATGCCCTTGTCCGCCAGGTACGCCACGGTCTCCCAGCACGGCTCGTCCCGGGTCGCCCACAGGTACAGGCTCGCCTCGCTGTGCTCGATCCGGAAGCCGTGCGCCTCCAGGGCCGCCCGCAGCGACGCCCGGCGGGCCGCGTACCGCGCCCGCTGCTCGGCCACGTGCGCGTCGTCGCCGAGCGCCGCGACCGTCGCCGCCTGCACCGGGGCCGCGGTCATCATGCCGCCGTGCTTGCGGATCAGGAGCAGCTCGCCGAGCACGGCCGCGTCGCCCGCGATGAACGCGGCGCGGTAGCCGGCCAGGTTGGAGCGCTTGGAGAGCGAGTGGACGGCGACGATCCCCTCGTACGAACCGCCGCAGACGTCCGGGTGCAGGACGGAGACCGGGTCGGCCTCCCAGCCCAGCTCCAGGTAGCACTCGTCGGAGAAGACGAGCACGCCGTGCTCGCGCGCCCAGGCCACGATCCGGGTCAGCTCGTCCTTGCCCAGGACCTTGCCGGTCGGGTTGGACGGGGAGTTCAGCCAGAGCAGCTTCAGACCCGCCGGGTCGAGCTCCGTCGGGTCGTCGTAGACGACCGGCTCCGCGCCGCAGAGCCGCGCGCCGACCTCGTACGTCGGGTAGGCGAGGCGCGGGTACGCGACCCGGTCGCCGGCGCCGAGCCCGAGCTGCGTCGGCAGCCAGGCGACGAGCTCCTTGGAGCCGACCACCGGCAGGACGTTCTCGTGGGCGAAGTCCACGGCGCCGAGACGGCGTTCGCACCAGCCGGTGAGCGCGTCCCGCAGCTCTTTCGTCCCCCACACCGTGGGATAGCCCGGCGAGTCCGCCGCCGCGACCAGGGCGTCCTGGATCAGCGCGGGGACCGGGTCGACGGGCGTGCCGACCGAGAGGTCCACGATTCCGTCCGGGTGCGCCACGGCCGTCTTCTTGTACGGCTCCAGCTTGTCCCAGGGGAAGACGGGCAGGCGCGAAGAGACTGCGCTCACGGGTTGGCTCTCACTTCCTGTACGTACGGGAAAACGCCTCGGTCCCGCACGGCGACCGACGCCGTACGGGACCGGATGCGGTCGATCAGCCGTTCTGCGGCGGCAGGGCGGCGATGAAGGGGTGGTCGCGCTCGATCTCGCCGAGCTTGGAGGCACCACCGGGCGAACCGAGCTCGTCGAAGAACTCGACGTTCGCCTTGTAGTAGTCCTTCCACTCCTCCGGGGTGTCGTCCTCGTAGAAGATCGCCTCAACCGGGCAGACCGGCTCACAGGCCCCGCAGTCGACGCATTCGTCCGGGTGGATGTACAAGGACCGCTTGCCCTCGTAGATGCAGTCGACGGGGCACTCCTCGATGCACGCCTTGTCCTTCACGTCGACACAAGGCTGCGCGATGACGTAGGTCACGCTGTCGTTCCTCCTCGATAGGGCTGGTCTGCGCGGGAGCGCGGCGTCGTCGATGCCCGCACCTAGTATCTCCGTTCTTGGGGGCGATCCGAACAGGAGGGGCGGAGAAGCTGTGGAATTGATCGGCGGAGGACTCGTCGAGGTCCGAATCACCAGCGCTGACGTGGGAAAACGTGTCTCCGTTCGGTACGTGACAGACTCGGCCGCAGCGGGCGAGAAGTTCACCGACGCGGTCGGAGTTCTCACATCATGGGATTCCGGTGTGCTGCTGATCACACGAAAGAGCGGTGAAACCGTCCGGATCGCGGAAACCGCTCTGGTCGCGGGCAAGGTCGTACCCCCCGCTCCGGCCCGCCGCAGGGGCCCGTCGGCCACCTTCCCGGAGCTGGCCCGGGCCACCGCGCGCGCCTGGCAGCCGGTCGAGAGCGAGCCGCTCGGCGAGTGGACCCTGCGGGCCGCCGACGGATTCACCCGCCGGGCCAACTCCGCGCTGCCGCTCGGCGATCCGGGGCTCCCGGTGGAGGACGCGCTGACCCGCGTACGGGACTGGTACGCGGCCCGGAAGCTCCCCGCGTACATCCAGACCGCGACCGGCGCCGAGGGCACCCAGGAACTGCTGTGCGCGGCGCTCGACCGGCACGGCTGGCGGCGCGAGGTCTCCGCCCAGGTCCGGATCGGAGCGCTCGCCCCGATCGGCGACCTGGACGCCGACGTCTCCGCCGTACGCCTCTCCCGCACGGTCGACGAGGCCTGGCTGGGCCGCTACCAGCGCTTCGGGGAACCGAGCCCCGCGGTACGGCCCGTCCTCACCTCCGGCCCCAGTGTGTGGTTCGCGTCCGTGGCGGGCACGGGAGAGGTACCGGCGGCGATCGGACGCTGCGTCGTCGACGGCCGCTGGGCGGGCTTCATGGCCGTCGAGGTCGACCCCGCCCTCCGGCGGCAGGGCCTGGCGACGACCGTCATGACGGCGCTCGCCCGGCAGGCGCTCGACGAGGGCGCGTCGGCGGCCTGGCTCCAGGTGGAGGCGGACAACGACGGCGCCCTGGCGTTGTACGACCGGATGGGCTTCGCGGTCCACCACCACTACCACCACTACCGATGGTCGGAGGCGTGACGGAGGCGTGACGGAGCACGGAGCCGGGTCCGACGGACCGGACGAAGGGGCGGGCGACGAACCGCTGGAGGACGTGCCCGACTGGCGGCGCGAATTCGCGGAGGAGGCCCGGGCCGAGCGGCCCGACCTCGCCCGGCTCTGTCTGCTCGTCGGAGCGGTCGCCGACCCGACCGTCACCCGGCACGCCATCGACGAGGCCGAGATCGAGCTGGACCGCCTCGCCGGACTCGTCCCCTACGCGACCCGCACCACCGGCGACTGGGCCGGCGAGCTCGCCGCGCTCCTCGGCGACCGCGAGGGCTTCGAGGGCGTGCCCGCCGACTACCAGCGTCTGGAGTCCTCGCTCCTGCACGAGGTGCTGCGCCGCCGCCGGGGCCTGCCGATCCTGCTCTCCGTCGTGTGGATGGAGGTCGCCCGCCGGGCCGGTGCCCCCGTGTACGGACTCGGCCTCCCCGGCCACTTCGTCGTCGGCTTCGGCGACCCCGCCGACCTGAACCTCGCCGACCCCTTCGCCGGCGGCCGGGCGATGACGGGCGCGGACGCGGAGCTGCTCGTGGCGAGCGCGACGGGCGAGTCCCTCGACCGCTCCATGCTCCGGCCGGCCGAGCCCGGCGCGATCGTGCTGCGCGTCCTCAACAACATCCGCGCCTGGGCGGCCCCCCGCCCCGAGCGCTCCGACGTGGGCCTGTGGGCCGTGGAGCTCGCGCTGCTGCTGCCCTCCCACCCGGCGCGGCTGCGCTACGAGCGCGCGGAGCTGCTCGTCCAGCGCGGTGAGTTCCTCGCGGGGGCGGTGGAGATGGAGGCGTACGCGCGGGTGATGGACGCGGTGGACCCGGAGGCGGCGACGACCATCCGCCGCCGGGCCCTGGCGGCGAGAGCGCGCCTGAACTGACCCTGCTCGTGGATGTCTTGTGGATCACGCGGGGAATCCGGAGTGATCCGCCGCCGCCCCGATTAGGATCCCTTCCGCATTCACGGGGGAGGGTGATCACATGCGTCCCTGGACGCCGAACGACCCGACAGAGGTGGGGCCGTTCCGTACGGTCGCGGTGCTCGGGCAGGGCGGGATGGGCCGGGTGCTGCTCGGCGTCGCGCCGAACGGCAGCCTCGTGGCCGTCAAGCAGGTGCACGCCGACCTGGCCGACGACGAGGGCTTCCGGTCGCGGTTCCGCCGCGAGGTGGACGCCTCGCGGCGGGTGTCCGGTGCCTACACGGCACCCGTGGTCGACGCCGACCCGGACGCCCCGACACCGTGGCTCGCGTCGCTCTTCCTCCCCGGGCTCCCGCTGAGCGACGTCCTCGCGGAGGGCTTCCTGCCGGAGCAGGCGGTACGGCAGCTGGCCGCGGGCCTCGCCCAGGCGCTGGCCGACATCCACCGGGTGGGCCTCGTCCACCGGGACCTGAAGCCGTCGAACGTGATGCTCACCGGCGACGGCGTCCGGGTGATCGACTTCGGCATCGCCCGCGCGGGCGACCACCTGACGAAGCTCACGCACACGGGCGCGCTCATCGGCTCCCCCGCGTTCATGGCGCCCGAGCAGATCACGGGCGGGGCGCCGGCCCTCGCGGCCGACGTCTTCGCGCTCGGCGCGACCCTGGTCGTGGCCTGTACGGGGAAGACGCCGTTCAACGGCGCCTCTGCGCCCGCGCTGATGTACAGCATCGCCCACGAGGAACCCGACCTCGGCGCCGTACCGCCGGGGCTGCGCGGGCTCCTCGCGGCCTGCCTCGCCAAGGACCCCGCTCTGCGCCCGTCCCCGCAGGACATCCTCGCCCTCATCGGGCCGGTGCCGCCGTCGGCGCGGCCGTGGCCGGAGGCCGTGCACCGGCGGATCGCGGAGCAGTCGGCGGAGATCGACCGGCTGGTGGGCGCGGCGCCGGCGCCCGCGGCGCCGCCACCGGCGCCCCTCCCCCGGGTACGGAGCCGGGGCCGCCGGCTCTGGACGGCCGCCGCCGTCGCCGCCGGGGTCCTGGTCGTCACCGGGGCACTGGTCGCGGTCAACGGCTGGGCGGACGACGTGTACTACGCGTTCGCGGACGAGCCCGTCCCGACGCCGGGGAACGTCCCGCTGAGCCAGGTGGCCGACACGTACGCGGGGCCCCTCCCCTCCTGCGTACAGCTGCGCCCGAAGGTGAAGGTGCCGGCCGGGTTCACCCAGCAGCGGGTCCAGGACGGCGGGCCCCCGCACACCCAGTACGACGGCGCCACGTCGAACCAGTGCACCTGGAACACCCGCTCCGGCGACCAGATCGTCCTCGTCTGGGACCTCTACCGCAGCAAGCCGGGCGGCCCCACCGGCGCCGAAGGCGCGAAGAAGCGCTACGAGGGCATGTACATCCGCGGCGCCACCGAGCGGGTCTCCACGCTCGACTTCGCCGAGGAGGCCCTCTGGTACAAACACGACGGCCACTGCGTGCTGTACGCCCGGGACGTCAACCTGGAGCTCTTCGTCCAGGTGAAGGGCCCCAACTACCCCCTGGGCACGTGCGAGGCCCTGACCGAGGAGAGCGCGAGGCAGGCCTTCGCGCTCGTCAAGACGAAGGCGGCGGCACAGTGACGAGACCCCTGGGCCCCACCGACCCCCGCGAGGCCGGGCCGTACCGGCTCCTCGCCGAGCTCGGACGCGGCGGCATGGGCCGCGTCTACCTCGGCGCCGCGCCCGACGGGCGGCTCGCCGCCGTGAAGCAGGTGCACGCCCGGTTCGCCCACGACGAGGACTTCCGCGCCCGGTTCCGGCGGGAGGTCGACGCCTCGCGGAAGGTGTCCGGCGCCTGCACGGCGGCCGTGCTGGCCGCCGACGCGGACGCCCCCGTGCCCTGGCTGGCCTCCGTGTTCGTCGCGGGCCCCTCGCTCGGAGCGGCGGTGGAACGGTCCGGCACCCTGCCCGCCGAGACGGTGCGGCGGCTGGCCGTACAGCTGGCGACGGCCCTGGAGGAGATCCACCGGGCGGGGATCGTGCACCGCGACCTGAAGCCGGAGAACGTCCTGCTCTCGGGGGACGGCGCCAGGGTCATCGACTTCGGCATCGCCCGGATCGCCGAGGCGGGGAACGTCACCGAGCTGACCGGGACCGGTCTGGTCGTCGGCTCGCCCGCGTTCATGTCGCCCGAACAGGCCGAGGGGAAGGAGCTCACCCCGGCGAGCGACGTCTTCTCCCTCGGCTCGGTCCTGGCCATGGCCGCGACGGGTACGAGCCCGTTCGCGGGCCCGTCGACGCTCCAGTCCCTCTACAACGTCGTCCACACGGAACCCGACCTCGCCGCCGTACCGCCGGAGCTGACCGGCCTCCTGGCCTGGTGCCTGGCCAAGGATCCGGCGGCCCGCCCCACCCCCGGCCGGCTCCTCGCCGCGCTCGGCCCGGCGGCCCCGACGGCCCGGCCGTGGCCGCCGGCCGTCCACGCGATGATCACCGACCAGCAGCGGGCCGTCGACCACCTGCTCAGCCCGCTCGACGGGGACCCCGAACGCACGATGGTGGTACCGCCCGGAAGGGCCCACACGGCCCCGACGGCCGCGGTCACCCAGTTCTCCCCCGCCGCTCCGCCGGTCCGCCGCCGCCGGGGCCCCATGGCCGTCGCCGCAGCCGTCGCCCTGTGCGTCCTCGGCGCCGGCGGGTGGTGGGCCCTGAAGGACGGCGGACTGGCGGACGGCCCGCCGGACGCCTACGTGACGATGCCGGTCTGCGCGGACGTGGCCCCGAAGCTCCCGCTCCCGGGACGGAACCCGGCCCGGGACGCGTACACCGAGTACTCGGACACGGCCACGACCAGCTGCTCCTGGAACGACAAGGACGAGCCGCAGGCCGACGGCTGGAACTTCTACTCCCACGCCATGATCCGCTGGGAACTGCGCCGCAGCGCGGGCACCGACGAGAACGCCACGGACCGCCAGGAGAACGAGTTCGCCGACGACGCGGAGGGCGAACGCCAGGCATCCGGCCTCGCCTTCGCCGACGAGGCCTTCTGGAGCGCCCCGAGCGACGAACAGACCACCTGCACGCTCTACGCCCGCAAGGGCAACCTGGTGGTCGTCGTCTCCCTGGGCGGCAAGAGACACCCGGCCGCCACCTGCGAACAGGAGGCCACCTCCCTCTCCTCGGCGGCCTTCACGGCGATGCCGAGCGCCTGAGGAGTCCTTGACGCGGTGAACGGAACACCCCCGCCCGACGGTCGTCGGACGGGGGTGCCGGGGTCCCTGAACGTCAGCCGTTGCCGCTCAGGTTGATGACCTTGGTGCGTTCGGCCTTCGTCTTGCCCATCAGGGCGTCGCGCATCACGAAGGCCACGTCGTCGGCGGAGACCTGGTGCTTGGCGCCGTCGCCCTTGGTGATCATGACGCCGTCGAAGGCGCCGTCGAGGAGCCGCTCGATCGCCTTCTTGTCGTAGACCTCGATCAGGCGGCCGTCGACGGCCTTCATGGAGAGGATCTGCGGCAGCGAGCGCGCGGGGCCGAACTGGATCTGCTTGCCGCCCGCGATGATCGTGATCCGGTCGGACATGGCCGGCTCGGCGAACTCCCTCATCGCCCGGTCCAGCTCGGCCTTCGTGACCGACGGACGGAGGGTGGTGACGGGGAGGTCGACGACCTTGCCCTGGCCCGTCTCGACCTGGGCGCGGTACGCGTCCCGGACGGAGATCATCGAGCGCTGGACGTCCATGCCGGCGCCGGGCTTGCCCTCGATGGGGGTGACCTTGTTCGGCGCGAAGCGGATCGTGGCCTCGGTCGCGGAGGCGGAGGCGCCCGCCAGGTCCCGCAGGGCGACGGCGAGCTTCTCCTCGTCGACCGGGAAGACCGGCTTGGCGACCCGCTCGCCGCCGAAGAGGGAGCCGATGACGGAGACCGGGTTGTAGTCGCTGCCGGCGGCCCCGCGGACGGTCTCCTGGCTGTCGAGGGCCAGGCCCGCCTTCTCGGGCGGCATCTGGACCTTCTTGCCGCCGATGCTGAGCTGGAGCGGCGCGGCGGCGCGCTTGCCGAGGGCGGCCTCCAGCTTGTTGACGCCCTCCTCCTTCGTACCGCCGCCGATGTCCACGCCGAGCACCGTGGTGCCCTTGGGGACGTCGGAGTGGTTGAGGAGCAGTCCGGCGCCGTAGGCGACGCCCGCGAGGCCGACGACGCCCACGGCGACGAGGACCAGCTTGGAGCGGCCCTTCTTCGCCTGGGCGCGGCTCGGCGCCGGGGCGGGCCGGGGAGCGGCGGGCGCGGGGGCCTGGGCCGGGGTCTCCTCGATGCGCGGGGTGAGGTTCGGGCGGGCCGCCGACGGCGGGACGACCGGGATGCCGCTCGTGAGGGTGTCGCCGGAGATGTGGCCGGCGCCGTCGGCCGCCATGCCCTGGCCGGGCGCCTGCGGGCGCATCGGTCCCGGCCCCTGGGCCGGGCCCTGGCCCTGGCCCTGGGGGGGCTTCGGGGCGGGCGGCTGCGGGGTCAGGATCGCCGTGTCGTCGGACATGCGCGGGGCCCCGCCCTGCGCACCGGGCGCACCGGGCGTGCCGGGGAACGGCGCCGTCGGTGCCGGGCCGCCGAGCGAGGCGATGCCGGTGACCGGGCCGGTGGTGGGGCCGGTCGGGCCCCCGGCCGGGCCTCGGTACGCGGGCGTGCCGCCCGAGGGCGTCCCGTCGTACAGGGGCGTGCCCGCCGCCGGGGTGCCGTCGTACGCCGGCGTCCCGCCCGAAGGGGTGCCGTCGTACATCGGCGTCCCGCCCGAGGGCGTCCCGTCGTACATCGGCGTCGCGTCGTAGCCCGGGGTCCCTTCGTACCGGGGCGTGCCGCCCGCCGGTGTGCCGCTCTCGTAGAGCGGGTTGCCGGCGCCCGGGTTCGACGCCACCGGGCGGCTCGACGGGGTCGTGCCGACCGTCGGGACGCCGGAGGTCGCCGAGCCCGCGAAGCCCGTGCCGGGGGCGTCCGGCGCGGCGGTGAGCGGGCCGGGTGCCGCCGGGGCGGACGGCAGCGCGGGTGCCGGGGTCGGGGCGGGGGCGGGCGACGCCTTGCGCGGGGCGAACCAGTCGCTCGTCTCCTTCGCCTTCGGCGCCTCCTCGGCGCCCACCGGCTCCGGAGCCGCGACCGGCTCGGGCACCGGCGCGGGCACCGGCTCCGCGACGGGCGCTGGTGCGCGCCTCGGCTCCGGTTCCCTCTCCGCCGCGGGCGCCTCGGCAACAGGCGTACGGACCACGACCGGCGGGATCGGACGCGAACCCGGGATGTTGATCCGGATGCGGGTCGTCAGCGTCGTCTCGGTCTTGGGCTCCTCCGGCGGCGCGGGCGCGACGGGGGTCTCCTCCGGCGCGTCCTGCGAGGGGTGGAGCGACGGATACTGGCGGGATCCGTACGGCGGTGTACCCGAGGGGTACGCGGCTCCACCGCGCCCCTGGGCGCCGGAGGACGAACTGTCAGTCTCTCGACCAGTTTCACGACTCAAAGCAGGATCTCCCGGTTGGCTCCACCGCCCGCTCTTGCAGATGCTCGTGTAACCCGGGCGGTTCGGCGGCGCGCACCACCATACTGGGCAGCGCCGCCGCATACCCGACCCATGGGCGGCGGACGACGGGCAATCCGGCCGAAGTCAGGGCGTCTCCGGTATCAAGTCGTCCTGTTCACGGGGCCGGTCGCGGCAGCCGGGACAGCGTGGCGCAGATCACAGCGACCGCCATGCCGCCGAAGAGGAACAGCAGCTCGCCGCCGCCTCCGCCGAACACCCCGTCGCCCTCGGGGCGTCCGAAGCTGAGCAGGACGACGGCGAGGAGCCAGCCGCAGCCGGCGGCGACGACGCCGACCTGGGTGCCGGTGGCGCGGAGTCCGCCGTAGAAGACGGCGGCGGTCGCGAGGAGCGCGAGAAGCAAGCCGCCGGGGAACCAGGCGGCTTGGACGAGGGCTCCGGCGGTCCCGACGAGGACTCCGAGGACGACCAGGACGCCGTACCAGGCGTACCGGGCGCCGCGGGAGGTCGGGAGGGCGGCCGGGGCCGTCGCGGCGGGCGGGCGGGGCGAGGAGCCCGAGGAGGCCCGGGAGGCGGCGCTCACGCGGTCACCCCCGCGAAGAGGTCCGTCTCGCGGACGCCCGCGGGGGCGCCCGGGGTGCCCTGGACCAACTCGTAGTACTCGGTGGTGAAGATCGGCTGGCCCAGGTCGTTGGAGAGGGCGAAGAAGGGGCCGTCGACGGCGACTTGGGTGACGTGCGCGGCCATCGCCGCGCTCTTGCGGGCCGTGTGCTCCGGTCCGGCGTCGATCTCGGTGGTGATCCGGTCCTCGTCGACGACGCCGGGGACGTCGTCGATCGCGGCGACGGCGGGGAAGGCGGAGCCCTCGGCGCGCAGCCGGGCGAATCCGGCCTCGGCGACCGGGCGGGGCACGCGGTTCCAGTAGATCTTGGCGATCGCGTGGGCGGGTCCGAGGTCGGGGCGGTAGGCCGGGTCGGCGGCGAGTTCGGCGGCGCGCGTCGCGACCCGGTGGGCCTGGATGTGGTCGGGGTGGCCGTAGCCGCCGTCGGGGTCGTAGGTGACGAGGACCTGCGGGCGGGTCTCGCGGATCACGGCGACGAGGTGGGGCGCGGCGGTGTCGACGTCCGTGTTCCAGAACGCGTTCTCCCGCTTGTTCTGCTCGGCGCCCATCATTCCGGAGTCGCGGAAGCGGCCGGGGCCGCCGAGGAAGCGGTGGTCGGTGACGCCCAGCTCGGTCATCGCGGCGGCGAGTTCGCCGACGCGGTGCGGGCCGAGGCGGTCCTCCCGGTCGGGTGCCAGATGGGCGAGCCCGGGCGGGATGACCTCGCCCTCCTCGCCGAGCGTGCAGGTGACCAGCGTGACAAGGGCGCCCTCGGCCGCGTACCTGGCCATGGTGGCGCCGTTGTTGATCGACTCGTCGTCCGGGTGCGCGTGCACGAGGAGCAGACGACGGGCGGGGAGATCGGTCATGTCCCCACCCTACGAGACCCCTCCCGCTACGGCGGGGTCAGAACTTGAGGCCGCCGATCATGCTCGCCACGTTGGTGGTGAGGGTGCTGATGGACGGGGCGATGGACGAGCTCGCCAGGTAGAAGCCCAGGAGCGCGCAGATCGCCGCGTGTCCCGCCCTGAGTCCGGATTTCCGGATCAGCAGGAAGACGACGATCGCCAGCAGCACCACCACCGAAATCGAGAGTGCCACGGCGGTCCACCTCCACACTTCTTCGGTCGGATATTCGAACGGATCGGGCAGGGAGCATGTGCCATGCGAGTACATACCCACCTAGCGCTACGGATCATAACTATCCGTGCCATCGCATCGATCGGCGGACGGAGGCACGAGGGGGGCGCACGGCACTAGTTTCAGCCGCATGACCTCGTCTCGACAGCCGTCCCGCCAGCCGTCCCCACAGCCGTCGGCCGCACCCCGGGCCGCGCTCTCCTTCCCCCGCCAGCACGCCAGGACCCAGCGGTTCACGCTGGGCGTTCCGCGCGGTTTCTCGGTCTCCCCCGACGGGGAGCGCGTCGTCTTCGTCAGATCGGCTTCCGGGACCGACCGTTCGCACCGGCTGTGGGTCCTCGACCTGCCGGCGGAGGGCCCGCCGGTGGAGCGGGTGGCCGCCGATCCGGAGACGCTCCTCGCGGGCGCGGCGGAGGAGCTGTCGCCGGAGGAGCGGGCGCGCCGGGAACGGAGCCGGGAGGGCTCCGGCGGGATCGTGGCGTACGCGGTGGACTCGGCCGTGGAGCTGGCGGCGTTCGCCCTGTCGGGGCGGCTGTTCGCGGCGGAGCTGCGGGCGGGGACGGCGCGGGAGCTCGCGGTGCCGGGGCCGGTGATCGACCCGCGTCCCTCGCCGGACGGGCGGCTCGTCGCGTATGTGGCGGAGGGCGCGCTGCGGGTGGTCGGAGCGGACGGTTCCGGGGATCGGGGGCTCGCCGTTCCGGAGGACGGTCACATCTCCTACGGATTGGCCGAATTCATCGCCTCGGAGGAGATGGGCCGGGACAGGGGTTACTGGTGGTCCCCGGGTTCCGACCGGCTGCTGGTCGCCCGCGCGGACGACCGGGCCGTACGCCGCTGGTGGATCGCCGATCCGGCGCATCCCGGGCGGGCGCCGCAGGAGGTCGGGTACCCGGCGGCGGGGACGGCCAACGCGGAGGTGCGGCTCTTCCTCGTGGGCCTCGACGGGGCCCGCACGGAGGCGGTGTGGGACCGCGAGCGGTATCCGTACGTCGCGCGGGTGCACTGGTCGGCGGCCGGGGCGCCGCTGCTGCTCGTCCAGGCGCGGGACCAGCGGTCCCAGCTGAACCTGGCGGTGGACACGGAGTCCGGGGCGACCTCGACCGTGCGGGCGGAGGAGGACCCGGCGTGGCTGGAGCTGCTGCCGGGGGTGCCGGCGTGGTCTCCGGACGGGCGGCTCGTCCGCGTCACGGACGAGAGCGGGGCCAGGGCTCTCGCCGTCGGCGAGCGGCTCCTCACGGACGGGGCGCTGCACGTCCGGGCGGTGCTCGGCCTCGGGGAGGACGACGTCCTCGTATCGGCGTCGGCGGGTGCGGAGGCGGCGGAGCCGGAGACCGGCGAGGTCCATGTGTACCGGGTGTCCGAGCGGGGTGCGGAGCGGCTCTCCGAGGGCGTCGGGGTGCACGGGGCGGTGCGCTCGGGGCCGGTGACGGTCCTCGTCTCGGCGCGGCCGGGGACGCCGGGGAGCGTGGCGCGGGTGCTGCGGGACGGCGAGCAGGTCGCGGTGGTGGGCTCGTACGCGCAGGAGCCGGTGATCTCCGCCGGGGTGCGGCTGACGGAGGCGGGGGCCCGGCGGATCCCGTGCGCGGTGCTGCTGCCCTCCGGGTACGCGGAGGGGGACGGGCCACTGCCGGTCCTGATGGATCCGTACGGCGGTCCGCACGGGCAGCGCGTGGTCGCCGCCCACAACCCGTATCTGACGTCCCAGTGGTTCGCCGACCAGGGCTTCGCGGTGATCGTGGCGGACGGGCGCGGCATGCCGGGCCGCTCCCCCGCCTGGGAGAAGGCGCTCCTGCGCGATCTGACGCCGACGCTCGACGACCAGGTGGAGGCGCTGCGGGCGCTGGCCGGGAGCTTCCCGCTGGACCTGGGGCGGGTGGCGATCCGCGGCTGGTCGTACGGCGGCTACCTCGCCGCCAGGGCGGTGCTCCAGCGTCCTGACGTCTTCCACGCGGCCGTCGTCGGGGCGCCGGTGACGGACTGGCGGCTGTACGACACGCACTACACGGAGCGGTACCTCGGCACCCCGCAGGGCGATCCGGAGGTGTACGCGGCGCAGTCGCTGCTCACCGACGACGGCCTGACGGCGCCGGAGGAGCCCGCGCGGCCGATGATGGTCGTGCACGGTCTCGCCGACGACAACGTGGTGTTCGCGCACGCGCTGCGGCTCTCCTCGGCGCTGCTCGCGGCGGGCCGGCCGCACGAGGTGCTGCCGCTGTCCGGGGTCACGCACATGACCCCGCAGGAGCAGGTGGCGGAGAACCTGCTCCTGCTCCAGGTGGACTTCCTGAGGAGGTCGCTCGGGATGACCGTGCCGGAGTGAGTCACCAGCCGGGCGGCGGCGGGTAGGGCGGGGCCGGGGGCGGTCCGTACGAGCTGTACGAGTTGTACGGGCCGTAGCGCGCGGGCGCGGCGGGCGCGGGCGGCGGGACGCCGCGCCCGGCGAGGAGGACCAGGACCGCGAGGCCGCCGGCCAGCCCGAAGACGGCGCTGAGGACCTGCGCCTGCTCGACGGTGGAGCCGTCCACGACGTACGTGAGCAGCCCGAAGCGGACGACGCGCACGAACTCGGTGAGGCCGTCGGCCGCCAGGCACGCCCCGGCGAGGAGTCCGAAGGCCCGCGTGTGGCGGGCGCGGGCGAAGGCGGAGACGGCGGCGGTCCCGTACAGCCCGATGAGGGTCACCGACAGCCAGCCGGGCGGGGGCGCGAGGGCCGGGGTGAGGATGGACCGGCCGCCGAGGAACCGGTCGACGGTGATCTCCAGGGGCAGTTCGACGGCCCAGTACGCCTCCCACAGGACGAAGGCGAGGACGCCGAACGCGAGGAGGACACCGGCGGCGACGGCGGGGCCGGTGCGGGGGCGGGTGGGGAGCTGCTCGTGCGGGCCGTCGGGGCGGCGGCGGCCCGCGGCGGCGGTGACGACGAGGCCGGTGGCGAGGGCGAGTTCGAGGAGGGCGGTGACGAGCGCGCCGCTTCCGGGCGCCCAGAGGCCGGGCAGGCGCACGGCGAGGGTGACGGCGCCGGTGGCGACGAGCGCGGAGGCGGCGTGGCGGGAGCGCAGGGCGGCGACGGCGGTTGCGGCGGAGACGGCGAGGAGCAGGGGGTCGACGAACGACGTGGCGGTCCGTCCCCTCACCAGGAAGAGGTGGTCCCCGGTCCAGGCCAGCGCGAGGTCGGCGGGTGAGCCGACCACGGCGAGGTCCTTGAGGATCCACACGGCGGCCATGAGGGCGAGCGCGGCGCATAACGCGGCGCCCGTGAGACGTGCCGGTCGTGTCACAGTCACGGACCCGATACTCACGGTCGTGACCGACCGAAACAAGCGGTTCCGCATGGACGCGGGTGACGAGGGGGACCACAAAAGCCGGCCGGGGCGACATTGCGCGCCCCGGCCGGCTCACGGCACCCGCACGGCCGTACGTGGACGATCCTGACGTGTCCGTATATCGGAGCCGAGTCGGTCGAGTTGCCTGCGGGTTAAAGCGACTTGGGCTCTTCCCCGCCGTTCGCTTCCTTGTTCTCCCCGCCGTTCGTCTGCTTGTCCGCCCCGCCGTTCGTCTGCTCGTCCGTCTCGCCGTTCGTGCCGTTCTCCGGCGGGACCACCTGCTTCTCCTCCGCGAAGTGGCAGGCCGAGTCGTGCTTCGCCGGGCTGTCCGTGAGGCGGAAGACCGCCGGGACGGCGAGGAGGGGGACTTCCAGGGTGCAGCGTTCCTGGGCCTTCCAGCAGCGGGTGCGGAAGCGGCAGCCGGAGGGGATGTTGGCCGGGGAGGGGACGTCGCCGGTGAGGATGATGCGCTCGCGGTGGGCGCGCGCCTCCGGGTCCGGGACGGGGACGGCCGAGAGCAGCGCCTGCGTGTACGGGTGGGTCGGGTGGTCGTAGATCTGGGCGTCGCTGCCGATCTCGACGATCCGGCCGAGGTACATGACGCCGACCCGGTCGGAGATGTGCCGCACGATCGACAGGTCGTGGGCGATGAACACGTACGAGAGGGAGAACTCGGACTGGAGCTGGTCCAGGAGGTTGACGACCTGTGCCTGGACGGAGACGTCGAGGGCGGAGACCGGTTCGTCCGCCACGATGATCTCGGGCTGGAGCGCGAGGCCGCGGGCGATGCCGATGCGCTGGCGCTGGCCGCCGGAGAACTGGTGGGGATAGCGGTTGATGTACTCGGGGTTGAGGCCGACGACGTCGAGGAGGTCCTGGACCTTGCGGCGCCGGTCCCCCTTGGGGGCGACCTCGGGGTGGATCTCGTACGGCTCGCCGATGATGTCGCCGACCGTCATGCGCGGGTTGAGCGAGGTGTACGGGTCCTGGAAGACCATCTGGATGTTGCGGCGGACGGCCTTGAGGGCGCGGGGGGACAGCTTGGTGATGTCCTCGCCCTTGTAGCGGATCGTGCCGGACGTCGGCCGCTCCAGGTTGACCAGCATCTTCGCGACGGTCGACTTGCCGCAGCCGGACTCGCCGACGATGCCGAGGGTCTCGCCGGCGGCGAGGTCGAAGTCGACGCCGTCGACGGCCTTGACGGCGCCGACCTGCTTCTTGAAGAGGATGCCCTGGGTCAGCGGGTAGTGCTTGTGGAGGTCCCGGACTTCGAGAATCGCCTCAGCCATGGAGGCACTCCTTCCAGAAGTGGCAGGCGCTGGCGCGGGGCACCGGGGACTCGGTCACGTCGTACAGCGGGGGTACGTCGGTCCGGCACACGTCCTGGGCCATGGGGCAGCGGGGGTTGAAGGCGCAGCCGGGCGGGATGTTCAGGAGGTTGGGCGGCAGGCCCTTGATCGCGTACAGCTCCCGGCCCTTCTGGTCCAGGCGCGGGATCGATTCGAGGAGGCCCTTGGTGTAGGGGTGGGCGGGGGCCTTGTAGATCTCGTGGACGGGGGCCTGTTCGACGATCCGGCCCGCGTACATGACGGCGATCTTGTCGGCGACGTCGGCGACGACGCCGAGGTCGTGGGTGATGAGGATGAGCCCCATGTTGAGCTCGCGCTGGAGCTCGGCGAGGAGGTCCATGACCTGGGCCTGGACGGTGACGTCGAGGGCGGTGGTCGGCTCGTCGGCGATGATCAGCTCGGGTTCGAGGGCGAGCGCCATCGCGATCATGATGCGCTGGCGCATGCCGCCGGAGAACTGGTGGGGGTACTGGCCGACGCGTTCCTTGGCGGCGGGGATGCGGACCCGGTCCATCAGTTCGACGGCCTTGGCCTTGGAGTCCTTCCGCGACATCCCCTTGTGGACCTGGAACATCTCGCCGAGCTGTTCGCCGACGCTGATGACGGGGTTGAGGGAGGACAGCGCGTCCTGGAAGACCATCGCCATCTTGGCGCCGCGGATCTTGCGCCGTTCGGCCTCCGAGAGCTTCAGGAGGTCCTGGCCCTGGAAGAGGATCTCGCCCTGGGTGATCTTTCCCGGGGGGATGTCGAGGATGCCCATGACGGCCTGGGCGGTGACGGACTTGCCGGAGCCGGACTCGCCGAGGACGGCGAGGGTCTCCCCCGCGTCGACGGAGTAGTCGACGCCGTTGACCGCCTTGGCCACCCCCTCCCTGGTGTGGAACTCCACGTGCAGGTCGCGCACTTCGAGCAGCATGGGTCCCTACCTCAGCTTGGGGTCGAGGGCGTCGCGGACGGCGTCGCCGAGCATGATGAAGGCGAGCACCGTGATGGCGAGCGCGCCGGAGGGCCAGAGCAGCATCTGCGGTGCGTTGCGCACGTAGGGGGCGGCCGAGGAGATGTCGATGCCCCAGGAGACGGTCGGGGGCTTGAGGCCGACGCCGAGGAAGGAGAGCGTGGCTTCGAGCGAGATGTACGTGCCGAGGGCGATCGTCGCGACCACGATGACGGGCGCGAGGGCGTTGGGCGCGATGTGGCGGAGCAGCATCCGGTTGTTGGAGGCCCCGAGCGCGCGGGCGGCGTGGACGTAGTCGTTCTGCTTGGCGGTGATGACGGAGCCGCGGGCGATGCGGGAGATCTGCGGCCAGCCGAGGAGCACCATGAAGCCGATGACGGGCCAGACGCTGTTGTTGCTGACGACGGAGAGCAGGACGAGGCCGCCGAGGACGACGGGGATCGCGAAGAACACGTCCGTGATGCGGGAGAGGAAGCCGTCCCAGGCGCCGCCGTAGAAGCCGGCGAGGCCGCCGAGGACGGAGCCGAGGAGGGTCACGCCGACGGTGGCGAAGAGACCGACCTCCAGGGAGGCCCTGGCCCCGTAGACGGTACGGGTGTAGACGTCGCAGCCCTGGCCGTTGAAGCCGAAGGGGTGGCCGGGCTGGGAGCCCTCCTGCGCCTTGGAGAGGTCGCAGTCGAGCGGGTTGCCGCTGGCGATGAGCTGGGGCCAGATCGAGATGATCACCAGGAAGATGATGATCAGCCCGGAGATGATGAAGATCGGGTTGCGGCGCAGGTCGAGCCAGGCGTCGGACCAGAGGGAGCGGGGCTTCTTGTCGGGCCCGGTGCCCTTGGGTCCGCCCGGCGTCTTCTCCAGCGTCTCACCCTCGTCCATCGCGAGGTCGGTGCCGCCGCCGGCGCCGGTGTGGTTGATCGCGCGGCCGTCGTCGAACGGCTGAGGCTGCTCAGGCATAGCGGATCCTCGGGTCAAGGACGGCGTACAGGAGGTCGACGAGCAGGTTCGCCACCAGGAAGACCAGGACGAGGACGGTCACGAAGCCGACCACGGTCTGGGTGTTCTGGCGGAGGATGCCCTGGTAGAGCTGGTAGCCGACACCGTGGATGTTGAAGATCCGCTCGGTGACGATGGCTCCGCCCATGAGCGCGCCGATGTCGGTGCCGATGAAGGTCACCACCGGGATGAGGCTGTTGCGCAGCAGGTGGCGGGTGATGACCCGGTGGCGGGGCAGGCCCTTGGCGACGGCGGTGCGGACGTAGTCGGCCCGCTTGTTCTCGGCGATCGAGGTCCGGGTGAGCCGGGTGACGTACGCGAGGGAGACCGAGGCGAGGACGAGGCCCGGGACGATCAGCTCGTTCAGTGGGGCGTCGCTGGAGACGGCCGGCTTGATCCAGCCCCAGTTCACGCCCAGGAGGAGCTGGAGGAGGAGGCCGGTGACGAAGGTCGGGATGGAGATGACGACCAGGGTCAGCAGCAGCACGGTGGTGTCGACGGGGCGGCCGCGCTTGAGGCCGGTGAGGACACCGAGGCTGATGCCGATGATGATCTCGAAGAAGATGGCGACGAGGGTGAGGCGGATGGTGACCGGGAAGGCGCTGGCCATCAGCTCGGTGACTTCCTGACCGTTGAAGGCCGTGCCGAAGTCGCCGGTGAAGACGTTGCCCATGTAGATCAGGTATTGCTGCCAGACGGGCTTGTCGAGTCCGTACTCCTTCTCGAGCTGCGCCGCGGTCGCCGGGTCGCACTGGCGGTCGCCGCACAGACCGGCGATGGGGTCGCCCATCACGTTCACCATCAGGAAGATCAGCAGCGTGGCGCCGAAGAAGACCGGGATCATCTGCAGCAGTCGCCGGATCACATAACGACCCATGGGGGGCTCCGGGGGTTGGCTCCGGGTAGGGGGATGGCTCCGGGGAGGTGTGCGGGGAAGGCGTACGGCCCGGCGCGGTGGTGTCCGCGGGCCGGGCCGTACGCCGCCGACCTCCTACGACGTCAGTTGACCTTGATCTGGTCGTAGACCGGGACGCTGAACGGGTTCAGGGTCACGTTGGTGACCTTCTCCGAGTAGCCGGCGCTGCCGTTCTGGTACCAGAGCGGGATGGCGCCCATGTCGTCGCGGAGGACGCCTTCGGCCTGCTGGAAGAGACCGACGGCCTTGGCGATGTCGGGCTCGGCATTGGCCTGGTTGACGAGCTTGTCGAACTCGGGGCTCGACCACTTGCCGTCGTTGGACGAGGCGTTCGTGTAGTACAGCGGCTGCAGGAAGTTCTGGATGAGCGGGTAGTCCATCTGCCAGCCGGCACGGAAGGGGCCCGTGAGCTTCTGCGAGGTGACCTGGTTGCGGTAGTCGGCGAAGGTGCCGACGGGGTTGCCGACGCAGGCCTTGTCATTGCCGAGGGCGCGGTTGATGGAGTTGCAGACCGCGTCGACCCATTCCTTGTGGGAGCCCGTGTCGGCGTTGTACGAGATCTTCATGGTGCCGCCGGGGATGCCGCCGCCCTCGGCGACGAGCTTCTTCGCCTCGGCCGCGTCGTACTTGCAGAAGTCGCCGCAGATGTCCTTGAAGCCGCCCTCCTCGCCGAGGACCGGGGAGGTCCAGTCGACGGCGGGGGTGCGGGTCTTCTGGAAGATCGTCTCGGTGATCTGGTCGCGGTCGATCGCCATGGAGAGGCCCTGGCGGAGCTTCTCCTGGCCGGGCTTGTCCCAGGCGGGGTCGTAGAAGGGGAACGACAGGGTCTGGATGATGCCGGCGGGGACGTTGATGTACCGGTCGCCGAGGTCGGCGGAGACGTTCTTGAGCTGGGCGGCGGGGATGTCGTCGACGAGGTCGAGGTTCCCGGCCGTCAGGTCGGTGTAGGCCGTGTTGTTGTCGGTGTAGACCTTGAGGGTGATGCCACCGTTCTGGGCCTTGTCGGTGCCGGGGTAGCCGTCCCAGCGCTTGAGGGCCATCTCGGAGCCCTTGGAGTACGAGTTGACCGTGTACGGGCCGTTGCCGACCGGCTTCGAGAGCCAGGCGGCGTGGTCGTCGAAGAAGGACTGGGGCAACGGTGAGAAGGCCGCGTAGCCGAGGGTGATGGGCCAGGTGGAGAACTTCTGGGTGAGCTTGACCGTGAAGGTCTGGCCGCCGGTGACCTTGAGGCCGGACATGGTCTCGGCCGTGGGCTCGCCCTTCTCGGGGTGAACCTGGTCGTACCCCTGGATCTGGCCGAAGAAGTAGGCGTTCTTCTGGTTGTTCTTCAGGTGGGCGCCGTAGTTCCAGGCGTCGACGAAGGACTTGGCGGTGACCGCCTCGCCGTTGGAGAAGGTCCAGCCGTCCTTGACCGTGATGGTGAAGTTGGTCGAGTCGGTGGTCTCGATCTTCTCGGCGAGCATGTCCTTGGCCTCGCCGGTCTTCGGGTCGTACTGCTTGAGCCCCCGGAAGATCATGGAGAGGACCTTGCCGCCCTGCACCTCGTTGGTGTTGGCCGGCTCCAGTGGGTTCTGCGGGTCTCCCCACGAGGAGGTCACGATGCCGTCGGCCCCTCCGCCGCCGCCGCTGTCGTCGCCGCCGCCACAAGCGGTCGCCGCGAGGGCGACTGCGGTGGCCAGTGCGGCCCACTTGGCGTGCGTGGCTCCGCGCATGGAGTGCCTCCCATATGTCCCTAAGTGTGACTTAGAGCTCAATATGACCCGAAATCAGAAGGCATGCATGTTCTCGGCACCCGTTGGTGGGGCGAGGCGGCGCGGAGGCGGTACGGGAGACGCGGTACGGGAGACATGGCGCGACGGCGGCCGGCCGCGGCATGCTGCGCCGCGACCGGCCGCCGTCGCCGGAATTCGCTCGGAATCGCTGGGGATCGCTCGGGATCGCTCGGGATGAGGTGACGTCAGTTGAGGAAGGTCACGTCCCAGTGGTCCCTCTCACGGGCGTAGATGTTGCCCGAGGGGGCGGTGTAGAGCGCCGCGCCGTCGGCCGCGCGAGTCCCGGTCCTGGGGAAGGTGCCGGTGATGTAGTTGCTCAGGCAGGCGGTCGGGCTGAAGTCGATCTTGTAGCCGTTCCAGTGGCTGTACGTGCCGCTCATGTGCCCGGCCTCCGTACCGCCGGTGATGGTCAGGGCGCAGCCGCTCGCCCTGCGCAGGGTGACGGTGCCGTCGGCGGAGGACCGGCGCAGGCCGTCGAACGAGGTGCAGGTGGTGCTGTTGCGGTTGGAGCAGTTACCGGAGGAGGTCCAGTTGATGCCGCCGGCCGAGGTGAAGATCGCGGCCGCCCCGGAGTGGGTCAGCAGGCCGCTGTTGCCGCCGCTGCCGCCGGAGGTGCCGGTGACCAGGGCGCGCCAGGTGTCGGGGCCGACGATGCCGTCCGCGTCGAGACCCTTGGAGCCCTGGAAGCTCTTGACCTTGCCGTCGGTGCCGTCGCCGAAGTCGCCGTCGACGGCGAGGCCCGCTCCGTACCGGTTGAGCTGCGTCTGCACGGCCTTGACGGCGGATCCGTTGTCGCCCTTGCGGACGGTGACGATCAGCTTGGACCAGGTGTCCGCGCCGACGATGCCGTCCACCGGGGAGAGACCGGAGGCGCTCTGGAAGCTCTTCACCTTGCCCTCGGTGCCGTCGCCGAAGGCGCCGTCGGCGCCGGTGGCGTAGCCGCGGGCCGTCAGCAGGTGCTGGACGGTCGTCACCTGGACGCCGGAGTCGCCCTTGCGGACGAGGGGCCAGTCGGCGGCGAGGGCGGGGCCCGCCGAGAGCAGCCCGGCCGTCAGCGCGGCCATCAGGGTGGCGAGCAGCGTGGCCGCCAAGCCCGGGATTCTTCTCATCGTGTCGTCTTCCTCGGGGTCACGACTGCCGTGGCGGCAGCGGTCAGCACTGGTAGGAGGCGTTCGGGTGGACCGGCTCGCAGTACCGGATGTGCAGGTGGTTGTCGTGGTTGGGGTACTGGACCGTCAGCCCCTCCGCGATCAGCTGCGGGTCGTTGAAGTACACGAACTTCACGTGGCCGGGAGCCGCCGCGAGCAGGGCCTTGACCAGCTCGCGGGTCGCGCCGCGGTCGTAGGCGGCCGACTGCCAGGTGATCCGGGAGCCGCCGCACTGGGCCGAGTCCGTACGGACGGGCCAGAGGTCGGCGTCGAGCCCGACCTGGTGGCTGGCGTGGCCGTTGATGGTGCCGCCGTGCTCGAAGCCCACGTCGCCGACGGGCACCTTGCCGCGGCCGAGGGCCGAGAAGCTGCGGGCGGCGGCTTCGAGCTGGGCGACGGCGGCCGCGGTGCCCCAGTCGGCGGAGGTGTTGCCGTCGGGGCTCTGGTTGCAGAGCGTGCCGGCGTTGTAGGCGTAGTCGATGGCTTCGTAATGCCAGAGCAGGTTCGTCCACGTGTCCGGGCCCACGACGCCGTCCGCGCCCAGGCCCGCGTGGCCCTGGAAGGTCCGTACGGCCGAGGCGGTGCCGGGGCCGAAGGCGCCGTCGACGGTGAGGCCGGCTCCGCGCTTGGCGTTGAGCAGGTGCTGGAGGGCCTTCACCGCCTCGCCCTGGTTGCCCTCCCGCACGGTGGGCGTGAGCGCCTTCCAGGTGTTGGGGCCGACGATCCCGTCGGCGTCGAGGCTCTTGGCCGTCTGGAAGGAACGGACCGCCGAGTCGGTGCCGGCGCCGAAGACGCCGTCGGCGGTGAGCCCGGCGCCCTGGGCGTTGAGCAGGTACTGGAGTGCGGCGACGTCCGAGCCGCGGTTGCCCTTGCTCTGGGTCGGGGCGAAGGCGCCGCCCAGGGCCTGGGCCGGGGAGACGAGGCCGACGAGCAGGGCGACGACGGCGGCGAGGAGCACCGCCCATCGGCCGGCGGGGAGAGTGTGCGAGGGCATGACTGAGTGCTCCTCCTGCGAGGTGGGAAGTCCGGCTGTCGCTTGGATCAGCCGAGCAGGCGGCCGAAGGTACGGGCGTCGACGAGACCGTCGGCGGGAAGTCCCGCGCCCGTCTGGAAGGTGGTGACCGCCGCCTGGGTGCCGGATCCGAAGACGCCGTCCACCGTGGTGGGGACCCCTCGCGCGCCGAGCAGGACCTGGACGGCCTTGACGGCCTCCCCCGACTCGTCCCGCCGTACGGGCGCGACGAGTTGGTGCCAGGTCTGGTTGCCGGCCAGGCCGTCGGCCGTCGCCCGCGTCAGGCTCTGGACGTCGCGTACGGCCTTCTCCGTGGCCGGGCCGAACGACCCGTCGGCGGTGAGCACGGCGCCCCGCCCGATCAGGTGGTGCTGGAGCGCCCGCACCCGGTCGCCGGTGTCGCCCGTGCGCAGCAGCGGCCAGACGGGGGCCGTCGGGTCGCCGCCGATCCGCGCGGCGACGTCCCGCCGGAGCTGCGGGAGCAGCGCGTACAGGCGGTCACCGGGGCATTCGGTCGCGTTGAAGTCCCGGTGTCCGTAGATCTGGTAGGCCCGCAGGCCGTACTGGCGGCAGATGTGGGCGCAGAGGTCGACCAGCGCCGCGTACTGCGCGCCGCGCGGGTCGACCGAGGTGTAGGTGCCCTCGTTCTCGATGCCGATGGCGACGGTGTTCTGGCCGGTGCAGTGCGCGGACTCGACGGTCCGGGTGCCGCGCTGGAGTTCGGCGAGGCTGCTGTGGCGGCCCTCGGTGATGTACGCGCCGCGGCTGACGGTGAAGTGCTGCCCGGTGTCGATCCAACTCCGGTCGTCCATCGCCCAGTTCTGCATGGAGCGGGCGAGCTGGAAGGCCTGACCCTGCGAGTAGTCGGTGACGTTGGGCGTGGCCGTGTGGTGCACGATGATCTTGACGGGCGGGGTGGGCAGGATGGTGAGGGGGCTGCTCGCGGGGCGGGCGCCCCAGGCGGCGCAGTCCGCGATCACCGGGACGCCGGTGGCGGCCCGCGCCCGGTCGGCGAGGCCTACGGGCAGGACGGTAGCGGCGCCGAGGGCGAAGGCGCCGGTGAGGAGGGTACGGCGGCGGGGGTTCGGTCCGGTGACCGTGGTCATGGGCGCTCGTCCTTAGTAACTGCCGGTGCAGTGGGTCTGGAGGGTCTCGTAGGCGCGCACCTCGCACGCCCAGGCGAGGATGTCCTTGTCGCTGACCATCGCGGTGTACGCCGTTCCGTTGCCGCCGTAATAGACACTCTCCGAGGCCCCTTGGGAGTTGTGCACCCGGATGACCGTGTCGAAGGAGGCGCCGGAGGTCTTGCGCGCCCAGGCGGCCCGGCAGGTGGGGCTGTAGCGCAGCTCGACACCCCAGTCGGCGGTCCGTACCGTGCGGGCGTCGCTCTGGCAGACGGTGGTGGCGGGGTCGAGGCCGGCGCAGCCGCTCCCCTGACAGGGAGTGGCGGCGGAGGCCGGGGATGCGCCCGAGATCAGGGCGGTCGCGGCGAGGACCGACGCCGAGGCGAACGCGCCCAGCCGGGAGACGACGGAGGTGCGCATGAGGGCTCCTGGGTGCGGGATGACGAGGGGTCAGTACCTGTTCGTGCAGCCGTACTGCCCGTCGGTCCAGTTCCCGCAGGCCCAGGCGGTGATGTTCTTGTCGTTCACCATCCGGGTCCACACGGGGTTCATGCCGACGTAGTCCGCCGCGAAGACGGCTCCCTGGGAGTTGTTGACCGTGATCCGGCCCGCCCCGCCGAACGCCTGCCGGGCCCAGGCGGTCCGGCACTGCGGGCTGTACCGCAGTTCGACCCTGCCGGTGCGGTCCCACAGCACCGTCCGGGCGTCGTCGGCGCAGATCGTCGTCGCCGGGTCGCGACCGTGGCAGGTCTCCGCGTGGCAGATCTCGGCGGCGGAGGCGGGGGACGAGGCGAACAGCAGGCCGCTCGCGGCCATGGCCAGCGCCGAACCGACGGTGGCGAGCTTGCGGGTGAGCGCCTTCATGGCGGGTGCTCCTTCTGAGGGGTCTAGGGGGTGTCTTGTCGATCAGGCCGGATCAGGGAGCGCCCTAGTACCAGGTCGTGCACGCCGACTGCTCGAATCCCATGATGTGACCGCAGGCCCTGGCGATGATGCCCCTGTCGTCGATCATCGCGGTCCACACGGTGCCGTTGCCGGAGTGGTAAGCGGACTGCTCCAGGCCGGTGTTGCTCTCGACCCAGATCGTCATCGCGGTGTCGCCGCTCTGCCGCGCCCAGGCGGCGCGGCAGGTGGGGCTGTAGCGCAGCTCGGTGCCGAAGCTCGATCTGGCGACCGTGCGGGCGTCGCTCTGGCAGACGGTGGTGCTCGGGTCCTTGCCGGTGCAGTCGGGCCCGTTGCAGTACGCCGCGGCGGACGCCGGCGACGAGGCGAGCAGCAGGCTCGACGCGGCGAGAGCCAGCGCCGAACCGGCGGTCGCGAGTTTGCGGGTGAGCGTGTTCACGGTGACGTGCTCCTTCTGCGGTCCAGGGGGTGTCTTGGGCATCAGGCGCCGCGAGCCCGGCTTGATCGACACGACACTCCCTAATACGGGGCGGTGCAGCTGAAGCCCGAGTCGAAGCGGACGCAGGCACGCGACAGGTAGCCCGCGTCGTTGGTCATCCGTGTCCAGACGGAGGCCCCGTTGCCGCGGTAGGGCGTCGAGTAGTACGGCGTGTAGGACCCGTCGCCGTTCCGGCGCTCCACCGTGACCGTGAGGGCGAAGCTCACGCCGCCGCTGTAACGCGCCCAGGCCGTCCGGCAGGTGGGGCTGTAGCGCAGCTCCACGTTCCATTCGGTGGTGCCCACGGTGCGCGCGTCGCTCTGGCAGACGGTCGCGGCCGGGTCCTTGCCCTCGCACTGGGCCGCGTAGCAGGACTCCGCCGCCGAGGCCGGCGACGTGGCGAGCAGCAGGCTCGACGCGGCCATCGCGAGAGCCGAACCGACGGTGGCGAACCTGCGGGTGAGTGCGTTCACGGAGACCCCTTGTCCTGAGGTGGCGGCGGGCGGCGCGGTGGGCTGCGCCGCCGCACACGCTGCCAGTCCCTGGGGGCCTTCCCGGGTGTCCCGGCGCCTGGGACCCGTCCCGGGGCGGGCGTGGTGGGGCGGTGTGCCGGCGACGGTCGAGGCAGGGGCGCCGGACGGGGCCGGCATCCCGTCGGCCTCACGGGACGGGCCGTGGGACGCGGGACGGGAACGGGACTCCCCGGCAACGCGAGAGGCCCCCGCCACCCTTGCGGGTGGCGGGGGCCTCTCGGTGTCCGGACGGACCGGACCGGACGGCGCGTCAGTGCGTCAGTGCACCGGGACGACCTGCTTCTCCTCGGCGAAGTGGCACGCCGAGAAGTGGGCGGCCGGGGTGTCCTGGCCCTGGAAGCGCTGCGGGACCGCGAGGATCGGGGTCTCCTGCGAGCACTTCTCCTGCGCCTTCCAGCAACGGGTGCGGAAGCTGCAGCCCGACGGCGGGTTGGCCGGCGAGGGGACGTCACCGGTGAGGATGATCCGCTCGCGGTGCGCGCGGGCCTCCGGGTCCGGCACGGGCACCGCGGAGAGCAGCGCCTGCGTGTACGGGTGCGTCGGGTGCTCGTAGATCTGCTCGTCCGTACCGATCTCGGCCATCTTGCCGAGGTACATGACGCCGACGCGGTCCGAGATGTGCCGGACGATCGACAGGTCGTGCGCGATGAAGAGGTAGGAGAGGTTGAACTCTTCCTGGAGCTTCCCCATCAGGTTGATGACCTGCGCCTGGACGGAGACGTCCAGGGCCGAGACCGGCTCGTCGCAGATGATGATCTCCGGGTTGAGCGCGAGGCCGCGGGCGATGCCGATGCGCTGGCGCTGACCGCCGGAGAACTGGTGCGGGTACCGGTTGATGTACTCCGGGTTCAGACCGACGACGTCGAGGAGCTCCTGCACCTTGCGGCGCCGGTCGCCCTTCGGGGCCACCTCGGGGTGGATGTCGTACGGCTCGCCGATGATGTCGCCGACCGTCATCCGCGGGTTGAGCGAGGTGTACGGGTCCTGGAACACCATCTGGATGTTGCGGCGGACGGCCTTCAGCGCGCGCCCGGACAGCTTGGTGATGTCCTGGCCCTTGTAGAAGACCTCGCCGGCGGTGGCCCGCTCCAGGTTCATCAGGAGCTTGGCGACCGTGGACTTGCCACAGCCGGACTCGCCCACGATGCCGAGGGTCTCGCCCTGGAAGAGGTCGAAGGAGACCCCGTCCACGGCCTTGACCGCGCCGACCTGCTTCTTGAAGAGGATGCCCTGCGTCAGCGGGAAGTGCTTCTTCAGGTTGCGCACCTGGAGGATCGGCTCGCCGCGGCCCACGGGGGCCTCGACGGCGGCGGCCACGGCCTCGTCGTTCTTGCTGAGGTCAGCCATGGATCGTCTCCTTCCAGAAGTGGCAGGCGCTCTTACGGCCCGGGAGATCCGCGCCGTCCTGCTCGGTGACCGGCGCCAGGGCCGGGATCTCCGTACGGCAGATGTCGTCGGCCTTGGGGCAGCGCGGGTTGAAGGCACAGCCGGTGGGCACGCGGAGCAGGTTGGGCGGCAGGCCCTTGATCGCGTAGAGCTCCTGGCCCTTCTGGTCCAGGCGCGGGATCGAGTCCAGGAGGCCTCGGGTGTACGGGTGCGCGGGGCGCCCGTACAGCTCGTGCACCGGAGCCTGCTCGACGATCCGGCCGGCGTACATCACGGCGATCTTGTCCGCGACGTCGGCGACGACGCCGAGGTCGTGGGTGATCAGGATCAGGCCCATGTTGTATTCCTGCTGGAGCTCCGCGAGGAGGTCCATGACCTGGGCCTGGACGGTCACGTCGAGAGCCGTGGTGGGCTCGTCGGCGATGATCAGGTCCGGCTCCAGGGCGAGCGCCATGGCGATCATGATGCGCTGGCGCATACCGCCGGAGAACTGGTGGGGGTAGTCGGAGACCCGCGCCTTGGCGGCGGGGATCTTGACCTTGTCCATCAGCTCGATGGCCTTGACCTTGGCGTCCTTCTTGGACATGCCGTGGTGCACGCGGAACATCTCGCCGAGCTGGTAGCCGACGGTGAGGACCGGGTTGAGGGAGGACAGCGCGTCCTGGAAGATCATGGCGATCTTCCGGCCGCGGACCTTGCGGCGCTCCTCCTCGGACATCTTCAGCATGTCCTCGCCGCGGAACAGGATCTCGCCCTGCGGGATCTTGCCCGGCGGCATGTCGAGGATGCCCATGATGGCCTGCGCGGTGACGGACTTGCCGGAGCCGGACTCGCCGAGGACGGCGAGGGTCTCGCCGGCGTTCACCGAGTAGTTGACTCCGTTGACCGCCTTGGCCACACCGTCACGGGTGTGGAACTCGACGTGCAGGTCGCGGACTTCGAGCAGGGGACCGTTGTAGTCGGCTCCGCCGCGCGGCGCCGGGACGGTCGCGGTCTTGTCGATGATGCTCATCTTTTACGCCCTCCTCAGCGCAGCTTGGGGTCGAGGGCGTTGCGGACGGCTTCGCCGAGCATGATGAACGCCAGAACGGTGAGGCTCAGCATGATCGAGGGCCAGAGCAGGACGTGCGGGGCCACTCGGATCTGGGCGACACCCGCGGAGATGTCGACACCCCACGAGACGGTCGGGGCGGCAAGGCCCAGACCCAGGAAGGACAGGGTGGCCTCGGCCGAGATGTAGCCGCCGAGCGCGATGGTCGAGACGACGATCACGGGAGCCATGGCGTTCGGCAGGATGTGCCGGAAGAGGATCCGGATCGTGCCGGCGCCGAGGGCCTTCGCCGCGTGGACGTAGTCGGCCTGCTTGACGGTGATCACGGCACCGCGCATGACGCGGGTGATCTGGGTCCAGCCGAGGAACGCGAGGGCGAAGACGACGACCCAGACGGTCCGCTCGACGAACGACTGCAGGACGACCATGGCGCCGAGCAGGAACGGGATGCCGAAGAAGACGTCGGTGATCCGGGAGAGGATCGCGTCGACGATGCCGCCGAAGTAACCGGCGATCATGCCCATGATGCCGCCGACGACGGTGACGATCGCGGTGACGCAGACGCCGACGATGATCGAGGCGCGGGTGCCGTGGATCAGTCGGGCGTAGACGGAGCGGCCCTGCTGGTCGTAGCCCAGCCACTCCGGCGAGCCGATGTTGCCCAGTTCGGGCTTGCTCAGGAAGTGGTGGACCAGGTCACCGGCGGTCGGGGACGCGCTGGTGAAGAGGGTCGGCCACACCGAGATCAGCAGCAGCAGCGCGATCAGCACCGACGAGACGATGAAGTACGGGTTGCGGCGGAGGTCGGCCCAGGCGTCGCCCCAGAGGCTGCGGGCCTTCTCCTGCTTTGCCGCCGGGACGGACGCGTCCACCGAGGGGGTGGCGACGGCGTCCTCGACTGCGGTGGCGGTCTTGGTCACGTCAGGCATACCGGATCCTCGGGTCCAGGACCGCGTACAGCAGGTCGATGAGCAGGCTGGTGACGAGGTAGACGATCACCAGGATGGTGACCAGGCCGACCAGGGTGGAGCCTTCGCGACGGGAGATCGATTCGGCGATGACGCCACCGATTCCCTTGATGTTGAAGATCGCCTCGGTGACGACCGCGCCGCCCATGAGGGCGCCGATGTCGGTGCCGAGGAAGGTGACCACGGGGATCATCGAGTTGCGCATCAGGTGGACGCCGATGACCCGGCGCCGCGGCAGGCCCTTGGCGACGGCCGTACGCATGTAGTCGGCGCGCAGGTTCTCCGCCATGGAGGTGCGGGTGAGCCGCGCCACATAGGCAAGGGAGAGACCGCCGAGGACGATGGCGGGAGCGAGCATCTCGCTCAGCTGCGGCTCGGTGCTCACGTTCGGGTCGATCCAGCCCAGGTTGAAGGCGAAGACCATCTTGATGATGTAGCCGAGGACGAACACCGGGATCGAGATGATCAGCAGGGTGAAGATCAGGATCAGGTTGTCCGCGAAGCGGCCGGCGCGCAGGCCACCGATGATGCCCAGGCCGATGCCGAAGATCAGCTCGATGGCGAACGCCAGGGCGGCCAGCTGGAGCGTGATGGGGAACGCGTCGCCCAGCACCTCGGTGACCGGCAGACCGTTGCGGATCTGGGTGCCGAAGTCCAGGTGCAGGATCATGTCCCGCATATAGAACAGGTACTGCTGCCATTCCGGCTTGTCGAGACCGAGCTCATGGCGCTTCGCGGCGAGAGTCGCCGGGTCGGCGCCCTTGTCGCCGAACATCGCCAGCACGGGGTCACCGGGCAGGCTGTGCACCATGAGGAAGATCAGCAGGGTCGTCCCGAGGAAAACCGGGATCATCTGGAGCAGTCGTCGTGCGACATAACGCCCCATCATGCCTCCGTTGAGATGTGACAGCGGCAACCGACGGGCCCTCCCATGGCACAGCTATGCCCTCGATCGGGCACGGCTATGTCGTGGAAGGGCCCCCCAGCCACTGCGTAAGGCACCGAGACGGGACTGACGATCCGTCAGTCCCGTGACGGCGTGCGGACTACGCTTGGGTGATTACTTCTTGACCTCGACGCCGGTCAGGATCGGGTCGCCGTCCTGACCGTAAGCCACGCCCGAAACCTTCTCGGAGTAGCCCGCGTTGACCTTGTAGTACCAGAGCGGGATCGACGGCATGTAGTTGACCAGGTCCTTCTCGATGGCCTGGAACTGCTTCACGGACTCGTCGAGCGTCGCGGCCGAGTCGGCCTTGGCGATCTTCGCGTCCAGCGTCTTGTTGGAGAAGTCGCCCTGGTTACCCGCCGCACCCGTGCGGAACAGGTCGGAGATGAAGTTGGCGTTCACCGGGTAGTCGAGCACCCAGCCGGAGCGGTAGATCGACTTGACCTGCTTGGTCTTGCGAGCGGTCAGGTCGGCCTGGAAGTCCGGCTTGCCGTCGCCGACGCACTGGACGCTGGTGGCCTGGGTGATGGAGTTGCAGACAGCGTCCACCCACTCCTTGTGGCCACCGTCGGCGTTGAACTGGATGGAGATCTTGTTGCCGGGGACGCCGCCGCCGGCCGTGATGAGCTCCTTGGCCTTCGCCGGGTCGAACTTGGTGACGCCGGCGCCACCGTCCTCCTGGAAGCCCAGGACACCCTTGGCGACCCAGCCGGTCGCGGGCTCACGCGTACCCTGCAGCACCGTCTTGGTGATGGTGGCACGGTCGATCGCCATCGACAGACCCTGGATGACCTTGGGGTCGATCGCCTTCGGCTTCTTCCACTGGTCCGCGTAGAAGGCGATGGCGATGGTCTGGATCGCGGAGTACGGCTGGTCCACGGCGCGGTCGCCGAGGTCCTGGCGGTAGACCGGGAGGTCCTTCGGCGCGATCTGACGCAGAACGTCGACGTTGCCCGACTTCAGGTCCTCGTACGCGGCCTCGAGGGTGGTGTAGTTCTTGAAGACCACACCGCCGTTCTTCGCCTTGTTCGGGCCCTTGTAGCCGTCGAACCGCGTGATCTCGATCTTCTTCTTGTGGTCCCAGCTCTTGAACTTGTAGGGACCGTTGCCGACCGGCTTCTGGCCGCCCGCGGTCGGGTCCTTGTAGAAGGACTCGGCCATCGGCGCGAAGACGATGTAGGCGAGCTTGTGACCGAAGTACGGGACGGCCTTCGAGAGCTCGATCTTGAAGGTGGTCTCGTCGACGACCTTCAGACCCTCGAGCTTGTCGGCGGTCTGCTTCGCACCCTCGGCGTCCGGGTGGACCTTGTCGTAGCCCTTGATGTCCCCGAACCAGGACGCGAGGCCCTGGGCGTTCTTCAGGCTGGCGTTCCAGTTCCACGCGTCCACGTAGGACTTGGAGGTCACCGGGGTGCCGTCGTGGAAGGTCCAGCCCGGCTTGAGCTTGACGGTCCACGTCTTCGAGTCGGTCGTGGTGACCGATTCGGCGTTGATCATCTCCAGCGAGCCGTCGGCCTTGTAGTCGACCAGGGTCGAGAACAGGCCGGCCATGACCGCGGAGCCGTTGGACTCCATCGTGTCACCGGTGAGCAGGGGCTTCTCAGGCTCGCCCAGCTCGATGGAGAAAATTCCGTTCGGGTCAACAGCGCCCTTGGCGTCGCTGCCGCCGTCGCTCTTACCCCCGCCACAGGCGGTCGCAGCAAGGGCGACGATGATCGCGCCCGTTACCCACTTGGCGCTCTTGGCACCGCGCATGGGTTCCTCCTCATGAGTCCACTTTGTCACTACAAGAGGGGCACTCCGAGTTTTGCCGACACCCCTGACGGCTAGCACTCAAGTGCCCCGAGTGTGCTCGTGAGTCGGCACTCCCCACAGTGCGTGACCCATTGACCCGAGCTCAATGGAGCCAACTATTAAGTACGCCCGGGCTGTAAACCACACTTAAGTGGTCTCGTTTTGACAACATCACCAAGGCCCCAGATACCGAAATCCGGACAAACTGAGCACAGACAGACACCCCCGAAACGGACCGTTAACACACGTACCGGAGAGCGATGGCCGATATCCGGACACCTGGCCGTCGAAATGGAGTTGACTGAACTTGACGAAAAGCCCGGGCCCCCACAGATATCTGTGGGGGCCCGGGCTCTGGTGCTGACGCTATGTCAGTCGAGAGCGGCGAAGATCACAGGTCGATGACCTACCCCGCCGCGCTCGGCCGTATGCGACCTTACTCAGCCGTTCTTGGCGCGGGAAGACGCACGACCACGCGCGTTCTGGTCCAGGATGACCTTGCGGATACGCACGGCCTCCGGGGTGACCTCGACGCACTCGTCGTCGCGGCAGAACTCCAGGGACTGCTCCAGGGAGAGCTTCCGCGGCGGGACGATCGCCTCGAAGGAGTCGGCGGAGGCGGAGCGCATGTTGGTGAGCTTCTTCTCCTTGGTGATGTTCACGTCCATGTCGTCGGAGCGCGAGTTCTCGCCGACGATCATGCCCTCGTACACCTCGGTGCCGGGGTCGGTGAACAGGACGCCGCGCTCCTGGAGGTTCGTCATCGCGAAGGCGGTGACGGCGCCGGCGCGGTCGGCGACCAGCGAACCGTTGTTACGGGTCGTCAGCGTGCCGAACCACGGCTCGTGGCCCTCGTGGATCGAGTGGGCGATGCCCGTGCCACGGGTGTTGGTGAGGAACTCCGTACGGAAGCCGATGAGGCCACGGGACGGAACGACGAACTCCATGCGGACCCAGCCGGAGCCGTGGTTCGACATGTTGTCCATGCGGCCCTTGCGGACACCCATGAGCTGCGTGACGGCGCCCATGTGCTCCTCGGGGACGTCGACCGTGAGGCGCTCGACGGGCTCGTGCGTCTTGCCGTCGACCTGCTTGGTGACGACCTGCGGCTTGCCGATGGTGAGCTCGAAGCCCTCGCGGCGCATCTGCTCGACCAGGATGGCGAGCGCGAGCTCACCACGGCCCTGGACCTCCCAGGCGTCCGGGCGCTCGGTGTCGAGCACGCGGAGCGAGACGTTACCGATGAGCTCGCGGTCCAGACGGTCCTTGACCTGGCGGGCGGTGACCTTGCGCTGCTTGACCGCGGACTTGGCCTCCGCGCCCTTGCCCGTGCCACCGCGGCCGACGAGCGGCGAGGTGTTGGTGCCGATGGTCATGGAGATGGCCGGCTGGTCGACCGTGATCAGCGGCAGCGCGATCGGGTTCTCCGGGTCGGCCAGGGTCTCGCCGATCATGATGTCGGGGATACCGGCGACGGCGCAGATGTCACCGGGGCCGGCGACCTCGGCGGGCTTGCGGGTGAGCGCCTCGGTCATCATCAGCTCGGTGATGCGGACGTTGGAGATCGTGCCGTCACGCTTGATCCACGCGACCGTCTGGCCCTTGCGGAGCTCGCCCTGCTCGACGCGGAGCAGCGCGATGCGGCCGAGGAAGTTGTCGGCGTCCAGGTTGGTGACGTGCGCCTGGAGGGGCGCCTCCTCGTCGTACACCGGGGCCGGGACGTGCTCCAGGATGGCGGAGAAGAACGGCTCCAGGCTGTCGCTGTCCGCGGGGACCGTGCCGTTCTCCGGCTTGGTCAGCGAGGCGATGCCGTCACGGCCGCAGGCGTAGACGATCGGGAACTCGATCTGGTCCTCGTCCGCGTCCAGGTCGAGGAACAGGTCGTAGGTCTCGTTGACGACCTCGTCGATCCGGGAGTCCGGGCGGTCCGTCTTGTTGATGCAGAGGATGACGGGCTTGCGCTGCTGGAGGGCCTTGCGCAGCACGAAGCGGGTCTGCGGGAGCGGACCCTCGGAGGCGTCCACGAGGAGGACGACCGCGTCCACCATCGAGAGACCGCGCTCGACCTCGCCACCGAAGTCGGCGTGGCCCGGGGTGTCGATGATGTTGATCGTGATCGGGGCCCCGCCGTCCTTGGGGTGATACTTCACCGCCGTGTTCTTGGCGAGGATCGTGATGCCCTTCTCACGCTCCAGGTCGTTCGAGTCCATCATGCGGTCGTCGAGCTGCTGGTGGGCGGCGAAGGCACCGGCCTGCTTGAGCATGGCGTCGACGATGGTCGTCTTTCCATGGTCGACGTGGGCGACGATGGCGACGTTACGGATGTCGTGGCGCGTGGGCATGGGTGCTTGCGCTTCTCTCGGATCGTGGGATTGGCGTCAGTTCCTCGTACGCCCGCCGGGCGGACGCGCCACGGCTATGTCCTATGGTACGGGGCTGCCGCGCAAGGGGCTTCCCCGCCCGGATCCGAGAGGGTCTACTAGGGGGTTTCGGTGGGTGTTCAGGGGGCTTCGTTGTGTGCCCGGCCGCGCTGGGGACGCTCCGGGCACCGCGTCTGAACGTGCTGTGGTGCGACTGCGGTGTGACAGCGGACTGGCCGGGTCAAGCGGCCGACGCGATCCTGCCCGCCGGGGTCACCGGCGGGCAAGGAACTTGAGCTGCTTCTGAGGTTGTGACCAGCGGTTTCGGAGACTTTGGAGCTTTCAGCGGTTTCGCTCTGCTCCCTTGGAGGATTCGGGCTTCTTGAATCCGATGTCCTGGTAGCGGGGCGCGGCGAGGCCCCAGGCCCCCGCGTTCACGATCTCGGCCTTCGCCGCGACGAGCTGCGGGCGCTGGTAGAGGGGGATGGATCCGGCCGCGGCCCAGATCCGGGCGTCCGCCTGGCGGACGAGTTCGCGGGACTCCTCCTCGTCGAGCGTCCCGGCCGCCTGGTCGAAGAGCTGGTCGATGCGGTCGGTGCCGACCCGCGAGTAGTTCTGCTCGACCAGGAGCGAGCCGTCCGAGGCGGGCTCGGGCTTGGCGAAGATGGGCCGGGCGTCGGTCGCCGGGAAGGCGGAGGCGGGCCAGGAGTAGAGGGCCAGGTCGTAGTCGCCCGCGGCGACGTGGTCCTTGAAGAAGCTGTCGTCGGAGACCTTGGTGACCTGCGTACGGATCCCCACCGCGTCGAGCATCCGGACGATCCGGTCGCCGACGGCGCGCAGCGCCTCGGAGCCGGGCCCGGAGGGCAGGACGAAGCGGAGGCTGAGCTCCTTGCCGTCCTTGCCGAGGGCCCGCGTGGCCTGCGGCGCGGTCACGGGGGCGGCGGTGCCGAGCGGGGCGTAGGCCCCGGCCGCTCCCCGGTCCGGCTTCGCGACCGGGTGGGCGGCCTGGGCGCCGGAGCCCGCCCCGGTGTCGAGTGCCTCGGCCCGGGCGAGGAGTGCGGCGCTCTGGCGCGCGGCGGCGGGGGCCGGGGTGAGGATGCCGGTGCCGTTCTCGGGGCCGGCGGCACCGATGACGGGGGCGGGGAGGGCCCTGGGGTCGCCGGGCTTGTCGTCGCCGACGATGTAGAGGCCCTCGTCGGAGGCGGTGTCGTTCGCTTTCTTCTTGGCGTCGGTGGAGGAGCCGTCGGCCTTCTCGCCGGGCTTGGTCCCCTTCTTCTCCTGCTCCGCCTTCTTCTCCTGCTCCGTCTTCTCCTTCTTGGCCTTCTCCGCCTTCTCGGCCTCGCTGCCGGCCTCGGCGCCGTCCTTCGTGCCGGCCGGCTTCCGGACCGCCCCGCCCGGGACCCAGCCCGCGTCGGCGAGGAGTGCCCTCGCCTCCTTGGTGTCCTGGTCGCCGAGCGCGTCGCTGCTGTCCGCGTACGCCGCCTGCCCGGCGAGGGCCAGGTGGCTGCCGGGGGGCGTCGCCGGGAGGCCGAGCGGCTTGAGTACGGATTCGGCCAGTTCCTGGCGGTTGATCGCGCGGGCCACCGCCCGTCGTACCCGCTCGTCGGCGAGCGCGCCGGACTCGCCGTTCAGCGAGAGCTGGGTGTAGGCGGGCTCCAGGGACTTGCGGACGACGAAGCCGGCGAGGGTGTTCTGCTGGCTCGCGTACTGGGCGATGGCCTGCTGGTTCTTCTGGCGGGCGGCCTGGACCTCCTCCGCCTTCTCCTCGTCGGAGCCGTACGCGAGGGCCCAGGACTTCAGGGCCTTGGAGGGCGTGATCGCCGAGCCGGGGCCGTGGGCGAGGGCCGCCTGGGCGCCGTTCCGGCCGGCGCGGGCGTCCCGGAGCGCGAGGGCGATCCGCTCGGCCGTGGAGCGGTCGATCTCGGCCAGGTCGAGCTTGCCCGCGGCGAGGGCGGCGGCCCGGTCGGCGCGGGGGACGGCCTTGAGGACGAGGCTGTCGAGCTTGGCGGACTGCCCCCACCAGCGGGGGTTGCGGGCCAGGGTGACGTCGCCGCTCCCGCGGTCGATCGACTTCAGCAGGAACGGTCCTGCAGTGGCCTTGAGGGTGGTGCGCGCCCCGTCGTTGAAGGCGGCCGGGGACCCCATGACCTGCTTCGGGTAGAGCGGGGTGAAGAGGGACTGCCAGTCGGCGTAGGGCTTGGAGAAGGTGACCCGCACCTCCAGGTCGTTCTTGCCCCGCTCGATCTTCTCGATCCGCTCGTAGCCGGAGTTGCGGGCGGTCCAGTACGCGGTGTCGCGGCCGCTCAGCGCCCGCCACTGGGCGACGAAGTCGGGGGCCCCGAGCTCGCGGCCGTCGCTCCACACGGCCTGCTGGTTGAGCTTGTAGAGGACGACCTGCTTGGGCTCGGTCTCGACGACCCGCGCTGACTCCAGGTAGTCCGGGTTCAGCTGCGGCCGACCCCGCCCGTCGAGCGTGTAGAGGGAGGGGAGCACGGCTCCGGCGATGCGGGCGGTGGTGCCGTCGGCGTCGGCCTGGAAGCTGTTGAGGGTGGTGGGCAGCGCGTCGACGGCCCAGCGCAGGGTGCCGCCGTCGGCGACCGCGTCGCGCTTGGCGGGGGCGTTGTCCTGCGCTGCGGCCTGGGCCTCGTCGGCGTCGTCGCCGGAGCTGCAGCCGGCGAGCACGGTGACGGCGAGGACCGCACTGGTGAGGGTGGCGACGGAGCGGAGCGTGCGGGAGCGGGGGCTCCTGGAGCATGTCCTCCCGCGAGGGGCGCCGAACTGGGACATGACTTGTACCCCTTCGTCCAGATTTATGCCATTTGGAGATGATCAGACCTATTGCTCATACACTGAAAAGGACGGATCGGATCCGGCCACGGCGACACGGCGGCACGTCCGGAAAACCCCACTCGTGCGGCCCAACACCCCGGGGCCGGTGCGCTCCGGACGAGTGGAATCCGGTGCACATGGCTTCCCAAGCGCGATGTGACGCGCGACACTCCTGCGGAAGCCGCTCGCGGAAGTGAGGGCAACCCATGTCCGTTCAGGACGATCTGGCGGCCGTCAAGCGCTGCCTCGAAGACCTGGTCCGCACGGTCGGCCAGCTGGAGCGCGGCATCGCCGCGGAGCGGGGCACTCCCCCGACGCCGTCCGCCGGCCGCGCCGAGAGCCTCGTGACCATCCCCGACGCCCCGTACGACAGCGGGCTGTGGAAGGACGTGGACGACGAGGGGCTGGGAGCGAGCGACCGCCACGCGCCGTAGGACGTACCGGCAACCGACCGTAGGAGGGCCTGTTGGCCACAGGTACGGAACCGCCCGGCTCCGCGACGGGGGTGCGCTCCCCGGGGCGCGCCGCCATCGCCGCCCGCCATCTGCGCACCGACCGCTGGTGGCTCTCCCCCGCCGCCACCGCGGCCGGACTGCTCGCCTTCGTCGCGTACTCGACCTGGCGGGCCTTCGCCGCCGCCGACTACTACGCGGCCCCCTACGTCTCGCCGTTCTACTCGCCCTGTCTGGCGTCGAACTGCGTCCCCATGAAGGGCGGGCCGAACTGGGAGATCTTCGGTAGCTGGTGGGGGCTCTCCCCCGCCCTGCTCATCCTGATCTTCCCGCTCGGCTTCCGGCTGACCTGCTACTACTACCGCAAGGCGTACTACCGGGGCTTCTGGGCGTCGCCCCCGGCCTGCGCGGTCGCCGAGCCCCACCGCACGTACACGGGCGAGACGCGCTTCCCGCTGATCCTGCAGAACATCCACCGGTACTTCTTCTACGCGGCGGTGCCGGTCGCCGGAATCCTCACGTACGACACCGTGCTGACCTTCCGCGACGCCTCGTACGCCTGGGGGCACGCGGGGCTCGGGACGCTGGTCTTCCTCGTGAACATCGTCCTCATCTGGGCGTACACCCTGTCCTGCCACTCCTGCCGGCACATCGTCGGCGGGCGGCTGCGGCACTTCTCGAAGCACCCCGTCCGCTACCGGCTGTGGACCTGGACCGGGCGGCTGAACCGACGGCACATGCAGCTCGCGTGGGCCTCGCTGATCAGCGTCGCCGTGTGCGACCTGTACGTGTACCTGCTCGCGACCGGCGCCTTCGACGACCCGAGGTTCTTCTGACGTGAGGTTCTTCTGAGATGGCAGTGGTGGAACGACAGCAGTGGGACGTGGTCGTGGTGGGGGCCGGCGGGGCCGGGCTGCGGGCCGCGATCGAGGCGCGCCGGGCGGGCGCCCGTACCGCCGTGATCTGCAAGTCCCTCTTCGGCAAGGCCCACACCGTCATGGCCGAGGGCGGCATCGCCGCCTCCATGGCCAACGCCAACGAGCACGACGACTGGCAGACGCACTTCCGCGACACCATGCGCGGCGGGAAGTTCCTCAACCAGTGGCGGATGGCCGAGCTGCACGCCCAGGAGGCCCCCGAGCGGGTCTGGGAGCTGGAGACCTGGGGCGCCCTCTTCGACCGGACCCCGGACGGCCGGATCTCGCAGCGCAACTTCGGCGGGCACGAGTACCCGCGGCTCGCGCACGTCGGCGACCGGACCGGCCTCGAACTCATCCGGACCCTCCAGCAGCGGATCGTCGGCCTCCAGCAGGAGGACCACCGCGAGACCGGCGACCACGAGGCGCGGCTGAAGGTCTTCCAGGAGTTCACCGTCACGCGGATCCTCAAGGGCGCGAACGGGCAGGTCGCCGGCGTCTTCTGCTACGAGCGGGAGAGCGGGCGCTTCCTGGTCCTGGAGGCGCCCTCGGTCGTCCTCGCGACCGGCGGCATCGGCAAGTCCTTCAAGGTCACCTCGAACTCGTGGGAGTACACGGGCGACGGGCACGCCCTGGCCCTGCTCGCGGGCGCACCACTCGTGAACATGGAGTTCGTGCAGTTCCATCCGACCGGGATGGTCTGGCCGCCCTCGGTGAAGGGCATCCTCGTCACCGAGTCCGTACGCGGCGACGGCGGGGTGCTGCGGAACTCCGAGGGCAAGCGGTTCATGTTCGACTACGTCCCCGACGTCTTCAAGGAGAAGTACGCGCAGACGGAGGAGGAGGGCGACCGCTGGTACGAGGACCCCGACCACAACCGGCGCCCGCCCGAGCTGCTGCCGCGCGACGAGGTGGCGCGGGCCATCAACTCCGAGGTGAAGGAGGGGCGCGGCTCCCCGCACGGCGGGGTGTTCCTCGACGTGTCGACGCGGATGCCGGCGGAGGTGATCCGGCGGCGGCTCCCCTCGATGTACCACCAGTTCAAGGAGCTGGCCGACGTCGACATCACGGCGGAGGCCATGGAGGTCGGGCCGACCTGCCACTACGTGATGGGCGGCGTGGCCGTCGACTCCGAGACGGCGGCGACGGTCGGCGTGCCGGGGCTCTTCGCGGCCGGCGAGGTCGCGGGCGGCATGCACGGCTCCAACCGGCTCGGCGGCAACTCCCTCTCCGACCTGCTCGTCTTCGGCCGGCGCGCCGGGCTCTACGCGGCGCAGTACGCGATGTCCGGGGCGGGCGGCGGAGTCGTACCGTCCGAGGTCGACGCGGCGGCCGTGGAGGCACTGACCCCGTTCGGCGGCGCCGCCCCGGGACCCACGGAGAATCCGTACACGCTCCACCAGGAACTCCAGCAGACGATGAACGACCTCGTCGGGATCATCCGGCGGGAGGGCGAGATGGCCGAGGCCCTGGAGCGGATCGCCGCCCTGCGGGAGCGGGCCCGCCGGATCACCGTCGAGGGGCACCGGCAGTTCAACCCGGGCTGGCACCTCGCCCTCGACCTGCGGAACATGCTCCTCGTCGGCGAGTGCGTGGCCCGGGCGGCCCTGGAGCGCACCGAGTCCCGGGGCGGTCACACCCGTGAGGACCACCCCGCGATGGTGCGGGACTGGCGCCCGGTGAACCTGCTGTGCCGTGCCGAGGGCGACGGCATCGGGCTCGAACGGGTCCGTACCGAGCCCATCCGTCCGGACCTGCTCGCCCTCTTCGCGCAGGAGGAGCTGGCCAAGTACCTCGCCGACGGCGAACTGGAAGGGGAGCTGGGGTCATGAGTGGGTACGACGCGCGGTTCCGGGTGTGGCGGGGCGACACGGACGGCGGCGAGCTGACCGACTACACGGTCGAGGTGCACGACGGGGAGGTCGTCCTCGACGTCGTCCACCGCCTCCAGGCCACCCAGGCGCCGGACCTCGCGGTGCGCTGGAACTGCAAGGCGGGCAAGTGCGGTTCGTGCTCGGCGGAGATCAACGGACGGCCCCGGCTGCTCTGCATGACCCGGATGTCGGTCTTCGCGCGGGACGAGGTGATCACCGTGACCCCGATGCGCGCCTTCCCGATCGTCCGCGACCTGGTCACGGACGTCTCCTTCAACTACGCGAAGGCCCGGGAGATCCCGGCCTTCGTCCCGCCCGCCGGGCTCGGCCCCGGCGAGTACCGGATGCGGCAGGAGGACGTGGACCGCTCGCAGGAGTTCAGGAAGTGCATCGAGTGCTTCCTGTGCCAGGACACCTGTCATGTGGTCCGCGACCACGAGGAGAACAAGCAGGCCTTCGCCGGGCCCCGCTTCCTCATGCGGGTCGCGGAGCTCGACATGCACCCGCTGGACGCGGCCGAGGAGGCCGGGATCGACCGGCGGCGGAGCGCGCAGGAGGAGCACGGGCTCGGCTACTGCAACATCACCAAGTGCTGCACGGAGGTGTGCCCGGAGTCCATCCGGATCACCGACAACGCGCTGATCCCGCTGAAGGAGCGGGTCGTGGACCGCAAGTACGACCCGCTGGTGTGGCTCGGCAACACGATCAGGCGGCGGAAGGGGTAGCGGACGACAGGGGTGCCGCCCCCGCGCTCCACCGGCCGAGGACGGGCTCGGCGAGGGCGCGGGCGGGGCGGCACAGCGTCTGGCCGTGCCGCGCGAACAGTGCGTCGCGCGAGTCGAAGCGGCCGAGGTCCGTACGGAGGTGGGCGGAGAGGTCGCAGGGGGCGGTGGAGCCCGCGCACGCGGCCGGCGCGTCCCAGTCCACCGAGGTCCGGGCCACGGCCTCGAAGAGCGTCTCCGGGCCGGAGTTGGTGAAGCCGTCCGCCGTACGCGTGTCCTGGGTCCCGAAGAGCTCCGCCACCGGCACCCACGCGCCGTCGAGCAGGAACTCCGGCCAGGCCAGCAGGACTTCCTCGGGCACGAACGGACGCAGCCTCGGGAAGCGCGGGTACCAGAAGGTGCCGTCGACCAGCAGGCCCCGCACGCGGGTCGGCACGCCGAGCGAGCGGGCCACCGCCTCAAGGACCGCCATGCGCTGGCTGCACGACCCGCGGCCGAGGCGCAGCGTCCGGGACACACGGCGCCGGTCCTCCACCGAGTACACCGGGCGGACGGTCGGGACGATGATCCCGTGGGCCGTCCGGAGCCGGTCGCGCGCCGTCACCGCGCCCCGCTCGTCCGCCTCCCGCAGGACCCTCGCCACGAACGCGACGACCCGCGGGTGCTCCAGGTCCAGGATCGGCGTGGGGCGGGTGGACCCGGCGGGCTCCGGCGAGAGCCCGGGGCCCGCGCCCCGGCCGGCGGTCCGGTCCGCGGTCCCGTTCGCGGTCCTGTTCGCGGTCCTGTTCGCGGTCCTGTTCGCGGTCCGGTCCGCGGTCCTGTTCGCGGTCCTGACGGGCATCAGCAGACGACTGGTCATGGCGTACTCCCCCTCGGTACGGCGGCTCAGTGGGCCGACGGCCTCATCCTCCTCCGCGCCGCGGAGCACCGGCGCGCGGGGGCACAGTTGCCGCCCGGGCGCGCGCCGCCCTAGTGTGAATGCGCTTTCACACTGCAACAAGTCGACTGCGACAACACGACTGCAACGAAGAGGACGGATGGTCGGCCGGTGAGTGCCCCCACTGTGTACGACGTCGCCGAGCGCGCGGGCGTCTCCATTGCCACGGTGTCGCGGGTGTACCGCAACCCCGACTCGGTACGCGAGCAGACCCGCGACCGGGTCCTGGAGGCGGCCCGCGGGCTGGGCTACGTCCCGAGCGGCAGCGCGCGCGGCCTGGCCAGCCGGACCACCGGCGTGCTCGGGCTCTGCTTCCCCGACTACTCCGACCCGGACACGATCGGGATCGAGGACGGCGTCGAGGACGACGACGCGGCCATGCTCTACAGCGACCAGATCATCCGCGGCATGGAGCGGGCGGCCCGGCGGCACGGGTACGCGCTGCTGATCGCCGCCTCCCTGGAGGGCGGGCCGCAGACGCTCGTCAACCAGGTCGCGGGGCGGGTCGACGGCTTCGCGGTCCTCGCGCAGACCGTGCCGACCGAGGAGCTGGACGTCATCTCGCGCCGCCTGCCGGTCGTGATGCTGGCCGGTCCCCGGGAGATCGACCACCTCGACCACATCGAGGTCGCCAACGCCGACGGGCAGCGCGCCCTCACCCGGCACCTGATCGAGGACCACGGGCTGCGGCGCCTGGTCTTCGTCGGCGCGGCCGAGGAGTCGCCGGACGTCGAGGCGCGGTTCGCGGGGTTCGCCGCCGCCTGCCGCGACGCCGGGCTCCCGGTGCCGGACGCCCCTGACGTACGGGCGTCCCTGATGACCCAGGCCGAGGGTGCCCGCGCGGCCGAGGCCCTGCTCGACCGGGGCGGGGAGCCGCCGCAGGCGATGGTCTTCGCCAACGACCAGATGGCGGTCGGCGCGCTCCAGGCGCTGGAGCGGCGGGGGCTGCGGGTCCCCGCCGACATCGCCGTGACCGGCTTCGACGGGATCCCGCTGAGCCGGCTGGTCCGGCCCACGCTCACCACGGTCCGCCAGCCGATGCGCCGGCTGGGCGAGGAGGCCGTCGAGCTCCTCGTCCAGCGCCTGGGCGACCGCGAGCGGACCCCGGAGTCCCTGATGCTCCCGGTGACCGTCGCCAAGCGCCAGAGCTGCGGCTGCTGATCACCGCCTGAGGGGTCGGGGCGTGGGCCCCCGGGGGCCTCTACTCCCCCGGCGTAGGCCCCGGGCGCTACGCCCCCAGCGTCCGCTCGAAGAACGCCGTCGTCGCCCCGCCGAGCGCCGCCGTCTCCTCCGCGAGGCCCGCGTGCTCGAAGTGGCCCGCCGTCAGGACGTGCAGCTCCTTCGGGCCGCCGAGCGCGTTGTGCACCGCGAACTGACCCGGCGGCGGCACCGCCGGGTCGAACAGCGCCGCCGCGACGAGCACCGGCACCCGAATCCGCCGCGCCGCGATCGCCGCGTCCGCGTACGCCAGGACCTCGACCACCTCGGGATGCCGGGCGGCGTACCCGCGTACCGACTGCCCGCTGCCCACGCACGCCAGGGTCAGCCGGAGCGGGTGGTTGCCGAAGGTCGGCACGGTCAGCCGGGCGGCACCGAAGCGCGCGTCCCAGGGCAGGGCGAGCGCGCCGAGCCCGCCGCCGAAGCTCCCGCCGAGATAGCCGAGCGGTCGCTCCGCCACCTCGGGGACGAGCGCGCGCAGCGCCGTCGCCGCGCACCACAGGTCCGCCGCGCAGTCCGCGACGACGTACGTCTCCCGGCTCGTGATGCCCTCCAGGACGTGCCGGAAGGCGACGTCGGGGATGCCCGGCACCCGGCCCCGCTCGCCCATGCCCCGCACGCAGGGGAGGATCGCGGCCGAGCGCGGCAGCGGCAGGGGGACGTCCGGCCCGACCCGGTCGCGGCCCCCGTAGCCGTGCCCGATCACGAAGCCCCGCTCCGCCGGACCTTCCTCGGGCAGGGCCAGCCAGCCCCCGAGCCGTACACCGCCGACGGAGGCGAAGGTCACCCCGTGGATCCGGACGCCGTCCCGCACCTCCTCAAGCGCCCCGAGTTCGGGCGCGGGATCGACCGCGAGCGCGGCTTCGTACCGCTCGCGCCAGTACGCCTCGAACCCCTCCGGCTCCGGTGGCGCCGGCACCCGGAGGAGCCGGTCGAGCCCGTATCCGTAGCCCGGATCGAAGGGGAAGTCGTGCGCGAGCGCCGTCGCGCCCGGGGTCTCTGTGATGTCCACGGGCGACGAACCTAGCCGACGACGAATGGGTCACAAATACTTTCATAGGCCACACATCACGCTTACGGTGCGGAGGGCGACGGGGACGACACATCCGGGTGTCGCGCATGTTGCAGGAATGTGACCCAACCCCCTCTTGCGAAGCCCCGGGACGCCGCAGCACAGTGATGTATGCGCTTACAGACAGCGCATACATCCGGTCGGAGCTCAAGGAGGAGCCGTCCATGCATCGCGCCGCCAGAACCCTCACGGCAGCCATCGCCCTCGCGACGGCCTTCGGCATCACCGCCTGCGGATCCTCGTCGGGCGGCGGGGCCGCCGCCGACGAGAAGCAGACGCTCACCGTCTGGGCGATGGGTGCCGAGGGCGAGAAGCTCGGCGACGTGGCGAAGGAGTACCAGAAGGCCCACCCGAACGTGACCGTCCAGGTCACCCCGGTCGGCTGGGACGTCGCCCATCAGAAGCTGGTCTCCGCCGCCGCGGCCGGCACCCTCCCCGACGTGGCCCAGATGGGCGGCTCCTACCTGGGCGAGTTCGCCGAGCTCGGCGTCCTCGAACCCGTCGACACCCAGGCCTTCCACAAGGCCGACTTCTTCCCGGCCGGCTGGGAGCAGGGCGAGGTCGACGGCACCGCCTACGGCGTCCCCTGGTACGTCGACACCCGCGTCCTCTACTACCGCACCGACCTCGCCCAGAAGGCCGGCGTCACCAAAGCCCCGGCCAACTGGTCCGACCTCCAGGCCGCCGCCACCGGCTACCAGAAGAAGGCCGGCACCAAGTGGGGCCTCTACGTCCAGGGGAACGGCCTCGACACCGTCCAGAGCTTCTACCCCTTCCTCTACTCCGCCGGCGGCGAGATCGTCGACAAGGACGGGAAGGCGGTCCTCGACAGCCCCGCCTCGGTCCGCGCCCTCAAGGAGTACGGCTCCTACTTCGACAAGGGCCTCACCAAGAAGAGCGTCCAGCCCGGCTACGACGTCCTGAAGGACTTCAACACCGGTGACGTCCCGATGTTCTTCTCCGGCCCCTGGATCATGTCGATCCTCAAGGAGCAGTACCCGCAGCTCGACGGCAAGTGGGCCGTCGGCCCCGTGCCCTCCGACAAGACGTCCGTCTCCATGGCCGGCGGGTCCAGCCTGGTGATCTCCAAGGACAGCGAGCACAAGGCCGCCGCCAAGGAGTTCATCCGCTACCTGACCGACGCCAAGGGCCAGGCCGACTGGTACGAGCGCACCAGCGACCTCCCCGCCAACACCGCCGCCTGGAAGACCGGCGCGCTGGCCGAGGACGCCGGCCTCCAGGTCTTCCGCAAGCAGATGGAGACGGCCAAGGTCTCCCCCGCCCTGCCCAAGTGGTCCGAGATCACCTCCAAGGTCGACGCGGCGATCGAGTCCGTCACCCAGGGCAAGGCTTCCGCCGAGGACGCCGCCGAGAAGGCGCAGTCCGAGGTCGAAGGCCTCGTGAAGTAGGAGACATGGGCACCACGACCGGACCGGCCGCCCGCGCGGCCAAGGGACAGAAGACCCCGGCGCCCGCCGGGCCGGGGGCCGCCGTGCCGGGGGCCGCGACGCCCCCGGCCGGCGGACCGGCCACCGCCGCCCGCTCCGGGCGCGGGCCCGGGAGGGCCTCGCTCGGCACGCAGAACCGCGCCGGCTGGCTGTTCTCCACTCCCTTCCTCGCTCTCTTCGCGGTCTTCATGGCGTTCCCGATCGTCGCCACGCTGGCGATGAGCTTCACCGACTTCGGGCTCCGCAACGTCACCCGCCCGTTCGAGGCGAACTTCGTCGGCTTCGAGAACTACGCCAAGCTGTTCGGCGACGAGAAGTTCCTCAAGTCGCTCTTCAACACCGCGTACTTCGTGGTGATCGGCGTCCCGCTGACCCTGCTGCTCGGTCTGACCGTCGCCGTCCTCCTCAACAACGGCATCGACCGGGCGAGGACCTTCTTCCGGGTCGGCTTCTACGCCCCCGTGGTCACCACGATCGTCGCGGTGGCCGTGGTCTGGCGCTTCGTCCTGGACCCCTCCGACGGCCTGATCGCCGGGCTCCTCAGCGAAGTGGGGCTCACCTCACCCGACTTCCTCGGTTCCGAGAAACTCGCCATGCCGTCGATGATCGCCATGGCCGTGTGGCGGAACACGGGCACGGTCATGGTGCTGATCATCGCCGGACTCCAGGCCATCCCGACCGAGGTCAGGGAGGCCGCCCGGCTCGACGGCGCCGGCGGCTGGCGGGAGTTCCGCCACATCACCGTCCCGCTGCTGCGGCCGACGCTGCTCTACGCCACGGTGATCACCACCATCGGCTACCTCAACGTCTTCGAGGAGCCCTTCGTGATGATGCAGGGCGGCCCGTCGGACTCCACCCTCACCGTCTCGCTCCACATGTACCGCGAGGGCTTCAACTTCTTCCACATGGGCTACGCGAGCGCGATGGCCTACGTGCTCTTCGTCGTGATCATGGCCGTCACGGTGCTCCAGCTCCGTCTGCTGAAGGACAACACCGAATGAGCCTCACCCGCGCCTCCGCGCCCGCCCCGGCCCCGGCCCCGGCCTCCCGGCTCAAGAAGTCCCTCGTCTATCTGCTGCTCTCCCTCGGCCTGCTCGTCTTCTCCGCCCCGTTCCTGTGGATGGCCCTCTCGGCCTTCAAGACCAGCAGCGAGCTGACGGCCAGTCCCCCGGTGTGGATCCCCACCGAGTGGACGCTCGACAACTTCTCGCGGCTGCTCGACAAGCTGGACCTGCCGCTGTACTTCATGAACTCGCTGATCGTGGCCGTGCTCGTCACCGTCGCGAACCTCGTCTTCTGCTCGATGCTCGGCTACGCCCTGGCCAAGCTGAGGTTCGCCGGCCGCAACAAGCTCTTCGGGCTCGTCCTCGGCGCCCTCATGGTGCCGGGCAATCTGATGCTGCTGCCGCTCTTCGTCCTGATGAGCAAGCTCCAGCTGATCGACACCTACGCGGGTCTGGTGCTGCCCTTCGCCGCCGGGGCCTTCGGGGTCTTCCTCATGCGCCAGTTCATGCAGTCGATCCCCGACGAGCTCATCGAAGCGGCCCGGATGGACGGGGCCCGCGAGTGGTACATCTTCTGGCGGATCGTGATGCCGCTGGTGAAACCGGCCCTCGCGGCCCTGTCGATCTTCACGTTCCTCGGGTCCTGGAACAACTTCGTCTGGCCGCTGATCGCGACCAACGACCCCGACAAGTACACGCTTCCGGTGGCGCTGGCGACCTTCGCCACGGACCCCAACAAGTCGGCGGGCTCCAACGGCATGCTCATGGCCGGGTCTCTCCTGGTCGTCCTGCCGGTCCTGCTGCTCTTCCTCGTGATGCAGCGCCACTTCACCCAGGGCATCGCCACCGCCGGCATGAAGTAGCCGCCCCCTTCCGACGTACGCACATCCCCTCAGAGAGACATGCCGATGACGCACACCCCGTACCCGTTCCCCGAGGGCTTTCTGTGGGGCGCCTCGACCGCGGCCCACCAGATCGAGGGCAACAACACCAACAGCGACTGGTGGGTGAAGGAGCACACCGAGGGCACCCACATCCAGGAGCCGAGCCTCGACGCCGCCGACAGCTACCACCGCTGGCGCGAGGACATGGACCTGCTGGCCGAGCTCGGCTTCACCGACTACCGCTTCTCCGTCGAGTGGGCCCGCGTCGAGCCCGCCCCCGGCCGCTTCTCCCGGGCCGAACTGGCCCACTACCGCCGCATGGTGGACGGCGCCCTGGAGCGCGGTCTGCGCCCGATGGTCACCCTGCACCACTTCACCGTGCCCCAGTGGTTCGAGGAGCGCGGCGGCTGGACCGCCGAGGGGGCCGTGGAGCTCTTCGCCCGCTACGTCGCGGCGACCGCGCCCGTCATCGCCGAGGGCGTCGGCCACGTCTGCACCATCAACGAGCCCAACATGATCGCCGTGATGGCGGGGGCCGCCAAGGCCGGCGACATCGGCTTCCCCCCGGCCGGCCTGCCGACCCCCGACGAGGAGACCACGCGGGCCGTCATCGCCGCCCACCACGCGGCCGTCAAGGAGGTCAGGGCGATCAACCCCGACATCCAGGTCGGCTGGTCCATCGCGAACCAGGTCTACCAGGCCCTCCCCGGCGCCCAGGACGTCGCCGCCGCCTACCGCTACCCGCGCGAGGACGTCTTCATCGAGGCGGCCCGCGAGGACGACTGGATCGGCGTCCAGTCGTACACCCGGACCAAGATCGGCCCCGAGGGCCCGATCCCGGCGCCGGAGGACTGCGAGCGCACGCTGACGCAGTGGGAGTACTACCCGGCCGCGCTCGGCCACGCCCTGCGCCACACCGCCGACGTCGTCGGCGACGTCCCGCTGATCGTCACGGAGAACGGCATCGCCACCGCCGACGACAGCCGCCGCGTCGACTACACGACCGGGGCGCTCTCCGAGGTCGCCGCCGCCCTGGAGGACGGTCTCGACGTCCGCGGCTACCTGCACTGGAGCGCCCTGGACAACTACGAGTGGGGCTCCTTCAAGCCGACCTTCGGCCTGATCTCCTTCGACCCGGAGACCTTCGCGCGCACCGCCAAGCCCTCCGCCGTCTGGCTGGGCGGCCTCGGCCGCAGCCGGGAGCTGCCGCGCACGGACCGTCAGGCGGGCTGAGGCCCGGGGCGGCCGCACCGCCCCGGTCCTCCGAGCGCCCGGAGGCCCGGGAGCAACCACCACCAGACCCGGGAGCCGGCGGAACCTGACAGCCGCCGGCTCCCGTCACATCCGCAGTGGGGAGCTGGACCCTTCATGGATCGTCGTACGTTTCCGACCGCAGCGAGCACGGCCTGCTGCGGACGATGCTGCCGGAGCACGGCCAGGAGCAGGTTCCGGGCGGCGGCTACGAGACGATCGAGCATCTGAGCGCCGCCACCTGGTGCGGGGCCGGGGCCGGTCCGGGGCCGGTCCGGGGCCCGCTCAGTGCCAGTCCTCGCGGTAGGCCGCCCAGTCCCCTTCCTCCGCGGCGAAGTCGACGTACAGCGCGACGCCGAACCGCTCGCGGTCGTGGTCCGTGCGCCCGAGGCCGAGCCTCGTGCCGCGGATCGCGGCGGCGACGGTCTCCGCGTTCTCGTGGTGGCCGAGGTCGTCCTCGTGGAAGAAGGGGAGGCCCATCAGCAGGTCGGTGGATTCGGGTGTCACTTCGAGGGCGAGGCTCGTCTGCTGGGCGACGTAGCCGCCGTACAGGCCCTCCAGTGGCATCCACGTGTCGTACGACATGACGGCGATCTGGTCGACGCGCCGGGCGACCTGCCCGAAGAACTCCTGGGACCACCACTTCTCGCTGCCGCTGAGCGCGCCGTTCACCGAGTGCGCGGCCGGCACCGGGTCGATCTGGTGGGCGGCGACCGAGAGCGGCACCTTCCGGGCCCGGGTCAGCTCGCCGAGGTCGTCGAGGAGCGACAGGTAGTTCCCGTCGTCGGAGAGCAGCGGCTCCAGGTCGAAGTGGACCCCGTCGAAGCCGGCGTCCAGGATCTGCCGGGCCGAGGTGACCACGGCCGCCCGGGATTCGGCCTTGTCCAGGCGCAGCCCGTCGGGTCCCTCGGTGGCGAGGACGTCGCCCAGCCACGCCTGCACCCGTATCCCGGGCATCGTGCGGTGGACCGCGTCGATCAGCCACTTCGCCCGGGGGTACTTGGCCGCCGGCAGGGTGCCGTCGTGCCGCAGCGGTCCGGCGTGGACGTACAGGTCGCGGATCCCGGTGCCCTTGATCCGGGCCGCGAACGCCGCGAGGTCGGCGTCCTTCTTCCGCCCGTCGACCCAGGCGTGCCCGAGCCAGATGGCGTCCTTGCCCCGGGTCCGCGCGTCCTCCCTGACGTCGCCGGTGTAGTTGAGACGCAGCGCGACCGCTCCGGTGAGCAGGGGCAGGACGAGCACCAGGGCCAGTGCGAGGACGAACCAGCGCCCCCGCCGCCATATGCCTCTCAACCGTCGGTTCACCCGAGCCCCCCAAGAGCCGTCGTGTCACTGGGGCCACCGTAGAGGCGGCCACAGACAGTGACGTCGTACGGGCTCGAACGGTTTCCGGACGGCGCCGGTCCGGTCGCGAAGGCTCATACCGGGACATAGCCTCCACTTTGTGACGCGAATAGCCACCCGAGCCCTTCTCGCGGTACTGGTGGCGGCGTGGTGGCTCATCGTGCCCGCCGTTCACGGTGCCCACGCCGACGATCCCGTCGCCCTGTCCCGCGAGGGGCAGATCACCGACCGGGTGGGAGCCCTCGGCGACCGCCGCCCCTCCGTGGTCCAGGCCCTCGACCGGCTCTACGACGACCGGCGGGTGCAGCTCTTCGTCGTGTACGTACGGGACTTCTCCGGGCGCTCGGGACAGAGCTGGGCCGACGCCACCGCGGAGCGCAACGGCCTCGGCGTCGAGGACCTGCTGCTCGCCGTCGCCACCCACGACCGGCAGTACGGCCACTCCGTCGACCCGGCCTCACGCTTCACCCAGGAGCAGCTGGACGACGTGGCCCGGACCGCGATCGAACCGGCCCTGCGGCAGAACGACTGGGCGGGCGCCGCCATCGGCGCGGCGAACGGCTACAACGCCGTCCTCGCCGGCCTGCCCGTCCCCACTCCGGCGATCACCCCCGGTCCCGCCGACCCCGGCACCGCGGCCGACGACGGCACCTCGGCGACCGACCTGGTCCTGCCGGTGGTGCTGGTCGGCGGCGCGGGGGCCGTGGCGGCCTACGCGTACACCAAACGGCGTCGGCGGACCGAGACCCGCACCACCCCGCAGGGCGGCCAGGGCTGGGGCGCGCCGAAGGAGCCCGCACCGCCGTCGCTGGAGGAGCTCGACGGTCAGGCCCGGCTGACGCTGGTCGCCACCGACGACGCCGTCCGCACCAGCCAGGAGGAGCTCGGCTTCGCGTCCGCCCAGTTCGGCGAGGAGGCGGTGCTGCCCTTCACCGAGGCGGTCGCCTTCGCCAAGGAGCAGCTGACGGCCGCCTTCCGGCTGCGGCAGAAGCTCGACGACTCGTTTCCCGAGGACGACTCGACCCGCCGGTCCATGCTCGACGAGATCCTTCGGCGCTGCGCCGAGGCCGACGCCCGTCTCGACGCCGAGAGCGAGGACTTCGACCGGCTCCGGGCCCTGGAGCGGACCGCTCCCGAGGCGCTGGCCACGGTCGAGGCCGCGTTCCGTGAGCAGACCGGGCGCATGGGGCTGGCCGAGGCGGCGCTGACCGCGATGCGCGAGCGGTACGCGGAATCGGCCGCGTCGCCCGTCGCGGGCGACATCGAGCAGGCGAAGGACCGGCTCGTGTTCGCGACGACCCACGTCAACCAGGCCCGCCAGCAGATCGACGCCGGGGACAACGGCGCGGCGGCCGTGCACATCCGGGCGGCCGAGGGCGCCGTCGACCAGGCGGCCCGGCTCGTCGAGGCCGTGGACCGGCGGGCGCAGGAGCTGGCGGAGGCGGTGGGCAAGCTGCCGGGCGCGCTCTCCGAGACGGACGCGGACCTCGCGGACGCCCGCGGCCTGTTGAAGGGGACGGCCGAAGGGGTCTCCACCGCCGATCTCCAGGGCCGGATCGCCCGGGCCGAGTCGGTGGTCGCCGAGGTGCGGCGCGGGGTGGAGGCCGGGCGGTACGACCCGATCGGCGCGCTGCGCCGGGTCGAGGAGGCCGACGCGGCGCTCGACGAGGCGCTGGAGGGCGCGCGGGAGCGCGAGTCGGGCACGCGGCGCGCCCGTGCGCTCCTCGATCAGGCGATGCTGACGGCCCGTTCGGCGATCGGCGCGGCCGCGGATTACCTCACCACCCATCGGGGCGCCGTGGGCAGCGAGGCCCGTACGCGCCTGGCCGAGGCCCAGCGCCGCTGGGAGAAGGCGCGTGCGCTCGCCGACGCCGAAGACCCGCAGACCGCGCTCGCGGAGGCTCAGCAGGCGGACGCGCTGGCCCGGCGTGCGCAGGAACTCGCCGAGCAGGACGTCCGGACGTATGGGAACCCGAACGGCTTGGGCGGTGTGACCGGGGTGGGGGGAAGCGGTGGCGGCGGGCTCGGCGGTGCGGTGCTCGGCGGCATCATCCTCGGCGGACTGTTCGGCGGGGGAAGGGGAGGCGGACACGGGGGGTTCGGTGGAGGTTCGGGTGGGGGCTTCGGGGGCGGAGGTTTCGGCGGCGGGCCCGGCAGTTTCGGCGGCAGTGGCACGCGCGGCCGGCGGGGCGGCGGCGGCCGGTTCTGAGGAGCGCGCGTTCCGCGTCCCCTTTTCCTTTTTCCTGTCCCTCTCCAAGGAGAAGAGCCATGAGCAAGCAGACCGTTCTCGGCCGGGTCACCCAGCTGGCGAAGGCCAACATCAACGCGCTGCTGGACCAGGCGGAGGATCCGCAGAAGATGCTGGACCAGCTGATCCGCGACTACTCGAGCAACATCTCGGAGGCGGAGGAGGCGGTGGCCGCGACGATCGGCAACCTCCGGCTGATGGAGCAGGACCATCAGGAGGACGTGGACGCCGCGAAGGAGTGGGGCGGCAAGGCGCTGGCGGCCAGCCGGAAGGCGGACGAGCTGCGGGCCGGCGGGCAGGCCGCGGAGGCGGACCGGTTCGACAATCTGGCGAAGGTGGCGCTGGGCCGCCAGCTCCAGTCGGAGAAGGAGGCGCGGACGGCGGAGCCGACGATCGCCTCGCAGACCGAGGTGGTGGACAAGCTGCGGACCGGCCTCGACCAGATGAAGGCGAAGCTCGGCGAGCTCCGGGCGAAGCGCGACGAGCTGGTCGCGCGAGCCAAGTCGGCGCAGGCGCAGAACCGCATGATGGACGCGGTGAAGGGCATCGACGTCCTCGACCCGACGAGCGAGCTGAGCCGCTTCGAGGACAAGGTTCGCCGGGAGGAGGCGAAGGCGATGGGCAAGCAGGAGCTCGCCGCCTCCTCCCTGGACGCCCAGTTCGAGCAGCTGGACGCGCTCGGCGACAGCGCGGAGATCGAGGCCCGGCTGGCCGCGCTCAAGGCCTGATCCGGTCCTGGCTCGGGCGGGCGGTGCGGTGCGCCGCCGCCCGCCGTGGACGGTGTCGGTCAGAACATGCTGAGGAGCTGTTCCACCGTGGGTTCGGCCGTCCCCCCGCCGTCCGGCAGGGCCAGTTCGAACCAGACGGTCTTGCCGCGCGGGGTGCGCCGGGATCCCCAGGAGGAGCTGAGCAGCCCGACCAGCTGGAGGCCGCGACCGCCCTCGTCGGTGTCCCGGGCCCGTCGGCGGCGCGGCTGGACCAGGCCCGCGTCCCAGACCTCGCAGACGAGGGTGCGGTCGCGCAGCAGGCGCAGGCGGATCTCTCCCTCGCCGTAGCGCAGCGCGTTGGTGACGAGCTCGCTGACGAGGAGTTCGACGGTGTCGACGAGGGGTTCGAGGTCCCAGGCCTTCAGCTGGGTGCGGGCCAGTTCGCGGGCCCGGCCGACCGAGCGGGGCTCCCTGGGCAGCCGCCAGTCACCCACGGCCTCGCTGGGCAGGCCCTGGATCCTGGCCATCAGGAGGGCGATGTCGTCCTCGCCGTGGCCGGTGTCCAGGCTGGTCAGGACCCGGTCGCAGACGTCTTCGAGCGGGCGGGCCGGATCGGTGAGGGCGCGCCGGAAGGCGCTGAGCCCCTCGTCCAGGGGATGGTCGCGGGACTCGACGAGCCCGTCGGTGTAGAGGGCGAGGAGGGCGCCCTCGGGCAGTTCGACCTCGACCTCCTCGAAGGGCTCGCCGCCGACCCCGAGCGGCATCCCGGGGGGTACGTCGAGCAGCAGGGCCTCCTCGCCGGGTTCGACGAGCACGGGCGGGAGGTGGCCGGCGTTGGCGAAGGTGCAGCGGCGGGTGACCGGGTCGTACACCGCGTAGACGCAGGTGGCGAGGTAGACCTCGGAGAGTTCGGGGCCGCGGGACTTGTGGGTGCGGGACTGCTGGGTGCCGATGGGGGCGCCGAGACCGCGGGCGATCTCGTCGAGGTGGGAGAGGACCTCGGCGGGCTCCAGGTCGAGCTGGGCGAGGGTGCGGACGGCGGTGCGCAGTTCGCCCATGGCGACGGCGGCGCGCAGGCCGCGGCCCATGACGTCGCCGATGACGAGGGCGGTGCGGTGGCCGGGCAGTTCGATGACGTCGAACCAGTCGCCGCCGACCTCGGTGGCGGTGGTGCCGGGGAGGTAGCGGCAGGCGATGTCGAGTCCCGCGGCCTCGGGGTCGCCGGGCGGGAGGAGGCTGCGCTGGAGGATGAGGGCCCGCTCGTGCTCGCGGCGGTAGAGCCGGGCGTTGTCGATGCAGACGGCGGCGCGGGCCGCGAGTTCGACGGCGAGGGCCCGGTCGCGCTCCCCGAAGGGTTCGCTGCCCTTGGTACGGGAGAACTGGACGAGGCCGACGACGGTGTCGTGGGCGACCATCGGAACGACCAGCGTGGACTGGACGAGGTCGCCGTCGGCGCCCGGCACCGTCCGGATCCGACCGGTCCGCAGCGCTCCCGCGCACGGCGAGTTGAACGGGTAGCGGTGGACGGCCCCGACCTCGATCGGTACGGGTCCGCAACAGCCGCTGCCCGCCCCCTGGCCCTCGTCGGTTCTGAGGGGCGTGTCGGCGACGGCGCTGGCGAAGGCGACCCTGCGGAGCTCGGCGCTGCCCGCCCCGTAGCCGACGTCGTGGGAGCTGCCCCACCGGCCGGGCGGTGCTTCGTCCCCGGTGAGCAAGCCTTGGTAGAGGTCGACGGAGGCGAGGTCGCAGAAGCCGGGGACGGCGACGTCGAGGAGCTCGCGGGCGGTGGCCTCCAGGTCGAGGGAGTTGCCGATGCGGGCGCCGGCCTCGTTGAGGAGGGCGAGGTTGCGGCGGGCGCTCGCGGCTTCGCGGGCGGCGTTGTGGCGGCGGGTGACGTCGATGCCGAGGCCGGCGACGCCGACCGGCCGGCCGGAGCCGCTGTGCACGCGATAGAGGTTGATGGACCAGTGGCGGCGGTCCCGGGCGCCGGGGGCGGCGCCGATGATCTGGAAGTCGGTGACGGACTCGCCCGTCTCCAGGACCCGCCGGAGGGCGGCGGTCATCCGGTCGGCCTCGGACCGGGCGAGGTAGTCGTGGACGGTCCGGCCGCGGTGGTCGTCGGCCGAGCCGCCGAAGACGGTGGCGAAGCGCTGGTTGGCCCGTTTCACGGTGAGGTCGGTGCCGAAGAGGAGGAAGCCGAAGGGAGATTGACCGAAAATCGCCTGGGAGGCGGCGAGGTCCGTCTCGATGCGGCGCAGGGCGCGCACATCGACGACGATGCACAGCGCGGCCCGCTCGCCGGTCTCGGTCTCGCTCGGCATGACGTACATCTCGGCGATGCCGTGCGGATGTTCCTCGCCCGGCATGCGGAAGGGGACGAGGCCCGTCCACTCCTTGCCGTCGAGGATCTCCTTGACCCGCCTGTGACCGCGCTCGCGCAGGTCGGCGGGCATGAAGGCCTCGACCGGGTCCTTGCCCCTGGCCTCTTCGGCGGTCACGCCGAAGAGGTCCACGGCTCGCCTGCTCCACTGCTCGACGAGGCCGTCCGGCCCGATCGAGAAGGACGCGACCCGGATGTAGTCATAGATGGAGCCGGGCGGGCTGCTCTGCCACACGAAGCCGCTCGCCGTCTCGGATATCTCGCTCACGCGACCGTCCCCTCCAGCTCACCGCACCGGACCGGCCATGCCCGCAGTATTCAATACGGCAGGCCCCGACGGCACGACGTTCACGATCACAGGGTGGTCTCGTTCGCTTCGGACCGAGTGCCGGTGATCGTTGTCCCACCCTGTTTACTCACCAGGGAGAGCCAGCTCGAACCATACGGTTTTGCCCGTACTTCCTTTACGGGTCCCCCAGCGCCGTGCGGAACAGGCCACGAGTCCGAGTCCGCGGCCCCCTTCGTCCTCCGGTCCCGCGGGTCTCTCCGTCGGGGGATCCGGAAGTGGATCCGAAACCTCCACGAGCAGCGCGGAGTGCGGGGCGGGTCCGGCGCCGTCGGAGCGGGGGCGGACCAGGCGGACGCCGATCGGCCCGGAGGCGTATCGCAGGGAGTTGGTCACCAGCTCGCTGACCAGCAGGACGGTCACATCACCGAGGGCCGCGTCGAGCTCCCAGGCCCTCAGGGTCTCGCGCACCGCGTGGCGGGCGGTGCGCACGGCATTGGCCTCTGCCGGGAAGTGCCACTCGGCACAGTCGCCGTCGGTGTCGATCACACCCGATCACTTCCCCAGCCGTGTGTCAGCAGGAAGGCCCGCGTCCCCTTCCAGGGGATCAATCAGGACATACCCGATATTTGGTGCGGGATATCGTGTCGGGCGCAGCCGTGGGCGCACGGTGGCACGAACGGCGTAGAGACTCAGTCGCGCGCTCCGTCGACAGGAGCCGGCGGGAGCCTCAGGGCGGCCTCGGCGACGGCCGGGCGGTCCTGGTCGAGCCAGTCGACCGAGTCCAGCTCGTGCCGGGAGAGCCAGCGCAGCTCGTCGTGGTCCTCCAGCGGGCGCGGTTCGCCGGAGAGCAGCCGGGCGGTCCACACCCACAGGACGTATCCGGGCTTCAGCGGCCACTCGCCGGGGATGCGCTCGCCCGGCTCCGTCTCGACGCCGAGCTCCTCGCGCAACTCTCTGACCAGGGCCTCTTCGGGGCTCTCGCCCGGTTCGAGCTTGCCGCCGGGGAGTTCCCAGCGGCCGGCGAGCTCGGCGGGGGCGCTGCGGCGGGCGGCGAGCAGGCGCCCCCGGTCGTACACGGCCCCCGCGACGACGACCACGACACCGGGGTCGGTGCCGTGGGGCGCGGTGGGGCCGGTGGGGTCGGTGGTGCGTTCCGTCATGGGCGCGAGCGTAGCCCGGGCCGGACGGCGCCCGCCGGACTCAGAGGGCCGGGGTGCCGATGCGCTCGACCCAGTAGAGCTGCCGGTGACCGCGGTCGTCGAGGCTGTCCGCGATCTTCTGGGCTTCGTCCTTGGTCGCATACCGCCCTACGCGGTAGCGGTTGCCGTTGTCGTCCTGCCGTATGACAAGCCAGGGAAGATCGGCGCCGCTGTCGCTCATCAGGCTTCTCCCTCCGCCGGTCCGGGCATCTCCAACGATCTCCAGGAAACCGCAATCCGCATATGCCGGAGCTTACGCCTGACCTTCACACAGCGGATATGAGTTTTCACAAAGAGATACGGATCGGCCGGTAACCGACGGAGGGAGGCCGAAGCTACGCGCCGGGGGCAGCCCGGGGAACGGTCGGCAGTGGCAGCAGGACGGGGGCGCCGGCGCCCTCGGGCTCCTTGCGGCAGACGTCGCCGCACTCGGCGTCGAGCGAGCAGCAGAGGGAGCAGACGGGGCCGGACCGCACCGGGCAGTCGGCGATGTCGGGCAGCTCGTACGCCGTCTCGCACTCCGCGCAGGTGTGGGTCGCCCGCTCGTCGGCCACCGCCGCGTCCGGTCCGTTCACCGGGTTCGGGCGGGCCAGGTAGTAGCGGCCCTTGGTCGCCCAGGCGATCAGCGGGCAGAGGACGAGGGCGAGGGCGGCGGCGATGAACGTGGAGAACGCCTCCGCGTACGTACCGAAGAGACCGAAGAAGGCGAGGATCGAGACGGCCGAGGCGATGACCATGGCGCCGAAGCCGGCCGGGTTCACGGCGTACAGATAGGCGCGCTTGAACTCGATGTACGGGGGGCTCCAGCCGGCCCTCTTGTTGATGACGAGGTCGGCGGCGACGGCGACGATCCAGGCGATGCCGACGTTGGAGTAGAACCCGAGCAGCTTGTTGAGGGCCGCGAACATGTTCATCTCCATCAGCGTCAGCGCGATGGCGAGGTTGAGGAAGATGTACCAGACGCGGCCGGGGTGGCGGTGGGTGACGCGGGAGAAGAAGTTCGACCAGGACAGCGATCCGCTGTAGGCGTTGGTGACGTTGATCTTGATCTGGGAGACGATCACGAAGACCGCGGCCGCGGGCAGGGCGAAGGAGCCCAGCCAGGGCTTGAGCGCTTCGATCTGCGGGGCGATCGGCTCCAGGGCGTGGGTCTTGCCGACGGCCTCCAGGGCGACGAACGCGAGGAAGGCGCCGCCGAGCTGCTTGGCCGCGCCGATGACGACCCAGCCGGGTCCGGCGGCGAGCACGGCGAGGTTCCACCGGCGCTTGTTGGCCTCCGTCTTCGCGGGCATGAAGCGCAGATAGTCGGCCTGCTCGCCGATCTGCGCGATCAGGGAGAGCGCGACGCCCGTGCCGAGGCCGAAGCCGATCCACGAGAAGCCCGCGCCGGCCCCCTCCGTACCGCCGAAGGAGCCGAAGGCGCCCCAGGCGTCGGGGGCCTCGAAGGCCAGGACGGCGAAGGGCAGCACCAGGCCGATGAGCCAGATCGGCTGGGTCCAGGCCTGCACCTTGGCCAGCGCGCCCATCCCGCGGAAGACGATCGGGATGACGATCAGCGTCGTGACCAGGTAGCCGATCTCGACGGGGAGACCGACGGCCTGGTGCATGGCCTGGGCCATGATCGAGCCTTCGAGCGCGAAGAAGATGAAGGTGAAGGAGGCGTAGATCAGGGAGGTCAGCGTGGAGCCGAAGTAGCCGAAGCCGGCGCCCCGGGTGATCAGGTCCATGTCCAGGCCGTACTTCGCGCAGGCCCGGGCGATGGGGATGCCGGTGAGGAAGATGATCGCGGCGGCGGTGAGGATCGAGGCGAGGCCGCTGCCGAAGCCGTAGGTGAAGACGATCGAGGCGCCGATCGCGAAGTCGGCGAGGTAGGCGATGCCGCCGAGGGCCGTGCCGGCCACGGTGGCGGGCGACCAGCGCCGGAAGGAGTGCGGTGCGTAGCGCAGCGAGTAGTCCTCGCGGCTCTCGTCCGCGGCCAGCTTCGCGTAGCTGCGGCGGGGCCCGGGCGGCGGCGTGACCTCGTCCGGCACCTGGAGGGTCTGGGAGGTGCCCCCACCCGGCTCCGGGGTGGGTGTGGTGACCGTGTCCGTCATGAGGGCTCCTGTCGTCCGACCGGATCGCGGGTACGGAGCAGGAAGGTAGGAGCCGGGCATGACGACTTGTCGCGGTCCGCGATTGCCGGGCGGTTACGCGGACTGACGCCCCGTTAACTCCCGGTCAAGCGGCCCGGACAGCCGGGTCCGCTCACCGGTCGGCAGGACATCCGCGGACCCGGCACGCCGGGGCAGGGCCCGACCGACCCCGACAGGCAGGACACCCCGGGCAGGACCCCCGGGCAGGACACCCTGGGCAGGACCCCCGGGCAGGACACCCCTCAGCGGACCGGCAGGTGGTAGGAGATGCGGTAGCGGTCGGCCGGGACCACGACGTCCGCCGTCTCGACGGCCCGTCCCGACGCGTAGTACGTCCGCTCGACGACCATGACCACATGGCCCGGCACCCCGCCGAGCGCGAGGAGCTCCTCGGCGAGGCCGGGGCGGGCGCCGACCTCCTCCACCACGTTGTCCACGACCACGTCGATGGCGGCCATCCGCTCGACGACGCCACAGCCTCCCAGCGGGCCCTCCTCGGGCAGCATCACCGGTGTCCGGCCGGTGACCGCGAGCGGCTCCCAGGAGGTGGAGACCATCATGGGCTCGCCCCCGTCCCGGTAGACGTACCGCGTGCGCATCACGCGCTCCCCCGGCTCGATGTCGAGCCGGGCGGCCACCTCGGCGCTCGCCGGCTCCTGCTCGCTGCGCGACTCCCAGGTCCCCCGGGCCCCCTCGGCCGCCTGCTCCTGCCGGAACGGGGTGGCGCCGGACGCCGGGCGGTAGCCGGAGCGGGCGATCCTGCGCGGCACCGGGCGCTCCCGCACGTACGTCCCCGAGCCGGAGCGGCCCTCCACGAGCCCCTCGGCCATGAGCACCTTGCGGGCCTCCAGCGCGACGGTGTCCGACACCCCGTACTCCTCGCGGATGCGCGCCTGCGACGGGAGACGGGTGTGCGGCGGAAGCGAGCCGTTGGCGATCTTCTCCCGCAGATCGCTCGCCACGCGCAAGTAGGCGGGCTGCTCACCGAATGTCACTGGACACTCCCCTCAGGTTGACTGTCAGCTACAGACTGACAACCGACGGTCGCAATCCGCAAGCATGGGCCAAAGTTTCACTCGAAGTGATGACGCGCCGGTCGCAGGCCTTGCTGCCCACGGTCACCGCGAGTAGGCGCCGCCGGACCCCCGTCGCGCCCCCGCCTCGCCCCCATCCCGCCCCCACCGCACCTCTTGACCTTTATTGGTACAGACCAATACGTTCCTGCCTGCACGCTCCACCTCGCACGCTCCACCTCGCACGCGCCATCCCGCCTCGCACAGGAACGAGCCCATGCGCCCCAGAGCCCTGACCAAGCTGACCTTCGGCGCCGCCGCAGCGGCCACCCTCGGCCTCCTCGCCACCCTGGCCCCCACGGCCGAAGCGCACCAGCCCTCGCACCAGCCCTCCTCCCCCACCCACTCGCTGAAGCGCATCGGGTACTTCACCCAATGGGGCATCTACGGGCGGGACTTCCAGGTCAAGGACCTGGAGACCAGCGGCACGGCCGCGAAGCTCAGCCACATCAACTACGCCTTCGGCAGCGTCGGTTCGAACGGGAAGTGCCTCATGGGCAACGTGCCCGGCTCCGACCCGTGGGCCGACTACGTGCGCCCCGTCGACACGGCCGATTCGGTGGACGGCGTCGCCGACACCGCCGAGCAGCCCCTCGCCGGCAACTTCAACCAGCTGCGCGAGCTGAAGGCGAAGAACCCGGGCCTCAAGGTCATGATCTCGCTGGGCGGTTGGAGCGGATCGGCGTACTTCTCCGACGCCGTGCGCACCGACGCCGGCCGCAAGACGCTGGTCGCCTCCTGCATCGACACGTACATCAAGGGCAACCTGCCCGTCGACGGTGCCCGCGGCGGCGCCGGAGCCGCCGCCGGCCTCTTCGACGGCATCGACCTCGACTGGGAGTGGCCCGGCTCGGACGGCGCCCCCGGGAACGTGATCCGCCCCGAGGACAAGCCCAACTTCACCAAGCTCGTACGGGAGTTCCGCACCCAGCTCGACTCCTACGGGCGCTCGCTGCCCCAGCGCAAGCGCTACGACCTCAGCGCGTACGTGCCCACCGCCCCCGCCAAGATCGACGCGGGCTTCGAAGTCGCCAAGATCATGCGGGACTTCGACTTCGTGAACCTCCAGGGCTATGACTTCCACGTCTCCGGCGAGACCACGACGGCCCAGCAGTCCGCGCTCTTCGCCAAGGACGACTGGAGCGTCGACGGGACCGTGAAGTCCTGGCTGCGGCGCGGCGCCCCCGCCCACAAGCTCGTCGTCGGCATGCCCTTCTACGGCCAGGGCTGGACCGGCGTCACCGGCGGCGGCGACGGCCTCGGACAGCCCGCGACCGGACCCGCCCCGGCCACCTGGGCCGCCGGCTCCGAGGACTACAAGCACCTCAAGACGCTCGCCGACTCCGGTACGTACACGCTGCACCGCGGCTACCGGAACGGCCACGCCTGGCTCTTCGACGGCACCACCCTCTGGACCTACGACGACCCCACCGTGCTGCGCACCAAGGCGACCTACGTCCGCCAGCGGGGCCTCGGCGGGGCCATGATCTGGTCCCTCGACGGCGACACCCCGGACGGTGAGCTGATCACCGCGATCGACCGGGGCCTGACCCGACGCTAGGCCCTCGCCGGAACACGCACGACGGGGCCGGGCCTCCCAAAGGAGACCCGGCCCCGCAGTCCGTACCCGGCCCCGCAGTCCGTAGGCCGTACCCGGCCCCGTACTCGTACCCGTACGCCCTCCGCCGCCCGTCAGGCCGAGCTGCTCGCCCCGTCGTGCACCGGCGGCGTGTCCGTCAGGCCGAGCCCGGTCCGTGCCTTCGCGCCCAGGTCCTCGGGCAGGGTGTCCCAGGCCGTGTCGTACGCCTCCCAGTAGGCGTCCGCGTCGGCCGCCCCCGCCAGCTTCCGCCACTGCTTCGCGGCCGCGTCGAGCTGCTTGCCGAGCGCCGCGACCGGGGCCGTGGAGGCGCCGGGCCAGTAGTGCTCGCCCAGACCGGCGCGCGCCGATCCGATCGCCGCCAGCATCTCCCCGGCCCATGCCTTGTTGGCCGCGAAGTCCTCGTCCGGGTCGTCCTCCGGCTCCCGGAAGCCGACCGTCTCGATCGGGTTGACGGTCTTCAGGAAGTGCTCCTGGTCGGCGGTCAGGGTGCTCGCGTCGGACCGCACCGAACCGGAGAACGACCCCTCGCCGCTCGCGAACGCGCAGATCACGGTCCGGTCGCCGAGGCGCCAGCTCTGGCTGCTCGGCATGTAGTAGTACACCGAAACGTCCACGGGGACGCCCCAGGTGTCCAGCGCGTAGGCGGAGTTGATCGTGTCGCAGCGCTTCTCCGCCACCCCGTCGAGCTCCGACTCGCCGGGCCACTTGTCGTAGCCGGTGAGCTTGAAGGTGCCGGTGACCTCGCCGTCGTGCGGCTTCGCGCAGTCGACGATCTCGACGTCCGTCGCGTACTCGTCCTTCAGCTTGCCGTCGTCGCCGAAGCACTGGCCGGTGCGCAGCTCGAACGGCGACTTGGTGCGCGACGCCTCGTCCACGCCCTCCTTGAAGCCGTGGACGGCCGCGCCGATGCCGCCGGTCACGAGGCCGAGGACGAGCAGCAGGCAGCTCACGACGGAGAGGACGATGCCCGCGATCGCGAGCCCCTTGCCCGCCTGGTCCCTCTTCCTGATCTGCGGAAGGGCGATCAGGCCGAGGATCAGACCGAGGGGCGGGAGGCAGCAGACGATGCCGGAGACGAGGGAGCCGATGGCGAGCCCGTTGGTGGTCCGCCTGGGCTGCCCGTAGGGGGCGGGCATGCCGGGCGGGACGCCGTAGGGACCGGCCGCGTACGGCCCTCCTGGCGAGGTGTACGGGCCGGGGGCGGGCCAGCCCTGCTGCTGCGGGGCTCCTTGGGGCGACGAGGGCTGCTGGGGCGGCTGGGTCGGCTCCACGGCTGACGTGCTCCTGTTGGGGCGGGTTGGGGCTGCTCGGGGCGCCTCGGGGCGGCTGATGCGAACAGGCGAACGAGCGCGCATCGTACGCGGTGAGCCCCCGCACCAACCGACCCGGGGTACGCCGAAGGGGCGGCCGCCCGCGGGCGACCACCCCTCACCCTTCAGCTCCTACGGGTACCGGGACAGGCTCAGAACTGCAGGCCCCAGGAGTCGATCTTGCCGGTGTCGGCGTTCGCGTTGTCCGTGACGCGCAGCTTCCACGTGCCGTTGGCGACCTCCGAGGAGGCGTTCACGGTGTACGTGGTGTTGATGTTGTCCGCGCTGCCACCCGTACCGAAGGCCTTCAGCGTGTACGCCGAGCCGTCGGGGGCGATCAGCTGGACCTGGAGGTCACCGATGTAGGTGTGGACGATGTTCACCGGCACCTGGAGGGCGGAGGGGGCGTTGCCCGTGACGCCGCTGACGGTGACCGGGGACTCGACGGTCGTGTTGTCGGCGATGGCGAAGTCCGCGGTGTTCTCGAACTTCGGGCCGGTGGGCGGGGTGGTGGTGCCGCCGCCGACGAAGAGCAGCCGGTTCGGGGAGCCGGTGCCCGGGTTGGTGACGACGTTCGGGGTGGCGGCGGTCGTCAGGGCCGTGGAGACCTGGGCCGGGGTCGCCGTCGGGTTGCCCGCGAGGTAGACGGCCGCGGCGCCCGCGACGTGCGGGGACGCCATCGACGTACCGGAGATGGTGTTGGTGGCGGTGTCGCCGGTGTTCCAGGACGAGGTGATGGAGGAGCCCGGCGCGAAGATGTCCAGGACCGTGCCGTAGTTGGAGAAGCTGGACCGGGCGTCGGTGTTGGTCGTGGAGCCGACCGTGATGGCCTCGGAGACGCGCGCCGGCGAGTAGTTGGAGGCGTTGGCGCTGTCGTTGCCCGCGGCGACCGCGTACGTGACGCCGGAGGCGATCGAGTTGCGGACGGCGGCGTCGAGGACGGTGTCGACGCCTCCGCCGAGGCTCATGTTCGCGACGGCCGGCTTGACGGCGTTCTGCGTCACCCAGTCGATGCCCGCGACGACCTGCTCGGTCGTGCCGGAGCCGGAGTTGTCGAGGACGCGGACGCCGACGATCTTGGCCTTCTTGGCGACGCCGTACGACGTGCCCGCGACCGTACCGGCGACGTGGGTGCCGTGGCCGTGGCCGTCCTGGGCGGTGTTGTCGTTGTCGATGGCGTCGTAGCCGTTGAAGGCGCGGCCGCCGAAGTCGCTGTGGCTGATGCGGACACCGGTGTCGATGATGTACGCGGTGACGCCCTGGCCCGCGGTGTCCGGGTAGCTGTAGCTCTGGTTCAGCGGGAGGGCCTTCTGGTCGATCCGGTCGAGGCCCCAGGACGGCGGGGAGGGCTGCGTACCGTCGATCGTGAAGACGCGGTTCTGCACGACGGACTTCACGGCGGGGTCGGCCGCGAGCTTCTTCGCCTGCGCCTCGGAGAGCTCGACGGAGTAGCCGTTGATCGCCGAGGTGTACGTCCGCTTGATCTTCGCGCCGAACTTGGCGGCGACCGCCCGGCCCTTGGCGGTCTCCGCCTGCGCGGACTCGTCGAGGGTGACGATGTAGCTGCCCGCGATGGTGCCTTCGGCTCCGGCGTTCTCGATGACGCCCTCCGCGGCGGCCGGTGAGGCGACGGCCGGGAGGGTGGAGGCGGAGCCGAGGGCGAGGGCTGCGACGGCGATGGCCGCGGCCGTGGCTATTCGGCGACGTGAATCACGCATCACTGACATGTGAGGGGTCCTCCTCATTGGTGGTGCGTTGCTGTGGGGGAAGGCATGAGCATGACAAGACGGCGCGAGGTGTCCACGCCGCTTCCCATGTCCGGCTGCCGAGCGAAAGATTGGCGGATCCATAGGAATCACACAAGGGTCACGCCGGGGCCGACACAGCCGTGTCACACGGCTGACATGCTGGCCCCATGACCGCCTACGTGTGCCCCCGTTGCCAGGTTCACTCCTCCACGGACGCGCTCACCTGGTGTTGTCCGAAGTGCCGTGGCCCCTGGGACCTGGAGTTCACACCGGAGCCCTCCTCCCTCCCGTCACTCACGTCCCTCGCGTCACGTGTGAATTCCTTGTGGCGGTACGAGGAGGCGCTGCCGCCGATGCCGTACGGGCCCGAAGTGACCCTCGGGGAGGGCCGCACGCCCCTCGTCCCCCTCACCGACACGGTCTCGGCCAAGCTCGACTTCCTCATGCCGACGCTCTCCTTCAAGGACCGGGGCGCGGTGATGCTCGCCGCGCACGCCCTGCGCCTGGCGCGCGCCGGGGTCCTCGACCGAGTCGTGGCCGACAGCAGCGGCAACGCGGGCACGGCGATCGCCGCGTACGGAGCCCGGGCCGGGCTCGACAGCCTCGTGTACGTACCCGAGGGCACGTCCCCGAAGAAGCTGGAGCAGATCCGGGCGCACGGAGCCCGCGTCGTCGAGGTGCCCGGCGACCGCGAGGCCACCGCCCGGGCGGCCCGGGAGGCCGCCGACGCACCCGGCACGTTCTACGCCTCGCACGTCTACAACCCGTACTTCCTGCACGGCACCAAGACCTATGTGTACGAGCTCTGGGAGGAGCTCGGCGGCCGGCTCCCCGACACGATCGTCGTCCCCGTCGGCAACGGGACGCTGCTCCTCGGTGCCGCCCTCGCCCTCGACGAACTCCACCGCCAGGGCCTCACGGACACCCGGCCGGCCCTGGTCGCCGTGCAGGCCGAGGCCGTCTCCCCGCTGGCAACCGCCTTCCACGCGGGCGCGGACGACATCGCGGGCCCGGCCCCTTCGCGCCCCACCCTCGCCGAGGGCATCGCGATCCCGGCACCGCCCCGCGCCCGCCAGATCTTGCGGGCGGTACGCGAGACGGGCGGCACGTTCCTGACGGTGACGGAGGACCAGATCCGTACCGCCCAGCGGGACCTGGCGGCCCGCGGCCTCTTCGTCGAGGCGACGGGCGTGGCCTGCTGGGCGGCGGTCGGCGCCGCCGCGCCGCGCCCCGGCCTCACCGTGGTCCCGCTGTGCGGGGCGGGCGCGAAGACGGGCCTGGCGCGCTAGGACCTGTCCGACCCTGATCCGCCGGACAGGCCTTAGGGGGCGTCGAGGGCCTCGTACCGATCAGAACTCGTCGGCGCCGTTGCGCAGCTCGGCCGTCCAGTAGCCCGTCTTGGCGGCGGCCTCGTCGACCGCGAGGCCACCGGCGGGGGCGTTGACGACGACGCTGCCCTCGGCCGGGCCGTCGGCGGCGAAGAGGTTCACGTTGAAGCTCTTCACGACCTTGTTTTCCTCGTCGACACCGCCGAGCGCGACGCGCACGTTGGCGTACGCCGGGGCGCCGGGCCCCAGGACGACCGGGGCGGCCGGCTTGCTCTTCGCGACGGCCGGGACGTCCTTGGCCGTCTGGATGTCGCCGAAGGCGATCAGCGGGTACTGGAGGAGGGTGCAGGAGCGGCCGGAGACGTTGGTGGCGGTGAGGACGATGTGCTCGGTGGGGACCTCGTCGGCCTTCGCCGCGGTGATCTTGACGTCGCCGTGAGCGCAGGCCGGGGCCTTGGCGTCGGTCTTGCCGCCGGTGGAACCGCTGGTGGCCTTGCTCGTGCCGCCGGACGCGGACCCGCCCGCGGTGGCGCCCTTCACCGAGGCCTGATTCGCCGAACCGGCGGCGTCGTCGCCCGCGCCGGTCTGGCCCCCGGCCTGGCCCCCGGTCGTGCCCGTACCGGTGTCCGCCGTTCCGGTGTCCGTCTTGCCGGTGTCCGCCTTGCCCGCGGCCTGCTGCGAGCTGCTCGCGTTCCCCGCGTCCTTGGCGCCGGTGTCGGTGTCGCCGCCGCAGGCGGTCAGGCCCAGCGAGAGGGCGGTGAGGGCGGCGGCGGCCAGGACGGTGGTCTTGTACTGAGTACGCATGATGGTTCTCCCCCGTGAAGCTCTAGGTCGACGCGGTACGTACATCCGTACTGCGTGCTGTATCCAGCTTCCGGCCCCGCACTGCCGTCCCGCTTACGTACCGCTAACGATCCGCTGACAACCGCGAAAGCCGCTCCGCCGCCCGGGCCGAACCCTCGGTGAAACCGGCCGCGTCGGCCGCCGCGATCGCCCGTTTCAGCTGGTCAGCAGCCTCTTCAAGACGGCCTATGCCGGCCAGGGCCTCACCCCGGACGATCTGCAGCTGGGCCCGGACGACCACCGCGTCGGGTGCGACCAGTTCCCCCGCGCGAACGGTGTGCGCGAGCGCCTCGTCGTAGTGCTCCGCCTTCAGGCAGTGCGTCGCCAGGTGCTGGAGGGTCAGCACCTGGGTGGACGGATGGCCGGTGCGGTCGGCGAGCGACACCGCGTGGACCATGAGCAGTCCGGCCCGCTCGTGCTCCCCTGCCGCGTCGAGGACGGCGGCGTAGTTGACGTACGCGATCGCCTCGCTGACCGCGTCCCCGGCCCGGGCGGCGAGGATCGGCGCCTTCTCCAGGTGGACGAGCGCCTCGGCGTCCCGGCCCTCCTCGTGCAGCACCCAGCCGAGGAGCGCCCGCGTGCGCGACTGCGCGTCGAAGTCGCCCACCTGCTCGGCGGAGGCGAGCCCGGCTTCCAGGAGCGGCGTCCAGCCGTCCCCGATCCGCATGAGCATCAGCGGCCACAGCACGAGGGCGAGCCGCCAGGCCCGGTCGTGGAGGCCGAGCGCCGCGGCGGCGGCCACCGCGCCCTCCAGGGCGGCACGTTCGGCCACGTACCAGTCGAGCGCCGCCGTACGGTCCTCGAACTCCCGCGTCGCGGCGGGCCGTCGGGCGTCGGCGGGCAGGGAGTAGCAGGGCTGGGAGCCCGGTTCGGCGGCGGCGTCGGCGGCGAGCCCCGTATAGAGGTAGTGGTCCAGGAGGCGGGGCAGGCCCTCGGGGTCGGCCTCCGGGGCGAGGTGGCGGGCGTAGAGGCGCACCAGGTCGTGCGGGCTCCAGCGGCCCGGGACGGCCTCGGCGAGGAGGTGGGCGGCGGCGAGCCGGTCCAGGTCGGCGGAGGCGTGCGCGGGGGACGTGCCGGCGAGCGCGCCCGCCGCGAAACGGTCCAGGTCGGATCCGGTGTGCAGGCCGAGCGCGCGGAACATCCGGGCGGCGGAATCGGGCAGCTGCTGCACGGTGAGACGCAGCGCCGCCGAGACACCGACGTCCTCCACATCCAGCAGTGTCAACCGAACCTGCTCGTCGGCGAGCTCGCCGACCATCGCACCGAGCGTCCACTGCGGCCGCTCGGCGAGGCGGGCCGCCGTGACGCGCAGCGCGAGCGGCAGTCCGTCGCAGAGCCCGGCGAGCCGCTCGGCGGCGGCGGGCTCGGCGGCGACCCGCGCCTCGCCGAGCACGGTGGCGAGCAGCGCGGCCGAGTCGGCGGGCGGCAGCTGCCCGAGCGGCACCGGCCGGGCGGCGTCCGAGGCGATGAGGCCGCTGAGCCGGTCGCGGCTGGTGACGACCGTCGCGCAGAGGTCGCCGCCCGGCAGCAGCGGCCTGACCTGCTCGGAGGAGCGGGCGTTGTCGAGGACGACGAGCAGCCGGCGGCCCGCCGTGAGGGAGCGGAAGAGCGCGCCGCGCGCGTCGGCGGCCTCCGGGATCCGCAGCGCCGGGACGCCGAGGGCGAGCAGGAACTCGCGGAGGACGGCGGCGGTCTCGGGCGCCGGGGTGTCGCTGAAGCCGCGCAGATCGGCGAAAAGTCGCCCGTCGGGGAAGCCGGAGCGCCGCTCGTACGCCCAGTGGACGGCGAACGCGGACTTGCCGACGCCGGCGGGCCCGGTGACGAGGCACAGCGGCGCGACCACACCGCCGACGGCACGGTCGAGGCCGGCCAGCTCGGCGCCCCGGCCGGTGAAGCCGCGCGGCGCGCGCGGCAGCTGCTCCGGCGCGGCGAACGCGACGGCCGCCTCGACGGGGAGGGCCGGGCGGGGGACGCGGGCGGCGGGCTCGGCGGAGCGCAGGAGCGTCGCGTACGCCTCGCTGAGCGCCTCGCCGGGGTCCACCCCGAGCTCCTCCGCGAGCAGCCGCCGGGTGCGGTGGTACCAGTCGATGGCGTCCGACTGGCGCCCCGCGCGGCCGAGCGCCAGCATCAGCGCGGCGGCCAGGGACTCGCGCAGGGGGTGGGCGACGGCCTCGGTACGGAGCACGGCGGCGGCCCGGCCGTGCTCGCCGAGCGCCCCGTACGCCTCGGCCAGCGCCTCCACGGAGGCCAGCCGCAACTCCTCGAGCCCCCCGGCGGCGGCCTCCAGCGGCCGGCTGTGGACGGTCCCGGTGAGCGCGGGCCCCTGCCAGTACGAGAGGGCCTCGCGCAGCATCCGCACGGCGTCGCCGGGATGCCGCTGCACCCCGGCGAGCCCGACGAGCTCCTCGAAACGGTGGGCGTCGACGAGCGACTCCGGCATGCGCAGCACGTACGCCGACCCCTGGGTGGCGAGCTCGACCCCGTACGCCTCCGCCCCGTGCTCGGCGAGCAGCGCCCGCAGCCGCGAGACGTGCCCCTGGAGCACGGTCTTGGCATGCGTGGGCGGCTCGTCCTCCCAGAGGGCATCGATCAACTGCCCCACGTTCACGGCACCGTTGGGCCGCAGCAGAAGCATGGCGAGCAGACTGGACCGCTTGGCGGGCCCCAGGGCTACGTCGCCGTCCTCCGTCACCAGCGCAACGGAGCCGAGCAGCCGGAACTCCACCTGATACCTCCGCGATCCCTTGTCCCCGGCCCCCGTTTCCCCGGCAGTCGAGGATACGTGGGGTAAGAGGGTCACCGACGACGCGAAGTTCCCCGCCCCCACCCCCACCGTCCGAATCCACCCACCCGGGCCGCCCCGAGCACGCCGAAAGGGCCGGACTCACCCGAGCCCGGCCCTTCCGTCGTCGATCGGACACGGATCAGACGTTGAAGCGGAACTCCATCACAAGGCCGTGACCTGCGGAAATGCAGGCGCATCCCAGCACCATCCCAGCACGGGATGCGCGACAAAGTACAAGAACACCGAAGATCGCCAACGCTACCCGGAAGCGCCCGCACACGCCTGAAGTCTGCGGAACTTCTACGAGCGCCACATCAGGCTCGTGCCACCGCACCGAACCTCGCAGAGCAGCACAGCGCTCGCGCTCACTCGCGGTCTCCCCGGACGTCAGCGGCCAGCTCCGACGCCTGGCCGCCGCCCAGAATGCACGTCCAGACCTCGAGGCCGGCGCGAGCGTCCACAGATCCCGGATACCCCCGGTTTGGCGGGGCATAGTCAGAAGCTTCCGCGCTGTCGCAGGTCAGCCTGCATAGCTCAGCGGGTGGAGCAGGCGCCTTCTAAGCGCTTGGCGGCAGGTTCGAGTCCTGCCGGTGGCGCCCAAACATGGCTGGTCAGGGCTCTCTCGGACCGCCAGCGGAGAAACGGTGCGCGCGGTACTGCGCCGTTCGTTCAGAGCGTTGGATTCCGTGCTCCAGAGAGGGGCAACGTGGATCAGCTCGGCATTCAGCTGGCCGAGGTGAGACGCGCCAGACCCCCCTTCTCCAGCTCGTGCACCACCAGCTCCTCCATCACGTGTCGCTCCCTGGCGGAGGCGTAGGCGAGGTCGTGCAGGGCAGCAGCACGCCTGGCGAAGTCCCGCCTCACCGCATCGGTCGGCCAGGGGATCTTGTAACGGGAAAAGTCCTTGCGCCTCATCGCGCGGGCCTGCTCACCCTGCGTAACGGCCGTCAACTCCCGCCTCCGGTAACGCAGCGAGTGCAACAACCACATCCGATCGACCTCGGACTCCGTGTAAATCGCGAGCGTCCGCCGACCTGGCACTACCGGGGTAGTAGTGAGCACGGTCCGCACCTCCCCGGGACGGGGCGCGATCAAGAGGCTGCCGGACGGGCATACAACCTCCGCTTGCGCCACGGTGCGTGAAGTCACTGCACCCAGATGTACTGTCTTGCAGTTCAGTACTTCGCGGGGAGACACCCACGGCATAGCCGACTGCTCGCTGTCCGGCAGAGACTGTGCCGCACCAGCCGTAACCTGACACACTTCGCCCATTGCACGCTCGGTAGCGGGACCTTGCCCGCACGTCTGCAGCGCCTCCATGAAATGCGCATCCGCTAGTTCCGTCGCGCAAGACACAATCCGGGTGTTCAACGCATTCTTGCGCTCAGCAAGCGAGATCAGCGAAAGCAGCCTCTCCCGCACCGGCGCTGGAGGCACTGGCACGGGAAGTCGGTTGAGTGCCTGCAGAGGCAAGGTCATGTGCTCGGCGTTCGACGAGGACAGCGTGAGATAGCTCTGGCTCTGCGAGGTCTTCAGCCACCATCGAAGCCACAGATCCCATTGTTGGGCGCGGCCCTCTGGTGTCCAGCGGACGACCGCGAGCGACCTGGCGACATTCCATCCTGCGTGCTCCTCCCCTGCAACTGCTGCCTCCCCCACACGCCCCACGAGCACGACAAGGAGGTCCCCAGACCTCAGCGTGCTGCGTGGGTGGCGTCTGGCCACATCGGGAGGCACAAATGTGAACTCCTGGACGTGCACACCTCCCTCGACGATCTCTGTGGCGCGGATCATCGGGATTCCGCCGGATGCCTTCTGCTGTCGCGCAATTCCGTAGGCGGCGTACTCGACCCCAGGGAACTCACGCAACTCAACGACGGGCCACGGAGTGGGGACATCATCCGATTCTGTAGTCATTCCTGCTCTCCAGGGCATCACGGACTCGGTTCCTGGCTGCGGCGCTACAATCCATGCACTCATACAGCTCGGCCTTCCGGTTCCGGTCTCCGTCACTTGAATGCAACTGCGCGGTGCCCCCGTTCCGTACGTAGCGTGCGGGAGTCAGATCGAAGCCCGCCTCAGCGATTTCCTCGTACCTCGCCGCACGGCACCATGGGATGGATTCAGGGTCCCCCTCGCCCTCACGGCGTCGAAGTCCCTGCCATTCACCGAAGATCTGCAGCAGGCGTTCGGCCGAGTCCTTTGCGAAGTGGCGCCGCTGCCCCTCCTTCGCTGCTGGCAGTTTCCCTGCATCCGCGAACAAGACCTGATCGGAGTGCGGCCGCTCCCCTTTGGCCAGCAGCCACAGCGCCGTGCTCGCGCTGGCGTGCGGAAAGAGCCACGTCGGCAAGGCCACGACGCCCACGACCAGACCGTTCTCCAGCAGCCCACGGCGGATCAGTCCGTCGGTGCTGTTGCTGCTGTGCGCCGCGCCGGAAGACAGCAGAACGACGGCCCGTCCTTGTGGCGTGAGATCGGCAAGGATGTGCTGGACCCAGGCGAAGTTCGCGTTACCCGGACGTGGCACGCCCAGGGTCCACCGCCAGTCGTCCTTCAGTTCACCGTGCCCCCAGTCCCGCTGGTTCACAGGAGGGTTGGCGACGATCACGTCGGCCGGTATCGGTGAAGTGCCGGCCCTGAGGGTGTCAGCTCCTTCCTTGCCGAGGTCGGCAAGGAATCCGTGCAGGGCGAGGTTGACGGCTGCGGCATAACGCGCCGTCCGGTTGATATCCGCACCGGACAAGCGCACTTCACCCCCCTGTGCCCGAGCCCGGTGTGCGGCGGCGCGCAGCAGTCGCCCGCTGCCGCACACCGGGTCCCGAACAATTTCGCCTCCTCGGGGAGCGGCCAGCCCCGCGAAGAGGTACGCCAGGTCGTTTGACGTGAAGTAGTCATCGCCACGCGCATAGCGTGTCGAGTACGTGTCGAGGAGCACGTCAAGGAGCCTCGGGTCCGGATCCAGCTGCCGCACCTCCGCGATCAGCTCACGGAGGGCCGGGTCGATGAGCTCGAAGGGACGGCTCACACCTTCGTCGCGATACGCAGGAAGACTGTGGGCGCGAGCAACGGGCGTACGCGGCCACACTGCGCCGAGCCTGGCCCCCGCTGACTCCGAACCCGGCCCCCACAACCGGTCCACCTCCGCCAGTGATCCATGGCGGGACCAGCAGTGAAGGTAGACCACTTGAAAGGCAAGCCGGTACGTCGTCGCAGCATCGGCGACGCTGCGTAGCTTCTCGACGGCCCGCAGCACTCGCCGGTACTTCAGCCGCCCCTCTTCGTTCGCCCATTCCTCCTGGGTCACGACGACCTCAGCCAGGAGACGACCGCCAGCCCGATGAGAACAGCGGCTCCGCAGGCGGCACCACCGTTCTGGATGGCCGTGACGACCTCTCCCGCGCCCACGAAATCGAGGATGCCGGCCACGAGCCCCACCACCACGGACGCCAGGACGACCACCACCAACAGCAGCGCTCGCTGCGACATGCCACAACTCCCTCGGTTCCACCAGCAGTTAGCAGTTCTGCGGTTCGTTCCGCAGACTTGAAAGTAGTGGCCTGACGCACCTCACGTCTCGCAGCACGGGAATTTGCTTTTGCCATAAGGCGGTCGGGCGCAGCCCCTGCCGACCCCACGAAGGACATCCGGTCGGGCAGACGACCGCCCCGGCAAGCAGACGCTTGCCGGGGCCAGAAGCAAGATGCGCGAGGGCTATGCGTCGGCGGCCGAGCCGTCCTGGGACCACTTGTCGGCAAAGTGTTCCATCTGACGGATCACCAGGTCGATCGCTTCCTTGGACTGCTCCGGCGGGTAGCCATGACGGGCCAGGAGGCGCCTGATGGTGGCACGGAGCCTGGCCCGGACCGGTTCGCGGGCGATCCAGTCCTTCTTGAGGTTCTTGCGGACCTGGACCACGAGGTCCCGGGCGATGCCGGAGAGGATCTCGTCGCCCATGAGGTCGCGGGCGCTGCCGAGGTCGGCGACCGCGTCGTAGAAGGCGAGTTCGTCGTCGCCCAGCGGCGGGGTGAACTTCTCACCTCGCCGGGCGTCTTCCGCGACCGTCTTGGCCAGTTCCACCAGCTGGGCGATGATCTCGGCACTGGTGAGCTGCTGACGCATGTAGCGGGTCATCAGGTTCTGGAGGCGGACCGAGAACGCAGTCTGGCGGACGATGTTGTGCCGGGTCTGCTCGCGCATCTTCTGCTCGACGAGACGGCGCAGGGCTTCGGCTGCCAGGTGCGGGGTTTCGCTGTTCTGCAGGCGGCCGACGAGGGCGTCGTTGAGGTGAGTGAGGTCGGCCTTGTCCAGTCCGGCCTCGGAGAAGAGGTCGGTGACACCACCGGTCTCGACGACAGCGGAGGTGAGCTGGGAGAGGTAGAGGGCGACGTCGCGGGCGACGGGCAGGCCCTGGGCCTCACGGTCCATGGCGTCGAGCTTCGCCATGTACGTACGGACCTCGACGAGGAACTGGATGTCGCGCTTCCAGTTCGGCTGGTCGCCGAACCGGGAGGAGATGTCGGCGGAGGAGCCGGCCAAGGCGAAGAAGCGCTCCAGGCGGTAGCCGTGCTCGCGGAAGCGGCGACTGAGGGTCTGGTTCGGGTCGTCGAGCTGGTCGGGGTTGTTGCCCGGGGTAGCGGGGCTGCGGAGGTACTCGGCCGTGGTGTAGGCCGCCTTGATGAAAGCCTTCGGGTCGGGGCGGGAGAGGCGTTCGCGCCAGTTCCACCCGATCAGCATCTGATCGAGGATGTCGTACTCGTTGCGGAGTTCGTCCAGGGCGCGGTCGATGTCCTGGCCGAGGGTCCGGTCGGCCTGGTCGTCGGCGGAGTACTCGGCGATGGCCTTCTGGAGGTTCTCGGTGAGGGGGGCGTAGCCGACGAGGAGGCCGTCCTCCTTCTTGCGGAAGCGGCGGTTGACGCGGGCGAGGGCCTGCATCAGGCCGGCGCCGCGCAGCGGCCGGTCCAGGTACATGGTGTGGATGGACGGTGCGTCGAAGCCGGTCAGGAGCATGTTGTTGACGATGAGGAGCTGGAGTTCGTCCTCGGGGTCCTTGGCACGGTTGATGACGGCCTTGCGCTGGGAGTCGCGCAGGGCGTGAACGCGCAGTTCCTTGGAGTCCTTGCGGGAGTCCGAGGAGTAGACAATCTTCATGGCGCCGGTGGTCGGGTCGTCCGTGTGCCAGTCGGGGCGCAGGATCTTCAGGGCGTCGTAGACGCGGACGCAGATCTCGCGGGTGGCGCAGACGAGCATCGCCTTGCCGGGGGCTCCGCCGGGTGCGTCGTCGGCGTCCGCGACGAACGGCAGCATCGCCGCACGGCGCGCTTCCCAGTGTTCGACCAGGTCCTGGGTCAGGTCGCGTATCCGGGCGGGGGCGCCGTACATGGCATTCATGGTGGCGACGGCCTGCTCAACGCGGGTGCGCTCGGTGTCGTCCAGGCCGTCGGTGATGCGGTCGGCCTCGGTGTCGATGGCGGTGGGGGCGACGTCGCGGTCGAGGACAAGCTGGACAACGCGGCTCTCGTGGTAGACCTTCACGGTCGCGCCGTCGTCGGCGGCCCGCTTGAGGTCGTAGGTGTCGATATAGTCGCCGAAGACCTCGCGGGTGTTGCGGTCGGCCTCGGAGATCGGGGTGCCGGTGAAGGCGAGGAGCGTGGCGTGCGGGAGCGCGTCGCGCAGATGGCGGGCGTAGCCGTCGAGGTGGTCGTAGTGACTGCGGTGGGCCTCGTCGACCACGACGACGATGTTGCGCCGCTCGGAGAGGAGCGGGTGGTCGGTCCCGGATTCCTTCTCCTGCTTGGTGCGGCCGAACTTCTGCAGGGTGGTGAAGAGGATGCCGCCGGTGCGCTTGGCGGCGAGCTCTTCGCGGAGTGCGGCGCGGTTGAGGAACTGGTGGGGCTGTTCCGGGAGGACCTCGCTCTCCTTGAACGTGTCGAAGAGCTGGTCGTCGAGGTCGGTGCGGTCGGTGACAACCACCACGGTGGGGTTGTGCAGGGCGGGGTCGCGCATGACGAGGTTGGTGGTCAGCACCATCTCCTCTGACTTGCCCGAGCCCTGGGTGTGCCAGACCACGCCGGCCTTGCCGTCGGTCGCGGCGGCGCGGCGGACAGCGTCCGCGGCGCGGGTGACCGCGAAGTACTGGTGCGGCTTCGCGATCCGCTTCATGCGCTTGGCCGGCACGAAGTTGATGAAGGACCGGACGAGGGCGAGGAAGCGCGGCTGGGTGAACAGGCCGTGCAGGGCGAGGTCCTGGCCGGTCGGGATGTCGACGTCGGCGTGGACGGCGGCAGCGTCCACGGTGTCCACTCGGGCGCCGAATTCGTCGGTGTTCCACGGGGCGAAGTGCTCGTACGGGGTGAACGGGGTGCCGTACTTGGCGGTGATCCCGTCGGAGAGCAGCACGACCGCGTTGTAGCGGAAGGCGGTCGGGAACTCCTCGACGTAGTGCCGGATCTGGGTGTGCGCGGCAGCGAGGGTGGCGTTCGGGTCGCCGGCCCGCTTGAGCTCGATGACGGCGAGCGGGAGACCGTTGACGTACAGGACAAGGTCGAAGCGGCGGTTGCGCTCACCGTTGATCACGGTCACCTGGCGGACGGCGCGGTACGTGTTCGCGTCCGCGTTCTCCAGGTCGACGATCCGGACGGTCGGCGTGTGCTCGGCGCCGAGCGCGTCGGTGTACGTGACGGAGTGGACGCCGTCGGTCAGGTAGCCGTGCGCGGTCCGGTTCTCCTCGTACGTGTCCTGGGAGGTCGGGGTCGCGGCGGTCGCGAGGGCCTCGCGGACGGCCTCCGGGGGGAGGTCGGGGTTGAGCCGCTCGATGGCCTCGCGGAGATCGGAGTAGAGGATCAGGTCGTCCCAGGAACGGCGGTGCCCGGAACCGGGCGCGAGCTCATTGCCCTCGGCCTTCGGCCAGTCGAGCTCCACGAGCTCTTCGAGGGCAAGGAATTCCCAGTCGATTTCGAGGGGGCGGAAGTTGTCGGGGGTCTCGCTGCTGCCGTCGTCGTTCCCGCGCGTAGTCATACGTGGTCCTCGACAATCTTCTCGGCGTCCTTGACGCGGATGCGGCCGGACATGAGTTGGGGGAGGAGGGTGTCGCGGAGGGCGGCGAGAGCGGCAGACTCGGCCAGCGCCTGGTCGGCGCGGTCTTCAAGTGAGTCAAGCTTGACCCGGAGTTCACGCTGCCGCGAAGGGCTGGGCAAGGTGATCTCTAGGCCCCCTACCTGGGCCCGTCGGAGTTCCGTCTGGCCCGTACTACCTTCGCCCATAGCCTCGATATCCGGCTGAGCTCTCAACATCGCAAACCCTGCACAGACAGGGTCGACCCGCTGAGCATCGAATCGCACGATAGTCACATGCGAGTCCACCGTCGCTTCGCTATCGGAAGTCCAGCGAGCCACCCTTCCGAGAGTTCCAACTCCAGTCGAGTTCACCAGAACGTCGTTTCTGCAAAGCAGCTTCGGGGGCTTAACCTTCTTACCCAGCGTCCTACGTGCTGGAGACAAGCCCACCCGCCCATCCCGAATACATTTCTGATTCAGAACGATAAGCTCATCAGGGTCGTCCGAATACTTCGGGGCAACACCGCGTGTCAAAGCATTCGTCACTGAGTCGACCTCGACATCCACCGCCCCATCACCTTGGGTTGCCTGAACAAAAATGGCCATTCCCAAGCGGCGCGCCGTGGCCGCGATGCGCCCATTGACGGCGATCTTGTCGTCCAGCGCCCCTACGACAGCACACACTGCGTCCCTTTCACGCCGCGGCGGCATCGGCACCGGGAGAGTGCGCACGTCCTTCAAATTGAGCGTGGCCTGAACCGTGGTATTCAACCGGTCATGGAAATATTGCTGTGCTGGATCGCTAGAAAGAATCAACCTAAGCCACTGAGCCGTCACCTCCGAGCTCGGGCGCACCACAGCAATAGCGCGCGCCACGTTCCATCCGCAGATCTCTTCGGATGCCACTGCCACTTCACCGACTGAGCCGACAAGCGTCAATAGGACCTCACCACCCCGCAAACGCGTTCGCGCATATTTCTGCTCCACGTCGCGTGAAATAACCAATGGGTCCGAGGCGTCAATCTTCCCGTCACGAACATCCTTCACACGAACGATTGGAACTCCATCTACCTTCGGGGTTCCAGGCTGAACAACCCCGTAGGAAATCTTCTCACTGACAAGTGATTCCAGCGGGACCGCATGAATGCGCTCAGGCACCGATCCTCCCCAGCTGCTCACGCACCGTCTTTGCCAGCGCATCCGACTTGTCGAAGAGTTCGTACAGTTCCGTCGTCAGCCGCGCGATCTTCCCCGCAACCGCCTCGGCGTCCTCTTCCTCCGCCTCGGCCGCCCCGACATACCGCCCCGGCGTCAGCACGTACCCGTGCTCCTGGACCGTCTTCAGGTCCGCGCTCGCGCAGAAGCCCGGGACGTCCGCGTACGCCTCCCCCGCGTCCTTGGCGCTCGTCGTCCCGCGCCACGCGTGGTAGGTCCCCGCGATCTTCGCGAGGTCGGCCTCTGTCAGGACGCGCTCGGTGCGGTCGACCATCTCGCCCATGTTGCGGGCGTCGATGAAAAGGATCTCGCCCCGGCGGTCCGCCGCCGCGGCCTTCTGCCCCTTCACACCCCCCGGCGACTTGTCCTTCGCCAGGAACCACAGACACGCCGGAATCGCCGTCGTCCGGAACAACTGGGCCGGCAGGGCGACCATGCACGCCACCATGTCCCCGTCCACCAGCGCCTGCCGGATCTCACCCTCGCCGCTCTGCTGACTGCTCATCGAGCCGTTGGCGAGGACGACGCCGGCCGTCCCCCGCTCCCCCAGCTTGCTGATCATGTGCTGGAGCCAGGCGTAGTTGGCGTTGCCCCTCGGCGGGACACCGTACTTCCACCGCGCATCCGACTCGTTGCGCGCCCAGTCCTTGATGTTGAAGGGCGGGTTGGCCATGACGTAGTCGGCCTTGAGGTCCGGGTGCTTGTCGTCGGCGAAGGTGTCGCCCCAGCGGGCGGCGAGGTTGCCGTCGATGCCGTGGATGGCGAGGTTCATCTTGGCCAGGCGCCAGGTGCGCTCGTTGAGTTCCTGGCCGTAGACGGAGATGTCGGCCTTGTGGCCGCGGCCTCGGTGGGCCTCGATGAACTTGGCGGCCTGGACGAACATGCCGCCCGAGCCGCAGGCCGGGTCGTACACCCGGCCCTCGTACGGTTCCAGGATCTCCACCAGGAGGCGGACGACGCTGCTCGGGGTGTAGAACTCACCGCCCCGCTTGCCTTCCGCGCGGGCGAAGTTGCCGAGGAAGTACTCGTAGACCTCGCCGAGGACGTCCTGGGCGGGCTTGTCGTCGCTGCCGCCGAAGCGTGCGTCGGTGATGAGGTCGACGAGTTCGGCCAGGCGCTTCCTGTCGACGTTGTCCTTGTTGAAGATCTTGGGGAGGACGCCGGTCAGCGACGGGTTGGCCTTCATGATGGCGTCCATCGCCTGGTCGAGGACCTCGCCGACGTTGCCGCTCTTGGCGTTGGCGGAGATCGAGGACCAACGGGCACTCTCGGGCACCCAGAAGACGTGGTGCCCGGTGTACTCGTCCTGGTCCTCCAGGAACTCCTCCAGGCGGTCTTCGGCAATGCCTTCCTCCGCGAGCTCCTTGGCGAGCTGTTCGCGGCGCTCTTCGAAGGCGTCGGAGACGTACTTGAGGAAGATCAGGCCGAGGACGAACTCCTTGTACTGGTTGGCGTCCATGGAGCCGCGCAGCTTGTCGGCGGCCTTCCAGAGGATGGCCTGGATCTCCTTGGGCGTGGATGCGGTGAACAGCTCCGCCTGGTCAGCGGGCTTCTTCTTCCGGGGAGGCATGGGCGCTCGGGTCTCCTTCAAGAGTCGGACGAGAGATCAGGCGAGAGGGGGTCAGTGAGGGTCAGCGTGCCGTCGACGAGGCCGGCGGCGGTCAGGGAGGTCAGGTCGTCGAGGGCCGCCGCGTGCTGGCGCAGCAGGGCCGTGCGGCGGGCGATGTCGGCCAGGAGCGCGTCGTAGCGCTCGGCCTCGTCGCCAGGGAGGTCGGGGATGAGGAGGTCCTCTATGCGGCGGGCGGAGCGGACCGCGCCACTCACCCGCCGGTGTTCGGCCGCCGCCGAGTGCAGGAGCGCTGCCAGGACACGGGGCCATACGGGATGCTCAGCGTCGGCTCGTACGCGCAGGACGCGGGCGGGGAAGGCGACCACGGACAGGCCCTCGTCGTCGACGCAGGCGCCGAAACTCGGGGTGGCGGTGACGACGATGTCACCAGGTTCGGTGAAGTAGGCGTGCTCGTAGGCGTTGAGGAGTACGGCGCGGTCGATGCGGTGGCTGTCGACCGGCGCACTGCCGGTGATCTCGGCCGGGGTGAGGACGGTGTAGTGGCCTGCGCCGCCGGTGAGGAGATGTTCGCCGGCGATGCGGTGGCCGGGCAGCCGGCGCAGTCGGCGGTCCTTGAGAAGGCGGGCCACGGTGGTGCGGCGGACCGGCCGGTCATCGGGGCGCAGGACGGCGTTGCTGCGGATCGTGGGTGCGTGGTCGAGTGCGCTACGGGTGGCGTCGATCAGCTGCTGGAGGCGGAGTTCGGTCTCGGCGATGCGGGCCGGGCGTTCGACGACGGTGCGGGTGTAGCGGTCGGCGTGCGGGCGGTGCTGTGGGGTGAACGCGGCACCGGGTGCGTCGGTCAGCGTGGTGGCCCGGACGACGGCGGCGTTGCGCGGTTCGTGACGGCTGTCCGCCCGCCAGCCCGCGTCGCGGAAGATGTCGATGTCCTCGGCCAGCGCGTCCAGGGTCTGCGGGGTGAGGTTGCGTGAGGAGAGGTCGGCGAGGAGGACTTGGCCGGTGCGTTTGTCTTCGGGGGTGCGGTGCAGGATCCAGATCGCGGTGCGGTGGGCCGGGCGGAAGGGGAGTACGCCTTCGGGGAGGCTGATCGCGGCCTTGAGGAGGTGCTGTTCCAGGAAGTCCCGGCGCAGACGGTCCGCTTCCCCGCGTGCGGGCAGGGGCCGGACGAACGCGTCAGCGGGTCCCAGGACGACGGCCGTGCGGTCCTCGGCGAGGAGGTCGGTGAGGTCCTGCAGGCTCTGCAGGACGGCGAGCGGGCTGCGGGTCTCGGCCGCCTCGTAAGGGAGGCAGCAGGCGATGACGTGCGGATTTCCCCAGTCTTCCGTGGCCAGTTCCTCGCCGTCGGCAAGGTCCATCTCGAATTCCTGAACACCCTGTGCCATGAGGCGGCGGCGGGCGAGCCGGGCCAGGTCCGGCATCGGGTCCGCGGAGAGGAAGAAAGGCGAATCCTCGGCATCGGACACGGATTCGCGCAGGGCGACTAGTAGATCGCCGCTCCGGGGGTGGAGGACGGCGGCCGTTGCCCCTTCTTCGCGTTCGTTCAGTCGCGCGAGGCCGGTCAGGCGGGCCATCGTCCGGCTCACCGGCGGAATCGGTTCCTCGGCGGCGAGGTCGTCGCAGCCCAGGCGGCGGCGTGCGTCCATGACGCGTTCGAGCGCTTCGGCCGGGGTGTAGGCGGCCTCGGTGAGCTGGTCGGCGAGCACGGCGAGCAGGGGGCCCTGCCGTTCGGCGTCCGGCAGTTCGCGCAGCTCTCTTCGGAGGAAGGTGTCGTCGAAGTCGATCTCGGCGGCACGCTCCAGGATCGTCTGCCAGGGCAGGTTGGCGAGCGGTTCGTCGAGGAGCTGACGCAGGCAGAGCAGTGCGGTCACTGCGTCGACCAGGGTGCGGGCGGGGATCGCGCGCCGCCAGGCGGACAGGGTGTGCAGCACCAGCTCCGCCCGGATCTGGCCGGCGTCGGCATTGCCGCGGCCGGTGGACAGAAGCCATTCGGCGACTTCACGGCCGTCGAAGAGCGGGCTGGCCCCCTCGTAAGCGACGGGCTCGGGGAAATCCGCGTGCCGGCGGGCCCAGGTGGTGACGACGGGACGTTGGACCTGGGCCAAGGTCCCGATTTCGGCGTAACTGATCCGCCAGGAGATCTCCTCGGGCAGGATGGGAGCGGTTGCTTCACGTGTGCCAGCCATGCGGTTCCGCTCCCTTCGTGACGACTGCCTCGTGCTCTCGGTCGAGAACGTTTCTCCCAGGGCACCTCACACGCTACAGCCGGTCGATCTCTCAGCTTCGCTAGCGGTTGATAACCAGGGTTATCAGGTTCTCGATCAATTCCACCTCCAATCTTCTGGCACCTTCGTCACCATCACCCCGGCACCACCCGCCGGGACGCCAGCCCCATACGAGTCCGACCGCACCGGCGTCCTCATCGCCGCACCTCTGCTCCCTTGCCGGGCACTCACCCCTGTCCGCATCGACACCACCCGTCCCGTAAGGCCGCTCGTGTTACCGAACCGCACCGCAACCTCGCCCCAGGAGACCTCTGTGTCCAGCACCGCGTCGAAGCGCACCCTGTACCGTCTTACCCACGTCAAGGCGACCCCTGAGTCGATGCTCGAAGCCCTCGACGTCGGCGCCCTCGACACCCTGGACGCGGTCGTGCGCGACGTCAGCGATCACATGGGAGTTCCCGCCCTCGCGGTGTCCTTCGCCGTAGCGAAGGAGGAAGCCGCCTGGGGCAAGGATGTCCTCCGGCTCACCGCCGAATCGGACCTGCTGCAGAGCGAGCAGCGCACCGGCGCACTGCTCGTGCTCGCCGTCGACGACGTGGTGTACGCGATCGGCTTCGACCAGGGCTACCGGCTTCTCCCCGCCCAGCTCAAGGACGCGCACTTCGGTCTGTCCTTCGGTATCCGCGCCATCAACCCGCGTCAGGTGCGGGACTTCACCGCCAGCGTCCTCGGCCAGGCGCGCATCGACAGTTCCCTGATCCATGCCGGCGCCTCCGTACCGGCACTCGGACTCCGGGACCACGGGCGGATCATCCGCCACCTCGGCGGCTACCTCGACGAAGTCGACCTCACCGCAGGGAGCGGCACCAGGAACGGGGCCATGACCGCGGAGGGCGGCATCGGTCTCCGTATCAAACTCGGCACCACCCCCGCCACACTGATCAAGGACATCCGCGCCATCGCCGCGATCTGCGAGCACGTCGTTCCCCACCCCGACCTGGCCTTCGTCGAGCACATCACCGCGGTCAAGGACCCTTCCCTCATCGACGCGCTCGACGCGGAACTGGACGCCACGCTCGGCCGTCCCGCAGACGGCCGGATCATCACCGCCGTCCCCTTCTCCCAGAGCACCGACCTGCCCCGGTCCGCCGCCTGCACCATCAAGATCGGGTCCTGCCCGCCCCACCTCCGGGACGAGTTCAGTCTCGACTACGTCCTGGAGCGGGCCCGTGTGATCAAGGCAGGCGCCCGCGTCACGGCGCTCCGGCAGGGCACCGTCGAACTGTTTCGTGACACGCTCTCCGCACGGACCGCGCTCGCCCCGCGCACCGCCTCCCTGGAAGCCCTGTCCAAGGAAACCGCCATGAAGTGGATCGAGGCCACTTTCTCCCTCCGCTCCCGCACGTTCTGTCTGCTCGACGGTGAGTGGTACGAGCTCGGGGCGGGCTACCTGCGCAACGTCAACGAGACCGTGGCTCCCTTGTTCCCCGACGCGCCCTCCGTCGATCTCCCCCGCTGGCCGCTCGTCGAGAAGCTCAACAAGAAGGGTATGCGCGTGATGCGTCCCGTAGACGAAGGCGACTACAACAAGCTGGCCGCCCAGGCCCGTCGCGGCTGGGTCTGCCTGGACAAGAAGAATGTCCACAACCCTTTTCGGGCTAGCAACTCCGTCGAGATCTGCGACCTGTTCACCGAGGACGACACTCTTGTCCTCGTGAAGCCCGCGCACTCCTCTAGCCCGCTGAGTCACCTGTTCAGCCAGGCGCGCGTCTCCGTTGAGCTCCTCTTCGAGAACGCGGCCGTACGCGCGGAGTTCGCCCGGTCCGTACACGTCAACAGCGATCCGGCCCGCAGCATCCCCGAGGACTTCACCCCGCGCCGCGTCGTCTTCGCGATCCTTCTGAAGGACGGAGCCAAGCTCACGCCGGCCTCCCTCTTCCCGTTCTCCGCCATCACCCTGGCCCAGACCGCGAAGGCCCTCGCCGCTCGCGGCGTGACCGTCGAAGTCATCGGCGTCGAAAGCGAGTCGGCCCAGTCCGCCATGCGCGACGAGGCTGCGTAGCCGCCCGGGACTCTCGCCGTAAACACGCCCTCTATATCTCTCATCCGAACGAGGAGTCCTTTCAGCAGCCCAGAATTCCCGCAAGGGCAGCGGGCATCGTCTCCGGGTGCAGGGCATTCAGGGAACGGCGGGAGGCTACATGGAACAGGCCCTCAACAAGCGGCAGCAGGCCGTGCTCGGCTGGGTGGGCCAGGGGTGTCCCGACGGAGTCTGGCCAGACAGCACGTACAAGACCAGCGGACAAGCCCTGCAGAACCGAGGGCTCATCAAAGTCACCAAACGCCGCGGGCATTGGAGCGCCCACCTCACCGAGAAGGGGCGGCAGCATCTCATCGAACGCGGCATCCGCCCCGTGGAGCAGAGCACCCGACCGCCGGAGCGCCCCGCCCGAAAAGCGGCACCGCTGCGCCCCCGAGCCGTGCCGAAGGCCCTTGCGAACTACGCGGACCAGCTACTCGATGAACTGGCCGTTGCGAACGACGGCTGTCTCATCAAGCCCATCGAATCCGGCCCGCACGCGGTGAATTGGGCGTCACGGGTCAACGCCGCCCGCAAGTCCGGCAAGATCCCCCACACGCAGGAAATCCACGGATACCGCACCCACCGCGGCTACGAGATCAAGCTGGTCGACATCCCTGCCTGGCGCCTCGCGGAACTCACCCCGCTCCCTGTGCCGGCCAGACTCACCAAACCCCATGCCGTCGTGGCCGCCCTCCAAAAGCAACCGCAGCCCATGGGCCTGACCAAACCCCTCCAGGGCCGAGCCCTGCGCATCATCCAAACCCTCATCGCCGCCACCACAGCCCAAGGCCACAAGGCATTGCTCGGAACCACACAAGGCGCGCCCCCGCCCCATCGGCGCCGCAAGGCACCACCGCACTTCTCCATCACCGCCCACGGCGAAAGTGTCGGATTCCTCGTCCTCCAAGAACAGGACCGCAACGAACACGTCCCCACAGACAAGGAACTCGCCGACGCCAAGAAGCACTCATGGATGCGCATCCCCCGCTTCGACTACACCCCCTCCAGCCGCCTACGCTTCATACTCCGCGGCGGCAGCCCGCACCGTGCAAGCGAATGGGCAGATCTCCCCGACCGGCCTCTGGAAGAACAGCTCGCCGAGATCGTGCAGGAGGTCGGACTCCGCGGCGAAGCCGCAGAACGCAAACGCCTTGCAGACCAGCAAGCCAGAGAGGTACAGCAAAAGCGCTGGGAAGCCGCCATGCAGGAAGCCCACGCCGCCTACGCCCACGCCTACCGCGTCAAACAGCTCGGAGAACAGGCGGACACCTGGTACCAGGCCAGGCGCCTGACTGAATACGTCGCAGCAGTAGGCGTCCATGCCACATCACTTCCGCCCGGGCAGGAGCGGACCGAGGTCGAGGCGTGGCTCGCGTTCGCGGACGCGCACCTCCAAAACCTCACCGAATCGGTCTCAGCGCCGAAACTGCCCACGCCGCCGAAACCCAGCGGCGACGACCTCAAGCTCTTCCTCGGTCACTGGAGCCCCTACGGACCCCGCTCCTACTGAGCCGGACCAAGGGAAATCACACCGCCACGAGCCGGACCCGCTCGCCGCACAGCTTGGCCATGTCGTCAATATCGGAAGTCAGCATGACCACGGGGCGGTGCTGTCGCAGCGCGGCCTCGGCGACGGCCGCATCGATCGCGTACTTGTGTCCGTGCAATCCGGCATTCATCAGCAACTTCGAGGCAGCCCTCGCCTCCTCGTCACCGACCGGGACGACCCGCAGCCCGGAAAGCACCCAGTTCAGGCGTGACTTGTTCGTACGGGCGTGGACGGCCTCGATGATGGTGAGCGCACTGATCACGACCTCCATGCCACGCGAGCGCGCCTCAGCGATCAGAGCCACCACCTGTTCTTCGTCAGCGAGCAGCTTCGAGAGTCCCTCGCTGTCGAGGACGAGCGTCCCCTCGTGACTCAGCCTGCGGCGGGCCACTCGGCCTCCTCGGCGAACACCTCGTCGAAGACCTGCCGCGCCCGCTGACGAGCCGGCTCGGAGACCGGCCCCTTGCGGCTCTCGTAGTCCGCCAGGTACTCGTCCAGGACCTGCCCGCGCAGCTCACGCTCGACCGCCTCGGCGATGAACGCGGAGAACTCCCGCTTGCCCACGCGAGCCCGGATCGCCTCCGCGGTCCCCTCCGGCAGCGACAAGCTCACCCGCGTCGCTGGCCCTTCCCCGATGCTGTACGTCGCCTCAGCCATACCCCCGATTGTGTCAAACGAGTAGGAAAAGCGCCACGTCCGCACTACCGTCACAAGCTCGGTCAGCGCCCCGCTCACGCAAATCCCAGCACGGGCACCCCCATCCCATCCCAGCACGATCCCAGCACGGTAGGGATGAGCAGGGGTGATGACAGGTGACGAGGGGTCAGCTATCCCAGCACCATCCCAGCACGGGAAAAAACAAAGGGCCCGACTCCGAAGAGTCGGACCCTCTCTGACCTGTATGTTTGCCAGATCAGCGACGTGGTGATACGTCAGCCGCTACACGTTGAAGCGGAACGTCTGCGGACCGATTCTGACCTGCGGCGGAACCCCGCGCAGGGCCCTGACCTGGCATTCCTCGTTGACATGCGTTGGCTCCCGACGGCCGTTTACGGGTGTCCTGCGGACTGGCTGCGGACTGAGCACAGGCCCGACTCCGGCCCAACATTGCGTGGGCCGGACCTTGCCCTCGTCCACCGCAGGGCGGCACGGCGGGATCAACGGCGCAGGACGCTAGAGCAGGGCCCCACCGGTGGCGTCGAGTCTCTGGCCGGTGACCCAGCCCGCGTCTTCGGAGGCAAGGAACGCAACCACGCCTGCCACGTCATCGGGCAACCCGACCCGGGCCAACGGCGAGCGGGCGGCGGTGGCTTCGCGCGCCGCGTCGTCCGAGCGCAGCCACCAGGCGTTGAGATCGGTGTCGATCGCGCCGGGGTTGACGGCGTTGACGGTGATCCCGCGGGGGCCGAGTTCCTTGGCAAGGGTCGTGGTGAACACGTCGATTGCGGCCTTGGACATCGCGTACGCGATCAGCTGGGGCTCGGGCTTGCCGAGGGTGTAGCTGGTGGGGATGTTGACGATGCGGCCGCCGTCGCGCAGTCGCCCCAGCCGATCGGCGGCCCCGACCTCCGCCTCGCGGTCGAACGGCCCTGCTCCCGGGCCGGGGTTGCCCCTCAGCGCGCCCACGACGCCACGTCCTTTCTTCGACCATCGTTGAATGACGAGCCTGTCGGCAATCTCTGGTGACTGCCCGGGAATGCTTGACGGCGAGTGCCTGGCCCCCTTGGTGCTCACCGCAGTGTCGACCGCTCGGTGGGCGTCAGCCGTAGCTGTTGCGGGCTCCTGGCCGAACGTTCCGAAAGGGTCGGCTGCACCCCCTCCCGCCAGCGTTCCGACTGCTGCACGTGCTTCAGGTGCCGGTCGAGGTGGCCTTCGTCGGCGAAGCGTACGAACCACACGAAGACCTCCTCATGGAGCCGTACCGGCAGTGCCGGGAAGGTGTTCGGGGCGTGTTCCGACTGCAGGTACGCCAGTGGCTCGCCGCCGGTCTCGGCCAGTACGGGGAGCACATGCCGCCGGAAGAACTCGACGAATGCCGCGTCGAACGGCTCGCGGCTGTACCAGATCGTGGCAAGGACGACCGACGCCGGCGACGGCACCGGGGCGCCGGGGGCAGGCCGGGCACCGGTCTGCACGGGGAACCCGCCGTGCGCCGAGGCGGGCCGCAGGAGCAGCACGTCATCGGAGTCGATCATCGTCGCATTCGCCGCGTCGCGGTGTTCGCGCCAGACCGGCCCGCCGTAGAAGCCCTCCAGGGCCTTGGTGCGCTGCGGCATGTCGTCGAAGCCGCGGAGCCAGACGAACCGGTCGGGGTCGTCCAGGTCGCGGAACTGCCCCAGGATGGTCATGCCCACGGCCTCTTGGGGCTCGACCAACTCCCGGTCGAACAGATCGATCAGCACATCTCGCCGCCCTGGGTGCAGTGTGTACTGCCGCAGTTCGAGGACGGGGCACCGTACGGCATGCATCAGTCTTGCTCCTCGCTCGATTGGAACAATTTTTGTTACAGCAAACGGCATGGCGGTCGTCCTGCCGCAGGCCTGTCGGCTAGTTCGTCAGCGTGTCGCGAAGGACGTCGGCGATCGTCGCGCCCGCCAGCTCCCGCCGCATGGCCTGCTCGACCCGACCGTAGACCCCGCTCAGGGCAGGCCGTATGCCGCGGCCGACCGGACACTCCAGATTGGGCTCGGTGTGGTGCAGAGCGAACGGCGGCTGCGCATCGACGGCGTCATGCACCTCGAGCAAGGTGATCTCCTCCGGCGCACGGGCCAGACTCCAGCCCGCACCCGCGCCGTGGCGGACCTCCACCAGGCCGGCGCGACGCAGGTCACCGAGGCTGCGCCTGATGACCACGGCATTGCTGTTCACACTGGCCGCGACCTGCTCCGAAGTGAGCACGTCCTGCCCGCGGCGATGCGCCAACGCCAGCCAGGCCAGCGCATGCGTCGCGATGGTCAACCGACTGTTCGCCGCCATCACCCCTCCTTGCTGCAACAGCTTCTGTTACATCTCCCCCTGGCGTCAAGCCATTCCACGGCCACCGCATTGCTGCGCCCGATCGACGGGGCGGTCGCCACCGCGCACCCGGACCGCGGCCGAGCCGCCGCACCACACGCCCCCACCGCCTGAGCGGCCTCGTAGCCCTGCCACCACTGACCCCCGGCACCGACCGGGACCCACAGGCGTTGTGTACACATGGCACACTCGGTACCCTTGGGTCATGACTCAGCCGCTGCCCATAGAGTCCATCCGCGACGTACGCGCCCACTTGGCAGAAGTCGTCGAACGGGCCGACCGCGACGACGTGCCCACTGTCATCACCCGTCGCGGCAAGCAGGTCGCCGCCGTGGTCTCGATCGAGGTGCTGCGCAAGTACCAGGAGTGGGAAGAGCGCGAGATCAACCGCATCATCGACGAGCGCATGGCGAGCCCGGCCGCCGGCGTCCCGATCGAGGACGTGATGAGGGAGACGCTGGCACGCAGTGAGTGACTATCGCACCGTGTTCCGGCCCGAGGCCCAGGCCGAGCTGCGCAAGATCCCGCGTGACATGGCGCTTCGCATCCTGGCCAAACTGACAGAGCTGGAGAGCGACCCCTTCGGCTTCAATACCACCGCACTCGTATCCCAGCCTGAGCGCCGCCGCCTACGGGTCGGCGACTACCGTGTCCTCTACACGATCGACAACGGGAAGCTGGTGGTGTGGGTCGTACACGTCGGACACCGTTCCACGGTCTACGACACACAGCCGCTCCAGGTTCTGCGGACTGCTGCGGACAGCACAACGGCCTGACCTGCTTTCTCGCAGGTCAGGCCGTTCGTCCACGTCCGATCAGACGTTGAAGCGGAATGTCTGCGGTCTGATCCTGACCTGCGACGGAGCCCCATCCAGGGCCCTGACCTGGGACTTCCTCGTTGGCATGCGTTGGCTCCCGACGGCCGTTTACGGGTGCCCTGCGGACTGGCTGCGGACTGGCCGGGCGGGCGGATGCCGAGAAATCCATGGCGCACGGGCGGGACTGGCAAGGAGACTGCCCAGGTGAGCGACCGCTACCCCTGCCCCTGCTGCGGGCACCGCGTGCTCGACGCCATGCCTGGCTCGTACGAGATCTGCCCCGTCTGCTTCTGGGAGGACGACGGGGTCCAGTTCCGCTGGCCGACCATGGCCGGCGGCGCGAACAAGGTCTCCCTGATCGAGGCCCAGCGCAACTACCAGGACTTCGGCGCCTGCGACCAGCTCGGCCGGCGGTACGCCCGCCCTCCGGCCGAGGACGAGCCGCTCGACCCGTCCTGGCGCCCCATCGACCTGACGCGCGACTCCTTTGAGGACTGGGCAGCCGAGGACCGCGCCCCGTGGCCCGACGACCGCTCGGTGCTCTGCTGGTGGCTCCCCACTTTCTGGCGCCGTTACCACTCCGCGTCATGACCTCCCACACCGAGACACTCGTCCAGCAGCTCGACGGCAAGGCCGACGAGTCCTACGACGCCCGCGCGGAGCTGATCTGGATCGGCGCCAACGCCATACCCGCCGTCATCAACGGCCTGCCTTCCCTCGGCGGCTTCGGTCAGCTGACCGCCATCGAGGTCTTCGAGGAGGTGGGCGATCCTCGTTGCGGCCCCGCCCTGGTCACCATGCTCGACAGCGACAACCCCACCGTCCGTCAGTGGGCGGCCACGGCCCTGGCGAGCCTGGAGATCGAGGACGCGGTCGAGCCCCTGTGCCGCGCCTACCGCGCCTGCCTGGAGCGGCAGACTCCACCCGACGAGTCCGAACCCGTCGCCATCCGCTGGGCCCTGACCGATCTCGGCGCCCGCAGCCCCGTCGTCCCCTCCCTGACCGCCCGACTGCAAGCCGGTACCGGACCGGGCAGCCCCGGCTGGCCCTCGGCCCACTTCGCGGAGATCATCGACGACCTGGCCGACCACTCCCAACTGGTCCTCTACTCCCAGTTCTGGCGAGTGGACGCCGGCCACACGTACGGCGTCTCCGGCACCGGCCTCGACTGGCAGCTCGACTGGACCGCGCCCTGGGAGCACCTGGTCGAGGAAGCCCGCGCCTGGTCCCTCCTGGAAGCCACTGAAGCCCCCGTCGCCGACAACATCTTCGTCGCTCCCACCTGGATCGACCGCACCGACCTACACCCGGAAAGGTGACCCCATGCCGTTCCAGCGCCCCGAGGAAATCGGCTACGGCCACGTGATCGAGCGCTACGTGACGAGGAAGGACTCGGACCACCCGCGCTACCTCGAACTGAACAGCCGTCGTGTCCTGCGGCCAGGGTGGCCGTACGCCGAAAGCTTCGCCCGGCACCTGATCGACGACGCGGCCGCGATCACCGACGCCGAGCTGGAAGCTCTCCTCGCCTACGAATGGCGCTCGCGCCTCACCGCCGCCTGGCTGATCGGCGTAGGCCGGCGCACCTCGTTCCGCGAGCGCATTGGTGACCTGCTTCTGGCTAGCGAGGTCTGCTACTCCGGCGGCGGCTACTGCTTCGCCCTGGCCCGTCTCGGCACGCACGCGGATGCCGAGATCCTCACCGCCTACCTCGACCGCTACCTCCCTCGCACCGACCTCCGTTACGACCAGCCAACCGCGCTCGGCGCCCTCCTCCGCCTCGACGCTCACCTCGGCACCTACCACGCCGACCGCTTCACCCAGCCCGGCGGCCTGTGGGACCAGTGGGTCAACGCCCTAACTCACCTCCGCGACCACCCCGCTTACACCCCCGCCGAGCAGCGCCGATGGACCGACCTCCATTGCGACTTCGCCAACAGCTGGACCCACGCATAGTCGACATGAAGCCCGCTCGTCCCTCACGTGTGATGGCTCATGTGAGCCCAACTTCAACGCCCAGCAGGCTTCTCGCTAACCACGTTGCAGCAATCTGGTGGCCTGCACCCGGCGGACTCTTGGACACTAGGGGCAACGCGAGGAGGCTAGATGGGGAGGGCAAGTCGACGTCGGCGAGAGCTTCGAGGGTCGCCGCAGACTGCTGGAGAGGAAGAGAAGCGCGCACGTCGGGCGGCTTCGAGGGCGGAGCGGCGGGCGGCCTCGATAGGTTCCAGTCTCGACGAGTACAGGCACCTAGCCAGCATCGGCTCAAAGCGTGTCACCGAGGCATTGATCTCACGGCACAACAAGAGAATGTCCAGGATCGGCTCACTTCAAGGTGACCTCAACGGCGAGCTAATGGGGGTCCTGGTTTCAGCCGGGTCGATCGACCTTGCTCTTCGACGCCTCGGAGCAAGCAAACATCGCATGCCCTCCAGTTATGCCGGCCAGTGGATCGACCATGTGAGCTGGGGAGCGGACAGCGCGTTTCAGGCAGCACGACTTGCATTCTCCGGGCAATTCGCCGGAGCCTGCGCCGTATTGCGTACACAGCTTGAGCGGTGGACTGAAAATGTAGCATTCAACGCCGAGCTATCCCACCAGCAAGGCGAAAGTTTCGGGGACTTCGCCGCACGTGTTTGGTCGACAGCCAACATGACCTACCCCTATAAGGCCGACACTGCACTAGTTAACGCGCGAGAAGAGGGGGTCCGAGATACCTGGGATGACGAACGCAGGTCCGCCAAAAAAGGTGAAGTTATCGCCGTCGGCGAGGACAGACTCGTCAGCCCCTCCGAGGTCGCGGACGGCCTGTCAGAGATCCTGCATGGACGTGGTCCATGGGCGGAGCTGGCCTTGTGGGAGGCCAGCAGGCTCCTTGAAGGTGAAGACCCACTCGCGCAACCTGCCGCAAAACTGCTCGGCGACGCGATATTGCTCAATCTACGCCAGATCAGGGTGTGTGCAGCAACTCTCGCCACCGATGCTCAAAACCCTGGGCTCGCTCGCAATCTGTTCTCAATGCCGGAGATTCTGCCGGCGGGAACCGCGGCCCCCCTGCCAACCTCGCTGATGCCGCTAATGCCCTCGACAGGGCTTGCCCCGGATGTGATCAAGACACTAGAACGGGGAGCCTATCTTCATGGACAGGTCCTCACAGGGCATCGCCCAGCGGGCAGACTGTACCGCGACGACGAGTGGGTGTTCCTGAGTTTTCTAGAACGCCGCTCCCGCGCGGCAAAGGGGGCCTTGAAGGCATTCGACGCGGAGCGCGAGCATCTCGGAGACGAATTCAACCTGAACGGCGTCTCCTCTAAAGAATTCTATCTAATCATGGCGGCCGAGACGGCAGGACTAATCTCCAACTGGTCCCCCAACAAGTACGCAGCAACCGCTCTCGCTCTATCATCAAGCGCACTGAGATCAGCCTTCTGGCTTTGGCTCGAAGACGACGACCGCGCTATGGCTCTTCTGCGAGTGTGCCTCGAACAGTACGCGCGACTTAGGGTCTGGAGGACGAAACCAGAGAAGGCAGAGAAGCTGGAGGAAAAAGGAGATGCCACCCCTAGGGATTGGCTAAACAACGCTGGACTAAAGCGCCTTCTTCCCTTTAATCGCACCCTTGGCGAGTTCGCGCACGCCAAGAGAAATTCCAAGTGGGATGGCGCTCGCAAGCTCCTTACGGAAATCCAGATCGACGCGAGCCCGGAGACGGCAATTTACACAGCCCGAGGGCACGCCATGGGTATCGTTTCTGGGTTGATCTGGCACGAATCAATCCAGCACGCGCAGTTGCTGGCCTCAGACGTCGGAATGGTAATGGAGGAGATCTTCAACGAGCATCGAGGGGAAGGTTTCGATGACGAGATGAACGAGTGGTTCAACCACGTGATTCAGTTCAAAGGAATGGAATTCGGCGCCGGGATCGGAGAGCCATAGACCCAGCCACCGGAACGTGCAGGCGCACTGTTCCCCGGGCTACTACGCCGACGACCATCCGTTCAGGGAGACCGGCGCTCCGCCTTTGATGTAGTTATGAAGGGCGCTGGCGGTGGTGTTGACGAATGCGTCGGGGATGGCATCGGCGTCCACCCAGCAGACCTGCGAGTGCTTGCGGGGTTCGCGGTTTTCGGGTTCGCCGGTCCATTCGTGGGCTGCGAAGACGACGGTGAGGAAGCCGTTGGGGGCTTCGACGCCCCAGGCGCCGTGGATGATGTGGGCGACCTTGAGGGACTCGGGCTTCACCGTGAGGCCGGTCTCCTCGTAGAGCTCGCGGACCGCGGTTTCGGTGATGGGCTCGCCCGGTTCGCTCTTGCCGACGGGGAGATCCCACATTCCCTGGGCGAACTTCGCGTTCTCGCTGCGTTGGAGCAGGACGACTCGGTCGGCGGCCTTGTCGTGGACGATGACGGCGGCGACCAGCAGGGTCATCGATTCGAGCGCCGGCTTGTGGGCCTTCGGCTGGTCGTCGGTCTGCTGGTTCACGGTGTTCCCTTCGTCGGGCGGGTTGTTGGGCATGTTAGGCGAGGGCTTCGCGGGCGCGGCGGGCGAGATCGGCCGCGCCGGGAACTTTGCGTCGCTGGTAGACCGCGAGCGTGGAGCGGATCGACGTGATCGCCTTCCGGGTCCGGTCGGAGGTCATGCCCTCCATCAGGACCAGGGCCTGGGTCCAGGCGGCGACGGCTTCGTCGGCGCGGGCCTGGGCGGCAAGACTGTCGCCGAGGTCGGCGTGGGTGAGGGCGTGGACCCGCTTGTACTTCTCCGGGTCCCAGCGGGTGAGGGCATCGCGATGCTGCTGCTCGGTGCCGATGTGGTCGGCGAGGTCGGTCAGGGTGCGGGCGGTGTGGCTGGCCACGGTGCCAGCGGCGGGGCCGCTGACGCGGGAGTAGCTGGGCTGGGGGTCGTCGTCGCGGAGGAGGGCGTCCTCGGCGGCGAGGAGGGCGCGCGCGGCCGACGGGTTCTCGTCGGTGGCGGCGTAGGCGCGGGCGTGGGTGATGTGGAGGAGTGCCTCGGTCTGGCCGTCGACGTGGCCGAGACCCGTGCGGAGGGCGCCTTCGACGAGGTCGACGCAGTGGTGCGGCTGCTTGAGGCTCAGGGCCTGGTGGGCGAGGGCGCGCATCATCCAGGCGGCGTGGCCGTGGGGGTCGGCTTCGCAGGCGAGCTTGTAGCCGACCTGGTAGTAGCGCTGGGCGGCGCCTTCCTGGCCGAGGTCGTGGTGCTTCCACCCTGCGAGGTAGGCGAGTTCGGCGACGGCACCGAAGGCGGCCCGGCGTAAGGCTTCGCTGGGGAAGCGTCCGCGCAGCATGGGGGCGGCGGTGTCGGCGAGGTACGCGGTGACGGTGGTCAGTCCATGCCCGCCGCCGAGGCGCTCGTCGGCCGCGCTGAAGGCAGCCGTGATCTGCCGTACGACGTCCACGTCCTCCGTGCCGACCAGGGACGTGCCGGTGCGGGCGCGGAGCATGCGGGTGGTGGCCTCGTGGTCGTATCCGAGCGGCATGGCGACGCCGGCGGTGGTGAAGGCCGCGATGGCGAGGAAGCGGCGGCGTTCGACGTCGGCGCGGCCCAGGTCGGTGACCGCGAGGACGGGGTCGGATTCCGCCGGCTCTTCGTCACCACCGGCCTGGAGGCCGATCTCGGTCTGGGTGACCGTGCGCCCCGCTCGGCGGGACAGCGCCTCGGCCAGGTACTGACCTACCCGGCCGGACGGGGCGCGGGTGCCGTTCACCCAGTGCGAGATGGCCGACTTGTTGGTCTGGAGGATCTCGCCGTTCTCGGCGGCGATGCGCCGCACGTCTCTGGCGAGAGCCTCGTAGGTGCAGTCGACCGCCGCGATGACGTCGCGCAGACGGGAGTTGGGTTCTCTCTGCGCCGCCACGATCGCCTCCACTCCGGAGCTGTAAACCGCGTATACCGCTTCAACTGCCTTCCACCGTACCCACTGAGCGTGACCACCGGTTCACTTATCAGCAGCCGCCCGGAACGGCGCGACCGTGATCCAGGCTCCCCCTTGGTCCGGGCGGCACCCCGAAGTTCCGTACGCCCACACCAGGCTCGGGCATTCCTGTGCCCGAACCTGGCCGATCAGAGACGGAGACACGGTGACCACCATCGACACCATGGCCATCACGGTCGAGCTGCCCGAGGCATTCGACCCGCGCTGGAGCCGCCTGCCCGGCATCCAGGTCGACGGCCGGCGCATCACGATCGACCCGGCCGAGTACTTCTTCCGCTTCGAGTCGAACACGTGGCTCGTCGCCGACTGGGAGCTGGTCAAGTCCCAGCTCCTGGACGTGGACGAGACGACCGAGAGCGCGGTCGAGCAGCTCGCGCTCGACTTCATCAAGCAGCACAGCGAGTCCATCTCCGACGCGGCCCGCGTCCTGGCCACCGCGTACGAGGTGTACGCGTACCTCTTCCGCGAGGAGCACCTGGCCGGCCTCGGCCTGCCGCAGATCACCGCCGACCACCTGCGGATGCTCCGCGAGGCCGCCACGCTCATGGCGCTCAACAAGGTCGAGCTCGACGGGCACATCTCCAACGTCGGCCCGTGCTGGTTCTTCCCCGCCGCCACCTCCGTCGTCTTCGACCTGGACGACGAGATGGGCGGGATGCTCGACGAGGTCTACCACGGCGGCTGGTTCAACGAGCACCGCCGGATCGAGTCCATCAAGGCCCACGCCGCGCTCGGCGGCCGGCTCGTGCACGGATGCCAGTCCGTGCCGGACCAGTCCGGCGGCGTGATCGCGCCCTACGGTGCCTCGATGGCGAACTTCCGCGACGACCTCGCGGCCTTCAAGGCGGGCTGGATCGAGCAGGTCTACGCCCACCGCGTGAACCCCGCCGCGTAACCCCACCCGATCAGGCTCCGGGGCGGGCCGGCATCTCTCGCCCGCCCCGGACGCCACCACCCCTCCCCGGAGCCCTCACGTGACCACGAACCCCAGCGCGGAACTCCTCGACAACCTGCTCACCGCGACCGGCCGGACCACCGCCGTACGGGAGGAGGTACGCGTGTGGTCCATGTCCGGCGTCGAGCGCGTCACCTTCCCCGACGGCTCCACGGCCGTCTTCAAGTACGCCAAGAAGCCCTTCGACAGCGAGGACCAGGCCCTCCGCCTGGCCCACACCCTCGGCGTTCCCGTCCCCCGGGTCCACGCCTCCGCCGTCCTGGACGGATGGCTCGGCATGCTCATGGAGGACCTCGGACGGTCCGTCCGCGAGGCCGACGACCTCGACGGCGTCGCTGCAGCCGTGGTCCTGCACGGAACCCGTACGGCTCCACCCTTGCCCGTACTCGACCAGGACCGGCTGCGCACGCTGCCGGCCCGGGCGCTGGAGCATCTCGAACGGCTACGCAAGGCCGACCGGTGGCAGGACGCCGACGACATCGAGGACGCGCTCGACCAGATCGCCAAGGCCGCCGAAGCCCGCTCGGCCGGAGCGACGCTGGAACCGTTCGGCTGGGTGCACTCCGAGTTCCACCCCACCAGCCTCCACATCGGCGAGCGCGGCTGGCGGCTGCTCGACTTCGCCCGCGCCTTCACCGGCCCCGGCCTGCTCGACCTCGCCAGCTGGCACGGCACCATCGAGCCCCCGCACCCCATCCGCCGGCGCGTCTTCCTGGAGCAGTACGTCACCGCCGGCGGCACCCCCGACGCCCTCGCCCCGCGCGGCGGGCTCACCGCCGAGAACTGGGCCCTGGGCTGGCACCGCATGTGGGCCGTCGAGTGGTTCATGGAGCAGTCCATCCGCTGGATCAACGACCCGGCCACCGACCCCGCCTACATCAAGGCCGTCCGCCGCCACCTCACCGACGTCCTCCACCTCCTGGAGATCTGACGTGCTCGCCCAGGCATCCCCCTGGCACGCCCACGCCCTCCAACGCACCGCCGCCGGACTCGCCGAACCCCTCTCCGTACCCGCCCGGATGGAATGGACCACGAGACCCGGCCAAGGCCCCGGAGCCGAAATCCTCGGCCCCGACCTGCGCGGCAAGCGACTCCTGGAACTCGGCTGCGGCCCCGGCCACAACGCCGCCCACCTCGCCACCCGCCACGGCTCCCACGTCACCGGCGTCGACCTGGTCGGCCTCCAGGTCCGCCGCGCCCGCTCCCACTACGGACGGCTGAACAACCTCACCTACGTCGCCGGCCACGCCCTGCACTACCTGCACGCCACCGACGAGCAGTTCGACGCGATCTACTCCGTCTTCGGCGCCGTCGGCCTCGTCGCCCCCGAGCTCCTGCTCCCGGCCATCGCCCAACGCCTCACGCCCGGCCGGGTGCTCGCCTTCTCCGTCCCGCACCCGCAGCGCGGCGGCCGAAGCCCCTCGGGCGACGACCGGCCCCGCCGCGACCACGTCACTCTTCCCGATCGCACCCGCCTACCCATCGCCCGCTGGGAGTTCTCCAATGACCGGTGGGAGAGGCACCTCAGCCGGGCGGGCTTCTGGCTCACCTCTGCCCAGGAGTTCCACGACCCCCGCATGGGCCACTGGCCCACCACCCTACTGATCCGCGCCCGCAAGCTCTGACCAGCCATTCGCCCGGCTTCCCTTGGAGGAACCGATGCGCCCGCCCTACCTGCTCCTCGACATCGACGGCGTCCTCATTCCCTTCCCCGACGCAGAGGGCTCGGCCCCGGCCACCCACGCCCGCCACGACGTCGTCCCCACCGGCCGCAGCGCCGACAACCCGGTCACCGTCTGGCTCAACCCCGACCACGGCCGCCTTCTCATGGACGTGATTCGCACCGGCCTGGTCACTCCCGTCTGGTGCACCAGCTGGCGCCAGGACGCCACCACCCTCATCGGGCCCCTTCTCGACCTCCCGGCCCTGCCGCACATCGACCTGCCACATCCCCAGATCACCACCAGCCACCCCAACGGCTACCTCTGGAAGCGCGACCACGTCGACGCCTGGCTGGGCGACGCCCCTGCCGTCTGGATCGACGACGACTTCACCGGCCTCGACCACGCCTGGGCGGCGGAGCGCGCCGCCCGCGGGACGGGGACCCTCCTCGTTCAGCCCGACCCACACCTCGGGCTGCAGCCCGACCACCTGACCGAGGTGACGAAGTGGGTCGCTCAGTTACCTGTAGTCCGAGCCGCCTGACGACTGATGCCCTCGCTGCCACGGACAGCGAGGGCATCAGGGTGCGTAACGGGCGGCCCGAACGCGACCTCGACTGGTGGGCTGGCGTATTCGGGCCTCCTCGTCATGAGTCACGCCACGTCAGGCCGTCGGCCCGTTGAGGCGGTACTCCTCGGAGGGCATCGAGTCCCATTCGGTATTCGCGCCGTCGCGCGTCACCATGAACAACGGGCGGGATCGGAGGACCGGCCCGACTAGTTGCCCGCGCATGACGACCCCGGGATCATCCGGTCCTGCGTAGCCCTCGGGCGTGTAGCGGAAGTACACGTCCATTGCCTCGGCATACGCGATTGCGTCGCTTTCCAGCTCCGACAGGTCGCGCCCGACCAGCGGGATTCCGTCGTATGCGACCTGGGGACCGTACACGGCGTCGACAGCAATGCAGAAGAGGCCCACAGCTTGACTCACATAGGTTGTGACGGCAGATGGAGGAGGAGCCGCCCCGTGACGGCGGACCTCGACCTTCCAGGTCGGCGAGAAGATCGCGTGGTCCGGTGCACAATCGCTGACCTTCGTCTGGCCGAGTGTCTCAGCCGCCTCGACCACTTCGTCGACGGTCATACCGAACCGGAGCGGTCCCACGCCGACAGCCGGCGCATAGGACCACTCGTCCCGTCCGGCGACTCCGAAATCGGCTTCGGCCTTGACCGCCATAGTCGCCCCTCTAGAGACACCTGAGAACTCACCGGCGCCCATCATGTCAATCACCGACCAGCAGACTGCCGGGTGCGGCCGTGCGCGAAAGGCTGTGAACTCAGCAATCGCCTCCGGCGACGGCTTCCGGTGCCCACGCGAGGGCTGGATAACGGGTCCCGCTGATCGTCTACGCAGTCGCCGACCTGGCGGCCGACGACTGCGGAGTGGGCCACGGCCGGTCGTCAGGTGTCGTTGCGGGGCGGCCGGCCAGTACGTAGTCGCGGTACTCGTCGCCCGCCATGGACTGGTTTACCCAGCGTTCGAGTGCGGCTCCGGTTTGGCTCTCGGCAGCGTGCATGGCAGCACGCGGCTCACTCGTGGTTGCCAAGAGGAGGCCGAAGTCCTCTTCCTCGTCGTCGAACAACGGTGGCAGCGAATCCAGGTCGCCAGTCAGGGGTTCGCAGTCGAGAGCGGTGTGGAGGTAGGCCTCGTGGGACCCTCGGGACGGCCGTATTTCGACCCAGCGGACCCCCGGCCTCACGGGGGTTCCAGCCGGTCCGAGGAACTGCTCGACGGAACGCCCCCGCTTGAGGGCGCCGAGGATGAATGGTTCTGCGAGATAGCGCACGCCGGAAGGCTACGGCGTGATGAGGATGCGCGTCCGCAGAAGGGCATCTGACCGGGGTCAGCGGTGTCGCCTGCGCTCTTCGGGCCTCATGGCCACTGGTGTGGCCGGAGGGTGTGGCGTGGCGGACCTGGCCAAGGTGCCGCTGGTGGTGCTTTGCCTGCGAGCGGCTTGCGTCCGCCTGTTCGGCTGAGCGGTGATGCGCCAATTGAGGACTTCGGCGGGGTGCTCGGCGCTGTCGAGCTCTCGCTGGGTGCCCACTTCGGTCAGGAGGCGTCGGGGGTTGTGGCCGGCGGTTTCGGCTTGGGCGAGGGTTGTGGTCAGGGCGGTCCAAGTGGGGTCGGCGAGGATTCGGTCGGCGTGGTTGGGGAGGGCCGCGCGAACGTCCTGTTCGAAGCGGCGGGCGGTTGCGGCTCGTGGTGCGCGGCGGGCCAAGTCCGCCAGGACGGGTGTGGCGGCCTGCTGGTAGCCCGCCTGTAGGTGGCGGAGGGCTTGCTCGGCTGCTGCCGCCTGCTGCTCGTGACCGTGCTGTTCGTGCCACTTGGCGGCGGCGCGGGCCAGGTGCACGGTGGCGAAGAGCAGGGCGATGGCGAGCCCGCCCGGGTCGTTGGAGGCGTAGGCGAGTTCCCTGGCGGCCTTGCGCAGGGCGGTGGCGGCCTGGTGGTCGGCGCGGGTGGCGGAGCGGCGGGCGCGGTTGAACGCCATGGCCGCCGTCTGCAGTTCTGCCCGGTGTGGGCCGGTCGTGGCGCTGGCGATGTTGTACAGGGCATCGCCGAAGGCGGCCAGGTAGCCCTGGGCGGCGGCATCGTCATCGGAGTCGAGGACAGAGTGCGCCGCGTGGATGGCGATAGTGGTGTGTCGCCATGACTCGGCGGGGTCCGCCACATGCCGCAGGTGGTCGGTTACCTCCTGGTCGGGGAGGCGTTCGCGTAGCCGGTTGATGGAGAGGTCGGGGGCGAGTTTCGAGCCGCCGTACCAGACGGGTTCGCCAGCCGCGTTGGTATCGCCAGGTACGGCGAGGCTGTAGCCGATCACGTCGCCGGTCTCGGGGCCGAGGCGTGTTTTGACCTTGATGCCGAGTGACTGCAGCACGGTGAAGTACTCGGCTTCGTTGCGTACGGCGGCGGCGACCGCGTACGCCTGCTCGCGCAGCCAGTGCCGTGCCGTGACCGTCTGGCCCTGGCGTTCCGCCTTGGCACGCTCGGCGCCGGTGGGAGTGCGGGGCGCGGTGAGGTCACCGGACTTCAGGTGGCGCAGACCGAACTCGGCCTCGATCTTGCGGCATTCGGCTTGGGCCCGCTGTCCGTCGCGGTGGGTGCGAGGACGGCGCCCGTCGGCTCGGGCGGTGGTGGCCATGATGTGGACGTGGTCGTCGGCGTGGCGCACCGCGATCCACCGGCATGCCTTGTCGTCGTCTTCGGGGGCGATGCCTGTGGCGTGCACGATGCGGCGGGCGACCTCGGCCCACTCGGCGTCGGTGAGGTAGCGGTCGCCGGGTGCGGTGCGGACCGGGCAGTGCCAGACGTGCTGAGGTGGTTTCTTGCCGCCCAGTTCGCGGGTGCGCAGGTCGACGTGGTGGTCGAGGCGCTTGGCGAGCTGGGAGTAGGTGGCTGCCGGGTCGCGGCCGGGGTCGGGGGTGCCGGCCATGTCCCAGGCGGCGACGATGTGAGGGTCGGTGTGTTCGTCGCGGCGGCCGGGGCCGAAGAGGTAGACGATCAGTCCGCGGGTGTCGGAGCCGGTGGAGACGTCAGGAACCATGCGCGGTGCCTTCCGTCAGGAGCTGGTCGATCAGTCGGTAGCTGCTCTCGGCCGCTTCCTCAACGCGGTCCAGCACCGCCTCGGCACGCTCGGGCACCATTCCTCGGTGGATAGCTGCGGTGATCTGGTTGAGGTTGCCGCCGATGCGGTTCAGCGCGACCGTGTGAACCTCGACCGCCTCGACCAGCGGGCGGAGGGGATCGTCCTCCGGGCTGCCGACCAGCCCCGCCTTGCCCAGGGCGACGGCCAGAGCGGCGTCACCGACGAATCCGGCGAACTTCTGACCGCGCTGGTGAGCGGCGGCGCTGATCACACCGACCGCAGTCCGCGTGAAGCGGATGGTCTTCTCCTGATCGCGCTTCTCCACCGTGCGCTTGCGGTTCATCAGTGCGGGCAGGACGGGGGCATCGAGATCCCGCCAGGAGGGCTGCTCGGCAGGCGGTTGGACATCGGCCGGCGGCTGAGCGCGAGGGGCGACGGAGTCGGCTGCGGGCGGGCAGCTGGTCTCGGCTATGCCCTCCTCTGGCTCGGGCGCCCCCTGGCGCTCGGCCTTCTCCTCCGCCACCCCCGGGGCGGGGGCAAGCGCGGACGAAGCCTCGTTAGAGGCTCGTTCGCTCCAGCTTGCTGCTGATCGGCGGGTCAGGCCGAAGAATCCTTTGAGGCGGCGGGTGGGGGCGTTTTCGGTGCTCGTGTCGGGCATGGTGGTGCTCCGGTGGTCGTGTGGGGTGGGGCTTCGTCACGTCCGTTGCATCCGTCCCGTAGCTGGTCAGGACAGGTACGGAGGCGGTCGCAGGTACGGAGTGATCCGTACCTGCGAGGAACTCCGTCCCCGCGCTGACCTGCGCGGGGACGGATGCGACGGATTGATACGGAGCTGGTGTCAGCGCGTGGGCCTGGGGCCGGCAGGCCCGCCGGGCGGGCCGATGGGCAACGTCCCCGACGGAGGGGCCGGTGGCTTGCCCTGGGCTCGACGTGCGACCACGGTCTCGCCGGCTGCGGGGGTCGACTGGGCAGGGTCGGGGCAGTAGCGGGCCCAGGCGTCGAGGAACTGGTTACGGGTGTACGCCTTCGCCTGCCTGCCGTTCTCGAAGCGGTGGTTGGCCGGGCTGATGCCGAAGTCGCGCAGCAGGTTGGCCAGGTGGTAGGCGTTCAGGCCCTTCGTCCCGTACTCGGCCCAGGGCGCCTCCGCGTCCTGGACGAGGGAGGCGAGTAGGTCGTGGCTGCGCAGCGACTCCTTGTCGCCCTGGTGCTCGAAGACTCGGCGGATGTCCCGGAGCAGCCGGGTCTTCAGCGTTGTCTGCTCGTCCTGGACCACTTCGTTCCGGGTCATCGCCAGGCAGGCGGCGCGGGCTTGGGCGGGCCAGTGGCCGCCGGCCAGGTCGGCGACGATGACCAGGGGCTCCCAGGTGTCGGCAGCCCGGTCCTCGACCGGCATCGGTGGCACCAGTCGGTGCGCTGTCCCGCGTAGTGGGGTCAGCCACGCGGTCAGCCGGTCGCGCAGCGCGTTCAGTTCCGGGACGGAGTGCCGGGATCGGAAGGGAGCGACCTTCTCGCCGGGCTTGCGCTTCTGCATGCGGAGCACGACGGCGCGGTCCATGATCGTGTCCGGTAGGTCGCCGATACCTGCCAGCGCGGCCATGGCGAAGGTCGGGAACGCGGTCGGCTTGTGCTCAGGGCCGGATATCCGCCAGGCGGGGCGGTTGCGCTGGTGGCCGGCGTTCAGCAGGCCGCGCAGGTCCTCCTTGTCGCCGGCCTTGGGGCCGAAGATGGTGTCGGCCTCGTCCACCAGCAGCGTCGGCGGGTCCTCGCCGATGATCCGGAAGACCACCGCCGGCGAGGTGTTCACGGTCATCATCGGCCGGGACACGGTCTCGTGGAGCACGTCCAGGACACGGGACTTGCCGCAGCCCTTGGTCGGCCCCACCACCGCCAGACGCGGCGCGTGCTGGAGGGCGGGCTGGATGTGGGAGGCCGCCACCCACAGGGTGACCGCGGTCAGGGCCTCCTCGCTCGGCAACACCACGTAGCGGCCGATCGCGGCGCACAACTCGTCCAGTACGACGGTCCCGTCCTGGTCCCGGTCCGCCGAGAAGTCAGCACGCTCACGATCCTCGGGCCCCGGTCCGGGTTCGGGGACCGTCCCCAGAGCACCGTGGTGACTATGGTCAACCCGGACCGACGGTCCGGGTTCGCCGGCCGACCGACCGGAACTCTCCGTCCGGTCCTCGGCTTCCGGACCGGGGCCGTGGTCCGGGTTCCCGACCAGGCCCGATAGGCCGTTGAGCTGCGTGTTCTCCGTCGGTCCGGGTTCCTGGTCCGGGTTGACCGGAACTTCGGTCCGGGTTTCGGTCGCGGGTCGGTCCGGTTCCGGACCGACCGAACCAGCGGCACGATCCGGTCGGTCACCGGTCCCCGGAGAGGTGGACCGACCGTCCGCTCGATCCGGACTGAGCCACGGGATGCCCTGGCCGGGGACCGCAGCGGCAGGCCAGACGACCTTGTGGGATGTGCTCGAGGTGGCGGGGGACGTAGAGTCCTCCATCGACGTTCCTCTCAGGGGAGGGACGGGACGGGCAAGGTCCCGCCCCTCACCGGTTCGTTCGTTCAGGGATGGGCGACGTGCAGGGGAATCTCCGGCCCTCGGCGTTGACGCGCCGGGGGCCGTTGCTGTGTCCGGGGCTGCCGACGGCTCATGAGGCCAGGCCCCACTCGTCTCGGCCGTCGATCAGCGTGCGCTCGTAGCGCAGCAGCTCGGCCTCGGGGTACAGCACCCGCTTGCCGACCTTGATGCCGCGCGGCCCCTTCTTGATGTGGCGCCAGTAGCGGATGGTGCTCTCGGCTGTGCGGTAGCGCTCGGCGACCTCGGTGGTGGTCAGATATCGCATGCATTCCCATTCGGCTAGGTAGCGATTCGATCTGCATAAAGTTGTACCCCAGGATCGACGGTTACCCAAATCGGGAAGCTCATGTTTCAATTGGGATAGCGACGGTGACGATGGAGGTCCGATGGCAGGCGACAAGCCCGAGGGTGGCGAAGTGCCGCTGCTCTACAGCGAAGGGAACGTGGCCGCACGCGTCGCCTTGGAGCGCGAAGTCAGAGGGTGGAGCACGACCGAGCTGGCGGAGCGGGTGACCAGAGCCGGCGTCAAGATGAACCAGACTGCGGTCTGGCGCATCGAGAACGGCACGCCCCGCCGCCGCATCAACCTCGACGAGGCCCTCGCCTTCACCCGCGTCTTCGAGCTCCCCCTCGAAGAGCTGATGTCCCCACCCCTGGAGGGGCTCGACATCGACAGCCGGCGCCTCGTCCAGGAGGCCGTCGAAGCGTTCTACGAGGCCCGAGATGCGCGCGACCGCCTCCACCACGCAGTGGTCGCCATCGCCGACCACATCAAGGCCCATCCCGACAGCTCGCGGGCGATCCACGAGCAGTGCCTCCGCCTCATGGGCGACGAGCGGGACGCTCGCACGCTCAGCAACGACATCGCGGACGGCGGCCACTACTGACAACCGACACGAAGGAGAGGCCACTTGGCCAACATCCAGAAGCGCCCCAACGGAAAATGGCGGGCCCGCTACCGCGACCTCGACGGCAAGGAGCACGCCCGCCATTTCGACCGCAAGATCGACGCCCAGCGGTGGATCGACGAGGTCACGGCCAGCCTGGTCACCGGCCAGTACGTCGACCCGCGATCGGCGAAGAAGCCCTTCAAGGAGTACGCGGAGGAATGGCGGGCCATGCAGCCGCACCGGCCTTCCACGGCCAAGGCGGTGGCCCAGCACCTGCGCTGTTACGTCTACCCGGCCTGGGAGAAGCGGGCACTCGGCGCCATCAAGCCTGGCGACGTACAGAGCTGGGTCACCGGCCTGACCACCACGCACGGGCTGGCCGCCAGTACCTCACGGACGGTCTTCAACACGGTCAACGCCGTCTTCCGGGCGGCCGTCCGTGACCGGATGATCCCCCATAACCCTTGCGCCGAGGCGAAACTGCCCTCGGTGCCCCGGAAGAAGATCGTGCCCTTGGCCGTCGAGCAGGTACGGACGCTGTCAGAGGAAATACCCGCCCGCTACAAGGGCCTCGTGCTGCTCGGCGCGGCCACCGGGCTCCGCCCCGGCGAGCTCTTCGGCCTCCAGCTCCGGCACGTGGACCTGCTGCACGCGACCGTCTCGGTCGAGCAGCAGATCCAGCAGACCGCCAAGCACGGCGTATACGTCTGCCCGCCCAAGACCGCTCGCTCGCACCGCACGGTCCCGCTCCCCCGCATGGCGGTGGACGCGACGAAGGCCCACCTGCGGGACTTCCCCGCCGATGGGCCCGAGGGCTGGATCTTCACGGCGCCGCAGGGCGGACCCGTGGTCTACACGCACTTCATGGACGGGTCCTGGCGGCCCGCCTGCGCGAAGGCCGGCATAGCGAAGGGCACCGGACCTCACGCCCTCCGGCACCACTACGCCAGCCTGCTGATCAAGCACGGCGAGTCCGTGAAGACGGTCTCCGAGCGCCTCGGCCACACCAATGCGGCCATGACGCTGAACATCTACACCCACCTGTGGCCCGACTCCGAGGAGCGGACCCGGGCCGCCGTCGACAAGGCGTACGCGGACCGGTCCGCCGATGCCCAGCCGCAGGTCGACGAAGCGGCGTAGCCGCTCCCCCGCGCGCTGACCGAAGTCAGCACGCTGCGGACTCTGTGCGGACCACAAAGGCCGCCCAACCCGCTCCGTCGCAGGTCAGACGGCCTTTCGCCGAACGTATTAGACGTTGAAGCGGAATCTGTAGTACAGCGCTCCCACCTGCGGAAACGTTCCTTCTCGTGATCGCATCCAGCACAGATCCAGCACGGTAGAAACCTATCCAGCACATCCAGCACATCAGGCCACCGGGCTGTACTCGGAGCGCTCCTCCGCGGCCTCGCTGGGGACCTCAACGGTAACCGGACCCATGGCCTTCTGCATGATGGCCCGGCAGCGGTCCCACGCCTCGGGGACGAGGTGACCGTAGATGTCGACCGTGGTCTTGATCGACTTGTGGCCGAGCCAGCGCGAGACCTCATGAATCGGGATGCCGGCCGCCAGGGCGGTCGAGGCGAAGAAGTGACGAAGCGAGTGCGGGTGGTACTTCGGCTTGCCGTCGGCGTCCACCAGCCCGGCCAGCCTGCACGCCTTCCTGAAGTGGTAGCTGTAGGTATTCGCGGTCGGCATGATCCCCTTGCCGCGCTCGCGTGGCGCGAAGAACACCTCAACCTGCCGGGCCTTGCCTGCCGCGTTCTGGAAGGTGAGCGGGATCGGGTCCCACTCCTCCACGTGGGCGTCGATCTCGTCGCAGACGAACGGCGCGGCCGGCACGTCGCGGTACTCGCCCTCTTCGCGGTGCTTGAGAGGCACGAGGCGGGTCTTGCAGTCCTCGCGGTGGGCCTTCGAGCTGATCTGCCAGCGCACGCGGATGACGTCGTTGCGGAGGCAGCCCGTGTGAAAGGCGAGGGCTTCGCTGACTCGCAGCCCGGCTCCCGCCTGGAGCCAGACGGTGAGCTTGTACTGCGGCGACATGTGCTTGTGCAGGAGGCGGACCTCGTCGAGGGTGGGGATCTCGTCCTCGTCGACCGCGCGCGACCCAGGAGCGTTCTTCACCTCCTTGGAGGGGTCCTCCTGGATGACCTTCTCTTCCTTGGCGGACCAGAAGATGTGCTTGACCATCTTCATGCGGTCGTACACCGTGCTGGCGGCGAGTTCCTTGCTGATGGCCGCCTTGAAGTGCTCGATGTCCCGCTTGGCGACTCCGGCCATCGTCTTGCGGCCGAGTCGGGGTATCAGGTGGTTGTCGATGAATCCACGGTAGTTCGAGAACGTGGAGTCGCCGATCACGCGGCGGCTTAGCCAGTCCTCCACGTAGGCCCGCACGGTGATCTTTCCGGCGTTGGGGTCGATGTACGTCCCTACGCTCTTGTCGTTCTCCATCTTGCTGGCGAAGTTGTCCGCCGCCGTCTTCTTGGTGAACGACTCTTCGCGCTGGCGAGCCGTGCGCCCGCCGGGCTCTCTGTACCTGACCGTCCAGTCGTGGCCGCACCGCACCTTCTCGCAGGGGTACAGCGGACTGCGCTTGTCGGTCTTGCATCTCTGAAAAACGGTAGCCATGGGCCCCTCTCTCTTGCTGGGGCAGGGCGGTCCCGTTACCCGTAGTGGTCGTCGAGGTAGGCGACGATGTCGCGCTCGCGGAATCGCAGGAGGCGGCCCACCTTCTGGGCCTTCAACCCCCACGTCCGGTACTTGTTCTTGACGGTGGTCTCGCTGACCTTCAGCCACGAGGCCACCTCTTCCGGCGTTAGGAGCCGGTTACTGCCGCCTTGGCTCAACCTCGGTACTCCGGGGTGGCGCCGTCGAGGCGGACGAAGTTGTGCACGGCGGACCAGGCAGTTGCCGCCGAGGTGAGTGCCTGTCGGTGTTCCCTGCGGAGCTGCTGCACGGCGGCCGGCACGGCGGCCGGATCGCTCACGCCGAGCAACTCGGCGACCTCCTGGAGGAGCGCGGCGTGGTCGACCTTCGGCCGCGATCGGACGCGGCACTCTTCGCCGCTGACGCCGAGCACCCACCCCCAGCCGTTGTCGAGGGCTTTCTGGCTGGGCTTCATGCGGCGGCTCCGTGGTAGTCGCGTCGGCTCTGCTTGGTGAGGTGGTAGCGGTCGTGGTCGCATCGGTAGATGCGGTGCTCGCGGGCGATTCCACGGCGGGCGCCGTGGCGCTCTGCGTGGCGGTCTCGTTTCGCCTGCGCCCTGCCGAGGGCCTTCTCGGCGGCGCGGCGGTCGGCGAAGGCGCGCTTATGGCTGCACTCGCAGGTCTGCCACTCGACAGGCTTCATGCTGGTGATCTTTCTGTTCTACGTGGGCCGGAATTTGGCGCAGGGGCACGTGGGGATCTGGCAGGCCCCGCGCGCGGAGCTGGCAGCGGAATGAGTGAAGGGGGCGTGGGTGCACTGCTCGTCCTGGCAGTAGCCCTTCCACTTCTTGCCGTCGTGGTTGGCGAGCATCACGCCCGGCGAGTTGAGCTTCACCAGGCGTCCGGAGCCGCCGAAGGCCATCTTCGAAGCGAAGGACTTCGCCTCGGCCTCGCTCGCGAAGGGGGCGAAGTTCAGGCCGCGGCTCCCGTCACTCCAGGTGTGGACCAGGGCGACCCAGTCGCGCATCTGGAGGATCTCGCCGACTTCCTTGATCACGGCTTTCGCCAGGTGATTGGCGCTCTCGAAGGTCGGGTCCTCCAGGAGCGCCACGATCGCGGCCACCTCCTCCTTGCGGGGGGTGATCCTCACGCGGGAGCCGGTTCGAGGAGGGCGACGAGGCGTCGCCTGATGGCTCCGAGCAGGTCTGCGTCCTCGACGAGCTGGTTGTAGGTGATCTCGTCGTACTCGGAGAGTTCTTCGGTGGGGACGTCCACCTCTTCGCCCCACTGCTTCGTGAGGGTCGTCCTCTGCTGCTCGTAGAGGGCGTCTATGTCGGCGACGATCTGCGCGATCTGGTCGGTGACGCCGGGGTTCGGGTGCATCTGGTTTGCCCTTCCGTTCTTGCTACACGTTAACACATCGGTCACAGGTTCACAGCTCGCGTGTGAGGCATTCCGCGGAGAGGTGGAGGTCGTCCAGGGTGCCGACATTCAGCAGGACGACGTCGAAGTCCCAATCGGCAAGGGCGTTCTCGCTGATGTGAGACGCACCGTCGATGAGTACCTGCTTCGGCCGGCACACCTGCACAACCAGGCCCCCACGCTCCTTGATGGCCCGCGCCTCGTTCGGGAACCGTACGTCCGAGATGACGGTGGGCACGCCGGGTCGGAGGTCCCTGAAGAGGGCATCCACCCAGACGTCCGGGCCCAGCAGTTCCCGCCCGGCTTCAGTGCCGCAGCGCTGGAGGAGCCCTCGCACCTCGAAGTGTTCCTCCTTGGCCGCCTCCCAGCCGCGCTCGTCCACGGTGGCGTTGAGCGGCAGAGATCCGCCCTCGCCGTCGGCAAGCCAGAGGTCCATGCGGTAGAGGAACTCCCTGATGGGGTCGGCGAACGCCTTGCGCTGCCAGCCCATGTCCACAAGGAACGAGGCGGTGGTGTCCTTGCCGGACCTCGCGGCGCCCGCGAGTCCGATCAGGGTGGGCTTCATATTGTCTTCTCCTTCGGTCACACCTCGCGGCTGTCCACGAGGCGGTAGAGGCCGGGCGCGTGCACGAGGCCCTCGCACACGTCGCAGTCGCAGTCGTGCAGGCAGAGGGAACAGGTTGTCTCGTCACAGAAGGGGTCCGGGCCGTGCCATGCATGGCTGGGGTCTGGCCCGGGGCACCCCCAGGAGGAGCAGGAGCGGTCCTTGCTCCACGTCGGGTAGAGGACGTGCTCCCGGCGGCCGATCAGGCCATGGGCCAGGGGCTCGCCGGGACAGGTGAAGCGGCGGCGGGCAGCGTTGTCGCGGTCGAGGAAGGCGGCTCGGCATCGTGTGCACTGAAGCCGCCCCTCGGGCCGCATCCGCAGAGTGTGAGCGGTCACAGGTTAACCATTTACGTGTAGCAGGTCTCGACATCGACGCCTTCGGCCTTGGCGTGCTGGATGCAGGTCTCGGCACACTCCGAGAAGAACGCGAGGGCCTTCTCCGCGGCCTCGGACGCGGTCTCGGCGAATTCGTACCGGGCGTTCTGCATGCGCAGCAGTTCATCGCCGAACATCAGGAAGAGCGCCTGGCCCAGCCAGTAGATCCGGCCGCCGCCGAAGGGGTTGAGGTCGTTCTGTTCGTGCAGCACGACCCCGTTCGTCAGTCCGCGCTCGATGCGGACCCGGAGCTTGGCGCCGTTGGACAGGGTGATGGTCTCGGTGTGGGTGATCATGTCGTCCTCACGGTCGGTATTGGGGGCCGGGCTGGCCGTACAGTCGGCCGTCGGAGTCGACACCCCACACATGGCCGGGGTCCAGCCACAGATCGAGGTCGGCGTCGATGTCTGATCCACAGCGGGAGCAGGCGAACTCCCCGCTCGGGACGGCGTACAGGCGGCCACGGCCGCAGGGGCCGCACCAGACGTAGTCCCGGGCCGTCATGCCGCCACCAACCGTCGGCTGGCGTGGCGGATGAGAGCCCGCTCGGCCTCGGCGGCGGCCCAGGAGAAGCCGTAGTGGCCCCAGCACGCGTCGATCTCTTCCCAGGTGGTCATGGCGGCGCCCTGGTCGTCGGTGCGGACCCAGTCGACGGCCTCTTCGACGATGTAGCCGTAGACATCCCCTTCGGCCCACGCTTCGTACTCCGCACGCTCGGCGTCGAGGTACGCCTCGGGCAGCATGCCGAGGTCTTCGGCGTCGTCGGGCATGAGATACCAGAGGGACACCGAGCCACGTGCCGGCCGGGACTCGATGACGATCGCGCCATGGAAGATCCGGGCCCAGCGGGTGAAGATGTCGACGCCCTGCCAGCGGTTCCAGCTCACGCGGTCCCAGGCTTCGGCCAGGGGGCCGCCGTCCTGGTCGACGGGGGCGTAGTGCCCGAGGTGGGTGTCGATGGTGATCACGTGCGCCAGGTGGTCGAAGTCCTCCCGCGGATTCGTGGCGTACTCGTCGTGGACAAGGCGGACACGGAGACGTCCGTCGGTGCTGGTGGAGATGGTCTCGCTCATGGTCTTCCTCGTCTTCACAGGCTGTGGATGGGGTAGTGGATAACGCAGGTCGTTCGGCGGCAGGGCGCGCCGAGGGAGTCGATGAACTCGCGGTGAGCCGCGGAGGCTTCGGCCAGCCAGTCGTCGCCCTCGACGAACTCCGGGCGCTTCTCGGCCCAGGACGCGCGGACCTCCGCGATGTCCGGTATCTCGTGGAACTCCGAGGCGCCGTGCTGGCGGATCAGGTCGACCCAGGAGGCGCGGACGAGGTTGTAGCCGCGACGGGAGTGGTCGTAGCCGCTGGCGGGGTCGATGTCGTCGATGGCGACCCCGGCCGCGATGCAGATGCCGGCGCGGGCGTCGGCCATGGAGGTGAGGCGGTCGGCCTCGCACACCGCGCAGTCCAGGGGCGTGCGGGCGTAGTGCATGAGCAGGAGGTTTGCGCGCATGGTCTCTCGTTCGGTCAGGCGGCGAGCACGTGCTCGGGCTCGGGAGTGGCGTAGTTGTAGATCTCTGCGAGGTATCGCCGCAGCGGCTTCTCCCAGGACCGGCGTAGGAGGCTGCCGATGACAACTGCGCTCATGGGCGGGGCGACGACATCGCCGATCTGCTGGGTGCAGCTCGACCGGGCGCCGGTCCAGGGGTAGCCGTTGCGGAAGCCGACGAGCAGCGCCGCCTCGTCGAGGGAGAACTTCCGGTCCTTGTCGTGCTCCCAGTACCACCCACGGATCTTCGAGGTGATGCCGGTCGCGGGCTTGTCGGCCGACCAGCAGTTGCCGCCCGCTGTCTTGCGGACGCCTCTGGTGTTGACGCTGATCCCCTCCGGCCAGCCAAGGGCCTTGGCGGCCGTGGTGGCCGGCATCGGCTCGGTGGGGGTGAGTGCGTCCATGTCCACGTAGGAGTGGCGGGCCGCCATGAGGAAGACCCTCTTCCTTCGGGAGGCGAGGCCGTAGTCGACGGCGTCGAGCACTCGGTACTCCGCACTGCACCAGTCCGCCGACCACAGCTCCTCGCGGAGGCCGTCGAGGACCAGCTCAGGCATCGCGCTGGACTGCTCCATGGCCAGCCAGCGGAGGTTGTCCCACTGCGCGGTCAGGGTGAGTGCCCAGATCAGTACCTCGGCGACGAGGCCGATGCGCTCGTCAGTCATCTGCGCGATTGGGGCCCGGACCTCGTCCAGGGTGAGCAGGGGGCCGGTGAATCCGGCGTAGCCGTCCCAGTCGGGGTCGCTACAGATCAGGCAGATGTCGGCGAACTCGCAGGCGCCGCATTCTCCGCTGTCGTGCCAGTGCCCGAAGGTGGCCTCGAAGGCCATGGTGAACACGTCCAGAAGGAGTTCCTGATTGCGCGGGTCCTGCCCGGCCCTTTTGCCGGCCGGAGACCAGCACTGGCACGGGGCCGAGACGACGAGGCCGACGACCCAGCGCAGGGCGGGGTGCTTGGGGTCGAGGGAGCGGACGTCCGCGGTGATGCGTTGGAAGCCCGCCGCCCTGGCGGTCGCGGAGGCGTCCTTGTGCATCTCGACGCCGACAGTGTCGAGTTCGTGCTCCAGCACGTCGCGCACGCCGACGTCCCAGCCGCCGGGCCCGGCGAACAGGTTGATGACGCGATCGGGGGCCCCGGGACGCGGGGGGAAGAGCCAGTCGACGGGCCAGGGGGCGGCGATCTCGGCCAGCTCTTCCGGGGTCTTGCCCGTCAGGTCCAGCTCTTCAGGGGTGCCGAGGGCGCCAGCGGTGTCGAGGCGTATCAGGGACATCAGTCCACGTCCACGGTCTCGACACTGGTCAGCCAGTCGCTGACGATCTCCCAGTGGTAGCCGGGCCGGATCAGGCCGTCGCTCATGTAGACGTGCCGGCCGCAGTCGGCGCACTCGTACGGCTTGCGGTCGATGTGACGGATGGGGCCGGTGCAGTGCACGCAGCGCACGACGTTGGTGGGCGGAGTCAGGGTGATCACAGCGGCGGCCCTAGGCGGCGAGGGCGGTGAGGCGGGCGGCCACGTATGCGACGCGGGCCTCGGCCTTCGCCAAGCCGTCACGGGCGGTGGCCACGCCGACTTCGGCATTGCGGAGGTCGGCCTCCAGCTCCAGGCGCTCGCTGATGAGCTGCCACCCGGGGTGCTCGGCCTCGAAGCGGTCGGCGGCCTCGCTGACCATGGCCTTGAGGCGCTCCCGGGCGGCCGTGCCGTGGTTCAGTTCCTGGTCGCGGTCGTTCGTGAACTCGTAGCGCCGAAGGGGGCTCTGGTAGATCCACAGGGACGCGTCCCTGTCGTTGCGGCGCAGCAGGGTCTCGCGGCGAGCGTGAGCCCGCTCTCGGCGGGAGGCGACGCGGTACGACCGGCCGCGGATCTTCACGAATCCCGGCTCGTCGTTCTCGTCGCGCGAGGAGCTGACCCCAAGGCGCGCTTCGGGGAGCGTCAGGTCTTGGTAGCCCCACCGCTCGTGCTTGGTGACCGCCGGGAGGATGGTGACGTACAGCTCGCCCTCGGGGAACTCGTACTTGGCGTCGTGGGTCATGATCGTTCCTTGGGGTGATTCAGGCGGGGAGGGGCAGGCCGGCACGGAGGGACTCGACGAGCGCGGCGGTGGCGTTGCGGTACTGCCAGAGGGCTTGATGCGCCGCCGCCCAGTCACCGGTGTGCAGGGCGGCGATGTCGTCGAGCCACTTCAGGCAGGCGGCCGGGGCGAGGAAGACGTGCACGGTTCCGGTCTCGTCCACGGACCAGACCTCGTCCGGGTCGAGGTAGAAGTCGTGGATGTCGAGGCGGTGACCGCACTCGTCGCATTCGAGGTGGGCGTCGGGGTGGACGGCGTACGGTGCGAGGTCGCACTCGCGGCACTGCATGGCACTCATGGGCATCCTTCGGACGGCGCCCACACGGAGGCGGGCGCCGTCAACGTGGTGGGGTGATCAGGAACCGAGCTGTTCGAGCAGCTCGTCGACGAGGCGGTTGTCCTCGGGGGTGAGCGCGTGGGCCTGCTGGGGCTCGTTCTTGAACCAGGACGGCGGCCAGAGATCGGCGGGGAGCGCGAGGATCAGGGCCTCGGCGGCGTCGGCGAGGTTCAGCCCTGCCGCGTGTTCGTCGTCCCAGGACCAGGGGCTGTCGCCCTCGTCGGGCTCTTGGCGCATGGTGGTGACGGCCTCGTCCAGCTCGGTGACGAGGTGCTTGATCCGGTCGCTCAGCGGGATGTTCGTCGTCATCAGTACGCGTTGGCGATCTCGATGACTTCCTTCGACTGGATCTCCTCGAAGGCGGGGACCAGCTCGTACCACTCGTCCTCGTTGTCGTTGAGCCAGTCACGGAGACCGTCCTCGTCGCGGAGTTCGCCGTCCTCGTCGAGGAACTCTTCCGGCACGTCGAGGTCGATCTCGATGTCCCCGTGGGTGACGATCTCGACCGGGAACCTCACGGTCATGTTCATAAGGGTGTCCTTCAGGTACAGGCTGATTCGGCAGAAAGCACAGGTCAGGTCTTCGTCGAGCAGCTCGGGCACGAAGCCGCACTCGACGCAGGGTTCGGTGTTCATCGGGGGCAGAAGACGTGGACACCGCCGAGGACTTCCTCGGACTGGAAGCCGCCGCTGAACAGCTCGGCTGCGGCGTAGTCCCAGTCGATGGCGTTGAACGGCCAGGTGGTCATCCGGGCCTTGTCCTCGGACTCGCAGGTGTCCTCGGCCCAGTCCTGGGCGAAGTGCCCTTCGCTCTGGTGGAATCCGCGGTACTCACTGCGGAAGCGGTCGACCCACCCTGAGCGGTCGTCGGACTCGCCCCACTCGCGCACCCAGACGGAGAACGCTGCGGCCTCGTCGTGGGTCAGCCCGGCCAGGGCCTCGGCTATCGCTGCGGCCTCGGAGGGCGAGCACTCCCCCTCAAGGGCTCCGCAGAAGTCGTCGTGGTCCATGACCCACAACTCCTCGTGCTGGGTCGGCCGGCCGTGGAGGTCTTCGGGGGTGACGAGGTCTGCGGTGTCGGCGTCGTACCACTCGCCGACGAGTCGGCCCGCGTTGTAGCAGGCCAGGCAGCCGATCCAGACGGTCGGCTGGACGGTGTTGGACAGGGCGGACATGTTGCTCCTCACGTGGGCCGCCGGGCCGGTCGCCCAGCCCGGCGGCTGGGGGTCAGTTCTGGGCGGCCTGGCTCTTCAGCGCCCGACGGTTTCGGAACTCGATGGACGCCTCCAGGGCGACGAGGGCGGCGACTGCCGACCCTGCGAACTCCCACGTGTTCGGGTCACTCCCGGAGAGGACCCATCCGGCGTTCGCCACGGCGACTGCGGCGACGCCCTTGATGAGGGCGTTAAGGGTGCTGGTGTTCATGCACACTCCTGTTGCGCGATGCGGGCTGGCATCGTCAGGGGGGAGGGACCGCCTCCCGCCGACCTCCCTTCGGAGGTTTCGCCTTTGCGTCGTCAGGAGGTGGCGGCGAGGTGGGCCGCGAGATCGCGCTGCACGCCCTCCCACGCGGCGATGGCGAACTCAGCCGTGGTCAGGCTCAGGAGCGCGGCGCGGCGGGCCGTGATGGTCCGGGCGGAGGCATGGCGCTGCTCGGCCTTGTCGCGCTCGTCCTCCAGGTCCGCGGTGATGGCGTCCTCGGACTTCCCCCTGAGCCGACCGAGGGCGAAGCCCTGAAGGATGATCGGCAGGCCGTCGCGCAGGAGCCGCGCCCCTTCCGAGCGGCGCATCTGCCCTTCACGGACGAGGCGGTCGACGACTTCGCGGGCGGCCTTCTCGGCTTCGGGGGTGCTGGGCGTGGTCATGTTGTCTCCGGTTCCGGCTGCCCCCGCACGGGGCGGGGGCAGCCTTGTTACAGGTTCACTAAGAGGTCACAGCGGTTGCTTGGTAGGCGCACCGGCCAGCACGGTGGCGAAGTTGGTCATGACGACCGTGGCCATGAACTCAAGGTCAGGCCCGCCGTCCGGCAGAGGTACGCCGAGGGTGCGCATGGTGGTGAGGGCACGGGCGATCAGGCGCTCCATGTCATCGGTGTCGACGAGGTCGGAGCACAGATCGCACGCCTTCCAGCGGCCGTCGTTGGGGAGCGGGACCACCACGCCCTCGTCGGTCATCAGCGCCGCGAGGGCTCGGACCTGGGGGATGTAGAGCCAGCGGGCGGTGGGCATGGTGCAGAAGTCGCAGCTGTTCACGGGATCGACTCCGTCTCGCCTAGGCCGCGAGGGTCAGCTCAGCGGAGTCCGCGGGGGCCTTGTAGTGGAGGTCGCCCTCGTCGTCGCCTCCGGCGTGGCACTCCAGCCACAGGTCAGCGACGGCCGGGTAATTGACGGCGCGGAAGAACGAGGCGATGCCCTCGATCTCGGAGCAGGTGAACCCGCTCCCAAGGTGGTCGGCGAGCATCCCGTCGTCGAAGAGCGTGGCGAGGTCTTCTGCGGCCAGGCGGTAACCGCTCCGCTCTGCCTCGGAGAGCCTGACGATCTCGTAGGCGAGCGTCACGCACTCGATGGCGGCCCGCCGCTCTGCACGCAGGGCTCCCCACGGATTGAGGACGGGACGCAGCCGGGCCCAGACGGCCGGCATGTGGCCAACCAGGGACTTGGCGGCCGTGAAGGGGGCGAGGCGCTTGAAGGCGTTCATGGTGTGCTGCTCCTGGTGGTGGGTGTCTACAGGCAGAGGAGGGGCGGGGTGATCAGCGCGAGGTCTCCTTCGACCTCCTGGACCGAGATCCCGTGGGGCTCCCACACCCCGCACTCGGGGTCGTCTTCGCACGGGCAGTCCCGGCGCGAGGTCTCCACGAGGGCCTTGGCGCCGAAGCGGGCGAAGGACAGCGCGTCCTCCTCGCTGGCGAAGGGGGTCTCCTCGCGGTGGTCGTGGGTGACGACGTACCGGCCCCGCTTGATCCGCTCGACCTCCCACAGGCCGAGAAGGTCGGCGGCCTCGTTCCAGACGCGTACTTCGTAGGGGCGGGCGATGGTGCGCATGTGTCCTCGTCTTCAGGTAGAAGCCACCCCTCCCCGGGAGGGGACACAGGGAGGGGTGGCGGCTCAGGGGGTCAGGACGCGGCAATGGCGAGCTGACCAGGGATCTCGTTGCGCATGACCTCGCGCCCGAGTTCAAGGAAGTGCTTGGTGCGGCCCTTGACGTACGCCTCGCCTGCGCCGTTCCAGTCCACGAGGCCGTCCGGGTCCCAGTGCGACAGCTCCCACAGGCCGTCGGAGGCGTGCTCGACGATGCCCTTGTGGTCGGCTTCGGTGTCGTACGGGTAGTTCAGCTTGATGTCGTCGAGGGCTTCGGCGAGGTTCTTCTCGAACTGCTCGATCCGCTGCTCGTAGTAGTCGTCCTCGTTGATGAAGGGGTGGTCGTTCTTGACGAACTCAGCCAAGGCGACGGCCTCACGGAAGGCCGGGGTGTACGCACGGGTGCCGTGACAGTCCCCCTCGCACTCCTGGCCGTGGCAGAAGTCGGCGTACGGGTCACAGCCCGGACGGCACTCCGAGGTGTGTGTGCCGAGGCAGCCCTCGGGGCAGCCGCCCTCGTAGACCTGCACGAAGAGCTGGGCGACGTCCCAGGCTGAGGAACCTCCTCCGCACTCGTAGACCTGCCCGTCGGACACCGAGGTGTCCTCCCGGCCGGCATCGGCCGCGGAGCGGATCAGGTCGCGGGCGACCTCGAAGTTCGACTTGTCCCCAACCCAGCCGCCACGGTCGTCGTGCCAGGTGAACATCTCCACGTGGGTGGGAACGTCGTCATGGGCGTAGGTTCCAGTGCGCCAGGTGGGCCATGCCGCGTGGTCGTCTTCGAGCCTCTCGGCGTACTTCACCAGCGTCTCGTCCGACGCCGGATCGAGCCTGTAGGGCGACATGCGTCCTCGTTCTCGGTATGGACCGGCCGCCCTCGCTCACGAGGGCAGGCCAGTCACAGGTTAACGATATGAACGTCAGTGGGCGTCTGCGAGGGCCTTGTAGTAGGCCAGCTCGTCACGCAGGACGCGCTCGCGCTCATCGCGCAGCCGACGCGTCTCATCAAGGGACTCGCGGAGCAGTTCGATCGTGAGGTCCGCCATCTCCAGGTCGATGGCGAGCTGACGCCCGGCCTCGTGGAACAACTCGGCCACGAACGTGGCAGCGTCGAGTTCGCGGCGGGTTTCATCGAGTTCGCGGCCGAGCTGGAAGGTGCGCTCACTCAGGTTGGCGGAAGACTCCATGGCGACCTCCAGGAGGGAGCGGCCGGAGTAGGCGAGCGGGTTGTCCTTGATCAGGGAGACGGCCATGTGACCTTACCTTTCAGTTACAGGTTAACAGAACCAGCGTGAAATTGGGCAGAAGCCCGACTCACCCCCGCCCGAAGGCGGGGGGGAGTCCGTACCCCCCAGAGGTTTGACCCTGTGGGGGGCTTCGCGGCCACTCACCTTGCGGTGAGCGACCCCGGCCGCTTGCGCTAGCCGGTAGAACAGATCGAGTGATTTCGCTTGACGGGACGGACGCTCACTCAAGCGCCCGTCTCACCGTCCGTCATCGTGCCGGTGGCGTTCCTTCCGGGTGGTTTCCCTCCCGTTCGGTCCGTTTCCGGCCGTCCGATGGACGGTGAGCCCTGGGCGACCAATCAGGCCCCTACCTCACGCCCGTCCCCGACCCCATACCGAACCTGCATCGGGTGCCCTCCGCAGGTCAGCATGGGTTCAGCCGGTTAGAGCGCTCCCGTTACGCTGGGGTGGATAGTCCCCAGCCGGTACGGCAGTTGCGTTCACTCAGTCGTCTGTACCCGAACCTCGTACCCGAACAGTCCAGAACGCTTCCAGTCCGTACCGCGCAGGGTCACCCTGCTAGACCTTTCACGCCCCTTGGCCGGGCGATGATTCCTCAGACCCCGAAGGGTCAGCGAGCCTGGACCGTCCGAGGACGGCCTTCCGCTCTTGCGCTCGATCCACACCGGAGAGACCCGGCTGCGACATCCGGCGTCCCGCTTGCGGGACAGGGGCCGGATCGAGCGTCCTTGCAACGTTGGTGTGCTGGGCCGTGTGGCCCGGCGATTCGATCCTGTCACAGGTTAACACCTGCTGTCGAACCGAGTGCCCGTGGTGGGCGATTCCCGCTGGTCTACGGCGGCGACTCTCGTGAGCCCCGTTCTCGTCGACCTTGCGGTGAGCCCCACTCTAGGCGGCTGGCCCGGCGAGTGTCAACCTGTGACTTCGCCCTGCCCGTCGCCCCTTGCCTGCCTTGCGGCCTGCGTCGTTGCGACACCGAGAACATTAGTCACAGGTTCACAGCATGTCCAATCGTGCAGGTCAGAGGCTGTTTAGGGCCCGCTCTCAGCCGTTCCGAGGCAGCTCAAGGGCGGAAGGTGCGCGCGTTCCTCAGCTCCGCGCGTCGCGCGCGTACGCATGTGCAGCGGCGGCCGGTAGGGGTGGGGGATGATCCCCGGTGCGCACGCGCGCGGACCGCCCTGTCATAGCAGCTCGGATTCTGCCACGGTTCCAAGGTCGACGAGAGCCTCCTGCTCCCTGCGTCGCGCCCGGCGTATCCGCAGCTCAGAAGCCATAAATGCGCCCTGCGACCCCGCGCCGGCACTGCACGGGAACGAACCCTAGGCAGCCAGGCCGACCAGGAGCGCAAGCGCGAGGACCACCACAGAAGCCGCGGTGACGTGGATGGCGACCCGGAGCATGGCGAACTTCCGGCGGGCAATCTGAGAGCGGACGACGAGCTGCGCCTTGCGGCGGTCCACCGCGAGATCGGCCATCGCCTCGTCCGGCGTGCAGTCCGCCCAGTGCAGGAAGGAGCCCTGGGTCGCGTTGCCGATGTGGGGCAGCAGGACACGCAGGGTGCACAGCATCGCTGCGACCATTCCCGCTACCGCGAACCCGGCAAGGACCGTACCGGCGGCTGGAAGCTCCCGGCCTGGCAGAACGGCTACCAGGACGGCCAGCGGGATGCCGAGCGCCGTGAGCAACGCGGACGCCTTGCCGTCTGTCCGGGTTACCTCGGCCATCACTTCTGCGTGCGCCTGGGCGAGCTGGTCGCCCCCACTGTGCGCTGAAGGGCGCTCGTCGCTCGTCATGGCCGCAAGCTACCCGGGGCGGCGTCAGGCCGAAACGGTACTCATTGCGCCACGAGGATCGGCCGCCACGCTGCCGCGCCAGCGCATGTACGTAGGGCGTCTTCGCTCTGCGCCGCCCTCCGGGCGGCCCTTCCGCCTTCTCGCTGTGCGCCCTTCGGGCGCCACTGCCCTTCGCCGCCGCCGCTTCACGTAAGTGTGAGCACGATCACGCGGCTAGTCGTTTCCGAAAACAAGATCTTTTAGCGACTCATAAGTGTAAGTACGTAAGTCGCAAGGCTTGAGCCCCTATCGGGGCTCGCCTGATGAAGACGAAGTACGTATGTACGTACTTCGCAGGCTGGAGTTTCGAATTCCTAACTGGAACGGCTCCAGCAGGCGATCAGAGCTACCGCCGGACTGGCCCCAGATTCGCAAGAGGGTACTTCGGCGAGACGGACACCGCTGCACGGCGCGAAACCAGTACGGAGACCGCTGCCCTGAGATCGCAACGGATGTCGACCACATTCTTCCTGGTGATGACCATCGAGAGATCAACCTTCGAGCGCTCTGCGGTTTTCATCACCAGGTCAAGTCATCGCGTGAGGGCGCGGCGGCTCAGGCCGCCAGGCGACGGCGCATGAGAAACAGGTTCCGGCGGACGGAGGCTCACCCCGGCCTGGTTGGTTAGGAGGTGAGCCCATGCCCGGCCCCGTACCGGCACGCGAGTCCGACCTCGCCCGCCCGCGCGAGCGCAAGGGCGGCGACGTCCAGGCGGTCACCCGCGGAATCGCGCGCCCCACGAAAATCCCCAACGGCGACCGGAGCTGGCACCCCATCGCCAAGCGGCTCTGGGACTCCCTCAAGGAATCCGGTCAGGCCGACTACTACCAGGCCAGCGACTGGGCCATGGCCTTCTCACTCTGTGAAGACCTCTCCCACTACAAGCAGGCCGGCAAGCGCAGCGGCCAGATGCTCCAGACCATCTACAGCACCTTCGAGCGGCTCCTCGTCACCGAAGGCGACAGACGCCGCGTGCGCATCGAACTCCACGAGCCCGAGCCGGAGGAGCAGTCCGCAGCCGTGCTCGCCATCGCCGACTACAAGAAGGATCTCGGACTCGCCGAGTAGCTCCGGGGAGGTGAGCCCACATGGTGAAGGCTCCCCCGCAGCTCACCGAGGAGGAGATCGACGCCCTCGAACCGAGCTTCCTCGGGCCCACGTGGCTACGCGGGCCGGACGGCTCGTGGAAGCTCCCCGAGCACACGCTCGGGTGGCAGATCGCAGGCTGGTGCGCCGAGTTCTTGCGGGCCGACGATGGCGGGCCCTGGCGCTTCACCCGTGAGCAGCTCCGCTGGGTGCTCTGGTGGTACGCCGTCGATGAGAACGGCCGCTTCACCTACCGCAAGGGCGTCTTGCAGCGCCTCAAGGGCTGGGGCAAGGACCCGCTCTTGGCCGTGGTCTCCCTGGTCGAGTTCGTCGGCCCCTCCCGCTTCTCGCACTGGCAGAACGGGCAGCCGGTCGGCATCCCCCACCCCCAGGCGTGGGTCCAGATCGCGGCCGTCTCGCGCGACCAGACGCGCAACACCATGACCGTGATGCCGGGCCTCATGAGCGACAAACTCATTGAGACGTACGGCATCAAGGCCGGAGCCGAGCTAATCCGTGCAAACGGTGGCCGACAGCGCCTTGAGGCGGTGACAAGTAGTTATCGCGCCCTGGAAGGGGCGCGGTCTTTAGCGATCCACTTTCGTTGTTCTTAACGAAACGCATCACTGGGTCGAGGGCAATAACGGCGACAAGATGTACGCCACCATCGACGGTAATGCTACGAAAAAGGATTCGCGCTACCTAGCGATCACCAACGCATATCTGCCCGGCGAGGACAGCGTTGCCGAGCGAATGCGTGAGGCTTTCGAGAAGATTCTCGAAGGCCGGGCTGCCGACATCGGCTTCATGTACGACAGCGTAGAGGCGCATCCCGCGACTCCGCTGACGCCGGAAGCGATTCGGATTGTTCTCCCGAAGATTCGCGGCGACGCCGTTTGGCTGCGGGTCGAGACAATCCTTCAGTCGATTCTCGATACGACGATCGCGCCGAGTCGCAGCCGTCGAATGTGGCTGAACCAGATCGTCGCGTCCGAGGACGCGGTGTACTCCCCCGCCGACTGGGACGTCCTGCGGGACGACGCCCGGGTGCTTCAGCCCGGTGACGAGATCGTGATCGGCTTCGACGGCGGCCTCCGAGACGACAGCACCTGCCTGGCAGCCCTCCGCGTGAGCGACGGCTACGCCAGCATCCTCGGCCTCTGGGAGAAGCCCGACGGCCCGGCCGGCAAGGACTGGGAGGTCTCCCGCGAGCAGGTCGACAGCGCCGTCCACGAAGCCTTCAGCACGTTCAATGTGCAGGGCATGTACGCCGACGTAGCCCTTTGGGAGAGCTACATCTCCGAGTGGTCCGCGCTGTACGGCGAGGGCCTGGCCGTGAAGGCCCCGGGGAAGGACGCGATCGGCTGGGACATGAGGACCAGCCTGAAGGCATCGACCATGGCGCACGAGCGCCTCGTGCGGTCGGTGCTTGACCGAAAGATCGTCCACGACGGCGACCGGCGCCTGCGCCGCCATGTGCTCAACGCCAGGCGCAGGAGCAACAACTTCGGCCTCTCCTTCGGCAAGGAAAGCCGGGAGTCCCCGCGGAAGGTCGACGCCTACGCGGCGCTCATGTTGGCGCACGAAGCCTTGGTGGACCTTCGGGCTCGGGGCAAGCGGGCGCGCAAGCGCACGGGACGCGGCTACTTCCTCTGACCAACCTCTTAACCTGTAACAAAGGGCGGTGATCCATGGCCAGCCCTTCTCCCCTGTCGCTCGCGCGACAGCTTCTGGGCATCCTGCACCGGGACGGCGACCGGCTGCGTCACATCGACGCCTACCTCCACGGCCGGCACGCGGACCCGTACATGCCGCCCCAGGCGGACGACGAGTACCGCCTGCTGGCCCGGCGTGCAGTCTCGAACTGGATGCCCTTGCTCGTCGGAACGCCCGCGCAGGCCCTCTACGTGGACGGTCACCGCCAGGGTGGCGGGTCGGGCGAGGCCAGCGGCCCCGACTCGACAACTCCCGAGTGGGAGCACTGGCAGGCATCTCGACTCGACGCACGTCAGGCCGCCATCTACCGGGGCGCCCTGGCCTACGGGCACAGCTTCACCGTGACGGAGCGCAACCAGGCCGGGGAGGTCGTCACGCGGGGCCTGTCCGCCCTCAAGACGGCGGCGCTGTTCGAGGACGCGGCCAACGACGACACCCCGGCGGCGGCCCTCACGGTGACGGCCTGGCCGCAGGGTGAGCAGCCGGGCGAAGCCCGGCTGTGGGATGCCCGACGCGAGTACGCCGTGAGCTTCCTCGCACTGAACGACGAGAAGTCGATCCGCGTGCAGGCCCGGCGCCCGCACGGAGCCGCGGAGTGCCCGGTCACCCGGTTCTCCGCCTACGTCGACCTGGAAGGTCGCACCCTGGGCGTCATCGAGCCGATGATCGCCCTCCAAGACCGCATCAACCAGACCGTTTTCGATCTTCTGCTGGCGCAGAGCTACGGCAGCACCAAGGTACGGACGGTCACCGGCATGGCCCCGCCGGTCCAGCGCAACCCTGAGACTGGCGAGCCCGTCCTCGACACGGACGGCAATCCGATCCCGCTCCGGATCAACCACAACAGCAGGCGATTTTTGTTCGCCGAGGACCCGGACGTTCGCTTCGGCTCGCTGGACGAAACCCCGTTGCAGGGCTTCATCGACTCGATCGACATGAGTATCCGCCACCTGAGCGCCCTCGCGCAGGTGCCGCCGCATCACCTACTTGGGCAGATCGCCAACCTGAGCGCCGAGGCCCTCCAGGCCGCCGAGGTGGCCCTGAGCAGGAAGATCGCTGAGTTCCGTACGAGCTTCGGCGAGTCCTGGGAGAGGGTCTTCCGGCTCGCGGCCGAGCTGGCCGGCAACGCCTCGGCCGCCGAGGACTACAAGGGCGAGGTCGTCTGGCGCGACATGGAGTCGCGCAGCCTGGGCCAGGCCGCAGACGCCCTCGGCAAGCTGCGCACGCAGCTCGGCATCCCCGAGCGCGGACTGTGGCGCAGGGTCCCCGGCGTCACCCAGACCGAGCTTGAGGACTGGGAGCAGATGCGTGAGGACGACGACTCCGTGGCACAGCTCGCGGGCGCCCTCACGCGGGCAACTCCCGAGCAGGAGACCGGCGTTCAGCAGGTGGCTGCGTGAGTCGTCCCGCCCGGCAGTCCGAGACGGACGAGGCATCCGCGGCCTTCCACGCGGCGCTCGTGGAGATCGGCGCCCAGACCACGGTCGAGGCCCTGTCCCTGTGGGCGGACGTGCCGGCCGACCTCCGCGCGGCCACGGCGGGCGGCTGGCTCCGCAAGGCCATCACGATGGTGATGAGCCGTAGGCGCCAGGCCCGCGACCTGGCCCGCGCGTACTACCGGCTGGCCCGAGCACTCCAGACCGGGACGACCGTCGCCGACCCGTACCACCCGGAGCCCGAGCACATCACGCTCGGGGATCTTCGCCGGGAGTTCGGGGCTCTGGCCGGCACGTACCGGCCTGCGACTTCGGGGGCAGAGGAGGCCGCGACCGGCGAGCCCGGGGAAGCCTCCTCCACCCCGCCCGACGACCAGGCCGAGGACGAAGCCGACCGGCCCCGCCGCGACGACGATGACGATGACGATGACGACGACTGGGAGCAGATCACCGTCGAGGAACTCGACGGGCTGCGTGAAGAGGAAGAGCGGGCCGAGCGCGAGGCAGAGGAGGAACTCCGTTCCGCGCTCGACGCTCTTGGCACTCGGAACCTGAACCGGCGTCTGGCCGAGGTCGACGACGAGCAACCCGCGAGGGACGCCGACGCTGCCCGCGCGCACGCGCACCGGCAGGCCGGAGCACGGCAGGCCGCCGCAGCCAGCCGCGTCGCCATGAACGGCGGGCGGTCGAGCACCTGGCGCCACATGCGCAAGGACGGACGGGCGCTCGGCTATGTGCGTCTATCCAGGTCAGGTACCCCATGCGGCTGGTGCGCCATGCTCATCAGCCGGGGGCCGGTCTACAAGAGCCGCCAGTCCGCCACGTTCAACGACGGCGACAAGTACCACGACAACTGCGCGTGTTACGCCATGCCGGTCTGGTCCCGAGATCAGTACCAGTCCAGCGAACTCACAGCGCTCTCACGGCAGTACGAAGCCCTGTGGCCGAAGGTCACCAAGGGGCACACCGGCAAAGACGCGATCAGCGTCTGGCGCCGGTTCATCCGCCAGAAGCAGCGAGCCGCAGCCCTGGAGGCGCGGCAGACCACGACCACAGCCCAGGAGGCGTGACGTGCCCGAAGACACCCCCAACGAGCCCGTCCAGGACGACGAGAAGCCCGGCACGCCGAGCGAGGAGGAGACCCCCTCTGCGGAGGCCAGCGCCGAGACGGCCGAGGACGGCCTCCCCGAGTGGGCGCGCAAGGAGCTGGTGAAGGTCCGCAACGAGGCGGCCGGATACCGCACCCGGCTGCGCGACGCCGAGACGAAGCTCTCCCAGGCCAAGTCGCCCGAAGAGTTCGAGGCCGCCCTGACCGAGGTGAAGCAGCAGAACGCCGCCCTGGAGCGCTCGCTCCTGGTGACCCGCGTCGCGGGAAAGTTCGAGCTGCCCGAGATCCTGGCCGACGCCCTGAAGGGCGACACCCACGAGGAGCTGGAGGCGCACGCCAAGGCCCTCCAGGCGCTCGTCGCCCCTCCCATGCCCCCCACTCTCTCCGGCGGGCTGAACCCCGCCGACGAGGACGACGGCGAGATGGACCCGCGCAAGCTCGCGCGCCTCACCCGCCGTTGATTCACACCCAGGCTGTTAACCTGTAACGGACAGCCTCCCGACTCCGTTTCCACGCCTCCGGTCTCCCGGGGGCTCTTTTTATGCCCCAGGAGGCTAAGTGACAGCCGAACACATGGTGGTGAAGCCGGAAAAGCTCATCGCTACGGCCATCGGAATGCTGGAGCAGGAACTCGTCGTTCCGAACCTCTTCACCAAGGAGGGCGTCGACAAGTTCAAGGGCGCCAAGAACGACACGATCAACGTCACCGTCGAAGGCGTCCTGCCCTTCCACGACTACGAGTGGCGCTCCGGCTCGGCCGGCAGCTCGACCCCGGGCACCCGTCAGCGCGTCGTGTTCGACGAGTACGCGGAGCGGACGATCCCGGTCACCTTCGGCGGCAACGTCTACAACGGTGTCAAGCTCACCGACGAGCAGGCCGATTTCGACATCCCGCAGTGGGGCAAGCTCCTGCGGCCCCAGGTCAAGGCCATCGCCCGCGGCCTCGCACGACGGGCGACGAAGACCCTGGTTGACCAGCCCTACGCGGTGACCATCGGCAACACCGAACAGGCCATGCGCAAGGCGATCATCGAGGCCCGGCGCGTGCTCAACAAGTTCAACGTGCCCGAGGGCAATCGCTACATGGTCGTCGGTTCCGACTTCGAGACCGTCCTGCTGTCCGACCCGGACCTGAACCTGGCGTCCAACGTCGGCGACAGCCAGGCAGAGTCCGCCCTCGTGAACGCCACGCTGGGCAACCGGTACGGCTTCCGCTTCATCGTCGACCAGACGATTCCGGCGGATAGTGCCTACGCGTTCGCCCAGAGCGGCTTCATCTTCGCTTCGGCGGCCCCGTCCGTCCCGCAGTCGGTTCCCTTCGGCGCGACCACGAGCTTCGAGGGCCTGGCCCTCCGCTGGCTTCGCGACTACGACAGCGAGTTCTTCCAGGACCGTTCGATCGTGAACTGCTATCAGGGCTTCCGCTCGGTCGAGGACACCCTCGTCGGATGGGACTCGGTGAAGGAGAAGGAGGTCATCTCCACCGACCAGCACTTCGTGCGCGGCATCAAGCTGACGCTCGACGGCAAGTCGGACTACCCCGAGGCGGCGTCCGAGCTGGCCAAGATCACGGGAATCAGCGACGCGAAGGTCTGGACCCCGACCGGCCGCGTCCCCGAGGGCGACCCGGCCAACGCCTGATCGAGCCATGACGGCCGTGTGAACCTGTAACAAGGGACGCACGGCCGTCGGGCCTGACCGAAGGAGTCAGCTTGGCGTACGCCACACTCGACGACCTGCTGGGCCGTCTCGACTGGGAGCCAGACGACGATGAGCTGCGCATCGCAGCGGGAGCCCTGGAAGACGCCTCGGCGCTCGCTGCGGCCTACGGGCGTGACTGGCCGGCAGACCGGGCTCCCCAGCTCGTTCGCACCCTCGTCCTCAAGGCGGCGGCACGCTACATGAGCAACCCCGGCGGCTACACCCAGAGCCGGGCGGGAGACGAGACCCTCGCCTGGTCCGACCTCGGCCACGACGCGGGCACCGTGCACTTCACCACCGAGGAGAAGCGCCTCCTGGAGGGGCTGGCCGGCACCCGGCCCGGCCTGGTCAGCGTGGTCGTCAGCTCCTGGGACACGACCATCCGCCCCGGCGTGGGCGGCCTTGTGCCCGTCGACTACGACGGGGCCCGGTTCCCGATGTTCTCCTCTGACCGGGGGCCCTGGTGAGCCTCCAGCGCAGACGCGGCCAGAAGGCCCGGGTCTGGCGGACCATCGAGGTTACCGACTCGCGCGGCAACCAGGTCACCATGCCCGACCCCAAAGGCCCCGTCGAAGTCCGGGCCGCGTTCATCCCCCAGCGCTCAGCCCGTGCCGAGGTCCCCGGCCAGCAGCAGATCAACGTGACACGGATGGTCGTGGACGCTCACCTGGAAGGCGTCTCGCTCTGGTCCCGCGTCGAGTACGCGGGCCGCCAGTGGGACATCGTCTCCCCTCCCGCCTACCACCACGGGTCCCGCCGCACGCGTCACTGGTCCATCGACATCCGGGAGCGGCCCTGATGGCACAGGTCTACCCGACAATCGGTGCCCGAAGCCTCGCAAAGGCAATCGCCGTACACGACGGCGTCCAGGCCGAGCTGACGCGCCGCGCATTCGAAATCGGCGTACGAGCCGAGGAGATCCTGATCTCGCACCGCGCGGACGGCCACGCCGAAATCGACATCGAGGCGGGCGACAACAACCGGTACGTGATCCTCTCCGACGATCGCGGACAGAAGGCCGCGCTCAGTATCGAATACGGCCGCGAAGAGTCCGTCATCGTCCGGGAAGACAAGCACGGCCGGAAGTACCTCGACGTACTCCCCGCAATGGACGGTCTCTACATTCTCGCCACTGCTTCGAATCTCCCCAAGAAGCGCAAGGGGAAGGTGAAGCTCGACTAGTGGCCGGCATCCCTGATCACATCAAGGCACTCGCCGAACTCTCGCCGGTTGAAGACCTATTGCTGGCCGTCCTCCGCAAGGGACTCCCGGGCGTTCGCGTGAAATCGCTCATCGACCGACACGAGACATTCCCGCTCGTCCTGGTACGCCGCGACCCGACATTCGGACAGTGGGCGGCAGACACCCGGTTCACCGACGCCGCCCGGGTCGTGGTGAATTGCTTCGCCGAGGACCCCGACGGCGATTCCGATGCCGCGATCCTCTCCGAGGCCGTGCGCGTCGTCCTGCGCGACTCCTGGCTCAACCACGAAGTGATCCCCGGCAGGGGCCACATCACCCGCGTGGACATGAACTCCTCCCCTCGCAGGGCGAGCGACTGGGCCACCGCGACCGGGCCCGTGCAATACGCGGATCTGCCCACGGGCGTGTGGAGATACGAGTCGGTTTTCGACATCCAGATTCGCAAGCCCCGGCAGCGCCCTTTCCCCCTCCCTTAGTCCAACCCGCACGCGCCCCGCTGTTTCGGCGGGGTCTCTGGCGTGCGCGAAATAGGAGACGTTCCTTCTTGGCGCTCAACGACAACGCAACTCTCGTTGTCGGCAACGGAAACTATCTGACGGCCCCCGTCGGAACTTCCATGCCCGATGACCTTCTCGTGCCGGTTTCCCCCTGGCAGAACGTCGGCCACACCTCACTTGAGGATGTCTTCGGAATCACATCCGAGGGCGGCGAAGCCACCACGATCGGCACGCTTCAGAACAAGAGCCTCCGGACGAAGTATTCGGCCCGGACCGAGTCGATCACCTTCACCCTGAACCAGTTCGACACGGCTGCGCTCCGGCTCTACTTCGGCGCCAACGCACCACTCCTTCCGGACGGTTCGGTTGGTGTGCCGGCCGACCCCCAGCCGACCCAGTCGGCCTTTCTCGCGGTCTTCGTCGATGGCGAGTCGCACTTTGCGGTCTACGCCCCGAAGGCAGAGATCTACCGCGCGGACGACATGGCCATTGGCGACACGGAGTCCCTCGCCGGTCTGCCCCTGGCCGTGAAGCCCATGGTCTACGGCAACAACGTCTGGACCTACGCAGTGACCCCGCTCGGCGGCACTGTCGCCACGGGCGCTTCGGCAGGCACGCCCGGCTCCTTCACGCCGACCGGCGCCGTGGCCCCTGCGGATCTCGCCGCCCTCGCCTCGGTGATCGCCACCCCCACCGCGAAGTGGACCACCGGCCAGTACGTCGATCTCGCGGACTCCTCGACGGCGTTCTGGAACGGCACCGCGTGGGCGGCCGGCAAGGCGGCCTGACCCTCCCTCCCTCCCTCTCCTCCCGGCGCGAGCGCGCGGACCCGCTCGCGCCGGGCTCTTCCCCCCGGTCCGCCCCACCCCCGATACCTGGAGGTCCGCACCCCATGGCTTCTTTCACGCTCGACAGCATCCGCACCGCCGCCGAGGCGAAGTACGGCTCCACCGACATCGAGTTGGGCGAGGAAACGATTCGCCTGCTCAACCCTCTGCGCCTGCCGAAGGCGTCCCGCACCGCGCTCTCCGACCTCCAGGACCGGATGGGCGCCGACGACGCCGACCAGGAGGAGCTTCTGTCCGAGGCGATCCGCCTGGTCGCCGAGCACCCGAAGGCCGCGGAACGCCTCCTGACTGCCGTGTCCGGTGACCTCGCCGTCCTGGCCGAGGTCTTCGACCGGTACGGCCGGGGCGCCCAGGTGGGGGAAGCCTCGGCCTCGCGCGACTGATCGACGACTACGGCGAGGGCCTGTACGGGGACCTGCGGCACTACTACGGCGTTGACCTCGCCGACGTGATCGCGGGCCGGGGGCCCTCGCCCGCTCTCGTCCTCCTCCTCGTGGCGAGGCTGCCTGACACCTCCTTGACCGTCGCCCTGGCAGCGGGCGGCAGGCAGCACTTCGGCTGGGGCGCGGATCGGCACTTGGCTGCCGATCTCTTCGACGCCCTCAACGCCAACACCCGGGCCACTGGCCAGTGGGCCAAGAACAAGGCCCCCAAGATCCCGCCGTTCCCCCGCCCCAAGGCGAAGGCAGCGAAGAAGGCGGCCAAGCGGCCCACCACCGTGGCCCAGCTCTACCAGCACTTTCAGCGGAGGTAGCCCTTGTCAGCGGGCCAGATCATCGGCCGCGTCGCCGTCAAGGTGTCCCCCGACACCCGCGACTTCAAGCGGGATGCCGAGAAGCAGCTCGACCGCATCGAGCAGCAGCTCGAAAAGCTCAAGGTGTCGACGCGGATCGACATGAGCGGCGCGAGCCGGGAGTTCCTCGAAGAGCTGCGGAAGATCAACAAGCGGAACAAGCAGAGCGACGCTCGCAAGATCCGCTTCTACACGACGATCTCCACCGACGGCATGGCGACGGCCGTCCGCAACGCGGCCCGCGAGCTTCAGCAGCGGGCGAACCGCGAGCGCGTCTCGTTCAAGGTCGACAACCTCAAGGCGGCCGGCAAGGTCGAGCTGGAACTCGACCAGCAGTCCGCCGACCGAGTCAAGCGCAAGCTCAAGGACTGGGCTGACGACATCAGCCCGCTGAAGGTCAAGGTCGAACCCGACTTCGCGCACGGCTCCGGCCTCGCGATCTCAACCCGCCTTCAGGTCCTCACCCGGCCGCGCACGGTCCCGATCATCCCGGACCTGGACAACGGGGCCGTCGCCAAGGTCGGTGCGGCCCTGGCTGCGCTGTCCGGCGCCCGCGTGTTGAACTCGATGTTCGAGAAGCTCGGCCGCACGCTGCGGAACCTCGACAAGAGCGTTCCGATCATCGGGTCCCTGAGCCTGGCCGTCGCCGGTCTCGCAGGCTGGGGCCTCACCGCGGCCTCCAACCTCGCCGCGCTGTCGGCAAGCCTGGCGCAGATCGGCTACACCGGCCTGCTCCTGCCCGGCCTCTTCGGCGGGATGGCCGTCGGCCTCGGCGTCACCATCGCGGCCTTCCGCGACTTCAACAAGGTTCTCCCCGAGGTCAAGGGGGCCCTTTCGGGCCTCCAGGACACGATCTCGGAGAACTTCTGGGCCAAGGCTGCCGAGCCCATCCGCACGGTCGTCGACGACCTGCTGCCGCGCTTCCGCGACGGCGTCTCTCAGACCGCGACCGAGCTGGGCGGCTTCTTCGGGAGCTTCGCAACCAACCTGGGGACTTCGCTTTCCCCGGCGCTCGACCAGATGTTCTCGGACCTGTCCGAGTCCATCGCGAACGCCTCGGCCGGCACGGACACCTTCGCGTCGATCATCGCGACGCTGGGCAAGGTCGGCACCAGCTACCTCCCCTCGCTGGCCAACTGGTTCGTCCAGATCAGCGAGCGCTTCGACAACTTCCTCAAGCGCAAGGGCGAGGACGGACTCAAGCAGGAGATCGACGAGGGTATCGGAGCCCTTCAGGATCTCGGCTCCGTCCTTCAGCACACGGGCGGCATCCTCGCCGGTATCGCCCGCGCGGCAGAGGCCGCAGGTGGCTCCTCGCTCGGGATGCTGGCCGGCACCCTTGAGCGGATTCACACCACGGTCGACTCTCCTGGTTTTCAGCAGGGGTTGACCAACGTCTTCGCGGCGGCGCACGCCGCGATGCAGCAGATCGCGACCGTCTCCGGTCCGGCGGTCGAGCAGTTCTTCACGACCTTCGGTCACCTGCTCACGGCGATCCTGCCGCAGGTCGGCGCGACCATCGGCCAGGCCCTCGCGGCGGTCGCTGGCGCGCTGGCTCAGCCTGCGGTCTTCAGTGGCGTCGTCGCCATGTTCAACGGCATCCAGAATGCCGTTGGCGCGCTCGCCCCCGCCATGGCCCCGCTGGGCCAGGCGTTCGGCGCCCTGATGGAGGTCGTCGGCGCCTTCGCGACGATGCTCGGCCCGCTCGTCGCCGCCGCGCTCGTCCCCCTGGCCAACGCCTTCACCGCCCTGGCCCCGGCGGTCATCCCGATCATCGCCCTGCTGGGCGGAGCCCTCACGGAGGCGATCGGGCAAGTCGCGCCGATCTTCGCCCAGCTCGTCCCGGTCGTCGGGGCAGCGCTCGGCACCGCGTTCTCGGCGCTCAGCACGATCCTGCCGCCCATCGCGGAGCTGTTCACGACGATCCTGGCGGCGGTCGCACCGCTCGCCGCGTCGCTGATCGAGGGCCTGGCCCCGATCCTGCCGCTCCTCGCGACGGCCTTCTCGGCGATCATCACGGCCGTCACTCCGGTCGTGGAGCTGCTGACGCAGCTCTTCGCGGCGGTCATCACGCCGCTGATCCCGCTCTTCGAGTACATCGTCGCCGCGTGCCTGCCGCCGCTGGTCGACGCGTTCAACCGCGTCTCGGAGGCCCTTCAGCCCTTCCTCCAGGCGCTGATCCAGGTCGTCAACTTCATCATGCCGGTCCTGGTACCGGCGTTGCAGTTCGTCGCTGACTTCATCATCGGCGCGCTGGCGATGGCGCTCGACGGCATCGTGGACGTCATCACCGGCGTCCTCGACGTGATCATGGGCGTCTGGGAAGTCTTCGCAGGCGTTTTCACGGGCGACTGGTCCCGCGCCTGGAACGGTGTCAAGCAGATCTTCTCCGGGATCTGGGACATCATCGTCGGCGCCTTCAAGATCATCATCAACATCGGGATCTTCGGAGTCCTGAAGAAGGGGATGGCGCTCGTCAAGGGCGTCTGGGAGTTCGGCTGGTCCGGAATCCGCACATTCTTCACGGGCATCTGGAACGCGATCCGCGGTGGGCTCGGCGTCGCGTGGACGGCCATCAAGGGCTACATCGACGACGGACTTCGCAGTGTCCGCTCCACCTGGTCCTCGGGCTGGAACGCGGTCAAGCAGTTCTTCATCGACGCCTGGAACGCGATCAAGACCAAGGCGGTCGAGGGAGCCAAGGCACTCTGGCAGGCCATCAAGGATGGCGTCGATCAGTCGATCAAGTTCGTCAAGGAGCTGCCCAGCAAGGCTAAGTCGGCCCTCTCCGACCTCGGCTCCACCCTGCTGAGCGCGGGCAAGGAACTGATCAAGGGCTTCATCAAGGGCATCACCTCGATGTTCGGCGGTGTCAAGGAGACCCTCGGCAACCTGACCGACAAGCTCACCTCGTGGAAGGGCCCGCCGAAGAAGGACGCGGTCCTTCTCTACGACGCGGGCAAGCTGATCATCAAGGGCCTGATCAAGGGCCTGGAGTCCGAGTACGACAACGTCAAGAAGTCGCTCACGGACCTCACGGCGAAGATCCCTTCCACCGCCTCGAAGGGCCTGAAGGACCGCGTCAACCGGGACCGCAGCGAGCTGCTGAAGCTCACCGCGCAGTGGGACGCGGGCGCCAAGCGCCTCGAAGCCGCGCGCGACAAGCTCGACAAGCTGCGCGACGAGGCTGCCGACTATGCCGGCCGGGTCGCTGACCGGATCATCGCCACGGGCGACGTGACGAAGGCGAAGGACTCCTCCTTCGGCGGGATCGTCACCGACCTCAAGGCGGCGGTCGATCAGGCGAAACGATTCGCCAAGGCGCTGGCGGTCCTGAAGTCGAAGGGCCTGAGCCAGACCGCTATCGACCAGATCGCGAGCGCGGGCCCCGAGGCCGGACTCGCTGCGGCCGAGTCGATCGCGGCGGCCGGCAAGGACGGCATCGACGAGATCAACCGCCTCCAGGCCGAGCTTGCCAAGTACGCGCAGCAGGCCGGGAAGACGGCGTCGGACGCGATGTACGCCAACGGCATCGCCGTGGCCGAAGGCATCGTCAAGGGCCTCGAAGCCAACCAGAAGGCGATCGAGCGGCAGATGCTCAAGATCGCCGACGCGATGGTGGCGGCGATCAAGAAGAGCCTCGGCATCCACAGCCCGAGCAGGGTGTTCGCCAAGCTCGGCGGCTACGTCGGCCAGGGCTTCGCCCAGGGCATCGAAGGCCAGGCGGACCGCGTGGCGAAGGCGGTCGACGCCATCACGGCGCGTCCCGGCTCCGCGGACTACGCCCACGCCGCGCGAGCGGCCACCGCCGCCATCACGGGCGGCATCTCCGCCGCCGGGGGCGGCACGACCAAGGTTCTCAACTACTACGCAGCGGCGGGCAGTTCGCTCAGCTCCCACGAGGAACTGTTCGCGGCGGCTCACCGTGCACGAATGGTGGGGTGGTGAGTGACTGCACTCCTACTGGAAACCGAGCGCGACGCGCTCGACCTCAACGAGGTGGCCAGCACTGGATACGGCTTCCAGGCCACGGTCGGAGCCACCGGGTTCGGTCTTCCGTCCGTCTCGGCGCAGTGGCTGGAGGGAGCCGGAGACGGCTCCCGCTTCCGGGGACAGCGGGTTCTGTCTCGCGATGTCGACCTGCCCCTGGACATCGTCGGCCGCAGCCGCCGACACCTGAGCAGCCTGATCTCGCGCCTGGCGCGCGCGGTCGCGCAGGAGTGCTCCCTCGTCCTGGTCGACGACGCGGGGGTGCGCTGGTCGACGCCCGTCTACCGGACCGGCGGCGGCGAGATCGACCTCGCAGGCACCAACGATGTCCAGACAACGATCTCGTTCCGCGCCCCCGACCCGTACTTCACGGCGAGCACCGTCTCGTCACAGCGGGTCGGGGGCGACGTGGGCACTACGCCGTTCCTGTCGAGCATCGTCTCCCTCCCCCTCGCGGCGTCGCAGGCCATCGGCGAGATCCAGCTCGACAACACAGGCGACGTGCCGGCCTACCCGGTGTGGGAGGTCTACGGCCCCGGCCGTGACCTGACGGTCGTCTCCCCGACCGGCGAGACGCTGCGCTGGACCGGCTCCCTGTCGAGCACCGAGAAGCTCACCGTCGACACCCGCACGGGCACCGTAAGGGACGGCAAGGGCGCGAACAGGTACGCGCTCCTCGACACCGCGCCGCGCTTTTGGACGGTCCCGCCCGGCGTGTCCACAGCTGCCGTCCGTCTCCTCGACACCACTGCGGCCTCCCGCGTCGTCTGCTCCTGGCGCCCGCGCCGCTGGATGGTGATCTGACCTGAAGCTCACGGACCTCACGGTTGAGGTGCGCGACCGCACCCTCACCCGCATCGGCCTGATTCGCCCCGAGGATCTCTCCCTCGACGTCGAGGACACGTTCAACAACGTCGGCACGTTCAAGCTGACGCTCCCCTCCGAGCACCCGCTCGCCGACACCCTGCGCCTGCCCGGCTCGGGGCTCATCATCACCGGCCCCGGCGACGTTCTGATGTCGGGGCCGGTCACCTCTTCCGAGTACGCGGCCAGCCCCGAGGACCGCTTCGGCTCCATCGTCTTCGAGGGCGTCTCGGACTCGGTGATCCTCCTCGACATGCTCGCCTGGCCCGAGCCGTCCAACCCCGACGTCACCACCCAGAAGACCGGCCACGACGAGCGCAGCGGCCCCGCGGAATCGCTCATGCACGCGTACGTCAACGCCAACTGCGGCCCCGCCGCCCCAGCGGCCCGACGTCGGGCAGGGCTGGTCATGGGCCCGAACGGCGCGCGCGGCCCAGTCGTGTCCAAGAGCGCACGCTTCCCGACCCTGGGGGAGCTGCTCACCGGAATCGCGACCGTCGCCGACCTCGCCTTCCGGATCGTGCAGCGCGGCAAGCAGCTCGTCTTCGAGACGACCCAGGTGGCCGACCGAACCCGCGAGGTCCGGCTCGACGTGCTGGCCGGCACCCTCGCCGGTCAACGTGTCGCGGTCTCCACCCCCGGCGCAACCCGCGTCATCGTGGCAGGCCAGGGCGAGCAGGCCGACCGCACGTTCGTCCCCGTCGACAATGCCGCCTCAGTGGAGGCCGAAGGGGACTGGGGCCGCCGCATCGAGCGGTTCGTCGACCAGCGCAACACCGACGACAAGGCCGAGCTGAAGCAGGCAGGCGACGAGCTGCTGGCCGACGAGGGCTTCACCAGAACCGCCGTCCAAGCCGTGCCGGTGGCCGACAGCGCCATGGAGTTCGGCAAGGACTGGGGGCTCGGAGACCGCGTCTGCGTCATCGCGGGCGGCCAGGAACTCACCGCCCCCGTAACCGGCCTGGTCCTCAAGGCGGGCGATCAGGGATTCCAGGTCGGCGCCCTGTTCGGCGACCCGACCGGCTTCAACCCGCGCGCAGCATCCACCCGGCACGCGCAGAGCACCGAGCGCCGCGTCTCCGCGCTGGAGCGCACCGCCGAAGGCGGCGCCGACCCTGCCGGCCAACTCCTCAGCCTCATGGGGGTCTTCTAGTGGCGAACACGCCCAAGGCGTTCTACCGGTCCGCCCTCCCGACCGGCATGACCACCGTCTACACCGTGCCGCCGTCCGGCGTCGCGATCATCACCAACATCGTCGCCACCAACCCGGCCGCCAGCGCCGCCAGCATCACCGTCCGCCTCGGCGGCGTCCCCCTGCTGTCCAACGTCGGCCTCGCCCCCGGCGGCGTCCTCTCCCTCGACGTCCGCCAGGTGCTCGCGGAAGGCGACAAGATCGACGTGCAGGGCAACGCCGCGCAGGCACTCGTGCACATCAGCGGCGTGGAGGTGGCCTGATGGGGCTCACCGTATGGCCCGCGCCGGAAGACAAGGGCGTCGTCGGCCCGACCGGCGCCACCGGACCCGCCGGGCCCGCCGGAAGCACCGGGCCAGCAGGCCCCGCCGGACCGCGCGGAGACACCGGAGCCACAGGCAGCGCGGGCAGCGCCGTCTTCACCGGCCAGGCCGCCCCCGAGACCGGACTCGGCCGGGACGGCGACTTCTACATACAGGCCACGTCGACCACGTTCCTCGGCGTCACCAGCGCCACCGTCACCTACTGGACGAAGTCCGCAGGCGCATGGACGAAGGCCACCGGGGACGTGCGGGGTGCCGCCTGGTACGTGAACACCGGCTCGACCTCCAGCACGGACACCCGGCCCGGCGACATGCTCCTGCGCGCGGACACCGGAGACCTCTGGCAGCGCTCCGCCACCGGGTGGGGCAGCGCCATCGGAAACCTGCGCGGACCGCAGGGCGCGACCGGCCCGCAGGGCCCCAAGGGAGACGCGGGCGGCGTCACGTCCGTCAACGGCAAGGCCGGTCCGGCGCTCACCCTCACCGCGGCCGACCTCGACGCCGTACCGGCCACCGGCCCGGCCGTCATCAGCCTGCCATCCGGGTCGTCCGAGATGCCGTTGGTCGTCAAGGCGGCCGACAAGACGACCAACCTGATGGAAGTCCGGGCGACGGGTAGCCTCCGGTTCCCCACCGGCAACGTGTACGTAGACAAGTCCCTGCGCATCGGCGATGCCTACGCCGATACCGGCGGGGGCGTCGGCGTCCTGGCGCTCAAGGACGCGGCCACCGTGCCGACCACGAGCACCACCACCTCGACCGGCGTCATCGCCTACTCCGAGGGCGGCGTGTTCAAGATCCGCCAAGGCGACGGGTCGGTCATCACACCGGGCAGCGCGCCGACAGGAACGGTGACCTCCGTCAACGGCAAGGACGGCCCCGCCGTCACCCTGACGGCCGCTGACGTCGCCGCCCTCGCCTCCAGCACCCGGGGCGCGGTGAACGGTGTCGCCTCCCTCGACTCCTCCGGCCGCGTGCCGGCCGCCCAGGTTCCCGACCTTCTACCTGATGAGTGGGGGCCGGAGGACCACGGGTTGGCGGCCTGGGCGTTCGACCCGGCACTGGCCAACAGCACCGGCCTGTTCCCTGGATCTGGCCCCATCCGCGTCACCGCCGTCCGACTGCGGCAGTCCACCCAGGTCAGCAAGATCGTGTGGCACGCCACCGGCTATGCGGGCGGCTTGACCTCCGGGTCCTGGGCGGCGATCTACAACGCCTCCGGAACGCGCGTCGGAGCGACCGGGGACCTGTCCACGGCAACGTACGAGCCCGCCGAGGTCCACACGGGCGGCGGGGCGGCCATCAGCTCGCCCCTCACCTCTGCCGCCACGCTGGCCCCCGGCATCTATTACGTCGCCTGGCGAATGACGTACAACACCACGGCTGGCGACGGGCCGATGCTCCTGGCCAGCGAGTCGTCGGCCGGGGCGCCGCCCAACTTCTTCGGGCTCAACACGACGCGCCGCTTCGGCTACTACGCCTCGGGCGGCACCACCGCCCCCGCCTCAATCACTGTCTCGTCCATGCTCAACGGCGCCAACCGCTTCTGGGTCGCCGTGGCGTGACGGAGGAAGGACCCCCGTGAAGCCCATCTCCGCCACCATCCCGGTGCACCCCGTCGGCGAAGTACAGAAGGTCTTCGGCACCGTCGAGGTGACGATCAGCGAACCCCACGCCTCCTACCCCGACCTGACGTCCGCCGAGCGGGAGGCGATTCTGCGCGCTGCGGTCACGGCAGTCCGCGGCGCCCTGCCGGTCGACCTGGAGTCCGCGCTCCCGCTCCTGCGCGCCGCCGAAGACCAGTCCCTCTGAAAGGAGACCGCCCCTCGTGGCGATCACGTCTTACCCCTTCGACGGCCAGACGGTCACCGAGTCCCAGTTCTCCCAGCTCTTCCGCGAGGCCGCAGACAGCGGCGTCGCCGCCTCCAGCACCGCCAACTCCTTCAGCGTCAGCGCGGACGGCGCCACGATGACCGTCAAGGTCCAGCCTGGCTTCGCCATCCTGCGCGGGCACGCCGTGCTCTCCACGGCCGTCGAGACGCTCACAATCGCAGCGGCCGGCACGTCGGCGCGGTCCGACCGCATCGTCCTGCGCCTGGACCCCGCCGCGAACAGCATCGTCCTGGCCGTCCTCCAAGGGACTGCGGGCGGAGCCATCCCGACCCCGTCCCAGACGGACACTGGCGTCTACGAACTCCCGCTCGCCACCGTCACGGTGGGTGCCAACGTCACCGCCATCACCACGGCGGCCGTGGACAAGGAGCGCGCGTTCGTCGGCAACACCGTGGGGGCGTGGGTGAACCGGACCCGTCCGACCGCGCCACGCTTCGGCAAGCTGGGGCTGAACTACGACACGGATACGTGGGAGTTCTGGGACGGCGCTGCCTGGGTGCCGCTGGTTGCATCGGTCTCCTGGTCAAGCCTGACCGGCAAGCCGAGCGCCTTCCCTCCGTCGTCCCACACTCACGCGTGGGACGACCTCACCGGCCGCCCTTCGTCGCTGCCCCCGACGGCGCACAAGCACGCCTGGAGTGACGTCACCGGGACACCGTCCACGTATCCGCCCGCGACGCACTCGCACTCCTGGTCGTCGGTCACCTCGAAGCCGACCACGTTCCCACCGTCGAGCCACTCGCACTCCGGATACCTGGAGGCCGGGGACACGATCTCCTGGGCCAACGGGTCGAAGAAGCCCCACTCCAACTCGGCTTCGGGCTCCGGGACCTGGTACGCGGTGTGGGTCGAGGGCGACGGGACGTTCTGCCGCAACACGTCCTCGATCCGCTACAAGGAAAACGTCCGGGACATCGAGATCCGTCCCGACGACGTTCTCGCATTGCGTCCCCGGGTCTACGACCGCAAGCCCACCGAGGAGAAGCCGGACGCTCGGCGGGACGAATTCGGCTTGATCGCCGAAGAGGTCGCGAAGACGCTGCCCGAGATCGTCACGTACGACGAGGACGGCCGTATCGACGCCCTGCGCTACGACTTGCTGGGCGTGGCCCTGCTCCCTGTCGTTCAAGACCAGGCAGCCCGTATCGCGCGGCTGGAGGCCCGCGTCGAGGAGCTGGCCCGTGCCTCTTGAGCCATCCGTTCAGGTCGCCTTCGTCTCGGCTGGCGGGGCCGTCACCGTGGCCCTGGTCGGCGTCCTCGTGGAGCTGGTCCGCCGCCAGGGGACAGCCCTGGCCGAGGTCCGCGCACACGCGCAGGAGGCCCGAGACCAGGTCTCCAACGACCACTCCACCAACCTGCGCGATGACGTCGACCGGGTCATTTCGGGACTCGACCGCGTCCTGGAGGGACAGGCCGCCCACAGCCGGGACATCCGGGACCTGCGGGCCGATCTGTCTCACGAGCGCATCGAGCGGCTCGCCGTGGCCGAGCGTCTCGACGCGCACCTGACGAGTTCTGTCCCCACCCCTTAAGTCCCAACCACCAAGACCCAGGCCCCGCCCATTCGGACGGGGCCTTTCGCATGCCCCAAAGGAGTCCCACCCCTTGAGTGACGTCCAGACCATCATCAAGATCGCAAAGAGCGAAGTCGGCTACCACGAGGGCAAGTCCGGTGGCCACTGGAACAACTCGCAGAAGTACAGCCCGGCCGTCCCCGGCCTGGAGTGGAGCCAGAATCAGGCGTGGTGCGCGACCTTCGTGTCCTGGTGCGCGCTGAAGGCCGGACTCGCCGACCTCTACCCGCGCACTGCGTCCTGCGCGACCGGCGTGTCCTGGTTCAAGCAGCGCGGCCGGTGGAGCGCCTACCCGGCGATCGGCGCCCAGGTCTTCTTCGGCCAGGGCGGTGGCACCCACACCGGCCTCGTCTACGACTACGACGACCGGTTCGTCTACACCGTCGAGGGCAACACCAACGCCGACGGGAGCGCCGAGGGCGATGGCGTCTACCTGAAGAAGCGCGAGCGCCGCAGCTCCTACGTGTACGGGTACGGGTACCCGCGCTTCGCCGCCGGGATCGTCTCTGCCGACCCGGCCTACAAGGGCAAGAACGACGAGCCGTCCAAGCCCGCCTCGACCATCGTGGCCCTGTCGGCGGCCGTGAAGCCCGGCGGCCGGCACGCCCAGGTCCGCGAGCTTCAGCAGCTCCTCATCAAGGCGGGCTTCGGCCCGATCAAGGGCGCGGTCACCGACCTCTACGGCCCGGAGACCCAGCGGGCGGTCGCCCGCTTCCACGACGCCAATCCGCGGTACCGCTCCGTCGGCGTCGCCCATGACCCGAAGATCGGCCCGAGCGGCTTCGTCGCCCTTCAGAAGCTGGCGGGCCGCCGATGAGCAAGCTGAAGACCCCCGGTTTCAAGCCGATCAGTCTGGTCGCCCTGCTCCCCGTCCGCTACCGCTCGCGCGTCGGCGCGGTCCTCGCCGCTTTGGGTGTGATCGTCAGCATCGCGTCCATCGTCTACGCCGACAGCCCGGAGGTGGCCGTGATCGTGCAGATACTCACCGCGCTCGGCGTCGTCGCGCCAAGCGAGGACAGCTCCGAGGAGGAGCCGCAGTAGTACCAGGCCCCCGCCGACTTCCGTGGTCGGCGGGGGCCTCTTTGCGTTTCAGGACGTCTCGCCCGCCGCCTTCGCCTTCTCGGCCTCGATCTCCGCCAGTGTCATCGTCCGGGCGCCCAGGGTCTTCTTGGCGGTCGCCTTCTTGGCGGTCGTCTTCTTCACTGCCTTCTTGGCTGCGGCCTTCCTGGCGGGGGGAGTCGCCACCGCCTTGGCCGCTGAGGCCCTGGCGTTTCGACGTCCAGCCGGAGCCGCAGGCTGCTCGGGCTCGGGGGCCGTCTCCGTTTCCGGCTGCTCGGCCGGCAGGCCGAACGCGGCGAGCACGGGTGCGGCGTCCTCGTCGCACAGGTCGCGCCGTCTCGGCTCGGACTCCCCGACGGCCAGGAGGTACTTCTTTGCGGGCACGTCCCGCCTCTTGCATACGTCACAGACAAGCACGGTGACCTGTACTTCCACTTCTTGTGTCTCCTCGCCGTACGGGACATCGACTTCGGGATTGTCCCGTACGGCGAGGGGTGGGCGGTTTGACTCAGCCGGTCGACGCCTCGTTGAGGCGCTGGAGGTATCGCGAACCCTGGCGGCGGTCGCGGCCCATGGCCTTGGCCAGGGCGGGGCCCGTGACCTTCTTGCCCTCGGCCTTGATCGTCCGAGCGGCATTCTTCAGGTCCTCGATCGAGGGACCGGGGCGGCCAGGGCTGCGGCGCTGGCGGGCCTCGGCGACCTCGTCGATCGGCAGCTCCCCGTCGAGGGTGGGCTGTATCGGCTCTTGGCCCTCGGCCTGGTCGGCCTGCTGCACGGCCTCGGGGGCGGGGCGGGCGGCTCGAATGATCATGTGGGCCACGTGGCCGACGACGATCGAGGGTACGGCGGACACGGCGGCCGTCAGCGCCATCGACGAGCCCATGTACCCGGCGGAGATCCAGTGGGCGACGACCTGGCCGGACAGGGTCATCGCCAGTGCCAGGACAGCACCGACGATCGCGGTTCCGCGGCCCTTCTCCCCCTTGCGTCGGGTCTCGACGAACCACACGGCGAAGGCCGTGTAGACGGACATGCAGACGGGCATGCCGGCCGCTACCCACTCGCCCCACCCGGCGGTGCGGGCGAGCTGGTACTCGCCGGGGGCGGACATGGCCAGGGCGACGATGAGGACGACGGCGCCCACGACGTACGCGTACCAGGGCAGGCGGTTGTGCTGGGGCATAGCTGTGCCTTTCAAGGTGGTGCGAGGAGGAGTCGAGGGGGCCGTCAGGCGGCGCGCATCGCGGCGCGGGCGGCGTGCCAGGCGGCATTGGGGCCGCCGATGTCGGGCACGGCCGCGACCCGAGCAAGGGTTTCCTCGGCGCAGTGACGGCAGGTGCCGGATTCCTGTCCGGCGGGCAGGAGTCGTCCGCAATCGGCGTCGCAGTCCGCGTACGTCTCCCACTGACGGCGGGGTGCGGGCAGCTTGCGCCCCAGGCGGTCAGCGATCAGCTTCGCCGCGGAGTAGACGCGCGGCGGCAGACCCTGAGTCAGGGCGTCGGTGATCTCCGCGACCGTCGCGCCACGGTGGAGCCACTGCGCGGCGAGCGGGATCAAGGCGGCGGCCTGCTTGGCGGACAGAGCCAGGCGGCTGTCGACGGACGCGAGGCGGTCGAGAACCCGCGCGGCGGCACGTTCCAGCTCGCCAGCGCCCTCCCCCGCGATGCCGGGCTCGGCTGCGGCGGAAGGGGAGGAGGGAGGGGTCTTGGTCTCGTTCTTAGAACCGAGATCCTTAACGACCGAAGGGAGCGTTCCCGTCGGGCGAGGGGTCGCCGCACCGGTTCCCGGCAGGACGGGAAGCGGAGTGAAGGTGTCCTGGGGGGTGTCGAAGACGTAGACGGCAGTCCGCATGTGCCCCCGGGCGTCCCGGTAGGTGTGGCGGAAGTAGTAGCGCGCCTCGATCAGCTCATCCACGGCGGCCCGGATGCCATCGCGTCCGATGACGGGGTTCTTGTCGGCGAGCTTGCGCACGTCCTCGTCGGCCCCGTCAGGCAGGCTGAGCAGGTAGCCGAGGATTCCTCGGGCCGTGAAGGAAAGGCTCCTGTTGCGGAGCACGTCGTTGCCCACGATCGTGAAATTGGCACGCCGCGGAGTACGCTGAATACGCACTTGGAGGTCCACTCTCCTCGTGTACGCCGAGAGTGTTCGAGCACCTCGGCAGTGGCCCTGGGGAAGCGTTCGAGCGCCAACCGGGGCCACATCGTTTTAGGGGCCGGTGTTCGAGCACCGACGATCTTGCAGCAGTCACAGTTTGACAGCTCAGTGAACCTTACGCAACCATGGCCAATGTCAGTGATCATCCCAAGGGATGACAGGTTGCGCGACGGGAGGAGGATTATGGGCGCCAAGAAGATCGTCGACGAGGACGAGGTCATTCAGTGGTTCTTCGAAGGGAAGACCTACGCGTGGATGATCGAGTACTACAGGAAGCACTACAACACCGAGACCACTAAGGCGATGTGGTCCACGTTCCGCCGTCGCAAGAAGCTGCCACGCCGGAACGTTCGAAACGCGGAGCTGATCCCCTGGAAGGTCAAGGAGGAGCACCGGTACGAGTACCCGGTGATGATGCTCCGGGCCGAGGGGCGCCGGAGGGCCGGCAAGAACCTGACCGAGACCGACGCCAAGCGCCTGACCTCCTGGAAGAAGGAGCTGCGCACCCAGGGGCTCGTTGTTCACTACGACCCGGACACGGCCGACGGGTGGTTCCTGCTCCCCCGCACCGAGGACGATGACGAGCTGATCCACCCGCCCGCCGTGGCCACCGGCCGGAAGGCTCAGGACTGAGTCATACTCGAACGCCTGTTCGTATCATTCCCCCGTCGGACTACCGACGGGGGCTTCTCGTTCTTCAGGCTGAGTTTGGAACCGCGCATTCCGCATTAGGTTTAGACCACCCCTAGGGGGCAGGTCAGGGGAGCTGCCCGGGGAGTGACGATGCAAGTTGACACAGGTTCACAGCCGACGTACAACTAGCTGAGTCACAGGTTCACAGAGAGACTTACCTGATGAGCGCAACTGTGTCCCGGGGGGACACCATGCGCGTCGCCAAGGGCGTCGCGCTCTACGTCAACGACGAGGCGTGGGACTACCACATGACCCTCGACCAGGACGTGAGACCCGCAGGGGTGCGCTCAGCCCTCGAAGCCATCCGGGCCCTGGGCCTGGAGCCGCTCGACGAGGACGAAGGTGAGCCGTTCTTCCTGGAAGACGGGCGCATCCGTATGGAGCTGGCCCGGTTCGAGTTCGACCCCGAGGAGGAGAGCAGCGAGTGCAGTTCGTAGACATCCCCAGAGCCGCGCCGGACGTCCCGCGTGACGGCTGGGACCGGCCCCTGGTCATCCCGAAGGAGGGCGGCAAGCCGAAGGCGCTGACCCGGACGACCACGTTCATTGACGCGATCGAGGACAAGACGGCCCTCGCTGCCTGGGGCAGGCGCATGACCCTGGTGGGCACGGCCCGGCGGCCGTCTCTGCTGGAGGCGGCGCGCGAGCTGGACCCCGACGACCCGGAGGACAAGCGGCGCCTGAATGCCCTGGCCGACCGCGCGGTGGACCTATCCGGCGCCCACGACAAACGTGAGCGGGGCACACACCTACACACCTTGTCCGAGTACGTCGACCGCGGAGAGCCCCTACCGCCCTCGGCCTCACCATCCGACGTGCGCGATATGGCCGCCTACATGGCCGAGACGACCGCCTTCGACGTGCGGGCGGTCGAGCAGTTCGTCGTGGTGCCCGAGCTGGGTACCGGCGGCACCTTCGATCGCCTGCTCTCCTACAGCGGCCCCGGACCGGACGGCGAGCACTTGGAGGGCCTGTTCATCGGCGACCTGAAGACAGGGTCCGTCGAGTACGGAGCCCTGAAGATGGCTTCCCAGCTCGCTGTCTACAGTCGGGGCGAGTTCTACGACTACGGTCTGCACCCCGTGGACGCCTCGGACAAGAAGGCCCTGGCCTCATGGAAGCGCACGGCCGTGCCGGCCGCCGAAGCGGCGAAGGCGTACCGGCCGCTGCCGGAGGTGTCTCAGCGCTGGGGCATCATCATCCACCTGCCCGCCGGGACCGGCGAGTGCACGCTGTACTGGGTGGACCTGGAGATCGGCTGGCGGGCCGCCGTGCTCGCGCGCGACATCCGGCAGATGCGGGGCGTACGCACCGCGATGCGACCGTGGGTGAGCCGGATCACGCAAGTGCTGGCCGCTTAACAGCACCCAAGGTGTTAACCTGTAACAACGAACCGAGAGGGACGGAGTGAGTCAGTCGAGCGAGAACACGATCAGCGTCACGATCAAGTACGGCAAAGGCTACGAGGACACGTGGGCCGTCTTCCGGGGGTCCCCTCCGGCCATCAGGGGACAGATTATCGACTATTTCGGCTTCGATAGTGAACCTGTAACGAGTCTCACCCTCAGCGAGCTGGTGGTGGAAGCGACCAGCATGGCCCACGGCGCGGGCAACATCGCCGGACTCCTCGGCGGCCGGATCATCCCCCAGGCCGCTGTGGACTCCGCACCGACGAGCGCGGGCGACCCGTGGGCCGAGGCGCAGAGCGACCGGCCGGCACAGAAGGACGACTCCAGCGGCTGGATTCTCGGCGAGATCGACAAGCAGACCTCGATCGCTGATCTCCAGCGGCTCTGGGCCGCCAACCAGACCTTCTTCTCCGACGAGGGCGTCATGGCCGCGTACAAGGCCAAGGGCCGCGCCCTGAAGGCAGCATGAGCCGCCCCGCCCTCGTCCTCACCGTCGCCGCAGCGCTGCTCGCGGCGTCCATCTGGAGCTGGATAGCCGCCCCCTACGGGGTGCCGCTCCACACCGAGGCGGGCCCGGCGCCCGCCCAGCACATCAACGAGTAACCGAACAGCAGGAGACAGACTTAGTGACTCTGACCTTCAAGGACATCCCCACCCAGGGCGGCGGCTGGTTCAAGCCGAAGGACGCCCAGGACGCCGTCGCCATCCTCATCGAGGTCAACAGCTTCGACCGCCAGCGGCCGACGCCGAACGGCCCGAAGGACTCGGTGCTCTGCGACATCGCGATCTTCAAGACCCGCGAGCAGCTCGACAGCGCGACCCCCGAGGTCAATATGGGCACCCGCGTGGAGCAGACCCTTCTCGCCCGTGATCTGGAGACGGTCGTCGGCAGCGCCACCATCGCCACCGTGACGCAGGTGCCCCCGAAGCGCCCCGGAGCCCATCCCGCGTGGGTGTGGCGCCCGGTGAACGACGCGACGGTCCGCCAGGCCGTCATCGACTACGCCACGAAGCGGGAGGCCGCGGTGAGCGCCGCCGTCGCCTCCGCGCCCGACTTCGACTGACGCACGCCGCACGGGGGCCGGTCAAGTTGGACCGGCCCCCTCGCCCCTGGAAGGAGAAGCGAATTGCTAACCCCTGCACGGTCGTTGGCCCTGCATGCCGAGTCCGGGAAGGAGCTGCCGAGGGTCGAGGCGTTCGAGGCTCTGTACGGCCTCGGCTGTCGGCCACGCCACGGCGAGGTCATCATGATCGCCGGACGTTCCGGCACTCAGAAAAGCGGCTTCGCCCTGTACTGGGCCGCGATGATGAACTTGCCGACGTTGTACTTCAGCGCGGACATGTCCGCCTTCACGGCGTCGTCACGGTTGGCCAGCATGGCGACCGGCGACAGCACGGAGATGGTCGAGGCCGGGATGGCCGCAGGCGGCCGGCATCGGCAGGAGTACCTCTCCGCCCTCGCCGGAAGCCGCATCACCTTCGCCTTCGGCAGCCCGATCACCTGGAAGGCCGTGGACGAGGAGTTGGAGGCGTTCATCGAGCTGTGGGACGCGTTTCCCCAGCTCATCGTCTTCGACAACCTCATGGATTTCGACTCCGCGGAATCGGACTACACCGAGCAGATGGCCGTGATGAGCGGGCTCACCGAGTTGGCCCGCGCGACGGGTGCGACGGTGATGGTCCTGCATCACGCCAGCGACAAGTCGTGGGAGGCGAAGTCCGATCCGTGGGCGCCGCCGTCCCGTGATCAGGTCAAGGGCGGGCTGAGCGAGAAGCCGGAACTTTCCCTCTCCGTGGCTCTGGACCCGACGAGCCTGGAGTACCGGGTGGCCGTGATCAAGCAAAGGATGGGCCCCTGCGACCCCACGGCGAAGCGGTACGCCTCGATGCGTTGCCATCCGGAGTCGACACGGTTCTCCCGGCTGGAGAGGCGAATACCGCTGGCCTCGGCCGTCCAGCCGTGGTCGCCAACGAAGGTGCTCGAAAACGCCTAACGTGTTAACCTGTAGCTACCCGCAGAGGCGGGTTTCTTTTAGGGGAGGATGTTAACCTGTGACTGAAATAGCGAACCGCAACCGTGCGAACCGGCGCAAGGGCGCCCAGTGGGAGACGGACCTGCGCGAGGGGCTGCGGGCAGCCGGGGAAGACGTCGAGAGCCTCCGCCTGGCCGGCATCGAGGACGAGGGAGACCTTGTCGTCCGAGAGTCCGACGGCCAATACCTCGTCATCGAGGCGAAGAACGCAAAGTTCACCCCCGGCCCTTTCCTCGACGAGGCGATGCGGGAGCGCGAAAACTTCGCCAAGCACCGCGGCCTGGACCTGGACGTCGTCGAGTCGGTCGTGGTGGTGAAGCGGCGCGGCAAGTCCTGGAGGAAGGCGTTCGTGCTGACCACGGTCGAGGAGTATTTCGACCTGGACCCCGAGTGATCACCCACGAGGAGAAGGCGGAACTCGTCAGACTCCAAGCTGAACTTGAGTCCTTCTTCGAAGAGTTCGCCGCCCCGGACGGGCTGGCCAGTCTCGGATTCGACCCGGGCGGCGGATTCTTCCGAGGGGAGCGAATAGCTTGATCGAGTTCGAGATTTGCGCCTTCGAAGCGTTCCTCGATTGCTTGGGCGACTACGAATTCGACGCCCAGGAGATCTTCGAGATCGAAGAGTTCTTCGAGGTCCCCATGGAAGACCTGGATTGGATGCTGACGTGAACTTCAGGCGAGTCGACCGAGGTCACGACGGGGACCGCGAGGAGAAACCTGCCCTCGAAGCGGTTTTCGGCCACTACGACGTCGACTACAACCCCGAGCGGGCCACGGGGATGGCCCCCTGCCCCTTCCATGAGGACAGGACGCCGAGCTTCTCCTACAACCTCGACCGACAGCTGTGGAAATGCCACTCCTGCCAGGCGAGCGGAGACAGCTACGAATTCATCATCCACTACGAGACGACCGTCAACGGGAACGAGATAGCTTTTGTCGGAGCCAAGTCCCTTGCAGCCTCTCTCGGCCTCGCAACGAGCGATGCTGGAGGAGGCGACGAGCACCTATCAGGCAGCACTTACGGCGGACGCCGCGCGGTACCTTCTCAATCGCGGGATCGGAAAGGCCGAGGCGGATACGTACCGGCTTGGCGTCGTAGGTGACGACGCCTTCCCCGGGCACGAGCGTTTTCGCGGGATGCTCGCGATTCCGTACCTGGCCCACGACGGCCACCCTCTTACCCTCCGGTTCCGCTGCCTCGAAGAGCACGATCACCGGGCCCACTTCCACGGCAAGTACAACTCGCTCAAGGACGACCCGCCCCGCATGTACGGCGTGGACTCGATCCACCAGGCCGCGGACACCATCGACGTCACCGAAGGCGAACTCGACCGGATCGTCCTGCGGAAGATCGGGCTGTACGCCACGGCGATCCCCGGCGCCGCGCTCTGGCTCCCACGCCATCGGCGCATGCTGGCGGGCTTCAACGTCGTACGCGTGTGGGGCGACCCTGACGACGCGGGCAGCGACTTCACCGCGAAGGTCTGCCGCGCCCTCCCCCGCTCCGCCAGGGCGATGCGCCTGCGGGTCGGCGATGTGACCGAGACCTACCTGCACGGAGGCGCTCAGACCCTCCTCGACATAGCCAAGGAGGGCCAGCCGTGACCCAGACCAAGACCCGTCGGCCGGCACCCGTCACCGCGATCCTGGCCGACGTCCGAGCCGCCCGGAAGCTGATCGACGACCGCCTCGTCCCCGTCGGCGGCGGCCGGCATCCACACAAGGGCCGCGATCACCACCAGCGCGAGGCGAACCGGTGGCGCTCCGTCGACATCAGCCGAGACCTGGACGGCGTACCCGGCTGGGACTCCACCCTGCTGGCCGGGCTCTTCGGCGCCCTGGCCGAGCGGGACCCTGCGCACGTACGCAGCGGACTCGTCCGCCTGGCTGCCCTCGCCGTGGCGGCCGTCGAGTCCCTCGACAAGGAGAGCGAGTGAGCGAAGCCCTGCCCGGCAACCCAGGCCCGACCCTCCAGCGCATCTACGACGAGCTGGAGCCCGCAGAGCGGGAATCGGTGGCGATCCGCCTGCTGGACGGCTCATCGGCCGAGCGGCTCGCGCTGGTCCTGCGCAAGCACGGGCATCGCGTGTCCGCCTCCACCATCCGCACCTACCGACGATCCCTCACGGAGGTTTAGTTAACCTGTGACTGACACGCTGCTGGCCGACCTTCTGACCACCCCCACCCCACCCGCGATATCCGCCCGCCAGGCCGACCCCGACCGCGACTACACCCGACGGATCGAGGTCTCCGGAGACTCCGCCGAGGTCACGGTGCGCGGCCCGGCCGAGATGGACCCCGACTCATCGGCGGCCGACGTCCTGCGCGCTCACCGCCTTGATCCCGGCGACTGGGAGGTCTCCGGCTTCCGGTCGAGCGAGTGGACCATGCCGAACGGCGAGCCCGGCGTGAGCGCCCGCTTCTCCTTCACCCGCAGGAAGCACGCGCCGCCCCATCGTCTCGATGTCGACGAGTTGCTGGCCGTCTTCGACCAGCACACTCCCTCCGTCCGCACCGCTGTGGACACCGAGGGCGAGTGGACGTTCGTGGTCGCGCTCGGGGACATGCAGTTCGGCAAGGTTGACGGCGACGGCCCCGAGGGCACCCTCCGCCGGGCGATGGACTGCATCGACAAGGCCGCGGACCTCCTGTCCGAGTACCGGCTGCGCTTCACCATCGACCACGTCCACCTCTGCTGGCTCGGTGACCATATCGAGGGTTTCGTCAGCCAGAACGGCGCGAACACTTGGCGCACCGGCCTGACCCTGACCGAGCAGATCCGCCTCACCCGGCGCCTGATGGCGCACGCCGTCCTGAAGCTCGCCCCGTACGCCTCCCGCCTGACCGTCGTTGCCGTCCCAGGGAACCACGGTGAGGCCGTCCGCCCCAACGGGCGCGGCGTCACGCGGTACGACGACTCCCACGACACGGACGCCCTGATCTCGGTCGCGGAGGCCCTGTCCCTGGCTGGTGAGGACTACGAGCACGTCGAGGTCTTCGTGCCGGACAACGACGAGCTGACCGTGGTGGTCGAGTGCTCCGGGACGGTCATCGCCCACGCCCACGGACATCAGTGGAGGCCGGGCAAGCACTTCGAGTGGTGGAAGGGGCAGTCCTTCGACAAGACCTCCGCCATGCACCAGGCCGATGTCCTGCTGGCCGGTCATCTCCATCATGAGTTCGTCGACACCGACGGGCCCCGGACTTTCATCCAGGTACCGGCCCTGGAGTCCGAGAGCACATGGTGGCGGCACCGTACCGGCACCCGTGGCGCCCCGGGCCTGATGGTCATGGTCACCAAGGACGGAGCGGTCCCGGTCAAGGAGGTGGTCCGGTGACCGAATCCGCGGACTGGTCCGTCATCACCCGCGAGACCGAGGGGATTGCCGGCCGAGCTGCCCGCCGGGTCGCGGACGGATATGGGACCCGGCTCACGATGGAGTACGACGACGCGTTCCAGGAGGCGCTTCTCCTCCTGGCGACGAAGGCGGACATGGTGCGCGGCTGCCTCGCCGACCCGGGGCTGGGACCCGGCGTCCTGCACCACCGGCTCGTCCTGGACCTCACCGACCAGATCAAGACCCAGGCCCGACACCGTGCACGCCACGTCTCCTACGAGGCCGCCCGCGCAGACTCGGACGGGGAGCGAGTGTGAGCGGGTACGAGCGGCGCCTCGTCGAACACCTCCTCCCGGCCGTGTGGGACGCGGCAGCCGCATACGGCATCCGCAATCCCACGGCACCGGACGCGGACATGCCCAGGGGCACCACGGACCCCAGGACGGCCGGCACGCTCTTCGCCCACCTCGCCGACATCCGGCAGGCGTGGGACGCCTGCGACCTCTCCCGAGGCGAACGTCGGGCCCTGTTCCTGCGGTACGCCTTGGACTGGCCGGACGAGCTGATTGCTGCTCGCGACTCCATCACGGACCGCGCCGTTCGGTACCGGATCGAACGCGGCGTCGGGAAGCTCGCTGCCCATCTCAACGGCCAGCCTTACGTCGACGGATACGACACCCTCGTCGGCGCTAGCTGACCGCCTATCCGGATTCGAACACAGAAGCCAAGTTCCCAGCCCTCCACAACGGCTGGGGGCTTGGCTGCCCGTACACCCCTCCCATCCGGGTACCGTTCAAATACAGGCGCGTGTTCTTGAACGGACTTGGAGTCGGGAATGCCCCAATGGAGTGACTACAGCAACGGCGAGCGGATCAAGATCCTGCGCGGCAAGGGGATGTCGCAAGAGCAGCTCGCGAACAAGACGGGCCTGGCCCTCCCTACGATCCGGGCCGCCGAGCAGAACCGTCGCCTTTCCCTCCCGACACTGCTCAAGATCGCCAATGCGCTCAGCGTCGACACCAGCGTCATCCTCGGCCAGCAGGCCCCTCGGCGCTCCATGGGACACGACGACCGAGCGACCCTGCGCCACATCTCGTCCAGCGTCCACGACACGGCGGCGGGTTTCCTCCCCGCGGACTGCGACCCAGTGCTGGTCGACGAGCTGTCGCGCGCGACGGACAGGGCCTGGACTCTCTACTGGGCCGGTAACTACCGCGAGCTTGGCGCCATCCTGGGGCCGCTGCTTCGCGATGCGGCGATCACCGCGCGGACTCTCGACGGAGACGCCGCCCACCCGGTCCTCGGGTACCTCTCGGACGGCTACCAGATCGCTGCATGTGTGGCCAACCTCTTCGGCGCACGGGACTTGGCCTACTCCTCGATCGGGCACGCACGCAATGCCGCGCTGGCGGCGGGTGATCCACTGCGCACCGCCCGGGTCGACTCCGCCCGGTCCTGGGTCTACCTCCGTGACGGACGGCTTCAGCGCTCGATGGAGGTCGCGGCCGTCGCCGCCGACGAGATCGAGCCCCGCTACTCGGACCAGAGCCCGGAGCGACTCACCGTCTACGGCAACCTGCTGAACCACTGCGCCGTCACAGCCGCACGCCTGGAGGACACCGACCGCACTGGCGACTACCTCTCTCGCCTGCATGCAGTGGGAGCCCGCCTCGGACGCGAACGCGACTTCCACGGCGCCCGGTTCGGCCCGCACACCGCGACGACCCAGGCGGTCGGCATCAACGTCACCATCGGCAAGCCGGGGAAGGCTCTCAAGCTGATCGAGTCGGTGAAGCCCGTCCACCTGGAGGGCCTGGCCGATGCGGCCCGCAACCGGTATCAGCTCGACGTGGCGATGGCTCAGGCGGACGCGAAGCTCTACGACAAGGCACTCGACACGCTGGAGGGCGTGCTCCACGACGCGCCGCAATGGTCCCGACACCAAGCTCTGCCCGGCGTGATCGTCCAGAAGATCGGTAGCGCCTCTACGTCCCGTCTTCGCCGAGTCTCCGAACTCATCGGCGTGCCGGCCGTCGCCGCCGACGGATACGCGCCCGCGACCCTCAAGACGGCTCTGTAGACTGGCATATGCCTGCACCGAACTCGGCGTAGTGATACGCCACGTAGCACTTTTCTTCACCCAACTGCCCTCGGTGATACGGCTCGTGTCACCGGGGGCTGCGCAACTTCGCTTAGTGCTACGAGGTGTTACTTCCCGAGTCCTCGGGGTTGCGACACCGTTGGTACATGAGACGGACCACCGCGAGTCAACAGCGCCGACGCAACATCGCTGACGCTGCGAGCGGGTTCCCCGACCGCACGCGCGTACTCCTCTACGCCAACCTGCCCGAGGGCGCGGACACCGCCCCCGTGGCGGCCAGCCTGCGAGCGTTCGCAGAAGCTCGTGACTTCATCGTCCCCGACAACGCCGTCATCATCGAGACCGGCGCGGTAACCCGCTCCCGGCGTGAACGGCCTGGTTGGTTCGAGGCGTCGAGGCTCCTCCGCGAGAACAGCGTCGAGGGCGTCATCGCCCCCACCGTCGCGCACATCGCGAGCACGCCGGGCGAGCAGGCCGAGTTCCGGGCCTGGCTCGCGACCATCGCCAAGTTCGCCAACTACCTCGACGAGCCCGACGAGGACGCCCCCAGCGCCGTCGAAGTCACGAGGGCAGATGTATGACGCCGCCCTCCGTCCGCAATGCCGGCCTCCGCCCGCCCGCGCGGACGAGTCAGCTCAGCGCGACCTTCGCCCCCGAGCCCAGGCGCGTCGAGCACATGCGCAGGCTCGCTGCGGCTCACCTCAACCGAGTCGGCGGCATCGAACCTGACACCATTCAGACGGTCCAGCTCCTCGTCAGCGAACTCGTCACCAACGCAATTCAGCACCGGAAGCCCGGAGCCGAAGTTGAAAACATCGACTTCCTGCTCTCCTGGAGCCCTTCGGGCCTGGTCCTCATCGAGGTTGACGACCACTCGGAAGAGGGGCAGCCCAAGAAGCGCACCCCCGGTCCACACGAGGAAGGGGGCCGCGGCCTTGTCCTCGTAGCCGCCTTCTCGGACCAGTGGGGCAGAGACGGGACCCGCACTTGGTGCACGCTGGGGGTGGCTGGGTAATGGGCAAGCACGCGAAGCCGCGCACCTTCACCCTCTTTCGCCGCACTGCCGGTTCGAGCGTCGGCGCCGAGCGCCGAACGCCGGGCGAGTCCTGGATCTGGGACACATCCCAGCGCGGCGACCTGACCGAGGGTTCTCAGGACAACGACACGTTACGCAGGTTCCTGGACGGCTTGCGTCGGCAGGTCGTCTTGGATCAAGGGGATAGCCCTCTACGGATCACGCCCGAGGCAGTCTGGCAGACGTCGAACTACGTACTGAGCAGCCACCTTGACGAGGTCCGCGATGAGGATCTCCACGCGACTGTCCTGACCATGCAGGGATTCCTCGACGCCCTCGCAGATGCTGCGGACGGCTTCCTGGACACCGGGCGCATCGTGGTCCGCGAGATGATCGAGAGGGCGCGAACTGCCACCGCCAACCCCGTCTGGTCGAACAGGCGCCTCGCTCGACACGCGGCGGTCACGGCCTGCGAGTTGCTCGCCCTGCTGGAGCGCGAGGGCTGGCAGGCGGCCGAGAAGGAGGCCGTCGGTGCCTAGCAGACCGCTTGCCCGCCCGGCGGTCGTTCCGTACGTCGCCGCGTGGGACAGCGAGATCCCCGGCCTTGAGAGCGATCTGGTCCTGCGGCACCGGCCGCAGCTCCACATCGCCTACAAGGATGAACGACCCGAGGACCGAGACCCTCATGGCGTCCTCATCGGGCGGGTCTCCTCCTCCCCCCAGCAGGGGCGGGCCCTGTACGACGAGATGCACCCCGGCCGGCAGTACGAGTGCATGCTCGATCTCCTGTGCCAGGTCTGCCAGGAACCCGCGAGCGAGAACGAGGACGGCGTCCTGTTCCTGGACTGGCGCACCAAGCGGTCCCCAGCCACCTGGCCGGAGAAGTCCCTCACCAAGATGCCGCCGCTGTGCGAGCCCTGCGCGGTGCGCTCGATCGCCGAGTGCCCGCACCTTGCCAACGAGCCCACCTTCGCCGCCGTGCGCACACCCGACCCGCGCGCCTGGGGGGCCGTCGGCTCCTTGTACCGGCCCGTGCAGGGCGGGTGGTACTGCCACCCGGGCGACGCCTGGGTCCCGTACGGAGACACCCGCCTCCACGCGCTGATCAGCGCGGCCATGGTCGTCGAACTGACGGACGTCACGCGCGTCAACGTCGAAGACCTGGCCGCGTAAGCCCCACCGAAAGGAACACTTGCCATGGCCGCCTTCTGGACCCCGCGCCGCTTGCTCGCCTATCTGAAGATGCAGAGGCGCTTCGAGCCCTACGACATCGCGGACCTCGCGTTCGAGCAGGCGGGCGCCGCCGACAGTGCGCCTGACGTCACCTACGTCGAGATCAGCGCGTTCGGTTTCCGGGCCCAGGCGCACGGCAAGACGGGCTTCGCCGCCTTGCGGGCCATCCGCGAGGAGCACCCGGCCCTGGCCCACGGCGTCTACACCTACCTGGCCGTCATGGGCGTCTTGGCCGCCCTGTTCCTCGGCACCGTCATCCCCCGGTAGGCCACACATCGCAGAGCTTCCGCCCTGGCGGGGACTTCCCGGGGCACCGGCACTCCATCACGGCCGGATGCCCACCCAGGGCGGCGGCGTGTCCGTGGCGACGGACGCGCCCCCGCGCCCAACCGGGCCGGGACCGACGAAAGAGAGGGGGGCTTCCATGCCCGCAACCGTTGAGACCGACACCCCCGAGGTCGAGAAGGTGGACTCCGACACCGAGACCCCCGAGACCCCCGAAACGGGCGACCCGGGCGACGGCGACACTGCGGAGCCGCTCGACGCGCGCGACATCCTCGCCGCCTAGCACCACCCCAAGCACCCGCCCCGGCCGGCATGCCCACCCCGCTCCGCTACACATCCCCCTCGGAGCGGGCAGCGTCGGCCGGGGCGGGCCGTGCCCCCCACGCAGTCATCCAGTCTGATCTTGCAGGAGGAGCAATGCCCGCCCACCGCTTAGCCGTCCGTGAGTTTCTCAAAGATCCGGGCCTGACCCCGGGCGACCTCGCCATGGTCCTTCTCATGCGCGAGGAGGACGACACCAAGTCTCGGTCCATGCCCACGATGACGGTCAAGGAGCTGCCCGAGGCGGTCAAGGCCCTGGAATCGGCCGGCATCACGTCGGTGAAGATCTTCGCCGGGTCCAAGCTCAGGGACGCGCGGGCATCGCAGCACGCCTCCCCCACCGGCCTGATGGCCCGCTCCATTACCGCCGCCAAGAAGGCCGCCCCCAAGGTGCTCGTCATGACGGAGACGTGCGTCTGCCAGCACAACGACACCGGGGAATGCTGGCTCGCTGGCAATGGCGGCCGGATGGACGTGGAGGAGACGATCGAAGCCTTGGGCTTCCAGGCCGTCATGCAGGCGGAGGCCGGTGCGGACATCGTCGGCCCGGCCGCGATGATCCCCGGCTCCGTGCGCCGAGTCCGTCAGGAACTCGACCGCGCCGGGCACCACAACGTCGGCATCATGCCGCACCTGATCTTCGCCTCGTCGCTCTACGAGGGCTTCAGGACCTCCATGGGAGCCACACCGCGCTCAGGGGTCCGCGCCTTCCAGATCGCGCCGAACCAGCCCGAACAGGCTGTGCACGTGGCCCGCCAGATGGTCGACGAGGGTGCGGACATGATCCTCACGGAACCCGCCCTGCACACCGTCGACACCCTCGTGCACCTCAAGGACAAGATCCCCGTTCCCCTCGTCCCCTTCTCCGTCAGCGGCGAATACCTGCGCCTGACCGACCTCCGGGACAACGGGGAACGCGACTTCAAGCCCCTCGTCGAGGCGTACACGGTCCTGAAGCGGGTGGGAGCCACCCGCATCATCACCTACGCCGCGCTGGACATCGCCCGCGGCCTCAAGACTTCCTGATCTCAGCCAGGATGCCGGCCGCACCGTGAACGATGAGGTCGGCCGCAATGCTGGCCCCGAGCTTCTCGGGGTCCTCGGCGGGCCCTGCCCCGTCGGCCCTGACCTGCTTCGTGCCGTCCAGCGACGTCACGGCGGCGGTCAGGTACAGCAGGCCGTCAGCACCGATTCGCCCCCACGCACCCACCGGCACGGAGCAGCCGCCGTGAAGCTCGGCCAGCAGGGCACGCTCGGCCCTCACACACACGTCGACAAGCGGGTCTCCGGCCTTCGCCAACACCTCGGCAGCCGGGGAGTTGACACGGACCTGGATGCCGAGCGCGCCCTGCCCCGGGGATGGAGGGAAGGTCGTCGGGTCGAGCACCTCGTGCTCCTGGGGCATCAGGTCCAGCCGGTTCAACCCTGCCGCAGCGAGCACCACCGCATCAAGGTCGCCCTTCGTGGCGCGCGCCAGCCGTCCAGGGACGTTTCCACGGATCGGGACTACGTGCAGGTCAGGACGGAGGGCAAGAAGCTGAGCGACGCGGCGAGGGGCTCCGGTTCCCACCGTCGCGCCACGAGGCAGGTCGTCCAGCGTCGAGCCGCAGAGCACATCACGCACGTCCTCGCGCGGCCCGGGGGTCACCAGGAGGCAGGTCCCTTCGTGCACGGAGGTGGGGAGGTCTTTGAGCGAGTGCACGATCACGTCCACCTCGCCGGTCACGAGGGCCGCCTCCTGGTTGGTGGAGAACGCTGACCCACCAGCGGTCTTCGCCACTTCTGCCAGGGTCGGCGTGACCCGGTCCCGATCCCCGCCTTCAAGGATGATCTGCCGCTTGAAGGTCACGTCCGGGAACTGCCCGGCGATTGGCGCGAGCCACTCACTGACCTGCCTCCGCGCCAGCTTGCTGGCTCGGGAACCGATCCGCAGTACGTCGCCCATTCAGGTCAACTCCTCGCTGACGCAGGTCTGTTGACGCTCAATCGTACTTGCACCAGATCCATGCAGTTTCCGACAGATTGTCACCAAAGGAGAGCCTTCAGATGAAGACGCCCCTGCGCATCGGCGCTCGCTCCTCGCGCATGTCCCTCGCCCAGTCCGCACCCATCCTGGCAGCCCTCGCACCGGACGCCACCCTGCTACGCCCCTTCTCCGGAGAGAGCGGCGACCGCGAGGACGCCCGCGCCTCCCTGGAGTCGGACGGCGTGTTCTCCCAGGAGATCGAGTCCGCCCTGCTCGCCGGAGAGATTGACGTCGCAGTCCACTGCCTCAAGGACGCGCCCACGCACGACACTCCGGGCCTGACCATGGCCGCCTACCTGCGCCGTGACGACGTCCGCGACTGCCTCGTGACCCGCGACCCGGCCGGCACTCTCGACACGCTACTCCCTGGTGCCACCGTGGGGACTGCCTCCGTGCGCCGCTCGGCCGCCTTGCGGACCTACCGCCCGGACCTTGAGGTCGTCTCCCTGCGCGGTCCCGTCTACAGCCGCCTGGAGGCGCTCTTCCGGCACGAGGTGGACGCCTTGGTCGTGGCCTCGTGCTCCATGGAGCGGCTCGGCCTGCGACACCGGATCGGCGAGCGGATCAGCCCCGAGATCATTTGCCCGCCGCTCGGTGCCGCGATCATCGCCCTCCAGACCCGCGAGGACGACATGGAGACCCGCAAGCGCATCTCCAAGCTGCACCACCCGGAGACGGAGACGGAGGCCGAGGCGGAGCGCGTGGTGCTGCGACAGATGGGCGGCTTCTGCAACGCGCCCCTGGCGGGGTACGTCAAGACCAACGACGACGGCAACGAGGTCACGTACACCGTCCGGGCACGAGCTTTCTCCGTCGAACCCGCGCTTGCAATCGACGTCCGCCTCACCGGGCCGGATGCCACGAAGACTGCGCTCGCGGTCTGCAAGAAGCTCACCCGGCACGGCGCCTCGGAGTTGGCCGAGGCGCCGTAGCTGAGCTACTCCTCGCCCGTAAGGCTCGGCGCGACAGCGGCCTCGGTGGCGGCTTCATGGAGGGGCTTCAGAGCCTCCTTGGCTTCCTGGGCCGCCTCGTCGGCAGACTGCTCGTCAGCCCGCCCCGCGTCGGGTTCAGCGGCTGCGGCCACGACCGCCTCGACCACCTCACCTATGGCCACCCTCGGGATGTCTGCGTTGCCGCCAGACACCGTCTGCCCCTCGGAAATGACCGTCACCGCATCCGTCTCAGGGTTGGTGACGGTCACCGAGACCGTCGGGGGCGCCGTGTGCGGGGCCTCCTCGACTGGCGCCTTAACCTCCACGGTCACAGCCATGGTTTCGGTCACCTGAGTAGCCGCGGTGATGGTTACCACTCCATCGTCCGGCGGCGACACGGTGAAGGTGGGCTCCGAGCCGGGCTGGCTGATGGCCTGCATGTAGGCACGGAAGGGATTCATCGGCCCCAAGAACTTGCTGAGCGGTTCCTCGACAGGGTCAGGGACGACCGACTCCATCATGTTCTTCATGTGCTCCTTCAGGCCGTCCTGCTTAGCCCGCTCCTTGCCCTCCCCCTCTCGCCTGCCGGACTGTTGCCGACCGCCGCTCTCGGACTTGATCCCCGGCTCCGGGCGAGCGGGGGTGGCGCGGCCGTCGTCACTCTCCGCGGCCCGCTCTTCGAGCGGGGCCACCTCGCGATAGAGCGGCTCGGAGGCCAGGACCGTCATCCCGGTGGACGGCGGCCTCTTCGTGGAGCCCTCCGGACGTAGCGGGGAGGTGCCCTCTCCGTACGCAAGCGCGTGCGCATCCTCGGCGGAGGCTCCACGCCGTCGGGCCTCCCGCACCACTGCCTCGCGCTGCTCCGCGGTGAGCGGGACCCCGGCGATCCCTCCATGCCCATCAAAGTACGTGGGCACGTAGCCGGATGCCGGCTGGTGGCGATACACACCGTCGTCGTCAAGCACCACGTCCGGAGCAGCGGAGGCGGGATCGGGAACCTGCTCCCGACCGGGAGCGGAGTGCTCCACCAACCCGAGCGTGGCGGTGAAGACGAGGCCCGTGGCCAGCAGACTCCACGCCCCGATCGCGATCTTTCTATCGGGCTCACCTCTCGGCGGCAGGGCGAGAGAGGCAGACAGGCGTGAGCGTCGGTGGGACACGGCAGGTAATTCCTTCCCCCTGAATGAACAGTTCCGTTTACTTCTAACATGCGAACGCACGTTCGAAGAAACGTCGCACAAAGTGGATCTTCCAAGTCATCCTGCGGATGTATTAGGACCAACCGGGGGGAGGATGCGCAGCTCGCAACAGCCCGTTCCACCGCAGGGAGAATCCGGCGCATACCGGACGCCTCACCTCGCGCTCACAGCGCCTTCAGGATCGACCGTTCGCCGGTAGGAGAAGACGATCAGGAACCTCGCGACGGGGTTTCACGTCGCGACTCCGACGGCCTTCGTCCACCCAGCACGAATCCAGCACAGTGCGGATGATGAGGGGTGATGAGGGGTGACGACGTGTCAGATTATCCAGCACCGATCCAGCACGGGAAAAACTAAGGGGCCCGACTCCCGAGAGTCGGACCCCTTCTGACCTGCATGTTTGCCAGATTAGCGAAGTGGTGGTATGTCACCCACTACACGTTGAAGCGGAACTCCACCACGTCGCCGTCCTGCATCACGTACTCCTTGCCCTCCATGCGGGCCTTGCCCTTCGCGCGGGCCTCTGCCACCGAGCCGCATTCGACCAGGTCGGCGAAGGAGATGATCTCCGCCTTGATGAAGCCGCGCTGGAAGTCGGTGTGGATGACGCCGGCCGCCTCGGGGGCGGTGGCGCCCTTCTTGATCGTCCAGGCGCGGGTTTCCTTCGGGCCTGCCGTCAGGTAGGTCTGGAGGCCCAGGGTGGCGAAGCCGACGCGGCCCAGGGTGGCCATGCCGGGCTCGTCCTGGCCGACCGACTGGAGCAGTTCGAGGGCCTCGTCGTCCTCCAGCTCGATGAGCTCCTGCTCCAGCTTCGCGTTCAGGAAGATGGCCTCGGCGGGGGCGACCAGCGCGCGCTGCTCGTCCTTGAAGGCCTCGTCCGTCAGCTCGTCCTCGTCGACGTTGAAGACGTAGAGGAAGGGCTTCGTGGTGAGGAGGTGCAGCTCGTGGAGGAGGTCGCCCTGCTCCGTGCCCTTGGCGATGCCCTTCGAGAAGAGCGTGTCGCCCGCCTCGAGGATCTTCTTCGCCTCGAGGACGGCCGCGAGGACCGCGACCTTCTCCTTCTGGAGGCGGGACTCCTTCGTCAGGCGCGGCTCCGCCTTCTCGATCGACTGGAGGTCGGCGAGGATCAGCTCGGTGTTGATCGTCTCGATGTCGTCCTTCGGCGAGACCTTGCCGTCGACGTGGACGACGTTCTCGTCCTTGAAGGCGCGGATGACCTGGCAGATCGCGTCCGACTCGCGGATGTTCGCGAGGAACTTGTTGCCGAGGCCCTCGCCCTCCGAGGCGCCGCGCACGATGCCGGCGATGTCGACGAAGTCCACCGTCGCGGGGAGGATCTTCTGCGAGCCGAAGATGCCCGCGAGGACCGCCAGGCGGGCGTCGGGGACGCCGACGACTCCGACGTTGGGCTCGATCGTGGCGAACGGGTAGTTGGCCGCCAGCACGTCGTTCTTGGTCAGGGCGTTGAACAGGGTCGACTTGCCGACATTCGGCAGACCGACGATTCCGATCGTGAGCGACACGGTGGCGACTTCCTGAAGTGTGGATGGTGGGCCGATCCCCCAGTTTACGGGCGGGGCGAACCGGCCAGTGACGCCGACCTTCGGTCGATCTCGGGGGCAAGGTCACCCAAAGGGCGTGTCCCGGACCCGCTTCCCGCCCATTCCCGACCTACGTTGGTGGGGTGGAGCAGCACAGGACAAGTCAGCCGCGAGGCCGCCGACGGCCGCAAAACCCCGTCACGCCGCCCGTGACGCCCGTGACACCGCCCGTCGCACCCATCGCGCCCGCCGCACCGGCCGCGCTCGTCGAGGGCGCGGCCGTGTACCGCGTGACCGGCAGGGCCGGTCGGGGCGCCGGCGGCGCCCGTATGGAGCGGGCCGGGGCCGCGGGGGCCGCCGTTCCCGGGCGCGGTACGGGGCGGCCGCCGGGCGCACGGCCGGTGCCGCCCGTCGTCCTCGCCCTGCGACGGCTCCCCTCGCCCCGGCTCACCGGCCTCGGCGCCGGTCTGTTCGCCGCCGCCGCCATGCTGGTGATCGGTTTCCTCGACCGGCTGATCCTCGACGGCTCCCCGATCGTCTTCGGGCTGCTGTTCCTGCCGGTCAGCGCCCTGACCGCGCTGTGGGTCCGTACCGCCGACCTCGTCACCGCCCCGATCGGCGTGCCCATCGCCTTCGCCGTCGGGGTCGTCCCCATCGCGGGCGGTACGGGTGGACTCGGCGGCCAGGCCATGGCCGTCGTGACCGCGCTCGCCGTGCACGCCGGGTGGCTCTACGGCGGCACCCTCGTCGCCGGGCTCATCACGAGCGTGCGGAAGGTACGGGACATGGGGAGGCGGCAGCACCGCGCCGCCGCGGCCGCTGCCGCCGGTGGTGGTGGTGCCGGTGTCGGTGGCGGCCGGGTGGCTTCCGGTGCGGGTGAGAAGCCGAGTGGGCGTCCCTCCGCGCCGGGCCGCCGCCCCGTCGCGTAGCGCCCGTCGGCCCGGCGCGTAGCGTCCGTCGGCCCGGCGCGTAGCGTCCGTCGCCCAGCGCCTGCCCGCCCCGTCGCCTAACGCCCCGCCCGCCCGTCCGTCCGTCCGCTTATCGGACCTGGCGGCGGCCTCAGGCCTCGCCCGCCGCCATCGCCGCTCCCACGATGCCCGCGTTGTTCTGGAGCTCCGCCGGGACGATCTCCGCGCGGATGCCCTCGATGAGCGGGAGGAACCTGTCGGCCTTGCGGCTGACGCCGCCGCCGATGATGAACAAGTCCGGCGAGAACAGCATCTCCACGTGCGCGAGGTACTTCGTCAGCCGGCGCTTCGCCCAGTGCTCCCAGGTGAGGTCCTCGTCCTCCTTGGCCTTCGTCGAGGCCCGTGTCTCCGCGTCGTGGCCCTTCAGCTCCAGGTGGCCCAGCTCCGTGTTGGGCACGAGGCGGCCGTCGACGAAGAGGGCCGAGCCGATGCCCGTGCCGAGCGTCAGCAGGATCACCGTGCCCTTGCGGCCCCGGCCCGCGCCGAAGGTCATCTCCGCGACGCCGGCCGCGTCCGCGTCGTTCAGGACGGTCACCGGGAGGCCGCCGAGCCGCTCGCTCAGGAGGGTGCCGGCGTCGACGCCGATCCAGGCCTTGTCGACGTTGGCCGCGGTACGGATCGTCGAACCCGTCACCACACCGGGGAAGGTCACGCCCACCGGTCCGGTCCAGCCGAAGTGCTCCACGACCTCCACGACACAGCCCGCCACACCGTCGGGTGTGGCGGGCTGCGGGGTCAGTACCTTGTGGCGCTCCTCGGTGAGCGCTCCGCGCTCCAGGTCCACGGGGGCGCCCTTGATGCCCGAGCCGCCGATGTCCACTCCGAAGACGTTCATGGACCCACCGTAAGGGCTGTGGGGCGGAGTTACTCCTTGTGGAGTGACTCCCCGGCGCGTGGAGTCACTCCGCCGCGGCCGCGACCGGATCGCCCTTGCCGAGCTGCTCCGCCACCGCCCGCAGGTCCTTGTTGCGGAGCTCCTTGGGGAGCGAGAAGGTCAGGGACTCGTCCGCCGTCTTGACGATCTCGACGTCCGCGTAGCCGCGCTCGGCGAGCCACTCCAGGACCTCCTGGACCAGGATGTCCGGGACGGAGGCGCCGGAGGAGAGGCCGACGCTGGTCACGCCCTCCAGCCAGGCCTCGTCGATCTCGCTCGCGAAGTCGACCAGGTAGGCGGCGGGGACGCCGGCCTGCTTGGCGACCTCGACCATGCGGATCGAGTTCGAGGAGTTCTTCGAGCCGACGACGATCACGAGCTCGGCCTCGCCGGCGAGCTCCTTGATGGCGATCTGGCGGTTCTGCGTGGCGTAGCAGATGTCGTCGGACGGCGGGGAGATCAGCTGCGGGAACTTCTCCTTCAGCGCGTCGACCGTCTCCATCGTCTCGTCGACCGAGAGCGTGGTCTGGGAGAGCCAGACGACCCGGGACGGGTCGCGGACCTCGATCTTGGCGACGTCCCCGGGGCCGTCGACCAGCTGGATGTGGTCGGGCGCCTCGCCGGAGGTGCCGACGACCTCCTCGTGGCCCTCGTGGCCGATGAGGAGGATGTCGAAGTCCTCGTTGGCGAAGCGGACGGCTTCCTTGTGGACCTTGGTGACCAGCGGGCAGGTCGCGTCGATCGTCGCGAGCCGGCCCTGGCGGGCCTCCTCGTGGACGGTCGGGGCGACGCCGTGCGCGGAGAACATCACGATGTTGCCCGGCGGCACCTCGGTCGCCTGGTCGACGAAGATCGCGCCCTTCCGCTCCAGCGTCTGGACCACGTACTTGTTGTGGACGATCTCGTGGCGCACGTAGATCGGCGCCCCGTACTGCTCCAGGGCCTTCTCCACGGCGATCACGGCACGGTCCACGCCCGCGCAGTAACCGCGGGGAGCGGCGAGCAGGACACGCTTCGGGCGGTTCGTCGCGGGGGCGGACTCGGGCGTCGACGCGGGCGTTGCAGTCATGCGTCCCATCGTAAGGCCGCGTCGGTCAGCGGATTGATCGGTGCCGTGGCCGAGACTGACCGCATGCCCGAGGAACCGCAGGTGGCTGCGCGCGAGGAACACACCGATCTCCGCCGGAGCCTCGGCTTCCGCGACCTGGTCGTCTACGGACTCCTCTTCATCGCTCCGATGGCTCCCGTCGGCGTCTTCGGCACGCTCGACGCCAAGTCCCACGGGGCCGTCGCACTGGTGTACGTCGTGGCCACCGTCGCCATGGCGTTCACCGCGTTCAGCTACGCCCAGATGATCCGGGTCGCGCCGCAGGCCGGCTCGGTCTTCACGTACGCGCGCAAGGGCCTCGGAGAAGGCCCGGGATTCATCGCCGGGTGGATGGCGCTGCTCGACTACCTGCTGATCCCGGCCGTCGCCTATCTCTTCGCGGGCATCGCGATGGAGGCGCTGGTCCCGGAGGTGGACCGGTGGGTGTGGACCGGGATCGCCGTGGTGATCACCACCCTGCTCAACCTGTGGGGCGTCCGGGCCGCGGCCCGGGTCGGCTTCGCCGTGCTCGCGATGGAGATCGTCGTCCTGCTGGTCTTCGTCGTGTCGGCGGTGGTGGTGCTCGTGCAGGACGGGCCGCGGCGCGACTGGTGGTCGCCGCTCACCGGGGACGCCTCGTTCTCGATGGCCGCGGTCATCGGCGCGGTGTCGGTGGCGGTGCTGTCCTATCTGGGCTTCGACGCGATCGCCTCCTTCGCGGAGGAGGTCACGGGCGGGTCGGCGAAGGTCGCGCGGGCGGTGCTGTTCTGCCTCGCGCTCGCGGGCGCGCTGTTCGTGGCGCAGACCTGGCTCGTGGCGCTCCTCGAACCGGTCTCGTCGGCCGAGCTGGCCGCCGATCCGGCGAAGCAGGGTTCCGCCTTCTACGACGCCGTGGAGGTGTCGGTCGGCGGCTGGCTGCACGACCTGGTGGCGGTCTCGAAGGCGATCGGCGCGGCCTTCGCCGCCCTCGCGGGGCAGGCGGCCGGTGCGCGGCTGCTCTTCGCGATGGGCCGCGAGCGGCGGCTGCCGCACCTGCTCGCCCGGACGGACGCGGGCGTGCCGCGGGTGGCGCTGCTCGTGGCGGCGACCGTGACGATGGTCGCGGCGGTGTGGGCGGCGCGGCAGGACGACGGTCTCGACCATCTGGTGTCGGTGGTCGACGTCGGCGCGCTGACGGCGTTCGTCCTGCTGCACGCGAGCGTGGTGGGGTGGTTCGCGGTTCGGCGCGCGGAGGGGCCGCCGCACTGGCTGAAGCACGTCGTGATGCCGGTCGTCGGGGCGTCGATCCTGATCGCGGTGATCGTGGAGGCCTCGGTCGCCGCGCAGGTGGTGGGCGTGGTGTGGCTGGGGATCGGGCTCGTCGTCCTGGCCCTCCAGGGCACGACGCGGACGCCCGCGCGGCCCTGACGTCGCCGTGCGTGCGCGGGTCGGGGACGAGGCCGTTGCCGTCGCCGCGGCCTTGCGCGCTGCCGTCGCCGTCTTCGTATGCGCCGCCCGGTCGTCTCGTCGTCGTACGCACGGCCGTCGCCGTCGTCGTACGCGCCGCCTGGTCGTCGTCGTACGCACGGCCGTCGCCGTCTTCGTACGCGCTGCCTCGCCGTCGTCGTCTTCGTACGCGCTGCCTCGCCGTCGTCGTACGCGCTGCCGTGGTCGTACACGTTGTCGTACCGCGCCGTTACGCTCGGTCCATGGCTCTGACTACGTCCGCCGAAGCTCCGCTTCCCGTCGGTGAGGTCTCCCGCCTGATCGGGGGCTGGATCGACCGGCTCGGAGCGATCTGGGTCGAGGGGCAGATCACCCAGCTGTCGCGGCGCCCCGGCGCCGGGGTCGTCTTCCTGACGCTGCGGGATCCCTCGCACGACATCTCGATCGGCGTCACCTGCTACCGCCAGGTCTTCGACTCGGTCGCGGACCTGGTGTCCGAGGGCGCCCGGGTCGTCGTGCACGCCAAGCCCGAGTGGTACGCGCCGCGCGGGCAGCTGTCGCTGCGGGCCGTGGAGATCAAGCCGGTCGGCATCGGCGAGCTGCTCGCCCGGCTGGAGCAGCTGAAGCGGAGCCTCGCGGCCGAGGGGCTCTTCGCGCTCGACCGGAAGAAGCCGCTGCCGTTCCTGCCGCATCTGATCGGGCTCGTCTGCGGACGCGCCTCGGCGGCGGAGCGGGACGTCCTGGAGAACGCGCGACGCCGCTGGCCGGCCGTCCGCTTCGAGGTGCGGAACGTCCCGGTGCAGGGCGTGAAGGCGGTCCCGCAGGTCGTCCAGGCGGTGAAGGAGCTCGACGCCCACGAGGACGTGGACGTGATCATCGTCGCCCGGGGCGGCGGCAGCGTCGAGGACCTGCTGCCGTTCTCGGACGAGCAGCTCGTACGGACCGTCGCCGACTGCCGTACGCCGGTGGTCTCCGCGATCGGGCACGAGCCGGACTCTCCCCTGCTCGACCTGGTGGCCGACCTACGGGCCTCGACGCCGACGGACGCGGCCAAGAAGGTCGTACCGGACGTCGGGGAGGAGCTCGACCGCGTCCGAGGGCTGCGGGACCGGGCGCTGCGGACCGTCCGGGGGCTCCTGGAGCGCGAGGAGCGCGGTCTCGCGCACGCGCTCGCGCGGCCCGTCATGGAGCATCCGCAGCGGATGGTCGAGGTCCGCGAGGACGAGATCGACGCGCTGCTCGCGCGGAGCCGGCGGGTCCTCGGGCACCTCCTGGACCGGGCCGACTCGGAGCTGTCGCACACACGGGCGCGGGTCCGGGCGCTGTCGCCCGCCGCGACGATGGAGCGGGGGTACGCGGTGCTCCAGCGGGCGGACGGGGCGGTGGTCCGCTCCCCCGAGGAGGTCGCGGAGGGCGAGGAGCTGCGGGCCCGGGTCGCCGAGGGCGAGTTCGCGGTGCGGCGCGTGGGCGGGGACGTGGGCGGGGACGTGGCCGGCCCGGCCTGAACAGAGCCCGAAGATCATCGAGAGAGAAGCGACACGGAGGGTGGAGCACATGGCGGCAGCCGGTACGGAAGAGGCGGCGCTCGGGTACGAGCAGGCGCGGGACGAGCTGATCGAGGTCGTCCGGCGGCTTGAGGCGGGCGGGACCTCCCTGGAGGAGTCCCTCGCGCTCTGGGAGCGCGGCGAGGAGCTGGCGAAGGTCTGCCGGCGGCGCCTTGAGGGCGCGCGGGCCCGGCTCGACGCCTCCCTGGCGGCGGAGCGCGCCGCCGAGGAGGAGTCCGCGGGCGGGGAGGAGTAGCCGGAGCGGCCCTGCCGGTGGGCCGCAGGCGGACTGCCGCCGGGCTGAAGGTGGGCTTGCGGTGGGCTTGGCTTGCCGGGCTGGCGGTGGACTTGGGCGCCCCGCCGGTGCGCTGCGTCCGCCCCGCCCGGGCCCTGCCGGTGGACTGCCGGCCCCCTTGCCCGGACCCTCCGGTGGACTGCCGACGCCCTTGCCCGGACCCTCCGATGGGCTGCTGGCGACCCCGCCCGGCCCTGCCCGTGGACTGCCGGCGCCCCTTGCCCAGGCCCTGCCGATGGACTGCCGACGCCCTGCCCAGGCCCTACCCGGGACTGCCGGCGCCCCCGCCCGGCCCCACCCATGCCCTGTCGTAGACTCGGAGTGAAGCGGATCACTATCCGGATGGATTAGTTGAAGTTTCACCAATCATGCGCGTACATTCGAGGACATCGCTTGATCCGCAGTCCGGAAGGTACGCAGCATGTCTCTCGCCCTTGACCCCGCCGCCCAGGACCTCCTCTTCCGTGAGGCCCGCACCGCCAACACGTTCACCGACGAGCCGGTGACCGACGAGCAGGTCCAGGCGATCTACGACCTGGTGAAGTACGGCCCGACCGCCTTCAACCAGACCCCGCTGCGCATCACCCTGGTCCGCTCCCCCGAGGCCCGCGAGCGCCTGGTCAAGCACATGTCCGAGGGCAACCAGCCGAAGACCGCCACCGCCCCGCTGGTCGCGATCCTCTCCGCCGACAACGAGTTCCACGAGGAGCTCCCGGCCCTGCTCCCGCACTTCCCGCAGGCCAAGGACATGTTCTTCGCCGAGCGCCCGGTCCGCGAGCAGTCCGCCGTGCTGAACGCCGCCCTCCAGGCCGCCTACTTCATCGTCGGCGTCCGCGCCGCCGGCCTCGCCGCCGGCCCGATGACCGGTCTGGACTTCGCCGGGCTCCAGAAGGAGTTCCTGGACGACGACCACACCCCGCTGATGGTCGTCAACATCGGCAAGCCGGGCGAGGACGCCTGGTTCCCGCGTTCCCCGCGCCTGGCCTACGACGACGTCGTCACGACCGTCTGAGCCTGATCGCGCACGGCCTCACGGCACACGCGGCACGTACGAAGGGCCCCGCACTCACGGAGTGCGGGGCCCTTCCCGTGCGTCTCGGTCGCTCCTCAGGCCTTCTGCGACCTGAGCGAGCCCGCCATCTCGGCGAGCCGCTCGAAGGAGGCCGTGCCGGTCACGACGGTCGTCGCGCCGCCCTCCGTACGGACGAACGCGTCGTACTTCGGCCCTTCCCAGCGCTGCCAGAGCTGGCCGGCCACCGTCTGGGTCTTCCCGGTGTTCTTCGCCTCGTGCGTGACCTCGGGCACGTACTTGCCCGGCTCCGCCGTCGACTGGTGGATCGCCACGTACTGCGTGTCCGGGGAGAGGAACCCGAGCTGCCAGGCGTCGCCCTTCTCGCGCTTGTACGAGACGACCGTCGCCTTCCAGTCCGCCCCGAGCCCCTCGGGGGCCAGCACCGGATATGGCGCCGCCCGCTGGGCCGTCAGGAGCTCGACGCGGTAGTCCTTCGCCTTGACCGGCGCCGCGCTCTCGTCGTGCGGGATGAAGAGATACATCACTCCCGCAGCAACCATGATCACCCCGAGGGACTGGAACATCCCTCGTACCGTCTGCCTACCTCGCATACCTGCCACGCCCATCATGGTCGCATCAGGGCGTCGCGCTCAAACGTGGGCCCCTCTGCTCATTTTGTCGACGTACCGATAGAGTCGGAACACCCTCGTTTTCCCGGCCGTCGCCGTTCCCGGCCGTCGCCGTACAGAAAGGTGCGCTTCGATGACCGAGAGCCATCACCTGCCGCCCGAGCTCGTCGTCTCCCCCGAGGCCCCCGACCGCAACCTCGCCCTTGAGCTGGTCCGCGTCACCGAGGCCGCCGCCATGGCCGCCGGCCGCTGGGTCGGCCGCGGCGACAAGATCGGCGCGGACGGCGCGGCGGTCAACGCCATGCGGACCCTGATCTCCACCGTCTCGATGAACGGCGTCGTCGTCATCGGCGAGGGCGAGAAGGACGAAGCCCCGATGCTCTTCAACGGCGAGCGGGTCGGCGACGGCACCGGCGCCGAGGTCGACATCGCCGTCGACCCGATCGACGGCACCACGCTCAACGCCAAGGGCATGCCGAACGCGATCGCCGTCCTGGCCGCCGCCGACCGCGGCACCATGTTCGACCCGTCCGCGGTCTTCTACATGGACAAGCTGGTCACCGGCCCCGAGGCCGCCGACTTCGTCGACATCAACGCCCCCGTCTCGGTCAACATCCGCCGGGTCGCCAAGGCGAAGAACTCCTCGCCCGAGGACATCACGGTCATGATCCTGGACCGCCCCCGCCACGAGGGCATCGTCAAGGAGATCCGCGAGACCGGGGCCCGGATCAAGTTCATCTCGGACGGCGACGTCGCCGGCTCGATCATGGCCGTCCGCGAGGGCACCGGCGTCGACCTGCTCATGGGTGTCGGCGGCACGCCCGAGGGCATCATCTCCGCCTGCGCCATCAAGTGCCTCGGCGGTGTGATCCAGGGCAAGCTGTGGCCGAAGGACGAGGCCGAGCGGCAGAAGGCGCTCGACGCGGGCCACGACCTGGACCGGGTGCTCTCCACGAACGACCTGGTCAGCGGCGACAACGTGTTCTTCGTCGCGACCGGCATCACCGACGGCGAGCTGCTGCGCGGCGTGCGCTACCGCGCCGAGACGGCGACCACGCAGTCGCTGGTCATGCGCTCGAAGTCCGGCACGATCCGCCAGATCGACTCGACGCACCGGCTCTCGAAGCTGCGCGCGTACAGCAAGATCGACTTCGACCGCGCCAAGTAGGCCGAGCGAGTCGCCCGAACGGTACGAAGAGGGGCGCCCCCATGTGCGGTGGGGGCGCCCCTTCCCGTACGGGCCGCGACGGCGTCCGCTCCCCCGTCAGCCCGCCTGGGCGATCCGTCCGTCGGTCGCGGACGCCTTCCTCAGCTCCACCTCGCGCCGCCGGCGCCGGGCCAGGACGACGCGGCGCTCCGCCGCGGTGAGCCCGCCCCACACCCCGTACGGCTCGGGCTGGATCAGCGCGTGCTCCCGGCACTCGACCATCACGGGACAGCGGGCACAGACGCGCTTGGCCGCCTCCTCCCGCGCGAGCCGCGCGGCGGTCGGCTCCTTGGAGGGGGCGAAGAACAGCCCGGCCTCGTCCCGGCGGCACACCGCCTCCGCGTGCCAGGGGCCGGCCTCGTCCTCCCGGGCAGGTGTGCGCTGAGGGGGAACGGCGGCGACCTGGAGGGGCTGATGCGGCAGTGGCAGCACGGTCTACTCCTGACGACGGCTTCGCGAGCGAGCGGCGATGCAGCAGCCCTACCCGCTGTGCGCGCGCCTATGCACTGCGTGCGGTCCCGTTCCGCACTGCGGATACCTCAGGGCGGAATCCGGTCACCGCGCTCGACCGGGAAGATCGTCCCGCCGCCGGCGGCCGACGCCGGGGCCTGACGCCAGGGCTCGACGCCGACGGCCCGCCCGACGCCGCGAGGCCTGCTGCCAGTCGCCGCGAGGCCTGCCTGTCAGTCGCCGAGGTGCTTGCCGTCAGTCGCCCGGGTGCTGGTTGTCAGTCGCCGAGGTGCTTGCCGTCAGTTGCCGAGGTGCTTGCGCAGCTTGCTCTGGAGGTCGGTGATCCACTTGCCGCGCTTGGGCCTCGCCTCGACGTTGCCGAAGACCGAGTAGCCGTTGACGACGACGACCGGGGCCTGCGGATCGACGCCCTCCAGGGTCACGACCTCGAAGTTGCCGAAGACTCCGCTGCCGTTGCCCCGCAGGCTGATGTTCTCCGGGACCCGCACCTCGACGTTCCCGAAGATCGACGTGGCGTTGATCGTGGTCAGCCGCTGCGCGAAGATCGCCTCGGTCAGATCGATCTCGATGTTGCCGAAGAGCGCGAAGGCGTTCGTCCTGCGGCCCACCCGCCACCGGCCCTTGCGGGTGGTGCTGGAGAAGATCGCGACGAGGCTGTCCGCGGCACCCTCGGGGTCGCCCGGGTAGTCGTCGTACGCCGGCTCGGGATCCCGGCGGGTCCGGGGGCCCGGCAGGTCGCTGACGATCGGCTCCAACTCCCCGACGGTCTTGGCGCGGTAGACCGCGTCGATCCGGTCCGAGTGCTCCTCGGGATCGATCCGACCCTCGGCCAGGGCGTCCCGGAGGATGTCCGCGATCCGGTCCCGGTCCGCGTCGGACGCCCGCAGCGCGCCTCGCGGATCGGCGAAAGCGGTCTCGGCCGGGGCGGGTTCGGCAGCGGCCGACCGCTGCGGCTGCGGCTGCTTCTCGGGTTCGGGCTTCTTTTCGAGGTCCACGGAGCCAGCCTAGCGAAACGCGATAGATCGCGACCAGGGGGCGGGGCCGGGCCTGTGGAAGACGATGCGGACGAAGCGGAAACGCGCCACATCGGCGTGGTCCCGTTCGCCAGTGAGCCTTACCTCACAGGATCCGGGCCGCGCCCTCGTTCTACGCTGGAGGACGCGCGGCCAAGGGAGGCGGCGCCGCTGTCTGTCGAGTGAGGAATGGCTGCCATGCCAGAGTTTGCGTACTCCGATCTGCTCCCCCTGGGAGAGGACACCACGCCCTACCGCCTGGTGACCTCCGAAGGTGTCTCCACCTTCGAGGCCGACGGCCGTACGTTCCTCAAGGTCGAGCCCGAGGCGCTGCGCACGCTGGCCGCCGAGGCGATCCACGACATCCAGCACTTCCTGCGCCCGGCCCACCTGGCCCAGCTGCGCCGGATCATCGACGACCCGGAGGCGTCGGGCAACGACAAGTTCGTCGCGCTCGACCTCCTCAAGAACGCGAACATCGCCGCCGCCGGCGTCCTCCCGATGTGCCAGGACACCGGCACCGCGATCGTCATGGGCAAGCGCGGCCAGAACGTGCTGACCCCGGGCCGCGACGAGGAGGCCCTGTCCAAGGGCATCTACGACGCGTACACCAAGCTCAACCTGCGGTACTCGCAGATGGCCCCCGTCACCATGTGGGAGGAGAAGAACACCGGCTCGAACCTGCCCGCGCAGATCGAGCTGTACGCGACCGACGGCGGCGCGTACAAGTTCCTCTTCATGGCCAAGGGCGGCGGCTCCGCCAACAAGTCCTTCCTCTACCAGGAGACGAAGGCCGTCCTCAACGAGGCGAGCATGATGAAGTTCCTGGAGGAGAAGATCCGCTCGCTCGGCACGGCCGCCTGCCCGCCGTACCACCTGGCGATCGTCGTCGGCGGCACGAGCGCCGAGTTCGCGCTCAAGACCGCGAAGTACGCCTCCGCGCACTACCTGGACGAGCTGCCCACCGAGGGCTCGGCCGAGACCGGCCACGGCTTCCGCGACAAGGAGCTGGAGGAGAAGGTCTTCGAGCTGACGCAGAAGATCGGCATCGGCGCGCAGTTCGGCGGCAAGTACTTCTGCCACGACGTCCGCGTCGTCCGCCTCCCCCGCCACGGCGCCTCGCTGCCCGTCGCGATCGCCGTGTCCTGCTCGGCCGACCGCCAGGCCGTCGCGAAGATCACCGCCGAGGGCGTCTTCCTGGAGCAGCTGGAGACCGACCCGGCGCGCTTCCTGCCGGAGACGACCGACGAGCACCTCTCCGAGGAGAGCGACGTCGTCACGATCGACCTGAACCAGCCGATGGACGACATCCTCGCCGAGCTGACCAAGTACCCGGTCAAGACCCGCCTCTCCCTCAACGGCCCGCTGGTCGTGGCGCGCGACATCGCGCACGCCAAGATCAAGGAGCGCCTCGACGCGGGCGAGGAGATGCCGCAGTACCTGAAGGACCACCCGGTCTACTACGCGGGCCCGGCGAAGACCCCCGAGGGGTACGCCTCCGGTTCGTTCGGTCCGACGACGGCCGGCCGCATGGACTCGTACGTGGAGCAGTTCCAGGCGGCGGGCGGCTCGAAGGTCATGCTGGCCAAGGGCAACCGCTCCGGCCAGGTCACGGCCGCGTGCGACGCGCACGGCGGCTTCTACCTCGGCTCGATCGGCGGCCCGGCGGCCCGGCTCGCGCAGGACTGCATCAAGAAGGTCGAGGTCGTCGAGTACGAGGAGCTCGGCATGGAGGCGGTCTGGAAGATCGAGGTCGAGGACTTCCCGGCGTTCATCGTCGTGGACGACAAGGGCAACGACTTCTTCCAGAACCCGGCGCCCGAGCCGACGTTCACGCACATCCCGGTGCGGGGTCCCGGTCTCGCCTGATCCGTCCGGATTCCCGACTGCGCCCCCGGTCCGTACCTTCACCGTACGGACCGGGGGCGTTGTCGATCTCCGCTCAGAAACTGGCTACCGACCGGTAGACCTCTCGTTACCTACCGGCCAGTATTGGCCGCGAGCATGTCAACCACTGAGCCGGTAGACCACTCGGGAGCCCCCCATGCCCTCCGCATTCCCCACCCGCACGTCCGCGCGCAGGCGCGTCGCCGCCGGCGCCACGGGCGCACTGGCCCTGACGGCCTTCCTCGTCGTCGGTCCCGCCCCCGCCGCCTCCGCGTCCGACCCGGACACCCACCTGGTGTCGACCGCCGCCCTCGCGGACGTGGACTACGCGACCTGGCGCAAGGACGTGGCCGCCGTCGTCGCCGAAGCCCGCCCGTACATCGAAGAGCGCGCGAAGGACGCCGGCCGCGAGAAGCAGGCCATCGTCCTCGACATCGACAACTCCTCCCTGGAGACCGACTTCCACCCCTTCTGGGAGCTGCCGACCCCGGCCATCGCGGACGTCCGGGACCTGGTCCGCGACGCCCACGCCAAGGGCGTGGCGGTCTTCTTCGTCACCGCCCGCCCGGGGATCATCCACTCCCTGACCGACTGGAACCTGAAGCGGGCCGGATACCCGGTCGACGGTCTGTACGTGCGCTCGCTGCCCGACCTGTTCGCCGAGGTCAGCGCGTACAAGACGGAGAAGCGCGCGGAGATCGAGGCCAAGGGCTACACGATCGTCGCGAACATCGGCAACAACACCACCGACATCGTCGGCGGTCACGCGGAGCGGGCCTTCAAGCTGCCCGACTACGACGGCAAGCTGTCCTGAGCCCCTGAGCCCCTGAGTCCCTGAGTCCCTGAGCACTGTCCCGCCCCGGTCCCGCCCGCTCGCGCGGCTACTCTGACGCGCATGGAACACCCGATACGGATCATGGTCCCGGCCGTCGCCCTGCTGGTGGGCGGGGTGTCGGCGGCCGGTTGCGCCGCCCCCGAGCCGCTGCCCGAGATCACCCAGGGCGCTCGGCCCACGGCAGCGGCGGCCTCGACGGCCACCCCCGCCCCGAAGGCGACGGCGGGGACCGCCGCGGTCGCCGCGGGCAAGCCCCTCGGCGGGCCGGGGACGGCCTGCGCGCTGCCCGTCTCCTTCGCGCTGGCGGAGAAGTGGGAGCCGGAGGCGATCGAGGATCCCGAGAACCCGGAGTTCGCGGCGCTCACGCGCCAGGGCCCGGCCACGGTCCGCTGCGAGGTGGACGCCAAGCCGGCCGGGCACGTCGGCTATCTGCGGGTGTGGACGACGAGGGGCGAGGGGCCGGCCCGGGCCGGCCTCGAAGCGTTCGTGAAGGCGGAGAAGGGAAGCTCGGCCGTCGTCTACCGCGAGACGAAGGCGGGCGCGCTGCCCGCCACCGAGGTGACGTACACCGTCCACAACGACGTGATGGAGGAGACCAAGGAGGAGCGGGCCTTCGCCGTCGCGACCCCGCAGGGGACGGTGATCGTCCACCTCGGCGGACTCGACACGGCGGAACACCGGGCGATGCTCCCGGCGTACGAGCTGGCCAGGACGACGCTGAAGCTCGACTGATCCGTTCCGGACACGACGAACCGTGGCCCCGTCCCGCACCGGACGGGGCCACGGCGTTCCGTGGGGTTCGTGCCCGGTCCGGGCTACACGAACTTCTGGTTCGCGGAGCCGTCGCAGTTCTGGAGCCGGACCGGCTCCTTCGACGCGCCCTGGCTGAGGCAGAGGCCCGTCGCTCCGGCGGGCCGGATCGTGGCGCCGTCGCGGACGAACTTCTGGTTGGCGCCGCCGTGGCAGTTCCAGATGATGAGCGCCTTGCCGGCCTGGAAGCCGGAGGCCGGCACGTCCAGGCAGCGGTCCTGCGTGAGCTGGGTGTGGACGGTCTGGCGGGCGGAGTCGTACCACCAGCCCTGGTTGCGGCCGCCGTGGCAGTCCCAGCCGACCACTCCCGTGTTGTTGGCGGAGGAGGCGGCCTCGACGTCCAGGCACTGCCCGGTGGCCTGGTTCGTCAGCGGCTTGTACGCGTCGTCCCAGGCGACCGGGAAGAGCGTCGGCCGGCCCGAGGAGTTCACGTCGGCGCAGCCGGCCTCACGGAGGCCGGAGTCGTAGATCTGCGTGAGGCAGGAGGCGAAGGCGGCGTGGCCGCGCGCGTTGGGGTGGAAGGACTGCCGGACCGAGTTCTCGTCCGGGGTGCCGGGCTTGGAGAGGTCGATGAAGAGACCGCGGGCCCAGGTGTCCTCCATGCAGACCTCGTGGCCGTGGAAGAGCCGCGAGTTGTCGAGGTAGACGGCCCCGGTCGAGGCGGCGGCCCTGCGCATGCCGCGCTCGAAGGCGGGGACGGCGGTGTTGCGGCCCCAGACGGTGTCGGCGTCGTAGCCGAGTCCGCCGCAGATCAGCTTGCCGGGGAAGGAGGGGTTGTCGGGGAAGTCGGGGCCGATGGGGCTGGGGTAGCCCATCACGACGAGCTTGTAGTCGCCGTCGGCGTATCCGGCGTCGCGCATGACGGTCTTGAGGTCGCGCACGGTCTGCTCGACCTTGGGGACGAGCGCGTCGACGCGGGCCTGCCAGCCGGGGGCGTACTTGGGCTCGCAGGTGCCCTGGAGCAGCAGGTAGCGCTGGACGCAGTCGGTCATGACGGGGCCGAACTGCAGGTCGTCGTTGGCTCCGGCGACGAGCAGGACCATCTTGATCCGGGTGTTGCGGGCCTTCACGGCGAGGTTGTCGCTCTGGACGAGCTCGTCGGCGTACTGCTTCGAGCCGCCGATCCGGATGTTCCCGGTGTACGCGCCGGAGCAGGACACGTTGAAGGTGAGGTCCGCGGGGATGCCGGTGCGGTGGATGGCGGCGTCCGGCGAGCGGTGGCACCAGTTGGTCGGGCCGTTCGTGGGGGGTTCGTACGTGCCGACGCCCTCGCCGGAGATCTCGCTGTCGCCTAGGGAGATGAGGCCGGTCTTGCGCTGCGCGAGCGGGCGCTCGGCCGGGTCGCCGTAGATCTTGGTGGCCTCGGCGGCCCGGATCGCCTCCAGCTCGGGCGGGAGCGGTACGGAAGCGGTGACCGCCGCCGTGCCGGTGGCGACCGCGGGGGCAGCGCCGGCGGGTGCCGCGGCGGTCATCGTGCCGAGCGCGGCGGCGGCCGCGGCGACGGCCGCGATGGGCCAGCGGAGTCTGTACCTGGTGCGCGTCATTGCGCCTCCTGGAAGTGGGGTTACCCACGGTTTTTACTGGTCGGTACGCGGGTTGGGAATACATCGAACAAGACAAGTGCTCAGCTTTTTCGGGGGGTTAGGGGGTAGCCCCCCCGACGGGCACAGCCAGGAGGTTGACGAAGATGACGACGAACAGCGCACCCGGCGAGTACCGGATCGAGCACGACTCCATGGGCGAGGTGCGGGTCCCCGCGCACGCCAAGTGGCGTGCGCAGACCCAGCGGGCCGTGGAGAACTTCCCCGTGTCGGGCCAGCGCCTGGAGCGCGCCCACATCGAGGCCCTGGCCCGGATCAAGGCCGCCGCGGCCACGGTCAACGCCGAGCTCGGGGTGATCGACGCGGACCGGGCCGGGGCGATCGTCTCGGCGGCGGAGGAGGTCGCCGAGGGGCGCTGGGACGACCACTTCCCCGTGGACGTCTTCCAGACCGGCTCCGGCACCTCGTCCAACATGAACGCCAACGAGGTGATCGCCACCCTCGCCACCGAGCGGCTCCCCGAGGGCCGGGACGTCCACCCCAACGACCACGTGAACGCCTCGCAGTCCTCCAACGACGTCTTCCCGTCCTCCATCCACATCGCGGCCACCGGCGCCGTCACCCGCGACCTGATCCCCGCGCTCGACCATCTGGCCGCGTCCCTGGAGCGAAAATCGGCCGAATTCGCGACGGTGGTGAAGTCCGGCCGTACGCATCTGATGGACGCCACCCCGGTCACCCTCGGCCAGGAGTTCGGCGGCTACGCGGCCCAGGTCAGGTACGGCGTGGAGCGGCTGCGCTCCGCACTCCCCCGGCTCGCCGAACTCCCCCTCGGCGGTACGGCGGTCGGCACGGGCATCAACACCCCGGCCGGCTTCTCGGCGGCCGTCATCGCGGAGGTCGCGCGCGCGACAGGCCTGCCGCTGACGGAGGCCCGCGACCACTTCGAGGCACAGGGCGCCCGCGACGCGCTCGTGGAGACGTCCGGGCAGCTCAGGACCGTCGCCGTCTCCCTCACCAAGATCGCCAACGATCTGCGCTGGATGGCCAGCGGCCCGCGTACGGGCCTCGCGGAGATCAACCTCCCCGACCTCCAGCCGGGCTCGTCGATCATGCCGGGCAAGGTGAACCCGGTGGTCCCCGAGGCGGTCCTGATGGTCGCCGCACAGGTGACCGGAAACGACACCACGGTGGCGGTGGCGGGCGCCGCGGGGAACTTCGAGCTCAACGTGATGCTGCCGGTGATGGCCAAGAACCTCCTGGAGTCGGTACGGCTGCTCGCCAACGCCTCCCGGCTGCTCGCGGACCGCACGGTCGACGGGATCACCGCCAACGTCGAGCGCGCCCGCGAGTACGCCGAGTCCTCGCCGTCCGTGGTCACCCCGTTGAACAAGTACATCGGCTACGAGGAGGCCGCCAAGGTCGCCAAGAAGTCCCTCGCCGAGCGGAAGACCATCCGCGAGGTGGTGCTCGCCTCCGGCTACGTCGAGCGGGGCGACCTCACGGTCGAGCAGCTGGACGAGGCGCTGGACGTCCTGCGGATGACACGTCCGTGACCGACCGGTCGGTGGCTGACTCATCAGTGACCTGTACCGCAGCGATCGTGGGAGCGCGCCCCTAAGATCTGCGCATGACAGAGTCGGGCGGGCCTCAGCACTGGGCGCCGGGGGAGCAGATCCTCTGGCGCTACCGCGGCAACGGCACCGGCGCCGTGCACATCTGCCGGCCGGTGACCGTCGTCCAGGACACGTCTGAGCTGCTCGCGGTCTGGATGGCGCCCGGCACCGAATGCGTACGGCCCGTGCTGAGCGACGGGACGCCCGTGCACGAGGAGCCGCTCGCCACCCGGTACACCGCCCCGCGCACCACGGAGCGGTCCCGCTGGTTCGGCAGCGGGGTCCTCAAGCTGGCCCGGCCCGGGGACCCCTGGTCGGTGTGGCTGTTCTGGGAGCGCGGCTGGCGCTTCCGCAGCTGGTACGTGAACCTGGAGGAGCCGCGCACCCGTTGGGCCGGCGGCGTCGACTCCGAGGACCACTTCCTCGACATCTCCGTCTACCCCGACCGCAGTTGGCTGTGGCGGGACGAGGACGAGTTCGCGCAGGCCCAGCGGTCCGGTCTGATGGACCCGGAGCAGGCCGCGCGGGTGCGGGCCGCGGGCCGGCGGGCCGTGGAGCAGATCCACTCCTGGGGGACGCCGTTCGCCGACGGCTGGGAGGACTGGCGGCCCGATCCGGGGTGGCCCGTGCCGCAGTTGCCGGGAGACTGGGACCGCACTCCGGCCCACACGGCCCCGTGAGACCCTTGATGCGCCCCCGGGGTTCAAACGTAGGATCGTCCTCCGCACGGCAGAAGCGGATCGAACAGCACGTCAGACCGACCGAAGAACACGTCAACGACTGAGCACAGCACAGGACCTGACCGCAAGTCATCCACGAGGGGGAGAGCAGTGCCGGACGTGCGCCCGGGTGTTCCGACCCCTGCCGTTGCCGCCTCTCGCGGAACGTCCACATCCGCTGCATACGAGGGGTTTATCCCTGCCGAAGGCGCGGCATCGGCGAGAAGAGCGAGTGCATCGCACCACCGGCCCGGACGGACGGAATCCCACGCGTGACGGAGCATCCCACCTCCCACGAAGGCCGACAGCCGCTGGCTGCCCGGCCGCAGGAACGCGCGCGCCCTCGCCAGGAGGCGGCGGCCCCCGGCCTGCCCTCCGACGTGCCCGCCCAGCCGGGCGGCCCGGCGGACCGGACGGCGACGGCCCCCGGTACGGACACGACGGTGCCGAGCGGCGTCCCCGGCGCCTCAGGCGCCTCCAGCGCCTCAGGCGGCACCTCAGGCGCCCCCGGCGCGCCCGCCGAGGCCGGCGGCCCGGTCGGCGGGGGCGGTGCCCCCGGAGCCGGGGCCGTGGCCGTCGCCGTGGCCGCGCAGAGCCCCGGCACGGGCCAGGGCGCCGACGGCGCCGCGCGGCGCGAGGGCGAGCGGCTGCGGTTCGTCGGCGCCGCGACCCGCCGGATCGCGCGCGGGCTCGACCTCGATGAGATCGTGCTCGGCCTGTGCCGGGCGACCGTGCCCACCTTCTCCGACGAGATCCTGGTCTACCTGCGCGATCCGCTGCCGGTGGGCGACGAGCGTCCGGTGGCGCCGTTCGTGTTGCGGCTGCGCCGTACCGACCGGCTCCGGTTAAGCGAGCTGGAGGGCGAGGAGCTCGTCCTCGTACCCGATCCGGATCCGACCCCCGCGGCCGAACTCTGCGAGGTGCGGTCCGGCGGGGCGCTCGCCGAGGTGCTGCGCGGTGTGCGTCCGGTGTTCGGCGACTCCGCCGCCGCCAAGACCGCGCTGACCGAACTCCTCGGCTCCGAGCACCCGCTGCCCGGCGGGCTGCGGGCGATACTCGCTCCGCTGCGCGGCCGGCGACGGGTGATCGGCGCGGCCGTCTTCCTGCGCCGCCCCGAGCGGTCCGGTTTCGAGCCGAACGACCTGCTCGTCGCGGCGCAGCTGGCGACCCACACCGCGCTCGGCATCGACAAGGCCGTGCTGTACGGGCGTGAGGCGTACATCGCGGACGAGCTCCAGCGGACGATGCTGCCGGACTCCCTCCCGCAGCCGACCGGCGTGCGGCTCGCCTCGCGCTACCTCCCGGCCGCCGAGACGGCCCGGGTCGGCGGCGACTGGTACGACGCGATCCCGCTGCCCGGCAGCAGGGTCGCCCTGGTCGTCGGCGACGTCATGGGCCACTCCATGACCTCGGCGGCGATCATGGGCCAGCTGCGCACCACCGCGCAGACCCTGGCCGGGCTCGACCTGCCGCCGCAGGAGGTCCTGCACCACCTCGACGAGCAGGCGCAGCGGCTCGGCGAGAACCGGATGGCCACCTGCATGTACGCGGTGTACGACCCGGTCTCGCACCGGATCACCGTGGCCAACGCCGGCCATCCGCCGCCGATACTGCTCCACCTCGGCGGTCGCGCCGAGGTGCTGCGGGTGCCGCCCGGCGCCCCGATCGGGGTCGGCGGCGTCGACTTCGAGGCGGTCGAGCTGGACGCCCCGGCGGGCGCGACGCTGCTGCTGTACACGGACGGCCTGGTGGAGTCCCGGCTGCGGGACGTCTGGACCGGGATCGAGCAGCTGCGGGAGCGCCTCGCGGCGACCGCGCAGCTGACGGGACCGGACCACTCGCCGCCTCTTGAGGCGCTCTGCGACGACGTCCTGGACATGCTGGGTCCGGGCGACCGGGACGACGACATCGCGCTGCTCGCGGCCCGGTTCGAGGGGATCGCGCCGAGCGACGTCGCGTACTGGTTCCTGGAGCCGGAGGACGCGGCTCCGGGGCGGGCCAGGCGGCTCGCCCGGCGGGCGCTGGCCCGCTGGGACCTGGAGGAGCTGACGGACTCGGTCGAGCTGCTCATCAGCGAGGTCGTGACGAACGCCGTGCGGTACGCGGAGCGGCCGGTGACCCTGCGGCTGCTCAAGACGGACGTGCTGCGCTGCGAGGTCGGCGACGACTCGCCGCAGCTGCCGCGGCAGCGGCGGGCGCGGGACACGGACGAGGGCGGGCGCGGTCTGTTCCTGGTGAACCGGCTGGCCCGGCGGTGGGGCGCGACCCGGCTCTCGGGCGGCAAGGTCGTCTGGTTCGAGCTGGCCACGCGCGGCTGAGCACGGAGAGACCACACGGCGATGGCCGGACCCCCGCGGGGGTCCGGCCATCACTGCCTTACGGCCTCACCGTCACCGGCCTACACGGCCTCACCGTCCTACGCGGCTTCAGCGTCACCGTCCTACGCGGCTTCACCGTCACCGGCCGGGGCGCCCGGTGGCGGCGCTGTCGGTCTGGCCCTGATCCGCGTCCGGGTTCGGCGGCTGGGCGGTCGTCGGGCCGGTCGTCGGCGGCTCGGTGGTCGGCGGCGGCGGAGTGGTCGGGTCCTGGGTCGGAGACGTCGGGTCCTCCGTGGGCGGCTGCGTCGGCGCGGTGGTGGGGTCGCGCGTCGGCTCCGGCGGCGTGGTGGCCGTCGAGGTCGGCGGGGGCGTCGGGTCCGGGGAGCTGGTGGTCGGCTCCTCGGTCGGCTCGTCCGTCGTCTCGCCGGTCCGGCTGGGCTCCGGGTCCGGCTCGTAGGAGCCCGAGCTGTCGGTCTCCAGGTCGAAGCGGGCGTCGGAGCCGCCGTCGAGGGCGCTGGTGGTGTAGTCGCCCCAGATCTGGGCGGGGGTGCGGCCACCGTTGGCGCGGCCCTCGTTGATGGTGTTGGTCAGGGTGACCTGGTTGCCCTTGGCGTCCTCGCCGAAGAGTCCGACGGCGGTGACGAGTTCGGGGGTGTAGCCCACGAACCAGGCGGAACGATTGTTCTCGGAGGTGCCGGTCTTGCCGGCGGCGTCGTAGTCGCCGGCGGCGCGGAAACCGGAACCGCTCTGGACGACGCCCTGCATGGCCTTGGTGGTGGTGTCGGCGGCCTCGCGGCTGATGGCCTGGCTGCCGATCGCTTCCACGGGCTCGACCTTGCGGTCCTTGTGCGAGGCGGCCTTCACCAGGGTCGGGGTGACCTTCTTGCCGTGGTTGTCGAGCGTGGCGTACACACCGGCCATGTCCATGGTCGAGGCGCCCATGGTGCCGAGGGACATGGCGGGGGTCTCGCCGAAGTCCGGGCCGTCCTTCATGCCGAGGGCGAGGGCGGTCTTCTTGGTCTCGGCCTCGCCGACGTCGACGATCATCTGGGCGAAGACCGAGTTGATGGACTTGTTGGCGGCCTTCTGGACGGTGACGGGACCGTAGCTGTAGTCGTCCTCGTTCTCCGGCGAGAAGGGGATGTCGCTGCCGACGACCTCCCGCTTGCTGGTGCCGTCGTAGATCGTGCCCAGGCCTATCTCCCGCCCGTCCTGGGTCTCCGCCTTGGTGTCGATGGCGCTGGCGAGGACGATCGGCTTGAAGGTCGAGGCGGGCTGGTAGTCGCGGCGGGTCGCGTTGGACGTCCAGTGCTCGGTGGCGCCGACGCCGCCGTACAGGGCGACGACCGCGCCGGTCTTCGGGTCGACGGAGGTGGCGCCGGCCTGGACGGTGGCGTCCTTCTTGTCGCCCTTGCGGTCGAGCTTGGCCTCCAGCTGCCGGTCGACGGCCTTGACGAGGTCCTTCTGCCTCTTCTCGTCGATGGTGAGGGTGATCGTCCAGCCGCCGGCCTTGATGTCCTCCTCGCTGATGCCCTGGCGCATCAGCTCCTGGTTGGCGGCCTCGACGATGTAGCCGGTCTGGCCCTCCATGCCGGGGGCGGGCTTGGGCTTGTGGGGCACGGGGAACTTCATGCCGGCGCGCTCGGACTGCGAGAGCCAGCCCTCGCCGACCATGTTGTCGAGGACGTAGTTCCAGCGCTCCTCGACGAGCTTGCGGCCGGTGGAGCTCGCGGAGGTCCAGTCGTACTGGTTGGGCGCCTGGAGCAGCGAGGCGAGGTAGGCGCCCTGGGCGGTGGTGAGCTCGGCGGCGTCGACGCCGTAGTACGAGCGGGCGGCGGCCTGGATGCCGTAGGCGCTGCGCCCGTAGTAGCTGGTGTTCATGTACCCGGCGAGGATCTCGCTCTTGCTCGACTGGCGGTCGACCTTGACGGCGATGACCATTTCCTTGAGCTTGCGCGTCGCGGTCTGGTCCTGGCTCAGGTAGAAGTTCTTGACGTACTGCTGGGTGATGGTCGAGCCACCCTGCTTGCCCTGGCCGGTGAGGGTCGACCAGGCGGCGCGCGTGGTGCCCTTGATGTCGACGCCGTTGTCCTTGTAGAAGCTCTTGTTCTCGGCGGCGACGAAGGCCTTCTGGACCGGCTCGGGGATCTTCTCCAGGCCGACGATCTCGCGGTTGATCTCACCGGTGCGGGCGAGGATCTTGCCGTTGGCGTACTTGTAGATGTTGCTCTGCATGGTCGCCTCGGCGTTGGCCGTCGGCACGGGGACCACGAGGTAGACGACGTACAGGGCGCCCATGGCGAGCAGGCAGAACACAAAGAAGGTGCCCAGGAGCTTCTTCCAGGAGAAGAAGCGGCGTATGCCGCGCTTCTTCGCCTTGCTCTTGTCCGGTCGGCCCATGGGTCCTGTCGCTCCACTCGTCGTGTGTCTCGGCGCCTCGACTGTCGTCCGTCCGCGCCGGATCAGCTCAGAAAGCTAACACCGACGATGCAGACAAAGGGCAACCGATCACACCTTTTCCGGACGTGAGAATCAGCACCCACCCCCAGAGGAACCGACGCTCGATTGGGCCCGATGGTTGCGCGCTCGCAGCAATCGGATACGGGCAGCGAGGGCGCCCCGCGCCACTTCCAGCCACTATTCATCGTGCGTATACACCCCATGTACAGTGACCCGCATGTCCATCGGTCACACCCTTCTGGGGCTCCTGGAATCCGGACCGCGCCACGGTTACGACCTGAAGCGCGCCTTCGACGAGCGGTTCGGCCACGACCGGCCGCTGCACTACGGCCAGGTCTACTCGACCATGTCCCGGCTCCTGAAGAACGGCCTCGTCGTCGTCGACGGCATCGAGGCGGGCGGTGGGCCCGAGCGGAAGCGGTACGCGATCACCGACGCCGGCATCACCGATGTCGCCGCGTGGCTCGCCACCCCCGAGAAGCCGGAGCCGTACCTCCAGTCCACGCTCTACACCAAGGTCGTCCTGGCGCTGCTCACCGGCCGCGGGGCCGCCGACATCCTCGACACCCAGCGCTCCGAGCACCTGCGCCTGATGCGCGAGCTCACCCGGCGCAAGAAGGACGGCGACCTCGCCGACCAGCTCATCTGCGACCACGCCCTCTTCCATCTGGAAGCGGATCTGCGCTGGCTGGAACTGACCGCCGCCCGCCTCGACCGGCTCGCCGAGGAGGTCCGCCGATGACCTCCGCACCGCTCTCCCGCGACCCGCTCCACGACGTCCCGCTCCACCACGCGCCCCTCCTCCGGGCCACCGGCCTCGGCAAGTCCTACGGCCCCACCCCCGCGCTCGCGGGCGCCGACTTCTCCCTCCGGGCCGGCGAGGTCGTCGCCGTCATGGGCCCCTCCGGCTCCGGTAAGTCCACGCTGCTGCACTGCCTGGCCGGAATCGTGCGCCCCGACGCGGGCACGATCACCTACGACGGACGCGACCTCACCGCGCTCTCGGACTCCGCGCGCAGCTCCCTGCGCCGTACCGACTTCGGCTTCGTCTTCCAGTTCGGCCAGCTCGTCCCCGAGCTGACCTGCGTCGAGAACGTCGCCCTCCCGCTCCGTCTCAACGGCGAGCGCCGGAAGACCGCCGAGGCCAGGGCCGCCGAGTGGATGGCCCGCCTGGAGGTCGACACCGTCGGACACAAGCGCCCCGGCGAGATATCCGGCGGCCAGGGCCAGCGCGTCGCCGTCGCCCGCGCCCTCGTCACCGCCCCGCGGGTGATCTTCGCCGACGAGCCGACCGGCGCGCTCGACTCCCTCAACGGCGAGCGGGTCATGCAGCTGCTCACCGACGCCTCCCGGGACACCGGCGCCGCCGTCGTCCTCGTCACCCACGAAGCCCGCGTCGCCGCCTACTCCGACCGGGAGATCGTCGTACGCGACGGCGCGGTACGGGACGCGGAGTGGGCCGCATGAGCCTCGCCACCTGGGCCCGCGACCTGACGCTCGGCGCCCGGTTCGCGGTCACCGGCGGGCGCCCGGGCCTCCTGCGCACGCTGCTGACCGCCACCGGCGTCGGCTTCGGCGTGGCCCTGCTGCTCCTCTCGGTCTCCCTGCCCAACATGCTCTTCCAGCGGGAGGTACGGGAGTCCGTCCGCGCCGTCGACGGCAGCGAGCAGGTCACCTCGCCCCGGTCCGACTCCTTCCTCCACCTCGGCCGGACCACGAACTACCGGGACGAGGTCGTCACCGGGCTGCTCCTGAAGCCCGAGGGCGACGCGCCCCCGGTCCCGCCGGGCGCCGCGGCGTTCCCCGGGACCGGCGAGATGCTGGTCTCCCCCGCGCTCGCCGAGCTGCTCGACTCCCCCGAGGGCGCCCTCCTCAAGGAGCGGATCCCCTACAAGGTCACCGGGACGATCGGCCAGGCCGGACTCATCGGCCCGGCCGAGCTGCGGTACGTCGCCCACGTCGACTTCCTCGACGCCGAGAACCTCGACGGGCGCGGCACGCGGTACGGCTGGTCCGTGCCCGAGGAACCGATGAACGCGTTCCTCGTCCTCCTCGTCGTCGTCGCCTGCGTCGTCCTGCTCCTGCCCGTGCTCGTCTTCATCGCCACCGCCGTCCGCTTCGGCGGCGAACAGCGCGACCGGCGGCTCGCGGCGCTGCGCCTGGTCGGCGCGGACACGGCGATGACCCGCCGGATCGCGGCCGGCGAGTCCCTCGCGGGGGCGCTGCTCGGCCTGCTGGTGGGCCTCGGACTCTTCGCGGTGGCCCGGCAGTTCGCCGGGGCCTTCACCATCTGGGACGTCAACGCCTATCCCTCCGACGTCGTGCCGATGCCCGTGCTCGCCGCGATCGTCCTGCTCGCGGTCCCGGTCTCCTCGGTCGTGGTCACGCTCTTCGCGCTGCGCGGAGTGGTGATCGAGCCGCTCGGGGTCGTCCGCGTCTCCACGCCCCGGCGCCGCCGGCTGTGGTGGCGGCTGCTGCTCCTGGCGGCCGGCGCGGCCCTGCTCGTCCCGCTGATGGGCGAGGTCCAGGTGAGCGAGACCAGCATCGACAGCGTGGGCGTCGTGGCCGGCACCACGCTCTCCCTGATCGGCCTCACGACGCTCCTGCCCTGGCTCGTCGAAGCCTGCGTGAAGCGGCTGCACGCGGGCCCCGTGGCCTGGCAGCTGGCCGTCCGCAGGCTCCAGCTGAGCAGCGGCACCGCGGCCCGCGCGGTCAGCGGGATCGTCGTCGCGGCGACCGGGGCGATCGCCCTCCAGATGCTCTTCCAGGCCATGGAGACCGACTTCACGGAGCTCACGGGCGAGGACTCGTCCCGCGCCCAGATCGTGTTCGGCGCCGATGCCAGGACCTCCGACGAGGCCCGCGGGATGATCGCCAAGTTCGAGCGGACCGAGGGCGTCACCGGCGTGATCGGCATCGTCGAATCGCGGGTGTGGCGTCCCGGTCCCCTGAAGGGGGGCGAGGAGTTCGCCCCGTCGGCCACGCTCAGGGTCGGCGACTGTGCCTCCCTCAGGGAGTTCGCCACGCTGCCCTCCTGCACGGACGGCGACGTGTTCGTCTTCCTCTCGCACGGAGCCCAGGGCAACCCGGACGACTCCTTCGTCACCAGGGCCGTACGGCCCGGCGCCACGGTCGACCTGCGCGACCCGCATCCCTACCCGGACGCGCCGAAGCGCGCCGACAGCGGACCGCTGCCGCAGTGGCGCGTCCCCGCGACCACCCGGGTCGTGGACTCCCGGCCCGACCCGACGGGCATGTACCAGTACGGCATCCTCGCCACCCCGTCGGCGATCGACGCCGCCCGGCTCGACGAGCCCGACGCGCAGGCCATGGTCCGTCTCGACCCGGCCGTGCCGGACGCCGCCGAGTACGTACGGAACACGGCGGCGGCCATCGACCCGACGTCCTGGGTCCGGACCCTGAAGGACGTCCAGCGGGACGCGGCGTTCTCCAGCGTCCGCACCGGCATCCTGGTCGGCTCCACGCTGACGATGCTCCTGGTGGCGGCCTCGCTCCTGGTCGCGACCCTGGAGCAGCTCAGGGACCGCAAGCGGCTGCTCTCCTCGCTCGTCGCCTTCGGCACCCGGCGCTCGACCCTGAGCTGGTCGGTGCTGTGGCAGACGGCGGTCCCGATCGCCCTCGGCCTCGCCCTGTCCGTGGCGGGCGGGCTCGGCCTCGGGGTCGTGCTGCTGAAGATGGGCGGCCAGCAGGTCCAGGACTGGTGGGCGTTCCTGCCGGTCGTCGGGATCGGGCTCGCGCTCATCGCGGCGGTGACGCTCCTGAGCATGCCGGTCCTGTGGCGGCTGATGCGGGCGGACGGGCTGCGCACGGAGTAACCCGTCGAGCGGATGTACGCAGGGGGGCGCGGGTTCCTGGAGCCGGGGGGCTTCGGGAACCCGCGCCCCTGACGCGTACCGCGGGGTACGAAGGAGGGCGGGCGTCAGGAACCCGCGCCCACGACCCGTACCGGCAGCCCCTTCATCGCGCCCCGCAGCTCCTCCGCCAGCTCCTCGAACTCGGCGTGCCGGGCGGCGCCCGTCCGCATCGCGAGGGCGATCCGCCGCGTGGGCGCCGGTTCCGTGAAGATCCCGGTCCACAGGGCGCTGTTGCGGGCGGTCTCGACGAGCACGGCGGTGCGCGGCAGCAGGGTCACCCCGAGGCCGCCGGCGACGAGCTGGACCAGGGTGGAGAGCCCGGCGGCGGTGGTGGTGACCTCGGCGCCGTCGGTACGGCCGGCCTCGCGGCAGATGTCGAGGGCCTGGTCGCGCAGGCAGTGCCCTTCGTCGAGGAGCAGCAGTCTGAGCTCCTTGAGGGCCTCGCGCGGGATGTCGTCCCGCCCGGCCAGCGGATGTCCCTGCGGGGTGACCAGGACGAAGTCCTCGTCGAAGAGGGGCAGTTCGGTGACGCCGGGCACCCCGAGCGGCACGGCGAGCAGCAGCAGGTCGAGCCGTCCGGCCGTGAGCCCCTCCAGGAGCGAGGAGGTCTGCTCCTCGTGGACCTGGAGGTCGAGGTCCGGGTAGCGCCGGTGGACGAGCCGCAGGACCGCGGGCAGCAGATAGGGGGCGACGGTCGGGATCACCCCGAGCCGCAGCACCCCGGTGAACGGCGCCTGGACCGCCTCCGCCTCCTGCATCAGCTCGGCGACCGCGTCGAGGACGGCCCGCGCGCGCACCGCGAGCCGCTCCCCCGCGGGCGAGAGCAGCACCTTCCGCGTCGTACGCTCAAGGAGCTGGACACCGAGTGCCTCTTCGAGAGCCGAAACCGCGCCCGAGAGCGCGGGCTGGCTCATGCCGATGGCCGCCGCCGCATCGCGGAAGTGCAGATGCTCGGCGACCGCCGCAAACGCTCTGAGCTGCGAAAGGCTCGGCTGCTTGCCGCGATGCGGGCTGTACGGGGGACTGTACGGGGACGCCACTGATAACCACCTTCGATCAACACGACCCACTCTAGCTATTTCACTGATCAATGCACTCCGTGCCATGCTGTGAACACGTCCAACCCCCACGGAAGACCCCAAAAGGGACCCTTCCCGTTTCGCAAGGAGAGCGCGTGCTCACTGTCGGTGACAAGTTCCCCACCTACGACCTGACCGCCTGCGTGTCGCTGGAGAGCGGCAAGGAGTTCGAGCAGATCGACCACAAGGCCTACGAGGGCAAGTGGCGCGTGGTGTTCTTCTGGCCGAAGGACTTCACCTTCGTCTGCCCGACCGAGATCGCCGCGTTCGGCAAGCTGAACGACGAGTTCGCGGACCGCGACGCCCAGATCCTCGGCGTCTCCGGCGACTCCGAGTTCGTGCACCACGCCTGGCGCAAGGACCACGCCGACCTGCGTGACCTGCCCTTCCCGATGCTCGCCGACTCGAAGCACGAGCTCATGAGCGACTGCGGCGTCCGGGGCGAGGACGGCTTCGCCCAGCGCGCCGTCTTCATCGTGGACCCGAACAACGAGATCCAGTTCACCATGGTGACCGCCGGCTCCGTCGGCCGTAACCCCAAGGAGGTCCTGCGGGTGCTCGACGCCCTGCAGACCGACGAGCTGTGCCCGTGCAACTGGAACAAGGGCGAGGGCACCCTCGACGCGGCCGCGCTGCTCTCGGGCGAGTGATCTGAGATGGCTCTCGACGAACTCAAGGCCGCCATACCGGACTTCGCCAAGGACCTGAAGCTGAACCTCGGTTCGGTCATCGGCAACAGCGAGCTCCCGCAGCAGCAGCTCTGGGGCACCGTGCTCGCCTGCGCGATCGCCTCGCGCTCGCCGAAGGTCCTCAGGGAGCTGGAGCCCGAGGCCCAGGCCAACCTGAAGCCCGAGGCGTACCAGGCGGCCAAGTCCGCCGCCGCGATCATGGCGATGAACAACGTCTTCTACCGGACCCGGCACCTGCTGTCGGACCCCGAGTACGGGACGATGCGCGCCGGGCTGCGGATGAACGTCATCGGCAAGCCGGGCGTCGAGAAGGTCGACTTCGAGCTGTGGTCGCTGGCCGTCTCCGCGATCAACGGCTGCGGCCAGTGCCTGGACTCGCACGAGCAGGTCCTGCGCGAGGCCGGTGTCGACCGCGAGACGATCCAGGAGGCCGTGAAGATCGCCGCGGTGATCCAGGCGGTCGGCGTCACGCTGGACGCGGAAGCGGTCCTCGCCGAGTAAGGCGTCGCCGTACGAGAAGGGCCCCGGGGCATCGCGCCCCGGGGCCCTTTCCTCACGTCCGGCCGGTCACTTCTTCAGCGCCGCCATGAGGGCGAGCGCGTCCTGGGTCATCGGGATCTCGATCCCGGAGAGGTCGATCGGCTCGGTCTGGGCGGGTTTCCCGTCCACTTCGTAGTGCTGGCGGTACATGTCGAACGAGATCTCCGCCTGACCGTCAAGGATCCGGAGGACTGCGCCCTCCCCGTTCCGGTCGTCGAAGAAGGCCTGCTCGCCGACGCCGTCGAGCGCCTGGATCACGCCGTACTGCTCCGCCCGCACCGCGAACTCGGGCCCCGGGTCGACCGCCTTGTGCAGGGTGTACGTGATGTCGATGCTCTGTCCGGTGTCCACCGGGCCGAAGGTGACCATGCACGACGACTCGCTGATCGCCGGTTGGTTCACGACGTCACCGGCTCCGTCCTCACTCCGCTTCCCCAACGCGGCGACCAGCGCTTTCAGCTCCGCCACCTCGCAGAGATCCTCCACCGGCTTGTACCCGCCCAGGTCGGGGCCCGGTTCCTTCCCCCGTTCGTACGCGTAGAGCCCGCCGCCCCACACCGCCGACGCCAGCACCGCGCCGCCGAGCGCCCACAGCCAGGGGCGGCGGGTGCGGGGCGGGCGGGGCGGGCCGGGCGGCGGGGTCTCGGTGAGGACTTCGGAGGTGACGAAGCCGTCCTCGCCGTCCAGTTCCGGCTCGGATATCACGCGCGGCTCTCCCCCTTGACGGCCGCCGAGCCCGGTGCCGGGGTCGGGGCCACTTCGAACGCGGTCGCGCCGCGCGGTTCCGGTGTGCTGCGCAGGGCCTGTTCGGTGCTGTACGCGCGCAGGTAGCCGACCACCGTGTTGGACACGGCCACCAGCGGGACCGCGACCACGGCGCCGCCGATGCCCGCGGTCAGACCGCCGGCCGCGACAGCGAGGACGACGGCCAGCGGGTGGACCCGGACCGCCCGGCCGAGGATGAAGGGCTGGAGCACATGGCCCTCGATCTGCTGCACGGCGAGGACGACGACGAGCACCATGAGCGCGGTGAACAGACCGTTGGTGACGAGGGCGACGACGACCGCGAGGGCACCGGAGATCACCGCGCCGACCAGCGGGATGAAGGCGAAGAGGAAGATGAAGACGGCGAGCGGCACGGCCATCGGCACGTCGAGGAAGTAGAGGCCGAGGCCGATGAAGACCGCGTCGATGAGGGCGACGAGCACCGTGCCGCGCACATAGGCGGTGAGGGTGCGCCAGGCGCGCGGCCCCGCGCCGGCGACGCCGGGCCGGGCCTGGGCGGGGACGAGCTTGAGCGTCCACTCCCAGACCTTCTTCCCGTCGTAGAGCAGGAAGAGCGTCGAGAACATGGCGAGCAGGATGCCGGTGAGCGCCTCGACGACGACCGTGACGCCCTGGAGTCCGACCTGGGTGATCTGTTCGGCGTTGGAGCCGACGGAATCGCTGAGGTTCTTCGCGATGCCGTTGATCTGCTGCTCGGTCACGTGGAAGGGGCTGTTGAGCAGCGCGAGCTTGAGCTCCTCGATGCCGTCCTTGACCTGGTCGGACAGATTGTCGATGTTGTCCATGACCTGCCAGACCACGAACCAGCCGACCAGGCCCATCACGACGAAGCCGGAGACGGCGGTGACGGCGGTGGCGAGTCCGCGCGGCAGACCCTTCCTGCGCAGCATGGCCACGGTGGGCTGGAGCAGGGCGGTGACGAGCAGGGCGGCGACGAAGGCGAGGACGACGAGCTGGACGGAGCTGATCACCTTCATCAGCACCCAGAGCGTGCCCGCGAAGACGAGGAGCCGCCAACTCGCCTCCGCCGCGACGCGCATGCCCCAGGGGATCGCGGCGACGGGGTCGGGGCGGGCGGCGACGGCGGGGGCGTACGAGGGGGGCGCGGGGACGGAGCGGCCGGCTCCGTCCGGGGCGTCCTCGGCCGCGGCGTCCCGCGCGTCCGTCGTGAGGGGCGGGGCGAGGTCGACGTCCGACGACGTGAGCCGCTCCGGCGCTGGGGCGGGGACGGCCACGTCCTCGTACGGAACGCCGCCCGGCGCCGGATGCCCGGCCTCGCGGCCGATGCCGCGGCCGGCAGCGGTCCCCGTACCGCTCTCGTACGGAGGTCCGAGCGGGTCTTCGCGCTCCGCCTCGGCCCTGCGCTCGTCCAGGCGTTCGCCCATGCGGCTCAGGCCCTCGCCCAGCCGTCCCAGCCATCCCGGCAGTCTCGACATCGCTTCCCTCTTCCCCCCGCTCGTCGTCCGGCCCGTGCGCTCCCCCCGGAAGCCCATGGGCCTTCGCAACCTACACGCAAGAGCCCCCCACCGTAGGACGGTGAGGGGCTCCCCGAGGTTGAGCACGCCGGTACTAGTACCAGCGGTTGGCCTGCCAGAACGCCCAGGCGCCACAGGGGCTGCCGTAGCGGCCGTCCATGTAGCTGAGGCCCCACTTGATCTGGGTGGCGGGGTTGGTCTGCCAGTCGGCGCCGGCGGACTGCATCTTGTAGCCCGGGAGGGCCTGCACGAGGCCGTAGGCGCCCGAACCCTGGTTGACCGCGCGGTAGTTCCAGCTCGACTCGTGGTTCACGATGTTGCTGAAGCACTGGAACTGGGAGGCCGGGATCATCTGCCGGGCCATCGCCTTGACCTCGGCGACGGAGTACGACCCCTGCGCGGAGAAGCTGGAGGCGTCGCGTACCGCGGAACGGCTGGCGCGCTCGGCCTCTTCCTTCTCGCGCTCCTTGCGCTCCTCCTCGGCCTTGGCCTCGGCGGCGGCCTTGTCGGCCGCCTCCTTCTTGGCCTCGGCGTCCTTGGCGGCACGGAGCCGGGCGTTCTCCTCCGCGGTCTTCTTCGCGGTGGCGTCGGCGGCCGCGGCCTGGACGTCGGCCTGCTCCGAGAGCGAGGAGACCTGTACCTGCGCCTGCTCGCCCGCGGGGATGTCCGCGAGCAGCGTGGTGTCGGCCGCGGTGGCCTCGAAGTTGTCATCCGAAGCCTGCGCGACGTTGCCCGAGGCAACGCCGACGACGGCGCCGACGGTGGTGACCGCAGTGGCCGAAGCCACCGCGAATCCCCGGACCGAGATCCGGCTCACACGGTTTCCTTCCAGCATCGCTCGCACAGGTGACCACGCGGGCGAAATCGTGCCCCTGGCGCTGGTCTCCGACGTACTGGGTCACTGAAGACACGGGCCCGTGGTGCTGTGGGCGGCATACGGCTGACGACTGTGGAGTTGTACGTGGGTTGTGCGCCTCGGAAGGTGCACGGGTGCCGTATGCGGGGCCTGACGGAAGCAAGACTTTGCCGGACGGCGACACCGCAAGGCAATTCCGTCCTGCGTGTGAAAGCTCACACCTCAGCAGACGCAGGTGTTTTTGGAGATACAGCGGACATGGGGGCGCCGCCCGGCTAAGCTCCTGCGCTTTGCCGGGCGGCGCCAACTGCCGTACACGTACAGACGCGTACCAATCGGGTCAGATCTGACCGTCCTCCAGCATCTCCGTCACGAGCGCGGCGATCTGGGAGCGCTCGGAGCGGGTGAGGGTGACATGGGCGAAGAGCGGATGCCCCTTCAGTTTCTCGACCACGGCGACGACTCCGTCGTACCGGCCGACCCGGAGGTTGTCGCGCTGGGCGACGTCATGGGTCAGGACGACCCGCGAATTCGCCCCGATCCGGGACAGAACGGTCAACAGGACGTTCCGCTCCAGGGACTGGGCCTCGTCCACGATGACGAACGCGTCGTGGAGGGAGCGGCCCCGGATGTGGGTGAGCGGCAGGACCTCCAGCATCCCGCGCCCGAGCACCTCCTCGATGACCTCGCGGCTGGCGACCGAGGACAGGGTGTCGAAGACCGCCTGAGCCCAGGGGCTCATCTTCTCCGCCTCGCTGCCCGGCAAGTAGCCGAGCTCCTGGCCGCCGACCGCGTACAGCGGGCGGAAGACCATCACCTTCTGGTGCTGCCGGCGCTCCAGGACCGCTTCCAGGCCCGCGCAGAGCGCGAGCGCGGACTTGCCGGTACCGGCCCGGCCGCCCATCGAGATGATGCCGACGTCCGGGTCGAGGAGCAGATCGAGCGCGATCCGCTGCTCGGCGCTGCGGCCGTGGAGCCCGAAGGCCTCCCGGTCGCCCCTGACCAGCCGGACGTTCCCGTCGGCCGTGACCCGGCCGAGCGCCTTGCCGCGCTCCGACTGGAGCACCAGGCCCGTGTGGACCGGGAGCTCGGCGGCCTCCGGGACGTACAGCGTGCTCTGCTCGAAGAGCAGGTCGACCTGCTCCCCGGAGAGCGCGAGCTCGGACATCCCGGTCCAGCCGTTGGCGTCCGTGATGGCGAGCTCGGCGCGGTACTCCTCGGCGAGGAGACCCACCGAGGAGGCCTTGATGCGCAGCGGCAGGTCCTTGGAGACGACCGTGACGTCGTACCCCTCCGCCTGGAGGTTGCGCGCGACCGCGAGGATCCGTGAGTCGTTGTCCCCCAACCTGTAGCCGGCGGGCAGGATGCCGGGGTCGGAATGGTTGAGTTCGACACGCAGGGTGCCGCCCAGCTCCCCGACGGGGAGAGGAGCGTCGAGGCGTCCGTACCTGACCCGGAAGTCGTCCAGGAGGCGCAGGGCCTGCCGGGCGAAGTAGCCGAGCTCGGGGTGGTGCCGCTTGGCCTCCAACTCGGTGACCACGACGATCGGGAGCACGACTTCGTGCTCGTCGAACCGGGACACGGCGTTGGGGTCGGCCAGCAGGACGCTGGTGTCGAGAACATAGGTGCGCCGGTCGTTAAGGCGGCGCTTCGTGCTGGTCACCACGGAAGGACAGACCCCCTCTGAAGACCCCTGTGAGGTCGGGGCGCGACGGAACCGGTGTCGCTACGGAATGGGACCGGGCTCAGGCCGCGATGCACGGGCCGAACCACGGCCCTCCGCTTCTCCCGTACGTGTCCCGCACGGTCGTCCTGGTGCAAGGGGCCTCCCGGGTGGCGGTCTCCGTGCCGCTCACTTCACCAGGGATATGCCCTCGAACCAGCTCTGCCATGCCACGGCATATGACGACGTGTTCGTGAACACGAGGTGATCGGTTCCGAGGGGGTTCCGGGAGGGTTCCGGGAGGGTTCCGGGAGGGTTCCGGGAGGGTTCCGGGAGGGTGTGTCCTTCGATTGACCGGGCGGGCTCAGGTGCCGTAGCGCCGGTGCCGCGCCGCGTAGTCGCGCAGCGCCCGCAGGAAGTCGACCTTGCGGAAGGCCGGCCAGTGGACCTCGCAGAAGTAGTACTCGGAGTGGGCGCTCTGCCACAGCATGAATCCGGAGAGCCGCTGCTCGCCGCTCGTGCGGATCACGAGGTCCGGGTCGGGCTGGCCGCGCGTGTACAGGTGCTCCGAGATGTGCTCGACGTCGACGATCTCGGCGAGCTCCTCGAAGCTCGTCCCCCGCTCCGAGTGCTCCAAGAGCAGCGAGCGGACCGCGTCCGCGATCTCCTGCCGGCCGCCGTAGCCCACCGCGACGTTCACCAGTATCCCCGTGTTGGCGTGGGTGGCCTGCTCGGCCTCCTTCAGCACGGACTGGGTGCGGGCGGGCAGCAGATCCATCGTGCCGACGTGGTTGACCCGCCAGCGGCCGTCGGCGGCGAGCGCGCGCACGGCGTTCTCGATGATGCCGAGCAGCGGGATCAGCTGCTCCTCCGGCCGGTTCAGGTTGTCCGTGGACAGCATCCAGAGCGTGACGACCTCGACGTCCGTCTCGGCACACCAGCCGAGCAGCTCCTGGATCTTGTCCGCGCCCGCCTTGTGGCCCTGCTCGGGGGTCCCGCCGGAGGCCTTGGCCCAGCGCCGGTTCCCGTCGAGGATGACCCCGATGTGCTTGGGCACCTGGTCATGGTCGAGGCGGCCTTCCACCCGGCGTGCGTAGAGCCCGTACACCAGGTCGCGCAGGTTCACCGTTCTTTACCTCTCCGTGCAGCGGCGGTCCGCCCGGCAGCGGCGGTCCGCAAGCCGCCACACTACTGCGCACGGGCGACGGGCTCCCAGCCCGGGACTGTCACAAGTCCGTGATAAGCAGAGATACGTGACTGATTCCCCCCTGTACCGCGCCTCCGCGGACCGCTACGACGCCATGGAATACCGCCGCACGGGCCGCAGCGGCCTCAAGCTCCCGGCGATCTCCCTCGGCCTCTGGCACAACTTCGGCGACGACCGCGCCCTCGACACCCAGCGCGCGATCCTCCGCCGCGCCTTCGACCTCGGCGTGACCCACTTCGACCTGGCCAACAACTACGGGCCGCCGCCCGGCTCCGCCGAGCTGAACTTCGGCAAGCTCTTCGCCCAGGACTTCGCGCCCTACCGCGACGAGCTGATCATCTCGACCAAGGCCGGCTACGAGATGCACCCCGGACCGTACGGCGAGTGGGGCTCCCGCAAGTACCTGCTGTCCTCGCTCGACGCCTCCCTGAAGCGGATGGGCCTCGACTACGTCGACATCTTCTACTCGCACCGCTTCGACCCGCACACCCCGCTGGAGGAGACGATGGGGGCCCTGGCCTCCGCCGTGCAGCAGGGCAAGGCGCTGTACGTCGGCGTCTCCTCGTACACCAGCGAGCAGACCGCCGAGGCGGCCCGGATCCTGCGCGAGATGGGCGTCCCGGCCCTGATCCACCAGCCCTCGTACTCGATGATCAACCGCTGGACCGAGGAGGACGGCCTCCTCGACACGCTGGAGGCGGCCGGCATGGGCTGCATCTCCTTCGTGCCGCTGGCGCAGGGGCTGCTCACCAACAAGTACCTGAAGGGCATCCCGGAGGGCTCGCGGGCCACCCAGGGCAAGTCCCTCGACCCGAACCTGCTCTCCGACGAGGTGCTGCGGCGCCTGCGCGGCCTCGCGGAGATCGCGGAGCGGCGCGGGCAGTCGCTGGCGCAGCTGGCGCTGTCGTGGGTGCTGCGCGACGAGCGGATGACCTCGGCGCTGATCGGCGCGTCCAGCGTCGCCCAGCTGGAGGAGAACGTGGCCGCGCTCGCGGCCGCGCCGCTGACGGATGACGACCTCAAGCAGATCGATTCGTTCGCGGTCGACACCGAGGGGACGAACATCTGGGCCGGCCGGGGCTGACGCCCGGCGGAAAAGAAAAACGGGCCGGTCCGTGGGGGGGGATACGGACCGGCCCGAGGGGGGGTTTCCACCATAACCCTTCGATAGTCGTGCCGCGCGCCACGTGCACGGAACTCACCGCACGGGATTCGCCGGATCCCAGTCGGGACAAGGGCTGTGGGGCCGTGTGGCGGGTTTGCGCCCCGGCGTGGCGGCGGGGTTCCGTCCCTCCGAAGAGGGACCGGCCGGCAGGGGCGCGGCATTGACGTCACGGGGGACGTGCGAGGGCCGCCGCGCCACCTCCCCGGTGGGTCAGGGGAGGGCTGTGAACGCGCCGAGGAGCAGCCCGAGCAGGGCTCCCACCAGCATGAACGGGCCGAAGGGGATCGCCGAGGAGCGGCCCGCGCGGCGCAGCAGGACGAGCCCGAGGCCGTACACCGCGCCGAGGAGGAAGCCGGCGAAGGCCCCGGCGAACAGGACGCCCCAGCCGTACCAGCCGAGGGCGGCGCCCAGCGGGAGCGCCAGTTTGACGTCACCGAAGCCGAGACCGGCCGGATTGATGACGAACAGCACCAGATAGGACCCTCCGAGGGCGAGCGCGCCGAGGAGTGCGTGGAGCCAGGATCCCGCGTCGTACGGGAGGAGTTCGGCGCCGCCGAGGAGCAGCGGGACGGTCGCGGCGAGCGGCAGCGTGAGCCCGTCCGGGAGCCGGTGGACGCGGGCGTCGACGCAGGCGAGGAGGACGGCGAAGGGCGCGGCGAGCAGCCAGACCGCCAGCTCGGGCCGGGGCCCGCCGGTGGCGGCGGCGAGCGCGGCGCAGGCGAGGGCGGTGAGGAGCGGCGCGGCGAGCGGGGCGGGGGTGGTCGCGCAGTCCTGCCGCCCGGGCCCGCCGATCCAGCCGCGCGCGGGCCCGGCGAGCGGGTGCCCGGCGGGGCAGCGGTCCCGCCACGGCTCCTCGGCCGGCACGGCGAGCCGGTACGCGGCGCGCGGGACGAGCAGCCCGGCGGCGGCCCCCCACAGGGCGGCGACGGCGATCAGCGAGACGTACACGGAGCTGACCCTAAGAGGCGGGTGCCGCTACGGTCTGGCGCATGGGGAAATGGGCGGACGGACCGGGAATTCTGACGGTGGCGGCTGTGGGGGGCCCTCGGGAGGTCCCCGTGGACGGGGATCCTCTGGGGGTTCCTCTGGAAGTGCCTCTGGGGGTTCCTCTGGAGGTGCCTCTGGAAGTGGCGGCCTCGTACCGGGCGCGGCGGCGGGGGCTGCTCGGCCGGGACGGGATCGCGGGGGCGCTGCTGATCACGCCGACGAACAGCGTGCACACCTTCGGCATGCGGTTCGCGATCGACGTGGCCTATCTGGACCGCTCGCTCCGGGTCCTGTCCGTGGTGACGATGCGGCCGGGGCGGCTCGGCATGGTCAGGCCGCGCGGCCGGCACGTCCTGGAGGCGGAGGCCGGCGCGATGGCCGGGTGGGGGCTGCGGCCGGGCGTTTCCGTGCAGGTCACGGCGGGCCCGAGCCGAGCAGGGTGAACGCCCCGTAGGCGGCGGAGGCGAGCGCGAGTCCGGCGAGAACGGGCAGGGCGGTGCGGGTCCTGAGCCGCGCGAGGGCCACGGCGGGCGGCAGGAGCAGGCCGAACGCGGGCATCATCAGGCGCGGCCGGGAGCCGAAGTAGGCGGCGCCGACGAGGGACACGAGGACGACGCCGATCGTGTAGACGAGCAGCGGCAGCGGCTGCTTCTGCCGTACGCAGAGGGCGACGAGCCAGCCGAGGAGCGCGAGCGCCGCGCACAGGCCGAGGGCGGCGGGCCAGGGCAGCCCGGCGATGAAGCGGGCGAGGGCGACGCCGCCGTCGATGGAGTTGCCCCAGGCGGCCTGGACGTCGAAGTAGGCGGAGGGGCTCCCCTCCCGTACACCCACGTACACGACGTATCCGAGCCACCCCAGCGGGGCGATCAGCACCCCGACCACCGTCCGGAGGGGCAGCCTCCGATCCCGTACGAGGGTGACGAGAGCCGTGATGCCGAGGGCGGCGATCAGTGCGGCGGCCGTCGGCCGGGTGAGCCCGGCGACAGCGCACAGGGTGCCGGCCAGGATCCACCGCCCGCGCAGGACGGCGTACAGAGACCAGGCGGCGAAGGCGGTGAACAGGGTCTCCGTGTACGCCATCGACTGCACGAACGCGGTCGGGTACACGCCCCAGAGGACCGCGAGCAGCACCCCCGCTCGCTCCCCCGCGACGTGCGCGCCGCAGCGGTAGATGCCCCAGGCGGCGGCGAGCGCGGCGGTCCAGGAGACGCACAGCCCTGCGGTCGCCGCGTCGATGGGGAGGACGGCGGAGAGGCCCCGCTCCAGGGCGGGGAGGAGGGGGAAGAAGGCCAGGTCGGAGTGGACGTCGCCGTTCGGCAGGGTGACCTCGTACCCGTATCCGTGCTCGGCGACGCGGACGTACCAGACGGAGTCCCAGCGGCCCTTGAGCCGGTGCAGCCCGTCCTTGCCGGTCGCGGCGGCGGCGATCGCGAGGACGGCGAGGCCGATGAGCCGGGTGGCGGCGTAACCGCCGACGGCGGTGAGGGTGGGGCTGAGGGGACGGCTGGGACGGCTGGGACGGCGGAGCGAGGGCATCCGCCGATTATCCCGGGGCGGCCACCGCACTCACCCGAGGGGCCTTATCCGCACGAACTTCGCCGACAGGACGGGACCGAGCTCGCCGACGATGGCGTGGCCGGGCTCCTGCGGGGAGGGCAGGTCGCCGAGGAACGAGGTGACGATGACCTCGTCGATGCCGATGACACCGCGACAGCTCTGCTCCTCCAGGAAGTCGAGCGTGCGGCGCCAGTCGGCGGCGGTCGGGTCCTCGCCGAGGAAGGAGCGGACGGTGCCCTGGACGACGTCCCAGAAGAAGACGTGCGGCAGGACACCGCCCTGGGCGAAGACATGGGTCTCGTACGCGCCCCGGAACTCGGGGATCCGGGTGACGAGGTCACTGACCAGCTGGACGCTCGGCGTCGACGTCATCGGCAGCCCACTTCGGAACGGTCCCTGTGATGTCGGGTACTCCCGTCCAGAATGCTCCTCCACCACCCGTACGTCCCGCCGCTTTTGCGCTTTCCTGACGACGACTTTCTCCGGGTTTTCCACAGGGAGTGCGAAGTGTCCCTCTTCCGTGGATCGTTGGGCGTATGTACGAGTTGGCGATCCTCGCGAGGGGCGGGGTACTCCTCACGGTGTGGGCGCTCGCGGCGGGCTGGTCCCGGGGCCGGCTGGCGGGGTGCCTGCGCCGGGACGGGTGGCAGGGGATCTGCCGGGGCGCGTGGGCGGTCCCGGGCAAGGAGGTGGACTGGCGGGTGCGGGCGACGGCGCTCCAGCTCCTCCGCCCGGAGCTGGTGTGCAGCCACGGGACGGCGGCGCGGCTGCACCGCATCGAACTACTGGGCGGGCCAGTCGCCCCGACCTCCCCTGACTTCCCTGGCTTCCCTGGCTTCCTGGACTTCACGGCCCCGGCGTCGTCCCGTTCGACCCACGACACCCGGAACCGGATACGGGTCCACGCCACGGCCTCCCTCACGGCCGGGGACCGGTCGGTACGGCGGGGGCTGCGGGTGACGACCCCGGCGCGGACGGTCGGCGACCTCATACGGAGCTGCGGCAGCCGCGAGGAGGCGGTCGTCGCGGCGGACTCGGCGCTGGCGCGGAGGGCGGTCGGGGGCGTACGGCGCGAGGCCCTCGTCCGGTACGAGGAGTTGGCCGCCGAACTCGCCGCGCCGAGGTCGGGCGGGCCCCGGGCCCGGGCCTGGCTGCCCCTCACCGAGGCGGCCTCGGGCTCCCCGGCGGAGTCGGTGGCCCGGCTCCGGATGCGGGACGCGGCGCTCTTCCCGGAGTCGCAGCCGCCGCTCCGGACGACCGAGGGCGGCCGGACCCTGCGCCCCGACTTCCTCTTCCGCGAGGCGGGACTGGCGGTGGAGGTGGAGGGCTACGCCTTCCACGGCACGCGCCGGGCCCACGAACGGGACGTCGCCCGCTTCAACGCACTCCAGTCCTGCCCGGAGGTCCGCCGTGTCCTGCGCTTCACGGCGAGAGAGGTCTTCACGGCCCCGGACCGCATGACGAGAACGATCCGGACGGCCCTGACCTCGCTCGCGACCTGACTAAGGTGCGGTCGTCCGGGGGAAGGAGACCTCGACGCGCCGGTTCTTCTTGCGACCCTCTTCGGTGCCGTTGTCCGCGATCGGGTAGTCCTCGCTGTAGCCCCGGACGTCGAAGGACGTACCGGGGTCGAGATTCCGGGCGAGGACCTGCTGCACGGCGACGGCGCGCTGCTTCGAGAGCTTGAGCCCGTGCTCGTACGTCCCGAGGTTGTCGGTGAACCCGAAGACCCGGACGCGTCCGGAGCCGAGCTTGTTGACCTCGGCGCCGATCGCGGCGATCCGGGCGGTGGCGGCGGGGCTCAGCTTCGCGCTGTTCTTCGGGAACAGCACCTCGGCCTGGAGCGCGAAGGTCACGTCCACGTTGGTGTCCTGCCGCCGTTGCTCGCCGCCCTCCTCCTCGACGATCTGCTTGATGTCGAGCACCTTGGCGGGCGCGAGGGTGGCGCCGTCGGGAAGCATGAGCCCGGGCGCGTTCGCGTCGATGACCGGCGGAGGCGAGGCGGAGCCGGCGGAGCCGGGCGGATCGTCGGCGTACGCGATGGGCACGGTGAGCGGCCAGAGCCCCACAGAGACGAGGGCCAGAGCGGCCAGGCGGCGGTTCGTCGTCGTCATGGCGTCGCCTCAGGAGAGTTTGAGGGTGGCGGGTTCGAAGGTGGGGAGCTGGAAGGAGACGTCGGTGGTGGCGGCGGGGGGTGCGGGGAATTGCATGAAGACGGCTGTGGACTTGCCGGGCCCGAGGCTGGAGAGACCTACTGTCGTGAGAGGTCGACCGTCCGTGTCCCGAAGCACGTAGTACCGCTTCTTTCCTGCGGCGTCGATGAGTGTGGCGCCACCGAGTGAGGTGCCGTGCTTCACCACCTCTGTCTCGTCGCCGCTTACCTGAGGAGGAACGGCGCTGACGGTCTCCGAGGTATTGCTCAGTCGACCCCTGACGGTGAGGAAGCCGCCCGCATCTCGCTCCACCGAGTTGATCACGAGATTGAGGCCACTCTGCCCCTTGAGGGAGGCCAACGTCTCCTTGGGCTCCTCCGCAGCCGGCGGCTGCTGCGCGCCTTGTGTCTCCTGAGGAGCAACCGTGGTCGCGGTCGGCTTGTCCGTCTTGGGCTTCTCTTCTGCTCCGCATGCCACCGTGAGAAGAGCCACTGACGCGACTACGAGGGAGGCCAACCCCCTGCGTGCGTAATGAACGTTCATGAGGCGCGCTTCCTTTACTCGTCGTCGCAGGTCATTGGGACAGCCGGACTGTGAAGAGGTCGACGGCGTCAGGCAGGATCGGATCCTCCGGGTCGATTTCCCAGGCGACCCCATCGCACATGAGCTCCACGATCGGGCGCTCTTCCTCTTCCTCGCCTTCACCCGGTTCCGTGGGCGTGGAGGTGGGCGGCTCCGGAGTGGGCTCCTGATCCGGGGGCATGCAGCGCGGTTCGATCACTGCTTCTGCAGACGCCGTCGCCTGCGGCGACTCCGCGCCTGTCGTGCGTACCGTCACGCGAAATCCCGCCGAATCGAGAGACACACAGCCGCCCCAGGGAATCTCTGCCTCATTCCGGGCCGCGAACTCCGCTGCCTGCTCACACGCGACGTGGGTCTTGTACCCCTCCCCGTCTAGGAACCCACCCCACTGGTCAGGATCGAGGATCACCTCGAGCCAGCCCTCCCGCAGCTGCTCCCGAGCATCCTGGGCAGCTGCTAGGGCTGCCGCATCGGCCGCAGTCTGGGCACCGTTCCGAGTGAATGCGGCCTGTCCCACGGCAAAGTAGGCGAAGGCCAGGAACAAGAGGCCTGCCACGACCGCGACATAGACAGGAAAGGCCTGGCCCTCGTCACCCCGAAAACGCGCGGCTTCTACTCGCCGCCGCCACCAGTCAGCTCGGCGATCTTCTGGCTGATCGCGCCCTTGATCGACTGGCCGAGGTCCGTGCCGGTGATCGCCACCACGATCGCCACCACCACCACAATGATCCCGAGGTACTCCACCGCCGTCTGCCCGCGGTCCCTCGTGGGCCTTGTCGTCCAGCTCCAGGCCCGGATCTTGGCCTTGGTCACGGCCTTCAGCATCGCGTCGTTCATCGTGGTCCCCTCCGCGTTCAGACGCCTGCGCACCGGCACGGTACGCCGGTGGTCGTGTCGGCGCACAGGGCCCGTGGGCCCATCTGTGGGTGCCGGTCATCGGGTCGGCCTGGTGCCCAGCCAGGAGGCTATGGCCTCGGCGCGCGTCGTGGTGTGGAGTTTGGCGAAGATGCGGTTGACGTGGTTCTTGACCGTCTTCTCGGTGATGAAGCAAGTCGCGGCGATCTGCCGGTTGTTCAGGCCCGTGGCGATCAGGTCCATCACTTCCACCTCTCTCACACTCAGTCCGCACTCTGTCACATGTGGTTGCGCGCGCGAAGCGGGATCGTCATCCTGCGGTGGGATTGAGACAGTTGCCGCCGTCGCGCGCAACGACCGCAGCAGCACCTCCGACGCCGTCGCCGTGAAGCGCGCCCTCCCCTCCCCCACCTCCCGTACCGCTCGCAGCAGTTCGTCCGTCGTGAACTCTCCATGGACCAGGTACCCGCCGGCCCCCCGCCTCAACGCTTCCTCCACCGTCTCCGGGTCCCGGCTGTGGGTCAGCATCAGGACCGGTGCCAGGCGCGCGAGGTGCGGGAGGGCCGTGAGGCCGTCGTGCGGGGGCATGCGGACGTCGAGGAGGATGACGTGGGGGCGCGTACGGAGCGCTTCGCGGAGGGCCTCGCGGCCGTCCGACGCCTCCGCCACCACCGCGAAGCCGGCACGGCCCCCGAGCAGGGCCCGCAGGCCCGCCCGTACCACCGGGTTGTCGTCGGCGACCAGGACGTTCAGGGGCGGCCTCATCGCGTCGCGCCCAGGGGGATCTCCAGGCGGACCTCCGTGCCCCGCGCCCCGTCCCCCCGGCCGATCCGGAGCCGCGCGCCGACGCCCGCCGCGCGTTCGACCATGCCCACCAGGCCGAAGTGGCCGGAGCCGCGCAGCCCGTCCAGGGTGGTGCCGGGCGGCAGGCCCCGGCCGTCGTCGCGGACGCTGATGCGGAGGAGGCCCGCGTGGACTCCCGCCGTCACATCGATGCGGGTGGGGTGGGCGTGGCGGACGGCGTTCTCCATCGCCTCGGCGGCGATGGAGAGGAGCTGGCGGGCCATCGGGTACGGGACGACAGGGGGCGCCCCGTCGCCGACCGAGCGGTAGGCCGCCTCTATTCCGGAGCCTTCCCACCGGCTACTCAAATCCCTTACCCGGTTCTTCAGTTCCGAGGTGACGTCGACGCCCGCCCTCACCCCTCCGTACGACTGGCTACGCAGGTCCGAGAGGAGTTCGCGGGACTCGGCCGCCGCCCGGCGGGCCGCCCGGGCCACGAGTTCCGCGCGCTCCTTCGTCTCGGTCGGGTCCGCGCAGGAGGCGAGCGCGTCGGCCGCCAGGGCCAGGCCGTGGAGTGTGGTGGAGACGGAGTCGTGCATCTCCCGTGCCAGGCGGGCCCGTTCGACCTCGACCGCCTGCGCGGCCGCCAGCCCGGCCCGTGCCTCCGCGAGCGCCTGCGTGGCCGCCCCGAACCGCAGCAGCAGGTTCCGCAGGGTCACGCCGAGCGCGCCAGTGATCACACACAGGCCGGCCAGGAGCAGGACCTCGCCGCGTACGGCGAGCAGGACGAGGCCCTGGAGGCAGGCGAAGAAGGCCGCGCCGCGCCGGCCGTAGGCGAGGCCGGCGAGGAGGGGCGTGCAGACGCTGACGTACGCGAGCGTGCTCTGCGGTCCCGCCGTGACGAGGAGCAGGGCGCCGAGGAGGGTGTCGGCGGCGAGGAGGGCGGGGTGCCGGAGGAGGAGCGGGCCGAAGCGTTCCCAGTCCCGGAAGAGGACGTAGGAGGCCATGAAGGTGACGACCGTCGCCGCGCCGACGAGCCACACCGGCAGGCCGGGGGCCGCGCCGAGCAGTGCCGCCGGGGCGGCGAGCGCGATCATCGCGAGGCGGAAGCCGAAGACCTGGCGGCACATCGCCTGGAGCGCGTTCGTCTGGATCGCGGAGCCAGGCGGCGCGGCTCCAGGGCGTGTGGGCGGCTTCATCGCCGGCTCACTCGCCCGTGACCGAGCCGAAATCGGTGCCCGTGCCCAGGAAGAGGCCCGCGCCGAGGAGGATCATCGTCGCCGGGACCATCAGGGTCGTGATGACCATGGTGGCCTTCGGGACCGCCTTGGCCGCCTTGCGGCGGGCGTTCTGGGCGTCCGTCCGCCGCATGTCGTTGGCGATCTGTATGAGTGTGTCCACGATGGGGGCGCCTAGCTCCTCGCCCTGCTGGAGCGCCGTGACGAACTGTGCGACCTGTTCCGAGTCGTTGCGGCGGCGCAGTTCGTCGAAGGCCTGGCGGCGACTGACGCCCATGTCCATCTGGCGCAGAGTGATGCGGAGTTCGTCCGACCAGGGGCCGGCGTACTGCTCCGCGACGCGTTCGAGGGCCTGCCGGAAGCCGAGCCCGGCGCTGACGACGACGGCGAGGACGTCGAGGAAGTCGGGCAGGGTCCGTTCGATCTGGTCCTTGCGGATGCGGACGGCGGACCAGATGCCGACCTCCGTCCAGAACGCGCCGAAGGCGAAGAGGAGGAGCGCGACGAGGACCGACCCCCGCGCGAGCATGAGCAGGCCGCCGAGGACGCCGAGGAAGCCGTAGACGGCCCGCCTCGCCCCGTACCGGTCGATGGTGAGTCCGCCGGGGTTGCCGGCGAGGTCGATGCGGCGGCGTACGGCGTTGACCCGCTTGGGGCCCATGAGGCGCAGGACGGCGGGCGAGTAGCGCATGCCGAGCCGGTCGACGGCGGAGTCGACGGCGCCGGTACGGGTGGCACCGACCTCCAGGGCGAGTTTGAGGTCGTCGGGGAGGCGGGCGTCGGCGCGGTAGAGCCGCAGGCCGTAGGCGATGCCGGCGACGGCGAGGCCGGCGAGCAGGGCGAGAAGGAGGTCCATGGCGCGCGCCCGTCCTATACGTCGATCTTGGAGAAGCGGCGGATGGCGGCGAAGCCGACCACGTACAGGGCGCAGGCGGCGACCACGGCGAACTGTCCGACGGTCGAGCTGGTCATGCGGTCGAGGGCGCCGGGCTGCATGTTGTCGATGAGCAGGAGGGAGCCGACGCCGATGACGGGGACGGCGTACGCGGTCATGCTCACCTGGGAGAGCTGGGTGCGGACCTCGCGCCGGGTCTCCTTCCGTTCCTCCAGCGTCTCCGTGAGGTTCCGGAGGGAGGAGACGACGGTGCCGCCCGCCCGGTTGGCGAGGACGAGGGTGGTGACGAGGACGACCAGTTCGCGGGAGGGGAGGCGTTCGGCGAGCTCGCCGAGCGCGTCGTCGAGGGAGGTTCCGACGGCCAACTGCTGGGCCACCTTCTCCAGTTCGTCACCGGCCGGCGACTCCAGCTCGTCGGCGGCGAGGCTCAGCGCCATGCGCAGGGCGAGTCCGGCCTGGGTGGCGTTGGCCAGGATGCGGGAGAGTTCGGGGAGTTGGTTGATGAACTTCTCGATGCGCTTCTGCCGCTGCCAGTTGAGGAAGCCGAGGGCCACCCACACGCCGAGGAGCCCGCAGATCGGGCCGAAGAACGGGGAGAGCGCCGACTGCCCGACCGCCCACAGGACGGCCACGGTCGCCGCGAGGCCGACGGTGAACTCCCCGGGGGTGACGTCGAGTCCGGTCGCCGCGATCCGCAGCTCCAGCTTCCGGCCGAGGGACGTCCGGCGGACACGCCGGTCGATGCCCCGGAAGTGGCGCCTGCGGCGGCCGGCCGCCTCGGGCTCGTTCGTCTCGTCGAGCCGGGCGACGAGCTCCGCGTGACGGCGGGCCCCGCTCGTGTACACCTGGAGGCCCGTCACGCCGAGGACGCAGCAGAGCAGCGCCACGCCGAGCGTCAGCCACACGGGATCGGTCATCAGCCCTTGCTCCTAGTTCGCTTCTCGGGTGGCGAGGTAGTCGTCGGTCGCGGCCACGCCGAAGGCCTGCGGGATGGGCTGGCCGGCCATGTAGAGCCGCTCGGCGACCCGCCGGGGCAGCGGGTGGTACGTGAACTGCCCGTACACCCGGCCGTCGGCGGCGACCGGCTGCGCCTGGAAACGGCAGATCGTGGCGAGCAGGAAACGCTCGCGCCCGTGGGAGGCGAGGACGGCGATCTCGGTGATGCGGCGGGTGCCGTCCGGGTGGCGGGTCAGCTGGACGAGGACGTCGACCGCGCTGTTGATCTGGTCGCGGAGCGCCTCGAAGGGCACCTTGACCTCGGACATCGAGGCGAGCGTCTGGAGCCGCATCAGGGCGTCCTCGGCCGAGTTCGCGTGGACGGTGGCGAGCGAGCCGTCGTGGCCGGTGGACATCGCCTGGAGCATGTCGAGGGTCTCGCCGCCGCGGACCTCGCCCACGATGATGCGGTCGGGGCGCATGCGGAGGGAGTTGCGGACGAGGTCGCGGATGGAGATGGCTCCGCGGCCCTCGATGTTCGGCGGGCGCGCTTCGAGGCGGATGACGTGGGCCTGCTGGAGCTGGAGCTCCGCCGAGTCCTCGATGGTGATGATCCGCTCGCCCTCCGGGACGAGACCGGAGAGGGCGTTGAGGAGGGTCGTCTTCCCGGTGCCGGTGGCGCCGGAGACGATCAGGTTGAACTTGGCCTGCACGAGCCCGGAGAGCAGGAGCAGCATCTGCTCGTCGAGCGAGCCGAGGCCGATCATCTCGTGGAGCGTGTACGCGCGGGGGAAGCGGCGGATGGTGAGCGTCGCCCCGGTGAGGGAGAGCGGCGGGATGATGACGTTGACGCGCTCGCCGGAGGGGAGCCGGGCGTCGACCATGGGGTTCGACTCGTCGACGCGGCGGTTGACGGTCGAGACGATCCGCTCGATGGTCTGCATCAGCTGGTCGTGGGAGGCGAAGCGGAGCGGGAGGAGTTCGACGCGGCCGGCGCGCTCGATGAAGATCTGGTCGGGTCCGTTGACCATGATCTCGGTGATCGAGGCGTCTTCGAGGAGCGGTTCGAGGACGCCGAGCCCGAGCGCCTCGTCGACGACGCGGCGGATCAGCTGGGCGCGCTCGGCGGTGGAGAGCACGGGGCCCTCGCGGCTGATGATGTGCCCGAGGACGCGCTCCAGGCGGGCGCGCCGTTCGGCGGCCGCGAGCGCGGACATCTCGGTGAGGTCGATCTCCTCCAGGAGCTTGGCGCGGAAGGCGGCGACGAGATGCCCGTCCTCCCGGCCGGCTCCGGCGCCCTTGTCCTCGGGGGCGTTGATCCGGGCACGCAGGCTCATGGCCCCTCCTGGTCCTGTGGCTTGGGCATGGTGGCGGTCTTTTCGACGGGGTCGAAGTTCCAGAAGGGGAGGACGCGGGGGATCTCGACACGGACGGTGATCACGACCGCCTCGGCGCCTCCCTCACACCCCCCGATCTCGGGGTCGACCCAGCCGCTCACGGCCGCGCGACCCGCCGTCTCGCAGTCCGGCGCGTTCTCTTCGTCGGTGGTCGCCGCCCGCGCGGCGGCGCGGGCCGCCGTGCCCGCCTGCTGGGCGGCGTACGCGGCGATGCCGAGCTGAAGGCCCGCGAGCCCGACGATGAGCAGGATCGGGAGGAAGCCGAGGTACTCGATGGCGACCTGGCCTCGATCACGAGCCCTCTTGCGGAGGTGTTCCCTCATGGCCTCAGGCCCTCTTCCGAGATCGCGCCCGCTGTGGCCGACACGTCGAAGAGGCCGCCAACGCCCGGGAAGAGGACAGGGACCCGGATCGTCACCACCGCCGTCGACATCCCGCCGCTCGTCGAGCAGGACGGTTCATGGGCGCCGCTCCTCCACGCACCGTCCAGGTGACGCAGCGCGGCGCCCGCGCAGTCCCCGTCCACCGATTCCGCCCGCGCCCCCTCGTCCGCCGCATTCGCCGCCAACGTGTACGTGTACCCCACCAGGACGACCTGCCAGAGCAGCGCCAGCGTGAGCAGGATCAGGGGCACCATGCCGAGGAACTCGATCGCCACCTGCCCTCTGTCGTCGTCCCGGTAGGCCCCCCGCATGGCTCAGCGTCCTCCGGTGCGGCGGCGCAGGCCGAGGGAGCCTCGGTCGCCGGCGCGGGCGAGCTGCTTGCCCGCTGCGGGGGCCGTCGGCTGGACCAGGCCCAGTTCTCCCGCCAGGGCCCACAGCGCCTGCTTGACCGTCGACTTCGCGTCGAGGTCGTGCAGCCGGCCCGCGTCGACGACGGCCTGGAGTTCCTTGAAGTTGGCGGGGACGGAGACGCCCGCCGTGCGCGTGCCGGTGATCTTCTGGACGAGGGGCGGCTGGATCTCGGTGGACCGGTGGTGGCGGTTGACCAGGGTGATGGTCTCCTCGGCCTTGCGTACCTGGAGGCGTTCCCACATCCGTACGGTCCTCTTGGCGGCGCGCACGGCGACCACGTCCGGGGTGGTGACGAGGAGCGCGGTGTCGGCCATCTCGATCGCGGCGGCGTTGGCGCCGGTGAGCTGGTTGCCGCAGTCGACGACGACGACCTCGTGCCGGGCGCGCAGGGCGCTGACGATCTGGCGGGCGGCGCGGTCGGTGACCTCCTCGCCGCGCTCCCCCTCCGCCGGGGCGAGGAGCAGTGCGAGGCCGGTCTCGTGGACGAAGACGGCGTCCTGGAGGACGCGGGGCGAGATGTCGGCGATCGCGGCGAGGTCGGCGGCCGACCGCCGGAACTGGACGTCGAGGTACGAGGCGATGTCGCCGCCCTGGAGGTCGAGGTCGACGAGGGCGACGCTCCGTCCGGAGGCGCGGGCGGCGAGGGCGAGGTGGACGGCGGTGACGGTGGTGCCGACGCCGCCCTTGGCGCCGCTGACGGTGACGACGGTGCCGCCGGGTCCGGTGGCGAGTTCGGCCCCGGCGCCGAGGTGGCGGCGGACTCCGGCGGACCACTGGGCGGCGGCCTGGACTCGGCTGGCGAGCTCCTCGTATCCGAGGGGGAGGGTGACGAGGCCGCGGGCGCCGGAGTCCATGGCGGCGGAGAAGAGGACGGGGCTGGCGTCGGCGGTGATGAGGACGACGCCGACGGCCGGGAAGCGGAGGGCGACCTCGCGGACGACGTCGAGCGCGGGGACGGGTCCGATCCGCTCGTGGACGAGGACGACTTCGGGGAGTTCGTCGAGGGACTCGGCGGCGAGCCGGGCGAGGGTGTCGACGAGCTGGGTGGAGTCGGTGACGGGCGCGGCGGGTTCGGCGTCGGGCAGCTGGCTGAGCAGGGTGACGACGGACCGGGCCGCGTCGGGGTCCCCGACGGCCGGCAGGATCCTGGTGGTCATACCGGCCTCACTTGTCCTTGTCGAGCGTGTAGGTGCGGTCGCGCTGGTCGGCCGGGGCGCCGCCGGTGGCCGGGGCGACGAGGGCGAGGCGTACGTGCTCGGCGAAGGACTCGGCGTACGCGACGCGCTGGGTGTCGAGGGTGGAGAGGGCGAAGCTGATGGGCACGGCCTCGGCGGCGGCGCGCCCGGAGCGGTCGTTGCGGTTGTCGATGGGGGTGAGCTGGCCGACGGAGAGGACGCGGGCGCCGGCGACGATCATCCGCGACTGGGAGGGGTCGTCCTTCTTCTCGCCGGCGAAGGTGGCGTAGATGTTGACGGTGGCGCCGGCGTTGATCTTTCCGGCGACGCCGGTGGCCGCGTCGATCATGATCGCGATCTCCTGCTCGCCCGGCTTGAGTTCGGGCCGCTCCACGATCATGTCGGTCTGGAGCAGGGAGCCCTTCCTGAGTTCGGTGACGGCGATCCTGCCCTCGATCTGGCGGAGATCGGTGACGGCGGTGGCGGAGAGCCAGCGCTTGGGCATGGAGATCTTCTCGAACTGGTCGGCCCTCAGCGGGGTGTAGGGCTTCACGTTCCCGTTGAGTCGGTACGCGGTGACCTCCGGGCCGACCTTCGCGTTCACGTCGCTGATGACCGTGAGGACGCCGGCGAAGGCCCCGAGGGCGCACAGGACGGAGAGCAGCAACAGGATCACGCCGCGGCGCTGGCGGGAGTTCATGGCCGTACTTCCTCGATCGGAGACGTGGGTCTGGGCGGGCGGGGGTGGCGGTGGTGGTGGTGCGCGGCGGTGCTCACGGGACGGTGCGGGGGTCGATCGCGTGGCGGGGTGCGGGCGCCGGTGCCGCGCCGAGGGCCCGTGCGGCGCCGGAGGCTCGCGTGGCGCCCCGGGCCGGCACCGGGTCGAGCGCCGGAGCCGTGGCGCGGGCGGCGCCGAGTACCTGGGCCGCGCCGGGCGTCTGGGCGGCGCCGAGTGCCTGGGTCGCTCCCCGGGCCAGCGCGGCCTGCGGAGGGGCGAGCGCCGCCAGCGGGGCCGTGCAGAAGCCGCAGCGGTCGCCGATGAGCTCCATCCCGCACCAGTGGCACGTCTCGCGCCGGACGGAGGCGACGAGCTGGTAGAGGACGGGCAGGTCGGGCAGGTACGCGACGAACTCCACGAGTTTGCCGGTGCCCCACCAGCCGGGCGAGGTCTCGGGCAGCCCGGTCTCCTGGACGGGGCCCTGGATCTGCCAGGCGGGGACGAGGGCGGTGGTGGGCCAGTCGGTCTGGAGCTGGCCGCGCGCGACGAGGAGCTGGGTGGCGAACTCCGGTCCCGCCAGGCGCTGGTCGCCCGCTCCGCCGAGCCGGACGATCTGCGGCGTGGGTCCGGCGAGGACCGCGAAGTGGGCCCCGGGCAGCCAGCCCTTGAGGTGGGAGGAGAGGCTGACGGGTACGCGGTCGAGGCGGGAGACCGAGCCCAGTACGGCCCCCGCGTAGATGTAGTGGGCGAGCAGCCGGGCGGCGGAGGCGAGCACGCCGGGGCTGAAGTCGCAGGCCGCCAGCTGCCGTAACTGCCGGACGAGGACGGCCGCGCCGAGGGGTGGCAGGTCGGTTCTGACCAGCGCGATCCGGTCGCTTTCGAGGAGGCCGCGGACGGCGTGCAGACGCCGCTCGACGGCGGCGGGGGCCGAGGTGGGGCAGACGACGACCACGCTGCCGTACCGCGCGAGGAGGTGCTGCATGTCGGCGACGGAGGCGTCGAGGGACCGTGTCTCGGGGGCCGGGAGCACGGCGGCGTCGGGCGTCTGCGGGTCGGTCGGCGGCAGCACCAGGTCGGCGCTGGTGACCGCGATCGCTGTCGGCACGTCAGACCCCCGTCCCCTCCGGCCTCCGGGGTCCCGGGGGCCGCAGATCACCTACCGCGTTCGCGGCGTCACCGCAGGGCGCCGCCGCCTCTGCACTTTATCCACGCCACCCGGGGTGGTGAACACACAATCCGCCAAGCTCCCCCGACTTTCTTTGGGCCTGGCAATGGGCCCACCGGCCCTTTTCAACCCGCTCGAACACCGCTTGCCGCCAGAGGTCTTGACAACGCGATTGGTCTGGACCAACTTGTTGCGACAACGGTGGCCACCGTCCGCACCCCCGCACCAGCCTCGTACCCCCGTACGAGCCCCTCCGTACGACGACGTACGGCACCTCCACATCCCCAACTCCCCCACCGGAGGATGCACGTGGACCGCACCACCACCCGCCCGCACGGACGTCGATGGCTCGGCGGAGCCCTCGCGCTCGCCGTCGGCTCCGGGCTCGTCCTCGTCGGCGGAGCCGGCACCGCCCAGGCGGCCGACGTCAACGTCGCCAAGAACGCCGGGTTCGAGAACGGCCTCGCCAACTGGTCCTGTTCCGCGGGGAGCGGCGCCGCCGTCTCCTCGCCGGCGCGCACCGGCGCCGGCGCCCTGAAGGCCACCCCGGCCGGTCTCGACAACGCCAAATGCGTGCAGGCCGTGGCCGTGAAGCCCAACTCCACGTACACGCTGAGCGCCTGGGTCCAGGGCGGGTACGCCTACCTCGGCGCGAGCGGCACCGGGACCGGCACGGGCAGCGTCTCCACCTGGACGCCCGACAGCGCCGCCTGGAAGCAGCTCACCACCACCTTCACCACCGGCGCGAGCACCACCTCCGTCGAGATCTACACCCACGGCTGGTACGGCACCTCCCCCTACGTCGTCGACGACGTGAGCGTCTTCGGCCCCGACGGGGGCGGCGGCCAGGACCCCGACCCGGTCGTCCCGGCCACTCCCGCCGGCCTCGCCGCCGGCACGGTCACGTCGAGCTCCGTCGCCCTCAGCTGGGGCGCGGTCTCCGGCGCCACGGGCTACAAGGTGTACCGCGACGGCGCCAACCCGCAGGCCGTCACCGGCACTTCGGCCACGGTCACCGGCCTCACCGCCGACACCGCCTACCAGTTCCAGGTCGCCGCGACGAACTCCGCGGGCGAGTCCGCCAAGTCCGCCGCCGTGTCGGCCCGCACCTCCAAGGTCACCGACCCGGGCCCCGGCCCGGCCGTCCCCAAGCACGCGCTGACCGGCTACTGGCAGAACTTCAACAACGGCGCGACCGTCCAGAAGCTGCGGGACGTCCAGTCGCAGTACGACATCATCGCCGTCTCCTTCGCCGACTCGACCACCACGCCCGGCCAGATCGTCTTCAACCTCGACCCGGCCGTCGGCTACGCCTCCACCGCCGACTTCAAGGCCGACATCGCGGCCAAGAAGACGGCCGGCAAGTCCGTGATCATCTCGGTCGGCGGCGAGAAGGGCAACGTCACGGTCAACAGTGACGCGAGCGCGACCGCCTTCGCGAACAGCGCGTACGCCCTGATGCAGGAGTACGGCTTCAACGGGGTCGACATCGACCTGGAGCACGGCATCAACTCCACGTACCTGGCCAAGGCGCTGCGCCAGCTCTCCGCCAAGGCCGGTTCGTCGATGGTCCTGACGATGGCCCCGCAGACCATCGACATGCAGAGCACGGGCACCGAGTACTTCAAGACGGCGCTCGCCGTGAAGGACATCCTCACCGTCGTCAACATGCAGTACTACAACAGCGGTTCGATGCTGGGCTGCGACGGCAAGGTCTACAGCCAGGGCTCGGTGGACTTCCTCACCGCGCTCGCCTGCATCCAGATCCAGGGCGGCCTCGACCCGTCCCAGGTCGGCCTGGGCGTCCCCGCCTCCACGCGCGGCGCGGGCAGCGGCTACGTCGACCCGCAGATCGTGAAGAACGCGCTCGACTGCCTGACCAAGCTCACCGGCTGCGGCACCTACAAGCCGGCCCAGGCGTGGCCGACGGTGCGCGGCGCGATGACCTGGTCGACCAACTGGGACGCGACGGCCGGCAACGCCTGGTCCAACGCCGTCGGCCCGCACGTCCGCAACCTCCCCTAGCAGTACGGGGGTTCCCGCGCAGCGCCGCCGCTCCCCCGGCGGCGCTGCGTCGTGTTTCGCCGTACGCCGGACACCGGCCGGACCCGACCTGCGCGGTGTGGAATCCGCCGACCTGACGGGCCGCCGCGACCTCGGCGCGGAAGCGGGCGCGGAAGGACGGGTCGGAGGCGAGTTCCGGCCGTGCGACCTTGACGGCGACGGCACGCCCGCCGCGCGATCGGGGCAGGTGGACGGTTCCCGTGCCGCCCTCGCCTAGCTTGTGCTCGATGACGTATCCACCGATGAGGGTCCCCACGCCGGACAGTATGGCCGAACTCCTCATCTTGACCGGTCCATGACATAGCTTCACCATGTGGCCGGACACCCGCACGAGTTTGTCGCACTCCCCCACACTCCCCACCCAGGAGACAGCATGCGACGTCCCACCCGCGGCAGAAGGTCCGCCACCCTCGCGGCCCTCGTGGCGCTCGCCCTCGCGGCGCCCCTCTCCGCCCTCTCCTCACCCGCCGGGGCCGACCCCGCGCCGACCGCCGCCCGGATCGCCTCCGGCGCCGAGGAGGTGATCCGGCAGTACGAGATCGCCGGACCGTCCACCCCGGCCGCCCGCACCGCGCTCACCGCCACCGGCGTCTCGATCGACGAGGTCGACGCCCGCTCGGTCGTCGTCAGCGCCAACGCCGAGCAGCTGAAGAACCTCAAGGCCCTCGGCTACAAGCCGGTCGCCCTCCCGGGACCGCCGAACCGCAGCACCGCCGAGGACCACACCAGCGACCAGACCCTCGGCCCGCTCGACTTCCCCTCCGCCGACGCGAAGTACCACAACTACGCGGAGATGAACGCCGAGATCGACCAGCGGCTCGCCCAGTACCCGTCGATCATGCGCAAGCAGGTCATCGGGAAGTCGTACCAGGGCCGGGACATCGTCGCGATCAAGATCAGCGACAACGTCGCCACCGACGAGAGCGAGCCCGAGGTCCTCTTCACCCACCACCAGCACGCCCGCGAACACCTCACGGTCGAGATGGCGCTGTACCTGCTGCGCGAGCTCGGCGCGGGCTACGGCACCGACTCCCGGATCACCAACGCCGTGAACGGGCGCGAGATCTGGATCGTCCCGGACCTCAACCCGGACGGCGGCGAGTACGACATCGCCTCCGGCTCGTACCGCAGCTGGCGCAAGAACCGCCAGCCCAACTCCGGCTCCTCGTACATCGGTACGGACATGAACCGGAACTGGGACTACAAGTGGGGCTGCTGCGGCGGCTCTTCCGGCTCCAAGAGCTCCGAGACGTACCGCGGCGCGGCCCCCGAGTCGGCCCCCGAGGTGAAGGTCGTCGCCGACTTCGTCCGCTCCCGTACGGTCGGCGGCAAGCAGCAGATCACCGCGGCCATCGACTTCCACACCTACAGCGAACTGGTCCTCTGGCCCTTCGGCTGGACCACGGCGAACACCACCACCGGCATGACCCAGGACGACCGCGACGCCTTCGCGACCGTCGGCGGGAAGATGGCCTCGAGCAACGGCTACACGCCCGAGCAGTCCAGTGACCTCTACATCACGGACGGCTCGATCGACGACTACCTGTGGGGCACGCAGCGGATCTTCGCGTACACCTTCGAGATGTACCCGTCCTCGTCCAGCGGCGGCGGCTTCTACCCGCCCGACGAGGTCATCGAGCGCGAGACGAGCCGCAACCGCGACGCGGTCCTCCAACTCCTGGAGAACGCCGACTGCATGTACCGGTCGATCGGCAAGCAGGCGCAGTACTGCACGGCCTGACGACCGGTACGACGTGAAGGGCGCCCCGGCGGCGGCACGCCGGGGCGCCCTTCCCTGTTCGTCATGGGTCAGCCGAGGACGGCGAGCGCGTCGATCTCGACGAGGAGGCCGGCCGGGAGGCCGACGTACACGGTCGTCCGGGCGGAGGCCGGGGCCTTGAGGCCCTCCTCCTGGAAGTACTGGTTGTAGATCGAGTTCATCTCGGCGAAGTGGTCCACGTCGGTGAGGTAGACGCGCATCATCATGACGTCGTCCCAGGTCGCGCCGCCCTCCTCCAGGATCGCCTTGACGTTGGCGAAGGTCTGGAGGGTCTGCTCGCGCAGGGTCGGGCCGGCGACCGTGGGCGCCTCGCCCTCGACGGCGGGCAGGAAGCCGACCTGGCCGGCGACCTGGAGGATGTTGCCCTTCCGCACGCCGTGCGAGAACTTCGCGGGCGGGGCGGTGTGGGTGGCGGGGGTGAGGGCGGTCTTCTCGGTCGTCATGCGCTGGCTTCCTTCGTCGGGGTGGTGCCGGAGTACTCGCGGCTGATGGCGTCCGCGGTGCGGCGCACCAGCGGGAGAAGGGTGAGGAGTTCCTCCGCCGTGACGACCACGTTGGGCGCGGAGACCGACATGGCGGCGACGACCCGGCCGTCGGCGCCGCGGATCGGCGCGCCGACGCAGTTGATGGACTCCTCGTGGCCGCCGAGGTCGGTGGCCCAGCCCTGTTCGCGCACGGTCGCCAGCTCCTTGAGGAAGGCGGCGGCGTTCGGGGTCGAACGGGGCGTGTACGGGGGGTAGTCGAGCTTCGCGGCGACGGCACGGCGCTCGGGCTCGGGCAGGTCGGCGAGGAGCAGTTTGGCGACGGCGGCGACGGTGATCGCGACCGGCTTGCCGATGCGGGAGTACATCCGGACCGGGTAGCGGCTCTCGACCTTGTCGATGTAGAGGACCTCGCCCTCCTCGTACACGGCGAGGTGGATCGTGTGCCCGATCTGCTCGTTGAGCGCGGCGAGATAGGGGTGGGCGATCTCGCGGACGTCGAGGTTCTCGACGGCTTCCTGGGCGAGGGCGAAGAGGCGGGCGCCGAGGCGGTAGCGCTGGTCCTGCTGCCGGTGGACGAGGCCGTGCTCGTGGAGGGTGCGCAGCAGGCGCAGCGCGGTCGACTTGTGGACGCCGAGCCGCTCGGCGACCTGCCCGAGGTCGGCGGGGCCCTGTGCGAGCAGCGGCAGGATGCTGAGCGCCCGGTCGACGGTCTGGCTCATGGCGTACGTACCTCCTGGTCGTCCCCCGTCCAGCCGGGGCCGAGGTGAAGTGTCCCCCAGGCGCCCGCGCCGAGGGCGGCCAGCCGGTCGGCGTGGGCGCGGCGGGGAGGGACGGCGACGTCACCGGGAACGGTGAGGGCGGCGGCGGCCATGAGGTGGCCGTGGCGGATCCGCGCGGTGGTGTCGAGGCCGCGGAGGGTGGCGGAGAGGAAACCGGCGGCGAAGGCGTCCCCGGCCCCGACGGACGCGACGACGTCGACCCGGGGGGCGGGGACGGAGGTGGGCCGACATGCAGCCCCGCCGGCGGTCGAGGCGCGGGGGTCCGGGGGCAGAGCTCCCAGTTCGGGAAGGGGCGGGGTGGGGGAAGAAGCCGCGCAGCGCTCGAACACGACCACCCCCTCCCCTCCCCCCTTCACCACGAGGACCGCCGGTTCCGGCAGCGCGCCCCGGATCGCGGCCGGGTCGCGGAGCCCCCACAGCGCCTCCGCCTCGTCCGCGCCGACGAAGACGAGGTCGGCGCGGCCGGCGAGGTCGAGCAGCACGTCGGGAGCGGTGCCGTCGCGCCACAGACCGGGCCGGTGGTTGACGTCGAAGGAGACGAGCGGGCGGCCGGGGCGGGGCGCGGTGAGCTCCCGCACCAGGGCGAGGCAGTCCGCGGAGAGCGCGGCCGTGATGCCGGTGAGGTGGAGGATCCGCGCATCGGCGACGGAGTCGTAGGGGACGGTCGCGGGCGACATGGCCGAGGCGGCGGAGCCGGCCCGGTAGTAGACGACCTCGTGGGCGTCGGTGGCCCGGTCCGCGTCGGTACGGAAGTAGACGCCGGTCGGCCGGTGCGGGTCGCGGCCGACGGCGGTGACGTCGACGCCGTAGCCGCCGATGGTGTCGACGAGGTGGTCGCCGAAGCCGTCCCGGCCGACGCGGCCGACCCATTTCGCGCGGTGCCCGGCGGCGGCGAGGGCGCAGGCGACATTGGACTCGGCGCCGCCGATCGCGCGGGCGAAGGAGGGGACGTCGGCGAGGCGCCCGGGCCGGGAGGGAAGGAAGGTGACCATGGACTCGCCGAGGCAGACGACGTCCGGGGCGGTGCCCGCGGACGGGGTTCCGGTCACTCTGGTGCTCCCCGCGCTCCTACGGGTCCATTGACCCGGCCTTGGCCCGGATGTTAGACAGCCATGAGCAAGATGCGCAATGACCGTTGCATTGAGTGCAACGCTGGACGAGGAGGCCCCGTGCCCGACCTGGCGAACGAGCGAGTCGACCACCGCTTCAAGGGGCTGCCCCCGGACGCCGAGGGCCTGACCGTCGGCGAGCTGGCGGCCCAGCGCCGCTCCCTCTTCACCGGCGGTTTCACGACCCCCGTCCTCGCGCTCTCCGCCGAGTCCGTCGAGCACAACCTCCGCCTCCTGGAGGTCTACGCCGAGCGTCACGGCCTCGCCTTCGCCCCGCACGGCAAGACCTCGATGGCCCCCCAGCTCTTCGACCGCCAGCTGGAGCACGGCGCCTGGGGCATCACCGCCGCCGTGCCGCACCAGGCCCGCGTCTACCGCGCCCACGGCGTCGCCCGGATCTTCCTCGCCAACGAGCTCGTCGACGCCGTCGCCCTGCGCTGGCTCGCCGCCGAGCTCGACGCCGACCCGGACTTCCGCTTCGTCTGCTACGTCGACTCGGTCCGCGGCGTGGAGCTGATGGACGAGGCGCTGCGCGCGACCGGCGCGTCACGGCCGGCGGACGCCCGCCCGGTCGACGTCGTCGTCGAGCTCGGCGCCGGCGAGGGGGCCCGTACCGGCGTCCGTACGGAGGCGGAGTGCGCGGCCGTCGCCGACGCCGTGGCCGCCACCACCACGCTCCGACTCGTCGGAGTCGCCGGGTACGAGGGCGAGGTGCCGCAGGCGACGCCGGAGCGGGTCGACGCCTGGCTGCGCCGACTGACCGCGCTGGCGGTCGAGTTCGACAAGGCGGGCAGGTTCTCGGCCGACGCGGGCGAGATCGTCGTCAGCGCGGGCGGCAGCGCGTGGTTCGACACGGTCGCCGAGGTCTTCGCCGAGCTGCCCGAACTCTCCCTCCCCACGCTGAAGTTGCTGCGCTCGGGCGCTTACGTGTCCCACGACGACGGCCAGTACCGCAACCTCACCCCCTTCAATCGGGTCCCCGAAGAGGGCGCGCTCCAGCCCGCGTTCAGGCTCTGGTCGCAGGTCGTCTCCCGGCCGACCCCCGAGCAGGCGTTCACCAACGCGGGGAAGCGGGACGCGGCCTACGACCTCCACCTCCCGGAGGCGCAGGTCGTCCGCGACGCCCGCACGGGCGAGGTCCGCGCCGCCGAGGGCGTCACCGTCACCGGCCTCTCCGACCAGCACGCCTGGCTCCGCACGGCCCCCGGGGCGGACGTGGAGGTCGGCGACTGGGTGGGCATGGGCCTGTCGCACCCGTGCACGTCCTTCGACAAGTGGCAGCTGATCCCGCTGGTCGAGGCGGACGGCACGGTCGTCGACTACATCCGCACGTACTTCTAGAAGGAGTCGGCATGGACCTCGTCTTCCGCGACGCGGAGGTGGTCGACGGCAGCGGCGGCCCCTCCTACCGGGCCGACGTGGCGATCGACGGCGGCCGGATCGCCGCGATCGTCAAGGAGGGCGCGGCCGCCGGCTGCCAGCGCCCCACCGCCCGCCGCGTCGTGGACGCCGAGGGCCTCGCGCTCTCCCCCGGCTTCATCGACATGCACGCCCACAGCGACCTCGCGCTGCTCCGCGACCCGGACCACAGCGCGAAGGCCGCGCAGGGCGTGACGCTCGAAGTCCTGGGCCAGGACGGTCTGTCGTACGCGCCTGTCGACGACCGCACGCTCGCGGAGGTCCGGCGGGCGATCGCCGGCTGGAACGGTGGTGCGCCCGGGGACACGACCCTGGACCTGGACTGGCGCACGGTCGGCGGCTACCTGGACCGTCTCGACCACGCGCACGGCGGCCGGGGGATCGCGGTGAACGCGGCGTACCTGGTCCCGCAGGGCACGGTCCGGATGTACGCGATGGGCTGGGAGGACCGGCCCGCCACCGACGCCGAGCTGAACCGGATGCGGCGGCTCGTCGCCGAGGGCCTGGAGCAGGGCGCGGTCGGCATGTCCTCCGGTCTGACGTACACCCCCGGCATGTACGCGCCGGACGCCGAGCTCACCGAGCTGTGCCGGGTCGTCGCGGAGTACGGCGGCTACTACTGCCCGCACCACCGCTCGTACGGCGCCGGCGCCCTCCAGGCGTACGAGGAGATGATCGCCCTCACCCGCGAGGCCGGCTGCGCCCTCCACCTGGCGCACGCCACCATGAACTTCGGCGTGAACGAGGGCCGGGCGCCGGAGCTCCTGGCCCTCCTGGACGAGGCCCTCGACGCCGGGGCGGACATCAGCCTCGACACGTACCCGTACACCCCGGGCAGCACCACCCTCGTCGCCGTCCTCCCCAGCTGGGCGAGCGAGGGCGGCCCGGAGGCGGTCCTGACCCGCCTCCGCGACGAGGGGACGGCGGACCGGATCCGCCACGACCTCGAAGTGGTCGGCTCGGACGGCTGCCACGGAGTGCCGATGGACTGGCGCACGATCGAGATCGCGGGCGTGACGGACCCCGCCCTCACGGACCTCGTGGGCCGCCGCCTGGACAGCTGGACGACGGCCCGCCGGCTCCTGCTCGACGACCGGCTCGGGACGACGATCCTCCAGCACGTGGGCCACGAGGAGAACGTCCGGACGATCATGCGGCACCGGGTCCACACGGGCGGCTCGGACGGCATCCTCCAGGGCCTCAAGCCGCACCCGAGGGCGTACGGCACGTTCCCGCACTACCTCGGCCGGTACGTGCGCGAGCTCGGCGTCCTCTCCCTGGAGGAGTGCGTCGCCCATCTGACCTCCCGCCCGGCGGCCCGCCTCCGCCTCCCGGACCGGGGCCTCGTCCGCGAGGGCCACGTGGCGGACCTGGTGCTCTTCGACCCGCGAACGGTCGCGGCGGGAGCGACGTACGCGTCCCCCCGCACCCTCCCGGTGGGCATCCCGCACGTCCTGATCGCCGGCGAGTTCACCGTGGAGGACGGCAAGCGCACGGACGCCCTGGCGGGCCGCTCCATCCGAAGAACCCCGACGGCCTGACGAAGGAGCCAGGGCGAGGAAGCGCGCCCCCCTAGGGCCGCGCCCCCGTCGGCTCCGGCGCGGCGACGGGCGTCGCCCCCGCCCACCGCTCCCGCCGCATCCACACGAGCCCCGTCACGACGACGACCCCCGCCACCACGAACCCGTACCAAGGCGTGCGACCCGACGGCGCCGTCTCGTACACCAGCGCCGCCGACAGCACCGCCAGCACCTGCCCCGCACGGCTCCGCCAGGCGACCGCCGCGACGACGACCGTGCCCCACAGCAGGTACCACGGCTGCACCATCGGCGAGAGCGCGACGAGCGCCACCAGCGAGAGCCCGAGCCCGAGCACCGGATCCAGCGCCCCCCGCCACGCCCGCCAGGCGAGTACGAGGATGACCGCGACGGCGACGGCGAGACCCGCCGTCTGCACGGCGCCCTTCACCGGATCGGGGTCGTCCGCGACGAGCAGTCCGAGGCCGAGCCCGAGGTCGCTCGTCACCGAGAGCGCCGTGTGGATCGCGCCGGCGACGCTCTGCGTCCGCAGCCACCCGAAGCCGGTCCCGGCGGCCAGCGTCGCGCCCACGGCGACCCCGCCCGCCACGAGCCCCGGCAGCACCAGCCCCTTCGCCACACCCCGCACGCCGCCACCGTCCCGGCGCGCGATCATGACGCCGATGAAGAGCAGGGCCACCGCCGCCGGCGATTTCACCATCATCGCGAGCCCGACGAGGACGCAGCCGAGCACCCACCGCCCGCGCACCGCGAGGAGCACGCCGCTCAGCATGAGGCCGATCATCAGCCCGTCGTTGTGCATGCCGGCGACGACATGGATCAGCAGCAGCGGATTGAGCGCGGCCAGCCACACCGCACCGTCCCGGCCTCCCGCACCCCCGCCGAGCCCCCGTACGGCCCAGACGATCAGCGCGAGCGCGCCGAGGGCGATCAGCCGCATCCCGAGCACGGCCGGCACGATCGCCCCGCCGGTCGCCTTCACGACCGCCTCGGCGAGGAGCAGGAAGACAGGCCCGTACGGCGCCGGGGTGTCGGTCCAGTGGCCGCCGACACTCGCCGCCGCGTCCGCGCCGAGGTCGCCGGGGCCGAGGACGGAGGGCCCGCCCCCGTAGACGTCGTGGCCTTCGAGGACCATCGCGCCCTGGGCGATGTAGCTGTAGACGTCGGCGCTGTAGAGCGGCGGGGCGAGGAGCAGCGGGGCGGTCCAGAGGCCCAGGGTCCGGAGAACCCCGTCCCGCAGGCCCCGCGCGAACAGGACGCCGTACCGCCACCAGGCGGCGACGAGCAGGGTCAGGCCGAGGTACGCGAGGACGGCTCCGGCCACGGTGAGGGCGGAGCCGCGCGGCTCCCACAGGCCCCAGCCGCCGCGTACGGGCAGCGTTCCGGCGGCCCACCCGCCCACGGCGACGGCGAGCGATCCGGCAGCACCCAGCCACCGGCATCCGGAGGCACTGAAAACCCACATGACGTGCCAACCTATCCCGGCCGGAGCCCCGCCCTCACCGTCGGGGACCCCGCGCCTCCGGCCGCGCCTATCGCGGTCGCCTGGAGAGGCCCCGCCCCTTGCCCGGCTTGGTGGGCCGGTCGCCGTCGGGGGTCGCTTCCGCCGTCGGGCCCGCCTCCGGCGCGGCCGTCCCGGGCCCGGACGGAGCAGCCGTCGGCTCCTGGCCGCCGGCCGTCGCGGAGGGGGCCGCCGTCGCCTTCCCGGACGCGGACCCGGGCGCGGTGGCGCCTCCGCCGGAGCCGGCGCCCGTGGCACCGGACGCCCCGGACGACCCCGACGACCCGGCCCTGCCGTCGGAGCCGGACGACTCCGAGGAGCCGGAGGGGTCCGCCTGGATCAGCGCGGGCGGTCCGCCGGGGCCGCCCTCGGAGGAGCCCGTACCGCCCTTCGCGCCGGACCCGCCCGAGAGCAGCGCGGCGGCGGCCCCGAGGACGGCGACCCCGCCGGCGGCGATCAGCCACACCGGACCCGGCCCCCGGCGTGCGGGGGCGTGACGGCGGCGGGAGCGCCGGGATCCGGCGGCTCCGGGGTCGTGCTGGCTCATGAGCCCGAATTGTAGGGAGCACGACACGTCCGGTGCGACGGGGGTCACATCAAGGTGTCCGACGTGTCCCAAAACACGAAGCGTCCCGGCCCGCCCGGCCGTAAGCTCTCGTCATGCAGGTGATCCAGTCCACGAAGCTCGCCAACGTCTGTTACGAAATCCGGGGTCCGGTGCTCGAAGAGGCGATGCGGCTGGAGGCTGCGGGTCATCGCATCCTCAAGCTCAACACGGGCAATCCGGCCGCCTTCGGCTTCGAGTGTCCGCCCGCCATCCTCGAGGACGTGCTGCGCAACCTCTCCGAGGCGCACGGCTACGGCGACGCGAAGGGCCTGCTCGCGGCCCGCCGTGCGGTGATGAGCCACTACGAGACGAAGGGCATTCCGCTCTCCGTCGAGGACATCTACCTCGGCAACGGCGTCTCGGAGCTGATCCAGATGTCGATGCAGGCGCTCCTCGACGACGGCGACGAGGTCCTCGTACCGGCCCCGGACTATCCGCTGTGGACCGCCTCGGTCTCGCTCGCGGGCGGTACGGCGGTGCACTACCGCTGCGACGAGCAGGCCGACTGGATGCCGGACCTCGCCGACATCGAGCGGAAGATCACCGACCGCACCAAGGCGATCGTGATCATCAACCCGAACAACCCGACGGGCGCCGTCTACGACGACGAGATGCTCCGCTCCCTGACGGAGATCGCGCGCCGCCACGATCTGGTCGTCTGCTCGGACGAGATCTACGACAAGATCCTCTACGACGGTACGACGCACACGCCGACCGCCGCGATCGCCCCCGACCTCCTCTGCCTCACCTTCAACGGGATGAGCAAGAACTACCGGGTGGCGGGCTTCCGCTCCGGGTGGCTCGCGGTCTGCGGCCCCAAGCACCACGCGACCTCGTACATCGAGGGCCTCACGATCCTGGCCAACATGCGGCTGTGCGCGAACATGCCGGCGCAGCACGCGGTGGCCGCCGCCCTCCAGGGCCGGCAGTCGATCGAGGACCTGGTGCTGCCGGGCGGGCGGCTCCTGGAGCAGCGGGACACGGCGTACGAGCTGCTGACGCAGATCCCGGGCGTGACGTGCGTGAAGCCGAAGGGCGCGCTGTACCTCTTCCCGCGTCTCGACCCGAACGTCTACAAGATCAAGGACGACCGGCAGATGGTCCTGGACCTGCTGCGGGCCGAGAAGATCATGGTCGTGCACGGGACGGGCTTCAACTGGCACGAGCCGGACCACTTCCGGATCGTCACGCTGCCCGCGGCGGCTGATCTGGCGGACGCGGTGACACGGATCGGCCGGTTCCTGGACGGCTACAGCCAGCCCTAGGAACCCCCGCCCGGACACCGCACAATTTTAGACCATATCTAAGCTAGGATGGCTCCAGAGCACTCAGGAGGCCATCCCCATGTACGAACCGATCCGCACCAAGTCGGTCCACCGGGTGGCCGACGACGTCCACGACACGTACCCGCACCGCTCCCGCGAGGAGGAGCTGGACATCCAGCTCGCCGGACACCTCGCCGCCCTGCTCGCCGTCACCGACGAGCTCGGCGACACGGAGGCGGGCGAGCTCATCGCCCGCCAGGTGGCGCGGCTGCGCGGCGCACCGCCCGCGCGCCACGCGGGCCTGAGCGGCTCGCCCGCCGGGGACCTGCACCGCAAGGCGCACGCCCTCGCGGGCCGCGCCCTGGTCGTCGCCGCCTCCCGGGCCGACACGGCCGCCGCGATCCTCGCCGCCGGGCGCATGGACGCGCACACCGCGGCACTGACCGGGGAACCCACCCTGGCAGCAGCCGGCACCCCCTGACGGCCCCGGTCCGCGCGGCACGAACCGCGCGGACCGGGCGCCACCCACTCCACACCGCAGGCGCCCCGTAGGCTCGCGCCCGCAACCCCCACCCCGCAGGCGCCCCACAGCCCTGCCCCGCAGCCCGCCCCGCAGCCCATCCGGCGGCCCTTGCTCCGGTTCGGTACCGGGATCGGCACTTCACCCCCCGTCCACCCAACTCCCCCTGGAATGTGGGTTTCCGCGAGCACGCTGCCCGCGTGAGACGCATCCTGGGAATCGTCCTGGCCGTCCTGCTCCTCGGCGGCGTGGCCGCCGTCCTCGTGACGGGCGGCGACAAGGACACAGGCACGGCAACGAAGACCGTGCGAGGAGTCATCGGGTCGGAGAAGGCGGAGTTCTTCGCCGACCCGCAGGTGGTGAAGGCCCTCGCCGCCAAGGGCTTCACCGTGGGCACCGAGACCTCCGGGTCCTGGGACATGGAGGAACTGCCCCTCGACGGCTACGACTTCGCCTTCCCCTCCTCCAGGGGGCCCGCCGACGGGCTCCGTGCGAAGGCAAAGACGAAGGACAAGGCGGCCACCGCCCCCCTGCGGCCCTTCTACTCGCCGCTCGTCGTCGTCGCGCACAGCGCGGCGGCCCGGACCCTCGCGGACAACGGCCTCGCGACGCTCGGCGAACGCGGGACGACCGGCATCCTGAAGATGGACGCCTACCTGGCCGCCGCCCGCGCCGACCGCACCTGGCAGCAGCTCAAGGGCTCCGCCGGGCACGCCGAGCTGAGCGGCACCCTCTTCATCACCTCCACCGATCCGGTCGCCTCCAACTCCGGCGCCCTCTACCTCGCGGCGGCGAGCTACGTCGCCGACGGCGGGAAGGTCGCCGGCGACGCGGCCGCCGTCACCCGCACCGCACCCCTCCTGCGCAAGCTGATCCAGGTGCAGGGCGCCCAGCAGACGGGCTCCGACGCCCCGTTCCGCGACTTCGTGAGCGGCGTCGGCAATCCGCTGGTCCTGGTGTACGAGTCCCAGGTCGCCGCGCAGCTCCTCGCGGGCCGGCCCATGGGCGACCTCGTCGTCCTCTACCCGGACACCACCGTCAACAGCGACCACACCCTCGTACCGCTCACCGAGAACGGCCGGGCGTTCGGCGAACTCCTCGCCACCGACCCCGAGCTGCGCAGGCTCGCGGTCCGCCACGGCTTCCGGCCGCAGGGCGCCGGGAGCGAGTTCACCTCGGCCACGAACGACCACGCCGCCTACCTCAACCAGACACTGACCGGTGTCCGCCAGGCGCCCGTGCCCACCAGCAAGGTGCTGCACGAGATGGCGCTGCGGGCCCGCGACCAGGGGGACACCGCATGACCACGCAGCAGCCGGAGGATCCGAGAAGAACGATGTCCCTGACACCTCCGGGGTCCGAGACCCCGCTCGTCCTCACCCCGCCCGAGGCGGTGGCGCCCGTCCGCTCCGAGCAGGTCGCCGGCGTCGTCCCGCTCGACGACGCCACCCGTACCGAGATGTCCCGGCGGGCCGTCGAGTACGTCGGCTCGCTCTCCGGGCTCGACCCGCGCTCCCCCGAGTTCTCGGGCCGCATCGGCGAGATCGCGGCGCTCGGCGCCGGCGAGATGCGCTCCGCCGCCCAGCAGTCGAACCGCATGCTCGACCGCACGGTCCGCTCCCTCGGCACCGGCGCACCCGGCGGCGACGCCCAGACCCGGGTCGGCGCCTCCCTCGTCGAACTCCGGCGCACGGTCGAGGACCTGGACCCCCGGGACACCCCCGCCAAGGGCATCAAGGGCCTGCTCTCGAAGCTTCCCGGCGGCAACAAGCTGCGCGACCACGTCGCCAAGTACGCCTCCTCGCAGGCAACTCTGAACCGGATCGTCGGCGCGCTGCGCGGCGGCCAGGACGAACTGGAGCGCGACAACGCCGCGTTGCAGACCGAGCGGGCCCGCCTCTGGGAGACCATGGGGAAGCTCCAGGAGTACGCGGTGCTCACCGAGGCCCTCGACACGGCCGTGGAGGAGCGGATCGCCCTCACTCCTGACCGGGCCCAGGCGGACGCGCTGCGCGCCGACGTCCTCTTCCCGGTCCGGCAGAAGCACCAGGACCTGCTGACCCAACTCGCCGTATGCGCACAGGGATACATGGCGATGGACGTGGTCCGCCGGAACAACGCCGAGCTGATCAAGGGCGTGGACCGGGCGGCGACGACCACCCTGTCGGCGCTGCGGATCGCCGTCATGCTCGCCACCGCGCTGGAGCACCAGCGGAACGTCACCGCGCAGGTCGACGCGCTCCGGTCGACGACGGAGAGCCTCATCGCCACCAACGCGGGGATGCTGTCGGAGCAGGCCGGCGAGATCCAGCGGATCGCGGCGGACCCGGCGGTGGGCGTGGAGACGCTCCGCACGGCGTTCCAGCAGATCTACACGACCCTCGACGCCATCGACACGTACAAGGTGCAGGCGACGGAGTCCATGGCGGCCACGGTCCGGTCCCTGACCTCCGAACTCCAGCAGGCGAGCTCCCACCTGGAGCGCAGCCGCCGCACCGGCGCCCTGGAAGGCGGCGGCCTCTCGTGATCACCACCTCCCGTCTCCTCTCCCGGACCCTCGCCGGCCTCGCCCTCGCCCTGCTCGTCACGGCCACCGGCAGCGCCTGCTCCACGATCGACACCAGCTCCTCCGGCGGCCAGGGCGGCCCGACCCCCGACCGGTACGGCACGAGCTACGCCCCCGGCACGCTCCGGGTCCTCGCCTCCTCCGAGCTGGCCGACATGGCCCCCGTCCTGGAGGAGGCCCGCAAGGCGACCGGGGTCACCGTGCGGCCCACCTACGCCGGCACCCTCGACGCCGTCGAGCAGATCGCCTCCGGCGAGGCGGAGAAGGCGTACGACGCGATCTGGCTCTCCTCCAACGACTACCTGCGGCTCCGCCCGGACACCGCCGGGCGGATCACCGGCGAGACCCCGATCATGACCTCTCCGGTGGCCCTCGGCGTGCGGCCCGCCGCCGTCACCCGCCTCGGCTGGGACCCGGCGAAGGTCACCTGGTCGCAGCTGCACAAGGCGGTCGCCGAGAAGAAGCTGACGTACGGCATGACGGACCCGATGCGCTCCAACTCCGGTTTCTCCGCGCTGGTCTCGGTCGCCTCGGGGCTCTCCGGCGCCCAGTCCGCGCTCACCGAGCAGGACGTCACCCGGGCCACTCCCCGGCTGAAGGAGTTCTTCGCGGGCCAGAAGCTGACCTCCGGCTCCTCCGGCTGGCTCGCCACCGCCTACGGCCGCCGCGCCGACGTCGACGCGCTCGTCAACTACGAGTCCGTGCTGCTGTCCGCGCCCGGGAAGCTCACCGTGATCCGGCCGTCGGACGGCGTGGTCACCGCCGACTACCCGCTCACCCTCCTCACCTCCGCCCGCCCCGAGGCGAAGGAGGCGGCCGGCCGGCTCACCACCTATCTGCGCACCCCGGCCGCCCAGCGGCGGATCACGGAGACGACCCTGCGCCGCCCGGTCGTCCTCGGCGTCCCGCCGGCCGCCGCGCTCGCCGAGGACCAGCGGCGCGAGCTGCCGTTCCCCGGCAGCCGGGCCGTCGCCGACGGTCTGCTCGACGCCTACGACAACACCCTGCGCAGACCCTCCCGCACGGTCTACGTCCTCGACACGTCCGGCTCCATGGCGGGCGACCGCCTCGAACGCCTGAAGACGGCGCTCGCCGAGCTCACGAGCGACTTCCGGGACCGGGAGGAGGTCACCCTGATGCCCTTCGGCTCCGCGGTGAAGCAGTCGGAGGTCCGTACGCACACGGTCGACCCGGCCTCCCCGAAGGCGGCGCTCGACGCGCTCAGGACCGACGCCGGGAACCTGTCGGCCTCCGGCGGCACCGCGATCTACTCCAGCGTCCAGGAGGCGTACCGCTTCCTCGGCAGGTCCGCCGACGGCACCGCCCCCGCCGACACGTTCACGTCGATCGTGCTCATGACGGACGGGGAGAACACCGACGGCGATCCGGCCTCCGCCTTCGACAGCTTCTACCGCTCCCTGCCCGCCGCGCAGCAGCGCACCCCGGTCTTCCCGATCCTCTTCGGGGACTCCGACCGCGGCGAGCTCGACCACCTCGCGAACCTGACGGGCGGCAAGCTCTTCGACGCACAACAGGGTTCGCTGGACGGCGCGTTCGAGGAGATCCGTGGCTACCAGTAATCGCTTCCTGCGGTACGCCGAGTCCCGCAAGAACCTGACGGGCTGCGCCGCCGGCCTGGCCGGTCTCGCGCTCACCCTCACCGGGGCCGCCGGCGCGCTGTGGCCGCTGGTGGTCGTGGGCCTGTACGGGGCGGGGGCGCTGATCGCCCCGCCCGAGCGCCCGGACACCCCGCACTTCCCGAGCGCCGACGAGCAACTGGACGCCCTGCGAGCCGACTTCACCAAGCTGCGCGGGTATCTGACCGAGGTGGAGCTGCCGTCGGCCACCCGCGAGAGGCTCACGGCGCTCGACACCCTCGTCGAGGCGCTGCTCGAACCGGGGTGGGTGAGCGACCCGGAGCACCTCCACGTCCTGGCCCGCGCGGTCCGCCTGGACATCCCGGAGGCCGTCGACACCTTCGTACGGACGCGGTGGTGGTCGCGGTTCACCTCGGGCGCCGAGGCGCCGGAGAGTCACCTGGAGCGGCAGCTGGCCGCGCTCCACGAGGAGGCGACGGCGATCGCCACCGCCCTCCAGGAAGCGGAGGAGATCCGTCAGCACATCCACACGGAGTACGTGGAAGGGCGCGGCAACTGATCGACTACGGTCCGCACATGACCCTTTTCGAACACTCCGCATCCCGCCGCACTGTCCTGACCGCGCTGGCCGCGGCAGCCACGGCCGGAGCCCCGGTCCTCGGCCAGCTCGCCGCCGCCACCCCGGCCGCCGCCGCCCCGCCCTCCGACGCCACGCTTCCGGACCCGCTCGAGTACCCCTCGAACACCGCCCTCTACCAGGACCCGGACCTGGTCGAGGGCACCTCGTACAGCCGCCGTTACAAGCGGCACGAGAAGCTCGACCCCAAGCTGAGCGAGAAGTACGAGTTCCCGCGCACCGTGATCCTCGCCCTGCACGGCGGCGGCATAGAGATCGGCACGAGCGAACTCGCCCTGGGCATCGCCGGCTACAACCCGCGCAACGTCGGCGGCGACCCGATCCTGCCGACCACGTACGACTACTGGATGTTCGAGGGCCTGCTGTCCACCGGTAACAAGGCACTGCACGTCACGTCGAAGAACTGTGACGACCACGTCGCCCTGTCCTTCGTCAGGAGCCACCTCAACGTACTGTCCCTGCACGGCTGCCAGTTCGACCAGCTGAAGCTGCCCACGGCCACGTACCCGCCGACCGGAAACCTCCGCGTCGCCGTCGTCGGCGGCCTCAACGCCGCATTCCGCTCGGCCCTGGTGACCGAGATCAACAACGCCGGCTTCCAGGCGGTCGACGCCTACGACCCCCGGTACTCCGCCACGCTCGGCGAGTTCAACGGCAGCCACCCCACCAACCCGTGCAACCTCACGATGCTCGGCAAGGGCGCCCAGATCGAGATGACCACCGAGCTGCGCGAGAGCCTCTTCGGCGACCCCTCGTCCCGCGGCGATCGTGCCGATACCTGGGACAAGTCGAAGGACGCGGCTTTCGAGAGGTTCCGCGACGCCTGCCGCCGGGCCATCGCCACCGTCGAGGCCGGCCAGCCGATCCTGTAGGTCCTGTAGGTCCTGTAGGTCCTGTAGATCCGTTAGGGCACATGCGCCGGCCCCCGGAGCCTGAGGGGGCTCCAGGGGCCGGATGCGTCGTGATGGGCCGTCGTGACCCCACTGGTCAGGGCGGTGTTTCGGGGCAACCCACCACGAGTCTCGGGTGCGGGATCAGCCCAGGCGCTCGACCAGCGCGTTGTACTCGTCCCACAGTTCCTTCGGCGTGTGGTCGCCGAAGGTGTTCAGGTGGTCCGGGACGAGGGCGGCCTCTTCGCGCCACACGTCACGGTCGACCTTGAGGAGGAACTCCAGGTCCTCGGCCGGCAGGTCCAGGCCCTCGGTGTCGAGGGACTCCGGGGTCGGCAGGATGCCGATCGGGGTCTCGACGCCCTCGGCCTTGCCCTCCAGGCGCTCGACGATCCACTTCAGGACGCGGCTGTTCTCGCCGAAGCCGGGCCACACGAACTTGCCCGCGTCGTTCTTGCGGAACCAGTTCACGTAGTAGATCTTCGGCAGCTTCGCCGCGTCGGCGTTCGCGCCGACCTTGACCCAGTGGGCCATGTAGTCGCCCATGTTGTAGCCGCAGAACGGCAGCATGGCGAAGGGGTCGCGGCGCAGCTCGCCGACCTTGCCCTCGGCGGCGGCGGTCTTCTCGGAGGCGACGTTCGCACCGAGGAAGACGCCGTGGTTCCAGTCGAAGGACTCGGTCACCAGCGGGACGGCGGAGGCGCGGCGGCCACCGAAGAGGATGGCCGAGATCGGCACGCCCTTCGGGTCCTCCCACTCCGGCGCGATGATCGGGCACTGCCCGGCCGGGACGGTGAAGCGGGCGTTCGGGTGGGCGGCCGGCGTCTCGGACGCGGGCGTCCAGTCGTTGCCCTTCCAGTCCGTGAGGTGCGCGGGGGCCGTCTCGGTCATCCCCTCCCACCACACGTCGCCGTCGTCCGTGAGGGCGACGTTCGTGAAGACGGAGTTGCCCCACATGGTCTTCATGGCGTTGGCGTTGGTGTGCTCGCCGGTGCCGGGCGCGACGCCGAAGAAGCCGGCCTCGGGGTTGATCGCGTAGAGGCGGCCGTCCTCGCCGAAGCGCATCCAGGCGATGTCGTCGCCGATGGTCTCGACCGTCCAGCCGGAGATCGTGGGCTCGAGCATGGCGAGGTTGGTCTTGCCGCAGGCCGACGGGAAGGCGGCCGCGACGTACTTCGACTCGCCCTGCGGCGGGGTGAGCTTGAGGATCAGCATGTGCTCGGCGAGCCAGCCCTCGTCACGCGCCATGACGGAGGCGATGCGGAGCGCGTAGCACTTCTTGCCGAGCAGGGCGTTGCCGCCGTAGCCCGAGCCGTACGACCAGATCTCGCGGCTCTCGGGGAAGTGCGAGATGTACTTGGTGGTGTTGCAGGGCCACGGCACGTCGGCCTCGCCCTCGGCGAGCGGCGCGCCGAGGGTGTGGACGGCCTTGACGAAGAAGCCGTCGGTGCCGAGCTCGTCCAGGACGGCCTGTCCCATGCGGGTCATGGTGCGCATGGAGACGGCGACGTAGGCGGAGTCCGTGATCTCGACGCCGATGGCGGAGAGCGGGGAGCCGACGGGGCCCATGCAGAAGGGCACGACGTACATGGTGCGGCCACGCATCGAGCCGCGGAAGATGCCCTCGGAGCCCGCGAAGAGCTCCTTCATCTCGGCCGGGGCCTTCCAGTGGTTGGTCGGGCCCGCGTCCTCCTCCTTCTCGGAGCAGATGTAGGTGCGGTCCTCGACACGCGCGACATCGGAGGGGTCGGAAGCGGCGTAGTACGAGTTCGGGCGCTTGACCGGGTCGAGCTTCGTGAAGGTCCCCTTGGCGACGAGCTCCTCGCACAGTCGCTCGTACTCCGCCTCGGACCCGTCGCACCAGACGATGTTGTCCGGCTGGGTGATCTCGGCGATGTCGTTCACCCAGGAGACGAGCTCCTGGTGCTGGGTCGGGACGGTGGTGGGAGCCGCGTTGTCGCGCGCCACGATTGCTCCTTGTTGAGGGGTTTTTTTGGTGTATGCCCCGTGGGGGCCGCGACCCGGATGCTTCGTAGCTGCTCATCCGGTGCCGACCGCACTCATTTGATCATCCGATGTTAACGCCCATATGTCCAGAGGGCCGCCCACGTGAGCATCGCCACTCGTATCCGGGACCTACGGGCGCGTAGGTACGATTCGTTGTCATGACTGCAGCCACGCCGGAAGTGACCCCGACCGAGAACCCGCCGTCGGTCGAGAACCCCCCGTCGCTCCCGGTGAAACCCCGGCTCAGAGGCTGGCTGCACGCCGGCATGTTCCCGGCCGTGATCGTCGCGGGCGTCGTCCTCGTCGCCCTGTCCGACTCACCCCGCGCCCGGATCGCCTGCGGGATCTACGTCCTCACCGCCTGCCTGCTCTTCGGCATCAGCGCGCTCTACCACCGCGGGAACTGGGGACCGCGCGGCGAGGCCGTCCTGCGCCGCCTCGACCACGCCAACATCTTCCTGATCATCGCGGGCACCTACACCCCGCTCACCCTGCTCCTGCTCCCCGACTCCACGGGCGAGCCGCTCATGTGGGCGGTCTGGGCGGCGGCCACCGCGGGCATCGCCTTCCGCGTCTTCTGGGTGGGAGCACCGCGCTGGCTGTACACGCCCTGCTACATCGCGATGGGCTGGGCCGCGGTCTTCTTCCTGCCGGACTTCATGCGCACGGGCGGCATCGCCGTCCTCGTCCTCGTCATCGTCGGCGGTCTGCTCTACAGCGCGGGCGGGGTCATCTACGGCATCAAGCGCCCGAACCCCTCGCCCCGCTGGTTCGGCTTCCACGAGGTCTTCCACTCGCTGACCCTCGCGGCCTTCATCGTCCACTACGTCGGCATCTCGCTGGTGGCCTACCAGCACGCCTGACACAGGACGGGGCGGCGACCCGGAAGGCGGCCGAGGCCCCTACCGGCTCGCCGCTGCCGCCCCCAGCGCACCCCGGACGATCCGCGCCGACTCCGGATTGTCCGCGCACCCCCACACTCCGTGCGGGCAGTAGTCCGTCACCGTCTGGTAGACGGGCCGGTGCGCCGCGAACCAGTCGAGCATCCCCCGCACGTACACCGGGTTGTCCCCGTTCCTGAAGAGCCCCCACTCCGGGTACGAGACCGGCTTCCCGTGCGCCGCCGCGAACCGCACGTGGTGTTCGAGCCCGTACTCCTCGGTCACCTGCTCCTCGAAGGAGACCCCGGCCGGCTGGTCGTAGGCGTCCATCCCGATGATGTCGACGACGTCGTCCCCGGGGTAGCAGCGCGGCCACGCCACGGCGTCGAGCCCCCGGCTCGGGGTGAAGTCGAAGCGGAACCGCTGCCCCGCCACCCCCCGCAGCACCCCCACGACCTGCCGCCAGTACGCCTTCCAGGCCATCGGGTCCGGGCCGCAGCGATGGCTGTACGTCGTGCCGTTCATCTCCCAGCCGAGCACCAGGACCGCGTCGCCGAGCCCGTGCTCCACGAGCCGCTCCCCCAGGACCCGGAAGTGCGCGTCGTACGCGCCGCCCGCGCCGCGCCGCAGCCCCGCGCGCACCTCCGCGTCGGGCAGCCCCTCCTCGTTGCGGTCGAGGAGCGGCACGTTCAGGACGAAGAGCCGTCCCGGCCGCTGCTCCTTCCAGCGCGCCCAGGGCCCGAAGAGCGCCGGATGCCCCTCGATGTTGGACCAGCGGTCGCCGGGCAGGTACGTGTGCCCGACGGTCAGCGTCTCCCCGCCGAGCCAGGCCTGCACCTGCGCGATCCGCCGCACCCCGCTCTCGTCGGAGCCGGTGAAGAAGCCGGACGGCACCCCGGGCAGGGGCTCCGGCTCCACCGAGGCGCGGCTCCCGGTGTGCCGCCCGCCGGGCGCGATCCCGTCGTGGGACAGCAGGAGCACGAGAACGGCCGCGAGCAGCACGGTGAGTGCGGCCCGCGGCCGGGACAGCCTGGGGAAGGGGTTCACGTCAGCTGGTCCAGAACTCCCACCAGCGGGTCAGGATCAGCATCCCGATGATCCCGATGTGCAGGACGGGCAGGGCGAAGGTGAAGTCGCCGAGGAACGTCCGCACCCCGGCCGGGGCGGGCAGCAGCCCGGCCCGGACGTTCTGCGCGGTCACGTACCAGAACATGACGATGGTGGCGACCCAGGCCAGGCAGCACCACAGGCAGAGCGAGTTGATCTCGTACAGCGACTGGTACATCAGCCACGTGCAGAAGCCGACCCCGAAGAGCATCCCGGCGTTGAGGCCGAGCCAGAGCCAGCCCCGGTAGCGGGCCCCGGCGAGCAGCCCGGCACCGACGGCGACGACGACGGCGTACGTCACGAGCCCGAGCATCGGGTTGGGGAAGCCGAAGACCCCCGCCTGCTCGCTCTTCATGATGTTGCCGCAGGAGACGACCGGGTTCAGGCTGCACCCGGGCTGGAAGCCGGGGTCCTCCAGGAGCTTGAACTTGTCGATCGTGATCACCCAGCCGGACAGCACGCCCGCCGCCCCGGTGATCATCAGCATCCAGGCGAAGGCCCGGCTCGCGCCGAGTCCCGTCCCTGCGGTCTCCCGCTCGGACTCCTCCTGCCGCTGCCCGGGCACCCCGCCCCGTACGTCCGTCGTCGCCATGGCGCGACCCCCTTCCGTTCTGTTCCGCTCAGCCCTGGAGGCGCCGGACCGGCATCAGGACGTGGGCGCTCTCGGCGAGCATCTCCTCGTCGGAGACGAAGGAGCGCAGCCGCGCCTCGTCGACCGGCTGCCCGGGGACCGCCTCGGGCCAGGGCCGCACGGAGCAGATGAGGTAGACCTGGCCGCGCTCGCGGGCGGCCGCCTGCCACTCGTCGGGCACCGGGCACTGCGCCTTCAGGAAGGGCAGGTTGAGGACGACGGAGCCGCCCTCGACGAGCAGCGTGGCGTTGATCCCGGCGTCCTTGTCCAGGTCGAAGAGCCGGTCGCCGACCGAGAGGCCCATCGACTCCAGGGCCGTCCGCATCGCCTGCTGACCGGCCTCCGGGCCGTCCCGGCCGTCGCCGAGCGAATACGCCATCAGGAACGGCGTGCCCGCCGAATCGGCGGAGGGCTCGCTGGACCACGGAATCACCGTGAGAGTTCCCAGCGGAGAGGCGCTGCGCGCCGAGGAAACGACATTGGAAGTGGTCATGAATACGGATGCTAGTGGCCCAACCACCCTTTCCCCGCGCCGATTTCACCCGAACGGTCGATATTCACGCCCCTGGCATTTCCGACGCAACGAACCCGGGTTTTCATCGTTGTGCCCTGAGGGCAATTGCCGACCCGAGGAGATCACTCATGATCGTCCCGCGCCGCGTCGCACTGCGGTCCCTCTTCGCGCTGGCGGTCACCGCCTTCACCGGCGGCACGCTCGGCCGCATCGCGACCCGTACCCCTCCGGGCGAACCGTCCGGAACTCCGCGTGACCCGCTCGCCTTCGACGAGATGTACGGAGGCCGCCGCATCCGGGGCTTCGCCGGCCCCGGCGGCGCCCCGGTGGCCTTCGTCGACGGCCGGCCGCTGCACCTGATGCGCTGCGCCGACGGCGGCTACGTGTCGCCGATCGACCACTACGAGTCCTGCCCGACGCCGCTGGCGGCCACCCGCGCCGCCGTCGACGAGCTGGGGGCGGCCCGGCTGTCCCGGTTCGCCGCCGCCCACGGCGTCCACACCGACCCGACGGGAGGGAGCCCGCGTGGTGTACACGCGTAAGAACCAGCGCGACCTGACCGGCGCCGAGCGCCGGAAGTTCGTCGCCGCCGTCCTGGAGCTGAAGCGGACCGGCGCGTACGACGAGTTCGTCCGCACCCACATCGACCACTACACGTCCGACGGGGAGGGGCGGCTCCGGACCGCCCACATGGCGCCGAGCTTCCTGCCCTGGCACCGCAGGTTCCTGCTGGAGTTCGAGAAGGCCCTGCGCCGGATCGACGCGACGGTCTCCGTCCCGTACTGGGACTGGACCCGCGACAACAGCCCGGCCTCCTCGATCTGGGGCGAGGACTTCATGGGCGGCAACGGGCGCCGCGCCGACCTCCAGGTCATGACCGGCCCCTTCGCCCACTCGTCCGGGCGGTGGGACGTCACGTACGGGATGACCGACACCCGCTTCCTGACCAGGGACTTCGGCCGGCCCCGCGATCCGGTGGCGCTCCCCACGCAGGCCCAGCTCGACGAGGTGATGCGGGAGCGGGTGTACGACGTGGCTCCCTGGAACTCGACGAGCGCGTCCGGCTTCCGCAACCGTCTTGAGGGCTGGGCCCCGGGCCAGGGCAACGAGCGGTTCCGGATCCACAACCGGGTCCACCGCTGGGTCGGCGGGCTCATGCTCGGCGGCGGCTCCGTCAACGACCCCGTCTTCTGGCTGCACCACTCCTTCGTCGACCTGGTCTGGTCACGGTGGCAGCAGCGCAACCCGGGGGCCGCGTACCTCCCGGCGGAACCGCCGCCGCTGGGGGACGCGCAGTACCGCAAGGTCGTCGCCCGGCACCAGCCGATGGCGCCCTGGGGGGTCACCCCGGCGGAGCTGTTCGACCACAGCAGGATCTACCGGTACGCCTGACCCCGCACACACGGGTGTCCCCCCGGCCGCTGAGGCCGGGGGGACACACGTGGTGAATCGGGGGATCAGCCGCCGTAGCCGCCGTCACCGTTGTCGTGGTGACCGTCGGCGTTGATGCAGGTGTTGCCGAAGGCCGGGTTGAGCAGGCCGATGACGTTGACGGTGTTGCCGCAGAGGTTGACCGGGACGTGGACCGGGACCTGGACGACGTTGCCGGAGGCGACACCGGGCGAGTGGGCGGCGACGGCCTCGGCGCCCGAGTCGGCGACGGCCAGGCCGGCTCCGCTGAGGGCCACGGCACCCGTGCCGGCGAGAACAGCGGCAGCCTTCGCGATGCGAGACATCAAGAACTCCTTGGACGTGGAAAGCGACCGCAGGAATCACGGCCGACTCCCCTTCAACGCCCGTCACCGGGACTGGTCACGGTCATTGGGCCGAACGGGACGAAAGAAATCCGAAAAGATCCGAAAGGAATGGCCCGTGGACCGGAGGGCGCCCGCCGCCGGATACGACGGGACGGGCCTCGGTCCACGGGCCGCGGCCATGCGACGAGCCTCTCTTCCAACGATCAACGACCCCTGGGGTGTCGGGGAAGAATCGTGTCTTCACCCGCCCGGGGGGCGCGGTGACGTCAGTGCGAGGTCGGCGCCAGTCCCAGCTGCGGGTCGAGGGCTCCGCTGAGTACGGGGGTGAGGAGGCCGACCTGAGGCTTCGCCAGGTCCGGCAGGCCCGCCAGGCCGTTGCCGCGCGGGGCCTCCACCGGGTTGCCGACGACGGCGCCGGGGGTGGCCGCCTGCATCTCCGAGTGCGGGCTGCTGAGGAGGGCCCGGCCGGGGTCGCTGCCGTCCAGGACCTCGGGCAGCGGGGCGTCCACCACGGTCTTCGGGAGGGTGCCGGTGAGCGGCACGCTGGGCAGGGCGACGTCCGGCAGGGCGCCGAGGCCCTTCTGGAAACCGGTGGGCGCGCCGGGCACCGGGACGGGCACGCCGGTGGCCACCGTGGGGGCGTCCATCGGGAGCACCGGCTCCAGGCCCTGGAGCGGGACGATCACCGGTGCCTCGACGGCGGAGGCCGGGGCGGCCAGGGCGGCGGAGGCGAGCGCGGTCATGAGGATGCCCATGCCGGCGTGAGAGCGCAGAGTCATGTTCTGGAGAACGAGGCGTTCGGGGGAACGTGGCGTAATACGCCCGTGTGCAGCAACGCCCGAGGCCCTCACCGGTGAAGGCGAGGGCCTCGGTTGACGTTCCGTCAGCGTGCTGGATCAGTGACGGCGGGAGATCCGTCCGCCCCGGAGGTAGACGACGGTGCCGCCGATGATCAGCGCGGCACTGATGGCGGCCGCGCCCATGAGCGCGGGGTCGCTGCCGGTGTCGGGGAGTTCGGGACCCGGCGGGGTCGTCGGGTGGCTCGGCTCGTCGGTCGGCGGCGAGGTGGGCGGAGTGGTCGGCTCCTCGCAACCGGGCTCCGGCTCCTCACCGGGCGCGGGCTCCTCGCACTCCCCCGGCTCGTCCGGGTTGGTCGGCGGGGTCCACGGCGGGGACGTGGGCGGGGTGGTGGTCGGCGGAGTGGTGGTGGGCGGGCCGGTGGGCGGAGCGGTGGTCGGCGGAGTGGTCGGCTCCTCACAACCGGGCTCCGGCTCCTCACCGGGCGCGGGCTCCTCGCACTCACCCGGCTCGTCCGGGTTTGTCGGAGGCGTCCACGGCGGGGACGTGGGCGGAGTGGTGGTCGGCGGAGTGGTCGGCTCCTCGCAACCGGGCTCCGGCTCCTCGCCGGGCGCGGGGGCCTCGCACTCACCGGGCTCGTCCGGGTTGGTCGGCGGAGGCGTGGTGTGCGGCGGGGTCGTCGGGGGCTGGGTGTGCGGCGGCTCGGTGTGCGGCGGGGACGTCGGGGGCTCGGTGTGCGGCGGTTCGGTCTGCGGCGGTTCGGTGTGCGGCGGTTCGGTGTGCGGCGGAGTCGTCGGGGGCTCCGTCGGCTCGCCGGGGTGGGTCGGCTCGCCCGGCTCCTCGCCGTAGCCGCCGGGTTCCCCCGCCTGGGCGCAGAGGTCGCCGACGGCTGCCGCGACGAGTCCGCCGAGTTCCATGCTCTCGCCGCAGACGTCCGCCGGGAGGGGGGCCTGGACCTGGCCCACCGCTCCCGGACCCGGGGAATCGCCCGTACCGGCGTGGGAGTTGGCGGCAAGGGCGAATCCGCCGGTCAGCGACAGGATGCCGGTCGCTGCCGCCGCGGTGAGTACTTTCCTGCTGATGATGGACCGCATACCGCTCTTCCTCTGGAGAAAGGGAGAGACCGGCGAGGATCCCCCCTCGCTCCGACCGGCCAGTCCACGCAGACGCTCGCGTGGGATGGACCAGAGAGTAGGGAGCGGGGCCCCGCGCCGAGCGGGGGCCACACGGCGGCCGATCAGAAAATCATTCGATCAGCCGCCCAGCGGAAGGCCGCCGAGCAGCGCGGAGCCGCCCTTGCCGGCCTCGTTGAGCTTGCCCAGAGTGTCCGTGGCGGTCTTGACCGGGGAGCCGTCGGTGGTGCTGCTCAGCATGTCCGTCTTCAGTCCATTGGCGGCGATCGCCTCCAGCCCACCGTTCAGGCTGGTGGGGGTCAGCGCCTCCGTGGCCATGGCGGGCGCGGCGGCACCCAGCGCCACGAGCGAACCGGCGACGACCGCGGCGACCTTGGTGGACTTCATGGGGAGAATCCTTCCTCTGGAATTTCAAGGCACGTCCCACACAGGCTTCTTGGCCGAATCCCATGTGTTCCTTCGCCTTCTGTAACGAGAGGCGCCCGCCTGCGGAAACTCCGGAGGGAAGGATTTCTCGACATTTGTCGCATGCGAAGGCCCGTACCGGTGCGGCGGACGCCGGGCCGGTACGGGCCTGTGCGGGGACTACCTGACGGGCAGCGGGGGCTTGACCGGCAGGTCGGGGACGGCGACGGGCGGCGTCACGGGCGCCTCGACCGGCAGCGCGGGCGGGTCGACGGGCAGCTCCGGCGCGGTGACCGGGAGCGCCGGGAGCGTGGGCAGACCGGCCAGGTCCGGCGCCGGCAGACCGCTGCCGAGCACGGTGGCGACGGCGAGGTTGACCAGCGAGGTCAGGGTCGCGGTGACCTGCGGTACGACTCCGGCGGCGGCGCCCGAGGTGACGGCGGCGAGCAGGTCGGCGACGGCCTTCTCGACCGTGGCGAGGGCGTCGTCCACGATGTCCGCGGGTGCGGCGGACTTCGCACCGGCGGCGACGGGCAGGCTCACCGGCGGCTTCACCGGAAGGGCCGGCGCGGGAAGGGCCGGCGCGGGAAGGGCCGGGGCAGGAACGGCCGGGGCAGGAAGCTCGGGCGCCGGGAGATCCGGGGCGGGAAGCTCGGGCGCCGGGGCCTCGGGTGCGGGGAGATCCGGGGCGGGGAGATCCGGGGCGGGGAGATCAGGTGCCGGGACCTCGGGCGCCGGGACCTCGGGCGCCGGGACTTCGGGCGCCGGGGCCTCGGGTGCGGGGGTTTCCGGCAGCGGGGCCGGGGCCGTTTCCTTGGCCTGGTCGACGGCCGCCGCGATCTTCGCCTTGAGGGCGTCGGCGTCGGCGGCGGGCAACTGGCCCGCGTCGGCCTTGAGGGCTGCCGTGACGAGTTCGGTCACGGGGGTCGTCACCGAGCCGAGCTCGCCGAGCGCTTCGGCCTGGGTCAGCAGGGCGGCGGCTTCGGGGAGGGGCGCGTGGGCGGCCCGGTCGGCCGCGGAGGACGGGTGGTGCTCGCCGGCGGCGGCGGGTCCCGCCGCGCCGAGGGTGATGGCGGCGGATATCGCCAGGGCGGTGATGCGGCGTGTAGCCAGGGGACGCATATGTGTTCCTTTTCCTTATGCGTCGGACAACTGCTCTCCCACCGTGCCTGCGGGTATAGCCCTCCGCAACCGGGGAACTACTGAGCGCCACGCCTCCGTTCGAGTGAATCCACCCTCCCGACCTGCCCCTCGAAGGGGCGTACGCCGTTGCACCGAACGGCGCACGGCGGTGCGGCCGAACGTGTAGCCCACCAGTCCCCGCAAGGAAAAAGCCGGTGCGCCCACCCCGATCGGGGTGGGCGCACCGGCTTCGGAAGGATCGATCCGCAGTGCGAGATCAGACGTTGGCGCAGAAGTTGCCGAAGGCCGGGTTCAGCGCGCCGATGACGCTGACGGTGTTGCCGCAGAGGTTCACCGGGATGTGGACCGGGACCTGGACGACGTTGCCGGAGCCGACGCCCGGGGACTTCACGGCCGCACCCTCGGCGATGGAGTCGGCGGCGGCGACACCGGCGGCACCGGCGACCGCGGCGGCGGCACCCACGGTCAGGACAACGGCCTTGGCGATACGGGACATGGGGAAGTGCTCCTCGATCGAATTCATCCAACTCGGACTGCGCGGACTGTTCGGCCCGGCTCTCTCAACAACGCCCCTGCCTTTCATCGGTTGCTCTCCCGAACGGGTGACGTTCAACCGATCTTTGGGCCATAAGAGGGCCATTGGAGCGACTGGGCGTGGAATGGCGCAACACGCTCAACGAGGAACCTGCCGCGCAGATACGGGAGTTAGCGTTTCCGAGCATCTAATGCTTACTATCGCCCCGCGTCGGGGTTATAACGTTCCCGAACGTTGCTTCCGGGCCGGCCGCGCGTTCACCCATTTCGTGCGGACGACACCTCCCCCTCTCCCGGCCTTCTCGGGTCTTCCCTTCCTCCTCTCATCAAAGCGGAGAACCTGTATGCGGAATTCAGCGTTTCCTGCTGTGCGTCGCAGTGTGTTGTGCGCCCTGTCGTGCGCGGTCCTGTCCGCCGCGCTGCCGGCCGCCTCCGCCGCCGCGCCCCGGCCCGGTGAGGCCGCCCGCGTCCCCTTCGCCCCGCGCTACACGGCCGAGCAGCACGGCGGGATCGTGCGGGCCGCGAACACCTCGGCGAAGGGCGCGAAGGGCACCGAGTCGGTCAACGACAACGCCTCGATCGCGTACGTCGACGTGGACAGCGACGCCAACACGTACAACTCCAGCCGCGCCGAGCTGCCGGTTCCCTCGGGGTCCCGGGTGAGCTGGGCCCGTCTGTACTGGGGCGGGAACCTGCGGGTGGGCGAGCAGAAGCCGCCCGCGGACAACGGGCGCGTGCTGATCGCCGAGCCCGGCGGCCAGTACAAGGCGCTGCTCGCCGACACCCTGATCGGGCACCGTACGGCCGACGGCGCCGACGCCTTCCAGGCCTCCGCCGACGTCACCGAGCTCGTCCGCTCGTCCCGCCCGGGGCAGTGGACAGTCGCCCAGGTCAATGTGGCCATGGGGCGTTCGAAGGTCGGCGGCTGGGGCGGCTGGACGCTCGTCGCCGCGTACGAGAAGACCTCGGAGCCACTACGCCGACTGGCCGTCTGGGACGGTTTCGAAACGGTCGGCCCGGGCCGCGGCGAGCTGCGTGTCCCCGTTGACGGAAAGCGTTATCCGAAGGGTGTGGGCGGGCGGCTCGGCGTGATCGCCTATGACGGTGACCGTGGCACTTCCGGTGATTACCTGGCGGTCGAAACGGGCCCGTCCAAGAGCGTCCGAATGGCCGATTCCGCTAATTCCGCGGACGACGTCATGAACTCCAGCATCACCGAATTCGGCACCGGTCGGACGGTCCGTTATCCCGATGGTACGAACACTCTGGGATACGACTCCGACGTCTTCGACCTGCGGGGGGCGCTGCGCGAGGGGGCCGATCGTGTTCACGTCCGGTTCGGCAGCCGGAAGGACACCGTCTGGCTCGGTGCGCTCTTCCTCCAGGCCGACGTCCGGCGCTGACGTGCGGCCTCCACGAGCGCCGGAAGCGCCGGACCTCGCGTCCGTCACCGTCCTGCACGCGGTCCAGCCGGGTGACGGCGGGGTCGCCCGCGTCGTCGTCGACCTGGTCCGCGCCCAGCGCGCCGCCGGCCTGCGGGTCGCGGTCGCGTGTCCGCCGGACACCTCCCTGTCCGCCGCCGTCCGCGCCGAGGGCGCGGAGACCCACGACTGGCGGGCGGGCCGGGACCCCGGCCCGCAGCTGGTCCGCGAGACGAGGGGGCTGGCCCGGGTGATCCGTTCCGTCCGGCCCGGTCTCGTCCACGCGCACAGCGCCAAGGCCGGGCTGTGTGCCCGACTCGCCCTGCGGGGACGGGTTCCGACGGTGTATCAGCCGCATGCGTGGTCCTTCGAGGCGGTCTCCGGGACGACCGCGTCGCTCGCCCGCCGCTGGGAGCGGTTCGGCGCCCGCTGGACGGACCGGATCCTCTGCGTCAGCGAGGCCGAGCGCCGTACCGGCGAGGGCGCCGGGGTCGTGGCGGACTGGTCCGTCGTCCACAACGGTGTGGACGTGGCCCGGTTCGCGACCGACGGGCCGCCCGGCAACCCCGTACCCACCGTCGTCTGCGTGGGCCGGCTCTGCCGCCAGAAGGGTCAGGACGTGCTGCTCGCCGCCTGGCCCGCCGTCCTCGCGGAGGTCCCCACGGCCCGTCTCGTCCTGGTCGGCGACGGCCCTGACGGCGCGCGGCTGCGGGCGGCCGCCGGGCCCTCGGTCCGCTTCACCGGCGCCGTCGACGACACCGTGCCCTGGTACCGGGCCGCCGACGTGGTCGTCCTGCCGTCCCGCTGGGAGGGCATGGCGCTCGCGCCCTTGGAGGCCATGGCGAGCGGCCGGCCGGTCGTCGTCAGCGATGTGGACGGGGCGCGCGAGAGCCTGCCGGCCGCCCACGAACCCCTGTGCCTGGTCCCGCCCGAGGACCCGGCCGCGCTCGCCGCAGCTCTCGGCCGCCTCCTCGGCAGGCCGGAGCTGCGCCACCGTCTGGGCCGCGAGGCCCACGAACACGTACTCAGCAGTTTCGATGTCCGGCGCACCGCCGCGGCCGTCGCGGACGTCTACCGCGAACTGGCCGGCGTGCGGGGGGCCGAGCACAGAGAGCCGATTGCGCAGTGACCACGGAAAGTACCAGCGTTCCTCCTTCACCGGGCCCCTGGCCCACGGCGGGCCAGGCCTTCGGCCTCGCCTCTCTCGCGCCGCGCCGCGGTACGACGGACCGGCTCGCGCTGCCGCGCCGCCCCGTCCGGCGCCGGTCCCTGGCCGGGCCGCTCGTGGCGGTCGACGGCCTCGCCGTCCTGGCCGCCGCCTCGCTGCTGAGCGCGGCGCACCACGACGCCCGGCTGCTGCTGCCGGTCGCGGCGCTCGTCCTCGTCCTCGACGGGCACGGGGGCCTCTACCGGCCGGCGGCGCACGCCCGGGTGCTCGACGAGCTGCCCGCGCTCGCCTCCCGCGCCGGGGTCGCCTGGTGTCTGGCGGCGGCCGGGGTCGCCGCGTACTCCCCCGCCCTGGCGATCGGGCCGCTGCGGCTGTGCGCCGCATACGCCGCGCACGTGGCCGTCGCGTGCCTGGTCCGCGGGGTGCTCCTGGCCCGCAGGCGGCGGGGGGCTCGGGAGCATCCGCGCTCGGCGCTGGTCGTCGGCGGGGCGGGGGCCGCGCGCCGGTTCGCCGCCGCGGCGGCCCAGCACCCCGAGTACGGGGTGCGGCCCGTCGGGATCGTCGGCGTGCCGGAGCAGGGCGGGGCTGCCCGGACGGCCGGTGAGGCCGGGCTTCCGGTGCTCACCACGACCGAGGAGATCCACCGGGCCGTCATCCAGAACAGCGTGTGCGAGGCGGTGTTCCTCCACGACGACCCGGGGCTCGTGTCGCTCTTCCAGCACTACGGCTGCACGACGTGGCGGGTGGGCGGCGACCGGCAGACCGGGCCGATGGGCGAGCACCTGTGGGGGTACGCCCGGCACCGGATCGTCCCGCTGGGCGCGCGCCGCGGGCTGACCGCGAAGCGGGCGCTGGACATCGCGCTCGCCGCGCCCGCGCTCGCGGTCGCGCTGCCCGTGCTGCTGCTGTGCGCGCTGGCCGTGCGGCTCTCGGACGGTCCGGGGGTCCTCTTCCGGCAGGAGCGGGTGGGCCAGCACGGCCGCCACTTCACGCTCCTCAAGTTCCGTACGCTGCGGCCGTCCGACGACACCGAGTCGGCGACCCGCTGGAACGTGGCGGGCGACCGGCGGATGAGCTCGGCCGGGAGTTTCCTGCGCAAGAGCTCGCTGGACGAGCTGCCGCAGCTGTGGAACGTGCTGCGCGGGGACATGAGCCTGGTCGGGCCGCGGCCCGAACGACCGTACTTCGTCGCCCAGTTCAGCAAGATCCACGCCGGTTACGCGGCCCGGCACCGGATGCCGGTGGGGCTGACCGGTCTGGCGCAGGTGCACGGGCTGCGCGGCGACACCTCGATCGAGGACCGCTGCCGCTTCGACAACCACTACATCGACCACTGGTCGCTCTGGCAGGACGTCTGCATCCTGCTGCGTACGGCGGCCGGGCTCGTCCGACCCACAGGGAGCTGAGGATGGCCACGGCCGTGACGCATGTGCCGGCGGTCGACCCGGGGGTACGGGACCGGTCGCGCGAGGACGTACGCGACTGGGCCCGCCGGGCCGGGGCGCTGTCCCCGGTCCTCGCCGTGATCGCGCTGCTGCTCGTCCCGGGCGGCGGCGGCGCGCAGGGCGGGACCGGCGGTACGGGCACGGTCGCGGACGCGGCCTCCGGGCTCCTCGTCCTGATCTGCCTCGTGCGGGTGCTGCGCGGCGGTGCCCGGCCGCTGACCCGGGCGGCGGCCGTCGTCCTCGGCCTGCCCGTCCTCGGGATCTGTCTGGCCGCGATCACCTCCGGCGACCCGGCGGCGAGCCTGCCGGGCGTCGCCCGCTACGTACAGATCTTCGTCCTCGTCCCGGCGGCCGTCCTCCTGATGATCCGCGACCGGCGGGACTTCGCCGTCGTCGCCTGGGGTCTCGTCGGGCTCGCGCTGCTCCAGGGCGCGGTGGGCGTGCTCCAGTACCTGACCGGCACGGGCGCCTCCTACATGGGCGAGGACATCCGGGCCGTCGGCACCTTCGGGCCGACCGATGTGATGGGTATGGCGACGGTCGTGTCGTACGGCCTGGTGATCGTCACCGGGATCGCGCTCGGCAGCGGCCCCGGCCGGACCCGGACGGCGGCGCTGGTCTGCGCGGGGCTGCTGTTCCTGCCGCTGGTGCTGTCGTTCAGCCGGGGTGCGTGGATCGCGACCGTGCTCGCCTGCGGGATCCAGCTGCTGCTCTCCGGGCCGCGCCGGGCGGCCGTGGTGGCGCTCGCGGCGGGTGCGCTCGGGGTCGTCCTCGTCGGCGGCCTCGGCATCGGTTCGGCGATGGTGAAGGAGCGGGTCGCCAGCATCACGCAGGTGGCGGCGGCGCCGGACCAGTCGGTGACGGACCGGTACACGATGTGGGCGGCGGCCGGGCGGATGTGGAGCACGGAGCCGGTCACGGGCGTCGGCCTCAAGGGCTTCCCCGCCTACCGGGACTCGAACGCCTCGCTCGCACTGTCCTCCGGCAGCGACACGGCGGGCGCGGGCGCCGCCTTCCAGCGGCAGCCGCTGCTGTCCCCGCACAACATGTACCTCCTGGTCCTCAGCGAGCAGGGGCTCGTGGGGCTGCTCGCCCTGGCGGGCAGCTGGGTGGCGCTGCTGGTCGGCGCGCTGCGCCGGCGGCGCCTCGGCGCGGACTGCGCGCTCGTCGCGACGGGCCTGCTGTCCTGGCAGCTCATCGACTTCTTCTACGCGGACATCGGCGGCCCCTCGACGGTGCTGATGTCCGTCGTGTTCGGCCTGGCGGCCTGGTGGTCGCTGGCGGAGGTGCGGCGTGCGTGATCCGTGGGCCGGGGAGCCGGAGCCCACGGACACCCCGTGGCCCGGCGCCCCGCGCTCCGCTTCCCGGCCGCCCTGCGGCACCCCGCTCGCCGACCCCTGGCCGGCCGCGCCTCCGGGCCCCACGGACTCCTCGTGGGCCCCGGAGGCCTCGGCACGCCCGGGGGCTTCGGCGGTCCCGGGGACCTCGGCACTCTCAGGGGCATCGGCACTCCCGGGGACCTCGGCACTCTCAGGGGTATCGGCACGCCCGGGGGCCTCGGCGCTCCCGGGGGCGGGTGCCGAGACGGTCGTACGGGCGGCGCCGGTACGGGTGGGGGCGCCGCGCGGGCGCCGGGCGCACGCCAAGGCGCGGGTGCGGGCGGGGGCCGACCGGGCGCAGGGGCGGGGCTTCCTCGCGAAGGCCGCCGCCGTGACCGCCGCGCTCACCGCCGTCGGGGCCCTGCTCGGGCTCGTCCGGGACCAGATCCTCGCCGGGTACTTCGGCGCGGGCGCCGAGACCGACGCCTTCCTGGTGGCGTGGACGGTGCCCGAGTTCGCCTCGACGCTGCTCATCGAGGACGCGCTCGCGCTGATCCTGGTGCCGGCCTTCTCCCGGGCCCTGGCCCGCCGCTCCGGCAGCCTGTTCGGGGATCCGGTGCGCGCGCTCGTACGCGGCACGCTCCCGCGGCTCACCGTCACCGTCGCCGTCGCCGCCGCCCTGCTCGTCCTGGCGGCGCCGCTGATCGTCTCCGCCCTCGCCCCCGGCCTGCCCGACCCGCAGCTCGCCGTCGACTGCACGCGGCTGACCGCGACCTGCGTGCTGTCCTTCGCGCTCGTGGGGTACTGCTCGGCGGCGCTCCGCGCGCACGGCTGCTTCCTCCCGCCGGCCGCGATCTACGTGGCGTACAACGTCGGCATCATCGGCACGATCCTGGTGCTGCGCGAGCCGTGGGGGGTGCGGTCCGCCGCCGCCGGGGTCGCGGTCGGCGGGGTCCTGATGGTCCTCGTCCAGGCTCCGTCGCTCCTCCGCGAGCTGCGGGCGCGCCCGGTGCCGAAGGAGGAGCCGACCACGCTCGCTCCCGACGGCGGGGCGAGCGGGGCGGAGGGGCGCATCCTCGTCCTCGGTCTCATCGCGCCCGTCGTCGCCTTCTCCCTGTGCCGCCAGTCCCAGACCCTGATCGAGCGGTTCCTCGCCTCGCCGCTGCCCGCCGGGGCCATCTCGCATCTGAACTACGCGCAGAAGGTCGCGCAGATGCCGATGATCCTCTCCCTGATGCTGTGCACGGTCAGCTTCCCGGTGGTCGCCCGCGCGCTCGCGGCGGGCGACACCGAGGCGGCCCGCCGCCGGGTCGAGCGGGATCTGCTGCTCGCCGCCGTCGTCGTGCTCGTCGGCGCCTCGACGGTGATCGCCGCCGCCCCCAAGATCGTCGAACTCCTCTTCGAGAGGGGCGAGTTCGACCGTACGGACACCGTGTCCACCGCCGCCGTCATGCGCGTCTACGCCCTCGGCCTGCTGGGCCAGACCATGGTCGGCGCCCTCGTCCGCTGCTACTTCTCCGCCGCCCGCCCCCTCTGGTACCCGGCCGCCGCCATGGCCGCCGGGCTCGCCACGACCACCGCCGCCGGGATCCCCGGCGCCCACTACTGGGGCGCCGTCGGCATCGCCGCCGCCAACGCGCTCGGCATCACGTGCTCCGCCGTCCTGCTGCTGCGCGGCGCGCACCGCCAGACCGTGCCCGTCCACGTCGACCGGCTCGGCGAGGGCCTCCTCCGGCTCGCCACCGCCGCCGCGTGGGCCACCGGCACCGGCTGGATCTGCTCGGTCGCGATCGACTCCGCCGTCCTCTCCGTCGCCGTCGCGAGCCTGGTCGTCATCGGCGTCTTCCTGCTCTTCATCGCCTGCGCCGCCAAGGCGCCGGAGATTCCGCCCCTGCCCCGCTCCGCCTCCCGGAGGACCGACCATGCCCGCCCCCACCGCGCTGCGCCGACTGTTGCCGAAGCCGCCCCTGTGGGTGAAACCGCCCCTGTGGGTGGCGATGTACCACTCGATCACGGACCCCGGTGACGACCCGTACCACGTGACCGTCTCCCCGGTCCGCTTCGCCCGGCAGCTGCACTGGCTCGGCGACCGGGGACTGCGCGGGGTCTCGGTGCGGGAGCTGCTCGCCGCCACCGCCGCCGGGCGCGCCAAGGGGCTCGTCGGGCTCACCTTCGACGACGGCTACGCCGACTTCCACGAATCGGCGCTGCCGCTGCTGCGCCGCCACGGCTTCACGGCCACCGTGTACGTCCTGCCCGGCCGGCTCGGCGGCGAGAACGCCTGGGACACCGAAGGCCCGCGCAAACGGCTCCTCGACGAGGACGGCATCCTGCGGATCGCGGAGGCCGGCATGGAGATCGGCTCCCACGGCCTCACCCACATCCCGCTCACCGAGGCAGACGACACGACGCTCGCCGACGAGACCCGGCGCAGCCGGGAGCTCCTGGAGGAGATCACCGGCGACACCGTGGACGGCTTCTGCTACCCGTACGGGAAGGTCGACCCGCGCGTGATCCACGCCGTGCGGAAGGCCGGCTACCGCCACGCCTGCGCGATCGACCCGGGCCCGCACACCGGCGCGTACGCCCTGCCCCGCGTCCACATCGGCGAGGACGACACCTCCTGGCGGCTCACCGCCAAGCGCGTCCTGCACCCGCTGCGCCGCCGCCACCCCGTCGACGTGTTCCCCTCGCAGGCCCAGGCCGGACCCGCCGCGGTCGGTGCGCCATGAGGGTCCTGCACGTCATCACCGGGCTCGGCATCGGCGGCGCCGAGCAGCAGCTGCGGCTCCTGCTGCGCCACCTCCCCGTCCAGCACGGGGTCGTCACCCTCACCAACCCCGGCGCGGTCGCCGCGGGCATCGAGGCCGACGGCACCCCCGTCACCCACCTGGGCATGGCCGGCAACCGCGACCTCGGCGCGCTCCCCCGCCTCGCGCGGATCGTCCGCCAGGGCCGCTACGACCTCGTCCACACCCACCTCTACCGGGCGTGCGTGTACGGCAGGCTCGCCGCCCGCCTCGCCGGGGTCCGCCGGGTCATCGCCACCGAGCACTCGCTCGGCGAGGCCCAGATCGAGGGCCGCCCGCTCTCCTCGGGCACCCGCGCCCTGTACCTGGCGTCCGAGCGGCTCGGCACGTCCACGGTCGCCGTCTCGCCCAGCGTGGCCCGCCGGCTCGCCGACTGGGGGGTGCCCCCGGACCGTATCCAGGTGGTGCCCAACGGCATCGAGACCGGCCGCTTCTCCTTCGACGCCCGCGCGCGCCGCCTCACCCGGGGCGTCCTCGGCATCCCCGAGGACGCGTACGTCGTCGGCGGGGTGGGGCGGCTCGCGCCGGGGAAACGGTTCGACCGGCTCGTCCGCGCCGTGGCCTCCGTGCCGGAGGCCCGGCTGCTCCTCGTCGGCGAGGGCGAGCACCGCGAGGAGCTGCTGCGGATCGCCCGGGAGTGCGGGGCCGCCGACCGGGTGCTGCTCGCCGGGGCCTGCGAGGACCCGCCGTCCGTCGCCTCGCTCGGGCCCTCGCTGCCCGAACTCCTCTCCGCCATGGACGTCTTCGTGTCCACCTCCCCCGACGAGACCTTCGGGCTCGCGGTCGTCGAGGCGCTGGCCGCGGGCCTTCCCGTGCTGTACGTGGCCTGCCCCGCGATCGACGACCTGCCCCCGGACGCGGCCCCGGGCGCGCGCCGGATCGGCGAGTCCGTGCCCGAGCTGATCTCCGCGCTGCGCGGCATCCGGAGCGCCCGGCTCGCCCGGCTCCCGCAGCCGGCGGCCGCCCGCCGCTACGACATCACGCAGAGCGCAGGGCAGTTGATGTCCCTCTACGACCAGGCCGTCCACGGCACCCCGTCCCCCGCGAAGTGAGAGAGCCCGCACGATGAACACCACCACCCCACCCCGTACCTTCCCGCCCGCCGGCCTCCGCCGCCCGGGCCGCTGGACCGTCCTCCCCGCCGCCGTCCTCGCCGGGGCGGTCCTCGGCGGCGGATACGGAGCGCTCAAGACCCCGCAGTACGCGGCGGTCAGCTACGTCATCGTCGTACCGGCCGAGAAGTCCGACCCGGCGGCGGCGCTCGGCTTCGCCCAGGCCTACGGGCGGGTCGCCACCGACATCGCGGTGACCGGCGACGCCCAGGTGTGGGCGGGCGTCACCGCCGACACCCTGCGCAAGAGCGTGCAGGCCGCGACCTCCCCGGACGCGCCGATGATCTCGATCACCGCCCGGGCCGAGAAGCCCGCGAAGGCCGTCTCCATGGCCGACGGGGTGGCCCGCGCGCTCGTCCTCAACAGCACGCACGTCGCGGGCAGCACGGGCGTCAAGGTCGTCCAGTTCTCGCGCGCCACCAAGCCGGTCGCCCCGGTCTCCCCGTCCGCGCCGCTCTCCGCGCTCGTCGGCGGCTGTGCGGGCGGGCTCCTCGGCGGCCTGGTCCTCCTCGTCCGCCCGAAGCGCCCGGCCGCGCGCGGCGAGGCCCGGCACTCCCGGCAGCCCGCCGCACCCGCCACGGCCTCGTCCCCGACGCCCGCCGTCGCGCCCGCCGTGCCCGCCCCCGCGGTCGCCTCGCACCAGCCGGAACCGGAGGCGGTGTGACCCCGAGAACCCTGCGGACCGAGATCTGCCGTGACGAGGAGCGGTTCGGGCGGCTGGCGGCCGAGTGGACGGCGCTGTACGGGCGCTGCTCCTCCGCCACCCCCTTCCAGTCCCACTCCTGGCTGCACTCCTGGTGGCTCTCGTACGGCCGCCCCGGTGCGCTGCGGGTGGTGCTCGTACGACGGGAGGGCGGCGAACTCGTCGCCGCCGCGCCCCTGATGCGGACCGGCGGGCCGCTGCCCGTCCTCACCCAGCTCGGCGGCACGATCACCGACTTCACGGACGTGCTCCTCGACGACGACTGCCCCGAGGCGGCGCCCGCCCTGGCCCGGGCGCTCGCCCGGGCGGCCCGGGGCGCGGTGATCGACCTGCGGGAGGTGCGGCCCGGGGCGGCCAGCGAGCGGGTCTTCGCCCGCTGGCGCGGGCCGCGCCGACGGCTGCCCGACTCGCTCTGCCTGGAGCTGCCGGCCGTCCCCATGGAGGGGCTGCTCGAACGGATCCCCTCCGGGAAGGCCCAGCGGGTCCGCGCCAAACTCCGCAAGCTCGACGCCCTCGGGATCGACTCGCACGTCGTCACCGGCGAGGAGGTCCCGGCCGCCCTCGACCGGCTCCTGAAGCTCCATCAGCTCCAGTGGCAGGGACGGGGGGTGACCGCCGAGCACACCAGCCGGCGCTTCGCCCAGCACCTCACCCGGGCCGTGCGGCCCATGGTGGAGCGCGGGGACGCGATGGTCACCGAGTTCCGGCTCGCCGGGGACGTGGTGGCCGCCGACCTGACCCTGATGTCCCCCCGGCTCGCCGGCGGCTATCTGTACGGCGCCGACCCGGCGCTGCGGGCCCGCAAGGTCGACGTGGCGACGATGCTCCTCCGCCACGGGGCCCGCGAGACCAGCACCGGCGGGCGGGCCACGCTGAGCATGCTGCGCGGCACCGAGGCGTACAAGCAGCACTGGCGCCCCGAGGCCGTCCGCAACCAGCGGCTGATGCTCGCCGGCCGGCGTACGGCCCCGCTCCTGTGGCTGCGCGCGGGCGCCGCCGACGGCCGCCGCTGGGCGGCCCGCCAGGCCCGGGAACGGGCCTGGGTGGGACGGGCGATCGCCCGGCTCCCCGGCCGGACGCCGAACGGCGGCGGTTGATCTCCACCGCCGCCGCCCGGATCCTGTCCGGATCGGTCAGAAGGGCCAGACGCCCTCCAGCGCGTCCTTCCAGTCGAGGTCGACCTCGTCCTTCCAGGAGTCCTTCGGGACGCAGACGGGCCCACCGATCCAACTCTCGACCCACGAACCGAGGTTCACGGTCCAACAGTCGGGCTTGGGCTCGGGCTTCGGCTCCGGCTTGGGCTCGGGCTTGGGTTCCGGCTTCGGTTCCGGCTTGGGTTCCGGCTTCGGCTCGGGCTTGGGCTCCGGCTTCGGCTCGGGCTTGGGTTCGGGCTTGGGTTCCGGCTTCGGCTCGGGCTTGGGTTCGGGCTTGGGTTCGGGCTTGGGTTCCGGCTTGGGTTCCGGCTTGGGTTCCGGCTTCGGCTCGGGCTTCGGTTCCGGCTTCGGCTCAGGCTTGGGCTCAGGCTTGGGCTCGGGCTTCGGTTCCGGCTTCGGTTCCGGCTTCGGTTCCGGCTTCGGTTCCGGCTTGGGCTCCGGCTTCGGCTCGGGCTTGGGCTCGGGCTTGGGCTCCGGCTTCGGCACCGGAACCGTCGGGTCTGTCGGCTCGACAGGGTCCGTCGGGTCGACCGGGTCCACCGGGTCCACCGGGTCCACCGGGTCCACCGGGTCCACCGGGTCCACCGGGTCCACCGGATCGACCGGATCGACCGGGTCCACCGGGTCCACCGGATCGACCGGATCCACCGGGATTTCGGGAATCTCCGGGATCTCGGGGATCTCCGGTTCCGTCCCGAACAGCATCTGCCGGAACACCAGCGACGACTGCGGATTGTCGTCGCACTGCCATACGCCGTGCGGACAGTAATCCGTGATGGTGTGGTACAGCGGCTTGTGCTGCTTCATCCAGTCCAGCATGCGCCGCATGTACACGGGATTGTCGCCGTTACGGAAGAGCCCCCATTCGGGATAGGAGATCTGCTTTCCGTGCTCCGCGGCGAAGTCGACCTGCTTCTGCAGCCCGTACGGCTCGCTCACGTGTTCGTCGAAGCTCATTCCCGGCGGCTGGTCGTACGAATCCATGCCGATGATGTCGACGACGTCGTCGCCCGGGTAGCACTCGGTCCACGGAACGGCGTCCCGGCCCCGGCTCGGGTTGAAGTCGAAGCGGAACTTCTGCCCCGGCACGGAACGCATCGCGGTGACGATGCGGGTCCAGTACTTCTTCCACGCCGTGGGGTCCGGCGCGCACCGGTGGGTGTACGTCGTGCCGTTCATCTCCCAGCCGAGGACGATGACGGTGTCGGTCGCCCGGAGCGCGACGAGCCGCTCGGCGAGCGTCGTGAAGTGGTGGTCGTAGTACCCGGCGGCGCCGAGCTGGAGCTGGCGGCGGACCTCGTAGTCGGAGACGCCGGCCTCGTTCCGCTCCAGCATGGGGACGTTGAGGACGAAGAGCCGGTCGTCCTTCTCGTTGCGCCAGTCCGCCCAGGCGTCGAGGAAGCCGGGCGGGCCCTCGATGTTCTTCCAGAGGTCGCCCGGCAGGTAGGTGTGACCGACGCGCAGCTCGCGACCGCCGAGCCAGCGTTCGAGCTGTCCGATGCGGGCGACCCCGAGCGCGCCCGATTGGAGGAAGGCTCCCATGGCACTGGACAGAGTCGGTCCGGGGTCCTTCGTCGTTACGGAGTCGGTGGCGTGGGCGGGGGACGACAGGACGACCGAACCCGAGGCGAGGAGCCCGGCGGTGAACACCCCCAGCCACGCTCTCGATGTTCTCCGGCGTGCAGCTGCCATGGCCGCTCCTTAACGTCGCTCGCTTTTTGATGATCCGTCAATCCGATGCTCCGAAAGTATTCCTAATGAGCCGACCGTGAACTCGACTTCCCTCTGATCAGTAGTCCATTAGAGGATTTCATCGCCCAGTTGGGGCACCCGAGAGGAAGGGCATGCCGTGCCGCGCCGACAGAGTTTCGACACCCGCGTCCCCACCGTCCTTGTGCGGCTCGACCGGAACCCCTTCCATCACGGCACTCTCGGCGCCGTCCGATCGCTGGGACGGGCGGGAATTCCGGTCCATGCCGTCATCGAATCGAGCACCAGTCCGGTCACCCGGTCCCGCTATCTCCGCTCGGCCCGTACGGGCCCGCCCACGCCGTCCTCCGCCGCGCTCACGGAACTGCTGGTCCGACTCGCCGACGAGATCAGCCACGACAGCGACGGCCGGGCACCCGACGGGGCATCACATCCCGTGCTCGCCCTCCCCCTGGACGACGTCAGCGCCCTCGCCCTGGCCCGCCGGCGCGCCGAGCTCGCCCCGCGCTTCCTGCTGCCCGAGCAGACCGGGGAGCAGCTCCTGCGGGTCGCGGACAAGGCCGCGCTCGCCAGGACCTGCGCGGTGCTCGGCCTGCCCCATCCGCGGACCGAACTCCCCGCCGACGCCGACGAGGCCGCCGCCATGGCCTGGTCGATCGGGCTCCCGGTGGTCGTCAAGTGGAGCAGGCCCTGGCTGCTGCCGGCCGGCAGCGGGCTGCGGAGCACCTCGATCGTGCGGTCGCTCGCGGAGGTGCGGGAGTTGTACGGCCGCACTCCGGAGGCAGGCAGCCGGCTGCTGCTCCAGGAACTCCTGCCGGCGGGCCGGGACCTGGACTGGTTCTTCCACGGGTACGTGGACTCCGCGGGCCGCTGCGCGACGGGGGCCACCGGGCGCAAGGAGCGCTCCTGGCCCGACGGGGCCGGGCTCACCGCCGTGGGCCGCTGGACGGCGAACCCGGCCGTGGACCGGACGGCCCGCGAGCTGCTCGACGCGCTGGACTACCGGGGCGTGTGCGACCTGGACTTCCGGCTCGACCCGGCGACGGGCGCGTACCACCTGCTCGACTTCAACCCCCGGCCCGGCGCGCAGTTCCGGCTCTTCGCCGACGCCGAGGGGCTGGACGTCGTCCGAGCGGCGCACCTGGACCTGACCGGCCGTCCGGTGCCGCCGCACTCCCCGGCGTACGGCCGCCGGTTCGTCGTCGAGAACTACGCGGCGCTCTCCCTCGCCACCTCCCCGCGCCCCCGGTACGCGGCCGAGCCCGGTGGTGCCCGGCAGGGGCGGACCGAGTACGCCTGGTTCGCGGCCGACGACCCGGCGCCGGCGCTCGCGATGGGGCTCGCCTGGCTCGCGCACCTCCTGCGCAAGGCGGTCGGCGCGGTGGCCCGGCGGCTCGGGGCCGGCCGGGCCCGGCGCCCGGCCGCCGTACCGACGCCGGCCCGCACCACCCCCGACCAGCTCACCCCACGATGAGAACGATGAAGGCGGAAGGCACGATGTCGAAGTCGATGTACGACCTGGTGGTCGTCGGGGCCGGACCCTACGGTCTGTCCGTGGCCGCGCACGCGGCGGCCCGCGGTCTGGAGCTGCGGACCTTCGGCCGCTCGATGGAGTCCTGGCACGCCATGCCCGCGGGCATGTTCCTCAAGTCGGAGCCCTGGGCCTCCCACCTCTCCGACCCGGAAGGGGCGTACGGGCTCGACGCGTACGCCGTGACGCGGGGCGTCCGCGCCGAGCACGGCGTGCCGCTCCCGGTCGGCTTCTTCGCCTCCTACGGCGACTGGTTCGCCCGCCAGGCCGTGCCCGCGCTCGACGAGCGCCTGATCGCCTCGGTCGGGCCCGCGGCCGGGGGCTTCGCGCTGCGGACGGAGGACGGCGAGTCGGTCCGTACGCGGACGGTGGCGCTCGCCGTCGGGGTCCTGCCCTTCACGGAGATCCCCGGACCGCTGCGCGGCCTCCCCGGGCGGTACGTCACGCACTCCAGCCACCACGGCGCTCTCGACCGCTTCGCCGGGCAGGACGTGACCGTCGTCGGCGCCGGTCAGGCCGCCCTGGAGACGGCCGCGCTCCTCACCGAGCAGGGCGCCGCCGCGGTCCGGATCGTCGCCCGCGCGAACCGGCTGAACTGGAACACCCTGCCGCCGGCCCTCGACCGCGGCCTGTGGCCCTCGGTGCGCGCCCCGCACACGGGCCTCGGCTGCGGCTGGCACAACAAGCTCTACGCGGACACCCCGGGGATCTTCCGGCGGCTGCCGGCCGCCACCCGTGAGCGGATCTTCGACTCGGCGCTCGGTCCGGCGGGCGCGTGGTGGCTGCGCGAGCGGTTCGCGGCGGTCGGGGACGTACGGCTCGGGCAGCGGATCACGTCGGCGACGGTGACCGGGGACGAGCGGCTCCGGCTGGAGGTCGACGGGCCCGGGGGTTCGACGGTCCTGGAGACCGACCACGTCGTCGCGGCGACCGGTTTCACCCCGAGCCTGGAGCGGGCGGGGATGCTCGATCCGGCGCTGCGCGGGGCGCTGCGGACGGTCGGCGCGGTCGGCGCGCCTGAGGTCGGCGGCCTCTTCGAGTCCTCGTGGCCGGGGCTCTTCCTCGCCGGGCTGCTGACGGCCCCGTCGTACGGGCCGTCGATGCGGTTCGTCTTCGGCGCCGAGTACACGGCGGGCCGGCTGGTGAGGGGGGTCCGGCAGCGGCTGCGGTCGGGCGCCCGGCGCGGCGCGGCGGGCCGGCCCCGTACGGGCGAGAGGGCCGCCGTCGGGGCATAGGCGAGGGCCGGCCCCGGGGAGCGGGTGCTCTCCGGGGCCGGCCCCTGTGCCTGCGTGCCGCTGGGACTCAGGCGTTGATGCAGTAGTTGCCGAACGCGGGGTTCAGCACGCCGATGACGTTGATGCTGTTGCCGCAGGCGTTGATCGGGATGTGGATCGGGACCTGGACGACGTTGCCGGACAGGACGCCCGGCGAACCGATGGCCGCGCCGTGCGCGTCCGCGTCCGCGAAGGCGGGCGACGCCACACCCATGGCCATGACGATACCGGCGATGACGGCCGCGGCCTTCTTACAGTTCATTGCGTCTGGATCCTTTCCTTGGCGGAATGCATTTCCGCTGCACACCACACAACGAACACGCGTCACAAAGGAAACCGAAACAACGGCGACGTCGTCTCTTTCACTCCATTGCGCGCACGAAACAGGGCCGGAGGGAACGCGGACGTTCCCTCCGGCCCTGTCGAGCGCGGTGTGGCTCAGCCGTTGTAGGCGCCGTTCCCGGAGAGGATCGGAATGTCCTCGACGATGTGCGACAGCGGCTCGTCACCCTTGGCCTGGGTGGAGTTCTCCGCGCACTGCTGGTTCTGCGGGGAGGACAGGACGTTGATGTCCTGGACGGCGACCGGGACGAGGACGCCGACGACGGAGCCCACGTTGCCCTTGACCGGAGCACCGACGCAGAGCTTGTTCAGCGAGCCCTGGATCGCCGAGAACTGCGGGCTCATGTCACCGGCGGTCTTGGAGTTGCCGAAGGACTGGTGGGCGCCGTTGCCGCTCAGCGAGGTGGTGCCGCCGTCGTTGGCGATGGCGAGCGCCGGAGAGGCCGCCGCAGCGGAAGCGCCGACAACAGAGGCCGTCACAGCCGCAGCCGCCATAATCTTCTTGATCACGGTGATTCCGTTCCTGTTCCCACCAATCGACCTGATTGATGCGACGGGATCAACTGCGGCCGGGGCCTTTGGTTCCGGCCCTTCACTCGTTCGACTGGCACCCCCGCTTCGCGCTGCCGCGTGCGCTCCGCCAAGGGGGTGACACAGCGGAACCCCGGCGTCCGGGGCCAGTTGATCAGGGGGCTCCCTGCACGGAGCCGGTTCTAGAAGGGAACTCCCGTGATCAAGAAGGTTATGGCCACTGCGGCCGCAGCCGCCTCCATCGTCGGCGTCTCCGCCGCGATGGCGACCCCGGCGCTCGCCATCGCCAACGACGGCGGCACCACCTCGCTCAGCGGCAACGGTGCCCACCAGGAGTACGGAAACTCCACCACGTACGGCAACATGAGCCCGCAGTTCGCGCTCGTTCAGGGCTCCCTGAACAAGCCGTGCATCGGCCTCCCGGCGAAGGTCAACGCCGGTTCGCTCATCGGCGCCATCCCGATCGCCGTCCAGGACATCAACGTCCTGTCCTCCCCGCAGAACCAGCAGTGCACCGAGAACTCCACCCAGGCCAAGGGTGACGAGGCTCTGTCGCACATCCTGGACGACATCCCGGTCCTGTCGGGCAACGGCGTCGGCAACAACTGACGTTCCGCGCACGCACGAGGGGCCGCCCTGCCAGGGCGGCCCCTTTCGTGTGCGTACGCGCTACGGGCGCGGCCAGACGGGGGTGGCCATCAGTCGTTCCCATTCCCGGTCCGGCATTCCCGGTACCGTGCGCCCCGCCTGCACCCACTGTGTCACCAGTGCCGAATAGACCGGGAACGGGGTGCGGTCGACGGTCGGCTGGTCACTCACATATCGGCTCTTCGGAATGAAGGCCATCCGTTCCCATTTCCCGGGACCCGGCGCCATCTTCGCTCCTTCCGCTGCGATTCACGCATCATTACACAGGATTACACAGGCGCCGCAGGAGAGTGATTCGCTCGGCCCATGTCGCGTCGGGCACCTCTGTACGAGCGGGGTCGAATTAGCGTGCGGGCATGAATTCCCCGCGCCCGAAGCGGACACGGCGGCTGCTGCTCGCTCCCGCTGCCCTCACCGCCGTCATCGCCCTCGTTCCCGGAGCGCTCGCCGCCGCGCCGAGCGAACTCCCGTCCCCGGAGCGGGGACTGAACCTCCTGGTCGTCGGCCTCGACACCCGCAAGGGCGTCACCGCGGAGGAGAAGGAACGTTTCCGGCTGGGCGGTCCGGGATGCGACTGCACGGACGTGATGATGCTCGTGCACGTCTCGGCGGCGAACGACCGGGTCGACGTCGTGAGTCTGCCCCGCGACTCGCTCACCTCGTTCCCCGCCGACCACCGCGACCGGCGGACCGGCAAGGTGCACGCCGCCCACCCCGCGAAGATCAACAGTGCCTGGGCGGAGGGCGGTTCCCCGTTCGCCGTGGAGACCGTCGAGTCGATGACCGGACTCCCCGTCCACCGCTACCTGGAGATCGACTTCCGGCGCTTCATGGACACCGTGGACCGCGTCGACGGCGGGGTGCCGATCTGCACGGCCGAGCCGCTGAAGGACCCCTCCACCGGCATCGACCTCCAGCCCGGGACCAAGCGCGTCGGGGGCGGCGAGGCGCTCCAGTACGTCCGCTCGCGCAAGGCGGACGGGCAGATGGACTTCGGCCGGATCCACAAGCAGCAGAACTTCGTCGTCAACACCCTGGAGCAGCTCCGCGAGGGAGTCCTCGACGACCCGGAGCGGCTGGAGGCCTTCGCCGCGACGCTGCGCGGGACGGCGGCGGCCGAACGCGGGATCTCGACGGCGGAGCTGCTGACGCTCGCCGGCCGGCTGCGGGACCTGCCCCCGGACCGTACGGAGTTCGCGACCGTGCCCGTACGGGGCTTCAACCCGACCGTCGAGGGCGTCGGGTCGACGCTCGCCTGGGACGAGGAAGGGGCCGCGGAGGTCTTCCGGCGGCTGCGCGAGGACCGGCCGCTGCCCGCCGCCGGGGACGTCGCGCCCAGCACGGTCTCGGCCGCCACGTACCGGCCCGCCGCGGGTTCCTCGCTCATCTGCCCGTAGGCCGTCCGGAGGACTTCGCGGAACCTCCGGGCCTCTGACCAGTTGATCAGCACGGCTCGGCACTCAGCACGAGCCAGTATCCGAAAGGCCTTACCTCATGAAGAAGCTGTTGGCTACGGCTGCTGTGGCCGCGTCGGTTCTCGGCGCGACGGCGGCGGGTGCCGGGCAGGCGCTCGCCATCGCCGACGACGGTGGCACCACCTCGCTGAGCGGCAACGGTGCCCACCAGGAGTTCGGCAACTCCGCCACGTACGGCAACATGAGCCCGCAGTTCGCGCTCGTCCAGGGCTCCCTGAACAAGCCGTGCATCGGCCTCCCGGCCAAGGTCAACGCCGGTTCGCTCATCGGTCTCATCCCGATCGCGGTCCAGGACGTCAACGTCCTGTCCTCCCCGCAGAACCAGCAGTGCACCGAGAACTCCACCCAGGCCAAGGGTGACGAGCCGCTGTCGCACATCCTCAGCGACATCCCCGTGCTGTCCGGCAACGGCGCCGGCAACAGCTGAGCGACGCCGCTCGGCAGGCGGCCCCGCCGTCCCTCCTCGGAGGGACGGCGGGGCCGTCCCCTTTAGTGCGAGGCCTTCACGGACTCGGCGAGCTCCGCCGGGTCGGTGACCGGGGCCTCGCACACGAAGTGGCGGCAGACGTACGCGGCGGCCCCGCCGGCCACCAGCGGCCGGTCCTGCAGCAGCGGGAACTCCTCGCTGTCGGGGGCGCCCGTCGCGACCACCGCGCCGGGGGCGGTGGCCAGGAGCGCCGTACGGCGCAGCTCCTGGAAGGCCGCGTCGGCGGGGGCGCCCACGACGGCGATCTCGCGGGGCCCGTCAAGGAGGGCCTCCGCGACCGCCAGGCCCCAGCCGATGAAGCGGGGCGCGCGCGGGCCGAGGGCCTTGACGACGCCGAGGGCTCCCTCGGCGGCGGCGCGGTGGGCCTCCGAGCCGGTGTGGGCGGCGTAGGAGAGGAGCGCTCCGGCGGCGGCGGTCCAGCCCGAGGGAGCGGCGTTGTCCGTGGGGTCCTGCGGGCGGCGGATGAGGGCCTCGGCGTCGTGGGCGGTGTCGTACAGCGCCCCGCCCTCGCCGGTGAAGCGGTCGATGACGAGGTCCAGGAGGAAGCCGGCGAAGTCGAGCCAGGCGCCCTCGCCGGTGACGGCGGCGAGGGCGAGGAAGCCCTCGGCGACGTCGGCGTAGTCCTCCAGGACCCCGTCGTTGGTGCCGGCCCGGCCGTCCTTGGACGTCCGGGTGAGGCGGGCGGTCTCGTCCATGTGGACGCGGACGAGCAGGTCGGCGGCCTCGGTGGCGCGCTCGACGAGGTCGGGGCGGTCGAGGAGAGCGCCGGTCTCCGCGAGGGCGGCGATCGCGAGGCCGTTCCAGGCGGCGACGACCTTGTCGTCGCGGCCGGGGCGCTCGCGCTCCTCGCGGGCGGCGAGGAGCCGGGCCGCGATCGAGGCGATCCGGCCGGCGTCGGCGACTCCGGCCTCCTGCGGGAGCTGGAGGACCGAGCTGCCGTGCTCGAAGGTGCCTTCCTCGGTGACGCCGTAGTGGGTGGCGGCGAGGGCGGCGTCCTCCGGGCCGAGGACGGCGGTCAGCTGCTCGGGGGTCCAGGCGTAGTAGGCGCCCTCGACGTGCTTGCCCGTGCCGTCGTCCGAGTCCGCGTCGAGGGCGGAGGCGAAGCCGCCCTCGGGGGTGCGCAGCTCGCGGACCATGAAGTCGGCGGTCTCCAGGGCGACCCGGCGGGCCAGGTCGCTGCCGGTGGCCCTCCACAGGTGGGCGTAGACCCGGCAGAGCAGGGCGTTGTCGTACAGCATCTTCTCGAAGTGGGGCACGACCCAGGCGCGGTCGACGGCGTAGCGGGCGAAGCCGCCGCCGAGCTGGTCGTAGATGCCGCCGCGGGCCATGGCCTCGCAGGTGTCCGCGGCCATCTGGAGGGCGCCCTCGGAGCCCGTACGGGCGTGGTGGCGGAGCAGGAACTCCAGGGCCATCGACGGCGGGAACTTGGGGGCGCCGCCGAAGCCGCCGCGGGTGGCGTCGTACTCGCGGACGAGGCCGAGGAGGGCCTGCGCGAGCTCCTCCTGGCAGGGGACGCCGTCGCCGCCGTAGGCGAGGGATCGGCCCGCGAGGTCCTTGACGATCCGGTCGGCGACCTCGCCGACCTCGTCGCGGCGGTCGGCCCAGGCGCCGCGGACGCCTTCCAGGACGTCGGGGAAGGAGGGCATGCCGTGGCGGGGCTCCGGCGGGAAGTACGTGCCGAAGTAGAAGGGGGCGGCGTCCGGGGTGAGGAAGACGGTCATCGGCCAGCCGCCCTGGCCGGTGGCGGCCTGGACGGCCTCCATGTAGACCGCGTCGACGTCGGGGCGCTCCTCGCGGTCGACCTTGACCGCGACGAAGTGCTCGTTGACCAGGGCGGCGGTGGCTTCGTCCTCGAAGGACTCGTGCGCCATCACGTGGCACCAGTGGCAGGAGCTGTAGCCGACGCTGAGCAGCACCGGGACGTCGCGGCGGCGGGCCTCCTCGAAGGCCTCGGCCGACCAGGGCCACCAGTCGACCGGGTTGTCGGCGTGCTGAAGCAGGTACGGGGAGGTCTCATGGGCCAGTCGGTTCGGCATGGCCCCCATCCTGCCCTGCCGCCGCGGCCCCGCGCGGGATCCCTCCCCCGTCGAGCCGGGGCCGCTCCCGGCGGGGCGCCGCCACGAGAACGGCACCGTCCGTGAGCCTCCGTCTGCCGGGAGCCGGCCGATCGTCGACGCGGCACCGGACGGGGCGGGCGTGCGGACGCCCCCTGTGCCGTACCGCCAGGGGTACGGGACAGGGGGCGTCGTCCGCTACTTGCCGGGGGCGCCGGACGCGGCCGCCGGGGTGTCCGCGGCGGTCTCCGGGGCTTCCTCGAAGTCGACCTTGCCCATGTGGCGGTTCATCGACTTCATCAGCAGCCAGACCGCGACGGCCAGGACCGCGAAGACGACGAAGCCGAGGACGCCGGGGGTCACCTTGTTCTTGTCCAGCTCTTCGGCGGCGAAGGGGACAAGCTGGGTCAGTGCCAGGTGTGCGCTCATGCTAGGCATTGTCGCGGATGCCCGCGAAGAGATCTTCCTCGGGGAGGGAGGTCGGGACCAGCGCCTTGCTGAGCTCGTACTCCTCCGTCGGCCAGACCTCCTTCTGGATGTCCATCGGGACCCGGAACCAGCCGCCGTCGGGGTCGATCTGGGTGCGGTGGGCGATCAGGGCCTTGTCGCGGATCTCGAAGAAGTCGGCGCAGGGCACGAAGGTGGTCAGCGTCCGCTCCTTCCGCTCGAACTCGCTCCAGCGCTCCAGCCACTCCCCGTAGGGGGACTCCAGGCCGCGGGCCAGCAGCGCCTCGTGCAGGGCGGTGGTGCGGGGGCGGTTGAAGCCCTGGTTGTAGTAGAGCTTCAGGGGCTGCCAGACGGGGCCGAACTCGGCCTCCGGGAACTTCTCGGCGTCGGCCGCGCCGTCGAAGGCCACCATCGTGATCTTGTGGGTCATGATGTGGTCGGGGTGCGGGTAGCCGCCGTTCTCGTCGTAGGTCGTGACGACCTGCGGGCGGAAGGAGCGGATCTTGCGGACCAGCTCGCCGGACGCCGTGTCGACGTCCTCCAGGGCGAAGCAGCCCTCGGGGAGCGGGGGCAGCGGGTCACCCTCGGGCAGGCCCGAGTCGACGAATCCCAGCCACTCCTGGGAGACGCCGAGGATCTCGCGGGCCTCGTCCATCTCCTTGCGGCGCACCTCGTGGATGTTCGCCTCGACGTAGGCGTCACCCTGAAGCTGGGGGTTGAGGACCGAGCCGCGCTCGCCGCCCGTGCACGTCACCACGATGACGTCCACCCCCTCGGACACGTACTTGGCCATCGTGGCCGCACCCTTGCTCGACTCGTCGTCGGGGTGGGCGTGCACGGCCATCAGTCGCAGTTGCTCGGTCAAGACTCGATCCTCAGTGATTCGACGCGGAGGGAGGCTTCTATAGTGACGGAATCGGGGGAGTGAAAATTCCGCCACCCCCGGCTTCGAGAGGATCCACCATGAGCGCGGTGCGAGAGCAGCTGCCCGAAGGGCGCTACGGGCGCTCCGCGGACGAGCGGGCCGACCGCAAGCTCAGGATCACCGGAGCGGTGCTGGGTGTCCTCTTCCTCGGCATGCTGGGCTGGTTCGGCTGGTACTACGTCATCGACAGCAAGATCAGCGCCGAGATGATCAAGTTCGACGTGGTGAGCCCCACCGAGGTGCAGGTGCACCTGGAGATCCGCAAGGACGAGGGCGTCAAGGGCGTCTGCACGCTGCGGTCGCGGGCCGAGGACGGCACCGAGGTGGCCCGCAAGGACGTGCGGATCGACGACCCCGCCGGCCGCGTCGACAGCGTCTTCACGCTCCGTACGACCGCGCACGCGACGAGTGCCGAGCTCGTGGGGTGTACGGCGCAGTAGCGGTGGGTAGGGACCGGGTGACGAGTCCCGGCGGGTCACGAGCGTGACCTGGGCTGACGCCATCTTGATGATGTATGTCCTCCCGCTTTTCGCCACTCATTGTTAGGCTCGTGATTTCGCCCGCACGGGAAGCACCTGCTGTCCGTGTAGGGCGATGCTTTGTATTCCCAGTACCTACGAGGAGCACCTGTGACCCAGACCAGCGACAACGTCACCTGGCTCACCCAGGAGGCGTACGACAAGCTCAAGGGAGAGCTTGAGTACCTGTCTGGTCCCGCGCGTACCGAAATCGCGACCAAGATCGCGGCGGCGCGCGAAGAGGGAGACCTGCGCGAGAACGGCGGGTACCACGCGGCCAAGGAGGAGCAGGGCAAGCAGGAGCTCCGGGTCCGCCAGCTCACCCAGCTGCTCGAGCACGCCAAGGTCGGCGAGGCCCCGGCGGACGACGGCGTCGTCGAGCCCGGCATGGTCGTGACGATCGCCTTCGACGGCGACGAGGACGACACGACGACCTTCCTGCTCGCCTCCCGCGAGTACGCGAGCGACGACATCGAGACCTACTCGCCGCAGTCGCCGCTCGGCGTCGGCGTCAACGGCAAGAAGGCCGGGGACGAAGCCGAGTACGAGCTGCCGAACGGCAAGAAGGCCACGGTGAAGATCCTCAGCGCCAGGCCGTACGGCGTCTGAGCCACCGCATTTCCCGGCTTCGGGTGACGGGCCGGACCCCTCGGGGTCCGGCCCTTTGTCTTGCATGCACATGCAATGATGCGGCCTGACGTTGCGTCATCAGGGGGGATGGGCACAGTGCTGGGACCGCTGCGTGAGGGCACACCACGACAGATCGGACCGTACGAGGTGCTGGCGCGGCTCGGCGCCGGCGGCATGGGCGAGGTCTTCCTCGCGCGGGACGGACGGGACGCGTCGCAGGACGGGGTCTTCGTCGCCCTGAAGACGGTGCGGCGCGACGTCGCCGGTGATCCCGCCTTCCGGGACCGGTTCCGGCGCGAGATCCGGGTCGCCGCCCTCGTCTCCAGCCCGTACGCCGCCGCACCCGTCGGCGGCGACGCCGACGCCGAGGTGCCCTGGCTGGCCACCGCGTACGTCCCCGGCCCCAGCCTCTCCCAGGCCGTGCGGCGCGGCGGCGCGCTGCCCGTCGCCACCGTGCGCGCCGTCGGCGCCGGGGTCGCCCGCGCCCTCGCCGACCTGCACGGGACCGGGGTCCTGCACCGGGACCTCAAGCCCGGGAACGTCATGCTCTCCGTCGACGGCCCCCGCCTCATCGACTTCGGCATCGCCCGCAGCAGCACCGCCACCACCATGACCGCGACGGGAGTGATGGTCGGCACCCCTGCCTTCATGTCCCCCGAGCACGTGGCCGGGGCCCGTCGCGTGTCCGCCGCCTCCGACGTCTTCTGCCTCGGCTCGCTCCTCTGCTACGCGGCGACCGGCGAGGACCCCTTCGGCGACGGGCCCCTCGCCGCCGTCCTCTACCGGGTCTCGCAGGCCGAGGCCGACCTGAGCCGGGTGCCGGAGGAGCTGCGCGGGACCGTCGCCGCCTGCCTGGCCCTGGACCCGGCGGACCGGCCCACGCCGGGCGAGCTCGCCGAGCTGCTCGGCGCGGACGCGGGGAGCCGCTTCCCGTGGCCGGAGGGCGTACGGGACCACATCGGCGAGTACGGGACGGAGCTCGCCCAGCTCGTCGCCTCGGGCGGGCCGCTCCTGGAGGTCGCGCCCGCGCCGGCGGTCGATCCGCGAGGGCCCGTGGTGACGTCCGGGGTGCCCGGGCTGCACTCCGTACCGACGCAGGCACCGGTGTCCGCTCCCACCGCGCCCGCGCCTTCTCGTCGGGGGCGGCGGGGGCGGGTGCTCGCCGCCGTCCTGGCGCTCGCGGTCGTGGCCGGGGGCCTCGGCACGTATCTGCTGTGGCCGGACGGCGAGGCGAAGAAGCCGAAGACTCCCGCGAAGGCCGCCCCGCCCGCCGCGCCCCGCATCCCGGGCGTGGACGACCGGGGACTCGCCGACGCCTCCGGGGTCGTCCCGCAGAACGCGGCGCAGCGGCCGGCCGGCTGGAAGCCGTGGAAGGCGAAGCTGACCGCGCCGGCGTTCGGCTGCTCGGCCAACGAGAAGGTGCTGGTCTGCCGGACGACGGACGGGCGGTACGAGGCGCTGGATCCGGCGAGCGGGAAGAAGCTGTGGGACGTCCCGCGCGACGAGAACTCGCCGCCGGAGACCTACGTGACCGGCAAGGGGTTCCCCCACGCGGCCGGTGGCGCCACGCGCCCCACCGTCCACGACGGGAGCGTGGTCCTCGTCGCCGCGCAGTCCCTCCAGGTGCGCGACGCGCGCACCGGCGCCGTGCGCTGGGAGAAGCCCGCGCAGGGGCCGCAGGGCTTCTTCGCGACGCGGCCCGTCGTCGCCGACGGGATCGTCTACGCGGCGACGGAGGTGGCGCAGGACGTCAACTGGGTCCGGGCCGCCCTGACCGCGTTCTCCCTGGCCGACGGGAAGCAGCTCTGGTCGAAGGAGCTCACCAACGGGCAGATCTCCATGGCCGAGCGCAAGGCGTACGAGCCCCTCGCCTACTCCCGGGGGATCGTCTACGGCCTCAGCCAGGGCGGGCTCGTCGCGTACGACGGCAGGAAGGGCACCCAGCTCGGGCAGGTCGACCCGGACGCCAAGGACTGCGAGGAAGTCCGGGTGCTCGGCGCGTCGGCGTACTGCGCCGACATCACGCACGGCGCCAACACCGGCCAGAAGGCCGACCTGCATCTGCTCGACGCCCGCACCCTCGCCACGAAGGCGTCGCTTCCCGGCGCACTCGGCAGGACCGTCCCCACGGCGATCGGTCCGCGGTCCGTCGCGGCCTGGGACAAGGGCCTGCGGATCCTCGATCCGCGCACCGGCGAGACGCTCGCCTCCTTCCCGGCCGAGGCGGCTCCGGCCGGCCTGGCCCAGAACTGGTCCGCGCCGCTGCTCGCCGGCGACCAGGCCGTGTACGCCGACTACTCCTCGCTCTACACCGTGCGGCTCGGCGCCGACGGCACGCCCGGCGGTCTCAAGGTCACGGCGCTGCCGGGGGCGCCGGGGGCGCGCGCCGAGGAGGAGGACTACGACCCGAACTGGGGCACGTTCTCGGCCGCGCAGATCCGGCAGCCGGAGGTCCTGCCGGTGGGCGGGATCGCGTACGTCGTCTTCGACAAGGGCGCCGTCGCGTCGGTCGAACTCCCCAAGTGACGCCGCTCAAGTGACCCGCTCACGTGACCTCACTCAAGTGACCCGTTCAAGTGACTCCGTTCAAGTGACGTCCTGAAAGGACCTGTTCGGTGCTGGAAGCTCTGCCCTCGGGGCAGCCCCCGCGGCTCGTCGGGCCCTACCGGCTGCTGGCCCGGATCGGTGCGGGCGGCATGGGCGAGGTGCATCTCGCCTGCCGGGCCGACGCGCCGACGGCCGATCCGTACCGGATGGTCGCCGTGAAGACCGTGCGGGAGGACCTGGAGGTCGACGGGGACTTCCGGACCCGGTTCCGGCGGGAGATCGCGGCGGCGCGGACCGTCGACGGGCCGGGGGTGGCGCGGCTCGTGGACGCCGACGCCGACGCGCCCTCGCCGTGGCTGGCGACGGAGTACGTGCCGGGGCCCTCGCTCGCCGAGGCCGTCGTACGGTCGGGGGCGCTGCCCGTCGCGGCCGTACGGGCCCTCGGGGTCGCGCTCGCCACGGCCCTGGCGGAGGTGCACCGGGTGAAGGTGCTGCACCGGGACCTCAAGCCGGCGAACGTGCTGCTCGGCGCGGCCGGGCCGAAGCTGATCGACTTCGGCATCGCCCAGGCCTTCGAGGCGACGGCGCTGACCTCGACCGGGCTCGTGGTCGGCTCCCCCGGGTTCATGTCGCCGGAGCACCTGGTGGGGAGCCGGGCGGTGGTGACCGCGTCGGACGTGTTCTGCCTGGGGGCGGTGCTCGCGTTCGCGGCGAGCGGCCGAGGGCCGTTCCACGACGACGAGATGGCCGCGGTGATCTACCGGATCACGCGCGCCGACGCCGAACTGTCCGGGGTCCCGGAGGAGTTGCGGCCGGTGGTGGAGCGCTGTCTGCGACTCGATCCGGCGGAGCGGCCCTCGGCGGGGGAGCTGGCGGAGCTGCTCGGCGGCGGAGGCGCTCCGGCCGTCTTCCCTTGGCCCGGTGGGGTGTTGTCACTGCTCGCCTCATACGGAGAGGCGGCGCGGAGCGTCGGGGAGGCGGCGTCCTCGGGTGCGGGCGTGGCGGACCTGCCGACGCTCGGTCCGGTCGTTCCGTACTCCCCCACGGCGATGACGGACCGGCCGCCGGCGCCGGTCACCACCCCTGCAGCGCCTCGGCGGCGGCCGTGGGGTGCGGTCGTGGCGGGCGCGGTGGCGGTGGCCGTGCTCGCGACGGTGGGCGTGGTGCTGCTCAACCGGACCGACGGGACGGGGAGTGCGGACGGTGGGGTCGCGGGGCCGCCGAGTACGGCCCCCGGTACGTCGGAGGCCCCGGCTCCGCGGACGCTGAGCCAGGTCGTCCTGCCGTACGGCGGCAAGGGCCACACCAACGACTTCGGCACGGCCGGCACGGACCGCGCGTACCGCCCGGCCGGATGGTCGCCGTGGACCACCGAGGTGGAGCCGGGCGCGGGCACCTGCGCGCTCTCCCCGAAGGTCCTGGTCTGCCCCGGGTCCGGCGGCGCGGTCACCGGGCTGAACGCGGCGGACGGCAAGCAGCGGTGGAAGGTGCTGGGCCGGGGCGAGGGGCTGCGCAGCGGGGCCCAGTACCCGGCGGTCGTCGGCGACACCGCGTACGTGACGGGGCCGGACGGGGTCGTCGCGTACGGGCTCCTGAACGGCAAGGAGCGGCGCCGGATCCCGGGGCCCGGGGCGGAGTGGGCCGTGAAGGGCACCGACCTGCTGGACGGGGTCCTCTACTCCACGTACGTCAACATGCGCGACGAGCGGACGGGGCTCGTGACCGCCGTCCGACTCGGCGACGGCAAGAAGCTGTGGCGGACGCCGCTCGACGCCCTGCCGGAGGAGCCGGTCGCGGCGGCCGGACGGGTGTTCGTCCCGCTCGGCAACGTGCCGGTGGCCCTGGACGCCCGTACCGGCAAGGAGACGGCGCGGGGCACGGAGGCCTGCGGCGGCTTCACCGTCCACGAGAAGAGCGGCAGCGTGCTGTGCTCGGGCCGGCAGGACGGCACCGTCGGCGTCCTCGACCCCGCGACGCTCGCGCTGCGCCGCACGATCGGCAGCCAGGTCTCGGCCGGGCCCGCGGTGAGCGCGGACGGGCTCGTCGCCGTCATCGACGCGGGCGACCAGGTCGTCACGTACGACCTGGAGAGCGGCCGCCAGAAGTGGCGGGCGTGGGCGGACTCCGGGCAGCGCGTCTATCTCGCGGGCGATCGGGTCGTGGTCGCGGGCACGGAGAGCGTCGTCTCCTATCCGGCCTCCGGTCCTGACGACGACAACGGCAGGGAGGACTACCGCCTCAACCCGCCTGACGACTTCCCGAGAGTGCAGGCCGCCGGAGACGCGCTGGCCGCCGGAGGGGCGGTGTTCCTCGCCCTCCCCGACGGCCTCGTCGTCTCCGGATATCTGCCCTGATCCGCTCCTCTAGCCGTCCGCGCGGCGGTACTTGCGGACCGAGAGCGTACGGAAGATCGCGACGATCAGGATCGAGTAGATCAGCGACGCCCACACCGGGTACTGCATCGGCCAGGCGTCGGACGGGGAGACGCCCGGGTCGCCGAAGAGTTTGCGGCAGGCCTGCACGGTGGCGCTGAAGGGGTTCCATTCGGCGATGGGCTGGAGCCAGGACGGCATCTGGCTGGAGTCCACGAACGCGTTCGAGATGAACGTGACCGGGAAGAGCCAGATGAGGCCGCCGGACGTCGCCGCCTCCGGGGTGCGGACCGAGAGGCCGATGAGGGCGCCGATCCAGGTGAAGGCGTAGCCGAGGAGGAGCAGCAGGGCGAAGCCGGCCATGACCTTGCCGAAGTTGGTCGGTGCCGCGTACCCCGGGCGCCAGCCGATGAGCAGCGCGACGATCGCGAGGACGAACAGGGTCAGCGCCGTCTGGCAGAGGTCGGCGAGGGTGCGGCCGGTGAGGACCGCGCCCCGGGCCATCGGCAGGGAGCGGAAGCGGTCGATGAGGCCCTTGTGCATGTCGTCCGCGATGCCCGCGCCCGCGCCGGCCGTGGCGAAGGTGACGGTCTGCGCGAAGATGCCCGCCATCAGGAAGTTCTTGTAGACGTCCGGGTCGGTGCTGCCGCCGATGCTCATGGAGCCGCCGAAGACGTACGTGAAGAGGATCACGAACATCACCGGCTGGATCAGCCCGAACAGGATCATCTCGGGGATCCGGGTCATGCGGATCAGGTTGCGGCGGGCGATGACCAGGGAGTCGTTCACGGTGCTCACGTGGCCGTCTCCTTCGTCCGGTCCCGGCCGCGTCCGTCGCGTCCGTCGCGTCCGCCCTGGCCGTCCTTGCCGTCCTGGCCGTCCTGGCCGTCCTGGCCGTCCTTGCCGTTCTGTGGGGGCGATCCGCCGTTCTCCTCCTCCGTCAGCGCGGCCGCGTGGCCGGTCAGGGAGATGAAGACGTCGTCGAGAGTGGGGCGGCGCAGGCCGATGTCGTCGATCTCGACGCCGACGGCGTCCAGGTCGCGGATGACCTCGGCGAGCAGCTTGGCACCGCCGGAGACGGGGACGGTGAGCTTGCGGGTGTGTTCCTCCACGGAGACCTCGCCCTGGCCCCGGCCCGCGATGCCGTAGCGGCCGAGGACGTCGCGGGCGCCCGCGATCATGCCGGGTTCGTGGACGACGACCTCGACGCGCTCGCCGCCCGTCTGGGCCTTGAGCTGGTCGGAGGTGCCGCGCGCGATGACCTTGCCCTGGTCGACGACGCAGATGTCGTGGGCGAGGTGGTCGGCCTCCTCCAGGTACTGGGTGGTGAGGAGCAGCGTCGTCCCGCCCGCGACGAGCTCCTTGATGACCTCCCACAGCGCCTGCCGGTTCCGGGGGTCGAGGCCGGTCGTCGGTTCGTCCATGAACATGACCGGCGGGGAGACGACGAGGGCCGCCGCGAGGTCGAGGCGCCGCCGCATGCCGCCGGAGTACGTCTTGGCGGTGCGGTCGGCGGCGTCCGCGAGCCGGAACCGTTCGAGGAGCTCGTCGGCCCGTACCTTCGCCGCCTTCGCCTTCATCTGGTACAGCTGGCCGACCATCTGGAGGTTCTCGCGGCCGGTGAGGTACTCGTCGACCGCGGCGAACTGGCCGGAGAGGCCGATCGAGCGGCGGACCTGTTCGGGATGTTTGAGGACGTCGATTCCGGCGACGACGGCCCTGCCGCTGTCGGGCTGGAGGAGCGTCGTGAGGATGCGCACGGTGGTGGTCTTCCCCGCGCCGTTCGGACCGAGGAGGCCCAGGACAGTGCCCTCCGGTACGTCGAGGTCGACGCCGTCCAGAGCTCGTACGTCACCGAAGGTCTTCACCAGACCCTCGGCGTAGATCGCGCCTGGCATGTGGATTCTCCCAGGGAGATTCGGGCGTTTCCTACCGATCCTAGATTTACCGGACGGGCCCCGCCCAGTGAATAAGTGATCCACGCCACACGATCACGGGGTCGCGGCCCCCTCCAGGCGCTTCCGCAGCTCGACGGTCCTGCCCTGGTCGCCGAGGCGTTCCATCCAGCGGAGCGCCTTCCCCCAGCAGCTCTCCGCCCCGGTCTTGTCCCCGAGGTCGGCGAGGGCGTCCCCGAGCCCCATGAGCGAGACGGCCTCGCTGTGCTGGTCCCCGCCGAGCCGCTGGAGGGCGAGCGCGCGCCGGTACGCCTCGACCGCCTCCGCCGGGCGGCCCGCCGCGCGCAGGACGCCGCCCCTGACCCGCAGACCGATGGCGAGGCTGACGCGGTCGTGCGTCGCGCGCTGGATCTCCTCCGCCCGGTCGAGCACGTCGAGGGCCTCGTCGTGGCGGCCCAGGTGGGACAGCGCGTGCGCCGTGTTGTTCAGCGTGGCGCAGCTCTTCGGATCCCAGGCGAGGGATTCCCGGTAGTGGTGGAGCGCGGGCTCGTGGTCGCCGAGGTCGGTGAAGCACGTGCCGATGTTGTTGAAGACGGAGGACAGCTCGGCGTCCCGGCCCCGCACCCCCTCGTGGAGGCGCAGCGCCCGGCGGAAGTACGTGATCGCCTCGGCGGGGCGGCCGGCCTGCTGGATCTGGTTCCCGATGCCGTTCAGCATCCACGCCTCGGCCCGCTTGTCCCCGAGGGCCCGGGCCGCCGCGAGGCCGACGGTGTGCGTGGACAGCCAGTCGTCGTTGCGGCCGAGCCTGACGTACGCCCAGAGGGAGGCCGCGAGACTCCAGGACTGCTCGTACAGGCCGGTCTCGTGGGCCAGGCTCACGGCGGCGACCAGCACGTCGTGTTCCCGCTCGGACCAGCCGTACGCCTCGTCGTAGCCGGCGAAGGTGACGGGCCGCCGCGGACCGGGGCCCAGGGGCACGCGACGGGCGGAGGGCGCCAGGCGCGCGGTGGCCGCGTCGGCGCCGCGCAGGCACCACTGGACGAGGCGCTCGACGGCCCGCGTGCGCTCCTCCGCGGTGTCCGTCTCCTCGGCCAGCTCCCTGGCGAGCTCCTGGAGCAGGCAGTGGAACTGGTAGCGGCCCGGCGCGGGGGACTCCAGGAGGTGGGCGTCGACGAGCGCCTCCAGCCAGTCCTCGACCGACATCTCGTCGCAGTCGAGCAGGGCCGCCGCGGCCTCGGTGCCGAACGCCACGCTCGGCATCAGGCCGAGCAGCCGGAACGCCCGCGCGGGGCCGGTGCGCGCCGTGGACTCCTGGAGGAGGAGTTCGTAACTCATCTGGAGCGCCGTGCGGACGTGCAGGTCGTCGGCGTACAGCTCCCGCAGGACCCGCCCGTGGCTGGTGAGCCGCTGGGCCAGGTCCTGGACCGACCAGGCGGGGCGCGCGGCGAGGCGGGACCCGGCGAGGCGCAGCGCCAGCGGCATTCCGCCGCAGGCGCGCAGCACCTCCTCGGTGGCGGCCGGCCGGGCCGCGACCCGGTCCTCGCCGACGATCGACGCGAGGAGCCGGTGGGCCGCGTCGTCGGGCAGCGCGCCGAGGTCGATCCGTACGCCCGGGAAGCTGACCAGCCTGCGGCGGCTGGTCACCAGGACGGCGCTGCCCGCCGCGCCCGGCAGCAGCGGCCGTATCTGGGCCGCGTCGCCCGCGTCGTCCAGGAGGATCAGCATCCGCCGGCCGGCGATCAGGCTGCGGAACAGCGCGCTGCGGGCCTGGAGCCCGCCGGGCACCTCCTCCGGTGCCGCGCCGAGCGTGCGGAGCAGCAGCCCGAGGGCGTTCTCCGGGGACATGGGCATCGTCGTCATGCCGCCCAGGTCGAGGAAGATCTGGCCGTCGGGGAAGCGCTCGCGGATCTGGTGCGCCGCCCGCACCATCAGCGTCGTCTTGCCCATGCCGCCGCTGCCGGAGACCCGGTGGACGAGGACCGTCGCCCCGCCGGGGCGGTCGGTCGCGGTCAGCTCTCCGACGATACGGTCCAGCTCCTGCTCCCTGCCGGTGAAGTCGGCGGGCGAGGAGGGGAGTTGGTGCGGGACGGGGTGGGTGTCGGCGGGCGGGTCCGCGTCGGTGCGTACGGGGTGGGACGGGCTCGGCAGTGGAAGGGGTTCCGCGGGGGCCTGCGGTGCGGTGAGCGCCGGGTCGAGCGTCAGGATGCGGCGGTGCAGTTCGACGAGACCCGGCTCCGGGTCGACGCCCAGCTCCCCGCGGATCGTCCGGCGGGCGGTGTCGTAGGCGAGGAGCGCGTCGGCCGGCCGGCCGCTGCGGTGGAGGGCCAGCATCAGCTGGCCGACGAACGTCTCGCGCAGCGGGTGGGCCGCGACCAGGGCGGCGAGTTCGGCGGCGATGCCCTGGTGGCGGCCCAGGTGCAGATCGGCCTCGTAGCGCCACTCCAGGACCTGGAGCCTGGCCTCCTCCAGGCGCCTGACGAACGGTTCCCGTTCGCTGTCGGGCAGGGGTACGTCGGAGAGCGGCGCACCCCGCCACAGGGCGAGCGCCGCGCCCGTCAGCTCCTCGACCGCCGTCCAGTCCTCGGCGAGCCGCGCGGTCCGCGCCCGGGAGATGTACCGGTCGAAGCGGGTGACGTCCAGCTCGTCGTCCAGGACCCGCAGCCGGAAGCCGGCCGGGGTGACCTGGATCCGGGACTCCGGCGCGTCGATCCCCTGGTCCTCCGCCGCCCCGTCGCAGCCCGGGTCGAGGTCGCGCCGGAGGCGGGCGACGTGGTTGTGGAGCGAGGCGCGGGCGGTGGCCGGAACGGACTCCCCCCAGATCGCGGTCTTCACGGTGTCCCAGGACACCGGGGCGTTGGCCCGTAGCAGCAGCACGGCCAGCAGGGCCCGCGCCTTCGGTGTCCCGACCTGCCGGGGCGTACCCCCGACATCCTCCACGACGAACGAACCCAGCAGCCCGAAGCGCACGGCGACCATCCCCCCAGAGTCGTTCACCAGCCACTGGGGAGATGATCCGACGGTCGCATCGTAGGTCCGGAACGGCCGATTCGGGACGGGGTTTCGCATGGTGGGCGGGTCGCGTCCCAGGGACGCGGGAGGGCGCCGGGACAGTGGCATCCGGCCACCGCGTCCGCTCCCCCGTTGGTGGTTCGTTGGTGGGCCGTTGGGCCCGCGCGCGAGGCTGTGACCGCCGGTGAGGAGGACGAGTGATCGGGGGATCCAGGATGGCGGCGAACGGTGGCCGGGGCTGCTCGGGATGCGAGGCGGCGCCCTGGGAGGAGCTGACGGCCGAGATGCGGCGGATCAAGTGCGCCGCGGAGCTCAGCTACGGCAAGCTCGCGCAGCGCACGCACTACAGCCGTTCCTCGTGGGAACGGTTCCTGAACCAGAAGCAGTTACCGACGCGGATCGCGGTCGAGCAGTTCGCGGCGGCCTCCGGGGAGGACCCCCGGCCGCTCCTGATCCGCCTGGAGCACTCGCTCGCGCACGAGTCGGCCGCGCGGACGACCGCCGGGATCCCGGCGCCCGCGCCGCACGCCGCGGCGCGGATCCGCCGGGGGCCCGTGCGGCCGCGCGGCCCTGTCGTGGCGGGTGGCGTCCGGCCCCTCGGCCTGGTCGTGGCGGGCGCCGTGCTCGGCGGCCTGGCGGCCGAGCTCACCCGCGCGGCCCGGCTCCACCGGCCGCGCTGACGGGGCGGGTGGGGCGGGGTACGGGAGTACGGGCGCGGGGCGGTGGACGCGTACGCGCGCGGGGTACGGGCGCGGCCGGGCGCGGGGCGGGGCGGGGCGGTGGACGCGTACGAGCGCCGCAGCGCGCGGGGCGGTGGCGCAGGCATACGGAGGTACGCGGGGCGCGGGGGTACGGGGGTACGGGGTCGGCCGGGCGGCGGGCGCAACGCTGGGGTACGGGGGTACCGGGCGCTGCGGAGCCGAATCAGCCGAGGATCGTGTAGCCCGCGTCCCGCAGCGCCTCCTCCACCTCCCGGCAGTGCTCCGGTCCCTTCGTCTCCAGGTGCAGCTCGACCTCCGCCTCCGTGAGGCCCAGCCGCGGATCCGTCCGTACGTGGCTCACGTCGAGGACGTTCGCGTCGACCACCGTGAGGACCGCGAGCAGGGTCGCGAGCGCCCCCGGCCGGTCCGTCACCCGCAGCCGCAGGCTCAGATAGCGGCCCCCGGCGGCCATGCCGTGCCGCAGGATCCGCTGGAGGAGCAGCGGGTCGACGTTCCCGCCCGACAGGATCGCCACCACGGGCCCCTGGAAGGCCCTCGGGTCGGCGAGGAGGGCCGCCACCGGGCTCGCGCCGGCCGGTTCGACGAGCAGCTTGGCCCGCTCCAGGCAGAGCAGCAGCGCCGACGACAGCTCGTCCTCGGAGACGGTACGGACCTCGTCCACGTACTCCTGGATCAGGGCGAACGGCACGTCGCCCGGCCGCCCCACCTTGATCCCGTCGGCCATCGTCACCGGCGACTCGATCACCACCGGATGCCCGGCCGCCAGCGAGGGCGGGTACGCGGCCGCGCCCTCCGCCTGCACGCCGATCACCTTCACGTCCGGGCGCAGCGACTTCACCGCGAGCCCCACGCCGGCCGCCAGACCGCCGCCGCCGATGCCCACGACGATCGTCCGGACCTCCGGGCACTGCTCCAGGATCTCCAGGCCGACCGTGCCCTGCCCCGCGATGATGTCGGGGTGGTCGAAGGGGTGGATGAAGACCGCGCCCGTCTCCCGGGCGTACTCCTCCGCCGCCGCCAGCGTCTCGTCGACGACGTGGCCGTGCATCCGGACCTCGGCGCCGTAGTCCCGGGTGGCCGCGACCTTCGGCAGCGGGGCGCCGACCGGCATGAAGACCGTCGCGTGCACGCCGAGCAGCTTCGAGGCGAGCGCGACGCCCTGCGCGTGGTTGCCCGCCGAGGCGGCGACGACCCCGGCCGCCCGCTCCTCGGGGCGCAGCCCGGCGATCCGTACGTACGCCCCGCGCAACTTGAAGGAACCGGTCCGCTGGAGGTTCTCGCACTTGAGCTGGACCGGCGCCCCCACCAGCGACGACAGGTGGCGGCTGCCCTCCATCGCGGTCACCCGGGCCACCCCGGACAGCATCTTCTGCGCCCCGCGCACGTCGTCCAGCATGAGGTGGTGCAAGGGGTCTCGCGTACGGAAGCTCATGACAGCAAGTCTCGCAGCTCACCGCCCTCGTGGCCGCTCGGCGGGCGGGTGCCGAATCCGGTTTGCGCAGCCCCGGTACGGACCCCCTCGGGTCCGCGTACTCTGTCCCCCACCAACCGACCACCTCGCACGAGAGAGACCCACAGCCATGCCCACATCTCAGGACATGACGACTGAGCTCGACCCCGGTCTCCTCGACGCCCTCCAGCACCAGGTGGCCGTCTTCGCCCGCCGGGCCGAGCAGACGCGCCTCGGCGGTACGGGGCAGCTCCGCAACTCCATGGACCGGGCCGCCTACCTGCTCCTCAACCGGCTGGACCAGGAAGGGCCGATGGGCGTCAAGGCGCTCGCGGCGGGCATGGGGATCGACTCGTCCACGGTCACCCGGCAGGTCGCCCCGCTCGTCGACACCGGCCTGGTCAAGCGGACCTCGCACCCGGAGGACGGGCGCGCGGTCGTGCTCCAGCTGTCGCCGCGCGGCCTCGCCCGCCTGGAGGAGGTCCGCTCCTCGCGCCGTCAGCTGATGGTGGAGGTCACGGACGGCTGGACGCAGGCCGAGCGCGAGTCCTTCTGCACCCTGCTGACGCGCTTCAACACCGCCCTGTCCGCACGGCAGTCGGCGCACACGGGCCACCCGGGCACCGCGTCCGGGGGTTCGTCGACGGAGTCCGCTCCGACCTCTTGACCCCGGCCGCCCGCTGCCCTCCTATGAGGGGGTGCGCGAGCATCGGATCGGACCTGGCGGCGGGCCTGGCAACGGGCCCGGGAGTCAACAGGCCCACCGCACCCGGGAGTTCGAGGCGTTCGTGGCCGGGGCGGCAGGGCGGCTGCTGCATGCCGCGACCCTGCTCACCGCCGAGTCCCGCACCGCCAACCCCCAGGCGAGGGCGCTGCTGAGCGCCGCCCTCGCCCATACGTACGCGGTGTGGACGCGGCTCCGCGACGAGGACCCGTACGACCTCGCGCGCCGCGATCTCGCCGCCCGCTTCGCCCGCACCGCGTGGCGGCACCACGGCGGGCAGGGTCCGCTGGCCGCGCTCGGCCCGCAGGAACGTCTCGTCGTCGTCCTGCGGCTGTACGAAGGCGTGGCCGAGGAGCAGGTCGCGGCCCTGCTCGGGCTCTCCGAGGCGCGCGTCCGCGCCGTGTGCGCGCGCTCGGTCGCCGCGCTCCGGGCCGCGGCGCGCGGCGCGGCGGCCGCCCCGGGTGCCGCTCGGGAGATCGCCGCGTGACCCGGCACGAGGACAAGGAGGCGGCGGTCCGGCGGATGCTGGACACCCCGCACCCGCCGGTCCCCGCGGACCTCGCCCTCCGGGCGCTGGAGCGCGGCTCCCGGCGGGCCCGCCGCGACCGTGCAGCGCGCCGGGTGCTGTGGGGCCTGTTCGCCGTCGCGGTGCTCGTGTTCGTGGTGTGGGCGTCGGTGGAACGGCCCTGGGAGACCCCGCCGGCACGGACGACTCCCCCGCTCGAAGGGTGGTGAGGAGAGGCCGGGCCTAGCCTGGAGGAGGGGGCTACGGGAGGTCGTCATGGCCAGGAAAGCCACCGATTGCCGGGACACCCCGAGCGTCTCCGGCTGCTCGCTCTACATCTCGGGCGAGGAGGAAGAGGTCGTACGGGCGGCGGCCGAGCACATGGTCTCCGTCCACGAACACACGGACTCCCCCGAGCTCCGCGAGCAGGTCAGGGCCGAGCTGAAAGAGTCGCTGCCGGGGACCTGAGGCTGCCGGGGACCTGAGTACGGCAGAGGGCCCGGGCCCCTGGGGGGTGCCCGGGCCCTCCGTACCGGCTAGCCCAGGGCCTGGCGAAGGTCCGCGAGCAGGTCCTCGACGTTCTCGATGCCCACCGAGACGCGGACGAGGTCGGCCGGGACCTCAAGGGCCGAGCCCGCGACGCTCGCGTGCGTCATGCGGCCCGGGTGCTCGATGAGGGACTCGACGCCGCCCAGCGACTCACCGAGCGTGAAGAGCTGCGCACGGTTGCAGACCTCGACCGCCGCCTCCTCGCCGCCCTGGACGCGGAAGGAGATCATCCCGCCGAAGGAACGCATCTGCTTGGCCGCGACCTCGTGCCCCGGGTGCTCCGGCAGGCCCGGGTAGAGGACCTGGGTGACCTTCGGGTGCTGGGTCAGCATCTCGACGATCTTCGTCGCGTTCTCGCTGTGGCGGTCCATGCGCACCGCGAGCGTCTTGATGCCGCGCAGCACGATCCACGAGTCGAAGGGCCCGGCGACCGCGCCCATCGCGTTCTGGTGGTAGGCGAGCTCCTCGCCGAGCGCCTCGTCGGCCGTCACGAGCGCGCCGCCGACGACGTCCGAGTGCCCGCCCATGTACTTGGTGAGCGAGTGGACGACGACGTCCGCGCCGAGCGCCAGCGGCTGCTGGAGGTAGGGCGAGGCGAAGGTGTTGTCGACGACGAGCTTCACGCCGGCCTGGCGGGCGACGCCGGCGACGGCCTCGATGTCGGTGATGCCGAGGAGCGGGTTCGAGGGGGTCTCGACCCAGATCAGCTTCGTACGGTCGTTGACGGCGTCCCGCACCGAGGCGATGTCGGAGGTGTTCGCCACCGAGAAGTCCACGCCCCAGCGCTGCACGACCTTCGCGAAGAGCCGGAAGGTGCCGCCGTAGGCGTCGTTCGGGATGACCACGTGGTCGCCGGGCGCGAGGAGGGTGCGCAGCAGGCAGTCCTCGGCGGCGAGCCCGGAGGCGAAGGCGAGACCGCGCCGGCCGCCCTCCAGGGCCGCCAGGTTCTCCTCCAGGGCGGTACGGGTCGGGTTCGCGCTGCGGCTGTACTCGTATCCGCCGCGCAGCCCACCGACGCCGTCCTGCTTGTAGGTGGACACCTGGTAGATGGGCGGGACGACCGCGCCGGTCAGCGGGTCGGCGGTGTTGCCCGCGTGGATCGCGCGGGTCTCGAAGCTCTGATGAGAGTGCTGGTCGCTCATGGTCAGGAGCGTAGTGCCGAGCGCCCCCTGCCGCTTCGTTCGTCTCACGCGGTGTCCTGGACAATGGACGCATGGAGATTCTGTTGTTCCTGTTCGCGATGGTGCTGCTGTTCGGTGTGCTCAGCCGCTTTGTGCTGCGCCGCCGGGGCGGTGTCGGGATCCGTCAGGTCGCGCCGGGCGCACCGGACGCGGCGGACCCGGAGGCGTACGGCTTCGCCCGGCAGGAGGAGCAGGACGTGCGGTTGCCCGGCGCCGACGACGACCTGCTCCACGTCCTCGACGTCGTCCAGGCCACCCAGGACTGGCGGGCGGCCTCGCGGCTCCTCGCGGACACCGACAAGGAGGGCGAGGTGCGCTGGCAGCGCGTCCAGGCCTTCGCGGGCGCCGCCTCCCTGGAGCTCCAGGAGCGGCCGGGCGTCGGCGGGGCGTGGCTGCGGGCCTGGCGGGCGGACGCCCCGAAGGACGCGGGCGGCGCGGCCGTGCACGCCGAGTTCCTGGTGCAGCAGGCGTGGCGTTCCTCGGCGGCCGGGTCCGACGACTTCCGGATCATCCTGGAGGAGGCGCTGAAGGTCGCCGACGAGGCGGCGCTGCTCGCCCCCGGCGACCCCGTCCCGTACATCACGCAGCTGGCCGTGGCGCGCGGCCTCGGCTACGGCCACGAGCAGTTCGACCAGGTGTGGGCGAAGGTCATCGACCGGGCTCCGCAGCACATGGGGGCGCACCTGGCGGCCCTGCACTACTGGTGCGAGAAGTGGCACGGTTCGCGCGAGGAGGCCGATCACTTCGCGACGACGGCCGCGGCGCGCGCCCCGCGGGGGTCGCTGCTCGCGGCGCTGCCGCTGTTCGCGGTGTACGAGCACGTGCCGGACGTGGTGCTGGTGCAGGACTTCTTCCGTACGGCCGTGGTGAGCAAGGCGACGGAGGGCGCGCTGTACGCGGTCCACTCGGCCCGGCCCGACGACCCGATGCTCGCGCACGTCCGCCATCTGCTCGTCTGGTTCCTGGTGCGCGGCGAGCGCTGGGCGGAGGCCATGCACCAGCTGGTGCACGTCGACGGGCACGTGGGTGCGGTGCCGTGGACGCTGAGCGGGGACCCGGCGGCGGAGTACACGGTCTTCCGGAACCTGGCGGTGGCGGGGTACGAGGCGAACGGCGGCAGTCCGGTGACGCTGCCGCGCTGAGGCGGACCGCCGGAAGTGTGGCGGCGAGGGCCGGGAGGGGAATCCCTTCCGGCCCTCCCTTGTTGTGCGTAGCGCCGACCGTCGAGGAGAGATGCAGCATGTTCCTGTCCCGCACCCCCGTCCTCCCCACCCCCGAGCAGGCTCTGCGCGGCCGCCCGGAGCCCGAGTTCTCCGTCCCGGAGCGCCACACGGTCCTCGGCAACCCGCTCCTCGGCCCCTACCCGGAGGGGCTGGAGGTCGCCGATTTCGCCCTGGGCTGTTTCTGGGGCGCCGAGCGCAAGTTCTGGCAGACCGAGGGCGTCTGGACGACCCTCGCCGGTTACCAGGGCGGCCTCACGCCGAACCCGGCGTACGAGGAGGTGTGCTCGGGCCTGACCGGCCACACCGAGGTCGTCCGGGTCGTCTTCGACCCGTCGAAGGTCTCGTACGAGTCCCTCCTGAAGCTCTTCTGGGAGTCCCACGACCCGACCCAGGGCTTCCGCCAGGGCAACGACGTGGGCACGCAGTACCGCTCGGCGATCTACACCCACTCCCCCGCCCAGGCCGCGCAGGCCGAGGCCTCCCGTGCGGCCTACCAGAAGGTGCTGGCGGGCTCCGGCTACGGCGAGATCACCACGCACGTCCTGCCGGCGGACGAGGAGCGTCCGTTCTATCCGGCGGAGGCGTACCACCAGCAGTACCTGGACAAGAATCCCGCGGGCTACTGCGGCATCGGCGGCACCGGTGTCTCCTGCCCGATCGGCGTCGCCGAGGCGCCGGGGGTGTGAGTCCGGCCGACGCCCCCGCCCTGCCCTCGCCGGCAGCGGCGGGGGCGTCGGGGCTCCAGGAATCCTCAATCGGGCCGGAATCCGGCGGTGTTAGGCTGGCGCCATGCAGTTCTGCCACGCTCAGGCCCGTTACATGAGGCTGCGCCGCGCCTAGCGGCGGGCCCCTCTTCACGCGTCTCGACTCTCCGCGCGCCCTTCCTCGCACTCCTGCGTTCTTCGTTCGCACTCCTGCGTTCTTCGCTCGCAGCCCTGCGTCGGTACGCGCGCTCTCGCGTTCGTTCAGGCCCTCCGCTTCCGTGTCCCGCCGGTGCGGCCCCTCGTGCTGCCCCGGCTCCGAACGGCTTCGCGGAGCAGACTCATGCCTTTCCCTCCTCATTCCTCGCATTCTTCGCATTCCCCGCTTTCCCCGCAGGGCGGGCGACACGAGCTCGGCCAGAACTTCCTCGTCGACCGGTCCGTGATCGACGAGATCGACGGCCTGGTGGCCCGGACCAAGGGTCCGATACTCGAGATCGGTCCGGGTGACGGCGCCCTGACCCTCCCCCTGAGCAGCCACGGCAGGCCGATCACCGCCGTCGAGCTCGACGGCCGGCGGGCGCAGCGCCTCGGGGCCCGTACGCCCGGTCACGTGACCGTGGTGCACCACGACTTCCTGCGCTTCCCGCTGCCGCGCAACCCGCACGTGGTCGTCGGCAACGTCCCCTTCCATCTGACGACGTCGATCATGCGGCGGCTGCTCGACGCCCAGCACTGGCACACCGCCGTCCTCCTCGTCCAGTGGGAGGTCGCCCGTCGCAGGGCCGGCGTCGGCGGGTCGACCCTGCTGACGGCCGCCTGGGCTCCCTGGTACGAGTTCGACCTGCACTCCCGGGTCCCCGCGCGCGCCTTCCGCCCGATGCCGGGGGTGGACGGGGGTGTCCTGGTCATCCGGCGGCGGTCCGCGCCGCTCGTGGGCCAGGTGAAGACGTACCAGGACTTCGTCCGCCAGGTGTTCACCGGCCGCGGGAACGGGCTGAAGGAAATCCTGCGGCGTACCGGGCGGATCTCGCAGCGGGAGCTGGCGGCGTGGCTGTGGCGGAACGACATCTCGCCGCACGCGCTGCCCAAGGATCTCAAGCCCGGCCAGTGGGCTTCGCTGTGGGAGCTGGCGGGCGGTTCGGCCGGAGGTGGGTTCGACGGTGTCGACGGTACGGTCGTCGGCGCGGCCGGAGCGCCGGGGGCGGCCCGGGCGGGGGCCGGTCATCCGGGAGCCCGCGTGTCCGCGAACCGCCGGGGCGTGCCGCCGCAGGCGCGGCGCGGCCGGGGGCGCACCGTACGCAGCGCCACCGGGACCGAGCCGGGGCGGCGCGGGGGCCGGCCGGAGGTCTCCTGACCTGGGGCGGCCGGACAGGCCCCCCCCCGGGGGGTGGCGTCGCGGGGTCGCGGGGTTGGCGGGGTCGCGGGGTTGCGAGGGTGCGAGGCCGGGGCTGCGAGGCCCGGGGCCGCGGGCTGCGGGGGTGCGAGGCCGGGGCTGTGGGCTGCGAGGCCGAAGGCCGCGGGGCCGGCCGGCGGTCGCAGGGTCGCGAGGCCCCGGGGCCGGGCCTCGGGGCTATCTGCCCGTGCGGCGTCCGTACGAGGAGCCGCGTGCGCCCTGGCGTCCCTTCGTCTGCCGGACCTGTCCGCGGGGAGTGTAGGGGTCGCCGCCGCGCGCGGGGCCGGTCCTGCGGGCCCCGGGCGTCGCCGGTTCGTGGTCCCGGCCGCCGCCGCCCTGGGCGGGCGTGCGCGGGCCGGCCACCCCTGGCCCGGACCCGGGCTGGGAGGCCTGGAAGAGGGCCACCCACTGGGTGAGGGTCAGGTCCTTCGGCAGTCCGCCGTCGGGAATTCCGTGGCGGTCGGCGAGGGGGCGGTAGGTCTCCCGGGGGATGTGGCGCCGGAGGATCTCGGCGAGGCCCCGGCCGCGGCCGGTGAAGACGGCTTCGGCGAAGTTCTGGAAGGCGCGGCACGCGCTCTCCGGCAGGAGAGGCCGGGGCCGTCGCCTGATCGTCAGGATGCCGCCGTCGACGCTGGGCATCGGACGGAAGGACGCGGCGCGGACGCGGTCGTGGACCTCGAACTCGTACCACGGCGCCCAGGAGGTCGTGAGCAGCGATCCACCGCTGCGACCGGCCCGTTTACGGGCGACCTCCCACTGCACGATCAAGGAAGCCGACTGCCAGTCGGTGGATTCCAGGAGACACCGGAGGATCTGGGTCGTGATGCCGAAGGGAACGTTTCCGACGACGGTGTCGATCTCGCTCGGAAAGCGAAAGTCGAGGAAATCCCCCTGGAATACGGTGACCCTTTCCCCGGCGAACTTCTTCCGTACATGCGCGGCCCAGTGCGGGTCCATCTCCACGGCCGTGACGGTGTCGAAGGAGTGCAGCAGCTCCTCGGTGATCGCGCCCTTTCCGGGGCCGATTTCGAGAACGTGCCTTCCGTCCCCCTCGACCTGCCGGACGAGATTGCGCACGGCTCTGTCGTCCTGGAGGAAATTCTGCCCCAATTCACGGCGGAGGGTGTCCCGATCCGCTCGTCTCGGTGCGGAGTCGCGCACGGCCATGAACGCTCCCCTCCCTGGCTCCGTGGTCAATGGACTTGGCACGGACCATACCTCACGGGTCACCGCCCGGCCGGGGAGTGAGTTGACACAGGGGCGGCCTGCCACAAGGGAGTTGGAAGGGGACCGAGGGAAGCCCGTGAGGGGCGAGCAAGGAGGGGCGGGAGAGCCGTCGAGAAGCCGTCGACCCTCAAGTGAGGTGCTAGGGAGTGGCATTGGGCGCTCTCGGAAGGAGATGGGGTGACGAGCCCTCAAGGGGCCTCCTCACGAGCCTGGTTGACCCCGCGCCCGACCCGCCCCCTCCGTACGCAAGGCCGGAATATGTCAGGTCGGGGATGAAATCAAGCCAATCCATCAGGATGAGCCGTTGCCCCGCCCTTTACCTGGCGCGGATTTACCGACCCTTGGTATAGAGCGGGAGTCACGCGCAACACCGCAGGGGCTCCGCATGTTCCGGGCAGTACCCCCGGACGTCCCGACAAGGGGGGTCCCGCGCACCGCCGGACACCCGTGGCCTGGGGTCGACGCCAGGTATAGGGGGAACCTAGGGGGAGCATAGGGGGGGTGCCCTGGGGTTGGGTGAAAGGGCGGCTTCCGGAAACGGAGCCGGATGTCTTCAGCCGGAATTACCAGGACCGGTGCGAGAACACCGGTGACAGGGCGTGGGGCGGCAGCGTGGGACATGGGGGAAGCGCGGGTCCGACGGGGGTTTCCCCTGCCGGACCCGATCGTGCGGAGCACTCCTTCTCTCGTGCTTCCCACCGGTGGTGTGCGCGCCGAATTGATTCGTGGAGAGATGTCGACAGTGTCCAAGAGTGAGTCCGAGGAATTCGTGTCCGTGTCGAACGACGCCGGTTCCGCGCACGGCACAGCGGAACCCGTCGCCGTCGTCGGCATCTCCCTCCGGGTGCCCGGCGCCCGGGACCCGAGAGAGTTCTGGGAGCTCCTGACGGCCGGCGGGCAGGCCGTCACCGACGTCCCCGCGGACCGCTGGAACGCCGGCGACCTCTACGACCCCGACCGCTCCGTCCCCGGCCGGATGAACACCCGGTGGGGCGGGTTCATCGAGGACGTCGACCGGTTCGACGCCGCGTTCTTCGGCATCTCGCCCCGCGAGGCCGCGGAGATGGACCCGCAGCAGCGCCTCGCCCTGGAGCTGGGCTGGGAGGCCCTGGAGCGCGCCGGGATCGACCCGTCCTCGCTCACCGGAACCCGTACCGGCGTCTTCGCGGGCGCCATCTGGGACGACTACGCCACCCTGAAGCACCGCCAGGGCGCCGCCGCCATCACCGCGCACACCGTCACCGGACTCCACCGGGGCGTCATCGCCAACCGGCTCTCCTACACGCTCGGGCTCCGCGGCCCGAGCCTGGTGGTCGACTCCGGCCAGTCCTCGTCGCTCGTCGCCGTCCACCTGGCGTGCGAGAGCCTGCGCCGGGGCGAGTCCGAGCTCGCGCTCGCCGGCGGCATCTCGCTCAACCTGGTGCCGGACAGCACCATCGGCGCCAGCAAGTTCGGCGGCCTCTCCCCCGACGGCCGCGCCTACACCTTCGACGCGCGCGCGAACGGCTACGTGCGCGGCGAGGGCGGCGGCTTCGTCGTCCTGAAGCGGCTCTCCCGGGCCATCGCCGACGGCGACCCGGTGCTCGCCGTGATCCGGGGCAGCGCCGTCAACAACGGCGGCGCCGCCAAGGGCATGACGACGCCCGACGCGGCGGCGCAGGAGGCGGTGCTCCGGGAGGCCCACGCGCAGGCCGGGACCGCGCCGTCCGACGTGCGGTACGTCGAGCTGCACGGCACGGGCACCCCCGTCGGCGACCCGATCGAGGCCGCCGCGCTCGGCGCCGCCCTCGGCACCGGCCGCCCGGCCGGACAGCCGCTCCTGGTCGGCTCGGTCAAGACGAACATCGGCCACCTGGAGGGCGCGGCCGGCATCGCGGGCTTCATCAAGGCCGTCCTGGCGCTCCGCGGCCACGCGCTGCCCGCCAGCCTGAACTACGAGACCCCGAACCCGGCGATCCCGTTCGAGGAACTGAACCTCAAGGTCAACACGGAGTACCTGCCGTGGGAGCCGGAGCGTGACGGGCAGCGGATGGTCGTCGGCGTGTCGTCGTTCGGCATGGGCGGGACGAACGCGCACGTGGTGCTGGAGGAGGCTCCGGTCGCCGAGGAGACGCCGGCCGGCGGGACTTCGGTCAGTGGGACTTCGGTCGGCGAGGCGTCTGTCGGCGACGCGTCTCTCGGCGAGGCGTCTGTCGGCGGCGTGGTGCCGTGGGTGGTGTCGGCGAAGTCCGCTGCCGCGCTCGACGCGCAGATCGGCCGGCTCGCCTCGTACGCGGACCGTCAGGCGGACGTGGATCCGGGCGCGGTCGCGCGCGTACTCGCCGGTGGGCGTGCCCAGTTCGAGCACCGGGCCGTCGCGATCGGCACCGGGCGGGACGACCTGGCGGCGGCACTGGCCGCGCCCGAGGGTCTGGTCCGCGGTGTGGCTTCCGGTGTGGGCCGGGTGGCGTTCGTGTTCCCCGGCCAGGGGACGCAGTGGGCCGGGATGGGTGCCGAACTGCTCGATTCCTCCGAGGATTTCGCTGCCTCGATGGCCGAGTGCGAGGCCGCGCTCTCCGCGTATGTGGACTGGTCGTTGGAGGCTGTGGTCCGGCAGGCGCCCGGTGCTCCCTCGCTGGAGCGGGTCGACGTCGTTCAGCCGGTCACCTTCGCCGTCATGGTGTCGCTGGCGCGGGTCTGGCAGGCGTTCGGTGTGACGCCGCAGGCCGTCATCGGGCACTCGCAGGGCGAGATCGCCGCCGCGTGCGTCGCCGGTGCGCTCAGTTTGGATGACGCCGCACGTGTCGTGGCCCTGCGCAGCCAGTCCATCGCCGCGCACCTCGCCGGCAAGGGCGGCATGCTCTCCCTCGCCCTCAGCGAGACAGCCGTACTCGAGCGACTGGCCGGATTCGACGGGCTCTCCGTCGCCGCCGTGAACGGGCCGAACGCCACCGTCGTCTCCGGCGACCCCGTACAGATCGAAGAGCTCGCGCAGGCGTGTGCGGCGGACGGCGTCCGCGCGCGGGTCATTCCCGTCGACTACGCCTCCCACAGCCGGCAGGTCGAGATCATCGAGAAGGAGCTCGCCGAGGTCCTGGCCGGGCTCACTCCGCGCTCGCCGCAGGTGCCGTTCTTCTCGACGCTCGAAGGCGGCTGGATCACCGACGCCGTTCTGGACGGGGCCTACTGGTACCGCAACCTGCGCCACCGCGTCGGCTTCGCACCCGCCGTCGAGACGCTCGCCACCGACGAAGGCTTCACCCACTTCATCGAAGTCAGCGCCCACCCCGTCCTCACCATGGCCCTGCCCGAAACCGTCACGGGTCTGGCCACCCTGCGTCGCGACAACGGCGGCCTGGAACGGCTCGTCACCTCCCTCGCCGAAGCGTGGGCCAACGGCCTCGCGGTCGACTTGAGTCTTCTCCTCCCCGCCACGGCCGGCCCCGCCGACCGCGCCGGCCACATCGACCTCCCCACGTACGCCTTCCAGACCGAGCGCTACTGGCTCGGCGAGATCGCGGAGCTCGCCCCGGCCGCCGAACTGCCGGTGCAGGCCGCCGTGCTGCGCGCGGAGGCGGCCGAGCTCGCGGAGCTCGACCGGGACGAGCAGCTCCGCGTGATCCTGGACAAGATCCGGGCGCAGACGGCCCAGGTGCTGGGGTACGCGACGGGCGGCCGGATCGAGGTCGACCGCACCTTCCGTGAGGCCGGCTGCACCTCGCTGACCGGCGTGGACCTGCGCAACCGGATCAACGCGGCCTTCGGCGTACGCATGGCGCCGTCCATGATCTTCGACTTCCCCACCCCCGAGGCGCTGGCCGAGCAGCTGCTCGTCGTGCTGCACGGCGAGGCCCTGGGGCGGCAGGCCGAAGCCGGGCAGGCTCCTGTCACGGCGGCGGCCGGTGCCGTCGACGAGCCGGTCGCGATCGTGGGCATGGCGTGCCGCCTGCCCGGTGGCGTCGCCTCGCCGGAGGACCTGTGGCGGCTCGTCGCGGGCGGCGGGGACGCGATCTCCGAGTTCCCGCAGGACCGCGGCTGGGACGTGGAGGGGCTGTACCACCCGGACCCCGAGCACCCCGGTACGTCGTACGTCCGGCAGGGCGGGTTCATCGAGAACGTCGCCGGTTTCGACGCGGCGTTCTTCGGGATCTCGCCGCGCGAGGCCCTCGCCATGGACCCGCAGCAGCGTCTCCTCCTCGAAACCTCCTGGGAGGCCGTCGAGGACGCCGGGATCGACCCGACCTCCCTGCGGGGACAGCAGGTCGGCGTCTTCACCGGGGCGATGACGCACGAGTACGGGCCGAGCCTGCGGGACGGCGGGGAGGGCCTCGACGGCTACCTGCTGACCGGCAACACGGCCAGTGTGATGTCGGGCCGCGTCTCGTACACGCTCGGCCTTGAGGGCCCCGCCCTCACGGTCGACACGGCGTGCTCGTCGTCGCTGGTCGCCCTGCACCTCGCCGTGCAGGCCCTGCGCCGGGGAGAGTGCGACATGGCGCTCGCGGGCGGTGTGGCCGTGATGCCCACGCCGGGGATGTTCGTGGAGTTCAGCCGGCAGCGCGGGCTGGCCGGCGACGGCCGGTCGAAGGCGTTCGCCGCGTCGGCGGACGGCACCAGCTGGTCCGAGGGCGTCGGCGTGCTCCTCGTCGAGCGCCTGTCGGACGCACGGCGCAAGGGTCACCAGGTCCTTGCCGTCGTGCGCGGCAGCGCCGTGAACCAGGACGGCGCGAGCAACGGTCTGACGGCCCCGAACGGCCCGTCGCAGCAGCGGGTCATCCGGCGGGCGCTGGCCGACGCGCGGCTCGCGCCGGGCGACGTGGACGTCGTCGAGGCGCACGGCACGGGCACCCGGCTCGGCGACCCCATCGAGGCACAGGCGCTCCTCGCCACCTACGGGCAGGGGCGGGACGGCGAACAGCCGCTGCGGCTCGGGTCGTTGAAGTCCAACATCGGGCACACGCAGGCGGCGGCCGGCGTATCCGGTGTCATCAAGATGGTGCAGGCGATGCGCCACGGCGTGCTGCCGAAGACACTGCACGTGGACGAGCCGTCGGAGCAGATCGACTGGTCGGCTGGTGCGGTGGAGCTCCTCACCGAGGCCATGGACTGGCCGGACAAGGGTGACGGCGGGCTGCGCAGGGCGGCGGTCTCGTCGTTCGGGATCAGCGGGACGAACGCGCACGTGGTGCTGGAGGAGGCTCCGGCCGTCGAGGAGACTCCGGCCCCTGAACCTTCGGGTGATGTGGTGCCGTGGGTGGTGTCGGCGAAGTCCGCTGCCGCGCTCGACGCGCAGATCTCGCGGCTCGCCTCGTACGCGGACCGTCAGACGGACCTGGACCCGGGCGCGGTCGCGCGCGTACTGGCTGACGGGCGTGCGGAGTTCGAGCACCGTGCGGTGGCGATCGGTGCCGGGCGAGGCGACCTCATGCAGGCGCTCGCCGACCCGGAGGGGCTGATACGCGGCACGGGCTCGGGTGTGGGCCGGGTGGCGTTCGTGTTCCCCGGTCAGGGGACGCAGTGGGCCGGGATGGGTGCCGAACTTCTCGATTCCTCCCAGGAGTTCGCCGCCGCGATGGCCGAGTGCGAGACCGCGCTCTCCGCGCACGTGGACTGGTCGCTTGAGGCCGTCGTCCGGCAGACGCCGGGGGCGCCCTCCCTGGACCGGGTCGACGTCGTCCAGCCCGTCACCTTCGCCGTCATGGTGTCGCTGGCGCGGGTGTGGCAGCGGTTCGGTGTGACGCCGCAGGCCGTCATCGGGCACTCCCAGGGCGAGATCGCCGCCGCGTGCGTCGCCGGTGCGCTGAGCCTGGACGACGCCGCGCGTGTCGTCGCGCTGCGCAGCCAGTCGATCGCCGCGCACCTCGCCGGCAAGGGCGGCATGCTCTCCCTCGCCCTCAGCGAGACCGCCGTACTCGATCGACTGGCCGGATTCGACGGGCTCTCCGTCGCCGCCGTGAACGGGCCGAACGCCACCGTCGTCTCCGGTGACCCCGTACAGATCGAGGAACTCGCCCGCGCCTGCAAGGCGGACGGGGCCCGCGCGCGGATCATTCCCGTCGACTACGCCTCCCACAGCCGGCAGGTCGAGATCATCGAGGGCGAGCTCTCCGAGGTCCTCGCCGGGCTCACCCCGCAGGCCCCTCGGGTGCCGTTCTTCTCGACGCTGGAGGGCGCCTGGATCACCGACGCCGTTCTGGACGGGGCCTACTGGTACCGCAACCTCCGCCACCGCGTCGGTTTCGCACCCGCCGTCGAAACGCTCGCCACCGACGAAGGCTTCACCCACTTCATCGAGGTCAGCGCCCACCCCGTCCTCACCATGGCCCTGCCCGAGTCCGTCACCGGACTCGGCACCCTCCGCCGTGGAGAGGGTGGCCGGGAGCGTCTCGTCACCTCCCTCGCCGAAGCATGGGCCAACGGCCTCGCGGTCGACTGGAGTGCTCTCCTCCCCGCCACGGCCACCCGACCGGGCCTTCCCACGTACGCCTTCCAGGCCGAGCGCTACTGGCTCCAGAACACTCCCGCCACTCTCACCACCGGCGACGACTGGCGCTACCGCATCGACTGGAAGCGCCTCGCCGTCGCCGAGGAGACCGCCCGGACCGGACTGTCCGGTCGCTGGCTCACCGTCACTCCCGAGGGCCACTCCTCGCAGGCCGCCGCCGTGCTCACCGCGCTGGTCGACGCCGGCGCCACGGTGGTGGTGCTGGAAGCAGGCGCGGACGACGACCGCGAGGCGCTCGCCGCCCGGCTCGCCGGGCTGACGGCCGGCGATCCGTTCACCGGTGTGGTCTCGCTCCTCGACGGACTCGTGCAGCAGGTGGCCTGGGTGCAGGCGCTCGGCGACGCCGGAATCAGCGCGCCGCAGTGGTGCATCACCCGGGGCGCCGTCTCCGTCGGGCGCGACGACACGCCCGCCGACCCCGAGCAGGCCATGCTCTGGGGTCTCGGCCGGGTCGTCGCCCTCGAACACCCCGAGCGCTGGGCCGGCCTCATCGACCTGCCCGCGAACGCCGCCCCGCCGCACGACGGCGCATCGGACGTCGATGGGTCGCACGACGGCGCATCGGATGCCGACGAGTCGGTCCTTGACCGCATGCTCGCGGTGCTCGCCGGTGGTACGGGCGAGGACCAGGTCGCCGTACGTGCCACCGGGCTTCACGCCCGCCGTCTCGCCCGCGCCCCGCTCCACGGACGCCGTCCCGCCCGCGACTGGCAGCCCCACGGCACCGTCCTCATCACCGGCGGCACCGGAGCCCTCGGCAGCCACGCCGCCCGCTGGACGGCCCAACACGGCGCCGACCACCTCCTCCTCATCAGCCGCAGCGGCGACCAAGCCCCCGGAGCCACCCAACTCACCGACGAACTCACCTCCCTCGGCACACGCGTCACCATCGCCGCCTGCGACGTCGCCGACCCCCACGCCCTGCGCACCCTCCTCGACACCCTCCCCGCCGACGCACCCCTCACCGCGGTCATCCACACCGCCGGCGCGCTCGACGACGGCATCGTGGACACGCTGACCGCCGAGCAGGTCCGGCGGGCCCACCGCGCGAAGGCCGTCGGTGCCGCCGTGCTCGACGAGCTCACCCGGGATCTCGACCTCGACGCGTTCGTGCTCTTCTCCTCGGTGTCGAGCACGCTCGGCATCCCCGGCCAGGGCAACTACGCCCCGCACAACGCCTACCTCGACGCCCTCGCCGCCCGCCGCCGGGCCAGGGGCCAGGCCGCCGTGTCGGTGGCCTGGGGGCCGTGGGACGGCGGCGGCATGGCCGCCGGTGACGGGGTGGCCGAGCGGCTGCACCGCCACGGCGTGCCCGGCATGGATCCCGAACTCGCCCTGGCCGCCCTGGAGTCCGTCCTCGGCCGGGACGAGACCGCGATCACCGTCGCGGACATCGACTGGGACCGTTTCTACCTCGCGTACTCCTCCGGCCGCCCCCAGCCCCTCGTCGAGGAGCTGCCCGAGGTGCGGCGCATCATCGACGCGCGGGAAAGCGCCGCCACCGCCGGGCCGGACGGGACGCCCTCCACGGGCGGGAACCCGCTGGCCGAGCGGCTGGCCGCCGCGGCTCCCGGCGAGCGTACGGAGATCCTCCTCGGTCTCGTACGGACGCAGGCCGCCGCCGTGCTGCGGATGCGTTCGCCGGAGGACGTCGACAGCGACCGGGCCTTCAAGGACATCGGCTTCGACTCGCTCGCCGGTGTCGAGCTCCGCAACCGGCTGACCCGGGCGACCGGGCTCCAGCTGCCCGCGACGCTCGTCTTCGACCACCCGACGCCGCTGGCCCTCGTGTCGCTGCTCCGTACCGAGCTCCTCGGCGAGGAGGAGTCCTCCACGGAGCCGGCCTCGGGCTCGGTCTCGGGCCCGGCCTCCGCTTCGGTCGAGGGTTCCGACGACACCGATCCGATCGCGATCGTCGCGATGAGCTGCCGCTTCCCCGGTGACGTCCGCAGCCCGGAAGACCTGTGGCGGATGCTGTCCGAGGGCGGCGAGGGCATCACCCCGTTCCCGACCGACCGCGGCTGGGACCTGGAGGGTCTGTACGACGAGGACCCGGACGCACTCGGCAGGGCGTACGTCCGCGAGGGCGGGTTCCTGCACGACGCGGCCGAGTTCGACGCGGAGTTCTTCGGCGTCTCGCCGCGCGAGGCGCTCGCCATGGACCCGCAGCAGCGGATGCTCCTGGCGACGTCCTGGGAGGCGTTCGAGCGGGCCGGCATCGAGCCGGGCTCGCTGCGCGGCAGCAGCACCGGTGTCTTCATCGGTCTCTCCTACCAGGACTACGCGGCGCGCGTCCCGAACGCCCCGCGTGGCGTGGAGGGTTACCTGCTGACCGGCAACACGGCCAGCGTCGCGTCCGGCCGCATCGCGTACACCTTCGGTCTCGAAGGTCCCGCGACGACCGTCGACACGGCCTGCTCGTCCTCGCTGACCGCCCTGCACCTGGCGGTGCGGGCGCTGCGCGGCGGCGAGTGCACGATGGCGCTCGCCGGCGGCGTGGCGATGATGGCGACCCCTCACATGTTCGTGGAGTTCAGCCGGCAGCGGGCGCTGGCCCCGGACGGCCGGAGCAAGGCCTTCTCCGCGGACGCCGACGGGTTCGGCGCGGCGGAGGGCGTCGGGCTGCTGCTTGTGGAGCGGCTCTCGGACGCGCGGCGCAACGGGCACCCGGTGCTCGCCGTGGTCCGCGGCACCGCCGTCAACCAGGACGGCGCGAGCAACGGCCTGACCGCGCCCAACGGGCCGTCGCAGCAGCGCGTCATCCGGCAGGCCCTGGCCGACGCCCGGCTGACGCCCGGCGACATCGACGCCGTCGAGACGCACGGCACGGGAACCGCGCTCGGCGACCCCATCGAGGCCCAGGGACTGCAGGCCACGTACGGGAAGGAGCGGCCCTCGGAGCGGCCGCTCGCCATCGGCTCCGTGAAGTCCAACATCGGGCACACCCAGGCCGCGGCCGGGGCGGCGGGCATCATGAAGATGGTCCTCGCGATGCGCCACGGCACCCTGCCGAAGACCCTGCACGCCGACGAGCCGAGCCCGCACGTGGACTGGGCGAACAGCGGCCTGGCCCTCGTCACCGAGCCGATCGACTGGCCGGCGGGGACCGGTCCGCGCCGTGCCGCCGTCTCGTCGTTCGGCATCAGCGGGACGAACGCGCACGTGGTGCTGGAGGAGGCGCCTGAGGCCCCCGAGGCGAGTGAGTCGGCTGAGTTCGGTGGGTCGGTTGAGTCTGGTGGGTCGGTTGGGTCGGCTGAGCTGGCCGAGTCTGGTAGGTCGGCTGAGGTGTTCGAGGCATCTGAGGCCGCTGTGGCTTCCGTGTCCTCGGGCAGCCCGGAGGCGTACCGCCCCGGGCCCCTGCCCTGGATCCTGTCCGCCAAGGACGAGCAGTCGCTGCGCGGCCAGGCCGCCGCCCTGCACGCCTGGCTGAGCGACGCCGACGCCGGCATCGGCATCGGTGCCGGCACTGACGCCGGCACTGACTCCGACGGGTCGGCGGACCTGCGGGACATCGCGTACGCGCTCGCCACGAGCCGTACCGCCTTCCCCCAGCGGGCCGCCGTGACCGCCGCCGACCGGGACGGGTTCCTGGACGGACTGGCCACCCTGGCCCGGGGCGGCACCTCGGCGCACGTCCACCGGGACACCGCCCGGGACGGCTCCACCGCGTTCCTCTTCACCGGCCAGGGCAGTCAGCGTCCGGGCGCCGGGCGTGAGCTCTACGACCGGTACCCCGTCTTCGCCCGGGCGCTCGACGAGATCTGCGCCCAGCTCGACGGCCACCTCGAACTGCCCCTGCTCGACGTGATGTTCGCGGCCGAGGGCAGCGCGGAGGCCGCGCTGCTCGACGAGACCCGGTACACGCAGTGCGCGCTGTTCGCCCTGGAGGTCGCGCTCTTCCGGCTCGTCGAGAGCTGGGGGATGCGGCCGGCCGCGCTGCTCGGCCACTCGGTCGGCGAGATCGCCGCCGCGCACGTCGCCGGGGTGTTCTCGCTCGCCGACGCCGCCGTCCTGGTCGCCGCCCGCGGCCGGCTCATGCAGGAGCTGCCCGCCGGCGGCGCGATGCTCGCCGTCCAGGCCGCGGAGGACGAGATCCGCGCGTGGCTGGAGGCGGAGGGCCGGGCCGACGGGCGGTACGCGGGACGTCTGGACGTCGCCGCCGTCAACGGCCCCGAGGCCGCCGTGCTCTCCGGTGACGCCGACGCGGCGCGGGAGGCGGAGGCGTACTGGTCCGGGCTCGGCCGCAGGACCCGCGTGCTGCGGGTCAGCCACGCCTTCCACTCCGCGCACATGGACGGGATGCTCGACGGCTTCCGTGCCGTCCTGGAGACGGTGGAGTTCCGGCGCCCGTCCCTGACCGTGGTCTCGAACGTCACCGGCCGGGCCGCCGGCCCGGACGACCTGTGCGACCCCGAGTACTGGGTGCGGCACGTCCGCGGCACGGTCCGCTTCCTCGACGGCGTCCGCGTCCTGCGCGACCTCGGCGTGCGGACCTGCCTGGAGCTGGGCCCCGACGGGGTCCTCACCGCGATGGCGGCCGACGGACTCGCCGATACCGCCGCCGATGTCTCCACCGATGCGCCCGGTGACGGTCGCAGGCCGCTGCTCGTGGCGCTGCTGCGCCGCAAGCGGTCGGAGGCCGAGACCGTCGCGGACGCCCTCGGCAGGGCGCACGCGCACGGCACCGGACCGGACTGGCATGCCTGGTTCGCCGGATCCGGGGCGCGCCGCGTGGACCTGCCCACGTACTCCTTCCGGCGCGACCGCTACTGGCTGGACGCCCCGGTGGGCGGCGACACCGCGGCGGACACCGCGGGTCTCGGCCTGGGCACCGCCGACCACCCGCTGCTCGGCGCCGTGGTCAGCCTCCCGGACCGGGACGGCCTGCTGCTCACCGGCCGGCTCTCGCTGCGCACCCACCCGTGGCTCGCGGACCACGCGGTCCTGGGAAGCGTCCTGCTGCCCGGCACCGCGATGGTCGAACTCGCCGCCCACGCGGCGGAGTCCGCCGGTCTGCGCGACGTGCGGGAACTGACCCTGCGCGAACCGCTGGTGCTGCCCGAGCGCGACGGCGTCGAGCTGCGGGTGACGGTCGGCGAGCCGGCCGGGGACGGAGCACGGCCCGTCTCCCTCCACTCGCGACTCGCCGACGCGCCCGCCGGCACCCCGTGGTCCTGCCACGCGACCGGCCTCCTGGCCGACGACCGGCCCGACCGGCCGGAGCTGCCCGCCGGGACCGCTGGAGTGGCCTGGCCCCCGCAGGGCGCCGAAGAGGTGCCGCTCGACGGCCTCTACGAGCGGCTCGACGGGAACGGCCTCGCCTTCGGCCCGCTGTTCCAGGGCCTGAGCGCGGTGTGGCGGTACGAGGGTGAGGTCTTCGCCGACATCGCCCTGCCCACGGACGCGAACGCGCACGCGGCGGCGGCCCGCTACGGCATCCACCCCGCCCTGCTCGACGCGTCCCTGCACGCCATCGCGGTCGGCGGGCTCGTCGACGAGCCCGAGCGCGTCCGTGTCCCGTTCCACTGGAGCGGTGTCACCGTGCACGCGGCCGGTGCCGCGGCGGCCCGGGTCCGCCTCGCCCCCGCCGGGAAGGACGCCGTCTCGCTGTCCCTGACGGACGGCGAGGGCCGGCCGCTGGTCTCCGTGGAACGCCTCACGCTGCGCCCGGTCACCTCCGACCAGGCGGCGGCCGGCCGTGTCGGCGGGCTGATGCACCGGGTGGCCTGGCGTCCGTACGCCCTGGCCCCCACCGCCACCGCCACCGGTCAGGACGAGCACGCCGGCCGGGACGAGCACGCCGGCCGGGGCGAGCACGCCGCCGCGGCCTACGGGCCGACGGCCGTCCTCGGCAAGGACGAGCTGAAGGTCGCCGCCGCCCTGGAGGCCGCGGGTGTCGCGGTCGGGGTCTACCCCGACCTGGCCGCGCTGGCCCGGGACGTGGCGGCGGGCGCCCCGGCGCCCCGTACCGTCCTCGCCCCGCTGCCCGCGGGTCCCGCCGACGGCGGTGCGGAGACCGTACGGAGCACGGTGGTCCGCACCCTGGAGCTGCTCCAGGCGTGGCTCGCCGACGAGCACCTCGCGGGCACCCGGCTGGTCCTGGTCACCCGCGGAGCGGTCCTGGACCCGGAGGGGTCCGGCGCCGACGACGGCGGCGAGGACCTGTCGCACGCGGCGGCCTGGGGCCTCGTCCGGTCCGCGCAGACCGAGAACCCCGGCCGGTTCGGCCTGCTCGACCTGGCCGACGACGCCCCGTCGTACCGGGCTCTTCCGTCGGTGCTCTCCGACGCCGGCCTGCGCGACGAGCCGCAGCTCGCCCTGCACGACGGCACCGTCCGGCTGGCTCGCCTGGCCTCCGTCCGCCCCGAGACCGGCGCCGAGGCGTCGGGGCTCGACCCGGAGGGGACGGTCCTGGTGACCGGCGGAACCGGTAGTCTGGGCGGAGTGGTCGCCCGGCACGTGGTGAGCGAGTGGGGTGTGCGGCGTCTGCTGCTCGTGAGCCGTCGCGGCCCCGACGCTCCGGGTGCCGGAGAGCTCGTGGCCGAGCTGGAGCGCCTGGGAGCGGTGGTGTCGGTGGCCGCGTGCGACGTGGCGGACCGGGAATCCCTCACCGACGTACTGGCCGGAATTCCGGCCGAGCACCCGCTGACCGCCGTCGTCCACACGGCAGGCGTCTTGTCGGACGGCACCGTCCCGTCGACGACGGCGGCGGACGTCGAGCACGTCCTGCGCCCCAAGGTGGACGCGGCGTTCCTCCTCGACGAGCTGACCTCGGGATCAGGCGTCGACCTGGCCGCGTTCGTGATGTTCTCGTCCGCCGCCGCTGCTTTCGGCGGCGCGGGCCAGGGCGCGTACGCGGCGGCCAACGCCACCCTCGACGCCCTCGCCTTCCGCCGACAGGCGGCCGGGCTCCCCGCCCTCTCCCTCGGCTGGGGCCTGTGGGCCGAGAACAGCGGCATGACCGGCGGCCTCGGCCAGGCGGACCTGCGCCGCATGAGCCGCGCGGGCATCGGCGGGATCAGCGACGCGGAGGGCACCGCGCTCCTCGACGCCGCCCTCCGCGACGGCCGGTACCCGGTCCTGCTGCCCCTGCGGCTCGACACCGCCGGACTGCGTGACGCGGCCGGGAACGACCCGGCCGGGATCCCGGCGCTCTTCCGGGACGTCGTCGGCGCCAGGACCGTCCGGCCCCGGCCGACCGCGGCCTCCGCCACGGCGACGGCGACGGCGGGGAGTTCAGGCACTCAGGGGGCTCTGGGGACTCAGGGGGCTCTTGGGACTCCGGGAGCCTCGACCGGTGCGCAAGAACCGGGGGCGGTCACACTCGCCGAACGGGCCGCCGCCGCGGACGGGTCCGCACGGCAGCGCCTGCTCCTGGAGTTCGTCGTCTGTGAGGTGGCCGAGGTCCTCGGCCACGGCCGCGGCCACCGGATCGACGCCGAGCGGGGCTTCCTCGACCTGGGCTTCGACTCCCTCACCGCCGTCGAGCTCCGCAACCGGCTCAACTCCGCCGGTGCCCTCGCCCTCCCGGCGACCCTGGTCTTCGACCACCCGAGCCCGGCCGCACTCGCCGCCCACCTGGACGCCGAGCTGCCGCGCCGAGCCGAGGACACCGACGCCGGGACCACGGCCTCCAGGAGCACCGCCGACACGGACGCGCTCCTGGCACAACTCACCCGCCTGGAAGGCGCCTTGGTGCTGACGGGCCTCTCGGGCGCCCCCGGGAGCGAAGAGGTCCTGGAGCACTTGCAGTCCCTGCGCTCGATGGTCACGGGCGAAGCCGGGAACGGGACTCCTGGCGGGTCCGGGTCCGGGTCCAGGTCCGGATCAGGCGCCAAGGCCGAGGACCAGATCGGCGCCGGGACCGGAGCCGGGGTCGGAGCCGGGACCGGGGACGGGGACGGCGCGGACGTGCCGGACTTCATGAACGCCTCGGCCGAAGAGCTGTTCGGCCTCCTCGACCTCGACCAGGACCCCAGCACGGACTGATCCCTGCCGCACGGTCGCCTCCCGCCCGGACCCGCGTCCCGGGCACCTCGACTCGAATCACGTCATGCGCGCCTCGGGCGCCTCCAGGAACTCAAGGGGACAGCGTGTCCACGGTGAACGAAGAGAAGTACCTCGACTACCTGCGTCGTGCCACGGCAGACCTCCACGAGGCCCGCGGCCGCCTCCGCGAGCTGGAGGCCAAGGCGGGCGAGCCGGTGGCGATCGTGGGCATGGCGTGCCGCCTGCCGGGCGGTGTCGCCTCGCCTGAGGACCTGTGGCGCCTGGTCGAGGGCGGCCGGGACGCGATCTCGGAGTTCCCGCAGGACCGCGGCTGGGACGTGGAGGGCCTGTACGACCCGGACCCGGAGGCCACGGGCAAGAGCTACGCCCGGGAGGCCGGATTCCTGTACGAGGCGGGCGAGTTCGATGCCGACTTCTTCGGGATCTCGCCGCGCGAGGCCCTCGCCATGGACCCGCAGCAGCGCCTCCTCCTGGAGGCGTCCTGGGAGGCGTTCGAGCACGCCGGCATCCCGGCGGCCACCGCGCGCGGCACGTCGGTCGGCGTGTTCACCGGCGTGATGTACCACGACTACGCCACCCGGCTCACGGACGTCCCCGAGGGCATCGAGGGGTACCTGGGCACCGGCAACTCCGGCAGCGTCGCCTCGGGCCGGGTCGCGTACACGCTCGGCCTTGAGGGCCCAGCGGTCACGGTCGACACGGCGTGTTCGTCGTCGCTCGTCGCCCTGCACCTCGCGGTGCAGGCCCTGCGCAAGGGCGAGTGCGACATGGCCCTCGCCGGCGGCGTCACGGTCATGTCGACGCCCAGCACCTTCGTGGAGTTCAGCCGCCAGCGCGGCCTGGCACCGGACGGCCGGTCCAAGTCCTTCTCGTCGACGGCGGACGGCACCAGCTGGTCCGAGGGCGTCGGCGTGCTCCTCGTCGAGCGCCTGTCGGACGCGCGGCGCAAGGGTCACCGGGTGCTCGCCGTGGTCAGGGGCACCGCCGTCAACCAGGACGGTGCGAGCAGCGGCCTGACGGCCCCGAACGGCCCGTCGCAGCAGCGGGTCATCCGGCGGGCGCTTGCCGACGCCCGTCTGACGCCGGGCGACGTGGACGTCGTCGAGGCGCACGGCACGGGCACGCGGCTCGGAGACCCCATCGAGGCGCAGGCCCTGCTCGCCACGTACGGGCAGGAACGCAACGGCGAACAGCCGCTGCGGCTCGGCTCGTTGAAGTCCAACATCGGGCACACGCAGGCCGCGGCCGGCGTCTCCGGTGTCATCAAGATGGTCCAGGCGATGCGCAACGGCGTGCTGCCGAAGACCCTCCACGTGGAGAAGCCGACGGACCAGGTGGACTGGTCGGCTGGTGCGGTGGAGCTCCTCACCGAGGCCATGGACTGGCCGGACAAGGGTGACGGCGGACTGCGCCGGGCGGCGGTCTCGTCGTTCGGCGTCAGCGGGACGAACGCGCACGTCGTACTGGAGGAGGCCCCGGCCGGCGAGGCGGCGCGGGCCGTCGAGTCCCCCGCCGGTGTGGTCCCGTGGCTCGTTTCCGCGAAGACCCCGGCCGCGCTCGACGCCCAGATCAGCCGACTCGCGGCGTACGCCGACAGCCGTACGGACGTGGACCCGGGTGCGGTGGCGCGCGTACTGGCCTCTGGGCGTGCGGAGTTCGAGCACCGCGCGGTGGCGACCGGCGCCGGGCGAGACGACCTCATTCAGGCGCTAGCCGCTCCGGAGGGGCTGATACGCGGCACGGCGTCCGACCTCGGACGCGTGGCGTTCGTGTTCCCCGGCCAGGGGACGCAGTGGGCCGGGATGGGCGCCGAACTCCTCGACGTGTCGAAGGAGTTCGCGGACGCGATGGCCGAGTGCGAGGCCGCGCTCGCGCCGTACGTGGACTGGTCGTTGGAGGCCGTCGTCCGGCAGGCGCCCGGTGCTCCTTCGCTGGAGCGGGTCGATGTCGTCCAGCCGGTCACCTTCGCCGTCATGGTGTCGCTCGCGCGAGTCTGGCAGCACCACGGTGTGACGCCGCAGGCCGTCATCGGGCACTCGCAGGGCGAGATCGCCGCCGCGTGCGTCGCCGGTGCGCTGAGCCTGGACGACGCCGCGCGTGTCGTGGCCCTGCGCTCCAAGTCGATCGCCGCGCACCTCGCCGGCAAGGGCGGCATGCTCTCCCTCGCCCTCAGCGAGACCGCCACCCAGGCACGCATCCAGAACCTCGACGGGCTCTCGGTCGCGGCCGTCAACGGCCCCACCGCCACCGTCGTCTCCGGCGACCCGACCCAGATCCAGGAACTCGCCACCTCCTGCGAAGCCGACGGAGTCCGCGCCCGGATCATCCCCGTCGACTACGCCTCCCACAGCGCCCACGTCGAGACCATCGAGAGCGAGCTCGCCGAGGTTCTGGCCGGGCTCGCCCCGCGCTCGCCGCAGGTGCCGTTCTTCTCGACGCTCGAAGGCGGCTGGATCACCGACGCCGTTCTGGACGGTGCCTACTGGTACCGGAACCTGCGTCACCGCGTCGGCTTCGCACCCGCCGTCGAGACACTCGCCGCAGACGAGGGCTTCACCCACTTCATCGAGGTCAGCGCCCACCCCGTCCTCACCATGGCCCTCCCCGAAACCGTCACCGGTCTGGCCACCCTGCGTCGCGACAACGGCGGCCTGGAACGACTCGTCACCTCCCTCGCCGAAGCATGGGCCAACGGCCTCCCCGTCGACTGGGCGCCCTTCCTCCCCGCCGCCACGTCCCAGCCCGACCTCCCCACGTACGCCTTCCAGCGCCGCCACTACTGGCTCCACAACTCCCCCGCCGTCCAGGGCTCCGTGCAGGACTCCTGGCGCTACCGCCTCGACTGGAAGCGCCTCGCCGTCGCCGAGCAGGCCGCCGGGACCGGGCTGTCCGGCCGGTGGCTCGTCGTCACCCCCGAGGGCTACTCCTCCGAGGCGGCCCCGGTGCTCGCCGCGCTGGCCGGCGCCGGCGCCGACCCCGTACAGCTGGACGTGTCCGCGCTGGGCGACCGACAGCGACTCGCGGAGGCGCTGGAGGAGGCCCTGGCGGCCGGCGGGGCCGTCGACGGCGTCGTCTCGCTGCTGGCGTGGGACGAGCGGGCGCACCCCGCTCACCCCGCGCCCTTCACCCGGGGCACCGGCGCCACCCTCACCCTGGTGCAGGCACTGGAGGACGCCGGCGTCGGCGCCCCGCTGTGGTGCGTCACCCGGGGCGCGGTGTCCGTCGGCCGGGCCGACCACGTCACCTCCCCCGCCCAGGCCATGGTGTGGGGCCTCGGCCGGGTCGCCGCGCTCGAGCACCCCGAGCGGTGGGGCGGCCTGATCGACCTGCCCGCCGACACCGGCCGACTCGCCGACACCCGCCTGCCCGCCGACACCGACCTGCTCACGGACGTCGACCTGCTCACGGACGCCGGCCGGTCGGCCCTGGACCGTCTGACCACGGTCCTCGCCGGCGGTACGGGCGAGGACCAGGTCGCCGTACGCGCCTCCGGGCTGCTCGCCCGCCGTCTGGTCCGCGCCCCCCTCGCCGCCCACGGCACGGCCGCGCCGTGGTGGCAGGCCGACGGCACGGTGCTCGTCACCGGCGCCGACGAGCCGGCGGCCGCCGAGGCCGCGCGCCGGCTGGCCCGTGACGGCGCCGGACACCTCCTCCTCACCGTCCCCTCCGGCACCACGGACTCCGGCGTGGACACGGACCTCGCCGACCTCGTCGCCGAGCTCGCGGACCTGGGCGCCGAGGCCACCGTCGTGGCCTGCGACCTCACGAACGCGGACGCGGTCGCACGCCTGCTCACCGAAGTCCCCGCCGAGCACCCGCTCAGCGCCGTCCTGCACCTGCCGCCGACGGTCGGCTCCGACCCGCTCGCCGCGACCGACCCGGACGCGCTCGCCCGCGTCGTGACCGCGAAGGCCGCCGGCGCGCTGCACCTGGACAACCTCCTGCGGAAGGCCGGGGGAGCAGGGAAGGCCGGAGAGGCCGCCGCGGCCGGACACCGTACGCCCGTCCTCGTCCTCTTCTCCTCCGTCGCCGCGATCTGGGGCGGCGCCGGGCAGGGCGCGTACGCCGCCGGTACCGCCTTCCTCGACGCCCTCGCCGGTCAGCACCGGGCCGACGGCCCCACCGTGACCTCCGTGGCCTGGAGCCCCTGGGAGGGCAGCGCGGTCACCGAGGGCGCGACCGGCGAGCGGCTGCGCCGTCTCGGCCTGCGCCCCCTCGCCCCCGCGACGGCGCTCACCGCCCTCGACACCGCGCTCGGCCACGGCGACACCGCCGTCACGATCGCCGACGTCGACTGGGCGAGCTTCGCCCCCGGCTTCACCACGGCCCGGCCGAGCACGCTCCTCGCCGACCTGCCCGAGGCGCGCCGTGCGCTCGACGAGCAGCAGACGCCGACCGCCACCGACGACACCCTCCTGAGCCGCGAGCTGGCCGGCCTCACCGGCGCCGAACAGCAGCGTCGCATCCAGGAGTTGGTCCGCGACCACCTGGCCGTGGTCCTCAACCACCCCTCCCCGGACGCCGTCGACACCGGGCGGGCCTTCCGTGACCTCGGCTTCGACTCGCTGACGGCGGTCGAACTCCGCAACCGCCTCAAGAACGCCACCGGCCTGGCCCTCCCGGCCACCCTGGTCTTCGACTACCCGACCCCCCGGACGCTCGCGGACTTCCTCCTCGCGGAGATCCTGGGCGAGCAGGCCGGCGGCGCCGAGCCGGTGCCAGCGGACAGCGGCGTCACCGACGAGCCGGTCGCCATCGTGGGCATGGCGTGCCGCCTGCCCGGTGGCGTCGCCTCGCCTGAGGACCTGTGGCGGCTCGTCGCGGGCGGCGGGGACGCGATCTCCGAGTTCCCGCAGGACCGCGGCTGGGACGTCGAGGGGCTGTACGACCCGGACCCGGACGCGTCCGGGCGGACGTACTGCCGCGCCGGCGGATTCCTGGACGACGCGGGCGAGTTCGACGCCGACTTCTTCGGGATCTCGCCCCGCGAGGCCCTCGCCATGGACCCGCAGCAGCGCCTCCTCCTCGAAACCTCCTGGGAAGCCGTCGAGGACGCCGGGATCGACCCGACCTCCCTGCGGGGACAGCAGGTCGGCGTCTTCGCGGGCACCAACGGCCCCCACTACGAGCCGCTGCTCCGCAACACCGCCGAGGACCTGGAGGGCTACGTCGGTACGGGCAACGCCGCCAGCATCATGTCGGGCCGGGTCTCGTACACGCTGGGCCTTGAGGGCCCGGCGGTCACCATCGACACGGCGTGCTCGTCGTCGCTGGTCGCCCTCCACCTCGCCGTGCAGGCCCTGCGCAAGGGCGAGTGCGGGCTGGCGCTCGCGGGCGGCGTGACCGTCATGTCGACGCCCACGACCTTCGTGGAGTTCAGCCGGCAGCGTGGGCTCGCGGAGGACGGCCGGTCGAAGGCGTTCGCCGCGTCGGCCGACGGGTTCGGCCCATCGGAGGGCGTCGGCATGCTCCTCGTCGAGCGCCTTTCGGACGCGCGACGCAACGGGCACCGGGTGCTCGCGGTCGTGCGCGGCAGCGCCGTGAACCAGGACGGAGCGAGCAACGGCCTGACGGCCCCGAACGGCCCGTCGCAGCAGCGCGTCATCCGGCGCGCCCTGGCCGATGCCCGCCTCACGCCGAACGACGTGGACGTCGTCGAGGCGCACGGCACGGGCACCCGGCTCGGCGATCCCATCGAGGCACAGGCACTCCTCGCCACCTACGGGCAGGGACGGGACGCCGAACAGCCCCTTCACCTCGGGTCGTTGAAGTCCAACATCGGGCACACGCAGGCCGCCGCCGGCGTCTCCGGCATCATCAAGATGGTCCAGGCGATGCGCCACGGCGTGCTGCCGAAGACCCTCCACGTGGACAGGCCCTCGGACCAGATCGACTGGTCGGCGGGTGCGGTGGAGCTCCTCACCGAGGCCAGGGACTGGCCCGAGAAGAACGACGGCGGACTGCGCCGCGCCGCGGTCTCCTCCTTCGGCATCAGCGGCACGAACGCGCACGTCGTACTGGAGGAAGCCCCGGCGGACGAGCAGACCCCGGCCGCCGAGCCGTCGGTCGGCGGTGTCGTGCCGTGGGTGGTGTCCGCGAAGACTCCGGGCGCGCTGGAGGCGCAGATCGGGCGGCTCGCCGCGTTCGCCGACAGCCGTACGGACGTCGATCCGGGCGCCGTCGCACGCGTACTCGCCGGTGGACGTGCCCAGTTCGAGCACCGGGCCGTCGCGATCGGCACAGGGCGGGACGACCTGGCGGCGGCACTGGCCGCACCCGAGGGTCTGGTCCGGGGCGTCACCTCCGGTGTCGGCCGGGTCGCCTTCGTGTTCCCCGGCCAGGGCACGCAGTGGGCCGGGATGGGCGCCGAACTCCTTGACGTATCAAAGGAGTTCGCGGAATCGATGGCCGAGTGCGAGACCGCGCTCTCCGCGTACGTGGACTGGTCGCTTGAGGCCGTCGTCCGACAGACGCCGGGGGCGCCCTCCCTGGAGCGCGTGGATGTCGTCCAGCCCGTCACCTTCGCCGTCATGGTGTCGCTGGCGCGGGTCTGGCAGGCGTTCGGTGTGACGCCGCAGGCCGTCATCGGGCACTCCCAGGGCGAGATCGCCGCCGCGTGCGTCGCCGGTGCGCTGAGCCTCGACGATGCCGCGCGTGTCGTGGCCCTGCGCTCCAAGTCCATCGCCGCCCACCTCGCCGGCAAGGGCGGCATGATCTCCCTCGCCCTCAGCGAGACCGCCACCCAGGAACGCATCCAGAACCTCGACGGGCTCTCGGTCGCGGCCGTCAACGGCCCCACCGCCACCGTCGTCTCCGGCGACCCGACCCAGATCCAGGAACTCGCCACCACCTGCGAGACCGACGGCATCCGCGCCCGGATCATCCCCGTCGACTACGCCTCCCACAGCGCCCACGTCGAGACCATCGAGGACGACCTCGCCAAGGTCCTCGCCGGACTCACCCCTCAGGCCCCTCGCGTGCCGTTCTTCTCCACGCTCGAAGGCGCCTGGATCACCGAGCCCGCCCTCGACGGCACCTACTGGTACCGCAACCTCCGCCACCGCGTCGGCTTCGCACCCGCCGTCGAAACCCTCGCCACCGACGAAGGCTTCACCCACTTCATCGAAGTCAGCGCCCACCCCGTCCTCACCATGACCCTCCCCGAAACCGTCACCGGACTCGGCACCCTCCGCCGCGACAACGGCGGACAGCACCGCCTCACCACCTCCCTCGCCGAAGCCTGGGCCAACGGCCTCACGGTCGACTGGAATGCTCTCCTCCCCGCGACGACCACCACCCACCCCGACCTCCCCACCTACGCCTTCCAGACCGAGCGCTACTGGCCGCAGCCCAACCCCTCCGCCGCCGGTGACATCACCTCCGCCGGTCTCGGGGCGGCCGAGCACCCGCTGCTCGGTGCGGCCGTTCCGCTCGCGGACTCCGACGGCTGCCTGCTGACGGGGAGCCTTTCCCTCCGTACGCACCCCTGGCTGGCCGATCACGCGGTGTCCGGCACCGTGCTGCTGCCGGGGACGGCCTTCGTGGAGCTGGCGTTCCGGGCCGGGGACCAGGTCGGCTGCGATCTGGTCGAGGAGCTCACCCTCGACGCGCCGCTCGTCCTGCCCCGCCGCGGCGCGGTCCGCGTGCAGGTGTCCGTCGGCGCGAGCGACGCGTCCGGTCGCCGGACGTTCGGCCTGTATGCGCACCCCGAGGACGCGCCGGGCGAGGCGGTGTGGACGCGCCACGCCACCGGTGTCCTGGCCGCCCGCGCGCACGGCACCACCCCCGCCCCCGTCGCCGACACGGAGGCCTGGCCGCCGCCGGGCGCCGAGCCGGTGGACGTGGACGGTCTGTACGAGCGTTTCGCGGCGCGCGGCTACGGCTACGGCCCCGTCTTCCAGGGCGTCCGTGGCGTCTGGCGGCGTGGCGACGAGGTGTTCGCCGACGTGGCCCTGCCGACCGAGGCCGCCGGCGCCGAGGGCGCGCGGTTCGGTCTCCACCCGGCACTGCTGGACGCCGCCGTGCAGGCGGCCGGTGCGGGCGGGGCGTTCGGCGAGGGCACGCGACTGCCGTTCGCCTGGAGCGGGCTCTCGCTGTACGCGGTCGGCGCCACCGCCCTCCGGGTGCGGCTGGCCCCCGTCGGCCCGGACACCGTGTCCCTGACCGCCTCCGACGCCACCGGGCAGCCGGTGCTCGCCGCGGACTCCCTCACGGTGCTTCCCGTCGACCCCGCGCAGCTGGCGGCTCTCAGCGACCCGACGCCGGACGCGCTGCACGTCCTGGAGTGGACCGCCTGGGACGGTGCCGCGCAGGCGCTGCCCGGCGCGGTCGTGCTGGGCGCCGACGCCAACGCCGACGGCCTCGCCGAGGCGCTGCGCGCCGGCGGCACCGAGGTCCTGCCCTTCCCGGACCTCGCCGCCCTGGCGCAGGCCGTCGACCGGGGCGAGACCCCGGCCCCGACGACCGTCCTGGCGGCCTGCCCCGCTGCCGGCCCCGGTGGGCCGGAGCACGTCCGCGAGGCCCTGCACGGGGCGCTCGCGCTGATGCAGGCCTGGCTCGCGGACGACCGGTTCGGCGACGCGCGGCTGGTGCTCGTGACCCGTGACGCGGTCGCCGCCCGTTCCGGCGACGCGCTGCGGTCGACGGGACAGGCCGCCGTGTGGGGTCTCGGCCGGTCCGCGCAGACGGAGAGCCCGGGCCGGTTCGCCCTGCTCGACCTCGGCACCGCGGGGAACACCACCCCCGGCACCTCAGGGAACGCCGCCCTCGGCACCTCAGGGGACGTCGCTCTCGGCGCCGCTGGGAACTCCGCCCTCGGCGCCTCCGGGGACGCCGCTCTCGGCGAGACCCTGGCGACGGCCCTCGGCTCCGACGAGCCGCAGCTCGCCGTCCGGGACGGCGCGCTCTTCGTCCCCCGTCTGGCCCGGGCCACCGCGCCCGCCGCGTCCGACGGCCTCGCCGCCCTGCCGCTTCCCGCCGCTCCGGCCCTCTGGCGCCTGGAGCCCGGTACGGACGGCAGCCTGGAGAGCCTGGCCGCGGTACCCGGCGACGCCGACTCCCTCGCCCCTGAACCGCTGGGTCCGGGACAGGTCCGCATCGCCGTACGGGCCACCGGTCTCAACTTCCGCGACGTCCTGATCGCCCTCGGCATGTACCCCGATCCGGCGCTGATGGGCACCGAGGGTGCCGGTGTGGTCACCGCGACCGGCCCCGGCGTGACGCACCTCGCCCCCGGCGACCGCGTCATGGGCCTGCTGTCCGGCGCGTACGCCCCGGCCGTCGTCGCCGACGCCCGGACCGTCGCGCGGATGCCCGAAGGGTGGACGTTCGCCCAGGCCGCCTCCGTACCGGTGGTGTTCCTGACGGCCGTCTACGCCCTGCGCGACCTGGCGGACGTCAAGCCCGGCGAGCGCCTGCTCGTCCACTCCGCCGCCGGCGGCGTGGGCATGGCCGCCGTGCAGCTCGCCCGGCACTGGGGCGTGGAGGTCCACGGCACGGCGAGCCCCGGGAAGTGGGAGGCCCTGCGCCGCCTCGGCCTGGACGACGCGCACATCGCCTCCTCCCGCACGCTCGACTTCGAGACCGCGTTCCGCACCTCCGCACCCAGCGGGACCGGGTCCGGGACCGGGTCCGGGATCGGGACCGGATCCGGGGGCGGCATGGACGTCGTCCTGAACTCGCTCGCCCGCGAGTTCGTCGACGCCTCGCTGCGCCTGCTCGGCCCGGGCGGCCGTTTCGTGGAGATGGGCAAGACCGACGTCCGCGACGCGGAGAAGGTCGCCGCCGACCACCCCGGCGTCGGCTACCGCGCCTTCGACCTCGGCGAGGCCGGGCCGGGGCGGATCGGCGAGATGCTCGACGAGGTCCTCGCCCTCTTCGAGAGCGGGGTGCTCCAGCACCTCCCCGTCACCACCTGGGACGTCCGCCGCGCCCGCGACGCCTTCCGGCACGTCAGCCAGGCCCGCCACACGGGCAAGGTCGTCCTCACCCTGCCGTCGGGGCTCGACCCGGAGGGAACCGTCCTGGTGACCGGCGGCACGGGCGCGCTGGGCGGCATCGTGGCGCGCCATGTGGTGAGCGAGTGGGGTGTGCGGCGTCTGCTGCTCGTGAGCCGTCGCGGCCCCGACGCTCCGGGTGCCGGAGAGCTCGTGGCCGAGCTGGAGGGCTTGGGAGCGGTGGTGTCGGTGGCCGCGTGCGACGTGGCGGACCGCGAGTCCCTCACCGACCTACTGGCCGGAATCCCGGCCGAGCACCCGCTGACCGCCGTCGTCCACACGGCAGGCGTCCTGTCCGACGGCACCGTCCCGTCGATGACGACGGCGGACGTCGAGCACGTCCTGCGCCCCAAGGTCGACGCGGCGTTCCTCCTCGACGAGCTGACCACGGCGTCCCACGCCGACCTGGCCGCGTTCGTCATGTTCTCCTCCGCCGCCGCCACCTTCGGCGGCGCGGGCCAGGGCGCGTACGCGGCGGCCAACGCCACCCTCGACGCCCTCGCGTTCCGCCGACAGGCGGCCGGGCTCCCCGCCCTCTCCCTCGGCTGGGGCCTGTGGGCCGAGAACAGCGGCATGACCGGCGGACTGAGCGACACGGACCGCTCGCGGCTCGCCCGTTCCGGTGCGACGCCCATGAACAGCGCGCTGACCCTGTCCCTCCTGGACGCGGCGATGCGCCGCGACGACCCGGCGCTCGTCCCGATCGCCCTGGACGTTGCCGCACTCCGCGCCCAGCAGCGCGACGGCATGCTGGCGCCGCTGCTCAGCGGGCTCACCCGCGGGTCGCGGCCCGGCGGCACGCCGGTCAACCAGCGCAGGACCGCCACCGGCGGCCCCGGCGAGGCGGACACGGACCTCGCCGGGCGGCTCGCCGCGATGACGCCGGACGAACGGGCCGCGCACCTGCGGGACCTCGTCCGTACGCACGTGGCCACCGTCCTCGGACACGGCACCCCGAGCCGGGTCGACACCGAGCGCGCGTTCCGCGACACCGGCTTCGACTCCCTCACCGCCGTCGAACTCCGCAACCGCCTCAACGCCGCCACCGGCCTGCGGCTCCCGGCCACGCTCGTCTTCGACCACCCGACCCCCGGGGAGCTCGCCGGGCACCTGCTCGACGAACTCGCCGCGGGCGCGGGCGGGTCCTGGACGGACGGTCCCGGATCGGGCTCCGGTTCCGGAGGGACCGGCTCGGCGACGGACCGGCAGACCACGGCCGCCCTCGCCGAACTCGACCGGCTGGAGGGGGTACTCGCCTCCCTCGCACCCGCCGCCGGCGGCCGTCCGGAGCTCGCCGCCCGGCTCAGGGCGCTGGCCGCGGCCCTCGGGGACGACGGCGCCGACGACGCCCCCGACCTGGACGACGCGTCCGACGACGACCTCTTCTCCTTCATCGACAGGGAGCTGGGCGACTCCGACGTCTGACCTCCACGACCGGCACCACCAACACCCCCGGCACCACCGGCACCACCAGCCCCCACACACACGGAACGGACAGGCGAGAACGGGAGCCATGGCGAACAACGAAGACAAGCTCCGCGACTATCTCAAGCGCGTCACCGCCGAGCTGCAGCAGAACACCAAGCGTCTGCGCGAGATCGAGGGACGCACGCACGAGCCGGTGGCGATCGTGGGCATGGCGTGCCGCCTGCCGGGCGGTGTCGCCTCGCCTGAGGACCTGTGGCGGCTGGTGGCCGGGGACGGGGACGCGATCTCGGAGTTCCCGGAGGACCGGGGCTGGGACGTGGAGGGCCTGTACGACCCCGACCCGGACGCGTCCGGCAGGACGTACTGCCGGTCCGGCGGATTCCTGCACGACGCGGGCGAGTTCGACGCCGACTTCTTCGGGATCTCGCCGCGCGAGGCCCTCGCCATGGACCCGCAGCAGCGGCTGTCCCTCACCACCGCGTGGGAGGCGATCGAGCACGCGGGCATCGACCCGACGTCCCTGAAGGGCAGCGGCCTCGGCGTCTTCGTCGGCGGCTGGCACACCGGCTACACCTCGGGGCAGAGCACGGCCGTGCAGTCGCCGGAGCTGGAGGGCCACCTGGTCAGCGGCGCGGCGCTGGGCTTCCTGTCCGGCCGTATCGCGTACGTCCTCGGTACGGACGGGCCGGCCCTGACGGTGGACACGGCGTGTTCGTCGTCGCTCGTCGCCCTGCACCTCGCGGTGCAGGCCCTGCGCAAGGGCGAGTGCGACATGGCCCTCGCCGGCGGCGTCACGGTCATGCCGAACGCGGACCTCTTCGTCCAGTTCAGCCGGCAGCGCGGGCTGGCCTCGGACGGCCGGTCGAAGGCGTTCGCCACCTCGGCGGACGGGTTCGGCCCGGCGGAGGGCGCCGGAGTCCTCCTGGTGGAGCGCCTGTCGGACGCGCGGCGCAACGGGCACCGGGTGCTCGCGGTCGTACGCGGCAGCGCGGTCAACCAGGACGGCGCGAGCAACGGCCTGACGGCACCGAACGGCCCGTCGCAGCAGCGCGTGATCCGGCGGGCCCTGGCGGACGCCCGGCTCGCGGCGGGTGACGTGGACGTCGTCGAGGCGCACGGCACGGGGACGCGGCTCGGCGACCCCATCGAGGCGCAGGCGCTCATCGCCACGTACGGGCAGGAGCGCAGCAGCGAACAGCCGCTGAGGCTGGGCGCGTTGAAGTCGAACATCGGGCACACCCAGGCGGCGGCCGGTGTCGCCGGTGTGATCAAGATGGTCCAGGCGATGCGCCACGGGCTGCTGCCGAAGACCCTCCACGTGGACGAGCCCTCGGACCAGATCGACTGGTCGGCGGGCACGGTCGAGCTCCTCACCGAGGCCAGGGACTGGCCGGAGAAGAACGACGGCGGACTGCGCCGCGCGGCGGTCTCCTCCTTCGGCATCAGCGGGACGAACGCCCACGTGGTCCTGGAGGAGGCCCCGGCCGCCGAGACGGCGGCGCGGTCCGTCGAGTCCCCCGCCGGTGTGGTCCCGTGGCTGGTGTCGGCGAAGACCCCGGCCGCGCTCGACGCGCAGATCGGGCGGCTCGCGGCGTACGCGGACAGCCGTACGGACCTGGACCCGGCCGCGGCGGGCCGCGCACTCCTCGACGGACGCACGGCGATGGAACACCGCGCCGTCGCCATCGGCGACAGCCGAGAGACCCTGCGGGACGCGCTGCGGATGCCGGAAGGGCTCGTACGCGGCACGGCGTCCGACCTCGGACGCGTGGCCTTCGTCTTCCCCGGCCAGGGCACCCAATGGGCCGGCATGGGAGCCGAACTCCTCGACGTATCAAAGGAGTTCGCAGACGCCATGGCCGAGTGCGAGACCGCACTCTCCGCGTACGTGGACTGGTCCCTGGAAGCCGTCGTCCGACAGACGCCGGGCGCGCCCTCCCTGGACCGGGTCGACGTCGTCCAACCCGTCACCTTCGCCGTCATGGTCTCCCTCGCCAAGGTCTGGCAGCACCACGGCATCACACCCCAGGCCGTCATCGGCCACTCCCAAGGCGAGATCGCCGCCGCGTACGTCGCCGGAGCCCTCACCCTCGACGACGCCGCCCGCGTCGTCGCCCTCCGCTCCAAGTCCATCGCCGCCCACCTCGCCGGCAAGGGCGGCATGATCTCCCTCGCCCTCAGCGAGAGCGCCGCCCTCGAACGACTCACGGCCTTCGACGGGTTGTCGGTGGCGGCAGTCAACGGGCCCACTGCCACTGTGGTGTCGGGCGACCCGACCCAGATCGAGGAACTCGCCGCCGCCTGCGAGGCCGACGGGATCCGCGCGCGGATCATCCCCGTCGACTACGCCTCCCACAGCCGGCAGGTCGAGATCATCGAGAAGGAGCTCGCCGAGGTCCTGGCCGGGCTCACCCCCCGCTCGCCGCAGGTGCCGTTCTTCTCCACGCTCGAAGGCACCTGGATCACCGAACCCGCCCTCGACGGCGCCTACTGGTACCGCAACCTCCGCCACCGCGTCGGCTTCGCACCCGCCGTCGAAACCCTCGCCACCGACGAAGGCTTCACCCACTTCATCGAGGTCAGCGCCCACCCCGTCCTCACCATGGCCCTCCCCGAAACCGTCACCGGACTCGGCACCCTCCGCCGCGAACAGGGAGGCCAGCACCGCCTCGTCACCTCCCTCGCCGAAGCCTGGGCCAACGGCCTCCCCATCAACTGGACTTCCCACCTCCCCACGACGGCCACCCACCCCGACCTCCCCACCTACGCCTTCCAGACCGAGCGCTACTGGCTCCAGAGCGCCGCCCCCACCAGCGCCGCCGACGACTGGCGCTACCGCGTCGACTGGAAGCCGCTGGCGACCGCCGAGCAGGCGGACCTGGCCGGCCGGTGGCTCGTTGCCGCCGGTGGTGAGCCCGACGCCGAGCTGCTGGGCGCGCTGAAGGCCGCCGGGGCCGAGGTGGAGGTGCTGGAGACGGGCGGGGACGACGACCGCGAGGCGCTCGCCGCCCGGCTCGCCGGGCTGACGACCGGTGCGGGATTCACGGGTGTGGTCTCGTTCCTCGACGGACTCACGCCCCTTCTCGCCTGGGTGCAGGCGCTGGGCGACGCCGGAATCGACGCACCTCTGTGGTGCGTCACCCGGGGCGCCGTAGCCGTCGGCCGACACGACACTCCCGCCGACCCCGAGCAGGCCATGCTCTGGGGCCTCGGCCGGGTCGTCGCCCTCGAACACCCCGACCGCTGGGCCGGTCTCGTCGACCTCCCCACCACGGAGCTCGACGCAGCCGCGCTCGGCCACCTCACGACCGTCCTCTCCGGCAGCACCGGAGAAGACCAAATCGCCATACGGGCAACAGGACTTCACGCCCGCCGCCTCGCCCGCGCCCCCCTCCACGGACGCCGCCCCACCCGCGACTGGCAGCCCCACGGAACCGTCCTCATCACCGGCGGCACCGGAGCCCTCGGCAGCCACGCCGCCCGCTGGACGGCCCAACACGGCGCCGACCACCTCCTCCTCATCAGCCGCAGCGGCGACCAAGCCCCCGGAGCCACCCAACTCGCCGACGAACTCACCTCCCTCGGCGCACGCGTCACCATCGCCGCCTGCGACGTCGCCGACCCCCACGCCCTGCGCACCCTCCTCGACACCCTCCCCGCCGACGCACCCCTCACCACGGTCATCCACACCGCCGGCGCACCGGGCGGCGACCCCCTGGACGCCACCGGCCCCGAGGACGTCGCCCGCATCCTGGGCGCGAAGACCAGCGGCGCCCAGGTCCTCGACGACCTGCTGCGCGGCACTCCGCTGGACGCCTTCGTCCTGTACTCCTCCAACGCCGGGGTCTGGGGCAGCGGCGGCCAGGGCGTCTACGCGGCGGCCAACGCCCACCTCGACGCCCTCGCCGCCCGGCGCCGGGCCCGTGGCGAGACCGCGACCTCGGTCGCCTGGGGTCTCTGGGCGGGCGACGGCATGGGCCGGGGCGCCGACGACGCGTACTGGCAGCGGCGCGGCATCCGCCCGATGAGCCCGGACCGCGCCCTGGACGAACTGGCCAAGGCGCTGTGCCACGACGAGACCTTCGTCGCCGTGGCCGACGTGGACTGGGAGAGGTTCGCGCCCGCGTTCACGGTCTCGCGCCCCAGCCTCCTGATCGACGGCGTCCCGGAGGCGCGGCAGGCACTCGCCGCACCCGCCGGCGGCACCGCGGCCCCCGGCGACACGGCTTCGGCGGCGTCCGGGCAGTCGACGGCGCTGGCCGCGATCACCGCGCTCCCCGAGGCCGAGCGCCGGCCCGCGCTCCTCGCGCTCGTCCGCACCCACGCGGCGGCCGTACTCGGTCACCCCTCCCCCGACCGGGTGGCTCCGGGCCGCGCCTTCACCGAGCTCGGCTTCGACTCGCTGACGGCCGTGCAGCTCCGCAACCAGCTCTCGGCTGCGGTCGGCAAGCGGCTCCCCGCCACCACGGTCTTCGACCACCCGACGCCCACCGCGCTCGCCGCGTACCTCCATCAGGAGTACGTCGCGCCGGCCGACCCCGCCCCCACCGACTGGGAGGGGCGGGTACGCCGGGCCCTGGCCGAACTGCCCCTCGACCGGCTGCGCGACGCGGGTGTCCTCGACGCCGTCCTGCGCCTCACCGGCATCGAGCCCGAGCCGACACCCGGCCGGACGGACGGCGGAACCGCCGGCCCCGGCACAGAGTCGGAGGCGGACGCGGAGCCGGAGGCGTCGATCGACGACCTCGACGCCGAGGCCCTGATCCGGATGGCTCTCGGCCCGCGCACCAGCTGACCCACACATCAGGTCACACGCCCCCCACACGCCCACAACCCCATCCACGAGCGGAAGACCACACCCAGATGACGAGTTCCAACGAGCAGTTGGTGGACGCTCTGCGCGCCTCTCTCAAGGAGAACGAAGAACTCCGCAAAGAGAGCCGCCGCCAGGACGACCGTCGGCAGGAGCCCATGGCGATCGTCGGCATGAGCTGTCGGTTCGCCGGCGGTATCGGGTCCCCCGAGGACCTCTGGGACGCCGTCGCCGCGGGCAAGGACCTCGTCTCCGACGTGCCGGAGGAGCGCGGCTGGGACATCGACTCCCTCTACGACCCGGAGCCCGGGCGGAAGGGCACGACGTACGTCCGCAACGCCGCGTTCCTCGACGACGCCGCCGGCTTCGACGCGGGCTTCTTCGGGATCTCGCCCCGCGAGGCCCTCGCCATGGACCCGCAGCAGCGGCAGCTCCTCGAAGCCTCCTGGGAGGTCTTCGAGCGGGCCGGCATCGACCCCGCGTCGGTGCGCGGCACGGACGTCGGCGTGTACGTGGGATGCGGCTACCAGGACTACGCGCCGGACATCCGGGTCGCTCCCGAAGGCACCGGCGGGTACGTCGTCACCGGCAACTCCTCCGCCGTGGCCTCCGGGCGCATCGCGTACTCCCTCGGTCTGGAGGGACCCGCCGTGACCGTGGACACGGCGTGCTCCTCGTCGCTCGTCGCCCTGCACCTCGCCCTGAAGGGCCTGCGGAGCGGCGACTGCTCGACGGCCCTCGTGGGCGGTGTGGCCGTCCTCGCGACGCCGGGAGCGTTCATCGAGTTCAGCCGCCAGCAGGCCATGGCCGCCGACGGCCGGACCAAGGGGTTCGCCTCGGCGGCGGACGGCCTCGCCTGGGGCGAGGGCGTCGCCGTCCTCCTCGTCGAACGCCTCTCCGACGCGCGGCGCAAGGGACACCAGGTGTTGGCCGTCGTGCGCGGCAGCGCCATCAACCAGGACGGTGCGAGCAACGGGCTCACGGCGCCGCACGGCCCGTCCCAGCAGCGGCTGATCCGCCAGGCGCTGGCCGACGCGCGGCTCGTGTCGAGCGACGTGGACGTCGTGGAGGGCCACGGCACGGGGACGCGGCTCGGCGACCCGATCGAGGCGCAGGCGCTGCTCGCCACGTACGGGCAGGGACGTGCGCCGGGGCAGCCGCTGCGCCTGGGCACGGTGAAGTCGAACATCGGGCACACGCAGGCCGCTTCCGGTCTCGCGGGTGTGATCAAGATGGTGCAGGCGATGCGCCACGGGCTGCTGCCGAAGACCCTGCACGTGGACGAGCCGACGGACCAGGTCGACTGGACGGCCGGTTCGGTCGACCTGCTCACCGAGGCCATGGACTGGCCGGAGCAGCCGGGCCGGCCCCGGCGGGCGGGTGTGTCGGCGTTCGGCGTCGGCGGTACGAACGCGCACGTGGTCCTGGAAGAGGCCCCGGCCACCGAGACGGCGGCGCGGTCCGTCGAGTCCCCCGCCGGTGTGGTCCCGTGGCTGGTGTCGGCGAAGACCCCGGCCGCGCTCGACGCCCAGATCAGCCGACTCGCGGCGTACGCCGACAGCCGTACGGACCTGGACCCGGCCGCGGCGGGCCGCGCACTCCTCGACGGACGCACGGCGATGGAACACCGCGCCGTCGCCATCGGCGACAGCCGAGAGACCCTGCGGGACGCGCTGCGGATGCCGGAAGGGCTCGTACGCGGCACGGCGTCCGACCTCGGACGCGTGGCCTTCGTCTTCCCCGGCCAGGGCACCCAATGGGCCGGCATGGGAGCCGAACTCCTCGACGTATCAAAGGAGTTCGCAGACGCCATGGCCGAGTGCGAGACCGCACTCTCCGCGTACGTGGACTGGTCCCTGGAAGCCGTCGTCCGACAGACACCGGGCGCCCCCTCCCTGGACCGGGTCGACGTCGTCCAACCCGTCACCTTCGCCGTCATGGTCTCCCTCGCCAAGGTCTGGCAGCACCACGGCATCACACCCCAGGCCGTCATCGGCCACTCCCAAGGCGAGATCGCCGCCGCATACGTCTCGGGAGCACTCACCCTCGACGACGCCGCCCGCGTCGTCGCCCTCCGCTCCAAGTCCATCGCCGCCCACCTCGCCGGCAGGGGCGGCATGATCTCCCTCGCCCTCAGCGAGGAAGCCACCCAGGCACGCATCCAGAACCTCGACGGGCTCTCGGTCGCGGCCGTCAACGGCCCCACCGCCACCGTCGTCTCCGGCGACCCGACCCAGATCCAGGAACTCGCCACCTCCTGCGAAGCCGACGGCATCCGCGCCCGGATCATCCCCGTCGACTACGCCTCCCACAGCGCCCACGTCGAGACCATCGAGGACGACCTCGCCAAGGTCCTCGCCGGACTCACCCCGCGCTCGCCGCAGGTGCCGTTCTTCTCCACCCTCGAAGGCGCCTGGATCACCGAACCCGCCCTCGACGGCGCCTACTGGTACCGCAACCTCCGCCACCGCGTCGGCTTCGCCCCCGCCGTCGAGACACTCGCCACCGACGAAGGCTTCACCCACTTCATCGAAGTCAGCGCCCACCCCGTCCTCACCATGGCCCTCCCCGAAACCGTCACCGGACTCGGCACCCTCCGCCGCGACAACGGCGGACAGCACCGCCTCACCACCTCCCTCGCCGAAGCCTGGGCCAACGGCCTCCCCATCAACTGGACTTCCCACCTCCCCACGACGGCCACCCACCCCGACCTCCCCACCTACGCCTTCCAGCACCGCCCCTACTGGATCAACCCCTCGGCCCCCGGCGAAGCTCCCACCCACACCGCTCCCGACAGCGAGGCCGAGGCCGAGACGGGTCTGGTGTGGGGTCCCGGTGCCGCCGAGCTCGACGAGGAGGGGCGGCGCGGCGTCGTGCTCGCCATGGTGCTGCGGCAGGCGGCCGCCGTCCTCGGGCACGACACGCCCGACGAGCTCGCGGCCGACCGGCCCCTGCGGGAGCTCGGCTTCGACTCGCTGACCGCCGTCGAGCTCCGTAACCGCATCAACCGGCTGTCCGGACTCCGGCTGCCCGCCACAGCGGTGTTCGAGCACCCCACGCCCGCCGCGCTGGCCGACCGCGTCAGCGGCGAGCTGGCCGAGCGGGGCTGGGCCGTCGCCGAGCCCCGCTCGGAGGAGCGGACCACCGCCTCGGGCGTGCCCGCGCCGCGCCGCACGTCCGGCACTGCGGCCGGCATCACCCCCGGCACCGCGTCCGGCGCCGACGGCGGCATGTTCCGCGCCCTGTTCCGGCAGGCCGTGGACGACGGCCGGTACTCCGAGTTCCTCGGTGTGCTCGCCGAAGCCTCGGCGTTCCGTCCGCAGTTCGCCACGCCCGAGGCCTGCTCGGATCGGCTCGACCCGGTGCTGCTCGCCGGCGCCCCGGCCGACGACCGGGCGGGAGTCCGTACGCTGCTCGTCGGCTGCACCGGCACCGCGGCGAACGGCGGCCCGCAGGAGTTCCTGCGGCTCAGCGCCTCCTTCCAGGAGCAGCGGGACTTCCTCGCGCTGCCCCTGCCCGGCTACGGCACCGGTACGGGCACCGGCACCGCTCTCCTCCCGGCCGACCTCGACACCGCGCTCGACGCCCAGGCCCTGGCGCTCCTCCGGGCCGCCGGGGACGCCCCGGTCGTCCTGCTCGGGCACTCCGGCGGCGCCCTGCTCGCCCACGAGCTCGCCTTCCGCCTTGAGCGGGCCCACGGCGCCCCGCCCGCCGGGATCGTCCTGGTCGACCCCTATCCGCCGGGCCATCAGGAGCCCGTCGAGGCATGGAGCAGGCAGCTCGGCGAGGGCCTGTTCGCCGGCGAGCTGGAGCCGATGGCCGACGCGCGGCTGCTCGCCATGGGCCGGTACGCCCACTTCCTCGCCGGCCCCCGGCCGGGCCGCAGCAGCGCGCCCGTCCTCCTGGTGCGCGCCTCCGAGCCGCTGGGCGACTGGTCGGACGAGCGCGGCGACTGGCGCGCCCACTGGGACCTTCCGCACACCGTCGCGGACGTGCCCGGCGACCACTTCACGATGATGCGGGACCACGCGCCCGCCGTCGCCGGAGCCGTCATGGCGTGGCTCGACGGCATCGAGCAGAACGCCTCCCTCCGGACCGCGCAGGGAGCGAACCAGTGAGCGACAGATCCCTGAACGTGGACAGCGGCCTGTGGGTCCGGCGGTTCCACCCGTCGCCGAACAGCACGGTGCGGCTGGTCTGCCTGCCTCACGCCGGCGGCTCCGCCAGCTATTTCTTCCGCTTCTCCGAGGAGCTCCACCCTTCCGTCGAGGCCCTGTCGGTGCAGTATCCGGGCCGCCAGGACCGGCGCGCCGAGCCGTGCCTGGAGAGCGTCGAGGAGCTCGCCGAGCACGTGGTCGCGGCCACCGAACGCTGGTGGCAGGAAGGCCGGCTGGCGCTCTTCGGGCACAGCCTCGGGGCCTCCGTCGCCTACGAGGCGGCCCGGATCCTCGAACACCGGCACGGGGTGCGGCCCGAGGGCCTGTACGTGTCGGGGCGGCGCGCCCCGTCCCTGGCGCCTGCCGAGCTCGTGCACCAGCTGGACGACCGGGCCTTCCTGGCCGAGATCCGGCGCCTCAGCGGCACCGACGACCGGTTCCTCCAGGACGACGAGCTGATGCGGATGGTGCTGCCGGCGCTGCGCAGCGACTACAAGGCCGCGGAGACGTACGAGCACCGGCCGACCCCCAAGCTCGGCTGCCCGGTGATGGCCCTGGCCGGCGACCGCGACCCGAAGGCGCCGCTGAACGAGGTCGCCGAGTGGCGGCGGCACACCAGCGGGCCGTTCTGCCTGCGCGCCTACTCCGGCGGCCACTTCTACCTCAACGACCAGTGGCACGAGATCTGCAACGACATCTCCGACCACCTGCTCGTCACCCGCTGCGCACCCGAACCGCGTGTCGTGCAGCCCCCGACCAGTCTTATCGAAGGAGCGGCGAAGAGATGGCAGAACCCACGGTGAGCGACGACCTGACGGGGGCGCTCACGCAGCCCCCGCTGGGCCGTACCGTCCGCGCGGTGGCCGATCGCGAACTCGGCACCCACCTCCTGGAGACCCGCGGGATCCACTGGATCCATGCCGCGAACGGCGACCCGTACGCCACCGTGCTGCGCGGCCAGGCGGACGACCCGTATCCCGAGTACGAGCGGCTGCGCGCCCGGGGTCCGCTGTCCTTCAGTCCGACCGGCAGCTGGGTCACCGCCGACCACGCCCTGGCGGCCGGCATCCTCTCCTCCGCGGACTTCGGGGTGTCCGGTGCCGACGGCGTGCCCGTGCCGCAGCAGGTCCTCTCGTACGGGGAGGGCAGCCCGCTGGAGCACGAGCGGGGGCTGCCGGCGGCGCGCCGGGCGGCGGAGTCCGGTGACCGTGCCGTGGTCGAGCGGGTCCACCGGGAGACGCTGGAGGGCCTCGCGCCGGACCCGTCGGCCGCGTACGCGTTCGAGCTGGTGGGCGGTTTCGTCCGCCCGGCGGTGACGGCCGCTACGGCCGCCGTGCTCGGTGTCGCCGCGGACCGGCGCGCGGAGTTCGGCGCGCTCGTGGAGCAGCTCCGGCCGCTGTCCGACAGTCTGCTGGCCCCGCAGTCCCTGCGGACGGTACGGGCGGCCGACGACGCGCTGGCCGCGCTCGCGACCCTGCTCGCCGAAGCCGCGACCGACTCCCGCGACGGCTCTCCCAGCGGTTCCTCCGGTGACTTCCGTGACTCCGGTGGCCCCGGCTCCTCCGGTGACTCCCGCGACGGCTCTCCGGGCACCGCCGTCGGCCCGCACGGTGCGCTGCTGTCGGCGCTGGGTGTCACCGCCGCCGTCCAGCTCACCGGCAACGCCGTGCTCGCGCTCCTCGCCCACCCCGGGCAGTGGCGGGAGCTGTGCGAACGGCCCGGGCTCGCCTCGGCCGCCGTGGAGGAGACCCTCCGCTACGACCCGCCGGTGCAGCTGGACGCCCGGGTGGTCCGTACGGAGACGGAGCTGGCGGGCCGGCGCCTGCCGGTCGGCGCCCATGTCGTCGTCCTCACGGCCGCCGCCGGGCGTGACCCGGAGGTCTTCGCGGACCCGGAGCGCTTCGACCTCGCGCGCCGCGACGCCGCCGCGCACCTCGCGCTGCACCCCGCCGGTCCGTACGGCCCGGTGGCGTCCCTGGTGCGGCTCCAGGCGGAGGTGGCACTGCGGACCCTGGCGGGCCGTTTCCCGGGGCTGCGGCAGGCCGGGCCCGTGCTCCGTCCCCGCCGTGCCCCCGTGGGCCGCGGGCCGCTGAGCGTCCCGGTGAGCGCCTGAGACACCGGGGCGCGGTCCGCCGCCGTCGCCCCACCCCGCCCCGCCCCTCCACCGGCAGGAAGGACAACGACGCCATGCGCGTCCTGCTGACCTCGTTCGCACATCACACGCACTACTACGGCCTCGTGCCCCTGGCCTGGGCGCTGCTCGCCGCCGGGCACGAGGTGCGGGTCGCCAGCCAGCCCGCGCTCACGGACACCATCACCGGGTCCGGGCTCGCCGCGGTGCCCGTCGGCACCGACCACCTCATCCACGAGTACCGGGTGCGGATGGCGGGCGAGCCGCGTCCCAACCACCCGGCGATCGCCTTCGACGAGGCCCGTCCGGAGCCGCTGGACTGGGACCACGCCCTCGGCATCGAGGCGATCCTCGCGCCGTACTTCTATCTGCTCGCCAACAACGACTCGATGGTCGACGACCTGGTCGACTTCGCCCGGTCCTGGCAGCCGGACCTGGTGCTGTGGGAGCCGACGACCTACGCGGGCGCCGTCGCCGCGCAGGTCACCGGCGCGGCGCACGCCCGGGTCCTGTGGGGGCCCGACGTGATGGGCAGCGCCCGTCGCAAGTTCGTGGCGCTGCGGGACCAGCAGCCGCCCGAGCACCGCGAGGACCCGACCGCCGAGTGGCTGACGTGGACCCTCAACCGGTACGGCGCGTCGTTCGAGGAGGAGCTGATCACCGGTCAGTTCACCGTCGACCCGACGCCGCCGAGCCTGCGCCTCGACACCGGCCTGCCGACCGTCGGCATGCGGTACGTCCCGTACAACGGCACGTCGGTCGTGCCCGACTGGCTGAGCGAGCCGCCGGCGCGGCCCCGGGTCTGTCTGACCCTCGGCGTCTCGGCGCGCGAGGTCCTCGGCGGCGACGGCGTCTCGCAGGGCGACATCCTGGAGGCGCTCGCCGACCTCGACATCGAGCTGATCGCGACGCTCGACGCGAGCCAGCGCGCCGAGGTGCGCAACTACCCGAAGCACACCCGGTTCACGGACTTCGTGCCGATGCACGCGCTGCTGCCGAGCTGCTCGGCGATCATCCACCACGGCGGTGCGGGCACCTACGCGACGGCCGTGATCAACGCGGTGCCGCAGGTCATGCTCGCCGAGCTGTGGGACGCGCCGGTCAAGGCGCGGGCCGTCGCGGAGCAGGGCGCCGGGGTGTTCCTGCCGCCGGCCGACCTCACCCCGCAGGCCGTGCGGGACGCCGTCGTCCGCATCCTCGACGACCCCTCGGTCACCGCCGCCGCGCAGCGGCTGCGCGACGAGACCTTCGCCGACCCGACCCCGGCCGGGATCGTCCCCGAGCTGGAGCGGCTCGCCGCAGAGCACCGCCGCCCGCCGGCCGACGCCCGCCCCTGAGCCGTACCTCTGACCCGTCCGGGGCACACCCCCGGCCCACCGAAAGCAGGAGTTCCGTGTACGAAGTCGACCACGCCGACGTCTACGACCTGTTCTACCTCGGTCGCGGCAAGGACTACGCCGCCGAGGCCTCCGACATCGCCGACCTGGTGCGCTCCCGTACGCCCGAGGCGTCCTCGCTCCTGGACGTGGCCTGCGGCACCGGCACGCACCTGGAGCACTTCACCAAGGAGTTCGCCGACACCGCCGGCCTGGAGCTGTCCGAGGACATGCTCACCCACGCCCGCACCCGGCTGCCCGACGCCACGCTCCACCAGGGCGACATGCGGGACTTCCGGCTCGGCCGCAGGTTCTCGGCCGTCGTCAGCATGTTCAGCTCGGTCGGCTACCTCCGTACGACCGACGAACTCGACGCGGCCGTCGCCTCGTTCGCGGAGCACCTGGAGCCGGGCGGCGTCGTCGTCGTCGAGCCGTGGTGGTTCCCGGAGACCTTCGCCGACGGCTGGGTCAGCGCGGACGTCGTCCGCCGGGACGGGCGCACCGTGGCCCGTGTCTCGCACTCGGTGCGGGAGGGCGACGCGACGCGCATGGAGGTGCACTTCACGGTGGCCGACCCGGGCCGCGGCGTCCGGCACTTCTCCGACGTCCACCTCATCACGCTCTTCCACCAGGCGCAGTACGAGGCCGCGTTCACGGCCGCCGGGCTGCGCGTCGAGTACCTGGAGGGCGGCCCGTCGGGCCGTGGCCTCTTCGTCGGCGTGCCCGCCTAGTACCGCGTACGACCGCACGGGCCTACGACCGCACGGCCTACGGACGTACGGGCCTGCGGACGTACCGGCCTGCGGACCCCCCACAGCCCCCCGGGACGAACCCCCGGGTGCACCAAGCAAAGAGAGAGAAACGAACCGTGACAGGTAAGACCCGAATACCGCGTGTCAGGCGCGGCCGCACGAGCCCCAGGGCCTTCACCCTGGCCGTCGTCGGTACCCTCCTCGCGGGCACCACCGTGGCGGCGGCCGCCCCCGGCGCCGCCGACGCCGCCAACGTGCAGTACACGAGCCGGGCGGCGGAGCTCGTCGCGCAGATGACGCTCGACGAGAAGATCAGCTTCGTCCACTGGGCGCTGGACCCCGACCGGCAGAACGTCGGCTACCTCCCCGGCGTGCCGCGCCTCGGCATCCCGGAGCTGCGGGCCGCCGACGGCCCGAACGGCATCCGTCTGGTGGGCAGGACGGCCACCGCGCTGCCCGCGCCGGTCGCCCTGGCCAGCACCTTCGACGACACCATGGCCGACAGCTACGGCAAGGTCATGGGCCGCGACGGACGCGCGCTCAACCAGGACATGGTCCTCGGCCCGATGATGAACAACATCCGGGTGCCGCACGGCGGCCGGAACTACGAGACCTTCAGCGAGGACCCCCTGGTCTCCTCGCGCACCGCGGTCGCCCAGATCAAGGGCATCCAGGGTGCGGGTCTGATGACCACGGCCAAGCACTTCGCGGCCAACAACCAGGAGAACAACCGCTTCAGCGTCAACGCCACGGTCGACGAGCAGACGCTCCGCGAGATCGAGTTCCCGGCGTTCGAGGCGTCCTCCAAGGCCGGCGCGGCCTCCTTCATGTGTGCCTACAACGGCCTCAACGGGAAGCCGTCCTGTGGCAACGACGAGCTCCTCAACAACGTGCTGCGCACGCAGTGGGGCTTCCAGGGCTGGGTGATGTCGGACTGGCTCGCCACCCCGGGCACCGACGCCATCACCAAGGGCCTCGACCAGGAGATGGGCGTCGAGCTCCCCGGCGACATCCCGCCGGGCGAGCCCTCGCCGCCGGCCAAGTTCTTCGGTGACGCGCTGAAGCAGGCCGTCCTGAACGGCACGATCCCCGAGTCGGCCGTGACGCGGTCGGCGGAGCGCATCGTCAACCAGATGGACAAGTTCGGTCTGCTCCTCGCCACCCCGGCGCCGCGGCCGGAGCGCGACAAGGCGGGTGCCCAGGCGGTGTCCCGCAAGGTCGCCGAGAACGGCGCGGTGCTCCTGCGCAACGAGGGCCAGGCCCTGCCGCTCGCCGGTGACGCCGGCAAGAGCATCGCGGTCATCGGTCCGACCGCCGTCGACCCCAAGGTCACCGGCCTGGGCAGCGCCCACGTCGTCCCGGACTCGGCGGCCGCGCCGCTCGACACCATCAAGGCCCGCGCGGGCGCGGGTGCGACGGTGACGTACGAGACCGGTGAGGAGACCTTCGGGACGCAGATCCCGGCGGCGAACCTCAGCCCGGCGTTCAACCAGGGCGTGCAGCTCCAGCCGGGTCAGGCCGGGGCGCTGTACGACGGCACGCTGACCGTGCCCGCCGACGGCGAGTACCGCATCGCGGTCCGTGCCACCGGCGGTTACGCCACGGTGCAGCTCGGCAGCCACACCATCGAGGCCGGCCAGGTCTACGGCAAGGTGAGCAGCCCGCTCCTCAAGCTGACCAAGGGCACGCACAAGCTCACCATCTCGGGCTTCGCGATGAGCGCCACCCCGCTCTCCCTGGAGCTGGGCTGGGTGACGCCGGAGGCGGCCGACGCGACGATCGCGAAGGCCGTGGAGGCGGCGAAGAAGGCCCGTACGGCCATCGTCTTCGCCTACGACGACGGCACCGAGGGCGTCGACCGTCCGAACCTGTCGCTGCCGGGTACGCAGGACAAGCTGATCTCGGCGGTCGCCGACGCCAACCCGAACACGATCGTGGTCCTCAACACCGGTTCGTCGGTGCTGATGCCGTGGCTGTCCAAGACCCGCGCGGTCCTGGACATGTGGTATCCGGGCCAGGCGGGTGCCGAGGCCACCGCTTCGCTGCTCTACGGTGACGTCAACCCGAGCGGCAAGCTCACCCAGAGCTTCCCGGCCGCCGAGAACCAGCACGCCGTCGCCGGCGACCCGAACCGCTACCCGGGCGTCGACAACCAGCAGCAGTACACCGAGGGCATCCACGTCGGGTACCGCTGGTTCGACAAGGAGAACGTCAAGCCGCTGTTCCCGTTCGGGCACGGCCTGTCGTACACCTCGTTCACGCAGAGCGCCCCGACCGTCGTGCGCACGAACACGGGCGGCCTGAAGGTGACGGTCACGGTCCGCAACAGCGGGCAGCGCGCGGGCCAGGAGGTCGTCCAGGCGTACCTCGGTGCCAGCCCGAACGTGACCGCCCCGCAGGCGAAGAAGAAGCTGGTGGGCTACACGAAGGTGTCGCTCGCCGCGGGCGAGTCGAAGACGGTGACGGTGAACGTCGACCGTCGTCAGCTGCAGTTCTGGGACGCCGCCGCCGACTGCTGGAAGACCGGCACGGGCAACCGTCTCCTGCAGACCGGTTCGTCCTCCGCGGACCTGCGCGGGAGTGCCACGGTGAACGTCGTCTGACGTGACACCACGAAGACGGCGGTGCCCGCCACCCGGAAGGGTGGCGGGCACCGCCTTTTTCGGCCTGCTCGGTCTACCGGTCCACCTGACTAGGTCCGGTCGGCCCGCTCGGCCCATTCGCGCACGGCGTCGATCACCCGCAGCGCCTGCTCGCGCTCCAGGTGCGGGCCGATCGGCAGGCTGAGGACCTGCCGCGCGAAGCTCTCGGCGCGCGGCAGCGCGCCCTCCGCCGGGGCGTCGCCCGCGTAGGCGCGCGACAGGTGCACCGGCACCGGGTAGTGCGTGAGCGTGTCGATGCCGCGGGCGTCCAGGTGGTCCCGCAGCTCGTCGCGGCGGTCCGTGCGCACCGTGAAGAGGTGCCAGACCGGGTCGGTGTCGGGCGCGGTCACCGGCAGGGTGATGCCGGGGAGCCCGGCGAGCCCGGACAGGTACTCCGCTGCCAGCGCCGACCTGCGGCCGTTCCAGCTGTCGAGGTGGGCGAGCCGGGTCCGCAGGACGGCCGCCTGCATCTCGTCCAGGCGGGAGTTGGTGCCCTTCATCTCGTGGCTGTACTTCTGCCGGGAGCCGTAGTTGCGGAGCATCCGCAGCCGTTCGGCGAGCTCGGGGTCGCCGGTCACGACCGCGCCGCCGTCGCCGAAGCAGCCGAGGTTCTTGCCCGGGTAGAAGCTGAACGCGGCCACGGAGGAGCCGGCGCCGATCCGCCGGCCCCGGTAGCGGGCGCCGTGCGCCTGTGCGGCGTCCTCGACGATGTGCAGGTCGTGCCGGGCCGCCAGGTCGCGGAGGGCGTCCATGTCGGCCGGGTGCCCGTAGAGGTGGACGGGGAGGAGCGCCCGGGTGCGGGGCGTGATCGCCTTCTCGACGAGCAGCGGGTCCAGGGTGGGGTGGTCCTCGCGCGGCTCCACGGGCACGGGGGTCGCGCCGGTGGCGGACACCGCGAGCCAGCTGGCGATGTACGTGTGCGAGGGGACGATCACCTCGTCCCCCGGCCCGATGCCGAGGCCGCGGAGCGCCAGTTGGAGGGCGTCCATGCCGCTGTTGACGCCGACGGCGTGGTCCGTCTCGCAGTAGGCGGCGAACTCGGCCTCGAAGCCCTCCAGTTCGGGTCCGAGGAGGTAGCGGCCCGAGTCGAGGACGCGGGCGATCGCGGCGTCGGTCTCCGGGCGCAGCTCGTCGTAGGCGGCCTTGAGGTCGAGGAAGGGGACGCGGGGGGCCGGTACGCGGGTGGTCATGCGGACACCCCTACGGTCGCGGCGGGAAGCTCGGAGGCGGGTGCCTCTGCGGCGAGCGTCTCTGCGGCGGGCGTCTTGAGCGGCTCCCACCAGTCGCGGTTCTCCCGGTACCAGCGCACGGTGCGCGCGAGGCCGTCCGCGAAGGCGACCTGCGGCCGGTAGCCGAGCTCGCGCTCGATCTTCCCGCCGTCGAGGGAGTAGCGCAGGTCGTGGCCCTTGCGGTCGGCGACCTTCCGGACGGACGACCAGTCCGCGCCGAGGGACTCCAGGAGCATGCCAGTGAGTTCGCGGTTGGTCAGCTCCAGGCCGCCGCCGATGTGGTAGATCTCGCCGGCCCGGCCGCCCGCGAGGACGAGCGCGATGCCGCGGCAGTGGTCGTCGGTGTGCACCCACTCGCGGACGTTCGCGCCGTCGCCGTACAGCGGCAGCGTCCCTCCGTCGAGGAGGTTCGTCACGAACAGCGGGATCAGCTTCTCGGGGTGCTGGTAGGGCCCGTAGTTGTTGCAGCAGCGGGTGATCCGCACGTCGAGGCCGTACGTACGGTGGTAGGCGCGGGCGACGAGGTCGGAGCCGGCCTTCGAGGCGGCGTAGGGCGAGTTGGGCTCCAGCGGGCTGCTCTCGGTCCAGGAGCCGGAGTCGATCGACCCGTACACCTCGTCGGTGGAGACGTGCACGACCCGGCCCACGCCGGCGTCCACGGCGCACTGGAGGAGGGTCTGCGTGCCCTGCACGTTGGTCTCGGTGAAGACGGACGCGCCCGCGATGGAGCGGTCCACGTGGCTCTCGGCCGCGAAGTGGACGATGGCGTCCACGCCGCGCAGCTCGCGGGCGAGGAGCCCGGCGTCGCGGATGTCGCCGTGGACGAAGCGCAGCCGCGGGTCGCCGTCCACGGGGGCCAGGTTGGCGCGGTTGCCCGCGTAGGTGAGGCTGTCCAGGACGATCACCTCGTCGGCGGGTACGTCGGGGTACGCCCCGGCGAGGAGCTGCCGCACGAAGTGCGAGCCGATGAAGCCCGCACCTCCGGTCACCAGAAGCCGCACTGCTGTCTTCCTTTCGGTGGCGCTGTCGGTCGCACGGTCGGTCACACAGTGGGTCACACGGTCGGGCGCGCTGTCGGTGGCTCTGCCGGTGGCGCGTACGCGGCGGTCGCGAGGCGTCGTCTCCCTCACGGGGCTCCCTCGCGGCCGGCGATCTCCATCAGGTACGTGCCGTACTCGGTGCGGGAGAGGCGTTCTCCCAGGCTGTGACAGGCATCGGCGTCGATGAAGCCCATCCGGAAGGCGATCTCCTCAAGGCCCGCGATCCACACGCCCTGCCGCTCCTCCAGGACCTGGACGTACTGGGCGGCCCGGAGGAGCGAGTCGTGGGTGCCGGTGTCGAGCCAGGCGAAGCCGCGGCCCAGGTCGACGAGTTCGGCCCGGCCGCGCTCCAGGTAGACGCGGTTGACGTCGGTGATCTCCAGCTCGCCGCGCGGCGAGGGCCGGATGTTCTTGGCGATGTCGACGACGTCGTTGTCGTAGAGGTAGAGGCCGGTGACGGCGAGGTGGGAGCGCGGCTTGACCGGCTTCTCGACGAGGCCGGTCAGCCGGCCCGCGGCGTCCACCTCGGCGACGCCGTACCGCTCGGGGTCCTTGACCGGGTAGCCGAAGAGCACGCAGCCGTCGAGCCGCGCGATGCTGTCCCGCAGGAGCGTGTAGAGGCCGGGCCCGTGGAAGATGTTGTCGCCGAGGATCAGGGCGCAGGTGTCGTCGCCGATGTGGCCGGCTCCGACGAGAAGTGCGTCCGCTATTCCCGCGGGCTCTTTCTGGACCGCATAGTCGAGTTCGATTCCCAGGTGGCTGCCGTCTCCGAGCAGCGACTGGAAGAGTTCGACGTGCTGGGGGGTGGAGATGATTTGTATCTCGCGAATACCGCCGAGCATGAGAACCGACAGCGGATAGTAGATCATCGGTTTGTTGTAGACCGGAAGAATCTGTTTCGAAATCACCGAGGTCGCCGGATGCAGTCGAGTTCCGCTCCCGCCGGCCAGGACTATTCCCTTCATTCCCGGAAGCTAGCAGGAGAAGGCCGGTATTCACGGTTGGCGGCGCGGAGATAGGGGGGCGCTAGGGGATGTGCAGGGGGAGTGCCGTCGCCTCTTTGGGGGGGGTGGGAAAACGCCGAGGGCCCGGCCGGACGGCCGGGCCCTCGGATGCCCTCGGAAGCCCTCGGAAGGGAAGGGCGTGCGGGTGGGGGTCAGCGCAGGAAGCCGCGAACGTCCTCCCAGCCGTCCGCGGTGTCCCGCTCCAGCTGGTTCAGGCGGGCGGTGACGACCTGGTCGAAGCCGTCCATGAAGTACTCGTCGCCGTCGTGGGGCGCCACCTGGCCGCCGCGCTCGACGAAGTCCCTGACGACCTCGGTGAGGGAGGTGTCGGGGGTCACGCGGCCCGCGATGTACCGGGTGGCGCCGTCCAGGTCGGGGAAGCCGGCCTCGCGGTACAGGTACACGTCGCCGAGGAGGTCGACCTGCACGGCGACCTGCGGGTGGGCGGTGGGCCGCATGGTTTCGGGCTTGATCCGCAGCAGTTCGGCGTCGGCCCCGGCCCGCAGGCTGTTCAGGGCGTAGCCGTAGTCGATGTGGAGGCCGGGGGTGCGCTCGTTGACCCGCTCCTCGAAGGCGTTGAGGGCCTGCTGGAGCTCGGCCCGCTCCTCCTGGGGCAGCCGGCCGTCGTCCCGGCCGCTGTAGTCCTCGCGGATGTTGACGAAGTCGATCGTCCTGCCCTGCCCGGCCTCGTTGAGGTCGGCGATGAAGTCGACCAGGTCGAGCAGGCGCGAGGCGCGGCCCGGGAGCACGATGTAGGCGAAGCCGAGGTTGATCGGCGACTCGCGTTCGGCCCGCAGCTGCTGGAAGCGGCGGAGGTTCTCGCGGACGCGGCGGAAGGCGGCCTTCTTGCCGGTGGTCTGCTCGTACTCCTCGTCGTTGAGGCCGTAGAGCGAGGTCCGGATGGCGTGCAGGCCCCACAGGCCGGGCTGGCGCTCCAGGGTCCGCTCGGTGAGCGCGAAGGAGTTCGTGTAGACGGTGGGCCGCAGGCCGTGCTCGGTGGCGCGCGTGGCCAGGGTGCCGAGGCCGGGGTTGGTGAGGGGCTCCAGGCCGCCGGAGAAGTACAGGGCGAACGGGTTGCCCGCGGGGATCTCGTCGATGACCGAGCGGAACATCGCGTTGCCGGCGTCGAGGGCGGACGGGTCGTAGCGGGCGCCGGTCACGCGGACGCAGAAGTGGCAGCGGAACATGCAGGTCGGGCCCGGGTAGAGGCCGACGCTGTACGGGAAGACGGGCTTTCCGGCGAGGGCCGCGTCGAAGACGCCGCGCTGCTCCAGGGGCAGCAGGGTGTTCTTCCAGTACGCCCCCGCGGGGCCGGTCTCCACGGCGATACGGAGCTCGGGGACCTGCCCGAACAGGGCGAGGAGGCGGCGGAAGGCGTCGCGGTCGACGCCCAGGTCCTGGCGGGCCTCTTCGAGCGGGGTGAAGGGGCTGTTGCCGTAGCGCACGGCGAGCCGGACGAGCAGGCGGGCGGTGGTTCCGGCCTCGTCGGGCGGTACGAGGCCGCCGGCGACGAGGCTCTGGCCGACGGCGTGGACCGCCGCCCCCAGGTCGGCTCCGGGGTGCGCGCAGCGTTCGGCCGGGGCGGTGGCGGCGGGGGCAGGGGCGGTCATCAGGAGCGTCCAATCGTGGGCGTGGGCGAGGTGGTCGGGGTGGCGGCGGCACCTGCGGCGTCGCGGTGGCGCGCGGTGAGTTCGTGGCCCTTGGCGGCGCAGAGCCGCAGCACGTCGCCGACGCGGCGGATGTCGTCGTCGTCGACGGCGGTGCCGGTCGGCAGGGAGAGCACGCGCTCGGCGAGGCGCTCGGTGTGCGGCAGCGGGGCGTGGGGCTGTCCGCGGTACGGCTCCAGCTGGTGGCAGCCCGGGGAGAAGTAGGCGCGGGTGTGGATCCCTTCGGCCTTCAGGACCTCCATCACCAGGTCGCGGTGGATGCCGGTGATCTCCTCGTCGATCTCGACGATCACGTACTGGTGGTTGTTGACCCCGTGCCGGTCGTGGTCGGCGACGAGGAGGCCGGGGAGGTCCGCGAGCCGCGCGCGGTAGGCGGCGTGGTTGGCCCGGTTCCGGTCGACGACCTCGGGGAACGCGTCGAGGGACGTGAGGCCCATGGCGGCGGCGGCCTCGCTCATCTTGGCGTTGGTCCCGCCGGCCGGGCTGCCGCCGGGCAGGCCGAAGCCGAAGTTGTGGAGGGCGCGGATCCGGGCGGCGAGGTCGGCGTCGTCGGTGACGACGGCCCCGCCCTCGAAGGCGTTGACGGCCTTGGTGGCGTGGAAGCTGAAGACCTCGGCGTCGCCGAGGCTGCCGGCGGGCCGGCCGTCGACCGCGCAGCCGAGGGCGTGGGCGGCGTCGAAGAACAGCCGCAGGCCGTGCTCGTCGGCGACCTTCCGCAGCTGGTCGGCGGCGCAGGGGCGGCCCCAGAGGTGGACGCCGATCACGGCGGAGGTGCGGGGTGTGACGGCGGCGGCCACCTGCTCGGGGTCGAGGTTGCCGGTGTCCGGGTCGATGTCGACGAAGACCGGGGTGAGGCCGATCCAGCGCATCGCGTGCGGGGTGGCGGCGAACGTCATCGACGGCATGATCACTTCGCCGGTGAGTCCCGCGGCGTGCGCCAGGAGCTGGAGCCCGGCGGTGGCGTTGCAGGTGGCCACGGCGTGCCGGACCCCGGCGAGGCCGGCGACGCGCTCCTCGAACTCGCGGACGAGCGGGCCGCCGTTGGACAGCCACTGGCCGTCGAGGGCGCGGTCGAGCCGCTCGAAGAGCTTGGCGCGGTCGATGCGGTTGGGCCGCCCCACGAGGAGCGGCTGGTCGAAAGCGGCGGGGCCGCCGAAGAATGCGAGGTCGGATAAGGCGCTTTTCACGGATGTTCCCTCCGGGCCACCGTCACGAAATGATTCGCCGATCCGGGAATCCCGAACGAGGTCGCCGCGCTCCACCGTGACGTACGACGAGATGGTCGATTGTGGTGGTCGATTTCGGGGGGACTCTAATCCGCGCGCAACGGACCGACAAGAGCACACCGTTCGCCGGGGGATGTGCTTCGGATCACATCCGCTTCCTAGGTATTCCATCGGCGGCGCGAATGTGATGATGCTTGACAGGATCCGGGAATCAGCGGAGCCGCCGGTAGGGCCGGGGCGCGCTCCGCGGAAGAGTACGCGCGAGAAGTCCCGTTTCCTCTTCCCGTTTCCGTTCCGCTTCCGGTTCCCAGTCAGGAGTTCTCCGTGCGCACCCACGAGGGCACGACGGCGTCGCCCCCGGTACTCGATCTGGCCGCCCTGGGGCAGGACTTCGCGGCCGACCCCCATCCGACGTACGCCCGGCTGCGCGCCGAGGGTCCGGCCCACCGGGTGCGCACCGCCGACGGGGACGAGGTGTGGCTGGTCGTCGGGTACGACACGGCGCGCGCGGTCCTCACCGACCCGCGGTTCAGCAAGGACTGGCGGAACTCCACGACGCGCCCGACCGAGGTCGAGGCCCGGCTCAACCACAACATGCTGGAGTCCGACCCGCCGCGGCACACCCGGCTGCGCAAGCTGGTGGCCCGTGAGTTCACCATGCGTCGCGTCGAGTTGCTGCGCCCCCGGGTCCAGGAGCTCGTCGACGGCCTCCTGGACACCATGCTGGCGGCGCCCGAGGGGCGCGCCGACCTGATGGAGGCCCTGGCCTGGCCGCTGCCGATCACGGTGATCTCCGAACTCCTGGGCGTGCCCGAGCCGGAGCGCGCCGCCTTCCGCGACTGGACCGACGCCTTCGTCTTCCCGGACGACCCGGCCGCCGCCCAGAGCGCCATGGCCGAGATGAGCGGCTATCTGTCCCGGCTCATCGAGTCCAAGCGCGGCGGGCAGGGCGAGGACCTGCTCAGCGCGCTGGTGCGGACGAGCGACGAGGACGGCTCGCGGCTGACCTCCGAGGAGCTCCTCGGGATGGCGCACATCCTGCTGGTCGCGGGCCACGAGACCACGGTCAATCTGATCACCAACGGCATGTACGCGCTCCTCTCGCATCCGGAGCAGCTGTCCGCCCTGCGCGCCGACATGACGCTCTTGGACGGCGCGGTGGAGGAGATGCTGCGCTATGAGGGACCGGTGGAGTCCGCGACCTACCGTTTCCCGGTCGAACCCGTCGACCTGGACGGAACGGTCATTCCGGCCGGTGACACGGTCCTCGTCGTCCTGGCCGACGCCCACCGGACTCCGGAGCGCTTCCCCGACCCGCACCGCTTCGACATCCGCCGGGACACGGGCGGCCACCTCGCTTTCGGCCACGGCATCCACTTCTGCCTGGGGGCCCCGTTGGCCCGTATGGAGGCCCGGATCGCCGTCCGCGCGCTCCTCGAACGCTGCCCGGACCTCGCCCTGGACGTCTCCCCCGGCGAGCTCGTCTGGTATCCGAACCCGATGATCCGCGGTCTGAAGGCCCTGCCGATCCGCTGGCGGCGAGGTCGGGAAGCGGGCGGCCGCACCGGCTGATCGCGTACGTCCCCCGAGGCCGGGCGGTCGCGCCCGGCCGCCCGGATCGGCGCCCTTTCGCCGTAACAGGAGCTGGTTAGAGTGATCGTCGGGCGGCCGAAAAGTTCGGTGCCCGGACGAGGGGGGCTTCCGCGATGAATCTGGTGGAACGCGACGGGGAGATAGCCCATCTGAGGGCGGTTCTTGACGCATCCGCCGCAGGTGACGGGACGCTCTTACTCGTCTCCGGGCCGGCCGGCAGCGGGAAGACGGAGCTGCTGCGGTCGCTCCGGCGCCTGGCGGCCGAGCGGGGGACGCCCGTGTGGACGGTCCGCGCGCTCCCGGGCGACCGCGACGTCCCGCTGGGCGTGCTCTGCCAGTTACTGCGCAGCGCCGAGCAGCACGGTGCCGACACGTCCACCGTCCGCGACCTGCTGGACGCCGCCTCGCGGCGGGCCGGTAACCGCACCGCCCCCGCCGACGCGCCGCTCCGTGTCGACGAGACGCACCAGCTGCACGACTGGCTGCTGTCCGTCGCCCGCGGCACCCCGTTCCTCGTCGCCGTCGACGACCTGACCCACGCCGACACCGCGTCCCTGCGGTTCCTCCTGCACTGCGCCGCCCACCACGACCAGGGCGGCATCGGCTTCGTCCTCACCGAGCGCGCCTCGCAGCGTGCCGGGTACCGCGTGTTCCGCGCCGAGCTGCTCCGCCAGCCGCACTGCCGAAGTATGTGGCTCGCGGGCCTTCCCCCGAGCGGCGTCCGCGAGTTCCTCGCCCACCACTACGGCCCCGAGGCGGCCGAGCGACGAGCTTCCGCGTACCTCGCGGCGACCGGCGGGAACCCGCTGCTCCTGCGGGCGCTGACCCAGGACCGGCAGGCCGCCCGCACCACCCTGGGCGGGGCCGGCGGCGACGAGCCGGTGCACGGCGACGCGTTCGCCCAGGCCGTCCTCGACTGTCTGCACCGCAGCACCGAGGGCACGCTGGAGACGGCCCGCTGGCTCGCGGTCCTCGAACAGGCCGACCCGCTCCTCGTGGAGCGGCTCACCGGCGCGACGGCCACCGCCGTCGAGCGCCACCTCCAGGAGCTCGCCGCCATCGGCCTCCTCGGCGAGGACGGCACCCTGGGGCACCCGGCGATACGCGAGGCCGCGCTCCAGGACCTGCCGGCCGCGGACCGCACCGAGCTGCACCGGCGCGCCGCGGAGCAGCTGCACCGCGACGGCGCCGACGAGGACACCGTGGCCCGCCATCTGCTCGTCGGTGGCGCCCCGGACGCTCCGTGGGCGCTGCCCCTCCTCGAACGGGGCGCGCAGCAGGCCCTGTTCGACGACCGTCTCGACGACGCGTTCCGGATCCTGGAGTTCGCGGTGCGCTCCAGCACCGACAACACGCAGCTGGCCCGGCTCGCCCCGCACCTGGTCGCGGCGTCGTGGCGGATGAACCCGCACATGACGACGCGGGCGCTCGCGCTCTTCGACCGGCTCCTGGGCGGCGAACTGCCGCCCAGTCACCCGGTCATGGCGCTGATCCGCTGCCTCGTCTGGTACGGGCGGCTGCCCGAGGCCGCCGACGCGCTGTCCCGGCTGCGGCCCGGCTCCGACAGCGAGAACCTGGAACTGTCGCTGACCCGTATGTGGCTGGCGGCGCTGTGCCCGCCGCTGCTGGAGTCCCTGCCGGCCGCGCCCGAGCCGGAGCGGGGTCCCGTCCCGGTGCGGCTCGCGCCCCGGACGACCGCGCTCCAGGCACAGGCCGGCGTGTTCCAGCGGGGCCCGGACAACGCGTCGGTCGCGCAGGCCGAGCAGATACTGCAGGGCTGCCGGCTGTCGGAGGACACGTACGAGGCACTGGAGACGGCCCTGCTGGTCCTCGTCCACGCCGACCGGCTCGACCGGGCGCTGTTCTGGTCGGACGCGCTGCTCGCGGAGGCGTCGGAGCGGCGGTCGCTCGGCTGGGAGGCGGTCTTCGCCGCGACCCGGGCGATGATCGCGGTCCGCTGCGGGGACCTGCCGACGGCGCGGGAACGGGCCGAGCTGGCGCTCTCGCACGCGGCGCCGGAGAGCTGGGGTCTCGCCGTGGGCGTACCCCTGTCCGCGCTGCTGCTCGCCTGCACGGAGGCCGGCGAGTACGAGCAGGCGGAGCGGGTCCTGCGGCAGCCGGTGCCGGACGCGATGTTCGACTCGCGGCACGGCATGGAGTACATGCACGCCCGGGGCCGTTACTGGCTGGCGACGGGCCGGCTGCACGCGGCGCTCGGCGAGTTCATGCTCTGCGGGGAGATCCTGGGCAGCTGGAACCTCGACCAGCCGTCGATCGTGCCGTGGCGGACCTCGGCCGCCGAGGTGTACCTGCGGCTCGGCAACCGCCAGAAGGCCAGGGCGCTGGCCGAGGCGCAGCTCGCCCTGGTGCGGCCCGGGCGGTCCCGTACGCGGGGCCTGACCCTGCGGGTCCTGGCGGCGGCGGCGGACGGCCAGCAGGCGGAGCGGCTGCACGCGGAGGCGGTCGACATGCTGCACGACAGCGGTGACCGTCTTGAGCACGCCCGCGCGCTGGCCGGGATGAGCCGTCACCAGCAGGCCCAGGGCGACAACTACCGGGCGCGGATGACGGCGCGGCTCGCGGGTGACATGGCGTGGGCGTGCGGCGCGTATCCGCTGGCCGAGGAGATCGTGCCGGGTCGCGGCGGGCGCCGGGCGAAGGCCGTGAGTCCCGACCTGGAGCTGCCGGGCGGTCCGGACGTCGGTCTGCTGTCGGAGGCGGAGCGGCGGGTCGCGGCCCTGGCCGCCCGGGGGTTGACGAACCGGCAGATAGCGCGCCGGCTCTGTGTCACCGCGAGCACGGTCGAGCAGCATCTGACGCGCGTGTACCGGAAGCTGAACGTGACCCGGAGGGCGGACCTCCCGGTCAGCCTCGCGCAGGACAAGTCCGTCACCGCGTGAGGCGCCCCGGGAGGCGGGCGGCCGTGAGCCGTCCTGCCCCCGGGGACGCCGGGATCACACGGTGTCGAGCTGCTTCTCGCGCGGTGCTTCCGTGGGCGCGTACGAGCCCCACGCCGCGCGGAGCGCGTCGCAGACCTCCCCGACGGTGGCCCCGGCCGCCAGGGCCTCCTTCATCGGGGGAAGGAGGTTGTCGTCGCCCCCGGCCGCGGCCGTCACGGCCGCGAGCGTCCGGTGGACGCGGTCCCCGCAGCGCCAGGCCCGCAGCTTCGCCAGCCGTTCGGCCTGCCGTTCCTCGATGCCCGGAGCGGCCCGCAGCGTCTCGTACGGCTCCGCCCCCTCGATCGAGACGGTGTTCCACTGCGGCAGCTCGGCCCGGCAGTAGCGGAACATGTCCGCCATGAGCCGCAGCGAGGGCTTCGGCGGGAAGACGTACCTCCCCCGCGCCGGGTACTCCTCCGGCACGTCGTTCCGGATCGTGCCGGTGAGCGCGGCGGCCGGGATCCCCTGTTCCTCCGCGACGAGCTGGTAGAGCAGGAGCAGCAGTGCGGCCGGGGCGTTGATCGTCATGGACGTCGTCACGGTGTCCAGCGGGATCCCCGCGAACAGCACCCGCATGTCGTCGATCGAGTCGATCGCGACGCCCGCCCGGCCGACCTCGCCCGCGGCGAGCGCCGTGTCCGAGTCGCGGCCCATCCGGGTCGGGAGGTCGAAGGCGACCGAGAGACCCGTCGTGCCGTCGGCGATCAGCCGCTTGTAGCGGGCGTTGGTCTCCCTGGCGGTCCCGGACCCGGACCCGGCGTACGCGACGGGCGGGCCGGACTCCGTCGTCCGGCCCGCCTCCGTCGACTCCTCCGTCACAGGGCCCCGCTGAAGAGGGCGGGGGCGATCACCGCGGCCTCGGGGCCGTACGTGGCGACGAGCCGCTCGTGGAGTCCCTCCCGCGTGACCTCGTACGTCTGCGGGCCGACGGACTCCAGGGCGAAGGTGGCCATGGCGGCGCCCGCCCGGGCCGCGTCGACGACCTCCAGGCCGGAGGCCAGCGCGGCGAGGAAGCCCGCGCGGAACGCGTCGCCGCCGCCGGTGGGGTCCGCGGCGTCCGTCGCGGGCACGGCCGCGCTCTCGATGCCCGGCCGGCCGGCCGTGTCGATGCGGCAGCCCTTGGGGCCGAGCGTGGTGATCCAGGTGCCGACCCGGTCGAGGACCTCCGCCTCGGTCCAGCCGGTCTTGCTCAGGAGCAGGGCCCGCTCGTACGCGTTCGTGAACAGCAGCTCGGCTCCGTCGACGAGCTCCCGGACGCTGTCGCCCTCCAGCCGGGCCAGCTGCTGCGAGGGGTCCGCGGCACGGCGGACGCCCAGCTCGCGGCAGACCCGCGTGTGGCGCACCATCGCCTCCGGGTCGTCGGCGCCGACGAGGACGAGGTCGGGCCCGCCGGGCCGCCGGAGCGTCTCGCCCAGGTCGATGTCGCGTGCCTCGGCCATCGCGCCCGCGTAGAACGAGGCGAGCTGGTTGCCGTCCTCGTCGGTGGTGCACATGAAGCGGGCGGTGTGCTGCCGCTCCGACACCCGTACGGCGTCGGTGTCGACGCCCGCGGTGCGGAGCAGCTCGCCGTACCCGTCGAAGTCCTTGCCGACGGCGCCGACGAGGACGGGGCGGCGGCCGAGCAGGCCGAGGCCGTACGCGATGTTGGCCGCGACGCCGCCGTGCCGGATGTCGAGGGTGTCGACGAGGAAGGACAGGGACACGTGGGCGAGCTGGTCCGGCAGGATCTGCTCGGCGAAGCGGCCCGGGAAGGTCATCAGGTGGTCGGTGGCGATCGACCCGGTGACGGCTATGCGCATGTCAGAGCCCCGCGGCCTTCTTCAGGGCGTCCACGCGGTCGGTGCGCTCCCAGGTGAAGTCCGGCAGCTCGCGGCCGAAGTGGCCGTAGGCGGCGGTCTGCGAGTAGATCGGGCGGAGCAGGTCGAGGTCGCGGATGATCGCGGCCGGGCGGAGGTCGAAGACCTCGCCGATGGCGTTCTCGATCTTCTCGGTGTCGACGGTGTTCGTGCCGAAGGTCTCGACGAAGAGGCCGACGGGCTCGGCCTTGCCGATCGCGTAAGCGACCTGGACCTCGCAGCGCGAGGCGAGACCGGCGGCGACGACGTTCTTCGCGACCCAGCGCATGGCGTACGCGGCCGAGCGGTCGACCTTCGACGGGTCCTTGCCGGAGAAGGCGCCGCCGCCGTGGCGGGCCATGCCGCCGTACGTGTCGATGATGATCTTGCGGCCGGTGAGGCCGGCGTCGCCCATCGGGCCGCCGATCTCGAAACGCCCGGTCGGGTTGACCAGCAGGCGGTAGCCGTCGGTGTCGAGCTTGATGCCGTCCTCGACGAGCTGCGCGAGCACGTGCTCGACGACGAACTTCCGTACGTCGGGGGCGAGCAGCGACTCCAGGTCGATGTCCGAGGCGTGCTGCGAGGACACCACGACCGTGTCGAGGCGGACGGCCTTGTCGCCGTCGTACTCGATGGTGACCTGCGTCTTGCCGTCGGGGCGCAGGTACGGGATGGTCCCGTTCTTGCGGACCTCGGTCAGACGGCGGGAGAGCCGGTGCGCGAGGTGGATCGGCAGCGGCATCAGCTCGGGCGTCTCGTTCGACGCGTAGCCGAACATCAGGCCCTGGTCGCCCGCGCCCTGCTTGTCGAGCTCGTCCTCCTCGTCCCGTCGGGAGGCACCCTCGACCCGCTGCTCGTACGCGGTGTCGACACCCTGCGCGATGTCCGGGGACTGCGACCCGATGGACACCGACACGCCGCAGGAGGCGCCGTCGAAGCCCTTCTTCGAGGAGTCGTACCCGATCTCCAGGATCTTGCCGCGGACGAGGGCCGGGATGTCCGCCCAGGCCTTCGTGGTCACCTCGCCGGCGACGTGCACCAGGCCGGTGGTGATCAGCGTCTCGACCGCGACGCGCGAGGTGGGGTCCTCTCGCAGCAGTGCGTCGAGGATGGTGTCGCTGATCTGGTCAGCGATCTTGTCCGGGTGACCCTCGGTGACGGACTCCGAGGTGAACAGACGACGGGACACAACGCTCCCTGGGGTTGCAGCGGCTGCTGACTACATATGACGGACCGGAAGCGGACCGGCCGGCAGACGGCCGAACCGGATCACATTGAATCCGGCCCGCTCCGGGCACCGCCAGTCAACCTGCCCCCTGAACCGGCGGGTAAATCCCCCTGCCCCACCCCCTATTGGATCGTCACGAACGGAATCCGCGCGTCGACGCGGCCACCCCCCTACCTAGGGGCGTTGACGCCCCACGATGTGGCTGATGAGGTCCCTGTGCTCCTGACCGACCCCCGCGGCCCGGCCGCGCGCGACCCGTGGAGAGCGCCCCACATGCCCGACACCCGCACCACCGGCGACCCCGGGCGCACCGCGCCGCGGATCGCCACCGCCGCCGCGCTGGCCCTGGCCCTCGGACTGCCCCTGGCCCACCCGGCGGGCGCGGAACCCACGGATCCGGCACCGCCACCGGCACAGGCACAGGCACCGGCACCGGCACCGGCACCGGCACCGGCCGCGTACACCACCGGCGCCGCCGTCACCCCCACCCCGCAGCAGCTCGCCCACCGGGCCGACGCCGTCACCGTCACACCCACCGTGACGCTGGTGACCGACCCGCGGACCGACCCGGCCGCCCTCCAGGTCGTCGAGAAGGCCCTGCGCGACGCGGGCGCCCGCACCCTCCGGAGCGCCGCCGCCCCCGTCCGCGGCCAACTGACCGTCCACATCGGCGGAGTACGGGAGAACCCGGCCACCGCCGGGGCCCTGACCGCCCTCGGCGTCCCCGGCCCCGCCGGCCTGCCCGCCGACGGCTACGTCCTCGCGGCGGGCCGCGCCGCCGACGGCACGGAGCGGATCGCGCTCTCCGGCGCCGACGCCCGGGGCACCTACTACGCCGCCCAGACCCTGCGCCAACTCCTGCCCCGCACCGCCCTGTCCGGAGCCCGGCTCCAGGGCGTGACCGTCCGGGACTGGCCGGCCGCCGCGGCGCGCGGTGTCGTCGAGGGCTTCTACGACACCCCGTGGACCCACGCCACCCGCCTCGACCAGCTCGACTACTACGGCGAGCACAAGCTCGACACGTACATCTACTCGCCGAAGGACGACCCCTACCTCCGCGCGAAGTGGCGCGAGCCCTACCCGGCCGCGGAGGTGGCCCGGATCCGGGAGCTGTCCGACCAGGCCCGCGCGCGGCACGTCGACTTCACGTACGCCGTCTCCCCCGGGCTCTCCGTCTGCTACAGCGCGCCCGAGGAGGCCCAGGCGCTGGTCGCCAAGCTGGAGAGCGTCCGGGAGATCGGCGTCCGGTCGTTCTCCGTACCGCTGGACGACATCAGCTACACCACCTGGAACTGCACGGCCGACGAGGAGCGGTTCGGCACGGGCGGCGCCGCCGCCGGCGAGGCCCAGGCGCTGTTCCTGAACCGGGTGAACGAGGGCCTGCGCGCCGCCCATCCGGACGCCGCGCCGCTCCAGACGGTGCCGACGGAGTACTACGACCTCGAAGCGACGCCGTACAAGAAGGCGCTGGAGACGAAGCTGGCGCCCGGCGTCCTCGTCCAGTGGACCGGCACCGCCGGCATCGCCCCGTCCATCACCCGCGACCAGGCCCGCGAGGCCCGGCGGCTCTTCGGCCACGACGTCCTGCTCTGGGACAACTTCCCCGTCAACGACTACGTCCCCGGCCGGCTGATGCTCGGTCCGCTGGAGAGCCGCGAGAAGGGCCTCCCCCAGGACCTCGCCGGCTACACCGCGAACCCGATGCCGCAGGCCGACGCCTCCAAGATCGGCCTGTTCACGGTCGCCGAGTACCTCTGGAACGACCGCGCCTACGACCCGGGCACGGCCTGGACCGCCGCGCTCGCCGAGCGGGCGGGCGGCGACCGGCGCGTCCGGCAGGCCCTGCGGACCTTCGCCGACGGCAGCTTCTTCTCCCGGATGACCGGCCGCCAGTCCCCCGAACTGGCCGCCGCCGTCGCCCGCTTCCGGAACGCGGCCCCCGCCGACCGCCCGGCGGCCGCCGCCGCCCTCGACGGGAAGCTCGCCGCCTTCGAGAACGCCCCGGCCGTCCTCCGCGCCGACCTGCCCGACCGCCGCTTCGTCGAGCAGACCGGCCCCTGGCTGAACTCCGCCGAGGCCTGGGGCACCGCGGCCCGCACCGCGCTCGCCCTCACCGTCGCCGTCCGCGCCGGCGACACCGCCGAGGCGGCCCGGCTCCGGGCGCTCCTCCCCGGCCGGGTCGCGCACGCGCAGTCCTTCACGTACACCCACCTGTACGGGCTGAAGATCCCGGTCATCGTCGCGGACGGGGTCCTGGACGCCTTCGTCCTCGACGCGATCGCCGAGCACGACGTCCTCCTCGGCGTCACCCCCCGCCCCAAGGGCATCACCAACCTCGAAGCGGACCAGGAGAACCTGATCCCGCGCGCCGCCGACGGCGACGACGCGACGCACTTCCGCGGCCTCTGGGATCCCAAGCCCGGTGCGTGGGTCGGCCTCGACCTGCGGGCCGAGCGGGAGATCGGCACGGTCGAGCTGGCGCTCGGCGCGCCCGACCGGCCGCAGGGCTACCCCCGGCGCGGCATGGTGGAGCACTCCCTCGACGGGACGACGTGGCGGCCGCTCGGCGAGCTGTCGGGGGGCCCGGACACCGTACTGACGGCCCCGGCGGGGACGCGGGCGCGGTACGTCCGGCTGCGGACGACCGAGGCGCAGACCGGCCTGGAGACGTGGCTGACCGTGCGGGAGATCCGCGTCGGCTGACGACACGAGGGCACGACGGCGCGAAGGGGCCGGGGCGGCGGCACGCCCCGGCCCCCTCGTACGTCAGCGGGCGCTTCCGTAGATCGGTCCGATCGGACCGATCGGACCGACGACATCGATCAGCAGGCCGATCAGATCGTCGACGTGTCGATGACGAAGCGGTAGCGGACGTCGCTCGCGATGACCCGCTCGTACGCCTCGTTGATCTGCTCCGCGCCGATGACCTCGATCTCGGCGCCCAGACCGTGCTCGGCGCAGAAGTCGAGCATCTCCTGCGTCTCGGCGATGCCGCCGATCATCGACCCGGCGAGGGTCTTGCGGCCGCCGATGAGGGAGAAGAGGTCGAGCGCGACGGGCTCCTCGGGCGCGCCGACGTTGACCAGGGCGCCGTCCGTCTTCACCAGGCTCAGGTAGGCGCCGAAGTCCAGCGGCGCGGAGACGGTGGAGATGATCAGGTCGAAGGTGCCGGCGAGCTTCGTGAAGGTCTCCGGGTCGCTCGTCGCGTAGTAGTGGTCGGCGCCCAGCGTGAGGCCGTCCTCCTGCTTCTTCAGCGACTGGCTGAGGACGGTCACCTCGGCGCCGAGCGCGTGGGCGATCTTGACTCCCATGTGGCCGAGGCCGCCGAGGCCGACGACGGCGACCTTCTTGCCGGGGCCGGCCTGCCAGTGGGCGAGCGGCGAGTAGAGGGTGATGCCCGCGCAGAGCAGCGGCGCGGCCTCGTCGAGGGCGATGCCCTCGGGGATGCGCAGGGTGTAGTTCTCGTCGACGACGATGTGGGTGGAGTAGCCGCCGTAGGTGGGCTCGCCGTTCTTGTCGAGGGCGTTGTACGTGCCGGTCATGCCGGTGCCGGAGCAGTACTGCTCCAGGCCCTGCTTGCAGTGGTCGCACTCGCGGCAGGAGTCGACGAAGCAGCCGACGCCGACCCGGTCGCCGACCTTGTGCTTGCTGACCCCGGAGCCGACCTCGGCGACGATGCCGGCGATCTCGTGGCCGGGGACCATCGGGAAGATGCCCTCGCCCCAGCCGTCGCGCGCCTGGTGGATGTCGGAGTGGCAGATGCCGGCGTACTTGATCTCGATGAGGACGTCGTGCTCGCCGACGGGCCGGCGCGGCACGGTGGTGCGCTCCAGCGGGGCGTTGGCGGCGGGTGCGGCGTAGGCGGGGACGGTGGTCACGTTCGTGGTCATGTCCTCAGCGTGCCGGAGGCCCCGGACATCACCCAGACACCTGTTCTGCCTACGACCGGCGTGCCTACCACTGGCAGGGACAGGAACACCCGTCCGTCCTGTCGTACGACCGGGGATAATGGGGACGCATGGATCTCAGTGCCGAACTCAGCGAATTCCTGCGCTCACGCCGGGCCCGGCTGAAGCCGGAGGACGTGGGCCTGCCGGAGTTCGGGCGCCATCGCCGGGTGCCGGGGCTGCGCCGGGAGGAGCTCGCGCAGCTGGCCGGCGTCTCCGTCGCGTACTACACGCGTCTTGAGCAGGGCAACGGCCGCAACGTGTCCATGGAGGTCCTGGACGCGATCGCGCGGGCGCTGCGGCTGAACGATTCCGAGCGGGCGCATCTGACGCACCTGGCGAAGCCGACGGCGAAGAAGCGGCAGCACCGGGCGGCGATCGCCCGCCCCCAGCTGGTGCGGCCCGGGCTGCGGCATCTGCTGGACTCGATGGACGGCGTCCCGGCGCTCGTCGTCGGCCGGCGCCTCGACCTCCTCGCCTGGAACCGGATGGCGCGGGCGCTGCTCGGCGACTTCACGGCTCTGGACCCGGACGAGCGCAACATGGCGCGACTGGTCTTCCTCGGGGAGAACGCGCGGGACCTCTACCTCGACTGGGAGTGCAAGGCGACCGAGGTCGTGAGCGTGCTGCGGCTGTACGCGGGGTGCTACCCGGACGATCCGAAGCTGCTCGCCCTGGTGGGCGAGCTGTCGGTGAAGAGCGACGAGTTCCGCTCGCTGTGGGCGGCGCACACGGTGGCCGACAAGGGGCACGGGACGAAGCGGCTGCGGCACCCGCTGGTGGGCGAGATGACGCTGTCGTACGAGAGCATGAAGGTGGCGGGCGCGGACCCGGACCTCGTCCTCGTGACGTACCAGGCGGAGCCGGGGACTCCCTCGGCGGACGCGCTGCGGCTGCTCGCGCAGTGGGGCGTGGACGAGCCGGCCGAGGCCGACGTACGGAAGTGACGGAAGGGCCCCCTCCGGGTGGAGGGGGCCCTTCCGTGTGCGCGTGCAGGCCGATGATCAGGCCTCCGAGCCGGCCTTCCAGTCGGCCCAGCTCAGGTTCCAGCCGTTGAGGCCGTTGTCGGGGGCGATCGTCTTGTCCTTGGAGTTCTTGACGATCACGACGTCACCGACGATCGAGTGGTCGAAGAGCCAGGCGGCCTGCTGGTTCGGGTCGCCGGCGCCCTTGGCGTCGTTGAGGCCGACGCAGCCGTGGCTGGTGTTGGCCGAGCCGAAGATCGAGTCCGGGCCCCAGTAGTTGCCGTGGATGAACGTGCCCGACGTGGACAGGCGCATGGCGTGCGGCACGTCCTTGATGTCGTACTCGCCCTTGCCGTCGTCGTCGGTGAAGCCGACCGTGGCGCCGTTCATCCGGGTCTCCTTGAACTTCTCGGAGATCACCATCTGACCGTTGTAGGTCGGGTTCTCCGGGGAGCCGGCGGAGATCGGGATGGTCTTGATCGTCTTGCCGTCCTGGGTGACCGTCATGGTCTTGGTGGCGACGTCGACGGTGGAGACCTGGTTGCGGCCGATCTTGAAGGTGACGGTCTTCTGCTGGACGCCGAAGACGCCGTCGGCGCCCTCGACGCCGTCGAGGTCCAGCTTCAGCGTGACGGTCGAGCCCTCGGTCCAGTACTTGTCCGGGCGGAAGTCGAGGCGCTGGGGGTTGAACCAGTGCCCGACGACCTCCTGGCCGGAGCTGGAGGTGACGGTGATGCCGCCCTGGACGGCCGCCTTGTCGGTGATCGCCTTGTTGAAGTTGATCGAGACGGGCATGCCGACGCCGACGGTCGAGCCGTCCTCGGGGGTGAAGTTGCCGATGAAGCTGTTGGCCTTCGAGACCGTCGTGAACGACGAGTTCTCGTGGGCCTCCAGGCCGTCGGCGTCCGTGGCGGTGGCCGCGATCTTGTAGACCGTGGCCCGCTCCAGCTGCACGCTCGGCTTCCAGCTGAGGCCGTCGGCCGCTATCTCGCCCTTGACCGCGGTGCCCTCGGCGGACGTCATGGTGACGGCCGTGAGCTTGCCCTCGGTGACGGTGACCTTCGCGTCGTTGTTGATCGACGCGTTCTGGGTGCCCGTCTTGGGCGCGATGACGATCTGCGCCTTGGAGGTCTTCGCCGCCTCCGCCGCCTCGTCGACCTGGGACTGTGACGGTGGCGTCGGGGAGCCCGAGGCGCTGCCGCCCTGGTCGCCGTCATTGCACGCCGAGAGCACCAATACGCCGCCGAGCACCGCGGCCGCGACCGCCAGGCTCTTGCGGCGCTTGCCGTCCGTCATCACACGCATCTCCATCGTCGCCGAGTCCTGCCAACGCTTGCTTCGCTGCTTACCTAAATACCCATGACACCCCGTCCGGTTCCGGAACCGGACAGTTTGTGGGGAACGCCACTGATCGACACGCACGAGTGGTGCGTCCGGTTCCCCTGAGCACGAGAAAGGTCCCGGGACGGCGTCCCGGGACCTTTGATCAGGGCCTTTTCCGGCCTTCCGGCCGGTCCCCGCCCCTACGCCCGCACGTCGTCGTCTTCTTCTTCTGTGTAGCCCGCGTCTCCCTCGTCCTCGTCCTCATCTTCCTCGCCCAGGTCCCACTCCAGGGCATCGGGGTCGTACACGACCTCCTCGGTGCTCCAGGAGGCCTGGACCATCTCGATCCCGGGGACGCCGCGGATCAGGTCGAAGGGTTCGACGAGGTAGGCGAGCGCCTCGGCGCTGTCCTCTCGGGCGGCGGCGCGGGCCTGGACGCGCTCCTCCTCCGGCATGAAGTCGTCGCCGTCGATCCGGCCCTCGGCGGCCTCGGTCAGCTCGGCGGGGCCGTCGATCTCCAGGACGACATCGACCCGAAGCCGTACATAGCGCGCTGTCTCGGAAGTACTCATGTGTCGGAGCGTAGGGTCAGCGGGCTCCCGGCTTTCCCGCGACCCGCTGTGTTCATTAGCATCGACGCACCGACCGATGCGCGGTTTCCGCAAGGGGGATCGATATTTCCGTGTCCGCCGCCCGACGCCCACTCCTGACCGCCACCGCGGCGGGAACGCTGCTGTGCGCCCTGTGGTTCGTTCCGTCCGCCAACGCCACCGACGAGCGGGGCGGTGTGCGGGTCGGGGTCGGGATCGTCGAGGACGACTCGACCGCGGGCGACAGCCGCCTCGCGGAGACCGGCAACCTCGACACGACGCCGTACCTGCTGGGCGGGACGGGGTTCCTCGGGGTCGGCGCGGGCTTCGTGGCCCTGGCGATGAGACGACGGGGCCGGGAGTCCTGAACTCCACTCGTCCATCGGACATGGCGAAGGGCCCGACCCCGGATTCCGGGGTCGGGCCCTTCGCATCACACCTGCCGCGTACTACGCCAGCGGCCCGGTGACGGGCTCCACGGCGGCGACCAGCCGGCCCGCGCCCACGAAGGCGTCGGCGGCGGCCAGGTCGGGCGCGAGGAAGCGGTCGGGACCGGGCCCGGCGACACCGGCCGCGCGCAGCGCGTCGATGGCGGCCTGGGAGGCGGGCGCCGGGGTGAGGCCCGCACGGAGCTCGATGCCCCGGGTCGCGGCGTACAGCTCGACCGCGATGATCCGGTTGAGGTTGCCGATCGCCGTGCGCAGCTTGCGGGCGGCGGACCAGCCCATGGAGACGTGGTCCTCCTGCATCGCGGAGGACGGGATGGAGTCGGCGGAGGCCGGGACGGCGAGCCGCTTCATCTCGCTGACCAGGGCGGCCTGCGTGTACTGGGCGATCATGAGGCCCGAGTCGACGCCGGCGTCCTCGGCGAGGAAGGGCGGCAGGCCGTGCGAGCGGTTCTTGTCGAGGAGCCGGTCGGTACGGCGCTCGGCGATCGAGCCGAGGTCGGCGGCGGCGATCGCGAGGAAGTCGAGGACGTACGCGACGGGGGCGCCGTGGAAGTTGCCGTTGGAGGCGACGCGGCCGTCGGAGAGGACGACCGGGTTGTCGACGGCGGCGGCGAGCTCGCGCTCGGCGACGAGCAGGGCGTGGGCCATCGTGTCGCGGCCGGCGCCGGCGACCTGCGGGGCGCAGCGCACCGAGTAGGCGTCCTGGACGCGGGGGGCCTCGCCGGCGAGGGCGTGGCCGGTGAGGCCGGAGCCCTTGAGCACGGCCAGCATGTTGGCGGCGGAGGCGGCCTGGCCGGGGTGCGGTCGGATGGCGTGCAGCTCGGGTTCGAGGACCTTCTCGGTGCCGAGGAGGGCTTCGAGGGAGAGCGCGGCGGTGATGTCGGCCGACTTGTAGAGGGTGTCGAGGTCGGCGAGGGCCATGATCAGCATGCCGAGCATGCCGTCGGTGCCGTTGAGGAGGGCGAGGCCCTCCTTCTCCTTGAGCTCGACGGGCGCGATGCCGTGCGCGGCGAGCAGCTCGCCGGCGGGCTTGAGCTCACCGTCGGGGCCCTCGGCGTCGCCCTCGCCCATGAGCGCGAGGGCGCAGTGGGAGAGCGGGGCGAGGTCGCCGGAGCAGCCGAGGGAGCCGTACTCGTGCACGACGGGGGTGATGCCGGCGTTGAGGACGTCGGCCATGGTCTGCGCGACCTCGGGGCGGACGCCGGTGTGACCGGAGGCGACGGTCTTCAGGCGCAGGAACATCAGCGCGCGGACGACCTCGCGCTCGACGTGCGGGCCCATGCCGGCGGCGTGCGAGCGGACGATGTTGCGCTGGAGCTGGGCACGGAGCTCGTGGCTGATGTGCCGGGTGGCGAGCGCGCCGAAGCCGGTGGAGACGCCGTAGACGGGTTCGGGCTTGGCGGCGAGCGCGTCGATCACGTCCCGGGCGGCGGCGAGGGCGCGCACGGCCTCGGTCGACAGCTCGACGCGGGCGCCGTGGCGGGCGACGTCGATGACGTCCTGCGGGGTCGTGCCGGACGTGCCGAGGACGACTGTCTGCATATCCATATTCAGCACCCTACGGATTGAAGACCGACCTGTCACTAGGTGATTTGTCACCGGCTCGACCGGGGACGACCCCTTACCGGGTGACGACCGTCGGACCGGCGATCACCGGTGGGGGTTCCAGTCTGCCGCTCGACGACCTCGACGGCGCAGGATGCGGCGCGGGAGGGGGCGCCGGAGGGAGTGCCGGAGGGGGCGCCGGGGAGCGCCGGAGGGAGCGGTCGAGCACGCGGGGCGGGGCGGTGCGACCGTCGCCACCAAGGAGCACATGCTGCCGGCCCTCACCATGACCGGCGGGATCGTCGCGGAGGCCCTGGCCGACCACGGCGTCACGTACGCCTCCGTCGACACCGCTGCCTCCCTCCCGCCTGCCGACCGCTGACCCCTTGAGATGGCCGCGCTATGTCAACACTGTTGACCGGGCTGCGCATGGCTTGCCTAGGATCCGGCATACCGCCACGCCAGCCCCGCAACCTTACGGAGTGCCGTGATCGCCCCAGAGCCGCAGACCGCCGTCGAGCCGGGTTTCACCCCCGCCCTCGACTTCGCCTTCGAGGTCCGCGCCTTCCTCGCCCCCTCACTGCACATCGGGCACGGTGCCGGCGAAATCACCGAGTACGTCCCCATCACCGGCGGCACTGTCGACGGCCCCCGTCTGCGCGGCACTGTCCTGGCCGGCGGCGGCGACTGGTGCGACAGACGCGGCGGGGTCTACCAGCTCGATGCCCGATACCTCCTTCAAGCCGATGACGGCGCGGTCATCGACATCACCAACCGCGGTTACTACCACGAGGACGACCCCACCGCCCCCGCCCAGTACGACGGCGCCCTGCAGGTGTCCGAGGCAGGCGTGTACTACCGAACCTCCCCCGTCTTCCGCACCGCCGCCCCCGCCCATCTCTGGCTCGCCCGCACCCTCTTCATCGGCCTCGCCCGCGGCGACGACTCCGAAGTCGCCATCCGCTTCTACTCCGTGACCTGACCGCCGTCGCGACAAGCCGCAAATGGAAGGCCTCCCGGGAGATGGCTTCTAAAGTCCTTCCATGACAAGGACCACGCCGCCACGGCCACTTGACGTCGAGGCGCTCTTCCCGGAACTGTCCGCGCATCGGGGTACGACCACCCGGCTGCATCCGCGACCTGGGCACCCGGGGATGTCGGTGAGCTCCGTCGGCGGGCCGATGCTGTGGCCGGCGGACGAGCCGTGGCCGGTGTGCGACGAGGTCCACGGCCGCGGGCGTGGGCGGCGCCCCGCCGACATCCGCCAGGAGCGGGAACTCCTGGCCTCGGCGTACGCGCGGGAACCGTACGAAGGCCTGACGGAGGAGGAACAGCGGCTCGTGACGGCACTGCGCGGCGACCACCGGGTGCCGGGGGCGAGCGAGACCGACCCGCTGCCCCTCATCGGCCTCGCGCAGCTCTACACGCGGGACGTCCCGGATCTCCCCGCGGGGCCGGACGGCGCCGATCTGCTCCAGGTGTTCTGGTGCCCCTTCGACGCACACCGACCCACCGGGTACAGCATGTTCCTCCACCTGCGCTGGCGCAGGGCGGCGGAGGTGGGAAAGGTGCTGACCTCGCCCCCTCGACCTGCGGTCGTCGGCTACGAGGGATACGTCCCCGAGCCCTGTGAGCTGCACCCGGAACAGGTGGCCACGTACCCCTTCGCGGGGCTGCTGCCCGAGGAGCTGAGCGAGCGGATCTACACGTGGGAGGAGGCGCTGGAGGAGGCGGCGGAGGAGGAGGCGGCGGACGATGACGAGGACGACCCGGTCTCGTACCAGTTCGACCTGTCGATCCCGCCCGGCTGGCGGGCCGGCGGATACGCGTCCTGGCACGTGACGGACCCGTACGCGATGGACTGCGCGACGTGCGCGACGCCGATGCGCCTCCTGCTGACCGTGGGCACGTCGGAGTGGAACGGCGGATACGAGAGCTGGACCCCGATCGAGGACCAGGGCCTGCGCCCGCACCCGCACGCCGTACCCACCGGGGTCGTCGTGGGCAACCACGGCCGGCTCAACGTCTTCCACTGCCCGTCCGACCCGGACCACCCACCGCGCTGGAGCGTGCAGTAGGGGTCAGACCGCGTACGACCGCGCGAACGCGGTGAAGGCGACCCAGGCGCCGGGGGCGGCGGTGAGCTCGCCCTTGGCGTGGTCCTTGGTGTCGCGGACGCGCACGACGCTGGGGGCGTTGTCGGCTACCTCGACGCAGTTGTCGTTGTTGCCGCTGTACGTGCTCTTGCGCCATATCGGCTCAGTCATCGTGCATCCCCAGTGCGTCACGCATGAACTCTTGTGATTCATCGACCCCGAGGGCGTCGGCGTGCAGCCGATCATAGATCTTCTGGAAGAGATCGACCTCTGCCGGTTCGACCATGTACCGGCCCGTACCGAACCCCTCGGTGTAAGCCGTGCGTTCGCCCGACGGCAAGGTCAGCAAGCTCACCGATCCACGGATGACAGCACGGTCGGTCCGCAGGACCTGCACGTTGATGAACGGCCGCTCGGTGAGTTCGAGCAACCAGGCAACCTGGTCACGCATGACGTGCCTGTCACCCATGACCTTCGTGAGCGCGGACTCATCGAGAACAGCCCACACCCACGGAGGCTCAGGGCCTGCCAACACGGCCTGTCGCTCGCTTCGGCGGTGAACCGAGCCCTCGATGTCGGTCACCCCGTCGGGATCCTCCAGCCTCATGATCGCTCTCGCGTACTGCGGCGTCTGGAGCAGGCCGGGCACGACAAGCGAGAACTCGTAAATGGCCCGCGCCCGCGCTTGGTCCCTGAGGAACCCCTGCGCGTAGTCGCGGAACGCCACCCGGTCGCGAATCATCAGCAGGTTCACCAAGGCATCACCGAGTTCCAGCACTTGGTCCAGCTGGCGTCCGAGCTTCAGGTCCGGCGGGTCCCCGTTCTCGATCTCGGAGATCCGGGTGGTGCTGCTGAACACCTTCCCCGCGAGGTCCTGTTGCCGCCATCCGCGCTGCTTGCGCGCGTCCCGGACCATGTCCGCGATGAAGCTCTCCAAGCTCTCGCTCGGGTCGATCTCCTTCTCCGCCGGCATATGCGTCGTTTCCCCATCCCCTTCGGAAACCCAACTGCTGGTGAGCGTAGGACTGTCCGCGTCATCGTTGAGGTGTTCCGGAGGAGATCCATCAGAAAGTGAGCCCTCCATGCGTACGCCTGCAACCAGTCCCCCGACCCGCCCCGTCACCGAGACCGAGGCCGCCCGCGTGTACCGCGACCTCAAAGCCGCCATGGACACCGCCGGCCTCCCCACGAACGGCCTCTACCGGGACGTGACGCGCGCGCCCGGTGGCGACATCCACCGGTACGGGCTCGGGGTCGTCAGCCTCGGCGGGGCCAAGCGGCTCACCGCCCTCCTCCGCACCGCCCGGCCCACCCCGTGATGAGGTACCGCGTCGGCGACGTCGTGACCGACGCGCAGCGGGCGCTCACCGGGCAAGTGCGGGACGTACACGGGAATCTGCTCACGCTGGTACGTCCCAGCGGATACCTCTGGGAAGCGGCGGTCGAACATTGCTGGTCGGCAAGCCCCGAGGAACGCGCGAGCCTGACCCCGCGAGGGGCCGTGCGCATCATCAGCACCTCGCCCGCGCGGCCCTCTTCCTGATCACGGTCGCCGTGGGCGCGCTCTGCGCCGCCCTCTGGCTCCGCACTCCGTAGCCGGACGGACAGAGCACGGCGACGGGAGCAGCGGGGAGGCTCCGGGGGTGGGCCTGCTTCGTGGGCTTCTGGTGCGGCCGCCCTCTTTCCGAGAGTCGCACCTTCCACCGCCGCGTCAAGGGCGCCTTCGGCGTCGCTTCGCGATGGGCTTCGCCCACCCTTGACCCGGCGGCTCCAGGAGCGAAAGACCTCTCGGAGGGCGGCCGGGGGCGTGGCCACGCGGGGGCCCGGGCATCGGTCGGGGTCGGACGGCGCCTGGCAGGCCGGTGGGGTGGGGCTCGGCCAGTGGCTTGGCCAGGTGGGTCCGCTGGGGTGGGTTCGGGGTGCGCGGCCGTTGAATGGGGCGGCCCGGCAGGGCTTAGCGGGTCGCGGCCGGTGGGGAGCGGGGATTCAGGCCCCGCTGGTCACTCCCGGTGGATGGCAGGGGTTCGGGGGGGGTGGGTCGTGGCGGTGGGAGGCGGGCCGTGGGTGGTGACTGATGGGCGGTGGGTCCTGAATGGTCGGGGCCCTGAATGGTCGGGGCCCTGGATGATCGGGGTCGGGGCTGGAGTTGAGGTTGGGGGGGCTGGCGGCGAGACATTGGTGCACTTTCTCCGCCCGATAGGGGTGATGTACCCCTTTGGGGGCTATCTCGGGGACTGCTACTCAGAGTAACTGCAGGTTAGTCATCCCTCCACCCACCGGGAGTGACCAGCCGGGCCTGAATCCCAACTCCCCACCGGCCCCGACTCGCTGAGCCGAGCCGGGCCGCCCCGTTCAACGGCCGCGCACCCCGAACCCACCCCAAGGAACCCACCCGCCCCGGCCACTGGCCGAGCCCCACCCCACCGGCCCGCCACCCGCTTACGCGGCCTGAGCGATGCCCGGGCCCCTGGCGTGACCCCGGCCCCCGGACCGCCCTCCGAGAGTTTTTGCGCAGCTTCCGCCGCCGGGTCAAGGGTGGGCGCAGCCCATCGGCGCAGCCGACGCGAAGCGCCCTTGACGCGGTGGCGGAAGCTGCGACTCTCGGAAAGAGGGCGGTCCCACCAGAAGCCCAATGGAAACGCCCCCCTGAGCCCCACCCCGCGCCCGCCCGCGCCGCGTACAACTGGTGGCGGAACAGCGGAGTCCCAGGGCCGGCCGCCGCGCAGGATGGCTTCATGAGACCGTTCTTCGGTCCTCCCGAGCCCGGTGATGAGGCTCTTTGATTTTCCCCACCCGATACTCATGGTCTGGCCGGACCTGCTCGCGTTGATTCCCCACCTCGACAGGCTGGCATCCGGTACCCGGGAACAGGTTTCCCGTCGAAGGACAGCGCTCCTTGGGGCGTCCGTCGAGGGGAACGAGGTCGGCCGTGACCTGGGTACCGCAATCGTGCACGCTGCCCACCGAGGCGCAGCCGCTGCGCATCGCCGAGTTCGACACGCTGTTCGCCGATGCGCTGATCCGTGTGGAGCGGCCCACAGCGATCCTGGCCCGGCTGGTCCTGGACGCCGTGGCCGAGCCGGCGGCGCAGGAGCTGGCTTCCACCGCGCATCCCGAGCTCGGTCACCCTCTGGCGGTGCGCGCCAGAGGCCGACCGGACTCTACGGGGCCACGGGCTTCACGGGCGTGGCCTTGAGGTCGGCGATGAACTTCCGTGTCTCGTCCACGTCTTTGGGCCGGTACAGGCGCATGCCGAAGTAGTACTCCTGGCCTTCGGTGGTGGCGATGACGTTCGCTTTCCCTGCGGTGCGTTCGTCGCCGAACCACACGGTGATCGTGCCGTCGTCGTTGCGGACCAGTTCCTTGTCGGACAGTCCGGGCCGGGCGACGTCGAGCCATCCTTTGCTGTCGTACTTGACGACGGAGAAGTAGCCGTTGTGGTCGAAGTCCAGCGGCGGCACGGGGAACGTCCAGGCGTCGTGCCCGGAGGCGGTGGTGCGGGCTTGGAAGTACTGGGCGTGCTCCGGTGGCAGCCCGCCCCATCCCAGCGCCGCGCCGAGGGTGTGCTGGTCGGGTGTCGTGCTCTCGGGTGTCCCGAACGCCTTGCTGAAATCGGCTTCCGCGGCGCGGGCCTCCAGCGTCGCGCGCACCGCGTCCAGGCTGGCGGTGTCGTAGTCGGCCGGCTCATAGGGGTGGTCGGTGGCGGCGCTGATCCGCCGAGCGTCCTGCAGCTGCTGCGCGTGCTCGAGGCCACCGGTGATCGCGGTGCGGCCCGCGATGTAGACGTGCGTGCCGCTCGACAGGTCGGAGTGGCGCACGGTCAATGTCTCTCCCGGGTAGACCACGCCGACGGTGTAGTGGTTCTCGTCGATGATCTGGTCGACCTGGAATTCCGCCGACTCGGCGACGTGGAAGGTGGCTTCCTTGGTGACGTCGACGACGGCGTAGGAGTAGATCAGGTCGACGTTCGACCGGATGATTACCTGGTTGTCGACGTTCACCGGCTCCCGTTCGTGGAAGTACCGGTTGACCGGTGCCTTCGCCAACTGCTTGAGAAAGTAGTGCGCAGTCTCCGCCTGGGCGAAGTCGTCCAACGTCACGGTCGTCGCGTCGCTCACGTGCACTCCTTGCGGGGACGGGGATCAGGTTCGGTGGCCTGGGCCGGTTCCAGATGTCCGGGAGCGACTGCGAAGGCACGCGGTGCTGCGGTGCGGCTGGCTGCCGTCAACCGCCGGTGCTCGAGCCTCCCGATCGCGTGACCCAGGGCATGTTCCTTAGCCGGTCACGCTACTTCCGTGCGAGACCGCAATTCCCAGTTAAGGGCTGGGGCGGCGCATCCGCATCCCGGCGGGCCGGGCGCGGGGGCGGGCCACGCCTACGCAAGCGCATCGCGGCGTCGGCGCCCGCCGGCGCTGCGTCAGTTATTCTTGGTTCTGATGGGCAAAACCCACCGCGTGGCTGCCCATCGTCGCCTTCGTCCTGGCCGTCGCGGCCATCGTCCTGTTCAGCCCAGGCCCGGCCGCCGTGCAGGATGGCTTCATGAGAGCGTTCTTCGGTCCCCCCGAGCCCGGCCGGATCCTGCTGGGCACGTACCCGCTGTGGGACGAGGCTCTCGCCCTCGTCAACCGGGACCTCGCGGTGACGCTGCCCGAGCAAGGCCCGCTGGCGCTGATGGGACTTCCCCCGTGGGACGGGGACGAGGTCGAGAACGTCTACGTAGCCCTCCCCAACGGCGAATGGCACGGTAATCCGCTGGACCCGACCTCGGTGGACGACCCCGCCGGAGCCCTGGCGGTCGTCGCCGAAGCCGCACAGGACACCGTCATGGAGCTTCTCTGGCAGGCCTGGCCCGTGTGCGGCGAGCACGGCATCGGCATGCATCCGCGCGAAGCCGACGGACAGCTCTCCTGGTGGTGCGCGGGCGGGAGGACCCCGCGCGAACCGGCGCACGTCCGTGCATCCGTGGGAGGCCTCGCCAGCCTCGTACACCCGAGTCGGCCCAACCGTAAGCGTCGGCGGGCGGATTGATCGGTCTCGCTCGTCACCGCGCCGAACGTCGTCTCGGAGACGCGGCCGTCGCGGCGAGCAACTGTGCGAATTCGCGGCGCACTTCACTCGTACGGGCGGTCTTCACTCCGCGTGTCGTTGCGGGCATATGCCGTGCGGTACGTTCGCAACAAAACGGCCCCCGTCGATGGCAGCAACCACCGTCGAGGGCCTGAACCACTAATGGAATGCGACTCCATCGTGATCTATCGCAACCTTATCGCGCCCTCGCGCGACTTCACCCAGCTCGCCAACGACATCATTCGGCATCCGCGCCTCGACTCCGACGCCGCGCGCATCCTCAACTGGCAGCTTTCCCTCCCGCCGCACTCCCGGCAGACCCTCTCCGAAACCGCCAAGCACGCCCGTATCGGGGCCTGTTCCTTCATCCAGGCCAAGCGGCAGCTCAAGGCCGAGGGGTACGTGCACGAGCGGCGCGTGCAGGGAGAGGGAGGACTCTGGGCCACCCAACAGCTCGTCTCCAGCGTCCCGATGCGCCCCGAAGAGGCCGCCAAGATCTTCGGCAGCCTCCCCTTCCGCGCCGGGATCGAGCGGGTGTTTCCGCAGATGGCACCGAGTGCCATGGTTCCGGCCGTCGGTCATCCGGTGAGCCCGTCGACCGACGGTCATCCAGAGCAACCACTGAGGGAAGACACTTCCGTCCTTCCGCCCAAGCCGGGTCCGACTCCGGATCCGGATCCGGACCCGGACCCGGACCCGGACTCGGAGTCGGACCCGGACTCGGAGTCGGAACCCGAGCCCGAGTCCGTGCCCGAGTCCGAGTCCGTGCCCGTGCCCGTGCCCGGTGGTGAAGCCGACGCCCGGCTCGACGAAGCTCGCGCCCTCGTCGGTGCCCTCCCCCTCCTCTCCCCCGCCCTCCGGCACATCCCTCCCGGCATGCGCGACGAGCTCACACGGCTCACCGCCCGCTGGCTCGCCGCCGGGCACACCTCCGCCGACGTCCACGAGCACGTCCTGCGCGGCCTGCCCGGAGCCGGGACGCCCGTACTCCGGCCCGGGGGCCTGGTGAGATACCTCCTCCTCCACGTGCCGCCCCTGCGCGCGACCCCGCCGGCCGCCGGGCCGCCCCGGCTCTCCCCACGGCTCGAAGGCGCGCAGGAGTGCCAGGGCGGACGGCATACACAGCCCATGCTGTTCCGGCCCGTCATCGAGGGCCAGACACTGTGCCCGGAATGCGCGAGGGCCCAGCAAGGCGCACCTCAGGGCTCCTGAGGCGGGCACACGCGTCGGGCACACGAGACGGGGAGATGCGGCGGCCATCCGGCAGGCCGATGTCAGACCCCGGGTGTGGAATGGAGGCATGGCCATCCACCGCGACCGCGCGAACGTCGACCCCGTGTCCGGCCGGCCGCCGGTCCCCGACGAGGACCGGATCGTCCGGGGCGAGGACTGGTACGGCGTCGAGCTGTCGGCCGAGTCCTTCACACGGACCTCGTTCCTCGACATGGACCTGACCGAGGCGGTCGTCGACGGCGCGACCTTCGACAGCTGCACCTTCGCGAACGTCAAGTTCAACGCGTCCCGGCACACGGCGACGGCCTTCACCAACTGCACGTTCCGCACCTGCACGTTCTTCGACGTGAAGTTCACCGACTGCAAGTTCGTCGGCAGCCACTTCCAGCAGTGCACGTACGCGCTCTTCGAGGTCAGCGGCGGCGACTGGTCCTTCGTGGGACTGCCGGGGGCCGAGCTGAAGGGCGCGTCGTTCGACCGGGTCCGCATGCGCGAGTGCGACCTGACCGGCGCCCGCCTGGAGGATGCCACCCTCACGGGCGTCGACCTGGCGGGGGCGCAGTTCCACGGCGCCAAGCTGAGCGGCGCGGACCTGCGCGGCAGCGACCTGAGCTCGCTGGACCCGCTCACCGTCGAGATGCGCGGCGCCACCGTCAGCCTGGAGCAGGCCGCCGTCATCGCCACCGCGCTGGGGCTGACCGTCGCCTGAGCCCGCCCCGGCCCCGTACTCCGGAACCCCGGCTACGGGGCGAGCCCCGCCGCCTCGCCGCCGCACAGCGCCTGCCCGTACAGCGTCGCCAGCGCGCCGTCGATGGGGTGGGGCTGGGGCTGCCCGGAGGCGTCCGGTGTGTTCCACCGCTGGAGGTTGACCGCGACCGACATCTGGCGCCTGCCGTCGGCCCGCGTCAGGGAGATCGTCCCGGCCCCCCAGACCGTGCCGTCGTGCCCCCAGAACGTGCCGCAGTCCGTGGCGACCTTGTGCAGCCCGAGCCCGTACTCGATCATCGAGCCGTCCAGGGCGCGGACCGGGACCGTGCGCTGCATCTGGGCCAGCGACGACCGGCTGACGATCCGGCCGGCCAGCAGCTCGGCGTAGAAGCGGTCGAGGTCCGCCATGGTCGAGACGAGCGCGGCGCCCGTGCCCGTCCAGGACATGTTGTAGACGCTGTAGTCGCGCGGCGGGTCGATCAGGCCGTAGAAGGCCTCGTACATCCGCGCGTGCGGTCCCTCGATGCGCGTCCCGATCGGGAACCCGGTGTGCCGGAGGCCGGCGCGCTCGATGACGTTCCGGGTGATGTACTCCTCGGCCGGGACGCCGGTCACCTGCTTCAGGAGTTCGCCGAGGAGCAGGTAGTTGCTGTTCGAGTACACCCCCGGAGTGGCTCCGGGCTCGCCGGCGGGAGGCGCCGCGAGCCCCATCGCGATCAGCTCCTCCGGGCGGAACTCCCTGAACCGGTTGTCGTCGAGGCTCTCCGTCGAGACGTCCGGCAGGGACGGGAACGCCCCGAGCGACGGGAACGCGTAGGGGATGTAGTCGGGGATGCCGCTGGTGTTGTTCAGCAGCATCCGGACCGTGATCCTCGTACCGCGCTCCCCCGGCACCAACCGCGGCAGATAGCCGCCGATCGGCGCGTCGAGCCGGATCCGGCCCTGCTCGACCTGCTGCATGACGGCGGCGGCGGTGAAGGTCTTCGTGATGCTGCCGACGCGCTGCCGCATGTCCGCGGTGACGGGACGGCCGGTCCCGACGTCGGCGACGCCGGAAGCACCCCGCCAGGTCCGGCCGGAGTCGCGCACCTCGGCGAACACCCCCGGGACCCCGGCGCGGTGGACACCGTCCAGGGCGGACCGCAGCGCCGCGCGATCGAGGCCGGCCGACGGGCTCGCCGTTCCGGGGGGCGGGGGCACCGCCGCCACCGTGCCCGCGCAGGCGACCAGCGCGGCGACGGTCCCGCACAACACCGTTCGGAGCTTCATGACATGCGTCCTTTCGCTGTGGATCAGTGGATCAAGGGAGGTGAGTGGGTCGCGGGACGGGGTCAGTCGGCCAGCGCGCGGCGCAGGGCCGCCCCGAGTTCGGCGTTCTGCCGCTGCGACACCTCGGCGGAGAGGATCGCCTGCGATCCGTGGAACGTGCCGGGCCACTGGTGGAGTTCGACCGACACACCCGCCTGCATCAGGCGCAGGGCGTAGGCGATGCCCTCGTCGCGGTTCGGGCAGTACTCCGCGGTGGCGATGTAGGCCGGCGGCAGGCCGGACAGATCGGCGGCCCGGGCGGGCGCGGCGTACGGGGTGGCGGGCCGGCCTCCCAGGTAGTGCCCCCACGCCGCGGTGCGCGTGTCGCTGGTGAGCCAGGGCGTGTCGGTGAAGTTCCGTGCCGACCACGTCTCCTGACGGTCGTCGAGGCCCGGCTGGTTGAGCAGCTGGAACCGGATCGCCGGCCCCCGCTCGTCCCGCGCCCGAAGGGCCGTGGCGGCCGCGATGCCCGCACCGGCGCTGTGCCCGCCGACCGCGATCCGCGCCGGATCGGTGCCGAGCGCGTCCGTGTGCCCGGCCGCCCAGGCCAGTACGGCGTAGGCGTCGTCCAGGGCCGCCGGGAACGGGTTCTCGGGCGCGAGCCGGTACCCCACCGAGATCACCACCGCCCCGGAGAGGTCGGCGATCCGGGCGGCCCACGGATGCTCGGTGTCGAGGTCGCCGAAGACACCGCCGCCGCCGTGCAGCCAGACGACGGCGCCCTGCGCCCGGTGCGGGCGGTAGACCCGTACCGGCACGTCGGGTGCGGCGGGCACGGACACGGCGTGGTCCTCGACCTCCATGCGGGAGGTGTCCGGGGCGGGCGCGGCGGTGGCACGGGCGGCGAATTCCTTGCGCCCGGCGACCGGGTCGGTCATGTCCATGAGCGGGAGGAACGGGAGGAACGGTTCGAGTTCGGGATCCATGACGGCCATCCTCACGGCCGCCGCCGCGGGGGGTCATCCGCCGTCCGTCGCGTATCCCGCCCCGGAATCGCGCCGTTCGGCGCACCCGTCTCCTTCTATCCTTCCGGCATGGAGGCATTGGCCGTACGGCTGTCGGGGCTGGATCCGTACGTCGACGGTGCGATCCGCATCATCGCGTTCTACGACACGCTGATGCGGCGGCGCGTGGATCTGGCGGCGCTCGCCCGGGCGTCGGCGGGCCTGGCCGAGTGCACGGCGGGGATCAGGCTGCACGGCACGGGCCGGGTGATCCGCGTCGCGCCCGACGGCAGACCGGCGTCGGGTCCACCACCCTCCGGACCACCACCCTCAGGACCACCACCCTCAGGACCATCGCAGTCCGGACCACCGCAGTCCGGACCGACGCCGTCCTCTCCCCCGCCCTCCGCGTCCTCCACCACCCCGATCACGCTCGACGACGAGGAGATCGGCACGGTGTGGCTGGAACGCCCCGGCCCCCCGAACCCGCTCGACGACGTGCTCCTGGACCGGCTGGCCATCGCCGCCGCCGGGGTCGTCGAACGGCACGGCCCGACGCGCACCACCATGGCCGACCCGGCCCTCGTCGAGCTGGCGATCGGCTCGGAAGGCGACGAGGCGGCCAGGGCCCGGGCGCTGCGTCTGCTGGGGTTCGCCGCCGGCGTGCCGGTCCACGCCGTCGCCGTACGGACCCGGCTCCCGCTCGACCGGCTCGGCGGCCTGATCTGCCCGGGCCGCCCGGTGAAGGCGGCCCCGCTCGCCGACGTGGGCGTCCTCCTGGCCACCGTCCTGGACCCGGCCCGCTTCCCGGCGGGCGTACGCGCGGGCATCGGCACCGCCGGAAGCCCCGACCGGTCCTGGCGGCAGGCGCGCACCGCCCTCCGCTTCACCACCTCGCGCGAACCCGTCGTCCGCCACCGGGACCTGGGCGCGCTGGCCCTCCTGGCCGAGGTCCCCCAGGACACCGCGCGGGACAACACCGACGTGGCCGCCGTCGCCCGGCTCGCCGCCGACCCGGAGGACCTGGAGACCCTGGACACCTACTGCGCCACCGGCTCGCTGCGCCGGGCCGCCGGCCTCCTCCACCTGCACCACAGCAGCATCGCCCGCCGGCTGGAACAGATCTCGAAGACCCTGGGCATCGACGTCACCGATCCCACCGGCCTGACCCGCGCCCGGCTCGCCCTCACCGCGTGGCGGCTACTCGCCGACTGAACCGGCGACGGGGCCGAGCGACGTCGTCGTGAGGCTGCCGTCCACGAGCTCGTACAGGGTCCGCTCGCCGGCGGCCATGCTCTCCTCCACGATGACGCGGTCGACGTAGGGCCGCTTCTTGGTCTTCTTGTCCATGGTCGTCTTCAGTTCGTCACTGATGTGCCGCACGATCGCCTGTTGCTCCCGGCCGATCTCGTCGGTGACCTGCATGGCGATGGTGCCCATGTGCTGGTGGTCGCCCTGCGACCGTGACCGCAGGGTGAGTTCCCGCTCGGTCTGGGCACTGCCGGCACCGCTGGCGTTCTTCCCTTCGAGCTGGAACGCGGCCGCCTTCAGGTTGGTCTTGAAGTTGCGGGCAACGGTCTGCTTCGCCTGGACGAACTCCCCCGTGTACTTCGTCGGTGTCGGGGCACTGGCGCTCTCGCTCGTGTCCTGGGGGACGGGACGCCAGACCACCCAGTCGGCGCCCGTCTTGCTGCTCTTGGTCCGCGGGTCGGCGACGAACGACGCGATGTGGACGCCCTGGCCGGTCGCTCCGGACGCCCGCCCGAGCGCGTGGTTGATGTCGGCCTGCGTGCACGAGCCGAACTGGACCACGCATTGGGGATCCGCCTTGAGTTCCTTCAGGCCCATCTCCAGCTCGTACAGCCAGCCGTTGCCAGGCCTGGCCTTCGCCGCGAGGGCGGCGATCTCGTCCTGTGGGAAGGCGCGGGCACCCATCGCGGCGAGCTCGGCGGCGACCTCCAGCACGTGCGTGGGGGGACCGGATTCCTGGCCGCCCGCGCCGGCGCCGGACTGCCGGCCGGCGGAGGAAGCGACCACGGGCTTCCCCAACTGGTCCTTCACGAGCTGGGCCAGCAGATCGGCGCTCTTGGCGCTGTACGTCTCTTCGTCGAGAACGAGCTCCTGAAGCTTGGTGAACAGCCTGTTCTGCACCTTCGCCAGGTCGTCGGCATTGCCGGGCCGGATGCTCCACTTGTCCTTGCCGACCTTCTTGCTGAAGGTGAAGAACTCCTTCTCATTGGCCTGCCAGGGAAGGTCGTCGACCGTCTTCCCCTCGGTGCCGTCGTAGACCGTGAGACCGGTGTCGATGGCTCGCTGCACAGCCCCATCCCGGGGCGCCTGGGACTCCCGGGACTCGTCGTGGGCGTCCGGTGCCGTCGGTGCCCGCCCGGGGGCCGGGGCGGCCAGCGCCCGGGCGGCGTTCGCCTCCGCCTCGCGTTCGAAGCGGTCCGAGGGGTCGGAGACCTTGAGGCCGGAGCCGTTGTCGGTCCCGGCCACCGGACCCTGCCGCTGCTGGATGACGTGCGTCAACTCGTGCGCCAGGGTGTGCCGGTCGCTCCCGCCGGCGCCGAGGACGACGTGGCTGCCACTGGTGTAGGCGCGGGCGCCGACCTCCTCGGCGGAGGCCCTGGCCGCGCTGTCGTCGTGGACGCGTACGTCGCCGAAGTCGGCGCCGAGCCGGGCTTCCATGTCGCTGCGGGTCGCCTCGTCCAGGGGGCGGCCGCTCGCGCGCAGGACGTCGGGCACGGTGGAACGCTGCACGGCAGGAGGGTCGTTCGGGTGCCCGCACCCGGCGCCGTGCTGGTGCTGCTCGGGCTGGGCCGGGGCATGGCCGGCCTCGCGGAGCAGTTGGACGACGGCCTCGTTCCCGGCCGTGGCCTGGAGGCCCATGAGGCCGAGCAGCCGCGCGGGCGGAACCGGCCCGGTCCCCCTCCGGGAGGAGGCGCGCCCACCTCCCGCCTCCGTGGCCTTGGCGTTCTCGTGGTCGTGGCTGTGAGCGTGCAAAAGAAGCTCCCCTCCCGGCGCGGGGTCACCCTGCCCCCCTCCTGGATACACAGCCGGGAGGAGCCGGTGCCAGGTACGGCCGGGCAGCGCGGGCCGTACGAACGGGCAGCGCGGGGGTGGATCCGTACGCCGGAGCCACGTCCCACCGGCCTCCGTGGGACGCGCGCGGCCCGGCGAGGGCCTCCCGGGACCCGGGCGGCAGGAGCGCGGCGAACCCCGCGCCGGGGGGCGCGCCGTCGCCGATCACCGGCCCGAGGCTGTCGCCCCCGCCTACGGACAGCCCGATCTACGACTCCTGCGCCGGCCCTTCCGGCCGGTGCTCCACCGGCAGCAAGCCCTCCCCCGTCGGCTCCACCGGCAGCCCACTCTCCCCCGTCGGCTCCACCGGCAGCCCACTCCCCCGCGTCGGCTCCACCGACGACGGACCCTCCCCCATCGGCTCCACCGGCAGCGCGCTCTCCGGCAGCGGCTGCGTCGGCGGCGTACTCCCCGGCATCGGCTCCACCGACGACGGGCCCTCCAGCGGCCCCTCCGGTCGTGGCTCCGCCGGTGGGGCGTCCCGGAAGCGGCGGCGGTCGCGGGCGCCCGGCGGGGCGTCGGCGAGGCGGATGACCGTGCCGTCCCGGCCCGCCACGACCGGCTTCGCCGAGCGCGCGGCCTTGGCCTGGTACTGGGCCGCGTCCGCGAGCCGGAAGAGGCGGCGCGCCGACCTGAGCGGGCCGATGGGGTCGCCCGTGGACGCCACCCCGCAGGCCACGCCCTCGCCGAGCTCCAGCTCCGCCGCCCGTACGCACAGCTCCTCGGCGACCGCGACGACCTCGTCCGCCGTCGGGCCGACCGTGAGGAGGCAGAACTCGTCGCCGCCGAGGCGGGCCGCGAGCGCGCCGGGGAGCCGGGCCCCGCACCGGGAGAGCACGGAGCCGAAGCGTTCGAGGAGCCGGTCGCCGACGGCGTGCCCGTGGGTGTCGTTGACGCGCTTGAGGCCGTTGAGGTCGCAGACCAGCAGGCTGACGACGGAGCCGTCGGCCCGGTAGCGCTCGATGGCCTCGTCGAGCCGGGTGTCCACGGCCCGCCGGTTGGCGAGCCCGGTGAGCGGATCGGTGAAGGCCAGTTTGCGGACCTCCTCCAGGCGTTCCGCCTGGGCGATGCCGGCGGCGACGACCGCCGCGAGGACGGTCGCGAAGTCGGCGTCCGCCCGGGTGAAAGGTTTCGCCTCGGGCGGGCGGGCCACGTACAGCTCGCCCCACGCCCGCCCGTGCAGCACGATCGGGGCGACGACGCAGCAGCCGCGCCCCCGCTTGCGGAGACCGGCCACGCGGCCGGTCGGGACCCGGTCGGTGACGGTCTCCACCCAGGCGTCCGGCTCGCCGCCGCCGGCCCACGCCTCGTGCAGGAACTCGGTGATCTCGGGGAACTGGTGCACCGGATACGTCTCCGAGTCCGGGAACTCCTCCTCGCCCACGGCCCGCTCCCCGGCGTTGACCAGGACCTTCAGCCGGCCGTGGTCCCGCTCCCAGACGGAGAGGGCGGCGAAGGTCCCGTCGAGCCCCTCGCAGGACCCGAGCGCCGCCGCCCGCCAGAACTCGCGTGGAGTGTGCGCCGCCGCCATCCCCTGCGCCAGCGCCACTACGGCCCGCAGCCGCACATCCTCACCCATTCCTCCAGCTTAGGGAGTATTAGTCCGTTTTCCCCCGCGAGACGTCACGGAAAGTGACATGGAGTGAAAATCCGGACGGCCGACCCCCCGCCCCGGCGCCGCCCAAGACCCGTCACCCGCCCGCTCACTCGACGGCTCACTCCCCCGGCCACTCCGGCTTCCGCTTCTCGTTGAAGGCCGCCACGCCCTCCGCCCGGTCCCCCGAGAAGGCCACCGAACGCCACGCCGCGTCCTCGACCTCCAGGCCGGCCCGCAGGTCCAGGCCCTGGCCGAGCCGCATCGCCTTCTTGGCGGCGCGCAGTCCGACCGGCGAGTTGGCCGCGATGCGCCCGGCGAGCTCCAGGGCGCCGGTGCGCGCGTCCTCCTCCAGCAGGTCGACGAGGCCGAGCTCGCGGGCCTCCACCGCCTCGACCCGGCGGGCCGTGAAGACCAGCTCGGCGGCGCGCGCCGCGCCCACCCGGCGCGGGAGCAGCTGCGTACCGCCGCCGCCGGGGATGACGCCGACCGAGACCTCGGGGAGACCGACGACGGCGGTCGCGTCGGCCACGATGACGTCGCAGGCGAGCGCCAGCTCGAAGCCGCCGCCGAGGGCGAAGCCGTGCACGGCGGCGACGGTCGGCATGGGCAGTTCGAGGACGCCGGTGTAGGCGGCGCGGGCGGTCGGGCGCTGACGGACGAGCTCGGCGTCGGTGAAGGAGTTGCGCTCCTTGAGGTCGGCGCCGACGCAGAAGGCGCGGTCGTTCGAGGAGGTCAGCACGGTGACGCGGACGGCGGCGTCGGCGGCGAGCGCCTCGCAGGCCGCGCCGAGGGAGCGGGCCATCTCGGAGGAGACGGCGTTCATCGCCTTGGGCCGGTCGAGGACGAGCTCGGCGACGTGCCCGCTCCCGTCCTTCCGGACCACCACGAACTCACCAAAACGCTGCTCGGACATGCCGCAGACCCTCCCGACCGGACGGAGCCCGTTAACGACGGTTAACAGGCGTTCACCGTCAGATCCTAGGTGGGGCGGCGGGTCAGGAGCCAGGGCTCGACGACGCCGAGGCCTCGTACGGGCCGCTGCCACATCGGCTGGAGCGCGAAGCGGTACGTGGCGGGCTTGCGGCCCTCCTTCTCCGCGCGGGCCGCCTCCTCGGCCGCCTCGGCCTCCGAGACGGGCGCCTCCCCGGTCCGGGACAGCTCCTCCGCGAGCGCGCCGTCGACGAGCACGGCGTCCTTCGGAGCTATCGAGGTGAGGCGGCTGGCGAGGTTCACGGTGGTGCCGAAGACGTCGCCCATCCGGGTCGTCACGGTGCCGAAGGCGATGCCGACGCGCAGGGCGGGCATCGTCTCGTCGTGGCCGAGGGTCTCGATGAGCCGGAGGGCGATCTCGGCGGCCTTGCCGGGGTCGTCGGCGCAGTAGAGGACCTCGTCGCCGAGGGTCTTGATGAGCCGGCCGCCGTGCGCGGCGACGAGGTCGGCGCAGGTCGTCTCGAAGGCCTCGACGAGTTCGCCGAGCTCCTCCTCCTCCAGGCGGCGGGTGAGCCGGGTGAAGCCGACGAGGTCCGCGAAGCCGACGGCGAGCCGCCGGTCGACCATCTCCTCGTCGTCGGCGGCCTGCACGACCCGGCCGGTGGCGGCCGCGAGCTGCCGCCGCCACACGTAGATCAGGAACTCCTCCAGCTCGGGCAGGAGCAGCTCGACGAGGGGATACGTCACCTCGGTGCGGGTCATGCCGGGCTCGGGCGGCTCGGTGAGGCCCTCCAGGAAGGAGTCGATCTGCCATTCGGCGAGCCGGGCGGTGGTCTGTCCGGTGGAACGGGCGACCTGCACGGCCATGGGCTCGCTGAGCAGTCCGGCCTCGACGAGGCCGGCGAGCCGGCGCAGTGCGAGGACGTCGGCCTCGGTGAGCGCCTTGGCCTGGCCGATGTCGGCGAAGCCCATCGCGCGCCAGAAGCGGGAGGCGAGCTCCATGGAGACGCCGGCGGTGCGGGCGGCCTGGAACGGGGTGTAGCGGCGGTCGGCGCCGAGGATCAGCTGTTCCAGCCGGATGGCGAGCGGGTCGTCGCTCGGCTCGGCCGTGTGGTCGACCTCGTGGTGGGGCGTGGGGTACGCGGAAGGCTCGGGTACGGAAAACGGGGGTGGCTCGGATTCGCCGCCCGCGTTCGCGTCGTCGACGGTCACCGGCCGCCTCCTGCCCGTTCCCTGCCCACTTGTCCTGCCGATCTGTCGCCTGGATCGCGCTCCACGATACGACAGGTGTGGAATGGCTCACGCCTGAACGGCGAGCCATTCCGTCCCGTGGACGGGGTCCGAGCCGCCCGTGGCCGTCCCTGCCCCGTACCCCTCACCATCCGATCGCCCTCGGATCGCCCTCGTGGGCGGTCAGGCCGGGGTCCGCAGGTGGACGATGTCGCCCGCGCCGACCGCCTCCGTGCCGCCGCCCTCCGTGGCCACCACGAGGCGCCCGTCGCCGTCCAGGGCGACCGCCTCGCCCTCCAGCATCCGCTCGCCGGGCAGGTCGGCCCGCACGCGGCGGCCGAGGGTCGCGCAGCCGGCCGTGTAGGCCGCCTGGAGGCCCGAGGACTCGGGATCGCCGGCGGCCCGCACCCAGTCGCCGTACCACTGGGCGAGGGAGCGCAGGACGGCCCGCAGGAGGGTGTCGCGGTCGGTGGAGACGGCGTCCGCGAGGAGGAGGGAGCCGGCCGCCGGGACGGGCAGCTCGTTCTCACGGAGCGTGACGTTGATGCCGAGACCGACGACGATGGCGTCCTCGCCGGCGCGCTCGGCGAGGATGCCGCCGGTCTTGCGCTCCTCGCCGCCGACGGAAACCAGCAGGTCGTTCGGCCACTTGAGGGAAAGGTCGGCCCCGGCGGCCTTCGCGAGGCCCGTCGCGGCGGCCACGCCGGTGAGCAGCGGGAGCCAGCCCCAGCGGTGCACGGGCACCTCCGGCTTGAGGAGCACGGAGAGGAAGAGCCCGGAGCGGGCGGGCGCCGTCCAGCTGCGGTCGAGCCGGCCGCGCCCCGAGGTCTGCTCCTCGGCGACGAGCACCGCCCCCTCGGGCAGCTCGTCGGCGCGGGCGGCGAGGTCGCTGTTGGTGGAGCCGGTGCTGCTGACCACGTCGAGCGAGGTCCACAGCCCGCCGGGCTGGACGAGCGCGCGGCGCAGGGCGGGGGCGTTCAGCGGGGGCCGGTCGAGGTCGGACCAGGGCCGGCCGGAGCCTTGAGAGGTCGTCATGCAAGCCAGAGTAGGTGTGGCAAAGACCGCAGTGCCGAACCGTATCCGCGTCGATACGCTACGGGTCAGTAGGCCAGCAGTAGCCCATTCGTAGTCAACGAACCCCCCGTGACCAGGCAGGGAGCCGCATCCCGATGTCCGAGCCGGCAGAGCAGTACGAGATCGACATTCACACGACCGCGGGCAAGATCGCGGACCTCAAGCGCCGTATCGACGAGGCCACGCACGCCGGCTCGGAGCGCGCGGTGGAGAAGCAGCACGCGAAGGGCAAGCTGACCGCGCGCGAGCGGATCGCCCTCCTCCTGGACGAAGGCTCGTTCGTGGAGCTGGACGAGCTGGCCCGCCACCGGTCGACCAGCTTCGGCCTGGAGAAGAACCGGCCGTACGGAGACGGTGTCGTCACCGGGTACGGCACGGTCGACGGGCGTCCCGTGGCCGTGTTCTCGCAGGACTTCACGGTCTTCGGCGGTGCGCTCGGCGAGACGTACGGCCAGAAGATCATCAAGGTGATGGACTTCGCGCTGAAGACGGGCTGCCCCGTCATCGGCATCAACGACTCCGGCGGCGCCCGCATCCAGGAGGGTGTGAGCGCGCTCGGCATGTACGGCGAGATCTTCCGCCGCAACACCCACGCCTCCGGGGTGATCCCGCAGATCTCCCTGATCGTCGGCCCGTGCGCGGGCGGCGCGGTGTACTCCCCCGCGATCACCGACTTCACGGTGATGGTGGACCAGACCTCGCACATGTTCATCACAGGACCGGACGTCATCAAGACGGTGACCGGCGAGGACGTGGGCTTCGAGGAGCTGGGCGGCGCCCGGACGCACAACTCGACCTCGGGTGTGGCCCACCACATGGCGGGCGACGAGAAGGACGCCGTCGAGTACGTGAAGTCCCTGCTGTCCTACCTGCCGTCGAACAACCTCTCCGAGCCGCCGGCCTTCCCCGAGGTCGCCGAGACCGAGGTGACGGACGAGGACCGCGAGCTCGACACGCTGATCCCGGACTCGGCGAACCAGCCGTACGACATGCACAAGGTCATCGAGCACGTCCTCGACGACGGCGAGTTCCTGGAGACGCAGGCGCTGTTCGCGCCGAACATCCTGACCGGCTTCGGCCGGGTCGAGGGCTTCCCCGTCGGTGTCGTCGCGAACCAGCCGATGCAGTTCGCCGGCTGCCTCGACATCAACGCGTCGGAGAAGGCGGCGCGGTTCGTCCGGACGTGCGACGCCTTCAACATCCCGGTGCTGACGTTCGTGGACGTGCCCGGCTTCCTGCCGGGCGTGGACCAGGAGTACGGCGGCATCATCCGGCGCGGCGCGAAGCTGATCTACGCGTACGCGGAGGCGACGGTCCCGCTGATCACGGTCATCACCCGGAAGGCCTTCGGCGGCGCGTACGACGTCATGGGCTCCAAGCACCTGGGCGCCGACCTGAACCTGGCGTGGCCGACCTCGCAGATCGCGGTGATGGGCGCGCAGGGCGCGGTGAACATCCTGCACCGCAGGACCATCGCCGAGGCGGAGGACCAGGACGCCGAGCGGGCGCGGCTCATGCAGGAGTACGAGGACGCCCTGCTCAACCCGTACACGGCGGCCGAGCGCGGCTACATCGACGGGGTGGTCATGCCGTCGGACACGCGCCCGCAGATCGTGAAGGGTTTGCGTCAGCTGCGCACGAAGCGGGAATCCCTTCCCCCGAAGAAGCACGGCAACATCCCGCTGTAGCCGCGTACGAGCGTTGAAGGAGCCGTTGTGATCAAGGTCGTACGAGGAAATCCGACGCCCGAGGAGCTGGCCGCCGCACTGGCGGTGGTTCAGGCCCGGGCCGCGGCCACGGCGGCGGCGTCCGCCGAGGGCGGCGGCCCGGCGGTACCGGAGGGGTGGTCCGACCCGTCCCGCATCGCGCGGACGGTGCGCCAGCGTCCGGGCCCGCGGGCCTGGGCCAGGTCGTACTGGCCCGTGTAGTCGTCGTCGGAACGCGAGAAGGCCGGACCCCGTGTGCGGGGGGTCCGGCCTTCCGCATGCCGCCGTCACGCGTCACGTACGGCGGAGGAAGACGCCGGCGAGTACGGCTCCGACGGCGACGATCGCGGCGTTGACGAGGACCGCGAGGCCGATGCCGTCGAGGAGCACGGGCGCGGTGACGACGACGGCGCTCATGATCGGCGTGCCCATGGTGATGCCGACCTGCTGGGTCATGGTCGCGAGCCCGGTCGCCATGCCCTGCTCGCCGTCGGGGATGCCCGAGGTGGCGGTGACCATGAAGCCGACGATGGCGAGCATGTTGCCGACGCCGCCGGCGAAGGTCGCGGCGAGCAGCAGCCCGAGGCTGCCCCGGTCGTCGCCGAGCCCGTACAGGGAGAGGGTGGCGGCGGCCTGGAGGAGTCCGCCGGTGACGAGGGCGGCGCGGGCGCCGAAGCGGCCGATGAAGCGGGAGGCGAGGACGCCGCCGAGGATCGTGCCGGCGCCGAGGACGCCGAAGGAGAGTCCGGCGGCGAGCGGCGAGAAGCCGAGGACGTCCTGGAGGTACAGGGTCATGAGGAAGACCAGCGAGGTCTCGGTGACGAAGGCGACGAGCCCGGCGAGGTTGCCCCAGACGACGGTGCGGCGCTTCAGGACGTGGACGGGGACCAGCGGTGAGGCGGCCCGCCGCTCGACGAGGACGAAGGCGACGAGGAGGGCCGCGCCGGCGGCGAGGGCGGTGAGCGCGGTCGGGTCGGTCCAGCCGTGTTCGCCGGCGACGGTGAGGCCGTAGACGAGGGCGAGGAGCCCGCCGGTGACGGTGATCGCGCCGGGGATGTCGAGGCGGGGGCGGACGGCGGGGCGGCTCTCGCTCAGGACGGCGGGGGCGACGAGGAGGACGGCGAGGGCCACCGGCACGTTGATGAAGAACGCCCAGCGCCAGGAGAGCAGGTCGGTGAGGATGCCGCCGAGGATCGCGCCGGTGGTGAAGCCGGCGGACATGAGGGCGCCGTTGAGTCCGAGCGCCTTGGCGCGCAGCGGGCCCTCCGGGAAGGAGGCGGTGAGCAGGGAGAGCCCGGCGGGGGTGACGGCGGCGGTGGCGAGGCCCTGGGCGACCCGGGCGGCCATGAGCATCTCGGGGCCGGTGGCGAGGCCGCCGACGAGGGAGGAGACGCCGAGGAGCGCCATGCCGCCGAGGAAGAGGCGGCGGCGGCCGACGAGGTCGGCGACGCGCCCGAAGAGGAGGGTGAATCCGGCGGCGGCGAGGGCGAAGGCGGTGGCGATCCACTGGAGGCCGCCGAGGGTGAAGCCGAGTCCCTGGCCGATGACGGGCAGTGCGACGTTCAGGATCGAGAAGTCGACGGCGAGCATGAACTGGGCGACGAGGAGGACGACGAGGACGAGCCGCATCCGTCCGGTCATGCGGGCTTCGGCGTGTTCCGTGGGCGTGGGGGTGGGCGTGGGGAGATCCAGGGCGACCATGCTGACGACTCCTTAATGGGAAGCAAGTTCCGTTAAGATGTCCCGTACCGTAGCAGAGTTGAAGGCCTTAATGGAACAGGAGACCCGTTTGACTGAGAGCCGACCGGCCTCGCCCGGCACCCTTCGCCCCGGCGGCCGCACCGCGAAGGTCCGCGGGGCCGTCCTCGACGCCACCCGGGACGCCCTCGCGGAGAGCGGCTTCCACGCCCTGAACATGGACCGGATCGCCGCGAGCGCGGGCGTCGGCAAGACCACCGTCTACCGCCGCTGGGGCTCCCCCGTCGGCCTCGTCACCGACCTCCTGCACGACATGGCGGAGCAGTCCCTGCCCGCCGCCGACACGGGTGGCCTCGCGGGCGACCTGCGGGCCAACGCCGAACTCGTCCGGGACACCCTGACCGACCCCCGGATGGGCGCCGTCTTCCACGCGGTCATCGCCGCGGCGGCCTGCGACGAGGAGTGCGCCCGCGCACTCGCCGGCTTCTACCGGACCCGGCTCGCCGAATGGGCCCCGGTCGTCACCCGGGGCGTGGCCCGCGGCGAGATCCCCGCGGGCACGGACCCGGTGGAGCTGCTCCGCGCCGTCTCCGCGCCGCTCTACTACCGCTTCGCCGTCACCCACGAGGAGCTCACCGGGGAGGTGGCCGAACGGGCCGCGGCGGCGGCGCTCGCGGCCGCGCGCGCCGGAGTGTTCCCCACCCCCTAGGGGGATGCCGGCGCCACGAATAGTCCTTCGGTACGGGGGCGCTTGAGTATCCGTACTCAGGCGCCCCGCGCGCCCCGGCCGCAGGATCGGAGCATGCTGTGGTCCGACCCGAAGAACGAGCCGCCGAGGTTCATGCGCGAGATGCAGGCGATGCTCCGCCGCGCGGGCATCATCCTCGCGCTGGCGATGGTGGTGGAGATGATCGTGGTCAGCGCGCGCTAGCCGTGTCCGGACACGACCCAGGAGGTGCCCGGACGCGGCTCAGCGGCGTCCCGGGCCACCGCACTGACTACGCTGGCCCCATGACTGCTGATCCGCGCCGTGTCGTCCTCGCCTCCGCATCCCCCGCCCGGCTCGGGCTGCTCCGCCAGGCCGGGCTCGCCCCCGAGGTGATCGTGAGCGGCGTCGACGAGGACAAGGTCCACGCCCCGACCCCGGCGGAGCTCGCGCTCGCCCTCGCGGAGGCCAAGGCCGCCCATGTCGCCGCCCGGCCCGAGGTGTTCGGGGCGCTCGTCATCGGCTGCGACTCGGTCCTGGAGCTCGACAAGCAGGCCCTCGGCAAGCCGGCCGACGCCGAGGAGGCCACGGCCCGCTGGAAGGCGATGCGCGGCCGCGTCGGCATCCTCCAGACCGGTCACTGCGTGTACGACACGGCCGCGAAGCGGTACGAGTCGGCGACGGCCTCCACCGTGGTCCGCTTCGGCGAGCCGACGGACGCGGAGATCGCCGCGTACGTGGCGAGCGGCGAACCGCTGCACGTGGCGGGCGCGTTCACCCTGGACGGGCGCTCGGCGCCGTTCATCGACGGCATCGACGGGGACCCGGGCAATGTGATCGGCCTGTCGCTGCCGCTGCTGCGCACGCTGCTCAGGAAGCTGGACGTCGAGATCACCGACCTCTGGGCCTGACGGTCAGACGGCTGCCGCCGCCTGCTCGGGGGCGTCGACGCCCTTCCCGTACGCCACCAGGGTGAGGACGACGAGTCCGACCACGGCCATCAGGAAGGCGAACACGCCCCAGCCGAGCAGGCCGACGGCGACCGCGCCGAGGAGGCCGTGCACGACCGCGCAGCCGATGAGCAGGCCCCGGCCCACGCGGCCCGGGCGGCGGTCGCGGATGCCCGCGACGAGGGCGACGAGGCCGCAGAGGACGAGGGCGACCCCGGAGCCGATGCCGAGGCCCCAGGTCCCGGCGACCATGGCGTCGGGGTCCATGCCGTCGAGGGACATCGACTGGACCTCCACGAAGCTCGCCATGACGCCGTTGATCACGACGATGCCGGGCGCTTCGAGGAAGAGCACCGCCGCCGTCACGAGAGCTATCGGTCTGCGGGCCACCTCGGCCACCCCCTGGATTCGCCTGTTACCGACAGTACGGTCGACAGCGCGAAGGCTACTGGCCGGTAAACCCCCGGACAAGAGTTCGCACACGAACGGCGGCGGCCCGCCGCTCGGCAAAGAATCACCGGGCCATTCGTAGAGACCCGACAAAGAAACCCGAATGGCGACTGGCCGGACGAACAGAGACCTGCGCCACACCTCGGAGCTACTGTGCCGTAAAGGAACCCTGCGTACCGTGGTGCGACAAGGGAATTCACGACCCGAGCAGGCCCGGGGTCACGCTCCGTGTGGGCAAGCTCACCACTGGGGACGGGTCGAAAGGCCGTGTCGGCAGTCCCTAAACTCAGCTTGTTTCAAGGAGGGAGCCATCGTGCGCAAGGTGCTCATCGCCAACCGTGGCGAAATCGCTGTCCGTGTGGCCCGGGCGTGCCGGGACGCCGGCATCGGCAGCGTGGCCGTGTACGCCGATCCGGACCGGGACGCTCTGCACGTCCGGGCGGCTGACGAGGCGTTCGCCCTGGGCGGTGACACTCCCGCGACCAGTTATCTGGACATGGCCAAGGTCTTGCAGGCCGCCAAGGACTCGGACGCGGACGCCGTCCACCCCGGCTACGGATTCCTCTCCGAGAACGCCGAGTTCGCTCAGGCCGTCCTGGACGCGGGTCTGATCTGGATCGGCCCGCCGCCGCAGGCGATCCGCGACCTGGGCGACAAGGTGGCGGCCCGTCACATCGCGCAGCGCGCGGGCGCCCCGCTGGTCGCCGGCACCCCCGACCCGGTCTCGGGTGCGGACGAGGTCGTGGCGTTCGCGGAGGAGCACGGCCTGCCGATCGCGATCAAGGCCGCCTTCGGTGGCGGCGGTCGCGGTCTGAAGGTCGCGCGGACCCTCGAAGAGGTCCCCGAGCTGTACGACTCCGCCGTCCGCGAGGCCGTCGCGGCCTTCGGTCGCGGCGAGTGCTTCGTCGAGCGCTACCTCGACAAGCCCCGCCACGTCGAGACCCAGTGCCTCGCCGACTCCCACGGCAACGTGGTCGTCGTCTCGACCCGTGACTGCTCGCTCCAGCGCCGCCACCAGAAGCTGGTCGAGGAGGCGCCCGCGCCGTTCCTGACGGAGGCGCAGAACGCCGAGCTGTACGCGGCGTCGAAGGCGATCCTGAAGGAGGCCGGCTACGTCGGCGCCGGCACGGTCGAGTTCCTCGTCGGCACGGACGGCACGATCTCCTTCCTGGAGGTCAACACCCGCCTCCAGGTCGAACACCCGGTCACCGAAGAGGTCACCGGCCTCGACCTGGTCCGCGAGATGTTCCGCATCGCCGACGGCGAGGAGCTCGGTTACGGCGACCCGGCGGTCCGCGGTCACTCGTTCGAGTTCCGCATCAACGGCGAGGACCCGGGCCGCGGCTTCCTGCCCGCCCCCGGCACGGTCACCGTCTTCGACGCCCCCTCGGGCCCGGGTGTCCGCCTGGACGCGGGCGTCGAGTCCGGCTCCGTCATCGGCCCGGCCTGGGACTCGCTCCTGGCCAAGCTGATCGTCACCGGCGCGACCCGCGAGCAGGCGCTCCAGCGCGCCGCCCGCGCCCTGGCCGAGTTCAAGGTGGAGGGCATGGCCACGGCCATCCCGTTCCACCAGGCCGTCGTCGTCGACCCGGCGTTCACCTCGGACCCGTTCCGCATCCACACCCGGTGGATCGAGACGGAGTTCGTCAACGAGATCAAGCCCTTCGCGCCGGCCGGTGCCGACGCGGACGAGGACGAGTCGGGCCGCGAGACGATCGTCGTCGAGGTCGGCGGCAAGCGCCTCGAGGTCTCCCTGCCGTCCTCCCTCGGCATGACGCTGGCCCGCACCGGGCTCGCGGCGGGTGCGAAGCCGAAGCGCCGGGCGGCGAAGAAGTCCGGCCCGACGGCCTCGGGCGACACCCTCGCCTCCCCGATGCAGGGCACGATCGTGAAGGTCGCGGTCGAGGAGGGCCAGGAGGTCAAGGAGGGCGACCTGATCGTCGTCCTTGAGGCCATGAAGATGGAGCAGCCCCTCAACGCCCACCGCTCCGGCACCGTCAAGGGCCTGAGCGCCGAGGTCGGCGCCTCGGTCACGTCCGGCGCCACCATCTGCGACATCAAGGACTGACCGCTTCACCACGTACGGTACGAAGGGCCCGCAGGCAGCAGCCTGCGGGCCCTTCCGCCGAGGGGAGGGCTCCATGCGGGCCGACGCGCGCCGCAACCACGAGCGGCTGCTCACGGAGGCCAGGGCCGCCTTCGCCGAACAGGGCACGGACGCGCCCCTTGAGGAGGTCGCCCGCCGTGCGGGCGTCGGGATCGGCACCCTCTACCGCCACTTCCCCACCCGGGCCGATCTGCTGAACGCCGTCTTCCAGGAGGCCCTGACGGCGCTCCTGCACCGCTCGCACGAGCTGGCGGGGGCGGCGGAGCCGTGCCGGGCGCTGGTGGAGTGGCTGCGGACCCTGATCGCCCACGCGGGCGCGTACCGGGGGCTCGCGCACGCGCTGATGTCCGCCTCGTACGACCGGAGTTCGGCACTCGCCCCGTGCAGCGTGCCGCTGCGCGACGCGGGCGAGACGCTGCTCGGGCGCGCCCAGGAGGCGGGGCAGGTGCGCGCCGACGTGTCGATCGGCGACCTGATGCAGCTCACCAACGCGATCGCGCTGGCGGCGGAACAGTGCCCGGAGGACGCGGAGTTGGCGGACCGCCTGCTCGCGCTGACGCTGCGGGGACTCAAGGACTAGCGGTACCCAAGGGCTGGCGGTACTCAAGGACTAGCGACACTCAAGGACTATCGGTACTCAAGGACTGGCGGTACTCAAGGACTGAGAGACCGGGCGCGGTCGCAGGACCCCTGGGGGAGGGCCCCTCGCGACTCGGCTCAGCGGCGGCGCATGTCCGCGACCCGGGCCGTGCGCTCCAGCGTCTCCGCCGCCATCCCCCCGCCGGGACCCCGGAACTGACCGGCCGCCATCCGTCCGCGCTGGACGGGGAGCGGCATGTCACGGCGGGGCCGGACGCCCGGGGGGTGCTGCTCACCGCCGACCGCGCCGGGCCCCGCGCCCGTACCCGCGACGGCGATCTGCACGCCCTGGTCGGCGAGGGCCTGGAGCTCGGAGGCGGCCCGCTCGTCATGGGCCGGGGGCTCGTCGGTGACCAGCCGGGTGATGACGTCCGTCGGCACCGTCTGGAACATGGTGTCGGCGCCGAGCTTGGTGTGGTCCGCGAGGACCACGACCTCCGCCGCCGCCTGCACCAGGGCCCGGTCCACGCTCGCGGAGAGCATGTTGGACGTGGAGAGCCCGCGCTCGGCCGTGAGCCCGCTCCCGGAGAGGAAGGCCCGGGAGACCCGCAGCCCCTGGAGCGACTGCTCGGCCCCACTGCCCACGAGGGCGTAGTTGGAGCCGCGCAGGGTGCCGCCGGTCATGACGACCTCGACCCGGTTGGCGTGGGCGAGGGCCTGGGCGACGAGCAGGGAGTTGGTGACGACGGTCAGACCGGGCACGCGGGCGAGCCGGCGGGCCAGCTCCTGCGTGGTCGTCCCGGCGCCGACGACGATGGCCTCGCCTTCTTCGACGAGGCTCGCGGCGACGTCGGCGATGGCCGTCTTCTCCGCCGTGGCGAGATGGGATTTCTGCGGGAAGCCGGATTCTCGCGTGAATCCACCCGGCAACACCGCACCGCCGTGGCGGCGGTCGAGGAGTCCTTCTGCCTCAAGTGCCCGTACGTCCCTCCGTACGGTCACCTCCGAGGTCTGGACGACACGTGCGAGCTCGCGGAGCGAGACGGCCCCATTGGCGCGCACCATTTCGAGGATCAACTGGCGACGTTCTGCAGCGAACACGAAACTGACAGTAACGTGACCGGCCGATAGTTTTCAGCACTATGCGCCGAATTGCAGAAGATGCGCACAGGCGGGGCCCCCAAGTGGTATGGGAGACCCCGCCTTTGATCCGCCGTATGTCAGGGCTATGCCCCGCCTTGCCGGGGGTTGTCCGAGTCGGCGAACCGTTCCCGCAGGCGGGAGCGCCCCTGGAGCACCCCCCGGGCCGGGTGTTACGCCTCGCCCGCCAGCTTTCGGGTGTGCAACTGCCGTGCCACTTCTGCGATCGAGCCCGACAGGGAGGGGTACACGGTGAAAGCATTTGCGATCTGTTCGACGGTCAGATTGTTGTCGACCGCGATCGAGATCGGGTGAATCAGTTCGCTCGCCTTCGGGGCGACGATGCAGCCGCCGACCACGATGCCGGTGCCCGGACGGCAGAAGATCTTGACGAAGCCGTCCCGGATGCCCTGCATCTTCGCGCGGGGGTTGCGGAGCAGCGGCAGCTTCACGACCTTGGCGTCGATCTTGCCCGCGTCCACGTCGGCCTGCGTGTAGCCGACGGTGGCGATCTCGGGGTCCGTGAAGACGTTCGAGGAGACCGTCTTCAGATTGAGCGGGGCCACCGCGTCGCCGAGGAAGTGGTACATCGCGATGCGGCCCTGCATGGCGGCGACCGAGGCGAGCGCGAAGACGCCGGTGACGTCTCCGGCCGCGTAGACGCCGGGGGCGCTCGTACGGGAGACCTTGTCGGTCCAGATGTGACCGGAGTCCTTCAGCCTGACGCCGGCCTCCTCCAGTCCCATTCCGGCCGAGTTCGGGATCGCGCCGACCGCCATGAGGCAGTGGGTGCCGGAGATGACGCGGCCGTCCGCGAGGGTGACCTCGACGCGGTCGCCGACCCGCTTGGCGGACTCGGCGCGGGAGCGGGCCATGACGTTCATGCCGCGGCGGCGGAACACGTCCTCCAGGACGGCGGCGGCGTCCGGGTCCTCACCCGGCAGCACCCGGTCGCGGGAGGAGACCAGGGTGACGCGGGAGCCGAGCGCCTGGTAGGCGCCGGCGAACTCGGCGCCGGTGACGCCGGAGCCGACCACGATGAGCTCCTCGGGGAGCTCCTTGAGGTCGTAGACCTGCGTCCAGTTCAGGATGCGCTCGCCGTCCGGCTTGGCGTCCGGGACCTCGCGCGGGTGACCGCCGGTCGCGATCAGCACGGCGTCCGCGGTGAGCGTCTCCTCCGTGCCGTCGGCGGCGGTGACGATCACCTGGCGGGAGCCGTCCGCGGTCTGCCGGCCGGAGAGCCGGCCGCGGCCGCGCAGCACCCGGGCGCCCGCCCGGGTGACGGAGGCGGTGATGTCGTGCGACTGGGCGAGCGCGAGGCGCTTCACCCGTCGGTTGACCTTGCCGAGGTCCACGCCGACGACGCGGGCGGCCTGCTCCACGTGCGGGGTGTCGTCGGCGACGATGATGCCGAGTTCCTCGTAGGAGGAGTCGAAGGTGGTCATCACCTCCGCCGTGGCGATGAGCGTCTTCGAGGGAACACAGTCGGTCAGGACGGAAGCGCCGCCGAGGCCGTCGCAGTCGACGACGGTCACCTCCGCGCCGAGTTGGGCGCCCACCAGGGCCGCCTCGTATCCGCCGGGTCCGCCACCGATGATCACGATCCGGGTCACTGGGATCTACGCCTCGCGTCTCGTTCTGCCGGGGGGTCCCCCCCTGGGGTGCAGTGCGTACGCCATTGTCCCGCACGCTTCAAGTGCGTACCCCATTCTCCCGCACGCCCGGCGCGGCCTCGCGCCGGGGCTCCGTACGCGCCGCGCCGGAGTTCGGCGGAGCCCGCCCACGGCCGCCACCTCGGAGTTCGCCGGACACCCCGCCCGCTCCCGTACTCTCGGTCCCATGTCGCTCTACGCCGCTTTCGCCGGCAACCTCGACGCGCGGCTGATGAGCCGCCGCGCACCCCACTCCCCGCTGCGCGGCACCGGCTGGCTGAACGGCTGGCGGCTGACCTTCGGCGGCGAGCAGATGGGCTGGGAGGGGGCGCTGGCCACCATCGTGGAGGCCCCTCGCTCGCAGGTCTTCGTGGCGCTGTACGACATCGCGCCCATGGACGAGGAGTCCATGGACCGGTGGGAGGGCGTCGGGCTCGACATCTACCGGCGGATGCGGGTGCGGGTCGACACGCTCGACGGCGAGGAGCCGGCCTGGGTGTACGTCCTCAACGGCTACGAGGGCGGGCTGCCGTCCGCGCGGTACCTGGGCGAGGTCGCCGACGCGGCCGAGTCGGCGGGCGCGCCGCACGACTACGTGATGGAGTTGCGCAAGCGGCCCTGTTGATCCGGGTGCGGGCCGGGCGAGCCGGGAAAGCCGTTCGATCGGTCCGGGGCGGAGGATTCCCCCGTTCGTCGGAAACGACAAGACAACGATCGCATGTCCGTCAGCATCGTCATCTACGCGCGTAGGGATTCTCCGGCTACGCTTCTGCGCGTACCAAATCCGTCCGGGGCTCCCCTCGGACCCCCCTCCCCGAGGCGAGAGAGTCAGTGAACGCAACTGCCACCCCGTACGAGGCCGCCGAGGCCGCTGCCGCACGTCTTCGCGAGCTGACCGGAGTCGAGAACCACGACGTCGCCCTGGTCATGGGCTCGGGCTGGGCGCCCGCCGTCGACGCGCTCGGTGCCCCCGAGGCCGAGTTCCCGGTGACCGAGCTCCCCGGCTTCCCGCCGCCGGCCGTCGAGGGCCACGGCGGCACGGTCCGCTCGTACAAGATCGGTGAGAAGCGCGCGCTGGTCTTCCTCGGCCGCACCCACTTCTACGAGGGCCGCGGCGTCGCCTCCGTCGCCCACGGCGTCCGCACCGCCGTCGCCGCCGGCTGCAAGACCGTCGTCCTGACCAACGGCTGCGGCGGCCTCCGCGAGGGCATGCGCCCCGGCCAGCCGGTCCTGATCAGCGACCACATCAACCTGACGGCGGCCTCCCCGATCGTCGGCGCGAACTTCGTGGACCTCACCGACCTGTACTCGCCGCGGCTGCGCGCGCTGTGCAAGGAGGTCGACGAGACCCTGGAGGAGGGCGTCTACGTCCAGTTCCCCGGGCCGCACTACGAGACCCCGGCCGAGATCAACATGGTCCGCACCATGGGCGGCGACCTCGTCGGCATGTCCACCACCCTGGAGGCGATCGCGGCCCGCGAGGCCGGCGCCGAGGTCCTGGGCATCTCCCTCGTCACGAACCTGGCGGCGGGCCTCTCCGGCGAGCCGCTGAACCACGAGGAGGTGCTCCAGGCGGGGCGCGACTCGGCGGCCCGGATGGGCGAGCTCCTGACCCGGGTCCTGGACCGGATCTGAGGACTCCCCCACCCCGCCCCTTCCCGTAACCGGGGGCTCCGCCCCCGGACCCCCGCGCCTCAAACGCCGGCGGGGCTGAATTTCAGCCCGCCCGGCGTTTGAGGGCACGGCCGCAGGCCGTACGGGGTCTGGGGGCCTGCCCCCAGTTCGGGAAGGGGCGGGGTGGGGAAAGGCTCCGCGCAGCGGCACCCACCCCGCAGGCATCCGCGCCCTCCCGCCCCGCACTCCCCGAAAGGCACACCGTGACGCAGGACGACCTCCTCGCCCGGGCCCAGGCCTGGCTCGCCGAGGACCCCGACGCCGAGACCCGCGAGGAGCTCGCGAAGCTCATCGAGACGGGTGACACCGCCGAGCTCGCCGCCCGCTTCGCCGGCACCCTCCAGTTCGGCACCGCCGGCCTCCGCGGCGAGCTCGGCGCCGGCCCCATGCGGATGAACCGTTCCGTCGTCATCCGCGCGGCCGCCGGCCTCGCCGCGTACCTCAAGGCCAAGGGCGAGACCGGTGGTCTCGTCGTGATCGGCTACGACGCCCGCTACAAGTCGGCCGACTTCGCCCGCGACACCGCCGCCGTGATGATCGGCGCCGGACTCCGCGCGGCCGTGCTCCCCCGCCCGCTGCCGACGCCCGTCCTCGCGTTCGCCATAAGGCATCTGGGCGCCGTCGCCGGTGTCGAGGTGACCGCGAGCCACAACCCGCCGCGCGACAACGGCTACAAGGTCTACCTGGGCGACGGCTCGCAGATCGTGCCGCCCGCGGACGCGGAGATCGCCGCCGAGATCGACGCGGTGCGCTCCCTCGCGGACGTGCCCCGCCCGGAGGCCGGCTGGGAGACCCTCGGCGACGAGGTCCTGGAGGCCTACCTGGCGCGTACGGACGCCGTCCTGACCCCCGGGTCCCCCCGGACCGCGCGGACCGTCTACACGGCCATGCACGGCGTCGGCAAGGACGTCCTGACGGCGGCCTTCGCCCGCGCCGGCTTCCCGCCGCCCGCGCTCGTCGCCGCGCAGGCCGAGCCCGACCCGGCGTTCCCGACGGTCGCCTTCCCGAACCCGGAGGAGCCGGGTGCCATGGACCTCGCCTTCGAGGCGGCCAGGGCCGTGGACCCCGACCTGATCATCGCCAACGACCCGGACGCCGACCGCTGCGCGGTGGCCGTCCCGGACGCCGCCGTCGAGGGCGGCTGGCGGATGCTCCGCGGCGACGAGGTGGGCGCGCTGCTCGCCGCGCACCTGGTGCACAAGGGCGCGACGGGCGTGTTCGCCGAGTCGATCGTGTCGTCGTCGCTGCTCGGCCGGATCGCCGAGGCGGCCGGTGTCGGGTACGAGGAGACGCTGACCGGCTTCAAGTGGATCGCCCGCGTCGAGGGGCTGCGGTACGGCTACGAGGAGGCGCTCGGCTACTGCGTCGACCCGGAGGGCGTCCGCGACAAGGACGGCATCACGGCCGCGCTGCTCGTCGTCGAGCTGGCCTCGGTGCTCAAGGACCAGGACCGCACCCTGCTCGGTCTGCTCGACGACCTGGCGGTGGCCCACGGGCTGCACGCCACGGACCAGCTGTCGGTGCGGGTCGAGGACCTGGGGATCATCGCGAACGCGATGGCCGCGCTGCGCGAGCGCCCGCCGGTCTCGCTGGCCGGTCTGACGGTCGTCTCGGCCGAGGACCTGTCGAAGGGCACGGAGTCGCTGCCGCCGACGGACGGGCTGCGCTACCACCTGGAGGGCGACTACAAGGCCCGGGTGATCGTCCGCCCGAGCGGCACCGAGCCCAAGCTCAAGTGCTACCTGGAGGTCGTCGTCCCGGTCGCCGACGCGAGCGAGCTGGCGCCGGCGCGGGCGAAGGGCGCGGAGCTGCTGGCCGCGATCAAGCGCGACCTGAGCACGGCCGCGGGGCTCTGACCCGGGGGACGTCTCGACGAGCGAAGGGCGGAGGGCCGGTGCGGGAGTGATTCCGTACCGGCCCTTTCCTCTGTACGGGTGAAATCCGCTGTACGGGTGAAATCCGCGCCGCCCGTCGGTGACGGCTCGCCGGGGTCGGCTCGCCCGGGTCGCTCGCCGGGGTCAGCCGAAGCGGCCGTTGACGTAGTCGGCGGTGCGCGGGTCCCGCGGCGAGCCGAACATCGTGGCGGTCGGGCCGTGCTCGACGATCACGCCGGGGGTGCCCTGCTCGGCGAGGAAGAACGCGCAGGAGTCGGAGACCCGGGCCGCCTGCTGCATGTTGTGGGTGACGATCACGACGGTGACCTCCGCCTTCAGCTCGGCGATGGTCTCCTCGACGCGCCGGGTGGAGGTCGGGTCGAGCGCCGAGCAGGGCTCGTCCATGAGCAGGACGCGCGGGCGGACGGCGAGCGAGCGCGCGATGCAGAGGCGCTGCTGCTGGCCGCCGGAGAGCGCGCCGCCGGGCTGCCGCAGCCGGTCCCTGACCTCGTTCCAGAGCCCGGCCCGGGTCAGGCACTCCTCCACCAGGTCGTCCTTCGCCTCCTTGCCCGCCCGGATGCCGCCCAGCTTCAGGCCGGCGAGGACGTTCTCGTACAGGGACATCGCGGGGAACGGGTTGGGCTTCTGGAAGACCATGCCGATCTCGCGGCGGGCGTGGGTGATGCGGCGGCCCCGGTCGTAGATGTCGGAGCCGTCGAGGAGGACCCGGCCGGCGAGCGAGGCGGTGCCGGTGAGTTCGTGCATCCGGTTGAGGATGCGCAGGAAGGTCGACTTGCCGCAGCCCGAGGGGCCGATGAGGGCGGTGACCTCGCGGGCGGGCATGGCGAGCGAGACCCGGTCGAGGACCTTCCGGTCGCCGAACCACGCGGAGACGGCGTCGGCTTCGAGCGCGGCGGCGCGGGACGGGACCGGCGCGTCCCCCGGCACGGGCGACACGGGCGGCACGGGGGGCAGGGTGACGGTGTCGGCGAGATCGGTCACGGGCGGTGACTCCCTTGCGGTCAGAGGAGGTTGGGGAGGAGCCGGGTCAGCTGCCCGGACACGAGGACGCCGAGGGCGACGAGGACCGGGACGGCGGCGACCCAGGTCTGTCGGGCGCCCCAGCGGCGCCGGGCGAGGACGGTGAGGAGGGCGGCGGCGAGCAGGCCCTGGACGCCGAGGAAGATCCCGGGCCAGACGTCGGACTCGCCGGCGAGCGGCCTCTCCGCGGCGGTGATCCAGCCGGGGCGCAGCGGCCTGGCGGGGCTGGGCTGCGCGTCGCCGATCAGTTCGGCGTCGACCCGGAGCACGTCCTCGGGGGTGTACGCGCCGCCGCTCGCCGTCATCAGCGTGAGCCGCCCTTCGCCCGCGCCGAGGGGGGCGGGGTTCGGGTCGCCGGGGCGGCGGACGGCCGTCACCTCGTACCGCGCCGTGCCCTGACCGGTCGTCACCTCGATGCGGGCGCCGCCCGGCAGGCGGTGCACGTCGTTGAAGGGGCTGCCGTACCCCCACTGGCGGCCCATGATCACGCTGGCCCCGGCCTGGCCGGGGAGCGCCGTGTCGCGGCGGTGGCCGGGCCCGGACATGAGGACGCCGGAGGTGGTGCCCTCGGCGACGACCTCGCGGATCCCGAGCGCGGGGATGCGGAGGAGGGCGACGGGCGCGCCGAGGGCGAGGGGCTTGCCGTCGTACGTCGACTGGCCCACGGGCGCGGTGCCGAGGGCGAGTTGCTCGCGCAGGTCGTCGTAGGCGGTGGACTGGTCGCGGGCGTGCTGGAGGTGGCCGACGACGGTCAGGTTGGCGGCGAAGCCGATGAGGAGCGCGGCGAGGACGCACAGCGCCGCCCCGGCCAGGGCGAACCCGGCTCGGGGGGCGGCGACGGGGGGCGTCGCGGTGGTCACGGGCGCGGGGCCTTCGCCTTGCGGCGGCGGTTCTGGAGAACGGCCGCGGCGCCGAGCAGGCAGAGCGCGAGCGAGCCGAGCGCGGCGGATGCGGCGGAGGAGGCGCCGGTGGCGGCGAGGGAGCCGTTGCCGCCGTTGGTGGTGGTGTTGTTGCCGGAGGAGCCGGACCCGGAGGAACCGGAGCCGGAGGAGCCGGAATCGCCGGAGCCTCCGCTCGTGCCGGAGCCCCCGGTCGTCCCGTCACCGGAACCGCCGGCGTCACCGCCGGAAGAGCCGCCCGCGCTGTCGCCGTCGGCGGTGCCCGACGGGGACGGCGTGCCGGTGCCGGTCGGGCTCTCGGTGCCGGACGGGGTGTCGCTCGGGGTCTCGCCGGGCGTCTCGGACGGCGTCCCGGTCGGCTCGTCCGTGGGGGTCTCCGAGGGCGTGCCCGTGGGGGTGCCGGTCGGGGTGGGCGTCCCGGTGCCGGTGGGGGTGCCGGTCGGCGTACCGGTGGGGGTGGGGGTGGTGGCCGGGCCCGCGATGAACGTGACGACGGAGGTCGAGGCGGTGTACGCGGTGGGGTCGGCGGGCGTGTACTGGGCCAGGACGGGGAAGTTGGCGTTGATCTCGGCGGCCATGGTGGCGGTGATCTCCGCCTTGCCGTCGGCCAGGTCCTTCGTGCCGAGCTCGACGAGCTCCTCGTTGACGAGGGTGGAGAAGGTGACCGTGCCCGCGGCCGTGGCCGGCTGGACCTCGGCCCGGATCGGGAAGGGGCGGCCGGCGGGCGGGAGCGCGCTGTCCGTGGTGACGGACAGGTTGGTCGCCTGCTGGCTGACCGTCGCCCAGTTGTCGCCCGTGACCTCGATCAGCTGGGAGAAGTACTCGGCGCGCGCCTCGGAGTCGGCCGTCTCGCAGGAGAGCCGCAGCTCGTAGCGGCCGTCGAGGGGCCCGGAGGGGACGAGCTCGCGCAGCCGGTCCTGGAGCGTGGCGTAGCCGGCGCCGGAGCCGGTGAGCGGACCGGATATCGGGGTGGTGCCGAGCGGGCCGCCGGGGACGACCTCGGCGATCGGCGCGCTGACGGTCGGGTCACCGGGGTCGACGAGGGCGAGGACGCCCTTGACGTACGGCGTGGCCGGAGCGGTCGGCGCGGGGCAGGCCGCCGCCGCGGTGACGGAGGCAGGGCCGGCGGCGAGGGCGCCCGAGCTCGGGGTGAGAGCAAGGGTGCCGTGCCGGGTGACGGCGGCGGCGGACGTGGACAGGGCCAGGACGATCGCCAGTGTGCCGCAGAGGAGGGCGAGTGCCGTGAGCAGGGCCACGGGCGATCTGAGGGGTGCGACGCGGTTCATGGGGTGGGGTTCCTCCGAGGCGGATGATCGGTGGTCGGTGGTCGGTGGTCGGTGGTTATCGGTCGGCGGTCGGCGGTCGGCGGTCGGCGGTGCGGGTCGAGTTCAGGACGGGTTCGGGTACGCCGTGGGGCCGGGCACCCTGGGGTGCCCGGCCGTCGCGCGGTTACGGGAGCGTGGTGATCAGCGCTCGCCCGTGAGGGTCGTGGCGCCGCAGGCGGCACCGAGGGTGCCGAAGCCGTAGTTGGTGATCGTGGTGCCGGCGGCGCAGACCTTGGAGGTCGAGCCGACGAAGGTGGAGGCGATCGTGGCGTTGGTCAGCTTCGCCGTCGGGACGACGTTGTAGACGTCACGGGTGAAGGGGAAGGTCAGGTTGAGCGTCTTGTCGGCGTTGCGCGGCGCGACGGTGCCGACGGAACCGAGCACGGCGGCGCCGCGGCGGTCCGTGACGACGGCCTTCTCCTGCGCGGTGTACTGCGCGACGGAGTAGGGCGCGATGTCACCGGCGGTGTCGAGGACGGTGCCGTCGTTCTCCTGGACGCCCTGCTGGACGCAGGCGCCCGGGGTGGCCACACCGATGGAGGAGAGGAAGAACTGGCGCGTGCCGGAGCTGGCCTGCGGCAGGATCGGGGTGATCGCCACACCGTTGAGGGAGGTGAGGTTGCAGTCGTAGATGTCCTTCAGCTGGGCCACCGTCAGGTCGGCCGGCAGGGCGCTGTCGGAGCGCTTCACCCAGGTCACCGCGTCCTTGGCGAACGGGATCCAGGTCAGGTCCGTGGAGGTGATGTCGGCCGGGCCGCGCGAGGAGCGGGCGAAGTCGAGGCAGCCGGAGTTGGTGTCCACGGCGTTGCGCAGGGCGTCGATGCCGGCCGAGGAGCCGTTGGGCCGGTTGATGACACAACCGGTCGCCTTGGTCTTGACGGTGGTGGTGCCGGTGGCGTTCCAGGAGGCGATGATCTTCTGGCCCAGGGCGTTCTTGACGACGTCACCGAGGCCGTTCACGACGTCCTGGGTCGTGTCGGAGCCGACACCGGCGAGGGTGCGGTACTGGGTGATCGGGCTGGGGTCGGCCTGCGCGGCCGGGGCGAGGGCGACACCGAGACCGAGGGCGGCCACACCGAGGGCGGCACCGATACGAGCGCGGGACTTGACGTTCACTTCTGATCTCCTCCGTGGAAACGGATGTCATGGAATGGACGCACAAGAAAATCCGGATTGTTTTTCCGACCGACCCGTCGACCGGCCGGGAACAACAATTCCGTACGGGCGGTTCCGGGAACCACCACGTTCAGTCGCTCTTCAGGTGACGAATTCCTGTCCTAGGTGAATCCAAGGGAATTCGGCGGCGGCCTGCGAATGCGAGGACGGCCGGTCCCGCGAGGCCGGCGATTCCGCCGGCGAGGAGGACCGCGAGGAGGACCCAGCGGATGACGCCGAGGACCTGGGAGGGGGTGCTGCCGGTGTCGGCGAGCTTCTCCCCCGGCGCGCCTCCGGACCCGTTCCCGCCCCCGCCGGACGCCGGCGGCGGCGCGGAGGACGGCGGGTCGGTGGCGGTCGTAGGCGCTCCCGCGCCGCCGCCCGTACCGCCGCCGCTCGCGCTCCCGCCGCCCGCACCCGAGCCGGAACCGGTGTCCGAGCCGGAGGAGCCCGTCGTACCGCCAGAGCCCGAGCCTGCGCCGGAGCCGGATGCCGAGCCCGACGAGCCCGTACCGGCGGAGCCCGAGTCCGTTCCGCCGTCGGAGCCGGAACCGGATCCCGAACCGGAACCCGAGGCGGATCCGGAGCCCGCGCCTCCCGCCGTGGTGCCCGGGCCCGCCGGGACCCCGCGCTCCAGACGGCCGGCCGCGGCCTCCGCCTGGAGCTTCAGCTTCGCGGGCAGCGGCGCGTACCCGAGGGGCAGCTCACCGGGGGCGGTGCCTTGTTTCTGCCCCGCTCCCGCCGCGTACCGCAGCACGCGCGCGTAGTCCTTGCGGGCGTCGGCCGGGAGCGACGTGGAAGCGGCCGCGTAGGTCACCATCGTCAGCGGGTAGGCGCCGTGCGCGGCGCGCGCCGGGTCCGGGGCGAGGACGCCCGGCACCGCCGAGTCCTTGAACTGTTCGACGGCCTTGAGCATGGACGCGGTCGTGGGCCGGACGTACGTGCCGTCGGCGTCGGGCAGGGCGGCGATCTGGAGCTGGTAGCGGGACGCCGATGCCGCGTCGGTGATGCCGTAGGCCCGCCGGTCGCCGGGGAGGACGTCGACGCCGACGAGCTTCGGCCCGCTGGTCGCCGAGTCCTCGGCCACCTGGTCCTTCGCGTTGTTGGTGCCGCGCCGGACCCAGCGGGCGGCGTCGTGCAGGTCGATCGCGTAGGGGGAGCGCTCGGTCACGCCGTACGTGATGCGCTTCTCGCCCAGCGAGAGCTCCGTCTCCGTGGGATCGGCCTTCGGGAATTCGTCGGACCCGGCCGTGGCGAGCCCCAGGTCCTTGAAGTAGGGGTTGATCCGCATGCCCCAGGGGTCCGGCTTCCCTTCGAGGAAGGCGCGCGCTTCCGCATTGCTTCGGAGATAGCTCCAGACGACCCTCGTGGTGTCCGAGCGCTCGGCGGAGAGCAGAATTCCGCCGGGGTATTTCTGGGGCGCCTGCAAGGAGTTCTCGAATTCCGGATTGAGCTTCAGGAACTCCGGGTCCCGGACGATGGACTGCGGGTTGTCCTTCAGGTGGTCGGGCGCCGGCGCGGTGTAGCTGAGGGCCCTGACGTCGTACGGATAGGAGTACGTGAGCAGCTTGGCCAGGAGCCGGGCGCTGAGCTTCAGGTCCTTGACGCGGCCGATCTTGTCCGCCTCCCAGTAGAGGCCCACGGCGAGCGCGTTGACGGCGACCGGCGCGTGGACGAATCCCGCCTTCTCCCCGCCGTCCACCGGCTCGACGGTGAAGGCGAGGCCGGGCGAGGTGGAGGTCGGGTTGAGCAGGTTGCCCCGGGCCAGGTCCTCGCCGCGCTGGGTGAAGGTGAAGCGGGTGGCGCCGTCCGCGCAGAGCGCCGCCTGCCAGGAGGTGAGGGCGTCCGTGACGAGTTCGGAACCGGTCATGCGGCGTTCGGCCTTGTCGGCGGGGCATGCCTCGCGGACCGGCAGGAAGTCGAGCGGGAAGACCATCCGCTGGTTCCAGTTGGTGGTGGAGAACGGCGAGCTGTGCAGGCGCTGGTTGTTGCCGGTCGAGCCGTCCGGCTCGTGGGAGCCGCGCGGGACGACGACGAGCCAGCAGTTCCTGCCGCGCACGTTCCCGCCCGTGCCGATCGGGTCGCCGCAGCCGAGGTGGGGAGCCTCCCGGGTCGACTGGAGGTTGACGGCCGCCTCGCCCGTGCCGTCGGGCTGGGTGGCGGCGAAGTACTCCTCGTTGGTGTCGCCGGGACTGAAGTAGGTCCAGTCGGTGACCTTGGTCGTCGGCGGGCCGGAGACCGGGGTGAAGGGGACGAACGGGTCGGTCATCTGCCCGGGAGCGTCCGGGTAGGGGATCTGCTTGTCGTACTGCTTCTCCAGCGGGTCGCTGCCGACGGGGATCAGCCGGCGGCCGATGAAGGCGCCGAAGTCGGAGCCGCTGACGCCGGCGCCGAACTGGCACTGCTCCCGCTTCGGCCCGGCCGGGTCGTCCCCCCAGCACTGCATGATCTGGAGGTAGTCGCCGTTGCGTCCCCGGGTCGGCTTCCCGCCCCTCCACGTGACCTTCAGGCCCTGCGCGCGCAGGTTCCTCGTCTGGTGGACGGTCACCTCCAGGCCGGAGAAGTCGTCGTACGGGCCCTTCGTGCCGCGCTTGGTCACCGCCGAGCTCTCCGCGTCGGCGGCGACCGCGACGGTGTCCCGGGGCAGCGGGACCAGGGCGAGCACGACGGCGGCGAGCAGCGCGCCGAGCCCCGCGGTACGACGTCGGGTGCCGGACCTCCGGCTCTGTACGGGCCTCATCGGGTGCCGCCTTCGCGCCGGGCGCGGGCCGCGAGGGCGCGGGCGACGAGCGGGGGTGCGACGACCGTGGCGAGCAGCAGGACGGCGGAGAGGGCCATGAGCAGGCCGCGCAGTCCGGCGCCCGTGTCGGCGGCGAGGGTGACGGGGGTGCCGACGATCATGCCGCCGCCGGAGTCCTGTCCGGTGCCGGCGCCGCCGCCGCCCGTGGCGCCTCCGTCGGAGCCTCCGGCGAGGAGCTCGCCGGTGTCGGGGTCGACGGCCGCGCCGCCGGTCCCGCCCGTGGCGCCCCCGCCGGTCGAGGACCCGCCGCCCGCGCCCGTACCGCCGCCGCCGGTGGCGGAGCCCGGGCCCGAGCCCGTACCGCCGCCGGTCGAGGCGCCCGAGCCCGAGGCCGTACCGCTGCCGCCGGTGGAGCCGGTGCCGGAGCCCGTGCCGCCCCCGCCGGTCGAGGAACCGGAGCCCGAGCCCGTACCGCCGGTCGAAGAACCGGAGCCGGACCCCGACCCGGAGCCGCCCGCGGCCGTCCCGCTCCCGCTCGCGCCTCCGCTTCCGCTTCCGTTCCCTCCCGAACCGCCGTTGTTCACCGGGGTGGCCGTGCCGCGCGCGCCGCCCGTGCCGTCGGCGCACTGCGTCGTCCCGCGCTTGTCGCACTCCTTCGGCCTCGGGGCGTTCTTGGCGAGGGTGTTGGTGCCGTCCGCCGAGAAGGTGGGGTTGCGGCAGTCGGAGAGGTCGACGGCGCCCGTGGGCGCCCCGGGTATCCGGCGGACCTGTTCGAAGCCGGCCTGGACGAGGTTCCTGGGCAGCGGCGAGTAGCCGAGCTCCTCGGCCTGCTGCTGGCCCTCGCAGAGGAAGTAGCGGGCGAAGGTGCCGAGCGAGCGGCCCTTGTCCCTGGTGTGCGGGGCGGTCTCGGTGGTGGGGACGACCATGTAGCTGTAGCTGGAGAGCGGGTAACTGCGCGAGTCCCTCGACCGGTAGACGCCGTCGAGGATCTGGGTCAGGTAGTCGGTCGAGGACTTGTTCTCATTGATGCGGGCGTCGAGCAGGGCCACGGCGACACTGGAGGCGGTCGGCTCGACGTAGTACCCGGCGGAGTTGAGGATCTTGGCGACCGGGAAGTGGGCGTTCACGGCGTACGAGTACTCGACGTAGGTGATGGCGCCCTCGCCCTGCGGCTGGCGGACGTGCGCGGAGACGCCGAGCGAACCGGACTTGGCGACGGCCGTGGCGCCGGGCGCGACGGGGAAGTACGAGGTCATGCCGCAGGGCGTCTGGCGGCCCGCGCGCCGGCAGTAGTCGTCCCAGACGCCGCCGTGCTCCTTGGCGAGCCAGGTCGTGAACTGGGCGGTCGTGCCCGAGCCGTCGGAGCGCACGACGGGGACGATGCGGCGGGCCGGGAGGGTGAGGCCGGGGTTGTCGGCCTTGATCTCGGGCGCGTTCCACATGGTCAGCTGCCCGGTGAACATACGGGCCAGGACGGGGCCGGAGAGCCGCAGGTTGGTGACCTGCCGGCCGCCGATGCGGAGGTTGTACATGAAGGCGGTGCCGCCCGCGACGATCGGCATGTACGCGTAGCCGCGGCCCGGCGGCACGTCGGTGGCGTTGCCGTCCTTGAGGCCGTACGGGATCTCGGAGACGGCGAAGTCGACGGTGCCGTTCTTGAACTGCTCGCGGCCCTGTGAGGAGCCGTTGGCGTTGAAGTTGACGGTCAGGCCGATGTTGGCGCCGATGTTGCGGCGCCACTGCTCGACGGCGTTGGAGCTCCAGGTCGAGCCGGAGCCGGTGATCTTGGTGAATCCGGCGGCCTGGGCGGCGGGCGGGTGGACGAGGAGGGCGAGCAGCGCGCACAGGGCGGCGCCGAGGCCCAGGAGACTGCGGGTGACGGGGACGGGTCTCACGGCGTACTCCTGGAAGGTACGGATCGCTCCGGACGCGCGGCGGCCTGCCGGGCCGCGTCCTTCCGGGACGCCTCGGCCCGGCGCCGCTCCTGGCGCTTCGTCAGCTGCCCCGGGCCGCGGCCGCCCGCGATCCGGGCGAGGACGAAGAGCAGCAGGACGAGCAGCATGAGGACGGCGGCGGTGCCGAAACCGCGGGCGATCATGTTCGGTTCGGGTGACTTGACGAGCTCGAAGGTGGCGAGCGGCAGGGAGACCTGGGCGCCGGAGGTCGGCAGCGCGTTCAGCTCGGCGGTGAAGCCGGCGGTGAGCAGCACCGGCGAGGTCTCCCCCACCCCGCGCGCGGTGCCGAGGATGACGGCGGTGGTCAGACCGGAGCGGGCGGTCGGCAGGACGACGTGCCAGACCGTGCGCCAGCGCGAGGACCCCATGGCGTACGAGGCCTCCCGCAGCGTGCCGGGGACGAGCCGGATGACGACGTCGGCGGCGCGGATGATGATCGGGAGCATCATCACGGAGAGGGCGAGCGAGGCGGCGAAGCCGGACCGCTCGGTGCCGAGGGCCAGGATGACGGTCGCGTAGATGAAGAGGCCGGCGACGATCGACGGCAGCGCCGTCATGGCCTCGACGATCGTGCGGACCAGCCGGGCGAAGGGGCCGGGGACCTCGTTGAGGAAGACCGCGCAGACGATCCCGGAGGGCACGGTGAGCGCGAGCGCGATGCCGACCTGTTCGAGGGTGCCGACGACGGCGTGCAGGATACCGCCGACGTCGAGCGGTTCGAGGGGGCCGGCGAGGCTCATGTCCTCGGTGAAGAAGTTGAGGTGGACGAGGGCCCTGCGGCCCTCCCACAGGGTGAAGGCGACGACGAAGACGAGCACGGCGAGCAGCACGAGCCCCAGGCTGCGGACGACGACCCCGGCGATCCGGTCGCGGACGGCGGGCCCGTCCTCGTCGAAGGAGACGAGGAGCGCGTAGAGCCCGAGGAAGAGGGCGTACGCGACGAGGACGAAGCCGACGGCGCCGCTGAAGGGCAGCAGGCGGGCGAAGAGCAGCCAGGTGAGGGCGAGCGAGGCGGCCGCGGCGCCGAACACGGCGTACACGTCGGTGGAGCGCAGGCTGCCGGTACTGCGCCGCCGCTCGGGTCCGGGAGAGGAGGCGGGCGAGGGCGGGGGCGGCGCGGCGGGCGGGCTCACCCCGGGCCGCTCGGGGGCGATGGTCATGGGTTCGGGTCCCCCTTGGGCGTGGTCCTAGGCATCGCTGGTGGCGCCGGAGCGGCTGCGGGCGACGATGGACGAGGCGGCGAAGTTGACGATCAGGGTCATGACGAAGAGCGCGAAGCCGGCGGCCATGAGCGCGGACATGCCGAAGGGGGTGGCCTCGCCGTAGCGCAGGGCGATGAGGGAGGACACCGAGCTGGTGCCGGTCTGCAGGACGTGCCACTGGATGGTGAAGACCTGCGAGATGACCATGTAGACGGCGATGGTCTCGCCGAGGGCGCGGCCGAGGCCGAGCATGGTGCCGCCGATCATGCCGCCCCTGCCGAAGGGCAGGACGACGCTTCGGATCATGCCCCAGCGGGTGGCGCCGAGCGCGTAGGCGCCCTCGCGTTCGCCGGCCGGTGCCTGCGAGAAGACCTCGCGCATGATCGAGCAGATGATCGGCGCGACCATCATCGCGACGACGAGACCGGCGACGAAGGTGGACGAGGTGTAGACGGTGGGCGGGGCGAGCGGGTCGTCCGGGTCGGCGCCGTCGACCCGGAGGAACGGGATCCAGCCCAGGTAGGCGGAGATCCAGCGGGCGATCGGGAGGATCGATTCCTCCAGCCAGAAGACGCCCCACAGGCCGTAGACGACGGAGGGCACGGCGGCCATGAGGTCGACGGTGGAGACGAGCGTGCGGCGCAGCCGGGGCGCGGCGTACTCGGAGATGTAGAGCGCGGCCCCGGTGGCGAGCGGGACGGCGACGACGATCGCGACGAGGGCGATGAGGACGGTGCCGAGGAGGACGGCGGCGATCCCGAAGCGTCCGGCGTCCGGTTCCCAGCTCTCCGTGGTGAGGAACGAGGGTCCGGCGCGGTCGAGGGCCTGCCAGGCGCGGAGCAGCAGGAAGCCGCCGACGAGGAGCATGACCGCGAGGACGAGGCCGCCGCCGGTGCGGGCGACGGCGCGGAAGACCCGGTCGGGAAGGCCGGGGTCGGCGTGGAGCCGGCGCGGCGTGTCGGGCGGCGGGTCCGCCGGTGTGCCGGACGGCGGTCCGGGCAGCGGGTCAAGGGTCTCGGTCGTCACGGGAAGGACGTAAGTCCGGCCCGGTGGACGCGTGCGCCACGCGACGTGAACGAGGGGCGTGCGCGGGGCAACTTCCGTTCACCATAAGGCCGTTGCCGTCCATCTCTGACCCTCGGCGGCGAGCAGGGCCCGGAACCGCTGATAGGCGGTACGGCAGGTGGAGTGCCGCTCGTAGGAGCGCCCGGAGAGGGCGGCGGTCCGGCCCTCGGCGTCGCGGAGCAGCCACACCCAGCCGTTGCCTCCGGCGGTGTGCTGGACGCCGCCGGCCATGGCGGCGTGTCCGGCGCACAGGGCGAGGAAGGCGTCCCTGCACCCGTCGTGGTCGTCGTAGCAGCCCCCCGACCGCGCGACGACCCTCCCGTTCTGGGCGACGAGCCGCCACCCGTACCGCCCGTCGGTCCCCAGATCGACCAGACAGCGCGTCGTGGACACACCGGTGTCCTTGGTCATCGCCCCCACCCCCACAGTCTCGGCAAGCGCAATCTATTGAGACGGGGGTGAAAGTTGGGTGCTAAACCAATTGCCGGTGGCACGCTTCACCGGACCGTTGCCCCTTGGACACCGGCCGGGACGGAGGGGGGAAGGGACGGAGCAGCCGGGGCGCGTCAGCCCGTCGCGAGGAGGATGACGAGGAGCAGGAACCCGGCGATGGCGGGGCCGACGATCTCGTACGCCCAGCGCACCTGCGGCTCGCCCTGCGCGCCCGGGTCCCCGACGTGGAGCTCGGCGAGGTCCCGCAGATCGGCGACGGTCTGGTCGGTGGGCGCGGTCCGGGAGGAGGCGTCCCGCACGTCGGCGGTGACGGAGGTACGGCCGTGGGGATCGTCCTGCGAGGCGCGGGCGGCCTTCCGTGCGGCCCTCTTCCGCTGCCGCAGCGAGACGGGGACGGCCCACAGCTGATACTTCGCGCCCTCCTGGGTGAAGACCTCGCTGGAGTAGCCGGCGCGGACGTCGGCGACCGAGGCCCAGGGCAGCGTGATCGACCGGAACGGGTTGCGGATCCGGAGCCGCTGGTCGTTGGCGTACACGGCGGGCCGGATGGTGAAGGCGACGATCAGCGGGAGGGCGAGGACGAGCCCCGCGAGCGCGACCCAGGGAGTCCGGCCCTCGCCGCGGATCAGCGCGTCGCCGCCGAAGAGGACCGCGAGGACCAGCAGGAACACGCCGCTCGCGATGCCGAGGGGCGAGCGGAAGACACGGTCGGCGTACTGCGGCTCGACAGCCTTGGGCGTCGACTCGGGCGTCGGCTCGGGCGTCGGCCGAGGGGTCGACTCAGGGGTCGGCTGAGGGGTCGGCTGAGGGGTCGACTCGGGGGTCGGCTCGGAGCTCGACGCAGGGGTCGGCTCGGGGGTCGGCTCGGGGGTCGGCTCCGGGGTCGTCATGCCGCCGATTCTGCCTCAGCGGGCCGGTGACGGCTCAGGCGGCCCGCGTGGCCACGAGATCCGCGTACAGAATGATGTTGTCGGGGCGGTGGCCGTCGACGAGCTCCCCACCGCAGGTGACGACGCGCAACTCGGGGCGCGTGGTGTCGCCGTACACCTTGGCCGTCGGGAACGCGTCCTTGTCGACCTGCTCCAGCTCCCTTACGCGGAAGACGGCGACCTTGCCGTCCGCCCTGGTCACGGCGATCTCGTCGCCCACCCGGACCCGCGAGACGTCTTTCAGGACGGCCGGGCCGCGGGCGGTGTCGAAGTGGCCGATGAGGACGGCGGGGCCGGTCTCGCCGGGCGTGACGCCCTTGCCGTACCAGCCGATGCGGTCGGCGTCCTCGACCGAGGGCACCTCGACGGTGCCGTCGGCGGCGAGCCCCAGCTCCAGGACGGGACCGGTGGCGCCGGTGTCGACCCCGGCGGCGGGGAGCCGGACCCGGACGGGCAGGGACCGGCCGAGCGCCCGGACGGACGCGGCGCCCGCGGTGGGCGCGGGGGCGGCCGTGGCCTCGGAGACCCCCGCGGGCGGGGTGGTGGGCGGCGTGGTCCCGGCCGAGCAGCCGGTGAGGGCGGCGAGGACGGCCACGAGGAGGAGAGGGGCGGTACGGACACGGCGAGGGCGGCGGCTCACGGGCGGGCTCCGGGCAGACGGGCAGACGGGCAGACGGCGAAGGGGTCCGGCCGGCCGCCGCGCGGGACGCGGCGACCGGCCGGGGGTGGGGTATGGGGTGTGCTCCCGCTCGGGTCAAGGGGCAGGGATCGGACGGGTCAGGCGCGGGAGGCGGCGGTCCGGCGGCGCAGGACGACGAAACCCAGGCCGGCGGCGGCGAGCGAGGCCCCGGCACCGGTGGCGAGCAGGGTGGTGCTGCCGTCCTCGGAGCCGAGCTCGGTGCCGAGTTCGGCACCGGCGGCGACTCCGCCCTGCGGGATGACGGAGGTCTGCCCCGCGTGGGTGGTGATGCCCTTGCCGGAGCTGCCGGTACCGGCGGTGCCGGTGGTGCCGGTGGTGCCGGTGGTGCCGTTCGCCGTGTTGCCCGGGGCCGTCTCCAGCGTGCAGCCCTTCGGCAGCTTCGGGAAGGCGTGGGTGGCGCCCTTGACCCCGGGGCCGCCCTCGACCTTGGTGTAGAGCGACGGCGTGGCGCTGTTCGGGGCGACGATCCGCGCGGTGATGCCGACGCTCTTCGGGAGCGAGGGGTGCGCCCGGTCGACCATCGCGAAGACCCGGTCCTCACCGGCGGCGGAGAACTCGGCCACCGGGCCCTGCCGGGTCATGAACAGCTCGGCCGCGGTGCCCGCGCCGATGCCGACGGTCGTGCTGACCGTGCAGGGGCCGAGCTTGGTGACGACCGGGGTGGACTCGCCCTGGCCGCCGCCGCCCATCCCGTACGGCTGCGGAGCGGCCTGCTTCGCCGCGCCGGGGACGTAGGCGGCGAACTGGCCGTCCTGCTCCAGGACGACGACGGCCTTGCCGAAGAAGGAGACCTTGCGGCCGCTGTGCACGTAGACGTAGCCGCTGCCCTTGTCGGTGGCGGGGTCGATGCGCTGGAGCCCGAAGGAACCGTCCTTCTTGCCGAGCTGCAGGACGGTGCCGTCGACGAGGCGGTAGATGCCGGGGGTGCCGGGCGCGATGTTGCCGACCCAGTTGTAGGTGGTGCCGTCCGGGTTGAGGACGAAGAACTCGCCGTTGTCCTGACCGGCGACGGAGCGGGTGACCGCCTCCAGGACGCCGACCGGGTGACCCTCGCGGAAAAGCTCGGCACGGTAGTTCTGCACCGTGACCTTGTAGATCTTGGCGACGGTGCCGCCGAGGAGCGTCTGGGTACGGACGAGGGTGCCCTGCGGGGTGGCGACGGCAGTCACCTTGCCCTCGAAGTCCAGGGTCACCGCGTACCCGACGAAGATCTTGGTGTCCTTCTGGGCGTAGCCGCCGCCCGCCTTCAGCTCACCGAGCACGGTGCCGTCCCGCACGACGGTGGCGGTGAAGTACGGGTGCTGGTCGCCCTTCGCGTACACCTTGGCCGACAGCCCACCGGCGAGCCGGACGGTGGGGACCGGGGCGTCCACCGAGGCGGCGGGCGTGGCGGCGGTCGCGGTCGCGGCGGCCTTCGGCGCCGGGGCCGGGGCCGTACCGGCGGCGAAAGCGGCACCCGCCGCGAGGGCCGGGGCGGTGATCGCGACACCCGCGACGAGAGCGGTGGCGATGGCGGTGCGAAGGGCGGTGCGCATAACGACTCCTGTGATTCGGGTACGTGGTCGATGGGAGAGCCGCATGCCGCTTTTTCTCGGTCCGACTGTGTCCGGTGAGGTCTGGCTGGCTGCTGTCAAAAATCTATTGATCTTGTATTCAGGACTCGTCCACTCCACGTCACGGCCGTGTGACAGGCGTCACCACGCCGCCGGACCCCCTGTGACCTCGGGCTCCGTGAAGGGCGTCCCCTGTACAGGTCGCTACGCGCGTAGATATGCTCGACTGGTGACCATGCCCACCACTGCATCCGCAGCTTCCGCTTTCGCCGACGTGACCGCGTCCGACAGTGCGCTGCGCCGCTTCCTCCACGGGCTGCCCGGCGTCGACGCCGTAGGCCTGGAGGCGCGCGCCGCGTCCCTCGGGACCCGCTCGATCAAGACCACGGCCAAGGCCTACGCCATCGACCTGGCCATTTCCATGATCGACCTGACGACGCTCGAAGGCGCGGACACCCCGGGCAAGGTCCGGGCGCTCGCCGCCAAGGCCGTCAACCCCGATCCGACCGACCGTACGACCCCGACGACCGCCGCCGTCTGCGTCTATCCCGACATGGTGGCCACCGCCAAGGCCGCCGTCGCCGGCTCCGGCGTCAAGGTCGCCTCGGTCGCCACCGCCTTCCCGGCCGGGCGCGCCGCGCTTCCCGTGAAGCTCGCCGACACGGCCGACGCCATCGCCGCGGGCGCCGACGAGATCGACATGGTCATCGACCGTGGCGCGTTCCTCTCCGGCCACTACCTGAAGGTCTACGAGCAGATCGCCGCGATCAAGGCGGAGTGCGGCGACCGCGCCCGCCTCAAGGTGATCTTCGAGACCGGCGAGCTGTCCACGTACGACAACATCCGCCGTGCCTCCTGGCTCGGCATGATGGCCGGCGCGGACTTCATCAAGACCTCGACCGGCAAGGTCGCGGTCAACGCCACCCCCGCCAACACCCTGCTCATGCTGGAGGCCGTGCGCGACTTCCGCGCGCAGACCGGTGTGCAGATCGGTGTGAAGCCGGCCGGCGGCATCCGCAACACCAAGGAAGCGATCAAGTTCCTCGTCCTCGTCAACGAGACCGTCGGTGAGGACTGGCTGGACAACCACTGGTTCCGCTTCGGCGCCTCCAGCCTGCTCAACGACCTGCTGATGCAGCGCCAGAAGCTGGCTACCGGCCGCTACTCCGGCCCCGATTACGTGACGGTGGACTGATCAACATGGTCAACATGGCATCTGCATTCGAATACGCCCCGGCACCCGAGTCCCGGTCCGTCGTCGACATCGCCCCCTCCTACGGCCTGTTCATCGACGGCGAGTTCGTCGAGGCGGCCGACGGCAAGGTCTTCAAGACCGTCTCCCCCTCCTCCGAGGAGGTCCTGTCCGAGGTCGCCCAGGCGGGCTCCGAGGACGTCGACCGCGCGGTGAAGGCGGCACGGAAGGCCTTCGAGAAGTGGTCGGCGCTGCCCGGCTCCGAGCGCGCGAAGTACCTCTTCCGGATCGCCCGGATCATCCAGGAGCGCAGCCGCGAGCTGGCCGTCCTGGAGACCCTGGACAACGGCAAGCCGATCAAGGAGACCCGCGACGCGGACCTCCCCCTGGTCGCCGCGCACTTCTTCTACTACGCGGGCTGGGCCGACAAGCTCGACCACGCGGGCTACGGCGCGAACCCGCGCCCGCTGGGCGTGGCCGGCCAGGTCATCCCGTGGAACTTCCCGCTGCTCATGCTGGCGTGGAAGATCGCCCCGGCGCTCGCGACGGGCAACACCGTCGTCCTGAAGCCGGCCGAGACGACCCCGCTCTCCGCCCTGTTCTTCGCGGACATCTGCCGCCAGGCCGGGCTGCCGAAGGGCGTCGTCAACATCCTTCCCGGTTACGGGGACACGGGCGCCGCGCTGGTCGAGCACCCGGACGTCAACAAGGTCGCGTTCACCGGTTCGACGGCGGTCGGCAAGTCGATCGCGCGCTCCATCGCCGGTACGCACAAGAAGGTCACCCTCGAACTGGGCGGCAAGGGCGCCAACATCGTCTTCGACGACGCCCCCATCGACCAGGCCGTCGAGGGCATCGTCACGGGCATCTTCTTCAACCAGGGCCAGGTCTGCTGCGCGGGCTCGCGCCTGCTGGTCCAGGAGTCGATCCAGGACGAGCTGCTCGACAGCCTGAAGCGCCGCCTGTCCACGCTCCGCCTCGGCGACCCGCTGGACAAGAACACCGACATCGGCGCCATCAACTCCTCCGAGCAGCTGGCCCGCATCACCTCCCTCGTGGAGCGGGGCGAGGCGGAGGGCGCCGAGCGCTGGACCGCCCCGTGCGAGCTCCCGTCGGCCGGTTACTGGTTCGCCCCGACGCTCTTCACGGGCGTCACGCAGGCGCACACGGTGGCCCGCGACGAGATCTTCGGCCCGGTCCTGTCGGTGCTGACGTTCCGTACGCCGGACGAGGCCGTGGCGAAGGCCAACAACAGCCAGTACGGCCTGTCCGCCGGCATCTGGACGGAGAAGGGCTCCCGCATCCTGGCGGTCGCGTCCAAGCTCCGCGCGGGTGTCGTCTGGGCCAACACGTTCAACAAGTTCGACCCGACCTCGCCCTTCGGCGGATACAAGGAGTCGGGCTTCGGCCGCGAGGGCGGCCGTCACGGTCTGGAGGCCTACCTCGATGTCTGAGCAGCAGACCCGTCTGAACGTCTTCAAGACCTACAAGCTGTACGTCGGGGGCAAGTTCCCCCGCTCCGAGAGCGGCCGGGTGTACGAGGTGACGGACTCGAAGGGCAAGTGGCTGGCGAACGTGCCGCTCTCCTCCCGCAAGGACGCCCGTGACGCGGTCGTCGCCGCCCGCAAGGCCTTCGGCGGCTGGGCCGGCGCGACCGCGTACAACCGCGGCCAGATCCTCTACCGCGTCGCCGAGATGCTGGAGGGCCGCCGGGAGCAGTTCGTCCGTGAGGTCGCGGACGCGGAGGGCCTGTCGAAGTCGAAGGCGGCCGCGGTCGTCGACGCGGCCATCGACCGCTGGGTCTGGTACGCGGGCTGGACCGACAAGATCGCCCAGGTCGTGGGCGGCGCGAACCCGGTGGCGGGGCCGTACTTCAACCTCTCCTCCCCGGAGCCCACGGGCGTCGTCACCGTCGTCGCCCCCCAGGACTCGTCCTTCCTGGGCCTGGTCTCGGTGATCGCCCCGGTGATCGCCACGGGCAACACGGCCGTGGTGATCGCGTCCGAGAGGTCCCCGCTCCCGGCGCTCTCCCTGGGCGAGGTGCTCGCCACCTCCGACCTCCCGGGCGGCGTGGTCAACATCCTCTCCGGCAAGGCCTCCGAGATGGGCCCGCACCTCGCGGCCCACCAGGACGTCAACGCGATCGACCTGACGGGCGCGACCGAGGGCGACCTGGCCCGCGACCTGGAGATCGCGGCGGCGGACAACCTGAAGCGCGTCCTGCGCCCGCGCGCGGAGGACTTCGCGGAGTCCCCGGGCACGGACCGCATGACCGCCTTCCTGGAGACGAAGACGGTCTGGCACCCCACAGGCTCCCTGGGAGCCTCGGGCTCCTCGTACTAGAGCCACGCGACGACGGCCCCCCAGGTGTACGCACCCGGAGGGCCGTTGCGCGTTCCCGCCGCTTCTCGCGGGTCTTGCCCCACGGGTCCCCTCAAGCGCAAGATCCGGTCATGATGCGGGGATTGATCAAGGGGGACAACGCCTTCGTCCCGACGGTGCCGCTGCGCGTCGCCGTACGGAACGGGGTCGACGTCGCGGCGCTGCTGCTGACCGAGCGGGGCAGGGTCCGGGGGGACGCGGACATCGTGTTCCACGGCGCACCGGTCCATCCGTCGGGCGCGGTACGGCTGACCGACGGCGAGGACGGCACGGTGTGGCTGGAGACCGGCCTCACGGCGGTCGAGGAGGAGATCACCCGCGTCCTCGTCGTCGCGTCGACGGAGGACGGCGCGCTGCGGGACGTGGCCGGTCTTTCCGTGGAGGCCTTCGCACCGGACGCCACGGCGGTCGCGCGGTACGAGGTGACCGACGCCGGCGGCGAGACGGCGATGGTCCTCGCGGAGCTGTACCGACGGGCGGGAGGCTGGAAGTTCCGCGCGGTGGGCCAGGGCTACCTGGACGGCCTCGTCGGCCTGGCGGCGGACCACGGCGTGGACGTGGCGGAGGAGCCCCAGGAGGCCCCGGCCCCGGAGGCCCCGGCCTTCGCGCCGCCCACGACGGTGGCGCCCGTGCCCGTACCTGCGCCCGTACCTGAGCCCGCGCCCGCGCCGGAGCTGTACCCGCCGGACTGGACGTTCGGAGCCGTCTTCGAGGCGCGCGTACAAACCGGCCCGGGGAACGACGTGATCACGGAGGAAGACCTCCCGCCGGGTCCGCTCATGGTCGAGCTCTCCGTCAAGAGCGACGGATACACCGGCCTGTGGCCCCTCGACGAGCGCAACAAGGAAGGACGCACCCTCGTCAACAGCACGGAGGAGAACTTCCGGGGCCGCCTGCTCGCCTTCGTCCCCGCGAACGGGCGGCTGCGGCTGAAGCTCAGGGCCGACGGCCCCTGGCAGATGCGGATCCTGCCGCTGGCGGCGGCGAAACGCCTGACGGAGGACGCCGTGGAGCGCTGGGGCCCGGACGTCCTGCTCCACACGGGAGGCACGGCCGACGCCGCCTTCCACTACCGCGGCAGCAGCAACTTCATCGTCGACGTCTACGAGCTGGCGGGGCACGACGACCCCACCACCCTCCCCAGGGCCAGGGGGCCGCACGTCAACGAGATCGGCAGGCGCCGGGAGACCCTGCCGCTGCCCGAGGGGCCGCTCCTCATCCATCTGGTGCGGGCGGACGGTCCCTGGCGCGCGCGTCTGAAGCAGCCGAGCGCGGCGACGGCCTGGCTGCGACGCACCAGACGCTGAGCCGCCCGCCCCCGACTACGGGAGCAGCCCCTGCGTCAGCGGACCGGCCACCGGCAGGTCGGCGACCGCCCCGCCCTTCGTCACGTGGTCGGTCACCAGGTTGGTGCCCACCGGCTTGAAGTCGGCGACCTGGGTGCCGAGCCCGTTGGCGAGCGGGTCGACGCCCGTGTTGGCCAGCGGGTCGAGCTGGAGCCGGGTCAGCGGGCCCAGGCCGTGGGTGACGCCGCCCAGCGCGCCCGCGCCGGCCGCGGCGGCGTCCGTCCGGGTCAGCGAGTCGACGGGCAGCGGCACCGGGGCCACCGCCTGGGCCGCCGCGCCCGCGCCGAGTACCGCGGCACCCGCCGCCGTGACGGTGAGCCCGGCCTTGAGCAGGGCGCTGCGGCGGGGGGTCCGGGGTTCTGCGTGACGCGCCATGAGAGTCCTTCCGAGACCGTCAGGAGGTAATCAATCGGGCACCGAGAGTAGTTGAGGTGTGATGCTCGATACCAACGGCCTTCCTCGGGGGTCCACCGCACGGGGGAATGGTTCACACTGGTGTCCCGTGAGTTCCCTACCGATTCCGACCCGCGTCGTCCTGCTCGCCGGCCCTTCCGGCTCGGGCAAGTCGTCCCTCGCCGCCGTCACCGGCCTCCCGGTCCTGCGCCTCGACGACTTCTACAAGGAGCACGACGACCCGACGCTCCCGCTCGTCGACGGCAGTTCGGACATCGACTGGGACTCCCCGCGGTCCTGGGACGCGGACGCCGCCGTCGCCGCCATCGTCGAGCTGTGCCGTACGGGACGGACCGACGTCCCCGTGTACGACATCGCCACCAGCTCCCGGGTGGACCACGAGCGGCTCGACATCGAGCGGACCCCGCTCTTCGTGGCGGAGGGGATCTTCGCGGCCGAGATCGTCACCCGCTGCCGTGAGCTCGACGTCCTCGCCGACGCGCTCTGCCTCCGCGGCCGCCCGTCGACGACCTTCCGCCGCCGGCTGGCCCGGGACCTCAAGGAGGGCCGGAAGTCCGTGCCGTTCCTGCTGCGCCGCGGCTGGCGCCTGATGCGCACCGAGCGGGCGATCGTGGCCCGCCAGACGGAGCTGGGCGCCCACCCCTGCGCCAAGGACGAGGCCCTCGGCCGTCTCGCCGCCGCCGCGGCGGGCCGCCACCGCAGCCCGGCAGCCGGCTGACCAGGGCACACCCCCACCACGCACAGCACACCGCGCACAGCACGAAGCGGGTCGTACGAGCCCCCCAGCTCGTACGACCCGCTTCGCTTTTTCCCCCGTACCCCGTACCCCCGTACGGTCTCCCCCGCAAGCCCCGTTTCCCCCGTGGGCCCCCGTGGGTCGTTCCCCCCGACCTTCAGGCCACCAGCTCGCCGAAGGACTCCTCCTCGTCACGGCCGAAGCTCAGCACCTCGTCCTCGCGCAGTCGCCGCAGCGAGCGCCAGATGCTCGACTTCACCGTGCCGACACTGATGTCCAGGATCTCCGCGATCTCCGGATCGGTACGGCCCTCGTAGTAACGCAGCACCAGCATCGTCCGCTGGAGCTCGGGCAGCCGGGCCAGCGCCTGCCACAGCACCGCGCGCAGCTCCGTGCCGCGCATCGCGTCCGTCTCGCCCACCGTCTCGGGGAGCTCCTCGGTCGGGTACTCGTTGAGCTTGCGCCGGCGCCACGCGCTGATGTGCAGATTCGTCATCGTCCGGCGGAGGTACCCGCCGACCGCGGCCTTGTCGCTGATCCGGTCCCAGGCGCGGTACGTGGAGAACAGCGCGCTCTGGAGCAGGTCCTCGGCCTCGAAACGGTCACCGGTCAGGTGGTAGGCGGTGGCGTACAGGGAGGCACGACGCTCCTGGACGTAGGCCGTGAACTCGGCCTCCGAACAGGAACGCTCCCCCGTGACCTCCCCGTACGCCGCTCCCCCGTCAGCAATGGCCACCATGTACGGCGCCTTGCGCTGACGCCCGACGCTGCGAACGCACCCCCGCCCGTTCACCGCGCCGGACTTCTCGGTGCTCCGCACGACGTCGTGGAGACGCGTGACAACTGCGCTTGAAGTGGTGCTGTGCAGTGCGTTCATCGTGCGCCCCCCGTCGGCTGGAGTGTGTTTCGGTCCGTGTGCCAAGAAGCTTGCCCATCGGACTTCATGGCGGTGTCCGCCGACTGTCACAGCCGTGTCACAGGGGACGGAACAGAAGCGAGTCCGCGAGCGGTCGTCCTCGGACGGCCGCATGCGACAGAATGACGGCGTGCCTTTTCTGCTGCTGATCGAGGACGACGACGCCATCCGCACGGCCCTCGAACTCTCCCTGTCCCGGCAGGGCCACCGGGTGGCCACCGCCGCGACGGGTGAGGACGGCCTCCAGCTGCTGCGCGAGCAGCGGCCGGACCTGGTCGTGCTCGACGTCATGCTGCCCGGCATCGACGGTTTCGAGGTCTGCCGGCGCATCCGCCGCACCGACCAGTTGCCGATCATCCTGCTGACCGCGCGCAGCGACGACATCGACGTGGTCGTGGGCCTGGAGTCCGGGGCCGACGACTACGTCGTGAAGCCGGTGCAGGGCCGCGTCCTCGACGCCCGCATCCGGGCCGTACTGCGGCGCGGCGAGCGGGAGTCGACGGACTCCGCGACCTACGGCTCGCTCGTCATCGACCGGTCCGCGATGACCGTCACCAAGAACGGCGAGGACCTCCAGCTCACCCCGACCGAGCTGCGGCTGCTCCTGGAGCTGAGCCGGCGGCCCGGCCAGGCGCTGTCGCGCCAGCAGTTGCTGCGGCTCGTGTGGGAGCACGACTACCTGGGCGACTCGCGGCTCGTCGACGCCTGTGTGCAGCGGCTGCGCGCCAAGGTGGAGGACGTGCCGTCCTCGCCGACCCTGATCCGCACCGTCCGCGGCGTCGGCTACCGGCTGGACGTTCCTGCGTGAGCAAGGGGATCTTCGCGCGGCTGCGGCTCTCCAGCCTGCGGCTGCGGCTCGTGGTCGTCTTCGCCCTGGTCGCGCTGACCGCGGCCGTCGCCGCCTCCGGCATCGCGTACTGGCTCAACCGCGAGGCGGTGCTCACCCGTACCCAGGACGGGGCGCTCAACGACTTCCGGCAGGAGATGCAGAACCGGGCGGCGACGCTGCCGCTGCGGCCCACCCAGGACGATCTGCGGCGGACCGCCGAGCAGATGGCGAGCGGCAGCGCCGGCTACCAGGTGCTGCTGCTCGGCGAGCGGGACGCGGGCAAGCCGATCGTCGGCGCCTCCGACCCGGACGACTTCACGCTCGCCGACGTGCCGCGCCCGCTGCGGGACGCCGTCGACACCAAGCGGCCGGTGACGGAGGCCAACCCGTATCCGTACCACCTGTTCTGGCAGCGCACGGAGCGGGACGGGACGCCGTTCCTGGTCGGCGGGACGCGGATCGACGGCGGCGGGCCCGCCGGGTACATGTTCAAGTCGCTGGCGGCCGAGAAGGCCGATCTGAACTCGCTCGCCTGGTCGTTGGGGATCGCGACCGCGCTCGCCGTGGCCGGGTCCGTGCTGCTCGCGCAGGTCGCGGCGACGACCGTGCTGCGCCCGGTGCACCGGCTCGGCGAGGCGGCGAAGCAGCTCGGCGAGGGGAAGCTCGACACCCGGCTGCGGGTCACCGGCGCGGACGAACTGGCCGATCTGACCCGGACGTTCAACAGCGCGGCGGAGTCGCTGCAGAAGAAGGTCGCGGACATGAGCGCACGGGAGGAGTCCAGCCGGCGCTTCGTGGCCGACATGTCGCACGAGCTGCGGACCCCGCTGACCGCGCTGACCGCCGTCACCGAGGTCCTGGAGGACGAGCAGGACTCGCTCGACCCGATGATCGCCCCGGCGGTGGCGCTGGTCGTGAGCGAGACCCATCGCCTCAACAACCTGGTGGAGAACCTGATGGAGGTGACCCGCTTCGACGCGGGCACCGCCCGGCTCGTCCTCGACGAGGTGGACATCGCCGACCAGATCACCGCGTGCATCGACGCGCGGGCCTGGCTCGACGCGGTCGACCTCGACGCCGAGCGCGGGATCGTGGCGCCGCTCGACCCGCGCCGCCTCGACGTGATCCTGGCGAACCTCATCGGGAACGCGCTGAAGCACGGCGGTTCGCCGGTCCGGGTCTCGGTCCGCACGGAGGACGACGAGCTGGTCATCGCGGTGCGCGACCACGGCCCCGGCATCCCCGAGGAAGTGCTGCCGCACGTCTTCGACCGCTTCTACAAGGCGAGCGCGTCCCGGCCGCGGTCGGACGGCAGCGGGCTCGGCCTGTCGATCGCCATGGAGAACGCGCTGATCCACGGCGGTTCGATCACGGCCGCGAACTCGGTCGGCGAGGACGGGACGGTGGACGGCGCGGTGTTCGTGCTGCGGCTGCCCCTGGACGCGTCGGGCATCACGCGCGAGGTGCAGACCCGCAGCAGCCAGGGCGAGGTGGAGGAAGCGTGAGGCGCCGCACCTTCGGCCGCACGGCCGGTGGCCGGACACTGCGTACGGGCGCGCTGATGGCGGTCGCGCTCACCGCGCTCGTCACCGGTTGCGGCATCAGGACCACGTCCGTCCCCGTGGACGCGGGCGCGGCCCCGTCCCGGGTGCCGTGCAGCGTGACCGGGGAGAGCTCCTCGGCGACGGCCGCGCAGGGGGTGCCCGTCCGGGTGTTCCTGGTGTGCGGCTCGCAGCTGGAGGCCGTGGACCGCAGGACGCCGCTGCCGGAGGAGAAGGCGGGCGGCAATCCGGTGGCGACGGCCACGGGACTGCTCGCGCAGCTCCTCGCCGAGCCCTCCGACGACGAGCGCCGGGCCGGGTTCACGACCGCGGTGCGCGGTCCGCTCGTGGTCGGCGCCGGGCACAAGGGCGACCCGGCGGGCACGCTGCGGCTGAGCCGGCAGCCGGAGGACCTGACGCCGGTCGCGCTCTCGCAGATCGTCTGCACCTTCTCGGCGAGCTCGGCGGGCGCGGGCGACCACACGGTCCTCCTCGGCGGCCCCGGCCCGTACGCGCCGAAGCGCTACCGGTGCACGACCGAGCTGAAGGAACGCCCGGAGTCCACCCCGCCGACGACCGCGCCTCGCGCGGGGGCGACGGTCACAGCGCCCGGGACGCCGCCCGCGGGCTGAGCCCACCCGGGTGACTCCGGGGCCGCGACCTGCCCGGCGGAACCGATTCCGCCGCGGTGGGCGTCTTGGGGGGCGTGCAGCGTCAAGGTTCGGGCGGCAGTGCCGCCGTGGTCGTCCGCGTGGTGGGGTTCGCTCTCCTCCTCGCGCATCTGCTGCTCGTCGCCTGGGTCAGCCTGCGGCCACGGGACGTGGCCTGGGTGACCGCGCCGAACACGATCCCGCTGGCCGGCCTCAGGGCCGATCTGGCCCTCGGCGGCGCCGAGGCGGCCCGTCTGATCGCCGAGGGGCTGCTGCTCCTGGCCCCGCTCGGGGTGCTGCTCCCGATGGCCGACGGGCGGCTCGACGTCTCCCGCTGGGCCTCCCTGGCCCGGACGACCGCCGCCGGCGCGCTGGTGTCGCTGGCCGTGGAGCTGCTGCAGACCGCCGTGCCGGGCCAGGTCGTGGACGTGGACTCCGTACTCCTGAACACGGCCGGGGTGGCGCTCGCCCATGTCCTCCTCGTGCCGCTCGGCCGGGCACGGCTGCGCCGCAGGTCGGAGGCGGCCCTGGCGGAGTCCTCCGCGGGGACCGGGGCGAGTCAGGGTTCCCCCCTCCTGCGGAACGAGACGCCTCAGGGTCAGACCCCGACGATTCCCAGGGTCCCGATCGCCCGGTAGACCGACGCCTCGACCCCCCTCCCGGCAGCAGTATGGAGTCATCGGGAGCCCGACGGAGCGGCTCCCGGAAACGACTCCGAAGGAGCCCACCATGGCCGCTCTCTCCCGCCCCCGGAACGGACGGATGATCGGTGGAGTGTGCGCGGCGCTGGCCCGGCGCTTCGGCATCTCCGCGACGACGATGCGCCTGATCTTCCTGGCCTCGTGCCTGCTGCCCGGCCCGCAGTTCCTGCTCTACCTGGCGCTGTGGGTGTTCCTGCCGGCGGAGAAGAGCGCGACCACGGCCTGGTAGTCCTCCGGACACCGCTGACAGGCCGCACGCACGCCGAAGGGGCGCGTACCCGGGATTCCGGGTGCGCGCCCCTTCGGCGTGTACGGCTGGGGTCAGCCGAGGGCGCCGCCCACCGGCAGGCCGCCGAGCAGGCCCACGACCGGGCCGAGCGGGGTGGCGCCGAGGCCGCCGGCCGCAGCGTCGAGCGGAAGGTTCTTGGTGGCCTGGGTGGCCTGGCCGGCGGCGACCGGGAGGGTCTTCACGCCCTGGTCGACACCCTGGCCGAGGGCGCCCTGGCCGGCACCGAGGGATTCGGCGGCGCCGTCAGGGAGCGTGGTGAGGCCGTCCCCCAGCGGGACGGCCTGGGTCACCGTGCCCAGCGCGTCGGCGCCGACGGGCAGGGACGGTGCTGCGGAGGCCGTGCCGGCGGCGGCGGCGGCGAAAGCGGCACCGAGGGCGGCGACACCGAGCTTCTTGGCGGCAGACTGCTTCATCTGAACATCTTCCTTGGGGAATCCGGGGGCTTCGAGGAAAGCCGGGAGGGGAAATCCTGGGAATGCAGAGCGGCTCTGCAACCTAACCAGTGGAAGACTCCTCCGCAAACACCGGAAAGCGACCGGGTGTCGCGTCGACCCGGTCGCTCCGAACCCTTGTACGGGGGTACTTCTCAGCCGCCTGAACGTGAACCTTCGCTGGTCGCGGCGGTCTGCTGGAACAGCCATTCGGACTTGAGCTCGGCATATCCGGGCTTGATCACATCGTTGATCATGGCCAGGCGTTCATCGAAAGGAATGAACGCTGATTTCATCGCATTGACGGTGAACCACTGCATGTCGTCGAGCGTGTATCCGAATGCCTCGGTCAGCAGCTCGAATTCCCGGCTCATGCTCGTACCGCTCATCAACCGGTTGTCGGTGTTGACCGTGGCGCGGAAGTGCAGCTTGCGGAGCAGGCCGATCGGGTGCGCGGCGTACGAGTCGGCGGCGCCGGTCTGGAGGTTGGAGGTGGGGCACATCTCCAGGGGGATCCGCTTGTCGCGCACGTAGGCGGCGAGCCGGCCGAGGTGGACCGAGCCGTCCTCGGCGACCTCGATGTCGTCGATGATCCGGACGCCGTGCCCGAGCCGGTCGGCGCCGCACCACTGGAGCGCCTGCCAGATGGAGGGCAGTCCGAAGGCCTCGCCGGCGTGGATCGTGAAGTGGTTGTTCTCCCGCTTGAGGTACTCGAAGGCGTCGAGGTGGCGGGTGGGCGGGTAGCCGGCCTCGGCGCCCGCGATGTCGAAGCCGACGACGCCGGTGTCGCGGTAGCGGTTGGCGAGTTCGGCGATCTCCAGGGCGCGGGCCGCGTGCCGCATGGCGGTGAGCAGGGCGCCGACCCGGATGCGGTGGCCGTTGGCCCTGGCCGTGCGCTCGCCCTCCCGGAAGCCCTCGTTGACGGCCTCCACGACCTCTTCGAGGGTGAGACCGCCCTCCAGGTGCTGCTCGGGGGCGTAGCGCACCTCCGCGTACACGACCCCGTCCTCGGCGAGGTCGACCGCGCACTCGGCGGCGACGCGGACCAGGGCGTCACGGGTCTGCATGACGGCGCAGGTGTGCGCGAAGGTCTCCAGGTACCGCTCCAGGGAGCCGGAGTCGGCGGCCTCGCGGAACCAGATGCCGAGCTTGTCGGGCTCGGTCTCGGGGAGCTGTTCGTAGCCCTGCTCGCGGGCGAGTTCGATGACCGTGCCGGGGCGCAGGCCGCCGTCGAGGTGGTCGTGGAGCAGCACCTTCGGGGCACGGCGGATCTGGTCCGCGGTGGGGACGTTGGGGGTCTGGCTCGTCATTGCCGCACTCTAGCCCCTACGCGCGTAGAGCGCGCCTCGTGGCGCCGTATCCGGGCCCGGATTTCTCGCGTGCGGAGCGGCGGCGGCCCCGCCTAGGCTGCCCGCATGACTTCCCTGGCTGCCGAATCCGAACTGCCGCGCGTCCACGGCTTCCTGTCCGACTTCCGGCGCCGGCAGGCGGCCCGTACGGTCGACTTCCCCGGCGGCTTCGCGGTCTTCGACGACGCGTACGCGCTGTCCCGGGGGAACAACCACCTGCTCGTCGACGGGCGGACCGACCCCGAGGCGCTGGCGGGGCTCGCGGACGAGATCCAGGGCTCGCTCCCGTACCGCCATGTGTACGTCCTCGACGAGGAGGTCGCCGCGGACTGCCGGGAGCCGCTGGAGCGGGCCGGCTACCGGCACTCGGCCTCCCTCCTCATGTGCCACCGGGGCCCGGTGCCCGCCCACGGCGGGGCGCGGGAGGTGGGCCTGGACGAGCTGTGGGAGCCCGCCGTCGCGTCCTGGAGCCGCTTCGCGCCGGACGCGCCGCCGGAGTACGTCCGCGACATGGTGGGACGGCGGGCGGCCCGGCGGCGGGGTGCCGAGGTCGTACGGTTCCTCGCCTCGTACTCCGCCGACGGCGAGGTGGCGGCCTGGGCCGACCTCTACATGGACCCGGCGGCCGGGATCGCCCAGATCGAGGACCTGGTCACGGCCGAGGCCCACCTCGGCCGGGGCCACGCCGGCGCCGTCCTGGACACGGCCCTCCACCTGGCCGCCGACGCCGGCTGCACCACCCGCTTCCTCACCGCCCGCCCCACGGACTGGCCCCACGGCTGGTACGGCCGCAAGGGCTTCGCCGCCGTCGGAAGCGCGTCCCGCTTCGAACGGTCATAGCAGCGGCGGGCGTTCGCTCCCCTGGCGATACGTAACAGTGACCGCGTGTACGGGTGGCGTACACCTCGGCTTCTGAGACTGTTCCACCATGGCGCACTACGCACTCGTGGGGCCGTCCGAGACCCGGAGACCCCGGCTCGGTCGTCCCGTTGGCGGTTCCCGGTCGGCGGCGGTGGGCGGCGTGGTGCTGCTTCTGCCGGACGGCGAGCCGATGTCGGGACGGCGCGCTTCGGCGTGGGCGCACCTGGGGGTGCTGCCGCTCGGGCGGGCGCTCGTCAGGGCCGGGCGGGCGGAGGGGCTCGTCGGGCACGTGGTGCGCTATCGGGGGCGCGGCTGGAACGGGACGGACGCGGAGCTCGCGGCGGACGCGTCCTGGGCGGTCGCGGAGGCGGTGCGCCGGTACGGCGACGTCCCCGTCTGTCTCGTCGGCCACGGGATGGGGGCGCGGGCGGCGCTGCGGGCCGCCGGGCACGACGCGGTCGGCGCGGTCCTCGCGCTGGCGCCGTGGCTGCCGGAGGACGACGTGGCGGCGGAGCCGGAGCCGGTGCGGCAGCTGGTGGGGCGCCGGGTGCTGATCGTGCACGGGACGAACGACGCCCGTACGGACCCGGAGTTGTCGTTCCGGTTCGCGGCGCGCGCGAAGAAGGCCAACCGCGACACCTGCCGCTTCGAGGTCCACTCGGACGGCCACGCGCTGCGCCAGTACGCGGCCGAGGTGCAGGCCCTCGCCGCGGACTTCGCCCTCGGCGCGCTCTTCGCCCGGCCGGTGGCCCGGCCCGTGACGGACGCGCTGGCGGCGCCCCCGCCGCTGGGCCTGCGGATGCCGCTCGCGGCGGGGTTCGGGGGGTCGTACCGGCGGGGCTGAGTCGCGGCAGCCGGGTGGGTCAGAGCCGTACATGCGTCACGGCCCGTGGGTCACGACAGCAGGTGGCCCCGTCTGCTCAGGAGGAACTTCTTGAAGGCGGCCACCGGGGCCGTGTCCGGGTGGCCGTCGAGCCAGGCGACGCCGATCTCGCGGACCGCGCGCGGCGCGGTGACGGTGAGTTCGACGACGCCGGGGCGCGGGACGGCGGGCGGGGGCAGCAGGGCGACGCCGAGGCCCGCGGCGACCAGGCCGCGCAGGGTCTCGGTCTCCTCGCCCTCGAAGGCGACGCGGGGCTTGAAGCCGGCCTCGGCGCACAGGTCGTCGGTGATGCGGCGGAGCCCGTATCCCGGTTCCAGGGTCACGAAGGTCTCGTCGGCGGCCTCGGCGAGGCGGACGCGGCGGCGGCCCGCGAGCCGGTGGTCGTCGGGGACGACGAGCCGCAGCCGCTGCTCGTCGAGGCGCCGGGCCACCAGGTCGGGGGCGTCCGGCACCGGTGAGGTCAGGCAGAGGTCGAGGTCGCCCGCCCTGAGCCGCTCGATCATGGCCTCGCCGTAGTTCTGGACGAGGGAGAAGCGGACGCGCGGGTGGTCGACGCGGAAGGCGCGGATGAGGCCGGGGACGGTCTCGGAGCCCATGGTGTGGAGGAAGCCGAAGGCGACGCGGCCCGCGGCGGGGTCGGCGTCGGCCCGTACGGTGTCGGCGGCCCGCTCGACCTCGGCGAGCGCCTTCTCGGCGGCGGTGAGGAAGCGGCGGCCGGCCGGGGTGAGGGAGACCGTGCGGCCGCGGCGGGCGAAGAGGGCGACCCCGAGGTCCTGTTCGAGCCGGACCATGGCCCGGGAGAGCGTGGACTGCGGCACGCCCATCTCGGCCGCGGCCCGGGTCACGTGCTCGTGCCGGGCGACGGCGGCGAAGTACGCGAGCCGCGGGGCGAGCAGCAGTCCCATGTCTTCTTCGTTACTGTTCGGTGACAGCCGAGGCTGTGACCTGTACTCATGCGCCATGGGAACGATTACAGCAGTTCCGTGCATTGGACGCATGAAACGGACCGTCCTACGTTCGTGACATGCCTCCCGCCAGTACCAAGGCGGCCGCCACCCACGCGCCCGCCGACACCCGCCTTTCCCCCGGAGCCCCCGGCTACCGCCGCACGAGCCTCGCGCTCTTCGCCGCCGGACTGGCGACCTTCGCCCTCCTCTACTCCACACAGGCCCTCCTCCCGGCCATCTCGGCCGAGTTCGGCGCCACCGCGTCGGCCGCCTCCTGGACGGTCTCCGCCGCGACCGGCGCCCTCGCCCTGTGTGTCCTGCCGCTCAGCGCCGTCTCGGAGCGCTTCGGGCGGCGCGCGATGATGACCGCCTCCCTGACGGTCGCGGTCGCCGTCGCGCTCCTGGTGCCGCTCGCCCCGAACCTGGAGTCCCTGATCGCCCTCCGCGCCCTCCAGGGCGCCGCGCTCGCCGGGCTCCCGGCCTCCGCGATGGCGTACCTCGCCGAGGAGGTCCGCCCCAAGGCGCTGATCGCCGCGATCGGCCTCTTCGTCGCGGGCAACTCGATCGGCGGCATGAGCGGCCGCCTCGTGACCGGCTGGGTAGCCCAGATGTGGGGCTGGCGCGCGGGTCTGGCCGCCGTCGGCCTGACCTCGCTGCTCTGCGCGATCGCCTTCCGGGCACTGCTCCCGAGGGCGCGGCACTTCACGCCGGGTCCGCTGAACCCCAAGGCGCTCGTGAGCGCCGTGCGGACGCACCTGTCCGATCCGCTGCTCGTCCGGCTGTACGTGATCGGCGCGCTGTTCATGACGGTCTTCGGCGCGGTGTACACCGTGATCGGCTACCGCCTCGTCGAGGCGCCGTTCTCGCTCCCGCAGGGCGTGATCGGCTCGATCTTCCTGGTCTACCTGGTCGGTACGGTCGCCTCGGCCGCCGCAGGGAAGCTCGTCGGGCGGCTCGGCCGGCGCGGGGCGCTCTACCTGGCGGTCTCCACGACCGCCGCGGGTCTGCTGCTGTCGCTCTCCGACTCGCTCGCCGCGGTCCTGGCGGGTCTGGTCCTCATCACGGCCGGCTTCTTCGCGGGCCACGCGGTCGCCTCCTCCTCGGTGAGCCGTACGGCGAAGACGGCCCGCGCGCAGGCCTCGGCGCTGTACCAGTCCGCGTACTACCTCGGCAGCAGCGCGGGCGGCACGCTCGGTGCGATCGCCTTCCACGCGGGCGGCTGGGCCGGCACGGTCCTGATCGGTCTCGTCGCGGTCCTCGGCGTCGTCTCCGTGACCCTGTACGGGAGCCACAGCGCCCGGGTCGCGGCGCGCCGGCCGCAACTCGCCGCCGCCTGCAACTGACTCGCTCCCCCGGGCGTCCTAAGCAGCAGGACCCAAGGGGGAGTTGGCGATCATGAAACAAATCGCGAGGCGGATAGGCAAGAGAGCGGGAGTCGCGACCGGTCTCACGGCACTGGTGGTGCCGATGACGATCGCGCTCGGTACGGCCCCGGCGCAGGCGGCGTCCTGCAACGTGACGACGGGGCCGTACCAGAAGCAGGTGGAGAAGTTCCTCGGGCGGACGGTCGACGGGCGTCAGTCGCTCGCCGACTGCAAGGCCATCCAGGCGTTCCAGGCGAAGCACGGCATCACGCCGACGGCGGGGTACGCGGGGACGATCACCTGGCGCACGATGAACACGATGCTCCAGCAGAAGGCGGCCGGGACCAACCCCAACAAGGACCGCAAGTGTCCGACGAACCGGGGCCGGATCGCCTGCGTCGACCTGACGCGGCAGCTGACCTGGATCCAGGACGGCTCGCGCCTCAAGTACGGTCCCGTGCCGGTGCGTACGGGCAAGGACGGCACCGAGACGCGCACCGGCTCGAAGAAGATCTACTGGCGGAACATCAACCACTGGTCGACGCTCTACCACGTCTCCATGCCGTACTCGCAGTTCTTCGACGGCGGCCAGGCGTTCCACTCGACGACCAAGTCCATGTGGAACCCGCCGGGTTCGGGCGGCTGCGTCAACATGCGCTCCGCCGACGCCAAGGCGTACTGGAACCTGCTCAGGAACGGCGACGACGTCTTCGTCTACGGGCGCAAGCCGGGAACCTGACCCCGGCTGTCAGTCCGCTGCGGTAGCTTCCCTCTCACCGGCACCGAACGGGTGCCGGTGAGGGGTGAGTGGGGTGTGGACCCGATGAGTGACGCCGCGACCGCGACGACCGACGAACTCGACAAGTACCGCAGGGAGCTGACCGGTTACTGCTACCGGATGCTCGGATCCTCCTTCGAGGCGGAGGACGCGGTGCAGGACACGATGGTGCGGGCCTGGAAGGCCATCGACACCTTCGAGGGCCGCTCCTCGCTGCGGTCCTGGCTCTACCGGATCGCGACCAACGTGTGCCTGGACGCGCTGAACGCGGGCAACAAGAGAGCGCGGCCGATGGATCTGACCTCTCCGACGCCGGTCGCCCAGGCGCAGCTCGTCAAGCAGCCGGAGATCACCTGGCTGGAGCCGGTCCCGGACGGGCGGGTCCTGCCGTCGGTCGCCGACCCCGCGGAGACCGCCGTGCACCGCGAGACCGTGCGGCTCGCCTTCGTCGCCGCCCTCCAGCACCTGCCGCCGAAGCAGCGGGCGGTCCTCATCCTCCGCGAGGTGCTCGCCTGGAAGGCGAGCGAGGTCGCGGAGCTCCTCGACACCTCCGTCGCCTCGGTCAACAGCGCGCTCCAGCGGGCCCGGGCGACCCTGGCCGAGCAGGCGCCGGCCACCTCCGATCCGGCGAACCCGCTGGACGAGGAGCAGAAGGCGCTCCTGGAGCGGTACGTCGCCGCCTTCGAGGGCTACGACATGAAGGCGCTGACCGCGCTCCTCCACGAGGACGCGACCATGTCCATGCCGCCGTACGACCTGTGGCTCCAGGGCCACGACGACATCGTGGGCTGGATGCTGGGCGTGGGCGAGGTCTGCTCGGGCTCGAAGCTGGTGCCGACCGTGGCGAACGGCTCGCCGGCGTTCGCGCAGTACCACCCGGACCCGGCGGGCGGCTTCGCGCCGTGGGCGCTGATCGTCCTGGAGCTGCGGGACGGCAAGGTCGCCGGGATGGACTTCTTCCTGGACACCGAGCGCTGGTTCCCGCTCTTCGACCTGCCGGCGCGGCTAGACGCCTAGGGTCCCGTCGAGGCCGGTCAGCAGGAGCAGGGTCCTCAGCTCGGGTCCTGCTCCGTGGAAGCGGATGCGGTGGCCCCGGCGGCCGGCCGCGAGTTTCAGGCGGGCGAGGGCGTCGACGGCCTGGAGGTCGGCGTGCGCGAGGGCGCCGACCTCGCAGACGACGTCGCCGGGCGGGGCTGCGCCGAGCTCGGCGCAGAGGAGCGCCACCTCGTCCCGGGTGGGGCGGGCGGGCAGGGTCACGACAAGGGGCTGACTGGTGTCCACATGCCTTGAGACCGGTCCGAGGCGCGGAACTCATCGGCGGCGGTCCCCCGCGTACCTCTACGCTGTGGATCATGACTCACGAGCCTGTCGAACTGGTGATCTTCGACTGTGACGGTGTTCTGGTGGACAGTGAGCGGCTCTACTGCCGCGTGGACCGGGAGGTGTTCGCCTCTCTCGGGGCGGAGTTCACCGAGGCGGAGATCGTCGAGCACTTCGTCGGTTCCTCCCACGAGATGCTCACGGCGATCGTGGAGGAGCGGCGCGGGCACCCGCTGGAGCCCGGCTGGCAGGAACCCTTCAAGCAGCGGTACGACGACGTGCTGGACGCCGAGCTGACGGCCGTGGAGGGCATCACGGACGTCCTGGACGCCCTGCCGCTTCCGTACTGCCTCGCCTCCAACAGCAGCCACGCCGGCATCCGGAAGAACCTGGGCAGGGCCGGGCTGCTCGACCGCTTCGAGGGCCGGATGTTCTCCGCGCGCGACGTCGCGCACGGCAAGCCCGCCCCGGATCTCTTCCTGCACGCGGCGGCCACGATGGGCGTCCCGCCGGAGCGCTGCGCGGTCGTCGAGGACAGCCCGTACGGCGTCCAGGCCGCCCGCGCGGCCGGCATGCGCGCCTTCGGCTACTGCGGCGGGCTGACCCGGGCGGACCGCCTGATGGGACCCCGGACGGTGGTCTTCGACGACATGCGGGAACTCCCGGGGCTGCTCGTCAGGTGACGGGGAACTCGGCGGTGTCGAGGGTGAGGTCGAAGGGGGCGGGGAGGTGGATCTGCTCGCCGAACGGGACCGCGCTCAGCACACGGTAGACGTCGGCCTTCGGCTCGCCATAGAGGGTGACGGTGGGGCCGCCTGGGGCGAATGAGTCGATGAGGAGATAGAGCGGAATACCGGCAGCAGCGTATCCAGCGGCTTTGCTGATGCGGTCGTGGTTTCCGTTCGACGGTGAGGTGATCTCAGCGACCAGGTCGACATCACCTGCCTCAACGTACTGCCCCGGCTGGTCGAGGGTCGCTAGCGGAAGTACGGCCAAGTCCGGAATGTACATACCCCTGCGCGCGGGAACGGCGATCGCCTGAGTCTGCACCACTGCCCAGTCCTCCGGAATCGCGAGGATCAGGCGGCGATGCACGAGCGATGCAATGAGGTTGTGCCGGCGGGCCGGTGACGGTGACACGGTGATGATTCCCTCGATGATCTCCACCTTGCAGCCCTCGGGTGCGTCCGTCTCCTCCCAGATCCGGACCAGGTCGTCCCACCCGTAGTCATCAGACGAGTGATCGACGGTGAGTGCGCTCATGGCGGTCTCCTCTATCGGTGCGTCACCGATCCCAGCATGCCGAACGGGACCGGCGGAGGTCCACCGGTCCCGTTCACCCGAAGGTGTCAGAGGTATATGCCTCGGGCGATCGTCAGGCGATGCGGTCCAGGACGATCGGGTTCGCGGTGAAGGACGTGCCCGGGGCCGCGATGTCCCACGAGTCGTTCAGGGACTTCAGGGCGTAGTCGAACTTCTCCGGGGTGTCCGTGTGGAGGGTCAGCAGGGGCTGGCCCGCCGTCACCGTGTCGCCCGGCTTCGCGTGGAGCTCGACGCCCGCGCCCGCCTGCACCGGGTCCTCCTTGCGGGCGCGGCCCGCGCCCAGGCGCCAGGCGGCGATGCCGATGTCGTAGGCGTCGAGGCGGGTGAGGACGCCGGTCGAGGGGGCCGTGACGACGTGCTGCTCGCGGGCGACCGGGAGGGTGGCGTCCGGGTCGCCGCCCTGGGCGGAGATCATCCGGCGCCAGACGTCCATCGCCGAGCCGTCGGCGAGCGCCTTCGCCGGGTCCGCGTCCTTGATGCCGGCCGCGGCCAGCATCTCGCGGGCGAGGGCGATCGTCAGGTCGACGACGTCCTGGGGGCCGCCGCCGGCGAGGACCTCGACGGACTCGCGGACCTCCAGGGCGTTGCCCGCGGTCAGGCCGAGCGGGGTCGACATGTCGGTGAGGAGCGCGACCGTCTTCACGCCGCTGTCGGTGCCGAGCTGGACCATGGTGGAGGCCAGCTCGCGGGCGTCCTCGATGGTCTTCATGAAGGCGCCGGTGCCGACCTTGACGTCCAGGACGAGCGAGCCGGTGCCCTCGGCGATCTTCTTGGACATGATGGAGCTGGCGATCAGCGGGATCGCCTCGACGGTGCCCGTGACGTCGCGGAGCGCGTAGAGCTTCTTGTCGGCGGGGGCCAGTCCGTCGCCGGCCGCGCAGATCACCGCGCCGGTGGTGTCGAGGACGTGCAGCATCTCCTCGTTGGAGAGCAGCGCGCGCCAGCCCGGGATCGACTCCAGCTTGTCGAGCGTGCCGCCGGTGTGGCCGAGGCCGCGGCCGGAGAGCTGCGGGACGGCCGCGCCGCAGGCGGCGACGAGCGGGGCGAGCGGGAGGGTGATCTTGTCGCCGACGCCACCGGTGGAGTGCTTGTCGGAGGTCGGACGGGAGAGCGCGTCGAAGTTCATGCGCTCGCCGCTGGCGATCATCGCGGCGGTCCAGCGGGCGATCTCCGCGCGGTTCATGCCGTTCAGCAGGATCGCCATGGCCAGGGCGGACATCTGCTCGTCGGCGACCACGCCGCGGGTGTACGCGTCGATGACCCAGTCGATCTGCTCCGGGCTCAGCTCGCCCTTGTCCCGCTTCGTGCGGATGACGGAGATGACGTCCATGAGGTGCTTCCTCTTTCTACGCGCATAGAGGGGAAAAGGCGGAGCGACCCTTCCATCGTGCCGGAAGGGCCGCTCCGAGGCGTTACTTGCGAAGGTGGTCCGGGCCGAATGCCTGCGGCAGCATGTCGGCCAGGGTCAGGAACCCGGCGGGCGTCTCCAGGACGAGGTCGGGGCCCCCGAACTCGAACAGGAGCTGCCTGCACCGGCCGCACGGGACGAGGGACTCGCCCCGGCCGTCCACGCACACGAAGTGCGTCAGACGGCCGCCGCCGGTCGCCTGGAGCTGGGAGACCAGACCGCACTCGGCGCACAGGCCCAGGCCGAAGGAGGCGTTCTCCACGTTGCAGCCGGAGACCGTCCGCCCGTCGTCGACGCGGGCCGCCGCGCCGACCGGGTAGCCCGAGTACGGGGCGTACGCGCGGGACATCGCCTCGCGCGCCGTGACCCGCAGGGCCTCCCAGTCGGCTTCGGTGAGGGCCGTCGTCACTTGCCCTGGCCCTTGCGGTAGCGCATGCCGTCGGCCTTCGGCATCCGCAGCCGCTGCGCGGAGAGCGAGAGGACCAGCAGGGTGACCACGTACGGGGTCGCGCTGACGAACTCGACCGGGACGGTGTCCGTGCCGAGGTACCAGATGAAGACGCCGACGCCGATGACGACGGCGATCGAGGAGGTGATCCAGCGCTTCTGGTACGCCTTCCAGGCCGCGATGGCCACGAGGACGGCGAAGAGCAGCAGGAGCAGCGCGTGCACGGACTGGCCGCCGCTGCGCAGCTGGAGCGCGTCGGCGTAGCCGAACAGGCCGGCACCCATGGCGAGGCCGCCGGGCCGCCAGTTACCGAAGATCATCGCCGCGAGGCCGATGTAGCCGCGGCCGCCGGTCTGGCCCTCGTTGTAGATGTGCGAGGTGACGAGCGACAGGAACGCGCCGCCGAGACCGGCGAGACCGCCGGAGACGATCACGGCGATGTACTTGTACTTGTACACGTTGACGCCGAGCGACTCGGCCGCGATCGGGTTCTCGCCGCAGGAGCGCAGGCGCAGACCGAACGAGGTCTTCCACAGCACGAAGAACGTGCCGATGATCAGCAGCACCGCGAGGATCGTGACCAGCGAGAGGTTGGTGACCAGACCGCCGAGGATGCCGGCGACGTCCGAGACCACGAACCACTCGTGCTTCTCGATGTCGGCCAGCCAGTCGGAGAGACCCGGGACCGTGATCGAGGTGATCTCGTCGGCCGGCGGGGACTGCTTGGGGCTGCCGCCCCTGGCCGCGGCCTCGCCGGAGTTGAACCACAGCTTGGCGAAGTAGGTGGTGAAACCGAGCGCCAGGATGTTGATCGCGATGCCGGAGATGATGTGGTCGACGCCGAAGGTGACCGTGGCGACCGCGTGCAGCAGACCGCCCAACATGCCGCCCAGGATGCCGGCGAGGATGCCGATCCAGGGGCTGGTCTGCCAGCCGGCCCAGGCACCGAAGAAGGTGCCGAGGATCATCATGCCTTCGAGGCCGATGTTGACCACGCCCGCGCGCTCGGACCACAGACCGCCGAGACCGGCGAGGCCGATCGGCACCGCGAGCGAGAGGGCGGCGCCGACCTGGCCGGCCGAGGTGAGGTCCTGCGCGCCGGTGATGACGCGGACGGCGGAGAGCGCGATGAGCGCGCCCGCGACGATCAGCAGGATCACGGGAAGGGAGAGCCGAGTCCGGCCGCCCTTGCCACCGGCCACCTTGGGGGCGGCGGGCGGCGGGGTGGAAGTCGCCGTGGCGCTCACGCCGACACCTCCGTCTTGTCGGAGTTACGGGCCTGGGCGGCGAGCTTCTCGCCGACCTGTCGCTGCTGGCGCTTGAGGCCGTAGCGGCGGACGACTTCGTAGGCGATGACGACGCAGAGGACGATGACGCCCTGCATGACGCCGACGATCTCCTTGTCGTAACCCTCGAATTCGAGCTTGCCGCTGCCGCGCTCCAGGAAGCCCCAGAGGATCGCGCCGAGCGCGATGCCGACCGGGCTGTTGCGGCCGAGCAGGGCGATGGCGATGCCGGTGAAGCCGATGCCGACCGGGAAGTCGCCGCTGTACTCGTACGAGTCGTTGAGCAGGGTCGGCATGCCGATCAGGCCGGCCATGCCGCCGGAGATCAGCATCGACGTCACGACCATCTTCTTGACGTTGACGCCGCTCGCCGAGGCCGCCGAGTCGGACTGGCCGACGGTCCGCAGGTCGAAGCCGAAGCGGGTGCGGGAGAGCGTGAACCAGTACCCGACGCCCGCGATGATCGCGACGATCAGGAAGCCCCAGACGGGGTCCGGCGCGGTCGGGAAGTCGAAGAAGCGGGAGGACTCGGGCAGCGGGGTCGTGGAGACCTTGGTGCCCGCCTCGTCCAGGTGGCCGAGGCGGCCGGGCTGGAGGAGGTAGCCGATGATCGCGGTGGCGATGAAGTTCAGCATGATCGTCGCGACGACCTCGCTGACGCCCCGGGTGACCTTGAGGACACCGGCGATGCCGGCCCACATGCCGCCGACGATCATCGCGGTGAGGATGATCAGCGGGATCTGGACGATGCCCGGCAGGGTCAGCGCGCCACCGACGGCGGCGGCGAAGAAGGCCGCGAGACGGTACTGGCCGTCGACACCGATGTTGAACAGGTTCATGCGGAAGCCGATGGCCACCGCGAGACCCGCCAGGTAGTACGTCGTCGCCTTGTTGATGATGTAGACCTGGCTGTCCGACTTCACGCCGTACTCGAACATGATGCCGAAGGCGCTGAACGGTTCCTTGCCTGTCAGGGCAAGCACCAGGGCGGTGATCAGGAAGGCCGCGACCACCGCGAGAAGCGGTGCCGCGATGCCCAGGAGCAGCCGCTCCTTGTCGATCTTCTTCATCGGGCCTCGTCCTCCGGGCCGTCGGTGCCCTCAGGACCGGCTTCGGTCTCGGGGCTCTCTTCGTGCTCAAGGTGACCGGTGGCGGCACCGGTCATGGCCGAGCCCAGCTCCTCCGGGGTGATCGTGGCGGGATCGGCGTCCGCGACCAGCCGGCCGCGGTACATCACGCGCATGGTGTCGGAGAGGCCGATCAGCTCGTCCAGGTCCGCGGAGATCAGCAGGACGGCGAGGCCGTCGCGGCGCGCCTCGCGGATCTGGTCCCAGATCTGCGCCTGCGCGCCGACGTCCACGCCCCGGGTGGGGTGCGCGGCGATCAGCAGCTTGGGGTTGTGGCTCATCTCGCGGCCGACGATCAGCTTCTGCTGGTTGCCGCCGGAGAGCGAGGCCGCCGTGACCTCGATGCCGGGCGTGCGGACGTCGTATTCCTTGACGATCCGCTCGGTGTCCTTGCGGGCACCCTTCAGGTCGAGCAGGACGCCCTTGGAGTTGGGCCGCTCGGTGACGTGGCCGAGGATCCGGTTCTCCCAGAGCGGGGCCTCCAGAAGGAGACCGTGCCGGTGGCGGTCCTCGGGGATGCAGCCGATGCCTTCCTCGCGCCGCTTCCGGGTCGGGGCGGTGGAGATGTCGGCGCCGTCGAGGGTCAGCACGCCCGAGTCGGGGTTGCGCATGCCCATGATCGCGTCGACGAGCTCGGACTGGCCGTTGCCCTCGACACCGGCGATGCCGAGGACCTCGCCCTTGTGGATGGTGAGGCTGATGCCGTCGAGGACGGAGCGGACGACGCCGTCCGGGTCGACGGCGCTGAGCGACAGGTCCTGGACCGTCAGCATCGGCACGTCCGTCACGGTCGACTCGCGGGTCTCCGGGGACGGCAGCTCGCTGCCGACCATCAGCTCGGCGAGCTGCTTGGTCGTGGTGTTGGCCGGGTCGGCGGTGCCGACGGTCGTGCCGCGCCGGATGACGGTGATGTCGTCGGCGACGGCGAGGACCTCGCCCAGCTTGTGCGAGATGAAGATGACGGTGAGGCCCTCGGCCTTGAGCTCGCGCAGGTTGTCGAAGAGCGCGTCGACCTCCTGCGGGACGAGCACGGCGGTCGGCTCGTCGAGGATCAGGGTGCGGGCGCCGCGGAAGAGGACCTTGAGGATCTCCACGCGCTGGCGGTCGGCCACGCCGAGGTCCTCGACGAGGACGTTCGGACGGACGCCGAGGCCGTACGCGTCGGAGATCTCCTTGATCTTGGCGCGGGCCTTGTCTCCGATGCCGTAGAGCTTCTCGGAGCCGAGGACGACGTTCTCGAGGACGGTGAGGTTGTCCGCGAGCATGAAGTGCTGGTGCACCATGCCGACGCCGCGGGCGATGGCGTCACCGGGGTTGTTGAACGACACCTGCTCGCCGTCGATCGCGATGGTGCCCTCGTCCGGCTTCTGCATGCCGTAGAGGATCTTCATCAGGGTCGACTTGCCCGCGCCGTTCTCGCCCACGAGGGCGTGGACGGTGCCGCGGCGCACGGTGATGTCGATGTCGTGGTTGGCCACGACTCCGGGGAATCGCTTGGTGATGCCGCGGAGTTCTACGGCGTTGGGGCTGGAGGCTTTGATGACGCACTCTCCAAGGCAGGGAGCGTGGGAGCGGAAGGCTGGGACAGGGAGCAGACCGGAACACGGCCGCGGGCGGGGCTCGGTGGCGAAAAATACCCGCACCGGGCGATAGCTACGCGCGTAGCGTCGCCAAAATGTTCAACTGCCCGCGGGCACAGGTGTGAAAGGGGGCCCGGAGTGTCGGCCGAAGCCGCTCTCCGGGCCCCCTTCGCGACGTGTGTCAGAGGGTCGTGGCGACCTTGATCTGACCGTCGACGATCTTCTTCTTGGCCGCGTCCAGCTTGGCCTGGATGTCCTTGAGGTGGTCACCCGTGGTGGTCAGGGAGACGCCGTCCTCGGCGAGCGAGTAGGTGTGCGTGCCGGTCAGCGGCTTGCCGTCCTTCTCGGACTTGATGAGCTCGTAGACACCGGTGTCGACGTTCTTGACGACCGAGGTGAGGATCGAGCCGGCGTACTTCGACAGGGCCGGGTCCTTGGCCTGGTCCGAGTCGACGCCGATCGCCCAGGCGCCCGGCTTCGCGGCGACGGCCTCGATGGAGCCGGCGCCGGAGCCGCCCGCGGCGGCGAAGATGACGTCGATGCCCTTGTCGAGCATGCCCTTGGCGGCGGCCTTGCCCTTGTCCGGGGCACCGAAGCCGGACAGGTCCGTACCGGTGGAGAGGTACTGGATCTGGACCGTGGCGTCCGGGTTGGTCTCCTTGACGCCCTGCTGGAAGCCGGCGGCGAACTTCTTGATCAGCGGGAGGTCGACACCACCGATGAAGCCGATCTTGCCGTCCTTCGACTTCTCCGCGGCCGCGACACCGGCGAGGTACGAGCCCTGCTCCTCGGTGAAGACGATCGAGTCGACGTTCTTCTGCTCGGAGACCGAGTCGATGAGGCCGAAGGTGGTCTTCGGGAACTTCGCCGCGGTCTTGTCGATCGCGTCCTTGTAGGCGAAGCCGACACCGATGACCGGGTTGTAGCCGCCCTCGGCGAGGGAGGCGAGGCGCTGCTCGCGGTCGGCCGGGGTCTCACCGTTCTTCGCGGTGAGCTCCTTGGTCTCGACACCGAGGTCGGCCTTGGCCTTGTCGAGACCGCGCGCGGCGGAGTCGTTGAAGGAGTTGTCGCCACGACCACCCACGTCGTAGGCCATGCCGACCTTGATGGTGCCCGAGTCGGAGCCCGAGTCCCCGGTGGAGGACTCCCCGCAGGCGGTGGCAGTGAGAGCGAGAGCCGCAGTGACAGCACACGCGGCGGTGATCTTGGATACCCGGCGCACGAGGAGGTCCCTTCAAGACTGACCGAAAGCGCCTCTTCCGGCGCTGGTTTCGGGCGATCGTAACGCGCGTAGATGTCAGTTAAAGACCCGTTCATGAGTCGTTACCGGATCGACGCCCACGAGTCGTACCAGACGGTAGCGGCACGGAGACGGTCCGACACCCCGAGACCCGACGCGGGCGGCGGGACCGCGATGTGACGCTCCGACCACCCTACGGTCGGCGGGACCGCCGGATGGTGGACGACACCCCGCGCTCCCGCCCCGTCCCCGGCCGCCCGGGGCGACCGGATCAGGCCTTGCGGTCGAGCAGGGCCGCGGCGGTGAAGAGTTCCACGGCCGTCTCGATGCAGCGTTCGTCCACGTCGAAGTCGCCCGCGTGCAGGTCGCGGACGCGGGTGTCGCCGGGGGTGCGGACACCGAGGCGGGCCATGGCGCCGGGGACGTGCTCCAGGTACCAGGAGAAGTCCTCGCCGCCGAGGCTCTGCTCGGTGTCCTCGATCGCATACGGTCCGCGGCGGGCGGTCATCGCGTCGGCGAGCAGGTCGGTGACGACCGCGTCGTTCACGACCGGGGGGACGCCCCGGACGTAGTTCACCGTCGACTTCGCGCGGTGGAGGGTCGCGATCTCGTCGATCGCCGCGTGGACCAGGTCGGGCGCGTCGCGCCAGGTCGGCAGGTCGAGGCAGCGGACGGTGCCGGAGAGCTCGGCGTGCTGCGGGATGACGTTGCAGGCGTGGCCGGCCTCGATGCGGCCCCAGGTGACCGAGAGGCCCGAGCGGGCGTCGACGCGGCGGGCGAGGACGGCCGGGACGTCGGTGGCGACGCGGGCGGCGGCGGTGACGAGGTCGGTGGTGAGGTGCGGGCGGGCGGTGTGGCCGCCGGGGCCGTCGAGGGTGACTTCCAGCCGGTCGCAGGCCGAGGTGATGGGGCCGGAACGGAGTCCGATCTTCCCCGCGTCCACCCTGGGGTCGCAGTGGACGGCGATGATGCGGCCGACGCCGTCGAGCACTCCGGCCTCGATCGCGTCGGCGGCGCCGCCGGGCAGCACTTCCTCGGCGGGCTGGAAGAGGAGCCGTACCGCGTTCGGGAGGAGGCCCTGCCGGTCGAGCTCGGCGAGGACGAGCCCGGCGCCCAGGACGGTGGTGGTGTGGACGTCGTGTCCGCAGGCGTGCGCGCGGTTGGCCACGGTGGAGCGGTAGGCGACGGTCTTCACGTCGGGGATGGGCAGCGCGTCGAGGTCGGCGCGGATCGCGAGCATGGGGCGGTGACGGTCCGGGGTGCCGATGTCACAGATGAGCCCGGTGCCGCCCGGCAGGACCTTCGGCGCGAGGCCGGCCGCCTCCAGGCGGGCCTTGAGCGCGGCGGTCGTACGGAACTCCTGGTTGCCCAGCTCGGGGTGCATGTGCAAGTCCCTGCGGAAGGCGATCAGTTCGGCGCGCAGGGGTGCGGACAGCGTTCCGGGCAGGGTGGCGGAGCCTGGCTCACGGGACTTCAACTGGTTCACCTTGTGAAGGGTAGGCCCCTTGAGTGGTCAACTGCCCGTTGATCACCAAAAGTTCAGCCCGTTAGGGGAAAGAATCTCGGTTTGGCAGGCATGAAGGCCCTTCGGTGTGGGTACGCTCGGCCGAATTCGGCCCGATTGATCCGTCAGGCCGTTCCTGCGGCCCCTGTGGCTCCCGTGGCCCCTGTGACCCGTGCGGTGAGCCGGTCGACCTCGTGGGCCGCCGTGCCCGCCACTCCGGACAGGAAGCCCTGGGCGCGCGGCGAGGCGGTGGCCCGCAGCCACTCGGGCGCGACCTCGATGACCGCGACCTTCACCCCCGTACCGGCGAGGGCCAGCGGCAGGGTGTGGACGACCGTGGACGGGAAGCTGACGACCGTCCGGCCGATCGGGCCGCGGCGGGCGATCAGCTCCAGGGGCAGGTCCGGCCGGACCACCTGGAGGCCGGTCTCGACCGCTATGCGGTGCAGCTTCTCGGCGCTCTCGCGGCGGTGCGCGAAGTAGCGGGTCGCGCCGTGGGCGCGGGCCAGTTCCGCGACCACGCGCGCGTAGTGATCGGCGTCGACCACGCCCGTCTCGACCAGCGAGGTGCCCACCAGGTCCGCGCCGCCGGTCAGCAGCGGGGGGCCGAAGCGGGACCGGGTCCAGGCGTAGGAGTTCTCCGTGACCTCGATGCCGGCCGGGGCCTCGACGGGCAGCGACGTGAAGATCTCGACCGTACGGCCGCGGGCCGGGGCCAGTCGCCGCCGGGCCAGCGAGGTCACCGGGGCGAGGACCAGCTCGCGCGGGCCCAGGCTGCCCTTGCGGTGCCAGCGCACCAGGCGCTCGCCGCGGCCGAGCTGGGCGGCGAACTCCATGGTGGCGGTGCCGTCGTCGACCACCGTCAGGTGCCGGGGCGAGAAGAGCGACAGGAGCAGCTGGACGTAGCGGGAGAACGGGTCGCCGATGATGACCCGCTCCGCCCGGCGCAGCGGCGGGGCGAGCTGCCGCAGGGTGCGGACGAGCGCGCCCCGGCCGCCGCGGGCCTCCTGCCAGTGGACGGTGAAGCCCTCGTCGCGGGCCAGCTGGGCCATGCGGCGCAGCTGGCCCCGCGACATGGGGTCGGTCGGCGAGAGGACGACGACCGTGAGGGCGGGCGCGGGCGCGGAAGCCGGGGCGGCCGCCGGGGTGGGGGCGGGCGTCGCGTGCGTCGCCCCCGGGGTGGGGGCGGGTGCCGCCCCCGGGGTGAGGGCGTCCGTGGTGCGGGACGCCGCGGCTGACGTGCCGACGGGCTCGTCCGGAGCGGACGCTCCGGGGGCGGGTGCCGCGCCGGGCGCCCGGTCGGGCGCCTGCGTGTGCGCCCATTCCAGGACGTTGAGGAGCTGGACCGGGCTCTCGACGAACGCCAGCTGCCCGGTCATGCGGCGACGAGCCCCTGGACCCGGCGGAGCTTCTTCATCGGGCCGAGCTCCGACTCGTAGACCTTCTTGACGCCGTCGCCGAGGGCGGTCTCGATGGTGCGGATGTCGCGGACGAGGCGCTGGAGGCCCTGCGGCTCGACGGAGGCGGCCTGGTCGGAGCCCCACATGGCGCGGTCGAGGGTGATGTGGCGCTCGACGAAGGTGGCGCCGAGGGCGACGGCGGCGAGGGTGGTCTGCAGGCCGGTCTCGTGGCCGGAGTAGCCGATCGGGACGTTCGGGTACTCGTCCTTCAGCGTGTTGATCACGCGGAGGTTGAGCTCCTCGGCCTTGGCCGGGTACGTCGAGGTGGCGTGGCAGAGCAGGATGTTGTCCGAGCCGAGGACCTCGACCGCGTGGCGGATCTGCTTCGGGGTGGACATGCCCGTGGAGAGGATGACCGTACGGCCGGTGGCGCGCAGGGCGCGGAGCAGCTCGTCGTCGGTGAGGGAGGCGGAGGCGACCTTGTGGGCCGGGACGTCGAACTTCTCCAGGAAGGCGACGGCCTCGGTGTCCCACGGGGAGGCGAACCAGTCGATGCCGCGCTTCTTGCAGTGCTCGTCGATGGCGCGGTACTCGTCCTCGCCGAACTCCACGCGGTGGCGGTAGTCGATGTACGTCATGCGGCCCCAGGGGGTGTCGCGCTCGATGTCCCACTGGTCGCGCGGGGTGCAGATCTCCGGGGTGCGCTTCTGGAACTTGACGGCGTCACAGCCGGCCTCGGCGGCGACGTCGACGAGGGCGAGGGCGTTCTCGAGGTCGCCGTTGTGGTTGATGCCGATCTCGCCGGTGATGTAGACGGGCTGGCCGGGGCCGGCGGTCTTCGAACCGAAGGTGCGCAGACGGGTGCTCATGGTGCTGTTCCTTACGAGTTGGGGATGCGGGGTGCGGGGGTGTCGAGCTCGGGTCCGAGGAGCCAGGCCGCGATCTCGCGGATCGCTCCGAAGCCACCGGGGGTGGCGGTGACCGCGCGGGCCGCGGCCCGTACGGAGTCGTGGGCGCTGCTCACCGCGACGGGCCAGCCGACGAGGTGGAAGCAGGGCAGGTCGTTGACGTCGTTGCCGGCGTAGAGCACGCGCTGGGGGTCGATGCCCTCGGCGTCGCACCACTCCTTGAGGGCCCGGTCCTTGCGGTCGATGCCGTGCAGGACGGGGATCTTGAGCTTGCGGGCGCGGGCGGCGACGACGGCGTTCTGTTCGGTGGAGAGGATGAGGACGGGGAGGCCGGCGCGGCGCAGGGCCGCGATGCCGAGGCCGTCGCCGCGGTGCGCGGAGACGAACTCGCGTCCCTCGGCGTCGAGGTGGACCCGGTCGTCGGTCTGGGTGCCGTCGAAGTCGAGGACGACCGCGTCGATGTCGCCGAAGCCGGGGGTGGCGGGCTCGTCGAGGAGCGGCGCGAGGGCCTTGGCGCGGGCGAGGTCGTGCGGGTCGTCGATCTCCAGGACCCGGGAGGGGTCGGTGACGACGAGCGCGGTACGGCCGAAGAAGCGGTGTCCGTGGGTACGGAAGCCGGCCGCGTCCATCGCGTAGACGGCGCCGGTCTCCAGGTACTCGGGCTCCCGGTCCTGGCGGCGCGGGCGGTGCGCCTTGTCGTGGTTGACGCCCTCGGCGCCGTCGGCAGCGTCGGGGCCGGAGGCCGCCCGCCAGAGGAAGCCGTGGGACGGCGCGGCCGTGAAGGCCGTGTCGGCGGCGCCCGAGGCGACGCGCTCGACGGTCTCCGCGACCTCTGCCGAGGTGAGGAAGGGGCTGGTGCACTGGACCAGGAGGACGACGTCGGCCGGGCGGCCGTGGGTGGCCTCGAAGGCGTCCATCGCGTGCAGGACGGCGGCCTCGCTGGTCGCGGTGTCGCCCGCGATCTCGGCGGGGCGGTGCACGGCCTCGGCTCCGGCGGTGCGGGCCGCCGCCGCGATGGCGGCGTCGTCGGTGGAGACCACGACGTGGGTGACCGGGCGGGCGCCGAGGCAGGCGCGGACGGCGCGGGCCACGAGCGGGACACCGGCCACCGGGGCGAGGTTCTTGGCGGGGACGCCCTTGGAGCCGCCCCGGGCGGGGATCACGGCGAGCACGGTGGCGGTGTGCCGCGGGGGCGGCGTGGCGGCGGTCGTCATCAGAGTTCTCCCAGCCGGCGGATGACGGGGGCCACGCGCTGCACTCCGTGCCGGTACGCGCCCCGCGCCGCCTCCCGGACGACCCGGCGGAGGCCGCTCTCGCGGGGCTCCTGCGCGGTGACGTCCAGGCGGTGGCGGGCGAGGATCCCGGGCAGGTAGCCGGGGGCCGTCTCCGCTGTGTAGTAGGGGGTGATCGGGGGCAGCGCGGGGAGCGCCAGGAGTGCGGCGACCCGGTCGCGGGCGGCGTCGAAGGCCGCTTCGTACGGGCTGTCGGAGGCCACGCCCTGCCGGGCGAGCCAGGTGTCGTCCGGTATGGGGACGTGTCCCTTGTCGAGTCCGTCGAAGGAGGTCAGCAGGCCGGAGCCGACGAAGTGGTGGTTGCCGAGCGCCTCGCGGACCCCGAGGTCGGTGAGGATCGCGGTGGGGACGCGGCGGTGGAGGGCTTCGAGCGCGGCCGTGGAGGAGACGGTGACCAGGAGGTCGGTGCGGTCGAGGACCTCGCCCATGTGTCCGTACACGAGGCGGAAGTTGGCGGGCGGGTCGAGGTCGCGGACCAGCTTCTGGAAGGGGAACTCCTCCAGGTGCGTGGTGTGTTCGCCCGGCTTGGAGCGGAGCTTGAGGAGCACCTCGCGGCCCGGGTGGAGGCGGGCGTGGTCGATCAGCCGCCGCAGGACGTAGGTCCGCTCGGCCCGGGTGGCGGGCACGGACGGCTGGGCGGCGAAGACGAGGGTGTCGCGGCCGGCCTCGGGGGTGTGCGGGGCGCCGCCGAGGAAGGGCAGCGCGGCCTCGACGACCGAGTCGGAGCCGGCGCCCACGCCCTCGTACACGGCGCGGAACCGCTCGGCGTCGTGCCGGGAGTTGGCGAGGACGACGTCGGCGCCGTGGCGCAGGAGGAGCCCGTCGGTGAGCTTCTCGTAGACGACGCCGACGTAGCCGGTGACGATCACCGGGCGCCGGTCCAGGGCCAGATCGGCCAGGCCCTGGAGGACGGCCCGGACGGTGCCGCCGACCAGCGCGAGGACGACGACGTCGTATCCCTCGCCGCGCTCCGCCGCGTCCCGTACGGCACGGAGGAACTCCGCGCCCGTCACCTCGCCCGGGGTGGTCGTGGACACCCCGGTCTCGGCGAGCTGGCGGGGGGTGGGTGTGGCCCGGCCCCGTAGGACGAATCCGGTGGGTTCGGCTGTCGCCGTGGTGAGGCGGCGCGCCGTGAGGGCGCCCCATTTCCACCGGGTGTCGGAGTCGGCGAGTACGGCTACTCGTACTGCCTCGTTGGTACTTGCTGGCACGTCGAGGACGCTAGAAGGGCATTCCGCTTTCCGGCCCAACTGAGTCACAACAACGGGTGAACAGCGCCTCTCCGACGTGTTAAACGGGTCGGATTCCGGCCGGAATCGCTGCGGGGCGGGGCCGGATTTCCTTGTAGGTAAAGGCGGTTAAGCGGCCCGCCGCTTGGTGTTCACCGAATATCCCCCCACCGGTCGGGGGGCGTGCCGGGTCGGCGCCTAGCGTCGGCCACGTGGTCAAGCTCTCCGTGGTCGTGCCGTTCTTCAACGTGCAGACATATGCCCCCGACACCCTCACCAGCCTGCGTGCCAACGCCCGCGAGGACTTCGAGTTCCTCCTTGTCGACGACTGCTCGTCCGACGGGACTCCCGAACTCCTCGAACGGGCCGTACACGACGTCCCGGGTGCCGTCCTGCTCAGGCACGAACGCAACGAAGGACTCGCCACGGCCCGCAACACCGGCCTCGACGCGGCCCGCGGCGAGTACGTGACCTTCCTCGACGGGGACGACTGGCTCTCCCCCGGCTACTACGGGCGGCTCGTCGCCGCCATGGACGAGCTGGGATGCGACTTCCTGCGCACCGGCCACGTCTCCGTCTCGGGCCGCAGCCGCTCGGTCCGCGGGGTGCCGGTCCCGCGCCGCGACGAGGTGCTCGACCCGCGCGACGCGATACTGCCGGCCCACCGGACGACCTCCGTCGACTACCCGTACGCGTGGGCCGGGATCTACCACCGACGGCTCCTGGAGCGCGGGCTCCTCCACTTCCCGCACGGCCTGCGGACGGCCGAGGACCGGCCCTGGATCTGGAAGCTGCACCGCGAGGCGGAATCGTTCGCGGCGATCGGGGAGCTCGGCGTCTTCTACCGGCGCGGAGTCGCGACCTCGCTCACCCAGATCGGCGATGTGCGGCAATTGGATTTCATCCGTGCATTCGACCTGGTGATCGAGGAAACGGCGAAGGACCGGGACGCTGATCTCCTTCTCCCCAAAGCGGTGCGGACGTATTGCGCACTGATTTCCCATCACATCGGCGGGATCGGACGATTCGAACCCGAGGTGGCACGCCAGTTGAAGGCGATGAGCGCGGGAGCGCTGCGCCGGATGCCGCAGGCGGTCCTCGACGAGGCCCTCACGTCGATGGGCGGGGACCGCGCGACGCTGCTGCGGAAACTGCGGAAGCAGCGCCCGGCACCGCCACCGGCGGCACCGGATCCGACACCTGCGGCGGTGTCGGTGTCGACGGCCGAGACGGTGTCCGGGTCCGTGTCCGGGTCCGTGTCCGTGTCGGTGTCGGCGTCGGCGTCGGCGCCTGTCTCCGGGGCCGGCGCGAACGGTTCCCCGGAGGTGGCGGCATGAGCGCCCGACGCACCACACAGATCTTCTGCGCCTCCACCCTCTACGGGGCGGCGACCCTGGCCGCCGCACTGGACAGCGGCTGCTTCGGCCGGGCCGACCGCCGGATCCTGCTCGTCACCAACAACGCCGCCGTGCCCGAGACGACACCCGCCCTCGACGAGGCCGAGGGCTTCGAGCGGCTGCGCGGCCGCTTCGACTCCGTCCTGTCCTGGAACGAGACGATCTCCCCGCTCCACCCCGCCGGCTGGACGCCCCGGGGACAGGACATGGCGATGCTCCAGCGCCATCTGCGGCTGCTCTGGGAGCTCGGTGACGACCGGGTCGAACTCGCCCTGGAATCGCTCCAGGTGACACCCGCGCTCGCCATCGCCCAGCTGCTGCCCGACGCGCCGATCACGGCGTACGCCGACGGTCTCATGAGCTACGGGCCGACCCGTAACAAGATCGACCCGCTGATCGGCGGACGGGTCCGCAGGCTGCTCCACCTGGACCTCGTCCCCGGGCTCGAACCGCTGCTGCTCGCCGAGTTCGGGGCGCCGCCGGAGGCCGTACCGGTGGAGGCCTTCACGAAGGTCGTCGAGGAACTCTCCGGACCGGCCGCGGGACCGGGAACGCGCGAGGAGGGCCCCGCGCTGCTCCTCGGCCAGTACCTGGCCGCCCTGCAGCTGGTCACCGCCGCCGAGGAGGAGGAGCTGCACCTGCGGATGGTCCGCGGCGCGATCGCCCGGGGCCACCGGAAGCTCGTCTTCAAGCCCCACCCGACCGCCCCGGACGCCTGGTCGCGGTCGCTGGTGGACGAGGCGGAGCGGCTCGGTGCCGAGCTGACCGTCGAGGACCGGCCCGTCCTCGCCGAGGTGCTCTACCGCGAGCTGCGGCCCGCCCTCGTGGTCGGCTGCTTCTCCACGGCGCTGCTCACGGCGCACGCCTTCTACGGGCTGCCGGTCGCCCGGGTCGGCACGGGCCCGCTCCTGGAGCGGCTCACCCCCTTCCAGAACAGCAACCGGATCCCGCTCACCGTGGTGGACGCGGTCGTCCCGCCCCTGGAGGAGGGCGGCGCGGACGAGCCGGCCGGGCCGGTCCCGGACGTGGCGGAGCTGAACGACCTGGTCGCCGCGGTCGGCTTCGCGATGCAGCCGAAGATCCGGGCCGACCTGCGGGAGGCCGCGGCACGGCACCTGTCGGGCCCGCACGCCGAGCGCACCCGGCACCACTTCACCCGCCGGCGCCTCACCGTCCTGAACCTGCCGGGCGGCCTCCCCCTGCCCCGGCATCCGCAGGTCCGCCGTCTGGCGCGCCGCGCGCTGCGGCTCCGCAAGGAGCTGCGGAAGCGCGGCGCCGCCCGGAAGTAGGCGGCCGAAGAGAGGAGGGGCCCGGGAACCCGTGCGGGGGTCCCGGGCCCCTCCCCCTCTTCACGTCAGGGTTCGCCTCGGGTTTCGCCTCAAGGGTTCGCCTCAGGCGCGGACGATCGCCTCCTGGATCTCCGTCACCCACTGCGAACGGTCCTCCGGGCACTCCAGGTACAGCTCGCGCGCGTAGTGCTGCGACGCGTAGCCGTTGGTCTCCATCCAGCGGGCCAGGGTCTGCGCGGTCGGCAGGATGTCGTCCATCGAGCCCCGGTGGACGATGGTCGCGGCCTCCTCGATGCCGGGCAGGACGTGCACCTCGACGCCCTCCACGACGGTCCCCTCGGGAACGGTCATGCCGGCGTGCACGAGGACGGAGCCGTCGCCCTTGCCCGCGTCCTCGTAGTACGCGATCCCCGGACCGAAGCCGGTGACGCCCGCGGCTTCGAGCCGACCGCACAGCTCGTCGTAGAGCGGCCCGATGGCGGGGCCGATGTCGTGCGGGCCGAAGCTCGCGGCGACCGTGCTCAGCTCGGCGATGCGCACGGCGGGGATCTTCTTGACGACGACGTCCTGAGTGGACATGCGTCCCTCCGTTTCAATGGCCCGGAGCCTCGCACCGACCTGGGTGAGCCGGGCCCGCGCCGCTTCCAGGGCCGCTTCCAGCTCGGCCTGGCGCAGACGCAGCATGCCCCGCAGCTCGTCCGCGTCGATCTGCTCGTCGAGGATCGCCCCCACCTGTTCGAGGGTGAAGCCGAGGTCCTTGAGCGCGATGACACGGTTGAGCCGGGCGAGCTGCTCCCCCGTGTAGAAGCGGTAGCCCGTGTGCGGGTCGACCCGGGCCGGGCGCAGCAGCCCGATGGCGTCGTAGTGACGCAGCATGCGGACCGACACCCGCCCGTGCCGGGCGAAGTCTCCGATAACAAACATGACGCCCCCTACGGAACGGCCTCACACGGTGTCAGGGTCAAGCAAAACCGGGGACAAGCGGCCTCAGGGTCAGGCGGCGCTGCTGAGCGACAGCTTCGCGGCGAAGCCGAGGAAGAGCGCACCCGCCGCCGAGGTCGCCCCGGCGGACAGCCGACGACGGCTCCGGAACGCGGCCGCCAGCCGCGTCCCGCCGAATATCAGCATCGTGAGATAGAGGAAGCTGCCGATCTGGAGCAGCGTGCCGAGCACCAGGAAGGACAGGGCCGGGTAGGCGTACGCGGGGTCCACGAACTGCACGAAGAACGAGATCAGGAAGAGGATCGCCTTCGGGTTGAACAGGCTGATGAGCAGCGCGCGGCGGTACGGACGCTCGGCCGGCGCGGGCACGGCCTGCTCCGGCTCCTCGTCCGCCGATCCGCCCTGGCCGCGCCACATCGACCAGGCGGACCGCAGCATCCCGTACGCCATCCAGGCCAGGTAGCCGGCGCCCGCGTACTTCACGACGGTGAAGAGGAGCGGCGTGGTCTGGAGGAGCGAGGCCGCGCCGAGCGCGGCCAGCGTCATCAGGACCGCGTCCCCGGTGAAGACTCCGGCGGCGGCCTTGTACCCGGTCCGCGTGCCCTTGCGGGCGGCAACGGACAGCACATACAGCGAGTTCGGCCCCGGCAGCAGGATGATGAGGACGAGCCCCACGAGATAGGTCGACAGATCGGTGACACCCAACATAAAGCGGAGTGTCGCACACGAGTACGACACTCCGCTGTGACCTGCGTGACCTGCGTCTACGCGGCCTGAAGGGCTAGAACGCGTCGGTGGGGACGTACGTGCCCCAGACTTCGCGGAGGGCGTTGCAGACCTCGCCGACGGTGGCGCGGGCCTTGAGGGCGTCCTTCATCGGGTAGAGGACGTTGTCCGTGCCCTCGGCCGCCTTCTTCAGCTCCACGAGGGCCGCGTCCACGGCCGCCTGGTCGCGCTCGGCGCGGAGCTTGGCGAGGCGTTCGGCCTGCTGGGCCTCGATCGCCGGGTCGACGCGGAGGGGTTCGTAGGGCTCCTCGACGTCGATCGTGTAGCGGTTGACGCCGACGACGACCCGCTCGCCGCTGTCGGTCTCCTGCGCGATCCGGTAGGCCGAGCGCTCGATCTCGCTCTTCTGGAAACCGCGCTCGATCGCCGCGACCGCGCCGCCCATGTCCTCGACCTTGGCCATCAGCTCAAGGGCCGCGGCCTCGACGTCGTCGGTCATCTTCTCGACGACGTACGAGCCCGCGAACGGGTCGACCGTGGCCGTCACGTCCGTCTCGTAGGCGAGGACCTGCTGCGTACGCAGAGCCAGACGGGCCGACTTGTCCGTCGGGAGCGCGATCGCCTCGTCGAAGGAGTTCGTGTGCAGGGACTGCGTGCCGCCGAGGACCGCCGCCAGGCCCTGGACGGCGACACGGACCAGGTTGACCTCGGGCTGCTGGGCGGTCAGCTGCACACCGGCGGTCTGGGTGTGGAAGCGGAGCATCAGCGACTTGGGGTTCTTCGCCCCGAACTCCTCCTTCATCACCCGCGCCCAGATCCGCCGGGCCGCACGGAACTTCGCGACCTCTTCGAGGATCGTCGTGCGCGCCACGAAGAAGAAGGAGAGGCGCGGGGCGAAGTCGTCGACGTCCATGCCGGCCGCGACCGCCGTGCGGACGTACTCGATGCCGTCCGCGAGGGTGAACGCGATCTCCTGCGCGGGCGACGCCCCGGCCTCGGCCATGTGGTAGCCGGAGATCGAGATGGTGTTCCACTTCGGGATCTCGGCCCGGCAGTACTTGAAGATGTCCGCGATCAGACGCAGCGACGGCTTCGGCGGGAAGATGTACGTCCCCCGCGCGATGTACTCCTTCAACACGTCGTTCTGGATCGTGCCCGTCAGCTTGTCCGCCGGAACACCCTGCTCCTCACCCACCAACTGGTACAGCAGGAGGAGAAGCGAACCGGGGGCGTTGATCGTCATCGACGTCGAGACCTTGTCCAGCGGGATGCCGTCGAACAGGACCCGCATGTCGTCGATCGAATCGATCGCGACACCCACCTTGCCGACCTCGCCCGAGGAGATCGCCGCATCGCTGTCGTGGCCCATCTGCGTCGGCAGGTCGAACGCCACCGACAGACCCATCGTGCCGTTCGCGATCAGCTGCTTGTAACGGGCGTTCGACTCGACCGCCGTACCGAAGCCCGCGTACTGCCGCATCGTCCAGGGACGGCCCGTGTACATCGACGGGTAGACGCCGCGCGTGAAGGGGTACGCACCCGGCTCGCCCAGCTTCCCGGCGGGATCCCACCCCTCCAGAGCCCCCGGCCCGTAGACCGGCTCGATCGGCAGCCCCGACTCCGACTCGCGCGCCATGTGTTGTGCCTTCCCGATAGACCTGCTGCTCAGCGGTACCGACCCTCGCGACGGACTGTAGCGGCGGGCGTGCGGCCGGTGGAGGGCAGCACGCTGGGACCTTCCTCACAGCTTGCCCGCACTTCTCTCCGATCTTCATACGCGCGTACGCAACCGCACGCGCGCGGAAAGCATCCCTACGTACACACACGACTCGCCTCGGGGGGCAACGATGAAGCGGACCACGTCCGTCATACGCAGAGCGGTACTGGCAGCAGCGGTGGTGGCGCTGGCCGTGGGCTGTACGCCCGAGGCGGCCGGCCCCGGAGGCGGCGGCGCGAGCCCGACGACGCAGGCGCCGAAGGCGACGACGTCCGCCCCCACCGATGCCCCGACCGCCACGCCGACGACCGACGACAAGCCGCCGTCCCCCTCCGCCACTCCCAGCACCGGGGCGCCGGCGTCCAAGGCCCTCATGGGCGACGGCGACGAGAGCGAGCAGGTCCGCGAGCTCCAGGCGCGGCTCCGTCAGCTCGGCCACTTCGACCGGGCTCCCACCGGTTTCTACGGGACGATGACGGCGGCCTCGGTCACGGCGTTCCAGAAGAAGCAGGGGCTGCCGGGCACGGGTTCGGTCGACGAGACGACCTGGCAGCGGCTGCTCACGGCCAGCCGGAAGCCGACCGCCGACGAGCTGAAGCCGTCGACCACGAACCAGCTGGACACCCCGGACGCGCGCTGCATGACCGGCCGGGTGCTGTGCATCAGCAAGGAGAGCCGGACCCTGGCCTGGATGATCGACGGCCGGGTCGTCTCGTCCATGGACGTCCGCTTCGGCTCGGAGAACACCCCGACCCGCGAGGGCACGTTCAGCGTGGGCTGGAAGGCCCGCAAGTGGACGTCGACGATCTACCACACGCCCATGCCGTACGCGATGTTCTTCAGCGGCGGCCAGGCGGTGCACTACTCGGCGGACTTCGCGGCCCGCGGCTACAACGGGGCCTCGCACGGCTGCGTCAACGTCCGGGACAAGGCGAAGCTCTCGGCCCTCTTCGACCAGGTGAAGCCCGGCGACAAGGTCGTCGTCCACTGGTAGCGGCGGGGAGAAGAAAGGGCGCGGGTGGGACCGGGGGAACGTGCCCCACCCGCGCCGGGTGCGCGGAGCCGTAGGTACGGGGGGAACCCCGGCTCACGCGCGGCCGATGACCAGTCGGCTCACTCAGTACTGCGCCGACGGCCCGGAAAGTGTCACACCTGGTGCGAGAAGGGCGCCGTTGCGGTTCCTGTCCGCGCCCTCTGAGCTGCGGTTCCGGCGCTCGGAGCCTTCGTTCCCACCGTCGTTCCCGCTGTCACTCCCGCCGGTCTGCCGACGGAAATCCTTCTTCCCGTCGTCCTTGCCGTCGGCCGTGCCGTCGCTCTTCCCGTCGCTCTTCCCGTCGTCCTTGCCGTCGTCCTTCGTGCCGTCGTCCTTCTTGCCGTCCTCCTGAGGATCGGCGGACGCGCCCGTGCCGCCGGAGCCGAGGATCCGGTCGCAGTACCGGCGGAGCGTCTCGCCGCTGCGCAGGGTGCTCGTGAGCTGCCGGTTACCGGCGGAGTCGAGCCGGCCGGCCCGGTAGTCCCGGCAGGCCTTGAGGGCCTTCTCCTTCGCCGTCGACCCGTCGGCGCTCTTGCCCCCGGCCGGGCGGGACGTCGTCCGGCCCGGGTCCGGGGTGCGCCGGGTGCCCGGCGGCATGGAGAGCGAAGGGGACCCGGACGCGGAGGGCGAGGCGGGGAAGGACGAGGTCCCGGGCGAGGGCGACGAGCCCGGTGAGTGTTCGCCGCCGCCCGGTGCCACCGAGGGGGCCTCGGGATCCTTCCGGATCCCGGGCGACTCCGAGACGACCGGCGCATCGGGACTCTCCCCCGCCGTGACGGAGGTCGCGGGCTCGGGGCCGACCATCGGCAGCATGCCCGTACCGGCGGCGACGGCGACCCCGCCGACCGTGACGGCGGCGACCGCGGCGGCCAGCCCGTACCGCAGGGAACGCCCCCAGCGGCGCGCGGGCGCGGCGACGGGGGCGAGGCGGACCCGGCCCAGGTCGGCACGCTCGGTGCGCCCGCCGCGGGCGGTGTGCTCGGCGTGGGCGGCGTGGGCAGCGCGTTCGGCCGTGGTCCTGCGGAAGGCGGCCATTGCCGCCGCCTCGCCGGGAAGCTCGGCCTGTCCGGCCCGGGCGATGGACGGCGTACGGGCCGCGTCGAGGGCCTCGGCGAGACGTCCCGCCTCGGTCCGTGCGGGATCGTCGAGGGCATCGACCGGCTCACCCCGGAGCAGCCGCTCCGCGGCCTCCTGGTCGAGCCACTGGTAGCGCTCGTCGGCCATCACATGTCCTTCTGCGTACGCGGACGTGAATGCGTCACACCGCCGGGACCCTTGGGCCCCGGCCCGCGCCCGCGTTGCGGAGGCACACCGTCCAGCGGAACGACGTCCCCACCGGTCCCGTCAGCCACTCCGTCCGCCCCGAGGAGTTCGGCGAGCTTCTTGAGACCCCGGTGCGCGGCGGTCCTTACGGCACCGGGGCGCTTCCCCAGGGTGTCGGCGGCGCTCTTGGCGTCCAGGCCGACGACGACGCGCAGGACGACGGCCTCGGCCTGGTCCTGCGGGAGTTGGGCGATCAAGTGCATGGTGCGGCCGGTGGCCAGGGCTTCCAGTGCCTCGTCCGCCGTGTCGGAGTCGGCGGGCTTGTCGGTGAGTTCGGTCTCGTCGGCTCCCACGGCGGGCCGCCGGCCGCGCATCCGGATGTGGTCGAGCGCGCGGTTGCGGGCGATCCGGGCAGCCCAGCCGCGGAAGCGGTCCGCGTCCCCGCTGAAGCGGTCGAGGTCGCGCGTGATCTGGAGCCAGGACTCCGAGGCGACATCCTCGGCGTCGCCCTCGCCGACCAGTGTGCGTATGTAGCCGACCAACCGAGGATGCACGGCGCGATACACAGTCCGGAACGCGTTCTCGTCCCCGTCCTGCGCAGCGAGCACCGCGGCCGTCAGCTCCGCGTCGTCCCCCAGCACTCCCCAAACCCTGTTCGTCGGTCGCGTCCTCGCGTCGTCGCGGCTGGTCACCACCGCCACGCCACCTCGCGCATCTGCACGCTACGTCGTGTCCCCGCGCCGCGTCCACGCGGTCCGGGGTCTTTGTACAACTTGCAACCTTCGAGATCGGGGCCGTGCTGCACGTGCGGGTGCACGTGCCGGTGTGACAGAAAGCGCACCACCGGCGCTGTATGGAGTACGGAGCCGTGCTGCGGCTCCGTGGATGACGACCGGGGCCTCTCCTGTGGGGGGTGGCGGCCCCGGTCGTCTCCCTTTTCCGCCCCTCCCCTCCCTCCGTGACATCGCCCGCCCTGGGCTGGGCACACTGCGCCCTTTTCACTGTCAACCGAAGGTTGACAGTGCAGGGGTGTCAACCTAGGGTTGCCTCATGACGAATCCAGCCGGAATGAACGTGCCCGTCCGTCTCGACGAGCTCATCGAAGCGATCAAGAAGGTCCACTCCGACGCCCTGGAGCAGCTCTCCGGCGCGGTCATCGCGGCGGACCACCTCGGCGACGTCGCCGACCACCTCATCGGCCACTTCGTGGACCAGGCCCGGCGCTCCGGCGCCTCCTGGACCGACATCGGCCGCAGCATGGGCGTCACCCGCCAGGCGGCCCAGAAGCGGTTCGTGGCGAAGGACCCCGACGCGTCCACGATGGACCCGAACGCAGGGTTCAGCCGCTTCACCCCGCGCGCCCGCAAGGTGGTCGTGGCCTCGCAGGAGGAGGCCCGGACGGCCGCCAACGCGGAGATCGTGCTCGGTCACCTCGTCCTCGGACTGCTCGCCGAGCCCGAGTCGCTCGCCATGCGGTGGCTGACCGGGCACGACGTGACGGCGGAGGCGGTACGCGACGCGGTGACCCCGACACTGCCGCCGCGGGCCGAGAAGATCCCGCCGCTGATCCCGTTCGACGCGGACTCGAAGAAGGTCCTGGAGCTGACGTTCCGCGAGGCCCTGCGCCTCGGCCACAACTACGTCGGCACCGAGCACATCCTGCTGGCGCTGCTGGAGCACGAGGACGGCGCGGGCGTGCTGACCGGCCTCGGCCTCGACAAGGCCACGGCGGAACGGGAGATCGCCGAGGCGATCGCCTCGGTGTCGATCCAGGAGCCGGAGCCGGAGGCCTGAGCCGACGTTCCGTACGAAGCGAGGTCCGTACGAAGCGAGGGGTGGCCGGCGCCGGCCACCCCCTCGTTGCTTTCCCTCGCGGCTCAGGCGGTCCGCGCCCGGCGCGAGACGACCGCGCGCAGCACCCGTCCGCCCTCGGTGGACAGCTCGCGGGCCCGGCGCAGACCGGTCGGTCCGTGCGCGGCGGCTTCCAGGACGGCCTGCTGGCGGCGGAGTTCGCCGGCGTGGAGCGGGCCGGTCTCGGTCGCGTCGTACAGGCGGTGGACGGCGAGCGCGACCGCCGAGCACCGCTCGGCCCAGGCCCGCAGGGGCTCATCGGCCCACTCTGCGGGGACTCCGTCGAGCATCGCGTGAACCATCGTCACGACCCCGCCGGCGTCCACGGCCTCGCCTCCCACGCCGTCCAGCTCGACCCGCGCCTTGCCGACAGCCTCGGCCCACGCTCCGCCGTCCCCGCGCGCCACCGCGGCCCACACGGGCCGGAGCACCTCGGCGCGCTCGGGTGCGAGCAGGGGCAGACACCGGTCCAGGCACGCGAGCCCGGCGGCCGCGAGGCCCCGCACGTCGGCGCGGTCGATCAGATCCTGCATGCTCGTGCTCGTCACGGACGTCATGGACGCCTCCTCGCCAGCGATTCGGACGCAGTACTTCCACTACTGCGCCGGGGCGCGACTTTTCGTCACTGCGGCCGGAATCATGCCAGTGGCCTTGGCGTGCTGCATAGAGGTCAGACGCCGCACGAAGAGGATCGCGAGGACGGCGGCGACGATGTCGAGGCCGTAGCCCGCGAGCGACCATACGGTCGCCGTGTCGTAGGCCTCGGGCGTCTCGGCCGCGTTGTACAGCTTGCTGGAGATCCAGTTCACCGTGTTGGCGGCCAGCAGGAACGTCCACCAGCTGTTGAGCAGCGCCAGCTCCCGCGTGCCGTCGGCGGCGTACGGCTCCCAGCGGCTCGCCCGCCAGATGTCGACGGCGACCGCCCGCGGGATCCAGAGGTTGCCGATCGGGATGAACCAGCCGCCGATGGCGTAGCCCGGCTTCCGGCCCTGCAGGTCACCGGCCCAGACCTCGGCGTTCCGCCGCAGCCGGTGGAACCAGATGATGAAGACGACCGCGGTGGCCACGTACACCAGGAACGAGATGCCGTAGGCCGCGTTGAGGTCGAGGGCCCCGAACCGGGTCGGGTCGGAGTAGTACAGGGATCCGTCCGCGAGACTGCGGACGTCGATCAGGCCGAGCAGGACGTCGAAGACGATGTTGCCGGCGAGCAGGGCCACCACGGCTCTCGCAAGGCCGTTCGGATCGCGGAGCATGAGCATCTGGTTCCCCCCAAGGAACGAAGGGCCCCTCCCCGGGGCCCGGCGGCGGCCGGGCGGCCGCCGCCGGGGGAACGTACGCGATCCGGACGGGACCCGTCCACGGTGATCCTCAGCGCACCTTCGCCGCCAATGCCCGGAACTGGTCCCAGGTCAGGGCCGGCTTCCGCTCGTCCCAGACCTTCTGGGCCAGGGCCGTCAGCGGCAGCCGGATCCCGTCGGCCACCTGTGCCTGCGTCTGCGAGCGGGACAGGTCGCACCAGACGGCGAAGCGGGCGCCGAGGATCTGGGGGTCGTAGCGGGCCGGCACCGGCGTGGTGCCCCGCAGGACCAGCGGTGTCCACTGCTCGTAGATGCGGCGGCCCGTGGGGTACGTGAAGTCGTTGGGCTGGCCGAGGACGTAGTAGAGGTACTCGTCGTTCAGGTTCATGACCTTGCGGCCCTCGGCCAGGTACTCGGCCGGCGGCCGGGCCCCGATCTCCTTGCCGGTCCAGTACTCGACCTCGATGCCCTGGTCGGCGTGGACGACCCCGCCCCGGAAGAAACCGTCGTTCCAGGCCTTCGCCACCTTGCCCGTGTCGCGCACCACCGCCGCGCGGTCGTTCAGCCAGCCCTCCGCGAGGTCCTGGACGCGCGCCTGGGGGCCGTACTTCTGGCGGGCCGCCGCGGCCAGCTGCGGATAGGAGGCCTCCGGGGAGCGGACGGTCAGCGCCTGGTACTCGTCGGCGCCGACGTGGAACCAGCCGCCGGGGAAGAGGTCGGCGTACTCGCGCAGCAGCTCGTCCACGAGCCGCGCCGAGGCGGGCTTGGAGATGTCGATCGCACCCTGGCGCGGGACGCCCTGGACATTGAGCAACCGCAGGTCGGGGTAGGCGCGCAGGACGGCGCCGAGGTGTCCGGGCGAGTCGATCTCGGGCACCACGGTGATGTGCAGGGACTCGGCGAGGGCGAGGATGCGGCGCACCTCGGCCTTGGTGAGGTGCTGGGCCGAGACGATCTCGGGGTGGGTGTCCGAGGCGATCCGGAAGCCCTGGTCGTCGGAGAAGTGCAGACCGAACTGGTTGAGCTTGAGGTCGGCCATCTCGCGGAGCCGGGCCTCGATCCACTCCGCGGTGAAGAACTTGCGGGCGATGTCCAGGTTCAGCCCGCGCTGGGGCTTCGCGGGGGCGTCGGTGACGGTGCCCTCGGGCATCGCGCCCGAGCCCTTCACCGACTGCTTGAGGGTGCGGGTCCCGTAGAAGACGCCCGCCTGGTCGGGGCCGGTGATCCTGACCCGGTCGTCGCGCGTGGTGAGCGTGTACGACTCGGGGGCGCCCTTGCCGCCGAGGGCCAGCTCGACGTCGCCCGCGCGGGCCGCGACGGCGCCCCGGTAGACGATCTTGAGCTCCCCCGCGAGCAGCCGCGCCTCGTCGGCGAGGCCCTCGCTGCCGGGGGCGACGACGATCCCGGCCGTGGGCGCGGGCTTCCAGCCGGGGCCGCGGGCGGCCTCGTGGTCGCGGACGGCGGGGACGGTCCGGGGCGCGGTGGAGAGGGGGTACGTCCGCGTCGGTGTCGGGGTGGGCGTCGGGGAGGGCGGCGCGCCGGTGGGCGCGGCGCTCGTGGACGTACCGCCGGAGCCGGGGGGTACGGAAGGGGACGGCGCTCCGGAGGGAGAGCCGCTCGAACAGGCCGCCACGGTGGCCAGTGCCACCGCGGTCGCCATCAGTGCGGGGCCCCGGCCGGGCACCCGTATGGAGTACCGCATCATTCGGAATCCTCCCGTACGGATGGCGCTCCGGCCAATCGGGGGAACGGAACCGGATGGTCCATCACATGTTCCGAAACTCTCCCTTCCGGGTGAAATTCGCGCATCCGTCGGACACTTCCCCCATCCCGTCGATAACGTTGAGTCACGTCCACCCCACCCGTCCCGGAGTACCGGAGCCCACGCTGACCAGCGACACCCACGCCCCCTGCCGGAAGCCGGGCTCCACGGACACGCCTGCCATACCCGCCCAGAACAAGGGCCTCTCCCCGCAGGCCCCGACCCACCCCTCGATCCACGGGCTCACGCGCTTCAACGCCGCCTCGCCCGCCGAGGCCGAGGCCCTGCTCCTCTCCTGCTGCCGCAGCGCCCGCTGGGCCGAACGGGTGGCCGCGCACCGCCCGTACCCGACGGTCGACGCCTTGCTCGCCGCCGCCGACGAGGCCGGTTACGACCTGTCCCGCGCCGATCTCGACGGGGCGCTGGCCGCCGAGTCCTCCGCTCCGCCGCACCCCGACGCCCCGCCGGCGGCGCGGACCGCGCTGCGGGCCGCCCACGCCGCGTACGAGAGCAGCTTCGGACACGCGTTCGTCATCAGCCTCGAAGGAGTGCGGCCCGGAGAGCGTCTCGACCAGGTATTGGCAGGCATTCGGTCACGTCTCGGCAACGAACCGGAGGAAGAGCGCGTGATCGCCGCCGACGAACTGAGGCGGCTCGCCCGCGCCCGGCTGGCCTTCCGGCTCGCCGAGGGGCTCACACGCCGACACTCCGGAGCGTGAATTCGACCGGAACAGGGCGATTTCGGCTTGTGGGATAGCCCGTCCGTGCCTGTTTGATCACACCGATGGACCCCGCGCGAGCGAACCGACAAGTCGTCGCTACGATGACCGGGGCCGGTGGACCGTACCCGGCCGGGTCAGACCGACAGAGAAGCCGGCCGACCCTGATCCCCGCTCCCGGAGGGTTTTTCCGTGCCGGCTGGAACGCTGTACCGCGGCCGGGAAGGAATGTGGAGCTGGGTGGCTCATCGAGTCACCGGCGTCCTCATCTTCTTCTTCCTGTTCGTACACGTGCTGGACACCGCTCTCGTCCGCGTCTCCCCCGAGGCGTACGACGAGGTCGTCGCGACCTACAAGACGCCGATCGTCGCTCTTCTGGAGTACGGCCTCGTCGCCGCCATCCTTTTCCACGCGCTGAACGGTCTCCGTGTCATCGCCGTGGACTTCTGGTCCAAGGGCCCGCGCTACCAGAAGCAGATGCTCTGGACCGTCGTGGGCATCTGGGTCGTGCTGATGGCGGGCTCGCTGTACCCCGTCCTCGGCCACGCCGCACGTGAACTGTTCGGGAGCTGACGCCAGATATGTCTGCTGACACCACCTCCTCCGCCGCCATCGGCCCCGTCGAGGGCGCCGTGTACGACGTGGACAACCCCGCGCCGTACATCGAGGCCCCGCGCAAGCGCACCGGCAAGACGCCGAAGGCGACCCGCGGCAACTTCGAGATGGCCGCGTGGCTCTTCATGCGCCTCTCCGGCGTGGTCCTCGTGGTCCTGGTCCTTGGCCACCTGCTGATCCAGCTCTTCCTCGACGGCGGCGTCTCCAAGATCGGCTTCGCCTTCGTGGCCGGCCGCTGGGCGTCCCCGTTCTGGCAGGTCTGGGACCTGCTGATGCTCTGGCTCGCCATGCTGCACGGCGCCAACGGCCTCCGTACGGTCATCAACGACTACGCGGAGCGGGCCAACACGCGCCTGTGGCTCAAGGGCCTGCTGTACACCGCCACGGTGTTCACCATCCTTCTGGGCACGCTGGTGATCTTCACCTTCGACCCGAACATCCGCTAGGCACGGGGCTGAGGTAATCCACGTCATGAAGATCCACAAGTACGACACCGTCATCGTCGGCGCCGGCGGCGCCGGCATGCGCGCCGCCATCGAGTCGACGAAGCGCAGCCGCACCGCCGTCCTGACGAAGCTCTACCCCACCCGCTCCCACACGGGCGCGGCGCAGGGCGGCATGGCCGCCGCGCTCGCCAACGTGGAGGAGGACAACTGGGAATGGCACACCTTCGACACGGTCAAGGGCGGTGACTACCTGGTCGACCAGGACGCCGCCGAGATCCTGGCGAAGGAGGCCATCGACGCCGTCCTCGACCTGGAGAAGATGGGCCTGCCGTTCAACCGGACCCCGAACGGCACCATCGACCAGCGCCGCTTCGGCGGTCACTCCCGCAACCACGGCGAGGCCCCGGTCCGCCGGTCCTGCTACGCCGCGGACCGCACCGGCCACATGATCCTCCAGACGCTGTACCAGAACTGCGTCAAGGAGGGTGTGGAGTTCTTCAACGAGTTCTACGTCCTGGACCAGCTCATCGTCGAGGTCGACGGTGTGAAGCACTCCGCGGGCGTCGTCGCCTACGAGCTTGCCACTGGCGAGATCCACATCTTCCAGGCCAAGGCCGTGATCTACGCGTCCGGCGGCACCGGCAAGTTCTTCAAGGTGACCTCCAACGCGCACACCCTGACCGGTGACGGCCAGGCCGCGTGCTACCGCCGCGGTCTGCCCCTGGAGGACATGGAGTTCTTCCAGTTCCACCCGACGGGCATCTGGCGCATGGGCATCCTGCTGACGGAGGGCGCCCGCGGTGAGGGCGGCATCCTCCGCAACAAGGACGGCGAGCGCTTCATGGAGAAGTACGCGCCGGTCATGAAGGACCTCGCGTCCCGTGACGTCGTCTCCCGCTCCATCTACACGGAGATCCGCGAGGGCCGCGGCTGCGGTCCCGAGGGCGACCACGTCTACCTGGACCTGACGCACCTCCCGCCGGAGCAGCTCGACGCCAAGCTCCCGGACATCACCGAGTTCGCCCGTACGTACCTCGGCATCGAGCCGTACACGGACCCGATCCCGATCCAGCCCACCGCGCACTACGCCATGGGCGGCATCCCGACCAACGTCGAGGGTGAGGTCCTCTCGGACAACACCACCGTCGTCCCGGGCCTGTACGCGGCCGGCGAGGTCGCCTGCGTGTCGGTGCACGGCGCCAACCGCCTCGGCACCAACTCGCTGCTCGACATCAACGTCTTCGGCAAGCGCTCCGGCATCGCCGCGGCCGAGTACTCCGCCAAGCACGACTACGTCGAGCTGCCGGAGAACCCGGAGTCCCTCGTCGTCGCGACGATCGAGAAGCTGCGCAACTCCACGGGTCACGAGCGCGTGGCGGACATCCGCCGCGAGCTGCAGGAGACCATGGACGCCAACGTCATGGTGTTCCGCACCGAGCAGACGATCAAGACGGCCGTCGAGAAGATCGCCGAGCTGCGCGAGCGCTACGAGAACGTGTCCATCCAGGACAAGGGCAAGCGCTTCAACACGGACCTCCTGGAGGCCATCGAGCTGGGCAACCTGCTCGAACTGGCCGAGGTCATGGCCGTCTCGGCCCTCGCGCGCAAGGAGTCCCGCGGCGGTCACTACCGCGAGGACTACCCGAACCGCGACGACGTCAACTTCATGCGCCACACCATGGCGTACCGCGAGGTCGGCGAGGACGGCTCCGAGACCGTCCGTCTCGACTACAAGCCGGTCGTCCAGACCCGCTACCAGCCGATGGAGCGTAAGTACTGATGGCTACCCCCGTACTGGACAAGGTCGAGGCGGAGTCCGCCGCCTCCCCGTACATCACGGTCACGATGCGGATCCGCCGCTTCAACCCCGAGATCTCGGACGCCTCGGTCTGGGAAGACTTCCAGATCGAGATCGACCCGAAGGAGCGCGTCCTCGACGCCCTCCACAAGATCAAGTGGGACGTCGACGGCACGCTGACCTTCCGCCGGTCGTGCGCGCACGGCATCTGCGGCTCGGACGCGATGCGGATCAACGGCAAGAACAGGCTCGCCTGCAAGACGCTGATCAAGGACCTCAACCCCGACAAGCCGATCACGGTCGAGGCCATCAAGGGCCTGACGGTGCTGAAGGACCTTGTCGTCGACATGGAGCCCTTCTTCCAGGCGTACCGGGACGTCATGCCGTTCCTGGTCACCAAGGGCAACGAGCCGACGCGCGAGCGCCTGCAGACCGCCGAGGACCGCGAGCGGTTCGACGACACCACCAAGTGCATCCTGTGCGCCGCGTGCACGTCGTCCTGCCCGGTCTTCTGGAACGACGGCCAGTACTTCGGTCCGGCCGCGATCGTCAACGCGCACCGCTTCATCTTCGACTCGCGTGACGAGGCGGGCGAGCAGCGCCTGGAGATCCTGAACGACAAGGACGGCGTGTGGCGTTGCCGCACGACCTTCAACTGCACCGACGCGTGCCCCCGTGGCATCGAGGTCACGAAGGCGATCCAGGAAGTCAAGCGTGCGCTGATCACGCGCCGCTTCTGACATCCCGTCGGCCGGGCATTCGGCCGTGAAGCCCGCTTCTGTACGCTGCGCGTGCAGGAGCGGGCTTTTGCCGTTGCGGACAGCGTGATCGAGAGCGGGGACTGATGAGCGAGCCGAACCCTTACGCGGACGGGGAGTACCAGTGGGGGCCCGGCCAGGGCGCCGGGACGCCGGGGTACGGCTACCCGCAGGACGCGACGCCGGGACCGGGGCCGGGGCCGGGGCCGTACCAGGCGCCTGCCTACCAGCCGACGCTGCCGGGCGGGGTGGTCGTGCCGCCGCAGTACCCGACGGGCGGGGCACCGGCCTTCGCCCTCGGGGACATCAGCGTGGTCGGCGACCAGATCCTCACCCCGTCCGGTCCGATGCCGCTCCGGGGCGCGGTGTGGAACGCGATGGACCTGTCGCGGACCGAGGAGAAGATCTCGACGGTCGGCATCGTGCTGGCCTGTCTCTTCGTCGCGGCCTGCGGCCTGGGGCTGCTGTTCCTGCTGATGAAGGAGCAGACGACGTCGGGCTTCGTCCAGATCACGGTGAACAGCGGGGGCAAGCACCACTCCACGATGATCCCGGCGGTGCGTCCGGACACCATCCACTGGGTGATGTCGCAGCTGAACTACGCGCGCTCGCTGAGCGTCTGATCCGTCCTCCCCGGGGACGCGGTCAGTCCCAGTGGCGGGTGTGCTCCGCGCTCTCCGCCTCGACCATGATCCGGCGCAGCAGGTCGTTGAGCCGGTTCCGCTCCTCGGCGGAGAGCACGCCGAGGAGGCGGTACTCCTCGTGGCCGAGGACGTCCATCGCGCCGAGCCAGGTCTGGTGGCCGGATTCGGTGAGTTCGACGACGACCCGGCGCCGGTCGGTCGTGGACTGCGTACGGCGGACGAATCCGCGCTTCTCCAGGGCGTCGAGGCGGCCGGAGACGGAGGCGGGGGCGAGGTCGAGGTCCTGGGCGAGCTCGGAGGGGGCGGCGCTGCCGCCGCGGCCGGCGAGCTTGTGGAGGGTGTCGAACTCGTGGCGCTCCAGGTCGAAGTCGACGAGGGACTGCTCCCTGACCCGGCGGAGGTGGACGGAGAGCTTCTTCATGCGGGTGACGGCGCCCTCGACGACGGGGTCGAGGCCGGGCAGGACGGGCTGCCAGCGGGCGACGTGCCCGTCGGTCCAGTCCTGCGGTTCGCGCGGCTCGTGGGGTTCGCCGGGGTCTCCGGGTTCACCGGGTTCGCCCTGGGGGGCACGCGGTTCGTCGGGGAGCGCCATGAAGTGATCGTACGTCGGCGGACGGTCCCCCTCCCGGGGAAAGTATTTCGTTGACGAATTATTCGGTACCGAAATACTCTGCGGTACATGCCTGTCGCCCCCGTGCGCGCCGACGCGCCCGCCTCCGTCCCCCACCCCCTGCGCACCCGCTCCTTCCGCCTCCTCTTCACCGGCCGCGCGCTCTCCCTCCTGGGCGACGCCGCGATCCCCGCCGCCCTCGCGCTCGCCGTCCTGGAGGCCACCGGCTCCACCTCGGCGCTCGCCCTGGTCCTCGGCTGCGCGATGGTCCCCAAGCTGCTCCTGCTGCCGCTGGGCGGGGTCGTCGGCGACCGCTTCGACGCCCGTACCGTCGCCCTCGTCACCGACGTCGTACGCTGCGCCACCCAGCTCCTCGTCGGCATCCAGCTGCTCGGCGGCGCCCCGAGCCTCGCCGTCCTCGCGGTCGCCGAGGCGCTCGGCGGGGCCGCCGGGGCCTTCGCGATGCCGACCGTCTCGCCGCTCGTGAAGGGGACCGTGGCGCCCGAGGCGCTGCAGCGCGCCAACGCGGCGACGGGGGTCGCCAAGAGCGCCTCCCGGCTCGCCGGACCGGCGCTCGCGGGCTCCCTCGTGCTGACCGTGGGGGCGGGCTGGGCGTTCGTCCTCGACGCGGCCACCTTCGCCGTCAGCGCCCTGCTCCTGACGGCCGTACGGGTCGAAAGGGTGCGGATCCCGCGCCGCTCGCTCCGCGCCGACCTGGCGGAGGGCTGGCAGGAGGTCCGCTCCCGGGACTGGTACTGGACCAGCCTGGTCGGCCACAGCGCCTGGAACGGCGCCGCGGCCGTCCTGATGACCCTCGGGCCCGCCGTCGCCGTGCACCGGCTCGGCGGCGAGGCCACCTGGGTCGTCCTGCTCCAGGTCGGTGCCGTCGGCTTCCTCCTCGGGGCGCTGCTCGCCGACCGGGCCCGCCCCCGGCGCCCGGTCCTGACGGCGAACCTCGGGCTCGCCACGTACGCCCTGCCGCTGATTCTGCTCGCCGTGGCCGCGCCCGCGCCGCTGACGATCGCGGCCTACGGGCTCGCGCAGGCGGGGCTCGGCTTCCTCTCCCCCGTGTGGGACACCGCCGTCCAGCGGGCGATCCCCGATCACGCGCTCGCCCGGGTCACCTCGTACGACTGGCTGCTCTCGCTGGCCGCGATGCCGCTGGGCTACGCCCTGGCGCCGCTCGCCGCCTCCGCCTGGGGCCCCGAGGTGCCGCTGATCGCCGCCGCGGTCGTGGTGGGCGGCTGCTGCCTCGGCACGGCGCTCGTCCCGGGGGTGCGCCGCTTCCGCTGAACTTCCGTCGACCCTTCCGTCACGGCCGCCCGGGGAGCTCCGCCAGGAAGGCGGTGAGCACCCGGGCGGTCTCGTCCGGGCGCTCCAGGGCGGGGAGGTGTCCGGCCCAGTCGAGGTCGAGCCGGCGGGCGGCGGGCAGGAGGCGGGTGAGGTCGTCGGCGACGGCCCGGAAGTCGGGCAGGTCGTGGGCGCCGACGGCGACGAGGGCGGGGGCCTCGATCCGGGCGAGGTCGTCCCGGGTGACCTCGGGGCGGATCGGGGAGAACGCGTCGGGGGCGGCGAGCTGGACGTCGAAGGCGCGGCGCTGCATCTCCCGTACGAGGGCGCGGGCGGCGGCGTCGGCCTCGGGGCCGAGCCAGGTGGCGACGTTGAGCTCGACGGCGGCGTCGAGGTGTCCGGCTTCGAGCAGCGCGTCCTCGCGGTCGCCCCAGGCCCGCAGCTCCTCGCTCGGCTCCATGCAGGGGCTGGCGGAGCCGAGCAGGGCGAGGGCGGTGACGCGGCCGGGGTGGCGGACGGCGAGCTCCAGCGCGACTTGGCCGCCGAAGGAGGAGCCGACGACGGCGGCGCGGTCGACGCCGAGGTGGTCGAGGAGGTCCCGGACGTCGTCGGCGTGGGTGTGCGGGGCGTCGACGGGGGTCTCGCCGAAGCCGCGGAGGTCGCAGCGGACGACACGGTGGCCCGCCTCGGCGAGTACGGGGAACTGCCCGTCCCACATCCGGCGGTCGCAGACCCCGGAGTGCAGCAGGACGACGGTCGAGGGGCCGTGGCCGGCCAGGTCATGAGAGAGCGTCACCCGCCGACCCTAGGCGGGGCGGATGCGGACGGCCACCGATTTGAACAGCCACCACGAAGCGACTTGAACACGTTCAAGAGGAGGTCTACAGTCATGCCCAACAGCCTTTTGAACGCGTTCAAGGGAGGGTGGGGCATGGACCTCACTGTCGTCGCGTACATCGTCTACCTGCTGATCAGCGTGGCGCTGACCGTCTGGGTCGCCCGCACGCTCAGCCGCAACGGAAGGATCTTCCTCGCCGACGTCCTGCACGGGAACGAGAAGCTCGCGGACGCCGTCAACCACCTCCTCGTGGTCGGCTTCTACCTCGTGAACTTCGGCTTCGTCGCCCTCTACCTGAGCCAGGAAGCGGCCGTCCTCGACGCCCGGGCGCTCTTCGAGGCCCTCTCCGTCAAGCTCGGAGTCGTCCTGCTCGTCCTCGGCGTGATGCACCTCGGCAACGTCTACGTCCTCAACAAGATCCGCCGCCGGGGCGTGATGGAGCGCGAACAGGTGCCGCCGGTCCCCCCGCAGGGCTGGACCGCGGCCCCCAAGGCCGGCCCCTGGGCCCCGCCCGCCCCCCAGGGCTGAGGGCAAGGCCGTGCCGACCCCCGTGGGACGTCTGACCGTGCTGTACGACGCCGACTGCCCGCTCTGCGTGCACCTCAGGCACTGGCTGCTGCGCCAGCGGCAGCTCGTCCCGCTGGATCTCGTACCGGCCGGATCGCACGAGGCCAGGCGCCGCTTCCCCGACCTCGACCACGCCGCCACCCTGCGGGAGATCACCGTGGTCGGGGACCGGGGGCAGGTCTACCGGGAGACCGGTGCCTGGATCGTCTGCCTCTGGGCCCTCGCCGACCACCGCGCGAAGGCCCACTGGCTGGCCACCCCCGCCGGGCAGCCCTTCGCCCGGGTGACCGTCCTGGCCGCCGCGAAGTGGCGGGAGGCCCTCAAGGGGCCGGACTGCGAGGACGGGCGCTGCGAGGTGCCGGGTTCGCCCGGCTAGGCTCGGGCGCGTGAAGGACGTGAAGGAAGAGAAGTCGGCCGAAGGCACGTCGACCGGCGCGAAGTCGACCGACGGCAAGTCGACCGAAGCCAAGTCGACCGAAGTCAAGGCGACCGCCGAGAAGAAGGCCCCGAAGAGCGAGCAGACCCGCACGCTCATCCTCGAAACCGCGCTCCGGCTGTTCCAGGAGCGCGGTTACGACAAGACGACGATGCGGGCCATCGCCCAGGAGGCCGGGGTCTCCGTCGGCAACGCGTACTACTACTTCTCGTCCAAGGAGCACCTCGTCCAGGGCTTCTACGACCGGATCGCCGAGGAGCACCAGGCGGCCGTCGAGCCCATCCTGACCGGCGGCGAGAAGGACCTGACGGCCCGGATCCGGGGCGTCTACCTCGGCTGGCTCGACATCGCGGAGCCGTACCACGAGTTCGCGGCGCAGTTCTTCAAGAACGCCGCCGACCCGGACAGCCCGCTCAGCCCCTTCTCACCGGAGTCGGAGGGCCCGCGCGAGGCCGCGATCGAGGTCCACCGGCGGGTCATCTCCGGCGCTTCGGTGAAGGTCGACCCGGAGCTCGCCGAGGCGCTCCCGCGGTTGCTGTGGCTCCAGCAGATGGGCCTCGTGCTGTTCTGGGTGTACGACCGATCGGAGAGCGCCGCGAACAGCCGGCGGCTCGTCGAGCGGCTCGCGCCGGTCACGGCCCGCGCGATCGCGCTCTCCCGCTTCCGGGTCCTCCGGCCGCTCGTCAGGGAGACGCACGAGCTGCTCTCCGACTTCATGCCGACGGCGGCCGGGATGGCGGCCTCGGGCAAGCCCAAGCGGGCCACCCCGAAGCCGCCGTCCGAGGAGAGCTAGGGCCGGTCCGGCGGATCAGGGCCGAAAAGGTCCTAGATCCAGTTGAGCTCCCAGAGGCGCCAGATGCCGGTGCCGTCCGTGAGGTACTGGGAGCCGCCCACGGCCTCCGAGGCGAGGACGTAGTCCTTCTTCTGCCACAGCGGGACGAGCGGGACCTCGTCGGCGACCTCGGCCTGGATCTCCCGGAAGTCCCCGGTCGCGCGGGACCGGTCGCTGTACTGCTGCGTCGAGGAGACCAGCGAGTCGATCCGCTTGCTGGAGAAGCCGTTGTGCAGGGTGTTCGCCGTGCCGACGAGGGGCGCGGTGAAGCTGTCGGAGTCGGGGAAGTCGGGCAGCCAGCCGACGGTGTACGCGTCGTAGGCGCCCCGGGCGTACGCCTTCTGGAAGTTCTTCCAGTCGGACTCGACGACCTTCACCTCGAAGAGGCCGGTCTTCTCCAGCTGCTTCTTGATCTCGGCGGTCTCGGCGGCGTAGGTGGCGTCCGCGCGGAAGCCGAAGGTGAACTTGACCGGCGTCGCCACCCCGGCTTCCTTCAGGAGCTTCTTCGCCTTCTTCGCGCTCGGCGCGGGCGTGGTGTCGTAGAAGGCCGTGCTGTGCCCCACGAAGCCCTGCGGGATGAGGGAGTACAGCGGCTCGACCGTGCCCTTGTAGGCGCCGGTGGTGATCTCCGGGCGGTCGATGACGGCGGCGACGGCCTGGCGTACGGCCTTCTCCGCCATCGGCGAGCCGGGCCGGACGTTGAAGTTGAGGTTGCGGATCTCCGCGCTCTCGGCCTCGGTGAGGCGGGTCCCGCCCTGGGTCTCCACGGAGGCCAGGAAGTCCGGCGGCAGCTGCCGGTGCGTGACGTCGACCTGCTGCGACTTCCACGCGGTGGCGAGGTCCTCGGACTTGCCGAAGTACTTCACGAGGACCGGGCCGCCGGCCTTGGTGATGGCGCCCTTGTACTTCGGGTTGGGCTCCAGGAGCGCGGACTCGCCCGGCTTGTACTCCTTGAGGACGTACGGGCCGGAGCCGTCGACGCCCAGGCCGCCGCGCAGCGTGTTCGCCGGGTACTGGTCCTTGTCGACGATCGATCCGGCACCCGTGGCGACCTTCAGCGGGAAGGTGGCGTCCCGGCCGCTGAGGTTGAAGGTGACGGTGCGGCCGTCGGCCACGACGTTCTTCAGCGTCGGGAAGAGCGGCTGCGGACCGACGTCCGTCTTGATGCGCAGCATCCGCTCGAAGGAGTACTTGACGTCCTCGGCCGTCACCTTGCGCCCGCTGGCGAAGGTGAGGTCGTCGCGGAGCGTGCACTCGTACGTGGTGAGCTTGGCCCCCACGAACTTGCAGCTCTCGGCGGCGTCCGGCACGGGAGTCGTGAACCCCGGCTTGAACGTCAGCAGCGACTGGAAGACATTGCTGTACATGGCCCAGGATCCGGCGTCGTAGGCGCCGGCCGGGTCGAGTGAAGTGACTTCGTCGGTCGTGCCGACGCTGATGGGTTCGGTCCGGAGTTCGTCGGAGGGCAGGAGTTGCCAGCCCCCGACTCCGGCCGCCACCAGTACTCCACAAGTGATGAGGATCCGCAGACGGACCGTCGACCGCATTTTTGCCGTGCTTCCTTTTTTCGTACCACCCCAGGCACGACGCCCCCCGAAAACGCCGCATTACCGTCAGCCAATCACACGACTTTCACAAGTGGAAGGGAAAACTTTCATACGGCAGGTATATGTCCGGGATATGAGACTTTAAGTCGATGAGCGGCACGTATCGCTCTCGGAGCAGGGAGTCACCGCTCCCCGCCGACGCCCTATTACGCCTGCTTCGAGGCGAGTTCGACGACGGTGATGTCGGAGGGCGCGCCGACCCGGACCGGGGGTCCCCAGGCGCCCGCGCCCCGCGAGACGTACAGCTGGGTGTCGCCGTACCGTTCGAGCCCCGCGACCGTCGGGTTGGCGAGCTCGGCGAGGTAGTTGCCCGGCCAGAGCTGACCGCCGTGGGTGTGGCCGGAGAGCTGGAGGTCCACGCCGTGGCGTACGGCGTCGTGGATGACGATCGGCTGGTGCGCGAGGAGGACGGCGGCGCGGGCCCGGTCGCGGTCGCCGAGGGCGCGGCCGAAGTCGGGGCCCTGGCCCTCGCTCTCCCCCGCGACGTCGTCGACGCCGGCGAGGTCGAAGCCGGCCGCGATCTCCACGCGCTCGTTGCGCAGGGGGCGCAGGCCGAGTTCGCGTACGTGGTCGACCCAGGCGTCGGCGCCCGAGAAGTACTCGTGGTTGCCCGTCACGAAGAAGGAGCCGTGGCGGGCGCGCAGCCGGGCGAGCGGTTCGGCGGCGGGGCCGAGGTTCTCGACGGTGCCGTCGACGAGGTCGCCGACGATCGCGATCAGGTCGGGCTGGGTGGAGTTGATCGTGTCCACGATCCGCTGGCTGTGGGCGCGGCCCAGGATCGGCCCGAGGTGGATGTCGGACACGACGGCGATCCGGTAGCCGTGCGCGGCGCGCGGCAGCTTGGCGAGCGGCACGGTGACGCGCTTGACCCGGGGACCGCGGAGCACGCCGTACGTGCCGTAGCCGACGGTCCCGAGGGCCACGGCCGCGGCGGAACCGCCGACGACGCGCGAGACGAAGAGCCGCCGGGAGACGTCGTCGCCGGAGACGGGAGCCTCGGCGGCCGGGGCCGCGGAGGCCTCAGCGGCGGGCGCGGCGGCTGTGGCTGCGGCTCCGGATACGGCTGCGCCTCCGGCTGCGGCTCCGGATACGGACACGGGCTCGGGCGCCGGGGCGGGGGCCGCGGCCCTCGCACGGCGGTCGAGCCGGGCGCGCAGGACGGGCCGCACGGCCTCGCCGACGACCAGCGCCAGGGTCACGTACAGGAGCAGGGCGAGCCACAGGAACCCCGGCCAGGCGACGACCTGCTGGAACCAGAAGGGCGCACCGGCGCGCGAGGAGACCAGGGCGGCGATCGAGCACAGCGGCAGGGCGACGACGGCGGCCGTGCCCAGCCGGCGCGGCAGCCCGCCGGGCACCGTCACGTCCCGCACGAGACGCCGCCACACGTACCAGTGGACCCCACCGAGCACGGCGAGAACCACGACCAGGACCAGCAGGAAGGCGAGCACGCCCCGAACCCCCTCTTTCTCTTGCGGACTACGAGCGGTGACCGGCGTCGCGGCGGGCCGGCGTACGGGGCCCCACCCGCAGCCCGCGGCGGAGGCGGTTCGATACTGGCAGGGAACGCCCCGCCCACCCCGAAGGACTCCCCATGAAGCTCAGCCGCCGCGTCTCCTGGTTCCTGCTCGCGTTCGGCGTCTGGTCCTGGGTGATCTGGGTGACCTTCGCGAAGAACCTGTTCAAGGACGCGAGCGGGCTCGCCTTCGACGACGCGGGAAACCCGACGGCATACCTGTGGGTCCATCTCGCGCTCGCGGTCACGTCGTTCATCCTAGGGACGGCCGTCGGCGTGATCGGCTTCCGGGGCGTCCGAGCGGGCAGGAAGTAGGGCCCCGCCCGGGCGGGCCGGTCGGCGAGGGCCGGATGACGTAACGCTGGTGACCGGGCCACAGGCCTCTCGTTGAGGCAGCCATGAAGAAGATCACGGCCCTCCTGGGCCTCACCGCCGCCGTTCTCGTCCTCGCCTCCACCCCGGCCACCGCCGCCTCCACGCCCACCCCCACCCCCGCCGCTTCCACCACCACGACCACGACCACGACTACGACCACGACCCCCACCACCACCACCGGTGCCTCGGACAGCAACACGGGGATCCTCGGCAGCCTCAACGCCTTCCTCGGCGGCGTGGGGTCGCAGGGTCTCCTGGGGGCGCTCCTGTAGCCGCCGGCTCCAGACCCATGCCGCCTCGGGGACACCGCGCTGGTTCGGTGACCCCGGGGCTTCTTCATGCCCGCCGGACGTGAACCGGGGACCTCTGCCGCTTCGCACACCGCGATCCGACGGCTTGTGGATCCCCGCCGGAGATATCGACGTCTTCGAAGGCGTGAACACGACCTCCCGCCCCCGGCCGACCGCCGACCGTGCCTCCGGGGAAGCCTCGGCGGAGGCTCTCACCTGCTCTTTTACGGCCATACGGCACGAGTGGTCACTTATGCGCGAAAGGTTTTCCCGATGAACCAGCTCCCGACCCCGCCATCCCGCCCTCAGGACCCGCGTCCGGGTGGACGAGCCCGGACGAACCGCCCGGCGGGGTTCGGATACGTGTTCCGTACCTGTACGTTCTCGACCGTGTCTGCTTCGAAGAGGACCGCTTGGGCGGTCGCCACTGCCGTACTCCTACCGCTCGTCATCGCCGCGCCCGCGGCCCACGCGGACGAAGGGAAGGACACGAAGGACAAGCAGCCCAAACCGCCCGCCACCATGTCCGCGGTCGGCGGCGCACTGCTCGGCAAGCCCGGTACGCAGGTCCAGCTGGGCCCCGGCGCCCCCGTGCTGCCGAAGGAGCTGTCCGCCCGGTCCTGGATCGTCGCGGACGCGGAGAGCGGGCAGATCCTCGCCTCGCACAACGCGCACTGGCGGCTCGCCCCGGCGTCGACGCTCAAGATGCTCTTCGCGGACACCGTGCTGCCGAAGTTCCCCAAGACGCAGAACCATCTGGTCACCAGCCAGGACCTGGCCGGGATGGGCTCCGGCTCCAGCCTGGTCGGCATCAAGGAGAAGCAGACCTACAGCGTCCACGACCTGTGGCTCGGCGTCTTCCTGCGCTCCGGCAACGACGCCGTCCACGTCCTGTCGGCCATGAACGGCGGCGTCCCGCAGACCGTGAAGGACATGAACGCCCGCGCGGCCGAGCTCCAGGCGCTCGACACCTACGTGGTCTCCCCGGACGGTTACGACGCCCCGCGCCAGGTCTCGTCCGCGTACGACCTCACGCTCATCGCCCGCAGCGGCATGCAGAACGCGGACTTCCGGGAGTACGCCGCCACGTCCCGCGCCGCCTTCCCCGGCGAGCAGAAGGCGGGCAAGAAGCGCGAGACCTTCGAGATCCAGAACACCAACCGGCTCCTCACCGGCGACCTCGGCGTCGCCCCGTACCAGGGGATCGCCGGGGTGAAGAACGGCAACACCACGCACGCGGGATCCACCTTCACGGGTGTCGCGGAGCGCGGCGGGAAGGTGCTGCTGGTCACCGTGATGAACCCGTCCTCGAAGGAGCAGCACGCGGTCTACAAGGAGACCGCCCGGCTGCTCGACTGGGGCTTCGCGGCAGCCGGGAAGGTGACGCCCGTGGGCGAGCTGGTGCCGCCCGCTTCGGCCCGCCCGGGCTCGGGGACGGGCTCGGGCTCGGGGACGAGCGCCGGGACCGGCACCGGGACCGAGGGGTCGGACAGCGGTTCGGCGCCCGCGCCCGGGAAGCACGCTCCTGACGGGTCCGCGGCCTCCGCCGCCTCCGCGGAGAAGTCCGGCGGGATCGGGATCGCGCTGAGCGTGGCCGGCGGGGCGTTCGTCCTGCTCGCCGCCGCCGTCTTCCTCGTCAACCGTCGCTGGCCGACGACCGGTTCGGGGTCGCGACGGCGGCGCTCGCGGGCTCCGCTGGATCCCGACGTGAACCCGTAGCCGTCCAGGCCGCGCAGAACAGCAGGAGCTTCGCGGTGAAGTTGATCCACAGCATCAGGGCGATCGGGGTGCCGAACGCCCCGTACATCGACTTCCCCGCGACCCCCTTCATATAGCCGCCGAGCAGCAGCTTCAGCAGCTCGAAGCCGATCGCTCCGATGACCGCCGCCACCAGGAGCCGGCGGCGGGGCGGCTGGACGCCGGGCAGCAGCGTCAGCAGGTAGAGCAGCATCAGGAAGTCCGCGGCGGCGGCGACGAGGACGGCGGCCGCCTGGAGCAGGTAGCCGCCCGCGCCCTCGCCGGAGATGCCGGCCTTGTCGGCGGTCCAGCCGACGGCGGTGGAGCCCAGCCAGGACGCGGCGAGCGAGCAGAGCGCGACGCCGCCGAGCCCGAAGAGCACCAGCGCGTCCTTGCCCTTGCGGACGATCGCGTTGCCCTCCTCGACGTCGTCGAGCCCCCACACGACGCGCAGACAGTCCCGCATCGCGCCGATCCAGCTGATGCCGGTGAGGAGCAGCAGGGCGCCGGCGATGAGTCCGACGGTGCCGGCGTTGGCGACGAGCCCGTTGATGTCGAGCTGGTCGGAGATGCCGGGCACCTGGTCGGAGACCTTGTCCTCGATCTTGTCGAGCTGCTTCTGGGAGAGGAGCGCGGCGCCGATCGCGGCGGCGACGGTGATCAGCGGGAAGAGGGCGAGGAACGAGAGGAAGGTGATCGCGGCGGCGAGCCGAGTCCAGTGGACCCCTTCGAGGGTCTCGTACGAGCGCCAGGCGTGGGTCCGCATGAGGCGGGTGACCACGGGGCCGATGACGGGGAGCTTGGTCAGCCAGTCCATGTCGTACGCGTACCCCTTGATCCGTTGCTTCGAGCGATGGCCGGAGTACGAGAATCCCTCGCCGGAGCGCGTGGGACGGTGACCGACATCCCGGAGGCAATGGCGGCATAAGCGACAGACACGGCTATACGGTCACCCTGATGGCTGTCGAGACCCACCGCCCTCTGAGGAGTACCCCACCATGAAGGACGCCTTCGGCACCCCGCAGTCCCTGCTCGTCCTCGGCGGCACCTCCGAGATCGGGCTCGCCACCGCGCGCCGGATGATCACCCGCGGCGTCCGCACGGTCTGGCTCGCGGGCCGCCCCTCCCCCGCGCTCACCGCCGCCGCGGACTCGCTCCGCGCGCTCGGCACGGACGTGCGCACCGTCCCCTTCGACGCGCTCGACACCGAGTCGCACCCGGAGCGGCTCGGCAAGATCTTCACGGAGGGCGCCGTCGACGTCGTGCTGCTCGCCTTCGGGGTCCACGGCGACCAGGCGCACGACGAGGCCGATCCCGTCGCCGCCGTCCGGGTCGCGCAGACCAACTACACGGGCGCCGTATCGGCCGGTCTGGTGTGCGCGGGCGCGCTCCAGGCGCAGGGGCACGGCTCGCTGGTGGTGCTCTCCTCGGTGGCGGGCGAGCGGGCCCGGCGCGCCGACTTCCTCTACGGCTCGTCGAAGGCGGGGCTCGACGTCTTCGCCCAGGGCCTGGGAGACGCGCTGTACGGCACGGGCGTGCACGTGATGGTCGTCCGGCCCGGGACGGTACGGTCCGGGACGGCGCGGTCCGGGTCAGAGCGGTCCGGGGCGGTGCGGTCCGGGTCGGTACGGTCCGGGACGGTGCGGTCTTCCGGCTCCGGGCGGTCCGGGTCCCGGCGGTCCTCCACGACTCCCGAGGCGGTCGCGACCGCGATCGAGCTGGGGCTGCGGCGCGGCTCGGAGACGGTGTGGGTGCCGGGGTCGCTGCGGATGGTGATGGCGGCGGTACGGCACGTACCGCGGCCGCTCTTCCGCCTCCTGCCCGTGTGAGGACGGGCGGCGGGAGAGGCCGGCGGGAAGCCCTGCGGGAGGGTCAGCCGGCGGGGGTGACGGTCGGCGTGTCGACCGGGCTGCCGCCCTGCGTCGGGACGGCCGAGATCGGCCGGCCGCTGCCGAACTCGTAGTCGTACAGCTTCCGCCACACGCCGTCCGGGCCCTGCTCGTACAGCGCGAAGGAGCGGCAGGTCCAGGCCGCCTCGAACGCGGCGAGCTCCTCGAACGCCCGGTCCATCCCCTCCTCGGAGATGCCGTGCGCCACGGTGACGTGCGGGTGGTACGGGAACTGGAGCTCGCGCGCGAGCGGCCCCTCCTCGTCCCGGATCCGGTGCTGGAGCCGGTTGCAGAGGGGGACGCCCTCCGTGAGCTTCACGAAGACGACCGGGGAGAGCGGGCGGAAGGTCCCCGTGCCCTTCAGGCGGACGGGGAACGGCTGGCACCCGGCGGCGACCCCGGCGAGGTGCGCCTCGATCTCGGGGAGCCGCTCCTCGGCGACCTCGGTCGGCGGGACGAGGGTGACGTGCGTGGGGATGCCGTGCGCGGCGGGATCGCCGAAGCCCGTGCGCCGCTCCTGGAGCAGGCTGCCGTAGGGCTCCGGGACCGCGATCGAAACGCCGAGCGTTACGGTCCCCACGTCGTTCTCCTCCGTCGTCCGTCGAATGGTGTGCGGTGGGTGGTGCAGCCGCCAGTGTGCGTCCTGCACCGCCCTCGTGGCCAGGGTCCTAGGACTCAGTGCTTGGCGGGCAGGAAGCCCATCCGGTCGTAGGTCTGCGCCAGCGTCTCCGCGGCGACCGCGCGGGCCTTCTCCGCGCCCTTGGCCAGGACCGAGTCCAGCGTCTCCGGGTCGTCCAGGTATTCCTGGGTGCGGGCCCGGAACGGCGTGACGAAGTCCACCATGACCTCGGCGAGATCCGTCTTCAGCGCGCCGTACATCTTGCCCTCGTAGCTCTTCTCCAGGTCGGCGACGGACGTGGAGGTGAGCGTGGACAGGATCGTGAGCAGGTTGGAGACGCCCGCCTTGTTCTCCGGGTCGAAGCGGATCACCGTGTCGGTGTCGGTGACGGCGCTCTTGACCTTCTTGGCGGTGACCTTCGGGTCGTCCAGGAGGTTGATCAGGCCCTTCGGCGTGGACGCCGACTTGCTCATCTTGATCGTCGGGTCCTGGAGGTCGTAGATCTTCCCGGTCTCCTTGACGATGTGCGGCTTGGGGACGGTGAAGGTGTCACCGAAGCGGCCGTTGAAGCGCTCCGCGAGGTCGCGGGTCAGCTCGATGTGCTGGCGCTGGTCCTCGCCGACCGGGACTTCGTTGGCCTGGTAGAGCAGGATGTCCGCGACCTGGAGGATCGGGTACGTGAAGAGGCCGACGGTGGCGCGGTCGGCTCCCTGCTTGGCGGACTTGTCCTTGAACTGGGTCATCCGCGAGGCCTCGCCGAAGCCCGTGAGGCAGTTCATGACCCAGCCGAGCTGCGCGTGCTCGGGGACGTGGCTCTGGATGAAGAGCGTGCAGCGGTCCGGGTCGAGACCGGCGGCGAGCAGCTGGGCGGCGGCGAGCCGGGTGTTCGCCCGCAGCTCCGCGGGGTCCTGCGGCACCGTGATGGCGTGCAGGTCGACGACCATGTAGAAGGCGTCGTGGGTCTCCTGCAGTGCGACGTACTGACGGATCGCACCGAGGTAGTTGCCGAGGTGGAACGAGCCCGCCGTGGGCTGGATTCCGGAGAGCGCGCGAGGACGATCAGAGGCCATGCACATCATTCTCTCAGGTGTGGGAACCGATCCCCGACTGCCGGTGTACCGAGAGTGCGAGGACGCGGGAGGGGGGCCTGGTCGAGGACGAGGCCGCGGTGATCGCTCGCGTGCGCGCCGGAGAGCCGGAGGCGTACGCGGAGCCGCTCCGCGCGCACACGGCGGTGGCGCCGAGGGCGGCCGTGGCGTGCGGGGCGGGGCCGGAGGCCGAGGACGTGGTGCCGCAGGCGTTCTCCAAGGCGTACGGGTCGCCGGGGCGGTTCCAGGAGGGCGCGGCGTTCCGGCCGTGGCTGCTGCGGATCGTCGCCGATGAGACCAGGAACACAGTGCGCTCGGCGGGTCGGCAGCGGGCCGTCGGGGACCGGGAGGCGGACCTGCTCGGGGGCGAGCCGCGGATACCGAAGGCGCTGGGCGCGCCGGACGCGGTCGTGGTGACGGGGTCGGCCGCGCGGGCGCTTGCCGGAGCGGTGGGCGCGCCGTCGTCGAGGTTTCCGCGTCCGGCACGCGAGCGACGATAAGAAGGGGAGCCACAACCCCTGAGCTCCCGGGCCGCAGGACGAACGGAGACCCCGTGTCGAGGACGCAAGACGCGATCGCTTCCGCGGAGGCGCACAGCGCTCACAACTACCACCCCCTTCCGGTCGTCGTCGCCTCGGCGGACGGCGCCTGGATGACCGATGTCGAGGGGCGCCGCTATCTCGACATGCTCGCCGGGTACTCGGCGCTCAACTTCGGGCACGGCAACCGGCGGCTGATCGAGGCCGCGAAGGCGCAGCTGGAGCGGGTGACGCTGACCTCGCGCGCCTTCCACCACGACCGCTTCGCCGAGTTCTGCACGCAGCTCGCGGCATTGTGCGGCAAGGAGGCGGTGCTGCCGATGAACACGGGGGCGGAGGCCGTCGAGACGGCCGTGAAGACCGCCCGGAAGTGGGGGTACGAGGTGAAGGGCGTGCCGGACGGGCACGCGAAGATCGTGGTCGCGGGGAACAACTTCCACGGCCGGACGACGACCATCGTCAGCTTCTCCACGGACCACGAGGCACGGGACCACTTCGGTCCGTACACGCCGGGGTTCGAGATCGTGCCGTACGGGGACCTGACGGCCCTCGAAGCGGCGGTCACCGAGAACACGGTGGCGGTGCTGCTCGAACCGATCCAGGGCGAGGCGGGGGTCCTGGTGCCGCCGGCCGGCTATCTGCCGGGCGTGCGGGAGCTGACGCGCCGGCGGAACGTGCTGTTCATGGCGGACGAGATCCAGTCGGGTCTGGGCCGGACGGGCAAGACGTTCGCGTGCGAGCACGAGGGCGTGGTGCCGGACGTGTACATCCTGGGGAAGGCGCTGGGCGGCGGTGTCGTGCCGGTGTCGGCGGTGGTCGCCGACCGTTCGGTCCTCGGGGTGTTCCGGCCGGGCGAGCACGGGTCGACCTTCGGCGGGAACCCGCTGGCCTGCGCGGTGGCCCTGGAGGTGATCGCGATGCTGCGGACGGGCGAGTTCCAGGAGCGGGCGACGGAGCTGGGCGAGCACCTCCACTCCGAGCTGGGGCTGCTCGTGGGCGGCGGGGCGGTGGAGGCGGTGCGCGGGCGCGGTCTGTGGGCCGGGGTGGACATCGCGCCGTCGCGGGGCACGGGCCGGGAGATCTCGGAGAAGCTGATGGAGCGGGGGGTGCTGGTGAAGGACACCCACGGGTCGACGATCCGGATCGCGCCGCCGCTGGTCATCTCGAAGGAGGATCTGGACTGGGGTCTGGAGCAGCTGAGGGGCGTGCTGTCGGAGGAGTGACGAAGTCCGCTTGAGGGGACGGCGACCGCGGGCCGGACGGGGCAACTCGGACCATTGACACGGTAGTTGGTCTAGGCCAATGATGCCGCCATGCCGAGACTCCGTCTGCGTCACGCCGTGCGTGCCGCGCTCGCCGCCCTCGTCCCCCTCGCGCTCCTCGGCGCGTCCACGGGACCCGCGCACGCCGCCCCCCGGGCGGCCTGGCCCGAGCCCGTCCCGGTGGTGTCGCACGTCGAGACCACCGACCCGGTCGTCTTCATCACCATCGACGACGGCTGGTACCACGACGCCGCGGCGGCGAAGCTGCTGCTCGACCGCCGGGTGCCCGCCTCGCTCTTCCTGCTCCCCGGCGCCTACTCGTACGACTCCGGCTACTTCCACACCCTGCTGAACCAGGGCCGCTCCCGCGTCGAGAACCACACCGTCAACCACCCCGACCTGACCACGCTCGACGCCGCCGGCCAGAAGGCGGAGGTCTGCGGGGCCCGCGACCAGCACCTCGCCCAGTTCGGCGACGGCCCGCGGCTGCTGCGCCCGCCGTACGGCACGTACGACGCGACCACCCGGACCGCCGCGCGCGCCTGCGGGGCGAAGGCCGTGGTGACGTGGACGTACGACCTCACCACCTGGGGGCAGTGGACCCCGCCGACGCCGACGCTCAAGGCCGGCGACATCATCCTGCTCCACTTCAACGAGACCCTGGAGCAGGACCTGACGCGGGCTCTGGACCTGGCCGAGGCGGCCGGCCTCAAGCCCGCGCCGCTCAGGGAGTACGTCGCCGAGTAGGCGGGCCTGACGGCCCCTAGAGGATCACGTGCGGGAGGAAGCGGGCGTACTCGTCGGTGACGAGGCCCGCCGACTCCCGGATCCCGAGCCCCGCCGCCTCGTTCTCGACGACCCACGCGCCGAGCACCACCTTGTTGCCGTCGAAGTCGGCCAGCGGGGCGAGCTCCTGGTAGCAGCAGGCCTCCCCGTCCCGCACGAAGGGCTCCGTACCGGCCTCGTGGAGGGTGACGCCCGCGCCCTCACGGCCGAGCAGCGGCTTGGCGACCCATCCGGTGGTCGAGGCGAGCTCGCGCGGACCGTCGAGGTAGGCGGGGAGCAGGTTCGGGTGGCCGGGGTTCAGCTCCCACAGGATCGCGAGCAGCGCCTTGTTGGAGAGGAGCATCTTCCAGGCGGGCTCGATCCAGCAGGTGGTGCCGGTGCCGCCGCCGTTGTCGAGGGTGTCGAGGACGTGCTTCCCGAAGCGGTCGGTGGTCAGCCACTCCCACGGGTAGAGCTTGAAGCAGCTGCGGATGAAGCGGAGCCGGTCGTCGACGAACCGGCGCGAGAGACGGTCCCAGCCGATCCGCTCGACGGAGAGCGCCTCCGTGTCGAGCCCGGCCTGCTGCGCGGTCTCGCGCAGGTACGCGACCGTCATCAGGTCCTCGCCGAGCTCGTCGCCGTCCGAGTGGACGAAGTGGACGGGGCCGGGCGGCAGCAGGGGCGCCTGGCGCTTCCAGGCGTCGACGAGCCGCTCGTGGAGGGAGTTCCACTGGTCGGCGCCGGGGAACCGCTCCTCCATCCAGAACCACTGCGGGCTGGCGGCCTCCACCAGCGAGGTGGGGGTGTCGGCGTTGTACTCCAGCATCTTGGCCGGGCCGGTGCCGTCGTACCGCAGGTCGAACCGACCGTAGAGGGAGGGGAGTTCGGCCCGTCGCCGCCAGGACTCGGCGACCAGGGAGGCGAGCTTCGGGTCGGTGATGCCGAGCTCGGCGAAGCGGTCGTGCTCGACGATGTGCGCGGCAGCCGCCAGGCACATCGCGTGCAGCTCCTCGACGACCTCCTCCAGGGCCTCGACCTCGGGGAGGGTGAAGGAGTAGTACGCGCTCTCGTCCCAGTACGGACGCAGCGAACCGTCCGGGTACCGGGTCAGGGGGTAGACGACCCCCTGCTCCTCCACGATCCGCTGCCAGTCGGGCCGGGGGTCGATGGTGTGCCGCTTCATGTGCCGGGCCTCCTCAGCCGCCGCCGGAGCCCGAGCAGCCGAAGCCGCCGGTGTCGACGGCCGCCTTGCTGAAGCTGCCGCCGCTCACCTTGCCGCTCCGGACGGAACCGCCGTAGTAGTACGAGCCGCGGGTCGTGGTGCCGTTGCTGTCGTCGTCGTCGCCACCGCCGCCGCTCTCGCACCGGTAGCTGGGCAGCTCCTCCCGGGTCAGCGGGTCCACACACCGCTGGTCCGGCTCGGAACCGCACGCGGTGATCGTCGCCGCGAGCACTCCCATCCCACCGAGCACCACGGTGCTCGACCTCAGCCTCCGCATGTCCGTCGCCTCCCCTTCGCGGTCGCGTCCGTCGTGGCCACGACAGCCGCGACCGCACAGTGTAGGCCGGTGTTTTCCGGCCTCAAGTCATAGAGTCGCTTCGTGCTCCTTGGGATGATTTGTGCGCTTGCTTCGGCCTTCTGCTTCGGCGCGGCCTCTGTCTTTCAGGCGATGGCGGCCCGGGCCGCGGAGCCGGGGACGGGCGGGGGCGTCGACGTCGCCCTGATGTGGAGGGCGCTGCGGCAGTGGCGCTATCTCGCCGGGCTGGGGATGGACACCCTGGGCTTCGTGCTGCAGATCGTGGCGCTGCGGACGCTGCCCATCTACGTCGTGGGCGCGTCGCTCGCCGCGAGCCTGGCCGTCACGGCGGTCATCGCCTCCCGGTTGCTGCGGGTGCGGCTGAGCCGGGTGGAGTGGACGGCCGTGGCCGTGGTGTGCGTGGGGCTCGCGATGCTGGCGCTCGCCTCGGGGAGGGAGGGGCACCGGGACGGTTCGGAGGCGCTGCGGTGGGCGCTGCTCGCCGTCTCCTTCGGGGTGCTGCTGATCGGGGTGGCCGCGGGTCGACTGCCCGAGAAGCCGCGCGCCCTCGTCCTCGGCCTCGGGGCGGGCTTCGGCTTCGGGGTGGTGGAGGTGGCGGTCCGCCTGATCGACGGCATCGACTTCACCGACCCGGTCTGGTACGCGCTGCTGGTGGGCGGCGGGGCGGCGTTCCTGCTGCTGACCTCGGCGCTCCAGCGGGGCTCGGTGACCACGGCGACGGCGGGTGCGGTGCTCGGCGAGACGATCGGGCCGGCGGTGGTCGGGGTGGTGTGGCTCGGGGACACGACGAGGGAGGGCTTCGAGTGGCTGGCGATCCTCGGCTTCGCGGTGGCGGTGGCGGGCTCCCTGACCCTGGCCCGCTTCGGCGAACCGCCCGCGCCGGAGGAAGCGGCCGGCGGGGCGGGCGGTGAGGCGGGCGGCGAGGCGGGCGAGACGGAGACCCTGGACGTGGGGCCGACTCCGGAGCGGGGCCCGCGCACGCCCTGACGGGGCGGCCGTCTCGGGGCAGGGCCCGGCACAGGGCCTGCGACTCGTACCCCCGGCCTGCCGCACGCACCGACTCCGGGCAGCACGCGTGCCGAGCACTGACTTTCCGTCAGGTCAAGGGATTAGCTTGCCAATTCTGGCAGTTGTTGACCGGTTCAAGTACTCTTCGATCGCGCCGGGGAGCGTACGGGATCACCCGGGATCAAAGCCTGGGGGGCCAGTGTTCAACGCCGCATTGCTCGAACTTCCGTTTCCGCTGCGCAGCAATCCGAACCAGGGGGACATCACGCAGCGCCACCTGGAGTGGCTGCTCGGCAACGAAGGGCTCGCCGGAACCCTCGGCCGGACGGCGTACGACAAGTGGGACGTGCCCCGGCTCGCCGCGTTCACCAGTCCTGACTGCGCCACCGACGACCTGGTCCTCGCCGCGGACCTGCTCGCCTTCTACTTCCTCTTCGACGACCGGTTCGACTCGGCTCTCGGCCGGTCCCCGGCGCAGGTGGCCGAGGTCTGCACCCGCCTGACGGGCCTCCTGCACGGGAACGGTCCCACGCCCGGCGCCCGCACCCCTGTCGAGCGGGCCTTCGCCGACCTCTGGGAGCGCAGCCTGCGCGGCATGTCCGACCGGTGGAGGGCCCGGTCCGCATACAACTGGGAGTGGTACTTCGCCTGCCACCCCGCCGAGGCCGCCGGCCGGCTCTCCGGCCGGGTCCCGGACCGGGAGGGCTATCTGGCGCTCCGCCGGGGCACGGCCGCCATGGAGACCCTCTTCGACATGGTCGAGCGGCTCAACCGGTTCGAGCTGCCGCAGGAGGTGCTGCACCACCCGGCCTTCCGCCGGATGCGCCAACTGGCCGCCGACATACCTTCGTTCACGAACGACGTGCACTCCTACGCCCAGGAACTCGCCCGGGGCGATGTCGCCAACATGGTGATGATCGTCCGCGAAGAGCGCGGCGGCACCCCCGAGGAGGCGGCGGTCGAGGTGATGCGCGAGGCCCAGACGATGGTCGACCGCTTCGTGGAGTTGTCCACCGAGGTCCCCGAGATCTGTGATCTCCTCGGCCTCGCCCCGGCCGGACGTGAGGCCGCCCGCCGGTACGTCGACGGCCTCGCCGCCTGGATCGCCGGCTACCACCGCTGGGAAGTCGACACCGGCCGCTACGGCAACTGAGCCGACGCCCCGAGCCCTCGTACGGCTCGGTGGTCGCCGCCGGGCGGGGTTCTCAGGGCAGCACCTGGCACAGGGCCTGGAGCGCGCCCTGCCAGCCACTGTCCGGGGGCGTGGCGTAGCCGACGACCAGGCCGTCCAGGGTCGGCTCCACGCCCGGGCGGCGGAACTGGTTCACGCCCTGCACGGCGAGACCGTGCCAGGCGGCGGACCGCAGGACGTCCTGTTCGGTGCCGGGCGGCAGGGCGAGGACCGCGTGGAGGCCGGCCGCGATCCCGCTGACCCGGGTCGGCGGCGAGTGCGCGGCCACCGCCTCCACCAGCTGGTCCCGGCGCCGCCGGTAGCGCAGCCGCATGGCCCGTACGTGCCGGTCGTACGCCCCCGAGCCCAGGAACTCGGCGAACGCCAGCTGGTCGGGCGCGCTCGACGCCCAGTCCACGGCCCCCTTCGCGGCGACCACCTCGCCCAGCAGCCCCTCCGGCACCACCATCCACGCCAGCCGGAGCCCCGGCGCCAGGGACTTGCTCGCGGTCCCCAGGTAGACGACCCGTTCGGGGTCCAGTCCCTGGAGCGCGCCCACCGGCTGCCGGTCGAAACGGAACTCGCCGTCGTAGTCGTCCTCCAGGACGAAGCCTCCGGAGGCGCGCGCCCAGTCGACGACGGCCGCCCGCCGGTCCGGCGGCAGGGCGCCGCCCAGCGGGAACTGGTGCGCCGCCGTCAGGAGGACACCCCCGACGCCTCCGTACTTCCCCGAGTCCGCCGGATCCGCCGAGTCCCCCGCCTCCCCCGGCCCCGTCAGCTCCTCGACCCGCGTCCCGCGTTCGTCGAAGGGCAGGGGCGGGGTGCCGAGGCCGGCCCGGACGAGGAGGTCGGCGTGGAGGCCGAGCCCGTACGACTCGACCGCCACGTCCCGCACGCCCCGGCCGCGCAGCACCTCGCCGATCAGCATCAGGCCGTGCACGAACCCCGCGCAGATCACGATCCGCTCGGGCCGGGCGTGCACGCCGCGCGCGCGGGCGAGGTACTCGGCGAGCGCGGTGCGCAGTTCGATCCGGCCGCGCGGATCGCCGTACCCGAAGGCCTCGTTCGGGGCGGCGGTGAGCGCCCGCCGGTACGCCTTGAGCCAGTCGGCGCGCGGGAAGGAGGCGAGGTCGGGGGTGCCGGCCTTGAGGTTGTGCGCCGGGGCGGCGAGCCGGGACCGTACCGCCGTCGAGGTCGCGGGAGGGAAGGAGGAAGGGGGCCCGGCCCTGCGGGGCCCGGTCCGGCGCGGCTCGGCCCTGCGCGGCTCGGCCCGGCGTGCCTCGGTCCGGCGCGGCTCGGTCCGGCGGGCGACGCGCGTGCCCGAGCCCTGCCGGGCGGTCAGCCAGCCCTCGGCGACCAGCTCGGCGTAGGCGTCGGCGACGGTGTTGCGGGCCATGCCCAGGTCGGCGGCGAGCGACCGGGAGGACGGCAGCCGCGTACCGGCCTCCAGGCGCCCGCTGCGCACCGCCTCCCGGAGCGCGTCCATGAGCCCGGCGCGCAGGTGCGGACCGCGCAGTTCCAGATGGAGGTCGGCACCAAAAGTGGCCCACTCGTTTGCCATGGAAATGGACCATACTCCTGCGCCATCCCGCTCGTACGGTGAGAAGCATGACGACGAGCACCGCAGCAGCGGACAAGACCACGTACGCGCACGAGCACGCACCCCGCCTCGCCATGGCCGAGCGCGTCCCCGAGTTCTACCGCGCGATGATCCGGCTGGAGACGGCGGCCGCCAAGGACGTCGACCCGACCCTGTACCACCTGATCAAGATCCGGGCCTCGCAGGTCAACCACTGCGCCTTCTGCATCGACATGCACACCAAGGACGCGCTGGCGGAGGGCGAGACCGTCGAGCGGATCGTGCAGCTCGCCGCCTGGGAGGAGTCCCGGCACTTCTACACCGAGCGGGAGCTCGCGGCCCTCGCCCTGACCGAGTCCGTCACCGTCCTCACGGACGGTTTCGTCCCCGACGAGGTGTACGCGCAGGCCGCCGCGCACTTCGACGAGACCGAGCTGGCCCGGGTCATCGCCGCGATCGTCACGATCAACGCCTGGAACCGGATCGGCGTGACGACCCGGCTGACGCCCGGCCACTACACCCCGCGCTCCTCATGAGCGGGGACGGAGGCGGCGCGACCGCCGACGTCCTGCGCGCCCTGCACCGCCGCCGGGCCGCGGACGATCCGCTGGTGCTGCCCGGCCCCTGGGACGCCGTGAGCGCCCGCGCCTTCGAGGAGGCCGGTTTCCCCGCGCTCGCGACGCCGAGCGCCGGGATCGCCGCCGCCCTCGGGTACGAGGACGGGGCGACGCCGGCGGCGGAGATGTTCGCCGCCGTGGCGCGGATCGCCCGCTCGGTCTCCGTACCCGTCACGGCCGACCTGGAGGGCGGCTACGGGCTGCCGCCGGCCGAACTGGTGGAGCGCGTAAGGGAGTCCGGCGCGGTCGGGGTCAACCTGGAGGACAGCGAGCCGGTCGGCGGCCTCAAGGACCCGGAGGCCCATGCCGCGTGGCTGGCGGAGGTGCGGGCGGCCGCGGGCCCGGAGCTCTTCGTCAACGCGCGCGTGGACGTGTACATCCGGCGGACGGCCGAAGGGACGGTGCCGCGGGACGCCGCGGTGGACCGCGCCCGGCTCTACGCGGAGGCGGGCGCGGACTGCGTCTACCCGATCGCGGCCCCGCCGGCCGACCTCCCGGCCCTGCGGGCCGCGCTCGGCGACCTCCCCCTGAACGCCCTGTCCGTCCCCGGCGGCCTGTCCTTCACGGAGCTGGGCCTGCTGGGCGCGACCCGTGTCACGTTCGGCGACGGCCTGCTCGTGCGCGCCACGGCCGACCTCACGGCCCTGGCGGCGCGGCTCCGGGACGGTGCCGCGCTCACGAGCTGAGCACGGCGCCCGCGCGTGTGTGAGCACCCGCCCGTGGGTCAGTACGCTCCCGGGCGGAAGAACCGCAGTGCCACGCTCAGGACCTCGCGCTGCTTCGGCCAGTCGGCCTCCGGGCCCGCGGCGAGGATCGCGTAGTGGTTGCCGTCCGCCGCCGTGAAGGCGCGGTCGACGACCTTGCGGCGGCCGCCCTCGCGGTCGTACGCGTACACCAGCTCGGCGGCGTCGGCCGGGGCGCCCGGTTCGCCGGTGACCCGGTCGAGGCCGATCTCCTCGTAGCCCGGCTTGTTGGCCCTGCCGTCGTCGGAGGCGCCGCGGAGGGCCTCGTACGGCGTCAGGCCGGGCTCGGCGATGACGAAGACCTGGAGGAGGCTCTTCCCGTCCGGGGCGTTGAAGAAGATGCCCTGATCGGACTCCGTACGGTCCCAGCCGTCGGGGACGGCGATCGTGAAGCCCTTGAGGTCCTTCTGCACGCTGTAGGCGGGCGGAGGGACGCCGTCGCCGGGAGCGGTGGTGGTGGCGGAGTCGGAGGGCGTCGGCGAGTCCGTGCCCGAGGGGGATTCCGCTTCCGTCGGGGAGTCCGTCGGGGAGTCCGCCGGGTCGTCCGAGGCCGTCGTGTCCACCGGGGCCGAGACCGAGGCCGCGGGACCGCCGCCCGCCCCGTCCTTCCCTCCGTCGCTCTTGCCCCAGACCAGCCAGGCGCCCACCGAGCCCGCCGCCAGGACGGCGACGACCGCCCCCGCCGCGACCGCACCGCGCGCACGGCCGCCGCCGGCCGGGGCCGGGGCGGTGGGGTACTGCCACTCGCCCGTCTCCGGGACGTACACCGGGGCGGACGAGGGGGCGGGGGCGTACTCGGGGGCGTACGCGGGGGCGTTCTCAGGGGCGTACGAGGGCGGGAGCGGCGGCGGAGGCGCGACGGGACCAGGACCGGGAACGGGACCGGACGTGGGCGCCGGGCCCGGCGCCGGCGTGCCCCCGACCGGCTCCCAGCTCTGCGTCTCGTCGTTCCAGCGGGCGCTCATCTCATCCTCCGAGCAGGGCGCCGACGGCCTGCCCGACGGCCACGCCCGAGGCGAGGATCCCGGACACCGCGCCCGCGTCCACGAGCGCCTGCCGCAGCCGGGTCAGGCGGCCCGTGCCGGCCCGCCCGGTGCCCTCGATCTCGTCCTCGGCGTCGGAGAGTTCCTCGTCCAGGGCGGTCGTCTGCTCGGAGGCGACGACGCCGCCGAGGTCGGCCCGGAACCTGCGGATGGCCTGGAGGAGTTCCTCCTGCCGCGGGTCACGGGCCGGCTGCGCGCCGCTCACCGTGTTGGTGACGGTGTTGTTGTCGCCGATGGTGACGTTGCCGCCGGTGTTGGTGACGTGAATGCCGCCGCGGGCCCTGTCGTCGCTGTCGCTGCCGGTGCCGCTGTCAGCCACGGTCGCCTCCGGTCGTCGAGGTGGTGAAGGTCTTGTTGGTGACGGTGTTGTGGTTGCCGAGGGTGACGTTGCCCTTGGTGTTCTCGATGAACGTGCCGCCCTCGGCGACGTGGACGATCTTCTGCTCGAACTCGGCGGTCTCGTAACCGGCTTCGCGCAGGGCGACGGTCACTCCGTTCGCGACGCGGTCCTGGACGCTCTTCAGGTAGCGGCTGACGTCCATCTCCTGGAAGAGGGAGGCCACGTCGTCGGAGCCGTGTTCGCGGACCGAGATCCAGGGGCCCTCGGGCAGCGCGTTCGCGTGGCCCCCGGTGAGCAGCCGCCAGCCGTGGCCGAGTGCCCGCCACAGCGTGGAGACGGCCTGTCCGGCGGAGCGCGGGGTCTGGCCGAGCGCCCAGACGGCCTTGCCGAAGTGGTGGTTGTGCCGGTAGCGGTGGGCGATCCGGTCGGCGTCCCGGTAGAGCCGCTTCACCGGCCGCAGGACGTGCGGCGCGACCTCCAGCATCAGCATGCCGCCCTGCGTGTGGACGCGGACGAAGACGGTGGTGACGATCTCCTCGCCCCAGCCGCCGACCCGGATGCGGAGGAAGTGGCGGCGGGTCTCGCCGCCCTCCTCGATCGCGCCCGAGCGGTGCTGCTCGAAGCCCTCCGGGGTGTACGGGGCGGCGGTGCGGGCCGGCAGTCCGTCGACGGGCAGGAAGACGACCTCGTCGATCTCCAGCTCGCGCAGCCGGTCCCGTACGGCGGCCTGGATCTGCGGCGAACCGTGCGGGGAGGGCACGCGCAGCGCCTCCACGAGCGGGACGACGTGCCGCATGATCGCGCTGTTGTCGAGCGGCTCGGGCGCCTTGCCGTCGAGGCTCTTGCGGGGGCGCAGCTCGATGGAGAGCGACCAGGGCTCGTACGGGGCTCCCGCGCCGCAGAACGGGTCGTCGGAGCCGTACATGACGAGGCGGGCGTGCTGCTCGACGCGGATCCGGTCGCGCAGGCGGCGGGAGCGGACGCCCTCGGCCTGCTCGGCCGGGTCGGAACGGAGGTCGGGGAAGCGCTCCTTGGAGAGCTCCTGGGTGAGCGCGCGGGCGAACTGGCCGCGCTGCGTCGCCACCGCCCAGGCCACGAGCAGCGGCACCGCGATGGTGATCCACACCTCCAGCGGGCCGATGCCGAACATCCCCTCCGCGACCAGACCGAGCGCGAAGCCGAGGAACTCGCCCGCCTCCGAGGCGTCACCGAGGAACTCCCAGCCGGCCTCGTCGTCGCCGAAGGCGAGGAAGAGGAGGAGCAGCGCCGACTGGACGAACATGATCCGCCCGTACCAGCGCAGGACGAAGGCGGGGACGGTGCGGTAGACGGGTGCGACGGCTGACCGGCCGCGGACCCAGCGGGCGAGGCCCAGCACGAGGAACGGCACGATGAGGAGGGTGATCAGGCCCTTGGTGAGCGGGATCGCGATGATCCAGAGGGCCAGGATGCCGGCGGCCCAGGCGAGTTCGACGCGGCGGGCGCGCAGCGCGTGCGCGAGGACGCGGCTCGCGTCGAAGCCGAGGGAGGGCGCGGCGAAGCGCTCCTCGTGGACGTACAGCTGGTCGATGACGGCGTCACGGAAGCCGTCGTCGAGGTAGGTGCCGGCGCAGAGCAGGCGGGTCGACTCGCTCGCGGAAGGCAGACGGCGCGGATCGACGGCGGTCGGCGCACCGGGTGGCGTGCCGGGAGGCGTACCCGGTGGCGTGCCAGGAGGCGTACCGGGTGGCGTGCTGGGCGGCTCACCGGGCTGCTGAGGTACGAACGATTGCGCCAAGACTCCCCCGATTGCTGCGGAACTGTTCGTGTCCACGGCCCACTTGAGCGGGACCGGTGGGACAGCATAGGGGAGGCGGGGGCGCCCTGTCGGCGCGAAAAAACGGCGCCCCCGGGCCGTACGGTCGGTCGTACGGTCCGGGGGCGCCGGGTATGTGACGTACCGTCAGGCGGTCAGGCCCTCGGGCAGCGGCTCAGTCGAGCGCGGCTCAGAGGAGACCGAGCTCGCGGACCGCGTCGCGCTCCTCCGACAGCTCCTGCACGGAGGCGTCGATGCGGGTGCGGGAGAACTCGTTGATGTCCAGGCCCTGGACGATCTCGTACTTTCCGTCGGTGCAGGTGACCGGGAAGGAGGAGATGAGGCCCGCGGGGACGCCGTAGGAGCCGTCCGACGGGATGCCCATGGAGGTCCAGTCGCCCGCGGCGGTGCCGTTGACCCACGTGTGGACGTGGTCGATGGCGGCGTTCGCGGCGGAGGCGGCGGAGGACGCGCCACGGGCCTCGATGATCGCGGCGCCGCGCTTGGCGACGGTCGGGATGAAGGTGTCGGCCAGCCACGCCTCGTCGCCGACGACCTCGGCGGCGTTCTTGCCGGCGATCTCCGCGTGGAAGATGTCCGGGTACTGGGTCGCCGAGTGGTTGCCCCAGATGGTGAGGCGCTTGATGTCCTCGACGGAGGAGCCGGTCTTCTGGGCCAGCTGCGTGAGCGCGCGGTTGTGGTCCAGGCGGGTCATCGCGGTGAAGCGCTCGGCCGGCACGTCCGGGGCGGCGGCCTGGGCGATCAGGGCGTTCGTGTTGGCCGGGTTGCCGACGACGAGGACCTTGATGTCGTCCGCGGCGTGGTCGTTGATGGCCTTGCCCTGCGGCTTGAAGATGCCGCCGTTGGCGGCGAGCAGGTCACCGCGCTCCATGCCCTTGGTGCGGGGGCGCGCGCCGACGAGCAGCGCGACGTTGGCGCCCTCGAAGCCCTTGCTCGGGTCGTCGAAGATGTCGATGCCCTTGAGCAGCGGGAACGCGCAGTCGTCGAGCTCCATGGCGGTGCCCTCGGCGGCCTTCACGCCCTGCGGGATCTCGAGGAGGCGCAGCTTGACCGGCACGTCCGCGCCGAGCAGGTGGCCCGAGGCGATGCGGAAGAGCAGCGCGTAGCCGATCTGGCCGGCCGCGCCGGTGACGGTGACATTCACGGGAGTGCGGGTCATGGCGATCTCCGTAAGACAGCTGGCGGTGGGGGTCCCTGCCCCGGGTTCCGGACGTCCCTTCGTGATCGACGATCGACGATCGATCGGTGTGTGATCGATCGGTGTCTCGACGTGAAGAGATTTCCAGCGGTCAGGCTATCCGACCCGGGGCCCCACGAACCCCCACCCCCTTGTGGTCCGGCTCACTGCCACCCGTCCGAGACCGCGGGGGTCCGTCAGTTCGCCGTCAGTTCGCCGTGCAGTGCTCGCTTCCGTCCGCGAGCGTGGCGCAGGCCGTCGCGTCGGTCCCGGCGGCGACGGCGAGCATCGGGGTGTACGCGTCGGTGTCGACGCCGGAGCCGGCGCCGGTGCCGGGGTCGGAGCCGTCGCCGGGGACGGAGCCGGGGTCGGAGCCGGTGCTCACCTCGGCGCTCCGGGTGGCTCCCGCGACCTTCACCGTCACGGCGTCCCCCGGCTCGGCCCCGGTGATCCGGGCCCAGGCCGCCGCGCAGGTCGCGCTGTGCCGGACCTCGATCCGGACGGCGCCGACGCGGGTACGGGCGACGGTGGCGGCGAGGGGCCCGCCGCAGCCCATGGCCTCCGGGTCGCGGCCGGTGCAGCCGGCGCCCGCGCACTTCACCCCGGCGGGGAGGCTGGCGCTCGGGGCGGCGGTCGGGGCGGTCGTCGGGGGCGGGGTGGTGGCGGCGCGGTCGTCCGTACCGTCCGTGCCGCCGAGGTCGACGAGGAGGATTGCGGCGGTGACGACGAGCAGGGCGCCGAGGGTCCCGACGGCGTAGAGGAGGAGGGATCTGCGCCGTGAGGCCGGGGGGTTGGGGGGCGGGGAGAGGGAAGGCGGGGAGGCGGAAGGCGGGGAGGCGGAAGGCGGGGAGGCGGAAGGCGGGGAGACGGAAGGCGGGGAGACGGAAGGCGGGGAGGCGGAGACCGGGGCCGGGTTCTGCGCGACGAGGCGGATCTGCATGGTCCGGTCGTCATCGTCACGGGAGTCGTCGAGGCCACCGAGGTCACCCCCGCCATCGGGGCCGCCGGGGCGACCGCTCCTCGACCACCCCCGTTCGGCGCGTTCCCACTCCGCCACGAGGTCCGCGGGGTCGACCCCGGTCACTTCGGCGAACGCCGCCACCGCACTCCTCGGGACGGGCCGACGCGCACTCAGATAGGCGTCCCACGCACCCCGGTCGTGTCCGTGTCCGGTGCGCTCGGCCAGGGCGCCGACGCCGAGGCCGCTGCGGTCGACAAGACGGCGGAGCCGCTCCGTGAACGCCCGGACGTCCGGGTCGAGTTCGTCCGACAGCGCCTTCCAGCCAGGCATGTACGCCCCCCTTGTCCGCGGCCTCCCCTGCGTTCTCGAAGGATGGCAGCTCCGAGGGTGATCCGCGCCCCGGATGCGGAGGCGAGGTGGCGGAATGGTCACTTCCGTGCCACAGCGAGCGGCCGGAACTTGATCGAGGTTGGCGCGTACATGACCCTTGAACGCAGCGGCGCCCGCCCTCCCACGGGGGAGAGGGCGGGCGCCGTACGCACATCGTCGTCCCCGACTACGTCACGGTGAGATGGAGGACGTCCTCCAGGAACGGGATCCGCAGCCAGGGACCCGGCTGCACCATGAGCGCGAGCAGCACGATCAGGCCGCCCATGACCCCGTACGTGATCATGTCCGTGAAGCGCGACCGCACGGCCAGCATGCCCACGGACGGCACCACCCGCCGCATCACGGCACCGAGGAGCAGGGCCGCGCCGACCGCCATCGTGCCCACCCGGAACGCCTGCGGGAACGGGTCCGTGCCCACCACGACGAGGCCGACGCCGGCGAGGACGAGCACGGTGAGCAGGGGCCACTGGCGCGCGGGCGCGGAGGCGTCACGGGGCGCCGCCCGGCCGCCACCCTCGGGCCGCGCCGTGTCGGTGGTGAGGCTCGGCGGCGGCCGCCGGATGCCCCCCTTGGGGGCCTCGGCCTGGACCGCCTCCCCCGTGACGGTCTCGTCCTTGGCCGCCTCGCCCTCGCCGGCCCCGCCTCCTGGGGCCCCGTCCTCGGAGGCCATGCTCAGAGCGCCGCGGCCGCGCGCTCGGCGGCCTCGACGACGTTCACGAGGAGCTGGGCGCGGGTCATCGGGCCGACGCCGCCCGGGTTCGGGGAGATCCAGCCGGCCACCTCGGCGACGCCGGGGTCCACGTCGCCGAGGATCTTGCCCTCGCCGTTGCGCGAGACGCCGACGTCCAGGACGGCCGCGCCCGGCTTCACGTCCTCGGGCTTGATCAGGTGCGGCACGCCGGCCGCCGCCACGATGATGTCGGCGTTGCGCAGGTGCGCCGAGAGGTCCCGGGTGCCGGTGTGGCACTGGGTCACGGTCGCGTTCTCGGAGCGGCGGGTCAGGATGAGCGGCATCGGGCGGCCGATGGTGACGCCGCGGCCGACGACCACGACCTCCGCGCCGTCGATCTCCACGCCGTGGGCGCGGAGCAGGGTGATGACGCCGTTCGGCGTGCAGGGCAGCGGGGCGGGCTCGTTGAGCACGAGACGGCCGAGGTTGGTCGGGTGCAGGCCGTCCGCGTCCTTGGCCGGGTCCATCAGCTCCAGGATGCGGTTCTCGTCGATGCCCTTCGGCAGCGGGAGCTGGACGATGTAACCGGTGCAGGTCGGGTCCTCGTTGAGCTCCCGGACGACCGCCTCGATCTCCTCCTGCGTGGCGGTGGCCGGAAGGTGGCGCTGGATGGAGGCGATGCCGACCTGAGCGCAGTCACGGTGCTTGCCCGCCACGTACTTCTGGCTGGCCGGGTCGTCGCCGACGAGGACGGTGCCCAGGCCGGGCGTGACGCCCTGCTCCTTGAGGGCCGCCACGCGGACGGTCAGTTCGGACTTGATCGCGGATGCGGTGGCCTTGCCATCGAGAATCTGGGCGCTCATGGAGACATCCTCCCGGATGACCCCCGCCTTGTTCCAATTCGCTCCCGCCGGGCGGCTCGTCATAGGGGACGACAGATTGCACTTGCACAACTCCGGCGCGTATCGACTGGACAAAAAGTCGACGGTACGACGACGATGACCTGCGAAGTACCGCGGAAAGTGCCGGGGGGAATCCGCTCAAATGCCGTGAAAGTCCTCCGCGCGGGCCGCGTCGTCCCCGCACAGAAAACTTCACGGAGGAATCCCGCGATGAGCTTCGGCGACTCGAACAACCCCTATGGCCAGCCCCAGGGCCAGCCGCAGCAGCCCGGCTACGGCTACCCGCAGCAGGCCCCGCAGGGCGTACCGCCGCAGCAGGGTTACGGCTACCCGGCGGCCCCGCCGGTCTCCCCGTACGGCGGCGGCGGTTACCCGGCCCCCGCGCTCGTGATGCCGGGCGGCGTCAAGGCCGGTCGCGTGATGCTGTGGATCCTCGGCGTCCTCCAGGTCCTGATCGGCATCGCCATGGGCCTCGCGGGCGGCTGGTTCGCCGACAAGCTCGCGGACGCCTCCACCGAGCTCAACAACACGGACGGCGCCGCCGCCGCCGTCACCGGCGTCTTCGTCGCCTTCGGCATCGTCTTCGTCGCCTTCGGCATCTGGGCCATCATGATGGCCGTCAAGAGCGCCTCCGGCGGCAACGGAATCCGGGTCTCCGCGATCGTCTACGGCTCGCTCGTGACCCTCGGCAGCGCCATCAGCCTCGCGTCCGCCAACGTCTTCGCCCTGCTCAGCCTCGTCCTCGGCATCCTGATCATCGTCTTCTACGCGAAGTCGGACGCCTCCGCCTGGTTCAACCGCAACAAGCAGCAGTACTGACCGCATCGGCGGTGAACGCGTGAGGGCCGGGTTCCGTACGGAACCCGGCCCTCGGTGTCTCCCCGTCCGTCACACCCGCTTGAGCACCGCGAACCCGTCCGAGCGGTACGTGATCTCGTACTTCGCCTCCGGGTGCAGTTGCGAAGCCAGCTGCACCGGGTCCGACACCTGCTGCGACCAGCCGCGCAGGTCGAAGGCGAGGTAGTCCGGGGTGGCGCCCTTCGCGGTGCCGACCCAGTAGACCCGGTGGTCCGCCGTGAGGTGGGCGAGGAGCGGGACGTCCGCCTCCACGCTCGCCCCCTCCGGCACCGCGTCCACCGCCGCCCGCGCCTGCTCGACCCGGGCGTCCGTGCGGTACGTCTCCGACTTCGTCAGCTCCCGCAGCGGCAGGTCCATGGCGAGCACGAGCGCGACCGCCGTCGCGACGGGCACGACGACCTTCCCGTACGCGGCGAGCCAGGCGCGCGGCGAGGTGCGCACGGACCGGGCCCCGTCCACGAGGGCCAGGAAGAGCACCGGCATGAGGATGGCGCTGTAGTGCCAGTGCATGCCCCAGTGATTGGGGTCCTGGGAGAGGAAGCGCCAGCCCAGGGTGGGCAGGACGAGCAGGACCAGCGGCGAGCGCAGGGCGAGGAAGCCGACGATCGCGAGCAGGAAGAACACCATCTCCCAGCGCTCGCCGGAGACGAGCGCGTCGCCGATGACCTGTCCGACGGAGGTCTCGGCGCCCTGGCCCGTCTTCTCGATCTTGGACCAGTAGTCGTACTGGCCGACGCGGCTCGCCGCCGGGATCAGGACGAGGACCGTGAGCGCGAAGGCCGCCACGCCGAACCCGGCGAGGGCGGCGCCCAGCCGCTTCTGCCCCTTGACGAAGAGGACCGCGCCGACCATGGAGACGGTGAGCCCCATGTCCTCCTTGACGAGGACGAGCGGGGCGGACCAGGCGACGGCCGCGGTCCAGCGCCCGAGGAGCAGGGCCCGGCAGGCCAGCGCGAGCATCGGGACGGCGAAGGCGATCTCGTGGAAGTCGGACTTGACGGCTTCCTGGAGCCCCCAGGAGAGCCCGTACGCGACGGTGAGTCCGATGCCGGCGGCCCGGCTGCCGAGGATCTGCTGCGTGGTGCGGCCGACGACGACCGCGGAGGCGGCGAAGAGCGCGGCCTGCGCGAAGAGCAGGGCGACGGGCGAGGGCCAGATCCAGTAGAGGGGCGCGAGCAGCGCGGTGACCGGGCTGAAGTGGTCGCCGAGTATGTGGAAGCCGGGGCCCTTGATGTCGACGACGGGGGCCCGGAACTCCGCGTACGCCTTGACGGCCTGGCCGAAGATCCCGAGGTCCCAGGAGGGGGTGCGGAAGTGCGTGTACTGCACCCAGGAGTAGAGGAAGTACAGGCCGCAGAGGACGACCGCGAGGATCAGATAGGGCCTCAGCGGTGCCGGGGAAAGGCCTTCCGACGTGTTCGGGCCGTCGGTGTCCGCGGTATCCGCAGCGGGCCTGTTCAGTACGTCCAACACCACGTCCCCCACTACCGGCGGCCGACAAAAGAGCAACCCATTAGACCAGAGTCCACCCGATCGGCCGATCCGTAAGCGGTAGGTGACGTTCTGCATTCGTTTATCGCCGCTTCCTACCCTGACCCGCACGCAGACCTCGGGGAAAGGAAGCGTCATGTACAGCATCATCGTGGTGCCGGCCCCGGCCGCCGGCCCCGGGAACCAGGTCAGGCTGGCGCCCGGCGAGAGGCTCCACTTCGGCCGCACCGCCCCGCGGACGGCCGGTGCGCCGCGCCATCTGGACATCCCCCACCCCGGGGTGTCCCGCACCGCCGGCGAGATCGGCGCGACGGCGAGCTACTGGACGCTCAGCAACTTCAGCGCGGCCTCGACGTACGTCGTCGAGAACCCGGAGGGCGCCGGGGAGCACATCAAGATCGCGCCGGGGCGGGTCGACGCCCCCGTACCGTTCGAGTTCTCCCGGGTCGTGCTGCCCGCCGGCGGCGACCTGCTCGACTTCAGCGTCTGGGCGCCCCGCCACGACTACGTGGAGCGCGCGCCCTCCGCCTCCGCCGAAGGCGGCGAGCCGACCGCGCTCGCCTTCCCCCTCGACCGCTCGAAGCGGTACTTCCTCGTCCTCGCCGCGCTCTCCGAGTCACGCCTGCGCGGCGCCCCGCACGCGCCGCTGCCGACGGTCGACCGGATCGTGGAGCGGCTGCGGCCGCTGTGGCCCGCGGTGAACCGGGCCTCGGTGCAGTGGAACATCGACTACCTGGCGGTGAAGTTACGGCTCAAGCCCGGCCCCGACACGGCCGACGCGGGCCCGCGCCTCAACGGCAAGAAGGAGTCGCTGGTCTCGCTCGCGCTCCGCTTCGACCTGGTCCGCGAGGACGACCTCACCACCTTGACCGCCCCGCCCACCCTGCCGGAGGCGCGGCGGTGACCAGCTTCCCGCTGACCGTGCCGGCCGGATACGAGGTCGGCGACTGGACGATCGAACGCCCCCTGGGCGCCGGCGCGTTCGGCAGCGTGTACGCGGCGACCCGCCGCACCGGCGACCACGCCCGCCTCCCGGACCGGGCCGGTCCCCCGGACCGGGACGACCTCCCCACCCGGGCCGACCTCCCCGACCACGACGGTCTCCCCGCCCGGGACGGCCTCCCCGACCACGACGGCCTCCCCGCCCGGGACGGCCTCCCCGACCACGACGGCCTCCCCGCCCGGGCCGCGCTCAAGTTCCTCCCGACCGGGACCCACACCCCCCGCCAGCTGCGCCACCTGCGCGACCTCGCCGACCGCGAGGTGGAGCTGCTGCGGCGGCTGCGCTCGCCGCGTCTGATCCGGCTGTACGAGACCCTGACGGTCGACGACCCGGCGCACCCGGAGCTGGACGGCGCCACCGTCCTCGTACTGGAGGAGGCGGAGCGCCCGCTCCAGTCGCTGCTCTCGGACACCGCCGCGCCGCCGCCGTCCGGCCCCGAGCTGCTCGTCCAGGTCTGCGAGGGCCTGCACCAGCTGCACGCGGCGGGCTGGGTGCACGGCGACCTCAAGCCGGGCAACGTCCTGCTGATGAAGGACGGCAGCGTCCGGCTCGGCGACTTCAGCACGGCGAGCGAACTGGAGGGCACCCACGCCTACGCCGCCGGCTTCGCCACACCCGACTACACGCCGCCCGAGCTCCTCTGGTCGGAGGTCGGCGACCGGGGCACGCGGATCCGCCCCAGCGCCGACGTCTGGGCCTTCGGCGTCCTGGCCCACACCGTCCTGACCGGCACCTCCCCCCTCCCCGGCGGCACGCCGACCGCCCGCCGGGACGCCGCCCTCCGCTACGCCCGCGGCGAGGAGGAGCTCCGCCTCTCCCCCGACCTCCCGCCCGTATGGCGGGACATCGTCACCGACTGCCTGAGCCGCACCCACGAGGACCGCGCCGCCCACGACGCACGGTCCGTGCTCCGGCGCGCCCGGGAGGCGGCGACCGGACGGATGCCGAGCCGCCGGCGCCGCGGACGGCGGCTCGTACCGCTCCTCGCCGCTTCCCTCGCCGGGCTGACGGCGGTGGGCCTCGGGGTGAATGCCTTCCTCGACCGGCAGGACGGGCTGAACACCGCGGCGGGGTACGAGCGGTGCGCACCCGGTTACGTCTGCTTCTTCTCCGAGAAGGGCGGCGGGGGCGAGATGTGCGACTGGGAGAACGACGACAGGGAGTGGTTCGACGGCGACACGGTCTGCGAGTGGGCGCGGGAGGGGGCCCCGCGCTCGGTGTTCAACAACGGCGCCGCCGACCCGAAAGGCCTCGTCCACGTCTCCGTGTTCGCGGCGGAGGACCTCAAGGACGGCCTGGGCTGCATTCCGCAGGGCGCGCGCCGCGACCTCGCCCTGGCCCGGCCGGTCGCCTCGCACACCTGGTCCGCGAGATGCGCGGAGACCGCGGCCCTCTGATGTCCGAGTACGGGCGGAGCTTCGGACTGCCGGACGGTGGAGCCACCTGATCGCGAGAAGGGAGCACGAACGTGTCCTCCACACGACTGCGCACCGCACTCCTGGCCTTCCTGACGGCTCTGGGCCTGGCCCTCGGACTCGGCACCGCCACGGCCGGCACCGCCGGCACCGCCGGCGCCGGCACGGCCTTCGCCTCCGCCGGGGCCACCGCCCCGGCCGGGGCCGCCGCCGCCCCGCCCGCCGGGAAGCCGGTCTTCCAGCTGCCGTTCGCCTGCGGCACGAAGTGGCAGCTCAACACCTGGGACCACGACCCGGCGCTCGACATCGTCAAGGACGGCAACCCCGGCTCCGACGGCCTGCCCGTCTACGCCTCCGCCCCGGGCACGGTCTCGGCCGTCTACTGGAACAACGGCTCCGGCAACACGCTCCAGATCAGCCACGGCAACGGCTGGTTCACGGCGTACTACCACCTCCAGGAGGCGCCGGACGCGTACGTGAAGCTCGGCAGCCAGGTCACCGGCGCCGCCCAGATCGGCCGCGTCGGCAAGTCCGGCGCGGCCAACGGCTGGGCCCACCTCCACTACGAGCAGCGCTACCTGGCCTCCGGCACGTTCACGGACGAGACCCACCGCAGGCCCGTCCACTTCGGCGGGGTCGAGTACAGCGGGTCCGGGGGCGCGTGGCCGGGCGTCACGAGCGGCAACTGCGCACAGCCCCAGGGCACCCCGTACCAGCCGTGGAACTGCCCCAACGGCTCCGTCTGCTTCTACTCCGAGACGGGCGGCAGGGGCACGGTCTGCAAGACCGACAGGAACGTGTCGGCGAGCACCTGCGGCCTGCGCGGGTCCTTCTTCAACAACGGTCACCCGGAGGCCGGCGGCGACCACGTGTACGTCTCCTTCACGGAGGGCGGCACGTCCTGCCTCCACCACGGCTGGGCGGACGGCCGGGGCGACTTCGCCGCCGGCGGCCGGACGATCAAGGCCGTGACCTGGGGCGGCGAGTGCCCCTAGGGATTCCGCGGGGCTTCTCCAGGGCGTACCTCCTGGGGCTTCCCTAGGAGGTACGAGGTACCCCGAGCCGGGCCGCACCGCGAAGGTGTGACCGGGCCGCCCACCCGGTGCGGCCCGGTCACCCCGGGGGGCTCCGCACCATGACGTCCACGTTCGTTCGTGCCTGCGCCGCCGTCCTGGTCCTCGTGGCCACCGCGACGGGCTGCACGGACCGGCCCGCCACCGGCTCCGTCCCCGGCCCCGGCCCCGGCCCCGTCCCCGGCCCCGTCTCTGAGGTCACGGACACCGACCGCGCGCTGCTCCGCCACTCGGAACAGGTCCTGATCGAGCGGTGCATGCGGGACAAGGGCTTCTCGTACTGGGCGGGACCGCGCCCGACCCCGGACGAGAGCTTCACCGTCGGCTATCTGCTGACGGACGCGGCCTGGGCGCGGAGGAACGGGTACGGCAGCCGGATCAGCGCGAAGGTCCTCGGAGCCCGGAGGACGAACCCGAACCTGCTGTACGTCGACCGGCTGTCGCCCGAGCGCCGCACCGCCTACCGCAAGGCCCTGGAGGGCGGCCCCGGGTCCCGGACGCTCTCGGTCGAGGCGCCTGGCGGAGGCACGATCAGCCGCCGGCTCGGCGGCTGCCAGGAGACCGCCCAGAAGCGGCTGTACGGCGATCCCGGGACCTGGTTCCGCGTCAGCAGGATCGCGACGAACCTGACCCCGCTGTACGTGCCGGAGCTGAGCCGCGACCCGGAGTTCACCGGCGCGCAGGCGGCCTGGGCGGCCTGCATGCGCGAGGCGGGCCACCCGTACGCGACCCCGTCGGCCGCTCGGAGCGCGCTCCCCACGAGCGGGCCCGAGGACAGGGACTTCGCGGCCGAGGTGCGGCTCGCGACGGCCGAGGCCGAGTGCGCCTCTTCCTCCGGCTTCGCCCGCACCGGGACGGCCCTGGAGCGCCGGTACGTGGACGGGCTGCGCGACACGTACGGCGACGAGCTCGACGCGTACGCACGACGGGAGCACGAGGCGCTGGTCCGCGCCCGCTCCCTCACATGAGCTCCCGCGGCGCTAGGGGGTGTCTTGTCGATCAGGCCGGATCAGGGAGCGGCGTCTGGTGCCGTGGATCGCAAGGCGGAGGAGGGAGTCGACGCGGAGCGTCGGCGAGTGACGACAACGCGGCGAGGCGCGGTGCCAGACGCCGCGAGCCCGGCCTGATCGACAAGACACCCCCTAGGCCGCGGGCGGACGAAGGAGGAACCATGAAGCGAATCATCGGAAGCGCCGCGGCGGTGCTGGGCCTGGCTGCCGGATCCGTGCTCGTCGGAACACCGGCGCAGGCATCCGCGGCGTGCGACGACTTCTACAACGACAACGCGAAGTCCGGGTACGTGTACGCCTGGAACCTGACCAACTGTTCAGGGCTGCTCGGCGGGGACGTCGACGACGACTACGACTGGGGCGACTCCAGCGGGTCCTTCCAAGGCAGCGACACCAACAACGCCGAGTCCGTGATGAACAAGGGCGTCTCGGACGGCTACAGCATCGTCCGCTTCTCCAACTACACGGCCTACGACACCGCGCACGGCTACGGCTGCCTCTCCGTGGGCGAGAAGTACGCCGACACCCTGTGGGACGACAGGATGAGCGACGGCTCGCCGGCCCACAACAGCATCAGCTCGCACAAGTGGGTGTCCGGCGGCTGCAACAAGTGGTTCAAGTAGAACGTGGGGCGGCCCGCCGGTACCTGTCAGTCAGGTACCGGCGGGCCGCCCGCCCGTCATCGATCAGCAGCGATCCGCAGCGATCCGGTGAAGAAGGATCAGTGGAAGAAGTGACGCGTACCGGTGAAGTACATCGTCACGCCCGCCTTCTTCGCCGCCTCGACGACCTGCTCGTCACGGACCGAGCCGCCGGGCTGCACGACCGCCTTCACGCCGGCGGCCGTGAGGATCTCCAGGCCGTCGGGGAAGGGGAAGAAGGCGTCCGAGGCGGCGTACGCGCCGGCCGCCCGCTCCTCGCCCGCCCGCTCGACGGCCAGCTTCGCGGAGTCGACGCGGTTGACCTGGCCCATGCCGACGCCGACCGAGGCGCCGCCCTTGGAGAGCAGGATCGCGTTGGACTTGACCGCGCGGCAGGCCTTCCAGGCGAAGGCGAGCTCGGCCAGCTCCTCGGCGGACAGGGCCTCGCCGGTCGCCAGGGTCCAGTTCGCCGGGTCGTCGCCCTCGGCCTGGAGACGGTCGGTGACCTGGAGCAGCGCACCGCCGTCGATCGGCTTGACCTCGACCGGGTTGGCCGGGGCGCCGTCGGCGCGGAGCACGCGGATGTTCTTCTTCTTGGCCAGGACCTCGACGGCCCCGTCCTCGTAGCCGGGGGCCACGATGACCTCGGTGAAGATCTCGGCGACCTGCTCGGCCATCTCGACCGACACCGGACGGTTGACGGCGATGACGCCGCCGAAGGCCGAGAGCGGGTCACAGGCGTGCGCCTTGCGGTGCGCCTCGGCGACGTCGGCGCCGATCGCGATGCCGCACGGGTTGGCGTGCTTGATGATCGCGACGCAGGGCTCGGAGTGGTCGTACGCGGCCCGGCGCGCGGCGTCGGTGTCCGTGAAGTTGTTGTACGACATCTCCTTGCCGTGCAGCTGCTCGGCCTCGGCGAGGCCGCCCGTGCCGTCGACGTAGAGCGCGGCGCCCTGGTGCGGGTTCTCGCCGTAGCGCAGCACGTTGGAGCGCTCGTACGTGTGGCCGAGGAAGTCGGGGAAGCCCGACTCGTCGGCGGCGGCGTAGTCCGCGGCGAACCAGGACGCCACGGCCACGTCGTACGCGGCGGTGTGCTGGAAGGCCTGGGCGGCGAACCGCTTGCGCAGGCCCAGCGTGGACCCGCCCTCCTTGACCGCGAGGAGGACCGCGTCGTACGCGCCCGGGTCGGTGACGACCAGGACCGACGGGTGGTTCTTGGCGGCGGCGCGGACCATCGACGGGCCGCCGATGTCGATCTGCTCGACGCACTCGTCGGGGGTGGCGCCGGAGGCGACGGTCTCGCGGAACGGGTACAGGTTCACGACGACCAGGTCGAAGGGCTCGACGCCCAGCTCGGCGAGCTGGTTGCGGTGGTCCTCCAGGCGCAGGTCGGCGAGGATGCCGGCGTGCACGCGCGGGTGCAGCGTCTTGACGCGGCCGTCCAGGCACTCGGGGAAGCCGGTGAGCTCCTCGACCTTGGTGACCGGGATGCCGGCGGCGGCGATCTTCGCGGCGGTGGAGCCGGTGGAGACGAGGGAGACACCCGCCTCGTGCAGGCCACGGGCCAGCTTCTCAAGGCCGGTCTTGTCGTAGACGCTGACGAGTGCGCGGCGGATGGGGCGCGTCGTACCTTCGGCGGTCACGGGATTGTTACCTTTCGTCCCTCAATGCGGTAGCCGTGCCGGGCCAGACGCCCCACGACCTCGACGAGCAGCGAGCGCTCGACTTCCTTGATGCGCTCATGGAGCGCGGTTTCATCGTCCTCGTCCCGGACCTCGACGACGCCCTGGGCGATGATCGGGCCGGTGTCGACACCGTCGTCGACGAAGTGGACGGTGCACCCGGTGACCTTCGCCCCGTAGGCGAGGGCGTCACGCACCCCATGGGCACCGGGAAAACTGGGCAGCAGCGCCGGGTGGGTGTTGACGACCCGGCCGCCGAAGCGGGCGAGGAACTCCTTGCCGACGATCTTCATGAACCCGGCCGAGACGACGAGGTCCGGCTCGTGGGCGGCGGTCGCCTCGGTCAGGGCGCGGTCCCACTCCTCGCGGGTGGCGTGGTCCTTGACGCGGCAGACGTAGGTGGGCAGCCCGGCGCGCTCGGCGCGTTCCAGGCCGACGATGCCGTCACGGTCCGCGCCGACGGCGACGACCTCGGCCCCGTACCCCTCGGGGTCGGCGGCGATGGCGTCGAGGAGGGCCTGCAGATTGGTACCGGAACCGGAGACCAGGACGACGAGGCGGGCGGCAGCCACTGGGTCACTCTTTCCGTGGTGTTTGTGCGGTCGTACGAACGAATCGTGTCGCTCGATACGGGGAACCCTACGAATGGCTCGACCGTCAGCAACGATACCGGCACACCGGACGGCCCCCACGGGACGGGGGCGGAGCAGGGCGGTAGCGTCAGGGTCCGACACCGACACGGCACCGAAGACGAAGCCGAACAAGACGCCGAACACGGCACGCAGAAGAGACAGCAGCGGAGACCGCGGGTGCGGCCGCGGTCGCGACGACAGAGGGAAGACGTCCAGCACATGCCGGAGCGCCAGTCCACGAACGACAACAACCCGTTCGCGCCGCCGCCCGAGGGCCGGCCGGATCAGCCGTGGCAGCCCCGGCGACCGGAGGGCTCGGGCGACGACGCGTCCGGCTCCTCGGGGTCGCCGGACGGTTCGGGATCGGAGCCGGGCGGTCCGACCGGGCCTTCCGGGTCGTCCGGGGCGTCCGACGGCCGCTGGAGCCCGCGCCAGCCGGGCCGTTCGTCGGACGGGTTCGGCGGGGGTCCCGAGCGCCGGGGAGGCCCGGAGGGCGGGCCCGGGCAGGGCGGACCCGGGCGCGAGAAGGGGCTGCGGTGGGATCCGACGGACCCCGCGCAGCGCCGGGCGCGTTACGCGATCCTCGCGGGCATGTGGGCCTTCTTCTTCGCGATCTTCGAGATCCCGGAGCTGGCGCTGCTGCTCGGCGCCCTCGGGCTCTACTGGGCCATCAGCTCCCTCCGGACGAAGCCGAAGGCGGCGGTGTCCGCCGTCGACGGCGTGACGTCGCCGACCTCGCCGGCCTCGCCTGCGGCGGACGCGTCCGCCGTCCCGCCCGTCGCGCCCGGCTCCGCGCCGGTCCCCGCCGCCGCGCCCGTCCGCTCGATGCGGACGGCCGCGATCAGCGGTCTGGTGGCGGCGAGCGTGGCCCTGATGATCGTCGCGGTCGGCTTCACCATGCAGCTCGTCTACCGGGACTTCTACGAGTGCCGCGACGACGCCCTGACCCACGCGGGCCAGCTCGCCTGCAACGACCTCCTGCCGAAGCCGCTGCGCGCGGGCTTCGGAGTGCGGGAGTAGTCCCCTCTCAGGGCTTGGTGGGGTCCGGCGGCGGCGGGGACGGCTCCCACGCCGCCGGGAGGTAGTCGTACGGCTCGTAGCCCGGGTCGTCGTCCAGGTCGAGGGCCGGGGCGGAGGCCGGGGCCGGGGCCGTCGTGGCGGCCGGGGTGGCGGCCGGGGTGGCGGCCGGGGTGCCGGGATCGGTCCCGGCGGCCTTCGCCGCCCGGCCGCCCGGAGCGGGGTCCGGTGTCGCGTCCGGCAGCGCGTCGGGCATCGCTTCGGGCTGCGCCTCCAGGTCGAACGGCTCCCCGAATCCCGCCGTCGCGCCCGCCGTCGTGGTCTCCGGTGCCTGAGCCGGCACGGGAGCCGGCACGGAAGCCGGGACGGAAGCCGGGACGGGCAGCGGCAGGGGCTTCGGGCGGAGCGCCCGCCGGCCCCAGGCCCGTACCGCCAAGGCCACCGGAACCCCGACGCAGGCGCCCCACAGCACCGTCGCCGCGCCCGCCTGCCACCACACCGGGCCGAAGGCGGACAGCCGCCCGGAGCCCAGCGGGCCGCCCGCCGCGGCCGCGAGGACCGCCACGGCCGCCCCGCACCCCCAGGCGGCCGCAAGCGCCGTCAGGACCGCGTCCCGGGCCGGCCAGCCCCGCGCCGTGCGTCCCACGCGCCACCCCTGCACCAGGGTCGCCGTCAGCGGGACCGCGGCTGCCGCCCAGTGCGTCCACGTACCGCTCCCCTCGGCGGGCAGCGCGGCCAGGAGCGGGAACGACGGCACGGCCGGGTCGCCGGCGAGGCCCAGCGGGGTCGCCAGCGCGCCCGTACCGAGGGTGAAGCCGGGACCGAGCCCGTACGCCGCTCCCCACACGGCCGCGTTCGGCAGCAGCGCCAGGACGAGGAGCAGGACCGCCGCCCGCCCCGACCACTCCCCCGCGAGGCCCGTGAAGGCCGCCTGCGCCTCGCCCGCGTGCCAGGCCAGCGAGACCGCGGCGAGCACCGCGCCGCCGCCGCACAGCGTCACGAGCCCGAGCCCCGTCGCGCGCAGGGCGGCCGCCGCCTGCCGCTGACCGGGCAGCGGGCGGCCGAGCGCCGTCCAGACGCCCGCCCCCGCCGCGCCGAGGACGACGGCGGGCAGCCAGAGCCCGGCGGTGATCAGTTCGGCGGGCAGCGGGCCGCTCTCGCTGTAGACCACCACGACCGCCGCGACCAGCAGGTATCCCCCGGCCACCGCGGCCACCGTCCCGCCCGGTGAGGGGCGCGGCCGGTCGTTGCCGTCCCCCGGGTCGAGGGTGTCGCGGGCGGCCCGGTGGACGAGCCAGACGGGAAGGGCGGCGAGGAGCATCGGCACGATGCCGAGGGGCGCGGGCAGGCCGGACAGCGTGCCCGTACGGACCAGGTCCACGCCGTGCGCGAGGAGCCAGATCCCGGCGGCGACGTGCAGGGCGCCGCCGGGGCCGCTGTCGGGGTACGGGGAGCTGATCCAGGCCGCGGTCACCAGGACGGCGAGGGCGCCGAGACCGAGCCCGGCGGCGACCCCGCCGCGGACGCAGGCGGTGGCCAGGGCGGCGGAACGGCCGCCCTGGACCAGGGAGTGCTCGGTCAAATGGGTCACGGGGCCATGCTGCCAACGACACGCGCTTAAGCCGCGTAACAGGCAAACCTCCGCTGTGTCGCTCAAGATACGTTTATGTACTTTTCCGCCCATAGCAGCTCTGCGGGAGGTCGACGCCGATGAGCCGGAGCACCACGGATTCCGCATCCTCCGTCACCCTGCCGACACCGAAGGAGCGGCGCAGGTTGCGTGAGGCCCTCGCGCTGAGCGAGGAGCAGGTCGCCGAGGCCATGGGCGTCACGAAGGCCACCGTCAAGGCCTGGGAGACCGGGCGCTCGGCGCCACGGGGCCGCAAGCGCGAGGCGTACGCGAAACTGCTCGGCGCGGGCGAGGCGGCCGAGGAGACCCGCGCCGCTCTCGCTTCCGGCGCCTTTGGTGCCTCTGATGCCTCTGATGCCTCTGATGCCTCTGATGCCTCTGGTGCCTCTAGTGCCCCTGGTGCCTCTGGTGCCTCTGATGCCACTGATGCGGAGGTGTCCGCAAAGGCAGAGCCCGCCCCCACACCCACAGCCGCGTCCACACCCGCGCCCCCGCCCGCCACGTCCATGGCCGGCGAGCCCGCCAACGTCCGGCCCAAGGCCGCCGCCAAGCGGGCGGCCAAGCCGCCGAAGGCCCCGTCACCCGTACGGGCCGTTCCGCCCGGACCGGCCCGCAAAGGTGCCCCGAAGCCGCAGGAGCGCCTGAAACCGGCCGGTGCGGAGTCAGGCACTCCGGCGCCGGAGCCCCTGCGGCCGCCCGCCGCGCCCGGCCTCACCCCCGCGGAGGCCTTCGACGCGCTGTACGCGTACGCCGCGCCCGGCCTCGTCCACCAGACCTATCTGCTCACGGGGCGCCGCCGGCTCTCCCGCGAGTCCGTCGAGTACGCCTTCCACCACGCCTGGGAGCACTGGCCCGAGGTCGCCGTCGACGCGGACCCGGTGGGCTGGGTGCGGGCGGCGGCGTACGAGTACGCCCTCTCCCCCTGGCACCGGCTGCGGCGCGCCCACAAGCACCCCGACTCCCCGCCGACCGAGGCCAACCGGCGGGCGCTGCTCGCCGCGCTGCTGGAACTGCCGCCGCCGTACCGCCGTACCGTCCTCCTCTACGACGGGCTCGGCCTGGACCTGCCGGACACGGCCGCCGAGACGGAGGCGAGCACCCCCGCCGCCGCCAACCGGCTGCTGCACGCCCGTACGGTCATCGGGCAGCGGATCCCCGAGCTCGCCGAGCCGGAGGTCCTGCACCGACGGCTGCACGCGCTGGTCTCCGAGGCGCCGACGGCGACCCTCCCGGCGGCCCGCACGGTCCGGACGGGCAGCGAGCGGCGGACCCGCACCTGGACCCGGACGGTCCTCGGGGTGACGGCGGCCCTGATCTGCGTGACGGCCTTCACGGCGGTGACCGCACCGACGAGCTACCTGCCCGTCGAGGTCCCCGGCGAGACCGTCAACGGGGTGCCGGTGCGCGGCGGCCCGCAGAAGCTCGGCCCCGAGGACGTCGAGCTCCGCGACAGTCTCCGGTCCCAGCCGAACCCGGGACCGGAGCGGCTGACCCCGTCGGCCGAGTAGGCCGCGTAAGCCGCGAAGGCCGAGAAGGCCACGTCGGCCGATGAGGCCGTGTACGCGAGTGGGCCCCGCCCCCGCCCGGTTTCCCGGGAGGGGCGGGGCCCACTCGCGTACTGCTGGTGCTCCTGCTGCCGGTGTCAGCCCGCGAGGATCGCGCGCGCCAGCTTGGCCGTCTCGGTCGGCGTCTTGCCGACCTTGACGCCCGCGGCCTCAAGGGCCTCCTTCTTCGCCTGGGCCGTGCCGGAGGAGCCGGAGACGATGGCGCCGGCGTGGCCCATGGTCTTGCCCTCGGGCGCGGTGAAGCCCGCGACGTAGCCGACGACCGGCTTGGTGACGTTGGCCTTGATGAAGTCGGCCGCACGCTCCTCGGCGTCGCCGCCGATCTCACCGATCATGACGATCAGCTCGGTGTCGGGGTCCGCCTCGAACGCCGCGAGGGCGTCGATGTGCGTGGTGCCGATGACCGGGTCGCCACCGATGCCGACGGCGGACGTGAAGCCGATGTCACGGAGCTCGTACATCATCTGGTACGTCAGCGTGCCGGACTTCGAGACCAGGCCGATGCGGCCCGGCTTCGTGATGTCGCCCGGGATGATGCCGGCGTTGGACTGGCCCGGGGTGATGAGACCGGGGCAGTTCGGGCCGATGATCCGGGTCTTGTTGCCCTTCGACTGCGCGTACGCCCAGAAGGCGGCGGAGTCGTGGACGGCGATGCCCTCGGTGATCACGACGGCCAGCGGGATCTCGGCGTCGATCGCCTCGACCACGGCGGCCTTGGCGAAGGCCGGCGGGACGAAGAGGACGGACACGTCGGCGCCCGTCTCCTTCATCGCCTCGGCGACGGAGCCGAAGACCGGGACCTCGGTGCCGTCGAAGTCGACGGTCGTGCCGGCCTTGCGCGGGTTCACGCCACCGACGATGTTGGTGCCGTCAGCCAGCATGAGCTTGGTGTGCTTCATGCCCGTGGCACCGGTCATGCCCTGGACGATGACCTTGCTGTCCTTGGTCAGGAAGATAGCCATGGTGTTCTGACCTCGTCCCTTACTTCGCAGCCGCGAGCTCGGCGGCCTTGTCGGCCGCGCCGTCCATGGTGTCCACACGCTGCACGAGCGGGTGGTTCGCGTCCGACAGGATCTTGCGACCCAGCTCCGCGTTGTTGCCGTCGAGGCGCACGACGAGCGGCTTGGTGACCTCTTCGCCCTTCGAGGCGAGGAGCTCCAGAGCCTGGACGATGCCGTTGGCGACCTCGTCACAGGCGGTGATGCCACCGAAGACGTTGACGAACACGGACTTGACGTCCGGGTCGCCCAGGATGATCTCCAGGCCGTTCGCCATGACCTCGGCGGAGGCGCCGCCACCGATGTCGAGGAAGTTGGCCGGCTTCACGCCGCCGTGGTTCTCACCGGCGTACGCGACGACGTCCAGGGTCGACATGACCAGGCCGGCGCCGTTGCCGATGATGCCGACCTCGCCGTCCAGCTTGACGTAGTTGAGGTTCTTGGCCTTGGCGGCAGCCTCGAGCGGGTTGGCTGCGGCCTTGTCCTCGAGCGCCTCGTGGTCGGGCTGGCGGAACTCGGCGTTCTCGTCGAGAGACACCTTGCCGTCCAGGGCCAGGATGCGGCCGTCCTTGGTCTTCACGAGCGGGTTGACCTCGACGAGGAGCGCGTCCTCGGCGACGAAGGTGTCCCACAGGGTCACCATGGCCTCGGCGACACCCTCGGCCACGTCGGCCGGGAACTTCGCCAGGGCCACGATCTCGCGGGCCTTCTCGATGCTCACGCCCTCGACGGCGTTGACCGGGACCTTCGCGAGGGCCTCGGGGGTCTTCTCCGCGACCTCCTCGATGTCCATGCCGCCCTGCACCGACGCCATGGCGAGGAAGGTGCGGTTGGTGCGGTCGAGGAGGTACGAGACGTAGTACTCCGCCTCGATCTCCGGGGACAGCTCGGCGATCATCACCTTGTGGACCGTGTGGCCCTTGATGTCCATGCCGAGGATGTCGGTCGCACGGGCGACGGCCTCGTCGGCCGTGGCCGCCAGCTTGACGCCGCCGGCCTTGCCTCGGCCACCGACCTTTACCTGCGCCTTGACGACCGACTTGCCGCCAAGACGCTCGGTGGCCTCGCGCGCCGCCTCAGGCGTGTCGATGACTTCACCGGCCAGCACCGGTACACCGTGCTTGGCGAAGAGGTCCCTCGCCTGGTACTCGAACAGGTCCACGCGCGTCCGTCCCTTTTCTGATGATCGCGGTTCGTTGTCTGCGTGGGCGTGCCGCGAAGGGCAACGTGACTGCGCTGTCACAAGGGAGGCGTACACGGTGACCGTGAAGACGCGGCATGTCCGTCTCGCAGGTTATCCCCGAGGGACGTAGGTCCCTAAATCGCAGGTCACAACGGAGCGGTGATACGGGTCACAGAATGTAGGGGGCACGGGGCGGTCCGTAGGGGTTGCGGAGTGGAGGTGCCTGCCCTTCGCAGCAGGCGGGGACTGGGCTCCCGGTCCCTCACGACGCGCCAGGGAGCGAAGTGAGGGCCTCCCGGAGGGTGGTGTGATATGAGCCTCAGTCACCCCCGGAGCACCCGTGCGGGTGGTCCTGGGGCTGCGGATTCCGTACCTGGCGGACGAGTCGGCGCCGCACCTGGCGGGCAGGCCGGCCGCGCACTCGGCGGGCAGGCCCGCACCACCCGGTCAGGCGGTCGGTATCGGCAGCGGGCGCGTCTCCAGGGCGGCGGCCATGATCTCGGGGAACAGGTCGGGGGTGCAGGCGAAGGCGGGGACGCCGAGCGCGGCGAGCGCCGCCGCGTGGTCGCGGTCGTAGGCGGGGGCGCCCTCGTCGGAGAGGGCGAGCAGCGCGACGAACTGGACGCCGGAGGCCTTCATCGCCGCGACCCGCTTCAGCATCTCGTCGCGGATGCCCCCCTCGTACAGATCGCTGATGAGGACGACCACGGTGTCGGCGGGGCGGCCGATCTTCGTCTGGCAGTGGGCGAGGGCGCGGTTGATGTCGGTGCCGCCTCCGAGCCGGGTGCCGAAGAGGACGTCGACCGGGTCGTCGAGCCGGTCGGTCAGGTCGACGACGGCCGTGTCGAAGACGACGAGGCGGGTGGCGATCGACCGCATGGAGGCGAGCACCGCGCCGAAGACCGCCGCGTAGACGACGGAGGCCGCCATGGAGCCGGACTGGTCGATGCAGAGGACGACCTCCTTCCGTACCGCCCGGGAGGAGCGCCCGTGGCCGACGAGCCGCTCCGGGACGACGGTGCGGTGCTCGGGCAGGTAGTTCTTGAGGTTGGCGCGGATCGTGCGGTCCCAGTCGATGTCCCGGTGCCGGGGGCGGCTGATCCGGGCCGAGCGGTCGAGGGCGCCGGTGAGCGTGGCGCGGGTGCGGGTCGCGAGGCGCTTCTCCAGGTCGTCGACGACCTTCCGTACGACGGCCCGGGCGGTCTCCCTGGTGGTCTCCGGCATCGCCTTGTCGAGGGAGAGCAGGGTGCCGACGAGGTGGACGTCGGCCTCGACGGCCTCCAGCATCTCCGGCTCCAGGAGGAGCGTGGCGAGGCCGAGGCGGTCGATCGCGTCGCGCTGCATGACCTGGACGACGGAGGTGGGGAAGTACGTCCGGATGTCGCCGAGCCAGCGGGCGACGGAGGGCGCGGAGGCGCCGAGCCCGCCCGAGCGGTCCCTTCCCCTGGTGTCGGGCCTGCTCTCGCGGCCGTAGAGCGCGGTGAGGGCGCCGTCCATGGCGGCGTCGGTGCCGGTGAGCGCGCGGCCGGTGCCGTCGGCGTCCCCGCCGCCCAGGACCAGCCGCCAGCGGCGGAGCCGCTCGTCGTCCGGGTCCGCCGCCGTGAGTCCGGTGCTCGTGCTCGTGCTCGTGCTCGTGCTCATGCGGCGGTCTCCGTTCCGGGGATTCCGAGGATGAGGTGGAGGAGGGGCAGGACGCCGTCCGCCCGTTCCCGGTCGAGTGCGGCGGCGAAGCCGGGTACGCCGCCGGGCGTCGCGCGGCCCGGGCCGTCGGGCTTCGGGCCGCGCGCGACGAGCTCGCCGAGGGTGCGGCGGACACCCGGCTCGTATCCGGAGAAGGTGCGGCGCAGCAGCGGCAGGACGTCGGTGAAGGCCGCGGGCGGTACGGACGTGAGCCAGGTGTCGACCAGGCCGAGCAGGCGCTCGTCGTGGACGAGGAGCAGTCCGCCGCCGGACGCCCCGCCGACGAATCCCTCGATCCAGGCGGCGGCGTCCTGTGGCGGGGCGCCGGGCGAGAGGGCGCGGCTCATGAGCGGTGCGGCCTCGTCCTCGGTGAGCCGTCCCTCGTCGAGGAGGAGGCGGGCGGCCCGGCCGCGCAGGACGCCGGGCACGCGGTCGCGTCCGGCGAGCCGGTGCAGGACGCCCGCCCAGCGGTCGGCCGGCCGCGCCGTGTCGGGCAGCAGGACGAGGGCCTGGTGGACCTCGTCGATCCGGTCGCGCATGGCGGTGGCGGCGTCGGCGTCGAGTCCGGCGCAGGCGGGCGGCAGGCCGACGCAGATCCGCTCGGCGAGCCCGGCGGCGACCTCGGCGAGAGCGGCCGTGTCGGTGCCGCGGACGTCGCCGTAGCGCAGGGAGCGGGCCAGGGCGGGGAGGGCCTGGGCGAGGTGGGTGACGTCGGTGTCGAGCGCGGCCCGGTCGGCGAGGGCCCGCATCACCACGGGCAGGGCGTCGGCGAGTCCGGCGAGGAGGCACTGTTCGGCGAGGGCGGTGATGTCGGCGAGGGCGGTCGCGGCCAGGGCCCGGGACTCGGCCTTGGCGATGGCGGCGGCCTCGACGGTGGTGCCCCAGACTCCGGCCTCGGCGACATGGACGTGCAGTTCGGGCTCCCAGCGCAGCCGCCAGGTCTCCCGGAAGGTGCCGGTGCCGGCCCGTCCGGCGGCCGGGGTGCCCCAGTCGACGCCGAGGAGTCGCAGCCGGTGCAGCAGCCGGCTGCGGGCGGCGTCGGTCTCCTTGCGGAGGTCGAGGTCGAGCTCGCGCTGTTGCGCCTCGGGTTTGAGGCGCAGGGAGCGCTGGAGGCGGCTCAGGTCGCGCTGGAGGGGTACGGCGGGCGCGCCGGCCGGGACCTCGCCGAGGACGTCGCCGACGACGAGGCGGTCGCGGACGAGGTCGAGCGGCACGTCGGAGCCCTCGCACAGGACGGCGCGGACGGCGTCCGTCGTCTCGTCGAGTCCCGGGTGCGGGCGGCCGCGCAGGGCGGCGAGGGTCTCGGCGAGGCGGACGGCCTCGATGACGTGGGCGGTGGAGACGAGGTGGTCCTCCGCCCTGAGGAGTCCGGCGACCTTGGTCATCCAGCGTTCGACGGGCCGGTCGGGGGCGGTGAAGAGGTGGCCGTACCAGCCGGGGGCCTCGATGCCCGCGCCGTAGCCGGAGCGCCGGGCGAGCCTGCGGTGGGTCCAGGGGACCCAGGTGAGCTCGGTCTTCACCTTGGGCAGGCCCTTGAGGAGGGCGCGGTCGGCGGCGACGGTGGTCTTCCGGGTGAGGGCGGGGACGTGCCAGGCTCCGCAGACGACGGCGACCTCGTCGCCGAACTCCTTGTGGGCGGCGCGCAGCTGGAGCCGCATGTACGCCTCGCGGACGAGGTCGTGGGGGTGGCCGCCGTGTCCGTACGCCTCGCGCAGGGCGCCCATGGCCTCGGCGAGGGCCTCGAAGGGTGCGACGGGGTCGTCGTCGCCGCGCAGTTCGACGACGTCCTCCCACCACTGCTCGGCGCTGTCGTGGCCGGCTGTCCCGGCGATCCCGGCGATCCTGGCGAGTTCGGCGAGGGGGTCGATCCGGTGCCCGGCGGCGTCGGCGTCCGTGCCCCCGTCGGCCCCCTCGCCGTCGGCCCAGGTGGGGTCGGCGGCGGCGAGGGTGTGGGCGGCGGGCAGGTCGACGAAGCGGACGGCGGCGCCCCGGTCGAGGGCCCAGCGGATCGCGACCCACTCGGGTGAGAACTCGGCCATCGGCCAGAACGCGGCCCGCCCGGGGTCGTCCACGGCGTGGGCGAGCAGGGCGACGGGGGGCCGCATGGCCTCGTCCCCGGCGAGGGCGACGAGCGCGTCGGCCTCGGCGGGGCCTTCGACGAGCACGACGGCGGGCTTCTCCGCCTCCAGGGCGGCCCGTACGGCGCGCGCCGAGCCGGGTCCGTGGTGCCGCACGCCGAGCAGCAGGGGCCGCCCGCGCCGCCCGCCGGCGCCGGCCCTGATCGCGCCACGGCCGGGTCCGGGGCCCGGGGCCGTGGTGGTGGGCGTCATGCGCTCACCTCGCGGCAGGCGCGGTAGAAGTCCTTCCAGCCGTCTCTCTCCCTGACCACGGTCTCCAGGTACTCCTGCCAGACGACCCGGTCGGCCGCCGGGTCGCGGACGACGGCGCCGAGGATCCCGGCGGCGATGTCCCCGGGGCGCAGGACGCCGTCGCCGAAGTGGGCGGCGAGCGCGAGGCCGCCGGTGACGACGGAGATGGCCTCGGCCGTGGAGAGCGTCCCCGAGGGGGATTTGACCTTCGTCCGCCCGTCGGTGGTGACGCCGTCGCGCAGTTCGCGGAAGACGGTGACGACGCGGCGGATCTCGTCCGCGCCGGCCGGCACGGCGGGCAGGGCGAGGGAGCGGCCGATCTGTTCGACGCGCCGGGCCACGATGTCGACCTCGGCTTCGGGGGTCGCGGGCAGCGGCAGCACCACGGTGTTGAAGCGGCGGCGCAGGGCGCTGGAGAGTTCGTTGACGCCCCGGTCGCGGTCGTTGGCCGTGGCGATGAGGTTGAAGCCGGGGACGGCCTGCACCTCCTGGCCCAGTTCCGGGATCGGCAGGGTCTTCTCGGACAGGATCGTGATGAGCGTGTCCTGCACGTCGGCGGGGATGCGGGTGAGTTCCTCGACGCGGGCGGTCATGCCCCGCGCCATCGCCCGCATCACGGGGCTCGGCACGAGGGCGTCGCGGCTGGGGCCGTGGGCGAGGAGCCGCGCGTAGTTCCAGCCGTACCGGACGGCTTCCTCCGGTGTGCCCGCGGTGCCCTGGACGAGGAGCGTGGAGTCACCGCTGACGGCGGCGGCGAGGTGCTCGGAGACCCAGGTCTTCGCGGTGCCGGGCACGCCGAGCAGCAGGAGCGCCCGGTCGGTGGCGAGCGTGGTGACGGCGACCTCGACGATGCGGCGCGGTCCGACGTACTTGGGTGTGATCACCGTCCCGTCGGGGAGCGTGCCGCCGAGGAGATAGGTGGCGACGGCCCAGGGCGAGAGGTGCCAGCGGGCGGGCCGCGGCCGGTCGTCGGCGGCGGCGAGTGCGGTGAGTTCGTCGGCGAAGGCGTGCTCTGCGTGCGGCCTCAGGGCTTCCGCTGTGGCCTCGGGCAGGCCCGGTCCGGTGTCCGTCTCGACACCGTAACCGGGCTGCGCGACAGTTTCGGGCACGGTCATGGATCCCCCTCCAGATCGATCGACCTGTTGTGCGATCCACGGTGCACCATCCCACTGACAATCGGCCGTCACCGCTGGTCAACGGCCCTGCGAGGAGGGCGGGTCGAGGACGGGCCGAGAGTGTGTCAGTGGTGTTCCGAGGGTGGGTCGGTGGTGGGCCGAGGGTGGGTCAGCCCACGATCGGGGAGACGGCGACGCAGCCGCCCGCCATCGCCTGCTCGCCCTTGGACTCCTTGATGACCTTGCCCTGGTAGACGACCTTGCAGGTGAGGCTCGCGGGGTCGAGCGAGATCGGCATGACGGCCGGCGGCATGATGCCGTGCAGCTTCACCGTCTTCTTCCACGGCGTGGTGGGCTTCTTCTCCGACTCGACCTTCGGCGCCACGGCGCTGCCGTCGCCGGCGTGGAAGTCGATGGACTCGATGCTCTTGCCGCTGACCTCGTACGTGACCTCGTAGGCCTCGGTGACGGCCTTGTCGACCTGGTCGACGGCCTTCTCCGCGGCCTCCGAGCAGGCCCCGAGGCCGAGGGCGAGCCCGGCGACGGCGAGGGCCGAGGCGGCGGTACGGACGGTGCGCTTCATGAGGGGGTCCCCCTGGACATGTGGTGCTGATCTTCGGTACGCGCAGAGAATCGTAAAGAAAGAGTAAAGTCAAATCCCTTTTCCGAGGCCAGGGGCGTTGTCAGTGGCGGCGTCTACGGTCGGTGACATGAATGCCATGGGGGTGCGCTGGACGGCTGATCAGGTGCTGGCACTGGCTCCTGACGACGCCTCACGCAGAGCGGGGAGCAGTCTGGGCACGGCCGGGTCGTGGTCGGGCACGGGCCGGGGCGAAGGGGCCGTCTGGGGCCTGTGCGGGGGCAGCGGCGGCCGGTCGTACGAGACGGCCGTCGACCTCACGGAGCCCGCGTACCTGTGCGGTTGCCCCAGCCGGAAGCTCCCCTGCAAGCACGCCCTGGGACTGCTGCTGCTCCAGGCGTCCGACGCGGCGGCGGTGGCGGAGGGCACCCCGCCGGAGTGGGCGGGACCGTGGCTCGCGAAGCGCCGGGAGCGTGCCGCGAGCGCGCCCCGGCCGGCCGGGGCCGGCGCCGCCGGGACCACGGCGGATCCCGAGGCGGCGCGCCGCAGGGCCGAGCGCAGGGCGGCGCGGATCACCGCGGGCGCGCAGGAGTTGGAGCAGCGGCTCGCCGATCTGCTGCGCGGCGGCCTGGCCACGGCCGAGCAGGCCGGGTACGGACTGTGGGAGGAGACCGCGGCCCGCATGGTCGACGCCCAGGCGCCCGGGCTCGCGGGCCGGGTCCGGGAGCTGGGCGCGATACCGGGCTCGGGCCCCGGCTGGCCCGTGCGGCTCCTGGAGGAGTGCGCGCTGACCCACCTCCTCGACCGGGCCTGGCTCGCCGCCGACCGGCTCCCCGCCGACTTCGCCACGACCGTGCGGACCCGGGTCGGCCTCACCGCCCCGGCCGACGGCGTCCCGGTGCGCGACCACTGGCTCGTCCTCGCGCAGTACGACACGGCCGACGCCCGGCTGACCACCCGGCGCGTCTGGCTCTACGGCACCTCGACCGGACGGACGGCGCTCCTCCTCTCCTTCGGCGCGGCCGGCCGGGCCCCCGGCCTGGCGCTTCCCGTGGGCGCGCTCCTCGACGGCGAGCTGACCCCGCACGCGGGCGCCGGGCGGCTGCGCGCGGAGCCGGGCGAGCACTTCGTCCCGGTCGGCGCCCCCGTCACCCCGCCCCCGGGCGGACCGGTGGGCGAGGCCCTCGGCGCGTACGGACGGGCACTGCACGAGGACCCGTGGCTGGACTCCTGGCCCGTGACGCTGCGCCAGGTCGTCCCGGCGCGGGCGGAGTACGGCTGGCAGCTCGCCGACGCGGACGGCCGCGAGGCCCTGCCGCTGACGCCCGCCGCGCAGAACCGGCCCGGACTCTGGCGCCTCGTCGCCCTCTCCGGCGGCGCCCCCTTGACCGTCTTCGGGGAGTGCGGCCACCGGGGATTCACCCCGCTCGCCGCCTGGTCACCGGAGGCCCCGGCCGAGACGGTCCCCCTCATATGACGGCCCACCACCTCCCCGGACCACACGGAGGACCCCGATGAACACGCGCGCGACCACACCGGCCTCACCCGTCCCGTACGCCGCGGGGTCCGACGGTGACGGTGACGACGGCGCTCGCGTCTGGGAGGAGCTCGTCACCTCCGCGCTGCTCGGCACGGACCGACGGCCGCCCACGGTCCTCACCGGAGCGCCGGGCTCAGGCACGGCGGGCACGCCGGGCGCGGGCACGGCGGGCTCAGGCACGCCCGGATCGGGCACGGCGGGCGCGGCCATGGCGGGCGCGCTGCTCGACACCGCCGCGCTGCACACCGTACGACGCAGGGCGGGGCTTCGCCCCGGGCCCGCCGCGCCCCCGCTCGACCCCGCACCGGAGGACCCGCGCCGGCCGCTGCCCGAGGCGGCCCGGCGGCGGCTCGACCAGCTCCTCGCCGGGCGGGCCGCGCCGTCGCCCGCCGCCGGGAGGCGCGGGGCCGCTCCCGACCTCGCCGAACTGCTGCCCCAGTGGCTGACCCTCGCCAACGAGCGCGGATACAAGGCGCCGCCGGCCACCCTGCCCGCCCTTCTCGACGCGGCCAGGGCCCGCACCGATCTGCGGCCCCAGGCCCTCCGGCTCGCCGGACCGCGCGGCCTGTGGCTGGCCGGCCTCAACCCCGAGTGGCGGTTCGCGCTACGGGGCACGGGCGCGGCCCGCCGCCTGCCGGCCCCCGGGGACACCGAGGGCATCAGGGTGTTGTGGGACGAGGGCCTGTTCGCCGAGCGGGTCGCGCTGCTCGCGGCCGTACGGACCGAGGACCCGGCGGCCGGGCTCGCCCTCCTCGCGTCCACCTGGTCCGCGGAGCGGGCGGAGGACCGGCTGATGTTCCTGGACTCGCTGCGGGCCGGACTCTCCGACGCGGACGAGGAGTTCCTGGAGGCGGCCCTCGCCGACCGCAGTCGCAACGTCCGCGCCACCGCCGCCGAGCTGCTCTCCGCCCTGCCCGCCTCGGCGTTCGCGGGCCGGATGGCCGGCCGGGCCGCCACCTGCGTCGGCCTCGACCGGACGGCGGAGTCGCCCACGATCTCCGTCGAGGCCCCGCACGAGTGCGACACGGCGATGCAGGGGGACGGTGTCGTGGCGACCCCGCCGGCGGGGCGGGGCGAGCGTTCCTGGTGGCTGGGCCAGCTCGTCGAGGCGGCGCCCCTCTCCTGCTGGCCCGCCCGGTTCGGCGGCCGGACCCCGGAGGAGATCGTGGCGCTGCCCGTCGCCGACGACTGGCAGGGCGAACTGCACGCCGCCTGGTGCCGGGCGGCCGTACGGCAGCGGGACGCGTCCTGGTCGCGCGCGCTGCTCGGCGCCCCCGCGATCCCGCCCGCGACGGGCCCCGGAACCTCGTCCCTGGCCGAGCGGGCACAGCTCCTGGCGACGCTCCCGGCGGACGAACGGGCGCGCTGGGTCGCCGCCTTCGTCGCCGCGCACGGCCTGTCGGAGGCGTTCCAGCTGCTCGGCGTCTGCGCCGTGCCGTGGGCCGAGCCGCTGGGCGCCGCGGTGATCGACGCGCTCGACATCGCGCGGGACGCGGGCAGTTACCCGTGGAGCTTCAGCGGGGTGATGGGCCTCGCGGAGCGTTGCCTCGCCCCGGAGGCGGCGCGGCAGCTGGACTCCCTGACGGCCCTTCCCGAAGAGGAGGAGGACACCGCCCCCGGCGCGGGCGGCTACTGGTCCGAGGCCTTCCAGCGCCTGGTCTCCACGCTCCGGCTCCGCGCGGCGATGCGCGCCGAGCTCACCGAGCCCGGCACCGACGGCTGACGGCCGACGGCCAACAGCTGACAGCGACAGGCCGATATGCCGAAGGGCCCTCCCCGAAGGGAGGGCCCTGGCAAGCGGGTGCGAGAAGCGGTCAGGCCGCCACGCGGACGTTCGCGTTCACCCAGTCGACGATGGACGCGGTCGTCGCGCCCGGCGTGAAGATCTCCGCCACGCCCTTCTCCTTCAGCGGCGCGATGTCCGCGTCCGGGATGATGCCGCCGCCGAAGACCTTGATGTCCTCCGCGTCACGGTCCTTCAGCAGCTCCAGGACCTTCACGAAGAGCGTGTTGTGCGCGCCCGAGAGGATGGAGAGACCGATCGCGTCGGCGTCCTCCTGGATCGCGGTGTCGACGATCTGCTCGGGCGTCTGGTGGAGACCGGTGTAGATGACCTCCATACCGGCATCGCGCAGTGCCCGCGCGATCACCTTGGCCCCGCGATCGTGGCCGTCGAGACCCGGCTTGGCGACCACCACGCGGATCGGACCGGTCACACCCATCACTGCCTCCACATGCGACCCCCGCGCTTGATTGCCGGGGAGGTGAACGAACGTTATCGCCAGCATCCCGCAACCGGCCGTTTCACGGTGGCGAGCGAGGGGGAAATCACACGTGGGACATGTTCGCTCTGCGCCGTTCCCCGCTTCGGGCCCTCCTCCTGGGCCCACCAGCCGCAAGCGGGGCCCGGTCGCAGGGGAGCCGCGACGAGGTCGCCGTACCTCCGCGCCGCCGTCCGTGCGGCGCGGGTGTACGGCGTACCGCCGTATCGTCCGGCCCCGCGTGCCGCTCGGGAGGTCGGCGATGGAGCTCTCCAAGGTCACCGCCCTGATGAAGGCCACTGCCCTGGAGCTCGCGATCCTCACCGGGCATCTCGTCCTCTATCCCTCCGGGATCGCGGCCGAGCGCCTCTCCCCCACCGCGCGCGCCACCGACCCGTCCACCGGCCCCTCCACCGGCCCGCCCACCGGCCCCGAAGCGACGATCGCCTCCGGCCTGCGCCCGGTCGTCCTCCTGCACGGCTTCGTCGACAACCGCTCCGTCTTCGTCCTGCTGCGCCGCGCGCTCACCCGGCACGGCCGTGACTGCGTCGAGTCGGTGAACTACTCGCCGCTCACGTGCGACCTGCGGAGCGCCGCCGAGCTGCTCGGGCGGCGGGTGGAGGAGATCCGCGCCCGCACGGGACACGCCGAGGTCGACATCGTCGGGCACAGCCTGGGCGGGCTCATCGCCCGCTATTACGTACAGCGCCTGGGCGGTGACACCCGGGTGCGCACCCTGGTCATGCTCGGCACCCCGCACTCCGGCACCACCGTGGCCCCGCTCGCCGACGCGCATCCGCTGGTGCGGCAGATGCGCCCCGGTTCGGCGGTACTGCGGGAGCTGGCCGGCCCGGCGCCCGGCTGCCGGACCCGGTTCGTGAGTTTCTGGAGCGACCTCGACCAGGTGATGGTGCCGGTCGAGACCGCGCGCCTCGACCACCCCGATCTCGACGTGCACAACGTCCGCGTCAGCGGTATCGGTCATCTCGCGCTGCCCGTCCATCCGACGGTGGCGGCCGGGGTCCTCGACGCCCTGGACGCCGGCGGACCGGTCGCTCCGGTTGCCCGGGGCGCTCGGGGCGCTCACGAAGGGGAGCCGGGCGCCGCTTCCGTCGCCTGACGTCTGCTCGCCAGACCCCGTTCTTCGAACGTTCCTCGAACACAAGGCCAAAGCTCTCTCCCTGAGCTGGCGAAAGACGGCCGATTGCCCGTTTCCTGCGGGACCAAACCCCTCCGAAGATTGTCGGCTGCGCATACCGCCGGGTACAGTCGCGCCACTGCTTCCCCCGGGACACCCCTCATGGGGCCCGCCCCGGAATGGTCCTGCTGCCGAGGCGAGAGAGACGTTGGTGAACGACCAGCAACCCCACGCCGGGTACGTCGGAGACGACGCCCACACCACAGGCAGCTTCGCCGTCGACCCGCTGTTCGGCGCCTACCCCGCGGGTCAGGCCGACCACAGCGGCCAGTGGGATTTCGGCCAGTACGGGATGACCGGCCAGTACGACACCACGGGTCAGCAGCAGTACGACACGACCGGCCAGTGGGACACCACGAGCCAGTGGCAGGCAGCCGACACGTACGGCAGCACCACCCCTCACACGGCATACGACACCGGTGGCCAGCAGTACGACACCACCGGGCAGTGGGACGCCTCCGCCTGGACCGACGCCCAGCAGACCGGCCAGTACGAGACCGTCCACTCCGGCGCGTACGCCGCCCAGGGCGCGTACGGGTACGAGGCCTACGACGCCACCGGCCAGTGGGCGGCCCCCGCCTTCGCGACCGAGACCGGCGCCTACGACGCGACCGCCTGGAACCAGGCGGCCCCGGAGGCCGAGCCGCTCGTCCCGCAGCAGTACACCCCCCAGCCGGAACACACCGCCGAGTTCGCGTTCGACTTCGCCGAGCCGGCGGCGCAGGCCGAGTACGCCTACGCCGACGACCTCGTGGACGTCGGCGACGTCACCGTCCACGCCGACACGGCCCACGACACGGCCCGCGACGCCGCCTTCGACGCCGCCGAGGACTTCACCCCCGCCGAGTACGCCGCCGAGCCTGCCGACGAACCCGCCGAGTACGCCGAATACACCGAGTACACCGAGTACACCGACGAGCCCGCCGCCGAGCTCCGTACGGAGACCCCGCTCGCGGGCCGCCCCGTGCGCCGCGGTTCGGGCAGCAGCCGCGGCCGCCGTCGTACGCCCGCCAAACGGTCCGCCCTGCTGACCGTCGCCGTCCCCTCCGCCTGCGTCATGGGCGTCGCCGGCATCGCCGCCGCCTCCGTCGGCGGGCTCACCAACCCCACCACCGACGGCGGCACGAAGGACAACACCACCGCCCTCGCCGCGGCCGACCCCGGCTCCGTCAAGCAGGTCGCCGCCAACAGCGCGCTGGACACCCAGCTCGCCGCGCTCAGCGAGGACGCCCGCGACTTCGGCGACCGCGCGAGCCGCACCCAGGAGCGCATCGACCTCAAGGCCCGCCAGGCGGCCGACAAGAAGAAGCGCGAGGAGGAAGCGGCCCGCAAGGAGGCGCTGCGCCCCAAGTACATGCTGCCGGTGGAACTCCACCGCCTCAGCGCGCGCTTCGGCCAGTCCGGCGTCAACTGGATGTCCGTGCACACCGGCATCGACTTCCCCGTCCAGACCGGCACGCCCGTGATGGCCGCCACGGACGGCACCGTCCGCACCCAGCTGAACAGCGCCTACGGCAACATGGTGATCGTGACCGCCCCCGACGGCACCGAGACCTGGTACTGCCACCTCAGCAGCGCCAAGATCCGCTACGGCCAGGTCAAGGCCGGCGACGTCATCGCGTACTCCGGCGACACCGGCAACTCCACCGGCCCGCACCTCCACTTCGAGGTCCGGCCGGGCGGCGGCTACGCCATCGACCCGCTGGCCTGGCTGCGCAGCCACGGTCTCGACCCGACCAGCTGACCTTCACCCGCCGTACGCGAGAGGGCCCCGGCCGAAGCCGGGGCCCTCTCGCGTACGCACGCGCTACAGCTTCTCGACCGGCGCGTACCGCAGGAGCAGCCGCTTCGGCTTCTCGTCGCCGAAGTCGATCGTCGCCTGGGCGTCCGCGCCGACTCCCGTCACCGCGGTCACCGTGCCCAGACCGAACTGGTCGTGCGTGACGCGGTCGCCGATCTGGAGGGAGATCACCGGCTTCTCACCGGCGCGCCGCGTGGCGAAGCCCGAGGGGCCGGAACGCGAACGGGACGAGGAGAGCGAGGAGATGATGCCCGAGGTCGGCCCGGCGGGCTTCGCCATCGGACCGGTCCGCTTCCACTCCAGGTACGCGGGCGGGATCTCCTCCAGGAAGCGCGAAGCCGGGTTGTACGAGGGCTGGCCCCAGGCGCTGCGCATCGACGAACGGGTGAGGTAGAGGCGCTCGCGGGCGCGCGTGATGCCGACGTACGCGAGGCGCCGCTCCTCCTCCAGCTCCTTCGCCTGCCCGAGGGCGCGCATGTGCGGGAAGACGCCGTCCTCCATGCCCGTGAGGAACACGACCGGGAACTCCAGGCCCTTGGCGGTGTGCAGCGTCATCAGCGTGATGACGCCCCGGCCCTCCTCGTCCTCGTCCGGGATCTGGTCGGAGTCGGCGACGAGGGCGACCTTCTCCAGGAACTCGGCGAGGGTCGCGGGCTCCTCGCCGCGCTCCTGCTCGAATTCGAGGGCGACGGCGGCGAGTTCCTGGAGGTTCTCGATCCGGGTCTCGTCCTGCGGGTCGGTCGAGGCCTGGAGCTCGGCCAGGTAGCCCGTGCGCTCCAGGACGGCCTCCAGGACGACGGCGGGGCCGGCGCCGGACTCGACGACGGTGCGCAGCTCGTCCATCAGCGCGTTGAACCGCTTCACGGCGTTCGCCGAACGCGCGGCCATGCCGTACGCCTCGTCGACCCGCTTGAGGGCCTGCGGGAAGGTGATCTTCTCGCGGAGGGAGAGGGCGTCGATCATCGCCTCGGCGCGGTCGCCGATGCCCCGCTTGGGCACGTTGAGGATGCGGCGCAGCGGGACGTTGTCCTCGGGGTTGGCGAGGACGCGGAGGTACGCGAGGACGTCCCGGACCTCCTTGCGCTCGTAGAAGCGCACGCCGCCGACGACCTTGTAGGGCAGTCCGACGCGGATGAAGATCTCTTCGAAGACGCGGGACTGGGCGTTGGTGCGGTAGAAGACGGCGACGTCGCCGGCCTTGGCCTCGCCGGTGTCCGTGAGCCGGTCGATCTCGTCGGCGACGAACTGCGCCTCGTCGTGCTCGGTGTCGGCGACGTAGCCGGTGATCTGCGCGCCCGCGCCCGCGTTCGTCCAGAGGTTCTTGGGGCGGCGGGACTCGTTGCGCTCGATGACGGCGTTGGCCGCGGAGAGGATCGTCTGCGTGGAGCGGTAGTTCTGCTCCAGGAGGATCGTCGTCGCGTCCGGGTAGTCCTCCTCGAACTGGAGGATGTTGCGGATGGTCGCGCCGCGGAAGGCGTAGATCGACTGGTCGGCGTCGCCGACGACGCACAGCTCGGCCGGGCCGAGGTCCTCGTAGCCGGTGCCGACGAGCTCCCGTACGAGGGTGTACTGGGCGTGGTTGGTGTCCTGGTACTCGTCGACGAGGACGTGGCGGAAGCGGCGGCGGTAGTGCTCGGCGACGTCGGGGAACGCCTGGAGCAGGTGGACCGTCGTCATGATGATGTCGTCGAAGTCCAGGGCGTTGGCCTCGCGCAGCCGCGCCTGGTACATCCGGTACGCCTCGGCGAGCGTCTTCTCGAAGCCGTCGACGGCCTGGTCGGCGAAGCTCTCCTCGTCGATCAGCTCGTTCTTGAGGTTCGAGATCTTGGCGCTGAACGACTTCGGCGGGAACTTCTTCGGGTCGAGGTCCAGGTCGCGGCAGACCAGGGACATCAGCCGCTTGGAGTCGGCGGCGTCGTAGATCGAGAAGGAGGAGGTGAAGCCGAGCCGCTTCGACTCGCGGCGCAGGATGCGGACGCACGCGCTGTGGAAGGTCATGACCCACATGGCGTTGGCGCGCGGGCCGACGAGCTGCTCGACGCGCTCCTTCATCTCGCCGGCGGCCTTGTTGGTGAAGGTGATCGCCAGTATCTGGCCGGGGTGGACGTGCCGCGTGCCCAGGAGGTGGGCGATGCGGTGGGTGAGCACCCGGGTCTTTCCGGAGCCGGCTCCGGCGACGATGAGCAGCGGGGTGTCGGTGTGGACGACGGCGGCGCGCTGCTGTTCGTTCAGCCCGTCCAGGAGCGCGGCGGGATCCACGACGGGGCGCGCCGCGCCGTCGCGGTAGTACGCGTCGCGGGGCGGGGGCGCGTCGAAGTGCTCCCCGAAGAGGTCGTGCGGGACCTCGTCCGGGGTCGGGGCGCCGTGCTCGTCGTCCTCGGGCGGGGGCGGGGCCTCCGCCGAGGAGTGGTTCTGGAGGCCGGCCAGGAAGCTGTCGTCAAAGAGGCTGCTCATCGCCTCACGAGTCTAGGACGCCCCACCGACATCCGGGTCCGCCTTGGGGACGGCCTTCGTCACGCTCCCCCGGGAACGCGTCCGGGAACGCGTCGCGCGCCCCCTGGACGGGTCACGTCCAGAGGGTCGCGATGAAGATGTTCGCCGTGGTCAGGGCGCCGACGGCGGCGAAGAGGCCCTTGTCGACCTTCTCCTCGTCCCGCTTGACGTAGACCAGGCCGAGGACGACGACGAGCACCGCCAGCTTGATGCCGATCTTGAGGTTGTTCACGGGCTGGTCGTCTGCCTGGTTGAGGCCGACGAGCGCGACGCCCGTGATCAGCATGACCAGCGCACCGTGCAGCATCGCGGGGGTGAAGCGGGCCGTACCGGCGCCCATCGCCTTCATCTGGGTGAGGAATCCGCCCAGGAGGGAGGCGATACCGATGATGTGCAGGGCGACGAAGACATTGATGAGTACGTCCATGGGCGGAGCCTAACCGGGGCCCTAGCACCGCTCGCCGGCCGGGTCCACTCACTCCGGCGCTTCGGTCGGTCGTCTGCCGCAATGTCCCCCGGCCCGTCACCCCGGACGGAAAAGTTCGGTCCATGTCCGTCACCTGACGCCAATAGCGGTCAAGTCACTGCCGGGGCGTGACCCCGGCGTTTAGCGTCCTCCAGCAGGTGGCCGGCTCCCACCACCGCCGGTCACCCGGCGGCTGCCGGCCATCCCCGCCAGGAAGACCCGGCGGCGGTCCGTCTCCCCTGTGCGGCCCGCCGTCGGCCCGGCGGGCACCGTTCCCCCGCAGGGAAGAGGATGTGACCCGCCCTCGTGGCAGCGCACCGAAAACCCAGGCAGTCCCCGCTCGGCGGCCAGGCGGTCCGCACCGCCGCCACCCTCGCCCTCGCCTCCGCGGCGACCGCCACGCTCTTCGAGGGGTCCGGGCACGCGGACCCGCGACTCACCACCGCCCAGGTCAAGGCGAAGGTCGACCGGCTCTACCAGGAGGCCGAGGTCGCGACGGAGAAGTACAACGGGGCGAAGGAGCAGGCCGACGCGTCCCGCGCGGCCTTCGACCGGCTGCGCGACGAGGCCGCCCGCAGGACCGAGCGGCTCAACACCGCGCGGGACGGACTCGGGGCCATGGCCGCCGCGCAGTACCGCTCCGGCGGTCTCGACCCCGCCGTGCAGCTCGCCCTCTCCTCCGATCCCGACGAGTACCTGGAGCGGGCCGCGCTCGCGGAGAAGGCCGGGGACCGGCAGGCGGCGGCCGTCACCGCCGTACGGCGCGAGCTCGGCGCGCTCCGGCAGCTGCGCGGCGAGGCCGCGGGCCGGCTCACCACGCTGCGCGGGCACGAGGAGGAACTGCGGCGCCAGAAGGCGGCCGTCGTCGGCAAGCTGGAGGCGGCCCGGACCCTGCTCGCCCGGCTGACCGCGGAGGAGCGCGCCCGGTACGACGCCGCCGTCGCGGCCCGGGACAGCGCCCGCGCCCCGGAAGCCACGGGAACGACCAGCGGCACGAACGGGGGCACGGGCACGACCGGGGCGGCCGCCGGAACGGGCGTCTCGCCTTCGGTGCGCGCCGATCGCTCCTCGGGCGGCGAGCGCGGTCCCGTGACCGCCCCGAACACCCGGGCCGCCGAGGCCGTCTCCTTCGCCCACGCCCAGCTCGGCAAGCCGTACGTGTGGGGGGCGACGGGGCCGTCCGCGTACGACTGCTCCGGGCTGACCCAGGCGGCCTGGCGCGCGGCCGGCGTCTCCCTGCCGCGCACGACGTACACCCAGATCAACGCCGGGCAGCGCGTCTCCCGCTCCCAGCTCGCCCCCGGTGACCTGATCTTCTTCTACTCGGGGATCAGCCACGTCGGTCTCTACATCGGCGGCGGCCGGATGATCCACGCCCCCCGCCCCGGCGCCCCGGTGCGGATCGCCCCGATCGACGAGATGCCCTTCGCCGGAGCGACCCGGGTCGGGTGAGCCCGGTGGCGTGAGCTCGGTGGCGTGAGCTCAGACCAGGCGGCGGGCGGTGGCCCAGCGGGTCAGCTCGTGGCGGTTGGAGAGCTGGAGCTTCCGCAGCACCGCCGAGACGTGCGACTCGACCGTCTTCACCGAGATGTAGAGCTGCTTGGCGATCTCCTTGTACGCGTAGCCGCGGGCGATCAGCCGCAGCACCTCCCGCTCCCGCTGCGTGAGCCGGTCCATGTCCTCGTCGACCGGCGGCGCGTCCGTCGAGGCGAAGGCGTCGAGGACGAAGCCGGCCAGTCGGGGGGAGAAGACGGCGTCGCCCTCCTGGACACGGAAGATCGAATCGACCAGGTCGGTGCCGGTGATCGTCTTCGTGACGTAGCCGCGGGCGCCGCCCCGGATCACCCCGATCACGTCCTCGGCCGCGTCCGAGACGGACAGGGCCAGGAAGCGGACCGGGTCCTCGGCGGCCGCCATCAGGTTCGCGCAGCGGCGCAGCACCTCGACGCCGCCGCCTCCCGGCAGGTGCACGTCGAGGAGGACGACCTCGGGTCGGGTCGCGGTGATGACCGTGACCGCCTGGTCGACGTCGGCGGCCTCGCCGACCACCTCGACCCCGGTGATCTCGGTCCGGCCGATCTCCGCCTGCACTCCCGTGCGGAACATGCGGTGGTCGTCGACGAGCACGACCCGCACCCGGCGTTCCGTCCCCGGCTCCGCCGCCCCCGCATCGGCCCCGGTCGCTGCCCCGGTCTCGTCGCTCATCCGTCCGCCCTCTCCATCTCAAGCTCCACTTCGGTGCCCCCGCCCGGCACGGACCGCAGCCGGGCCGAACCGCCGTTGCGCTGCATACGACCGATGATCGACTCCCGTACGCCCATCCGGTCCTCGGGCACCGCGTCCAGGTCGAAGCCCGGACCCCGGTCCCGCACCGAGACGAAGACCGTGCGGCCCTCGACCTCGGCGTACACCTGCACCGCCCCGCCCTCGCCACCGTACTTGGCGGCGTTCACCATCGCCTCGCGCGCGGCCTGCATCTGTGCGGTCAGTTTGTCGTCGAGCGGGCAGTCGCCGACGACGACCACCTCCAGCGGGACTCCGTGCTTGTCCTCGACCTCGGCCGCGGCCTTCTTCACCGCCTCCGCGAGGGTCGAGGGCTCCTCCTCGTCCCTGCCGGTTCCCTCGGGCTTGTAGAGCCAGTTCCGCAGCTCCCGCTCCTGCGCGCGGGCGAGCCGGCGCACCTCCCCCGCGTCGTCGGCGTTGCGCTGGATCAGTGTGAGGGTGTGGAGCACCGAGTCGTGGACGTGGGCCGCGACCTCGGCGCGCTCCTGCGCGCGGATGCGCATGGTCCGCTCCTCCGTGAGGTCCTGCGACATCCGGACCAGCCAGGGGCCGGCGAGCAGGGCTATCCCGGTGAGGACCGCGACGGAGGCGGTGAGCGCCGTCCCGAGCTGGGCGACGGAGCCCCGGACCACCAGGAAGACCGCGAGGCCCGTACCGACCAGGGCGACACCGACGAGTCCGCGGACGAGCTGGAGGGTGCGTCTGCGCTTTCCGGCATCGGTCCAGCTGGCCCGACGGGCGTTGTCCGCCTGGCGCCAGACGAGGACGACACCGACGCCTATGAGGAGGACGGGCCAGACGTACCGTCCGGACTCGTTGTCGACATTGACGTTCCCTACGAGGGCCGCGCCGCCGATCACGAGCGCGATCAGGGCGAAGACCTGTCCGCGGTCGGGCTTGCGCAGTCTGCGGCGGCCGTCCGGGGTGGTCTCGAAAACGGGGCGGGGTGCTGCCCGGCCGCCGACGCCGAGCGGAACGACTATCCAGAAGACCGCGTAGAGCAGGACGCCGAGGCCGTCCGTGAGGAAGAGCACCACGAACAGCGCGCGCACCCAGACGACCGGCAGTCCGAGGTGTCCCGCGAGGCCGCGTGCGACACCGCCGAGCCACCGCCCGTCGGCGCTCCGGTAGAGCCTGCGCACGGGTGGTTCGTCGGTCTCGGTGACACGAGCGGCTGCGGACATGCACCGATCGTCACACGTTCGGCCCGCCCCGGACATCAGGGTCGGCCCTGAGATCGTCCCTGGTAACGACTCAGGGGCGACGCCCCTCCGAATATCAGGGTCGGGCCAGGGTCGATCCCGGTGCCGCGGCGGGTCACGGGCCGTCACCATGGACGCATGACGAGTTCGAAGCCTTCGACCCACGAGGCCCCGCCGCCGGCGGAGGCCGATGCCTCGCTGCCTCTGCAGCGCTCGCGGAGCGGCAAGGTCGTGGGCGGGGTCTGCGCCGGCCTCGGCCGGCACTTCGACCTCGACCCGGTGATCTTCCGGATCACGGTCGGCGTGCTGTCCGTGACGGGCGGCGTCGGCCTGATCTTCTACGGCTTCGCGTGGCTGCTCGTCCCGCTCGCGGGCGAGGACGAGAACGAAGGACGCAGACTGCTGACCGGCCGGGTCTCCGGCGCCTGCCTGGCGGCCGTGTTCACGGCGCTGATCGGCTGCGGGGTCTTCCTGTCGATGCTGCGCAGCGGCTCGATGCTGGGATTCACGATGCTGCTGTCGCTCGCCGTGTGCGGAGCGGCCGTCTGGTCACGGCGGGCGAGGGGCGTGGGCGAGGAGACCCGGATCGAGGCGGCGGCCGCCGCCATGGTCGCGGAGGCACCCCCCGAGACCAAGGCCCCGCCCCGCTTCGTGCACCAGTCCTGGTGGAAGGACCCGATCGTGAAGGACGGATCGACGGGCCCGGTGGCGCTCGGCTACCTGTGGGGACCGCACGGCATCGTCGACAAGGACGGCAAGGTCGACGGCGAGGTGCCGAAGCCCGGCAGCCAGTGGGGGCCTGATCCCTCCCGCGCCGACCGGCCGATACCGTCCATCCGGCGGAGTCCGCTCTCCATTGCCGGTCTCGTCCATCTGCTCGCACTGCTCGCGGCCGTCGTCGGCACCGCGCTCACCTGGGAGTCCGAGCCGCTGGGCAGGAGTCTGGCGACGGGCCTCGTGGCCGCCCTCGCGGTGTTCGGCCTGGGCCTGGTCGTCAGCAGCTTCCTCGGCCGCACCGGCTTCGGGACGATCGTCCACACCGTGATCACGGCCTGCCTGCTCGCCGGGGCGGTCGCCCTGCCCGACGGGATCACCACGGACTGGGTCCGCGAGACGTGGAAGCCGGCCTCCGTCGCCGCGGTGCAGCCCCGCTACGAGCTGGGCAGCGGCGTGGGTCTGCTCGACCTGTCGGCGCTCCCGGTCCCCGCGGGCACGACCGTCGCCACCCAGGCCGAGGTCGGCGCGGGGCAGCTCAAGGTGGTCGTCCCGAAGGACGTGGTCGTGAAGCTCCACGCCGAGGTGGGGCTCGGCGACGTGCAGCTTCCCGGACAGCCCGCGGACGACATCGACATCGCCCCGGACCGGGTCGAGACCCGCACGATCGCCCCGCCGGCCGGGACCGTCCCGGCAGGCACGCTGGACCTCTCGCTCGAGGTCGGAATCGGACAGGTGGAGGTCACCCGTGCTGCTTCATGAGTTCCGCCCCGGCAGGCTGCTCGTCGGCCTCACGGCCCTCGCTCTGGCCGCCGTCTACGCGGGCGACCTCGCCGGGGCCTGGACGACCCCGTGGTACACGGTGATCCCGGTGCTCTGCGGCGGCCTGGGCACGGCCGCCCTCGCGACCTGGGTCGCCTATCGAATACGGCGCCGTCGATCGGCGAGGAACCTGTCCGCCGACAGCTCGGACGCCCCGGCCAGCAGCAGCGGGAGCCAGGCCATCAGATAGGCGAGGTCGTTGCCGAGGTAGTACGGGTTCACCTGCCAGCTCACGGTCAGCCAGAGGCTCAGGGAGATCAGCGCGCCGCCGAGCGCCGCCACGCGGGCGTAGAGACCGAGCAGGGTCCCGATCCCGACGGCGAGCTCTCCGAAGGCGATGGCGTACCCGAAGCCGGCGGGGTTCTTGAGGGCGAGGTCGACCAGGCCGGGGATGGCCGAGCTGTCCCGCACCGCGCGCATCGTCTCGCCGATGGACCCGCTGCCCTCGGCGGCGAAGAAGGCGGAGTCGGTGAGCTTGTCGAGCCCGGCGTAGACGAACGTGATCCCGAGGAAGAGCCGCAGCGGAAGGAGGGCGTAGCGGGAGGCGACGGCCTTCCACGGGGCGAATGTGGCCTCCCACCGGGCGAGGCGCGCCTTCCGGTCCGCACGGTGGCCGGTTCCGTCGGTCCCGCCGGGGCCGCCCGGTTCGCCGCTCGTGCCGTTCGTCCGGTCCGCTTGTCCCGCCATCGTCGGTCACCTCTCCACGCCCCGTACGACTGTTCGCGGAACGATTCTCCTCGGACCCGCGCCTTGGGGATACGTGGAGGGGGCCGGACGCTCAGTCGACGACGTCGATCGTGACCCGATTGGTCTCGACGCCCGCCGCCGTCACGACCGAGACCTCCACCCGGCCCGGCTCCACGTCCGCCGGGAGGGGGACGGTGAGGGCCGCGTCCGTCGGGTTGGCGAAGCCGCCGGGGACCGGGACCAGGGGGACGTGGGCGTGGACGGCGCCGATGCGCACGACCAGCCGGGTCAGCGGGTCGGGGGCGGCGGCGCCCGGCGGGACGAAGCCGCAGCCGCGGATCTCGATGTCGTCGCCCGTACGGATCGGGGCGTCGAGGTCGCCCGCCTCCCGGGAGCGGACGACGGAGTGGATCGTGGGGCGGACGCCCTCGGTGCACTTCGCGGCGAGGTGCCAGGCCGCCGAGACGGCGAGGAGCAGCACGAGCGACCAGGGCACCTCGGGGAGCCGGCCGGGGTCGCGGGCGAGGCCGACGGCCGTCAGGGCCAGGACGGCGCAGGAGACGAGGAGGTACTGGACGTCGGCGAGGCTGGCCCGGCCGCTGTCGTCGCAGAGCAGGTCGGCGGCGCGCGGGCGGTCGGCGCGGACCTTCTGGAGGCGGCGCGCCGCGATCCGGACGGAGACGACGAGGCGGGCGGTGACGGTGACCGCCGACACGAGGGCGAAGACGGTGAGCAGGCCGGCGCCCCGGGACAGGCCGAAGGCGGCCGGGCCCGGCGACCGGAAGGCCAGGAAGAGGAGGGTGAAGCCGAGGAGGAGGAGCCAGGCGGTGGCGACGGCCCGGGTGGTGGAGAGCCGGTTGTCCTCGCCGATCAGCGGGGCGAGGAGACCGCCGCGCGCCCGGTGGGCGTGCGCGGCGACACTGAGGAGGACGGCAAAAACGAGGGCGGTGCACAGCCCGGCCGTGCGGGCCCCGGTCCAGCCGCTGCCGATCGCGGTGAGGGCCTGGCCGAGCAGCAGGGCGAGGACGGCGCCCCAGACGGCGCCGATGCCCCCGCTGCGTACCCGGTCGAGCCAGGCCACCCCGGCCTCGCGGCCGCGCACGGCGACGGCGCGGGCCGACTGGGCCAGTTCGTCGGAGACCCACTGGCGGGCGGCGACCGGCGAGTGGGCGACGGCCGCGGGGACGCCGTGCCCGGCGGCCAGCTCGTCCCGCCGGGCGAGGAAGGCGGCGACCGCGCGCCGGTGGCCGGCCTTCCCGCAGTGGGCGCAGCCGGCGCAGGCCGTCGCGTGTCCGCCGTACTGTCTCGCCTCTTGAACCGCCACGGTGCTCACTTCCAGAACGGTCAACCAGCCGTTGATTCCCCGGAATTGTGTCGTACCGGCGGCTCCCGGAGCCGCCGTGTGCGCCCCGCCGGAGAGTGATTGCCGCGCCATCTCATTGACGTACAGAAGGGTGAAGCGATGGTGTTACGACAGGAGTTCGGGCTCCGCTCGGCTGATCCTGCGCCAGAGCGGCTGGTAGTTGATCCAGCCGACGAGGTCGCTGCCCAGCTGTTCGCGGGTGGCGACGGCGTCCCGGTGGTCGATCGGCACCGGCTTCCCGGCGGCCCGCGCGGCCAGTTGGACCTGGGCGCAGCGTTCCATGGCGATGAACCACCAGGCCGCCGCGTCGACGGAGGTGCCGACGGTGAGCAGCCCGTGGTTGCGCAGCACGATCGCCTTGAACGAGCCGAGGGCGAGGGCGATCCGGCGGCCTTCCTCGGCGTCGACGGTGACGCCGGTGTACGCGTCGTAGAGGGCGTGGTCCTGGTAGAAGGCACAGGCCTCCTGGGTGAGCGGGTCGAGGAGTTCGCCGAGGGCGGCGAGTGCCCGCCCGTGCAGGGAGTGGGTGTGGGCGACGGCGACGACGTCGGGCCGGGCCCGGTGGACCTGGGCGTGGACGGTGAAGGCCGCCTGGTTCACGTGCTGGCCGCCCCGGACGACCTGCCCGTCGCCGTTGACGAGGACGAGGTCGCTCGCGGTGAGGTCCGCGAAGGGCGCCCCGAAGGGGTTCACCCAGTAGCAGTCGGGGAGCTCCGGGTCGCGGGCGCTGATGTGGCCCGAGACGCCCTCTTCGTATCCGAGCCGTCCGAAGAGCCGGAGCGCAGCCGCGAGCCGCTGTCTGCGGTGGGTGCGTTCCTCTTCGGCCGTCGCGTGGACGGGTGGCATGGCGAAGTGGAGCCGGTCGACGGGGACGGGGTCCGGTATCACGCTCATGCGCCGGAAGGTAACGCCCGGCCGGGCAACTCACCAGAGCCCGGACACGACGAAGCCGCCGCCCCGCGCGGCGGGCGCGGGGCGGCGGCTTCGGGCACGTACGGCCTCAGGCGCTTACGGCCTCGGCACGTACGGGAGGGACTACTCCCACTCGATGGTGCCCGGGGGCTTGCTCGTGATGTCGAGGACGACGCGGTTCACGTCGGCGACCTCGTTGGTGATGCGGGTCGAGATCTTGGCGAGCACGTCGTAGGGCAGGCGCGACCAGTCGGCCGTCATCGCGTCCTCGGACGAGACGGGGCGCAGCACGATCGGGTGACCGTAGGTGCGGCCGTCGCCCTGGACGCCCACGGAGCGGACGTCGGCGAGCAGGACGACCGGGCACTGCCAGATCTCGCGGTCGAGACCGGCCGCGGTGAGCTCCTCGCGCGCGATGGCGTCGGCATCGCGCAGCAGGTCCAGGCGCTCCTTGGTGACCTCGCCGACGATGCGGATGCCGAGGCCGGGGCCGGGGAAGGGCTGGCGCTGGACGATCTCATCGGGCAGGCCGAGCTCCTGGCCGACCATCCGGACCTCGTCCTTGAAGAGCTGGCGGAGCGGCTCGACGAGTTCGAACTCGATGTCGTCGGGGAGACCGCCGACGTTGTGGTGGGACTTGATGTTCGCGGTGCCGGTGCCGCCGCCGGACTCGACGATGTCCGGGTACAGCGTGCCCTGGACGAGGAACGCGACCTCGGGGCCCTCCTCCTGGAGGATCTCCAGCTGTGCCTGCTCGAAGACCCGGATGAACTCGCGGCCGATGATCTTCCGCTTGGTCTCGGGGTCGGAGACTCCGGCGAGGGCCGTGAGGAAGCGCTCCTGCGCGTCGACGACCTTCAGGTTGACGCCGGTGGAGGCGACGAAGTCCTTCTCGACCTGCTCGGTCTCGCCCTTGCGCATGAGGCCGTGGTCGACGTAGACGCAGGTGAGCTGCGAGCCGATGGCCTTCTGCACGAGCGCGGCGGCCACGGCGGAGTCGACGCCGCCGGAGAGACCGCAGACGGCGCGCTTGTCGCCGACCTGGGCGCGGATGGCCGCGACCTGCTCCTCGATCACGTTGCCCGTGGTCCAGCTGGGCTCGATGCCGGCGCCGCGGTAGAGGAAGTGCTCCAGGATCTGCTGGCCGTGCGTGGAGTGCAGCACCTCGGGGTGGTACTGGACGCCGTAGAGCTTCTTCTCGTCGTTCTCGAAGGCGGCGACCGGCACGACGTCGGTGGACGCGGTGACGGAGAAGCCCTCGGGGGCGGCGGAGCAGGCGTCGCCGTGCGACATCCACACGGACTGCTCGACCGGGGTGCCCTCGAAGAGGGTCGAGCCGGCCTTGGAGACGTGCAGCTCCGTACGGCCGTACTCGCGGGCTCCGGTGTTGTCGACGGTGCCACCGAGGGTCGTCGCCATCAGCTGGAAGCCGTAACACATACCGAAGACGGGGACGCCCGCCTCGAAGATCTCGCGGTCGAGGCGGGGGGCGCCCTCCGCGTACACGGAGGACGGGCCGCCGGAGAGGATGATCGCCTTCGGGTTCTTGGCCAGCATCTCGGCCACCGGCATGGTGGACGGGACGATCTCGCTGTAGACCCGGGCCTCACGGACGCGGCGGGCGATGAGCTGGGCGTACTGGGCGCCGAAGTCGACAACGAGGACTACGTCCGGGTTGGTGACGTCGGGCGCGGCAGCGGGGGTCGCTGATGACACTACGGCGGCCTTCCGGCGGTAGGAGGGGGTCCCCCGAAGGGGGGTGCTATTTGTCGATTCTACCGGCGCGCCGGTAGCACTTTTCGTCTCACCATCCGAACCCGGGTTGGCTCCGGCTCCGCGGCGGGGTCCATACTGTCGCCATGCGCAAGCTCTCGACCTTCGTCTTTACCTATGGCACCGGCCCGTCCGGCTGCCATGGTCGTGCTGCTTGAGCAACTGACAAGCGACTTCCCAGGCGCCCCGGGCCGACAAGGCCCGGGGCGTTCTGTCGTTTCCGGGCCGTGTCGCCCCGGGGCATCCGACACCGTGAACCCGCGAGGAGCCCCACCATGACGACGAACACCACCCTCACCGAGAAGACCGGCGCCCGCACCGACGAGGCGGCGACGCTGATCGGTGGCGCCCGCGACCGCATCGACTCGCTCGACGACCGGATCATCGGGCTCATCCAGGAACGGATGGCCGTCTCGGCCGTCATCCAGGAGGCCCGGATCTCCTCCGGCGGCCGCCGGGTGAACCTGGCGCGCGAGATGGAGGTCCTCGGCCAGTACCGCGACGCGCTGGGCAAGCCCGGCACGGCCCTCGCGATGACCATGCTGGAGCTGTGCCGGGGGCGCATCTGAACGACCGCGCCCGGGTAAGGCCCGCATCTGAGTTCGGGACCGCTCTCACCCGTACGGCGCGTGACCGGCCCGGACCCGGCTTCGTTGGTCCGGGTGTCCGTGCCAGCCAGGGGCGGGCCTGTAGAAACCACGCGTGGCTTCGCTGGGGCGTGTGGCGTACCTCAGGTGCGCCGTGGGACCTCGCACCAGCGCGTGTGACCGGGCAGCAGGGGACAGCAGCCCGGTCACCCAGAAAGGGCGGTCGGCCCCGGGGACGCCCGGGGCCGGCCGCAACCGGCTCAGAACGAAACCCCGAACCCCGTCCCCTCCCCCTCCTTCGTTTCTCCCCGCTCGGCGCAACCCCCCGGCGCCGACGCCCAGGGCCCCGTACCGCGACCGGAATCGCGGCACGGGGCCCTTCTTCGCGCGCCCGCGCCCCCTGAACCTCCAGCGTGACGCGCGTCACACGAAGATCCTGTGCAACCGCTACAACCAATCCCGTCGGTCGCGGGTCATCTATGCAGCATCACCAAAAGCAGGAAAGGCGCTGCACTCGGAGGGGGGTGCAGCGCCTTTTCTCATGCCTGGCTCTCCAGGCCCTTCCTCGGGCGGCCTTTCGCCGGGTGGGCCCTACTTCAGGCCCATCTCCAGGTCCTACTTCGGGTCCTTCTCCAGGTCCTGCTTCGGCGGGACCGTCGGGATTCCCAGGAACGGCAGCCGCAGGGCGCCGAAGGCCTCGGCCGGGACCGCCGGCGACTTCGGCTCGACCGCCGCCAGCCGTACGTACGCCTCCCCCTGCCGCGGCCGCCGGTCCTCCTCGCCCTTGTTCGGCCAGAAGGACATCGCCCGCTCCGCCTGCGCCGTGATCGTCAAGGACGGGTTGACGCCGAGGTTCGCGGAGACCGCCGCCCCGTCGACGACGGAGATCCCGGGGTGGCCGAAGAGCCGGTGGTACGGGTCGATGACGCCGGACTCGGCGTCGGCGCCGATCGGGCAGCCGCCCAGGAAGTGGGCCGTGAGCGGGGTGCCCATCAGCTCGCCGACGTTGGAGCCGGGGAAGCCGTTGATCTCCTCGGCGAGGAGGGTGGCGGCCCGGGTGGCCTCCGGGATCTGGACCGGGTTCGGCGCCCCGTGCCCCTGGCGGGCCGTGAGCAGGCCCTTTCCGAGCCCGCCGGGCTTGCGGTAGGTCGTCAGGGAGTTGTCCAGGGACTGCATGACCAGGCCGATGATGGTCCGCTCCGACCAGTGCCAGTTGGAGAGCGAGCGGGCGGCGAGCGTGGGGTGCCTGAGCAGGTTGAGGAACCAGTTGCGCACCCGGTGGGCCCCGTAGGGCACCTGGAGGACGGTCAGACCGCCCATGGAGTTGGAGCCCTTGCCGTACCGCACCGGCTCGATGTGGGTGTTCGCGTCGGGGTGGATCGAGGAGGTGATGGCGACGCCGCGGGTGAAGTCGGCCTTCTCCTTGCCGTGCCGCTTGCGGTAGCGCCGGTCGGTGGTCTGCGCGCCGACCAGGCCCTCGGAGTTGGTGCGGGTGAGCTCGCCGAGCCGGTGCGAGATCCGGGGCAGCAGCCCGCCGTCCTTCATCCGGTGCAGCAGGGTCTGCGTGCCGTACGTGCCGGCGGCGATCACCACCCGGCGGGCGCGGAAGGTCCGGCCCTTCCCCTTCTTCCGGTTGTCGGTGGGGAGGGTCTGCACCGCGTAGCCGCCCCGCGAGTCCTCGGTGACGGTGACGACCGTGGTCATGGGGTGGACGGTGGCCCCCGCCTTCTCGGCGAGGTGGAGGTAGTTCTCGTTGAGGGTGTTCTTGGCGCCGTGGCGGCAGCCCGTCATGCACTCGCCGCACTCGGTGCAGGCGCGCCGGGCCGGGCCCGCGCCGCCGAAGTACGGGTCGGCGACCTCCGCGCCCGGCTTCGCCTTCGCCGTACCGTCGGCATCGTCGCCGTCCCCGAAGAAGACCCCGACCGGCGCCATGTGGAAGGTGTCGCCGATGCCCATCGCCTGCGCGGCCGCCTTGAGGTGCACGTCCGAGGGGGTCGTCGTCGGGTTGAGCCGGACGCCGAGCATCCGCTGCGCCTGGTCGTAGTACGGCCGCAGCTCGTCCTGCCAGTCCGTGATGTCCTTCCACTGCGGGTCGTCGAAGAACGGCTTGGGCGGTACGTAGAGGGTGTTGGCGTAGTTGAGGGAGCCGCCGCCCACGCCGGCGCCCGCGAGCACCATCACGTTGCCCAGCAGGTGGATGCGCTGGATGCCGTAGAGGCCGAGGGCCGGGGCCCACAGGAAGTTCTTCACGTCCCAGGAGTTCTTCGGCAGGGTCGCGCGGGTGAAGCGGCGCCCGGCCTCCAGGACGCCGACCCGGTAGCCCTTCTCGGTGAGCCGGAGGGCGGTGACCGAACCGCCGAAGCCGGAGCCGACGACGAGGACGTCGTAGTCGTACGCGTCGTCGTGCCCGTCGTCCTGTGCCTGATCCCGATTTTGGGTAGGGGGTACCGCGGTCATGGCTCTCCTCGTACGGAAAAGGGCGAAAACGGACGGAGGTCCGGGGTCAGCGCAGGCGCAGGGCCTTCATCGCCTTCAGGGACAGGCTCATCACCGCGGCGTACTTCTCGTCGTCCATGCCGAAGGACGGCGCGAGCGGCATGAGCCGCTGCTGGGCGACGGTCTGGGCCTCGGTGTACTTGAGGATGCCCTCCGAGCCGTGGCGGCGGCCGAGACCGGAGTCCTTCATGCCGCCCATCGGGGACTGCACGCTGCCGTAGGCCGGCGCGTACCCCTCGTTGATGTTGACGGTGCCGGTGCGCAGCCGGGCCGCGACGGCGTGGCCGCGGCGCGAGTCCTTGGTCCACACGGAGGAGTTGAGGCCGTACGGCGTGCCGTTGGCGAGCTCGATGACCTCGTCCTCGTCCGTGAAGCGGTAGACGGAGACGACCGGGCCGAAGGTCTCCTCGGAGCAGACGGCCATCGGGGCCTCGACGCCGTCGAGGATGGTCGGCTCGTAGAAGAGGGGGCCGATGTCGGGGCGGGCGACGCCGCCGGCGACGAGCCTGGCGCCCTTGGCGACGGCCTCGTCGACGTGCTTCGTGACCGTCTCCAGCTGCCGGTCGCCGACGAGGGAGCCCATGTCCGCCCCGTACGCGAGGGAGCTGCCGAGCCGCATGGCCTTGGTGCGGGCGGCGAAGCGGTCGAGGAAGGCGTCGGCGACGGACTCGTGCACGTACAGCCGCTCGATGGAGATGCAGAGCTGTCCGGCGGAGGAGAAGCAGGCGCGGACCGCTCCGGCGGCGGCCTTCTCGATGTCGGCGTCCTTCAGGACGAGCATCGCGTTCTTGCCGCCGAGTTCGAGGGAGACGCCGACGAGCCGGGCCGCCGCGCCCTGGGCGACCTCGCGGCCGGTGCGGGTGGAGCCGGTGAAGGAGACGTAGTCGGCGTGCTTGACGACCTCGGGGCCGACGACCGGGCCCTCGCCCAGGACGACCTGGAAGACCTCGGCGGGCAGTCCGGCCTCGACGAGCAGGTCACGGGCCCACAGCGCGGTGAGCGCGGTCTCGGTGTCGGGCTTCATGACGACCGCGTTGCCCGAGACGAAGGCGGGGAGCGCGTCGCCGACGGAGAGCTCCAGCGGGTAGTTCCAGGGCGCGATCTGGCCGACGACCCCGCGCGGCTGGCGCAGCTCGGTGACCTTGGTGAGGGTCGGTACGACTCCGGTGTGGCGCTTGGCGCGCAGGTAGGAGGCGGCCTTGCGGCCGTAGTGGCGGGCGGCGACGCACACCGCCTGGACCTCCTCGTGGGCGTGGAGGCGCGCCTTGCCCGTCTCCAGCTGGATGAGGTCGAGGACCTCGGACTGCCGCTGGAGGACCAGGTCGTGGAAGCGGAGGAGGACGGCGGCGCGGGCCTTGACCGGGGTGGCGGCCCAGGCCGGCTGGGCGGCGCGGGCGCGCGCGAAGGCCTCGGCGACGTCCTCGGGGGTGGACTCGGGCAGCTCCGCCAGCTTCTCCCCGGTGAAGGGGGTGTGGTTGGCGGTCCGGCCGGAGCCGAGGACGCCCCGGGTGAGCCGGGCGACCACCTCGGGCGTCACGACGTCGGCGGCGGTCCGCGCACCGGCGGGCGCGGGCGCGACCGGGTTGGTGGCGCCGGCGGGCGCGGCCGCTCCGTCCTTCGCGGCGGGGGCGTCGGGAACCGAGGGGGCGGCGGGGGCCTGCGAGTCCGTCATGAGGGCGAGCGTAGGCGGCGTTCCGCCCTTTGGGTACCCGTCGGTAACGCGTTTTCACCGGCTGCGCACATCGCGCCAGCGATCACTGGCACATAAGCCCTGATCAGCGGCTCATGGCTGAGCGACGGCCCTTCCCGGAGATTTTCCGGCGGATTCAGTCGCCCGGCGCCCGCCAGTGCTGGAGCATGATGTCGAACTGCTCGCGGGTGGTCTCCCAGCTCGACTCCGGCGAGGACATGTACAGGGCGTACTCCGTGCCGTCGTCCTCGTAGTACATGAGGTCGATCGCGTGCCGCGGCCCGGGGAAGTCCTTCCGCTCGGTCCAGGTGAACTCCCACTGGCAGGACTTCACCTGGTCGCGGTAGGTGACCTGACCGAGCTTGACCCGGGTGTAGTCCATCCGCTTCTCCAGGACCCGCTCCAGGTCGAGGGCGTGCATGTACGGATTCTCGAAGTCGGGCTTCGGGTCGATGCTGATCCGGATCCGGTGATTGCCGTTGTCCGGGGTGTAGTCGATCTGGTCGCCCTCGGTCTGCCGCTTCCAGCCGTCCGGCACGAGCAGGCTGAAGCCCGCCGGGTCGTCGACGCGGTGCCAGCCGTCCGGGATGTCGGTCCCGGCGCCCTGGGTGGCGGGGGCGGAGCCGGTGGCCGTGGGCCGTCCGCCGCCCCCGTCGCGGTCGCCGCCCGCGTACTGCATGGCGGCGAAGACGGCGCCGCCCGCGACGAGACCGGCGAGCAGGGCCGCGAGGGCGACGGTGCGCCAGCGGCCTCGGCCCGAAGGCGCGGGACCGGAGGCGGAGGGGGATGTGGCAGTGGACGTGGAAGGGGAGGGCACCAGGGTGGGGGGTGACTGCGCCTGCTGGGGTCCGTGGGCTTGGTGGGGCTCCTGAGCCGGGTGGGGCCACTGCGCCGTGGACGTCCGCGACCCACCGGCCGGACGCGCCGCCGCGTCCGTACCGGCCGTGCTTCCGGCCGTGTCCCCCGCAGCCACGTCGTCCGCCCGGCCCGTCTGACCTGCCTGACCCGCTTGGCCCGCCCGGCCCGTCTGACCTGCCTGACCTGCCCGGCCCGCCTCGTCGGCCGGGGCGCGCCGATCGCCACCGAGCATGCCCGGGGGCACCTCGCCCCTCGCCACGCGCTGGGTCGGCACGTACGCCTGTGCCGCCTGCGGCGTCCGCCCCTCCATCGCGTCGAGCAGCATCCGCTCGGCCTCGTCCGCGCGGGGCCGGTGCTCGGGATCCTTGCGCAGCAGCGCCACGATGACGGGCGCGAGCGGCCCCGCCTGCTCCGGGTACGGCGGCTCCTCGGTCACCACGGCCTGCATCGTGCTGATGGGAGAGGTCCGGCGGAACGGCGAGGTGCCCTCCACCGCCGTGTACAGCGTGGCCCCGAGGGACCAGAGGTCGGAGGCGGGACCGGGATCGCCGCCCCGTACCCGCTCGGGCGCCAGATAGTCGATGGAACCGACGATCTCCCCCGTCCGCGTGATCGTCGAGTCCCCCTCGATCGCCGCGATCCCGAAGTCGGTGATCAGCACGCGCCCGTCCCGCGCCAGCAGGACGTTGCCCGGCTTGACGTCCCGGTGCAGCACGCCGGCCGCGTGGGCGGCCCGCAGCGCGCCGAGGACGTGCAGCCCGACCCTGGCCGCCTCGCGGGGTTCGAGCGCGCCCGACTCCTTGGCGGCGTCGGCGAGCGACGGCCCGTCGACGTACTGCATCACGATCCACGGCCGGCTGTCGTGCTCCAGGACGTCGTGGACGGTGACCACGCCCGGGTGGGTGATCCGCGCGGCGGCCCGGGCCTCCTTCTGTGTCCGCGCGTGCAGCACGAGCCGGTCTGCCTCCGCCACGAACCGACCCGCCGTCAGCTCCTTCACCGCGACCACGCGGTGGAGTACCTCGTCGTGCGCGCGCCAGACCTTGCCCATACCGCCGCGTCCGATGCACTCGCCGAGCCGGTAACGACCCGCGAGCAACAACCCCGCTCCTGTGCTCTGAGAATGTTCCACTTGCCCCCGCCCGTTCCTTCGGATGACAGGTTACGGAGGGGGGCCGGGACTGCGGAACCTCGGGGCTGCCATAGGAACAGCACTGTGACCAGGGGCCGATGACGACCCGGTACGACAGACGGATCAGCACCCCGGTCGGGACGGGTCAGCGCCCCGGGCGGAACGGGTCAGCGCCCTGGGCGGAACCCCTTCGTGGCCTCGTCGTAGATCTCGGAGACCTTGTCGCGCTCGCTGTTCGGGCCGATGACCAGCACGAGGTGGTAGCGGCCGCCGGCGATGAGGGCGAGGTTCCGTACGGAGACCTGGCGCCCGGCGCTGTCCAGCCACCAGTAACTGCCCGTGGCCGTCGCCGTCGTGCCGATGTCGACCCGGCGGGACGAGTCCGTACCCGACCAGCTGGACACGCGCAACGGCTCCAGCTCGGGCTCCTTGGTGTTCTGGTACTCCAAGGGGTCGGACCCGTGGTCGGCGACCGTGTCCCTGCCCGGGACCACGATCATCGTGAAGTCGCCGCCCGTGTAGCGCACTTGCCCGGCGTCGTTGATCGGGCTGCGCCGCCAGCCGCTCGGGACCCCGATCCGGAAGCCCTCCGGGTCCTGGCGCAGGGAGTACCCGGCGGCCAGAGCGGGCGCCGACGGGTCAGCCGCGGGCGGGGTCTTGGAGGGAGTGGCGGACGGTTCGGCCGACGGCTCGGCGGGCCGGTCCGTGGTCGCCGACGGGCCGTTCGTGGGTGCGGTGCCCGGCGCGGTGGTACGCGGGGACTGGCCGGCCGGCGGAGCACCCGCGCCGGGCTCCTCCTCGCCAGGCAGGAAGAACACGGCGTACGCCACGGCCCCGCCGAGCAGGAGCAGGACGAGGAGCAGCAGCGTACGGCCGAGGGCGCGTGGCGAGTCCTCGCCACGGGCAGCACTCCGGGGCGCGCGGGGGGCTCGCGGAGCGCGGGGCGCGCGCTGGGGGATCTCCTCCGCGAACTCCACCCGCGCGTCGGCGTGCCCGCCCTCGAATCCGGCCCCGTACCCGCCGTCGCGCGCGCCCTCGTACCCGCCTTCGTACGCGCCGTCGTACCCGCCGTCGTGCAGGGTCTCGGGACCGGCCTCGTGCAGGGCCGCCTCGGGCGGCGCGGCCGGCGCGGGGCGGGGGTCCTTGCCCCGCTTGTGACGGTGGCGGCCCGCCCCGGCTCCCGCACCCGCGCCCTTGCGGCGCCGGCGCACCAGTTCGCCGCGGCGGCGCACGATCGGCAGCCGCGTCTCGTCGAAGGACGGCAGCGGTACGACTCCGAGGCCGGCCTCGGGCTCCGGGGCCGACCGCACGAGGGAGCGCAGCCAGCCGCGCAGCTCCTCGAAGTCGGGGCGCTCGGTGGGGTCCTGGCGCAGCAGGGACTCCACGACCGGGCGCAGCGGCCCGCACTCCTCGGCGAAGGCGGGCGGCTCGGCGCAGACCAGCTGGACGAGCTCGGCGGCGCTGTCCTCCGGGTAGGGCGCGTGGCCCTGGACGGCCCGGTAGAGGAGCGCGCCGAGCGCCCACAGGTCGGTGGCCGGGCCGATCGGCGGGGCGAGCCGCCAGTTCTCGTGCACGGGCCCGGCCTGCTCGGGCGCCCAGCGCTCGGTGACCGCGCCGACGACGGCGATCCGGGTCTGGCGGGCCCGCTCGGCGTCGAGGCGCGTGGTGGGGCCCCGGTGGACCTGGGCCGGTACGGCGACGCGCCCCTCATCCCCCGACGGCCCGGAGGCGCCGGCGGGCACCGGGAGGCGCGCGGGGTCCGGGGTCGCGGCCGTGTACCCGGCGGGCAGCGCCGGGCGGCCCGAGCCGGGCAGCACAGGGCCGCGGCCGGGTCCGGAGCCGCCGGCGGGGATCGGTCCTGAGCCGTCGCGCGCGGCGTGCGGACCGTCGCTCCAGTTGCCGGCCAGGTACACGCGCGGCGGCGGACCGGCCTGCGGGCCGCCGTACGCCGTACCGCCCTCGTCGTCCTCGTCGTCGTCCTCGTCGTCGTCGTCCGCCGTCTGCGACCACCACTGCGGCTCGGGCGCGCCGGAGGCGGGCACCGGGGCCGGCGGGGGCGGAGGGGCGGGCGGGTCCGTCGGCGCGGTGCGCTGGCCGGGGAGCGCCCCCGCCTCGCCGAGCCGCGCCGCGGCACGCGCGCCCGCGCGGTACGCCGCGATGGCCCCGGCCCGTGCGGCCCGCACGTCGGCGGTGGGCGGCGGGGCGGCGGCCGGGGGCTCCGCCCCGGTCCGGGGCTCGGCCGAGGCCCTCGACCCCGCGCCGTACGGGTCGGCCCCGTAGGGATCGGCCCCGTAGGGCTCACGACCGTAGGCGTCGGCTCCGGGCGTGTCGTCCTCTCTGGGGTCGGACGCACCGCCGTCGCTCTCGCCGCCGTACGGGTCGGGCCCGTACGGGTCGGGCCCGGAGCCGTAGTCGGCCTCCCCGAGAAGCTCGTCGTCCGAGTCCGTCCCGTACGAGAACTCCCCGGCCTCCTCGACCTCCTCCTCGACCTCCTCAGCCTCCTCGACCTCCCGGTCGACCTCCTCGTCCGCCTCTTCCTCGTCGGCCTCGGTCTCGATCTCCTCGTAGATCTCCGCCTCGTACAGGTCGGAGCTGTACACCTCGGCGAACTCGGGCTCGGGCGCGAGCGGGAAATCGGGCTCGAACTCCCGGGACGCGAACCCGGACCCCGCCCCGGCCGCCGCCCCGGCCCCGAACCTCGCCCCGAACTCCTGCCCGTCGTCCCCCGGCTCCGGCACCGGCGCGTAGCCGCAGAGGGCCTCCTCCGCGGCGCCCACCGCGAGGCCCGTGAGGACGACCCGGCCGTCGTCGCAGACGAGCACGGTCCGGGCGGTGATGTTCCGGTGGACCCAGCCGTGGGCGTGGAGCGCGCGCAGGGCGGTGAGGACGTCGGCGCCGATCTCGGCCGCCCGGTACGGGTTCAGGGGCTGCTCGGCGAGGAGCGCGGCGAGCGGCCTGGCCGTCACGACCTCGCTCACTATCCACAGGGAACCGGCCTCCGCGAAGACGTCGAAGACCTGGTCGAGCAGCGGATGGTCGGGGATCTGCGCGGCGGCCTGGGCCGCCTCGATCGCCCGGCGCACGACGGGCTCGGCCGGCCGGCGGGTCGCCCGCCCCGAGCTCCCGTAGGGCTGGGCGGGGCCGTCCGCGCCGTCGAGCACCTCGGCGTCGACGAACTCCGGCAGGGGCACCTGGCGGACCAGGACCTCCTGCCCGCTGTACGTGTCGAAGGCGCGCGTCTCGGCGAAGTCGTGCGCCTCCGGGCCCGCGCCCGCCTCCGAGCCGGTCGGCGGCAGCGGCAGGCGGTAGCGGTCCGCCAGCACCCTTCCCGCGTAGTCGTCCACGACGCCTCCCCACGCGCGCACGCTGTCCCCCGTGGACCCGCGGATCCATCGGATCACACGAGTCCGTCAATTCCGGTCCGGCACCGTGCAGTTAGCGGCAATTGTCGGCTGCGTACGGTCCACGAGCTCTCACGATACGTGGCACCGGTCAGTCCTTGGGGCTGAACGTGGCGAACGCCGTCTCCCGCAGCGTCCGGCACTCCGCGCCGTCCCACTCGTCCGCCTTGCAGGTGATCATGATGGAGTAGCCGTGCGAGGCGTCCACCTTGAAGCCGCGGTTGAGCACACGGACGGTCATGCCCTTCTGCGTCCGCTTGAACTCCCAGTCGGCGACGGTCGGGTAACCCTTGTAGGAGACCTGCTTGATGCCGATGTGCTCGTAGTCCTGGCTGGTGACGGCCACGCCGGCCTTGGCCAGCTCCCAGGCGCTCTGCGCGTTGTCCTTGGGGCTGTCGTTGAAGTCGACCTGGACGCGCGGGAAACCGCCGCTCTCGCTGAATATCACGCCGAGGGCGTACCCCGGTATCGAGCCGGGCTTGAAGGTGCCGGGCAGCGCCATGGAGAAGTGGAGCCGCTTGTTGGTGACGAGGGCGTACCCGGCGGGCAGCTGCGCGCCGGTGCCGCCGCTGGGCTTGCCGGACGGCTTGGTGCCGCCCTGCCCGGTCGTCGTGCCGACCGTCGTGCCCGTCGTCGTGCCCGTCGTCGTTCCGGTGGTGGTCCCCGTCGTGCCCGTGTCGCCCGTCGAGCCGCCGGAGCCGGCGCCCCCGGGCTGTGCGCCGCCCTGCTGGCCGGGGCCGCCGGGCGTCTGCCCCTTGCCGCCGGAGCCCTCGGATCCGCCGGACCCGTCCGCGTCGCCGCCGGACGCGCCGGCCGACGCCGTGGCGCCGCCGGTCCCCTGGCTCTGCTTGTCCTTGTCGCCGCCCCCGGTGAGGGAGACCGTCAGGATCGTGCCGAGCAGGGCGAGCACGGCGACCGCGGCGATGATGATCAGCGTGCGGCGCGGCACGACGTCGGTCAGCGACGCACGGGCCGGGGCCTGCCTGCCGCCGCCCTGCAGCGGCTCGGCCGCCTTCGGCCTCGGCTTCGCCTTCGGCTCGGCCTTCGCGGAGGCAGCCGCGTTGCGCACGGACTTCAGCGCGCCCCGCATCCGGTCGGCGGCGACGCCCGCGTCGGGCGTCCCGTCCCGGTCGGCGGCCGGGGCGACGGGAGCCCGGTCGGGTCGCGGCGGAAGGAGTATGGCCCGGGTGACCTCGGGCGAGATCTCCGGCGCGGCGGCGGGCGCGTCGAGCACGGCCCGCAGCAGGACCCGCGCGCGGGCGTCGTCGAGGCGCTGGGCCGGGTCCTTGGCGAGCAGGCCGTAGATGACCTGCTCCAGCTCGGGTCCCGCGTTCTTCGGCGGGTCGACCGGCTCGGTCATCACCGCCGTGAGGGTCGCGATGGCGGAGCCCTTGTCGTACGGCGGGCTGCCCTCGACCGCCGCGTACAGCAGGCCGCCCAGCGACCACAGGTCGGCGGCCGGTCCGGGCTTGTGGCCGCGGGCGCGCTCCGGCGAGATGTAGGAGGGGGCGCCGACGAGCATGCCGGTGGAGGTGATCGAGGGGTCGCCCTCGACCTGGGCGATGCCGAAGTCGGTCAGGACGACCCGGCCGTCCTCGGCGATCAGCACGTTCGACGGCTTCACGTCGCGGTGGAGGATGCCCTCGCGGTGCGCGGAGCGCAGGACGTCGAGGATGGCGAGGCCGACCTCGGCGGCGCGGCGGGGCGTGAGCACGCCGTCCTCGCGCACGGCGTCCGCGAGGGACTTGCCCTCGATGAGCTCCATGACGATCCACGGACGGTCGTCCTCGTCGACGACGTCGTACACGGTCACGGCGCCGTTGTTACGGATCCGGGCGATGGCCTTGGCCTCGCGCAGGGTCCGGGTGATGAGGCGTCGCTTCTCGTCGTCGTCGATGCTGGTGGGGAAGCGGAGCTCCTTGACGGCGACGGTACGTCCGAGGGTCTCGTCGACCGCGCGCCACACGGTGCCCATGCCGCCGCGCCCGAGGACCACGCCGAGCCGGTAGCGGCCGGCGAGCAGCCTGCCCTCGGTCACCGGGTCCTTGCGCATCCGGTCGCCGGCGAAGCCACTGCCCCGCTCGGCACGTCCGGTGCCGCCGTCGCCGTCCCCCGCGCCGAAGCCGGCGCTGCCGGTCGACGGCTCGGTGCCCCGCAGCCGGCCCGACACGCCGGCGGGCTCGCCTGAGGGCGCGTCGGACACCCCGCCAGGAACGGCGTCCCGGGGCCCGTCGACGACAGCGTCGCGAGGCTCACCGACGACGGCGTCCCGAGGCTCACCCGCCCCCGCGTCGCCCTTCGCGCCGCCGGCCTCGCCCTTCGCGCCGCCCGCGTCCTCGGCGCCGCCCGAGCCCTCGGATCCCGCGTCGCCCACGACGTCCTCCGCGCCCGGCGCAGCGTCCGTGACCTGCGCGTCCTTCACGTTCCGCGGGTCCCGCTCCGCCTCGCGCGCGGCCGGGACCGCCCCTCGGTCGCCGTCGGTCGCGGCCCCCGCGGCGGCGTCCCGCCGAGGGTCCTTCGCCGTGTCCCGCGACTGCTCCGCCTCCGACATGCGTCCCCTCTGCGATCCCTGATCTCCGCCGCGTATGCCGCTTCCCGCGCGATGCGGTAACCCGCCCTGGAAGAGAGGCCATTGTCCCTCACCTCGGGACCGGTGCCGCCCCCGGGTCCGTACTCCGGGATGACGACGCCCCCGGACACCCTTCAGGTTCCCGCAGGATTCCGGACGACACGGACCTCCTGCCGGAGACGGCCCGTCAGATCGGCACGATGTCCGGCGCCCCGAGCCGTGCGGCGTCCGCCGTCAGGTCGTCCGGCTGCCGCTGCGACTCGCGTTCGGCCTGCACTCTCTTCTCGTAGTGCTCGACCTCCTTGTCGATCTGGTGGGCGTCCCAGCCCAGGACGGGCGCCATCAGCTCGGCGCACTCGCGCGCGCTGCGGGTGCCCCGGTCGAAGGTCTCGATGGAGATCCGGGTCCGCCGGGTGAGGACGTCGTCGAGGTGGCGCGCGCCCTCGTGCGAGGCGGCGTAGACGATTTCGGCGCGCAGGTAGTCGTCGGCCGCCGCGAGCGGTTCCCCGAGCCCGGAGTCCCGCGCGACGAGGTCGAGGATCTGCTCCGTCATGGAGCCGTACCGGTTGAGGAGATGCTCGACCCGGACGACGTGCAGCCCGGTCCTGGCCGCCGTTCTGGCCCGGGCGTTCCACAGGGCCCGGTAGCCCTCGGCGCCGAGGAGCGGGACGTCCTCGGTGACACAGGCGGCGACGCGCTGGTCGAGGCCGTGGACCGCCGCGTCGACCGCGTCCTTGGCCATGACGCGGTACGTCGTGTACTTGCCGCCGGCCACCACGACGAGGCCGGGGACCGGGTGGGCGACGGTGTGCTCGCGCGAGAGCTTGCTCGTGGCGTCCGACTCGCCCGCGAGCAGGGGCCGCAGGCCCGCGTAGACGCCCTGGACGTCGTCCCGGGTGAGCGGGGTCGCGAGCACGGTGTTCACATGCTCCAGGAGGTAGTCGATGTCGGCGCTGGACGCGGCCGGGTGCGCCTTGTCGAGGTCCCAGTCGGTGTCGGTGGTGCCGACGATCCAGTGCCGTCCCCAGGGGATGACGAACAGCACGGACTTCTCGGTGCGCAGGATGAGCCCGGTGGTGGAGTGGATGCGGTCCTTGGGCACGACCAGATGGATGCCCTTGGAGGCGCGGACGTGGAACTGGCCGCGCTCGGCGATGAGGGCCTGGGTGTCGTCCGTCCACACCCCGGTGGCGTTGACGATCTGCTTGGCCCGGATCTCGTACGAGCCGCCGGACTCCACGTCCTGGACGCGCGCGCCGACGACCCGCTCGCCCTCGCGGAGGAATCCGACGACGCGGGCCCGGCTGGCGGCCTTCGCGCCGTAGGCGGCGGCGGTGCGCACGAGGGTGGTGACGAAGCGGGCGTCGTCCATCTGGGCGTCGTAGTACTGGAGGGCGCCGACCAGGGCGTCCTTCTTGAGGCAGGGCGCGACCCGCAGGGCGTTCCGCCGGGAGAGGTGGCGGTGCACGGGCAGGCCGCGGCCGTGTCCGGAGGAGAGGGACATCGCGTCGTACAGCGCGACGCCCGAGCCCGCGTAGAGCCGCTCCCAGCCCTTGTGCTGGAGCGGGTAGAGGAAGGGGACGGGCTTCACGAGGTGGGGGGCGAGCCGCTCCAGGAGCAGCCCGCGCTCCTGGAGCGCCTCCCGCACCAGGGCGAAGTCCAGCATCTCCAGGTAGCGCAGGCCGCCGTGGATGAGCTTGCTGGACCTGCTCGACGTACCGGAGGCCCAGTCGCGGGCCTCGACGATGCCGGTGGAGAGTCCTCTCGTGACGGCATCGAGGGCCGTGCCCGCGCCGACCACTCCGGCGCCGACGACCAGTACGTCCAACTCGCGCTCCGCCATGGCCGTGAGCGCCTCGGCGCGCTCGGCCGGTCCCAGTGTCGCTGTCCTCACCACTGCAGCCTCCCGTCGTCCCCCGGGCCTTTCCGGTTTCGATTCTGGCCCGGTCCGGTGACTTCAGCCACCGCCTCGCCGCCGTCCTGTGGATAACACTCGGCGACCTTCGGCCCCACAATGCCGCATATCGGTCATATTTACGCCTAGTCTGACATTGCGCTCACCCCGTTCTGTCCACCGGGGTTGCGCCTCGCGTCCCCTCCGGCTACTGGGAAGGACGGCCCACCCCCCCATGCCCGCTGATCTCGCCGTCATCGGCCTCGGCCACCACGGACTCCCCCTCGCCCAGGCCGCCACCGCCGCAGGCATCGCCACCATCGGCTACGACACCGACCCCCGCCCCGTCGCCGAACTCGCCGCCGGCCGGTCCCCGGTCGACGGCTCGCTCACCGCCCCGGAGATCCGCCGGATGCTCGCGGGGGGCTTCCGGCCCACCACGAACACCGCCGAACTCGGCCGCGTCCGCACCGCCGTCCTCTGCGCGCCGACCCCCCTCGGCCCCGACCGCACCCTCGACCTCACCGCCGTCACCGACGCGGCCCGCGCCCTCGCCGCCCGACTGCGCCCCCACACCACCGTCCTCCTCGAGTCCCCGGTCCCGCCGGGCACCACCGAGGGCCTCCTCCGCGAGGTCCTCGAAGCGGGCTCGGGCCTCCGCGCCGGCCGCGACTTCCACCTCGCGTACTCCCCCGGCCGCCTCGACCCCGGCAGCCGCACCCACGGCTACGCCGGCACCCCCAAGGTCATCGGCGGCCTCACCCCGGCCTGTACGGAGTCCGCCGCCGCGTTCTACGGCCGGCTCACCGACAAGGTGGTCCGCGCGCGCGGCCCGCGCGAGGCGGAGACGGTCAAGCTCCTGGAGACCAACTTCCGGCACGTCAACATCGCGCTCGTCAACGAGATGGCGGTCCTCTGCAACGAGCTCGGCGTCGACCTGTGGGACGTCATCCGCTGCGCCGAGACCAAGCCGTTCGGCTTCCAGGCCTTCCGCCCGGGCCCCGGCGTCGGCGGCCACGGCGTCCCCGTCGACACCGTCGGCGCCCACCGCCCGCTCCGCCTCGTCGAACTCGCCGGCCAGGTCAACGAACGCATGCCCCAGTACGTCGTCCAGCGCGCCGCCACCCTCCTCAACGAGCACGGCAAGTCGGCCCGCGGAGCCCGCGTCCTGCTGCTCGGGATCACGTACAAACCCGATCTCGCGGACCGTCAGGGCTCCCCCGCCGACGAGATCGCCCGCCGCCTCATGGACCTGGGCGCGGCCGTCAGCTACCACGACCCGCACGTCCCCGACTGGCGCGTCCGCGAACTCCCCGTCCCCCGCGCGGACTCCCTCTACGAGGCCGCCGCCCACGCCGACCTGACGGTCCTGCTCCAGCACCACCGCACCTACGACCTCCAGGGCCTCTCGGTGAAGGCCCAGCTCCTCCTCGACACCCGTGGCGCCACCCCCGGCGGCGCGGCCCACCGCCTCTGACCGGACCACCGCACGCGAAACTCCTGGGGCGCCGTCACAGGGGGCTGCTAATCTCCGGGACCTCTCGTTCGCACACCCGTGCGTCCACGTCCCTGGGGGGATCCGCAGCATGAGCCAGCCCGTTCCGCCGCCCGGCAACCCGTTCGCCAACGGCCCCGCGCCCGAGCCGTACCCGATGGCGCCGCCGCCCGCGCCCGTCCGCGACAACGTGGGGCTCGGCCTGCTGGCCGCCCTGGTCGCGGGACTCGTCGCGGGCGGGGTGTACGGAGCCGTCATCGGCGGCATCGAGCGGGAGATCGGCTGGGCCGCCGTCGGTGTCGGCTTCCTCGTCGGTCTCGCCGCCGGCAAGGTCGGCGGCCGCAACCCCGTCCTGCCCGTCGCCAGCGCGGTCCTGTCCCTCGGCGCCGTCTACCTCGGCCAGCTCGTGGGCATCGCGGTCCTGGGCGCCAAGGAGCTGAACGTCTCCGCCACGGAGCTGTTCTTCGAGGAGTTCGGACTCCTGACGGAGGCCTGGAACGAGGGCAAGGACGCCATGACGTTCCTGTTCTTCGCCCTCGCCGCCTTCGCCGCCTTCTCGGCGGCCAAGAAGGCCGCCCGCTGAGCCACGGGACACACGGCGAGGGGCCCCGCACCACCCGGTGCGGGGCCCCTCGTCACGTACGGCGGAGGTCAGCGCTTGTGCTGCGCGTCCGCGACGGTGACCTCGACGCGCTGGAACTCCTTGAGCTCCGTGTAGCCCGTCGTCGCCATCGCCCGGCGCAGGGCGCCGAAGAAGTTCATCGAACCGTCCGGGATGTGCGACGGACCCGCGAGGATCTCCTCGGTGGTGCCGACGATGCCCAGGTCGACCAGCTTGCCGCGCGGAACGTCCTCGTGGACGGCCTCCATGCCCCAGTGGTGGCCCTTGCCGGGCGCGTCCGTGGCGCGGGCCAGCGGGGAGCCGATCATGACGGAGTCGGCGCCACAGGCGATCGCCTTCGGCAGGTCGCCGGACCAGCCGACACCGCCGTCGGCGATGACGTGCACGTACCGGCCGCCGGACTCGTCCATGTAGTCGCGGCGGGCCGCGGCCACGTCGGCGACCGCGGTCGCCATCGGGACCTGGATGCCCAGCACGTTGCGCGTGGTGTGCGCCGCGCCGCCGCCGAAGCCGACGAGGACACCCGCCGCGCCGGTGCGCATCAGGTGCAGGGCCGCGGTGTACGTGGCGCAGCCGCCGACGATGACCGGGACGTCCAGCTCGTAGATGAACTGCTTCAGGTTCAGCGGCTCGGCCGCGCCCGAGACGTGCTCGGCGGAGACCGTCGTGCCACGGATGACGAAGATGTCCACGCCGGCGTCGACGACGGCCTTGGAGAACTGCGCGGTGCGCTGCGGGGAGAGCGCGGCGGCGGTGACGACACCGGAGTCGCGCACCTCCTTGATGCGCTGCCCGATCAGCTCCTCCTTGATGGGGGCGGAGTAGATCTCCTGCAGACGGCGGGTCGCGGTGGCCTCGTCCAGCTCCGCGATCTCGTCGAGCAGCGGCTGCGGGTCCTCGTACCGGGTCCAGAGCCCTTCGAGGTTCAGGACGCCGAGGCCGCCCAGCTCGCCGATGCGGATGGCGGTCTGCGGCGACACGACCGAGTCCATGGGAGCGGCCAGGAACGGCAGCTCGAAACGGTAGGCGTCGATCTGCCAGGCGATCGAGACCTCCTTCGGGTCCCGGGTGCGCCGGCTCGGGACGACGGCGATGTCGTCGAACGCGTACGCCCTGCGGCCGCGCTTGCCGCGCCCGATCTCGATCTCAGTCACGATGTGTGGCCTTTCCCTCTACGTCTGCGCCTACCAGTATCCCCGACACAAGCGTGGGGGGCGGCTCCGGCCACATGCCGGAACCGCCCCCACGCGTCGCGCTGTGTTACTTCCTGCTGTAGTTCGGCGCCTCGACCGTCATCTGGATGTCGTGCGGGTGGCTCTCCTTGAGGCCCGCGGACGTGATCCGGACGAAGCGGCCCTTGGACTCCATCTCCTCGATGGTGGCCGCGCCCACATAGCCCATCGTCTGGCGCAGACCGCCGACGAGCTGGTGCAGGACGTTGGCCAGGGGGCCGCGGTAGGGCACCTGGCCCTCGATGCCCTCGGGGACGAGCTTGTCGTCCGAGGCCACCTCGGCCTGGAAGTAGCGGTCCTTCGAGTACGACCGGCCCTGGCCGCGGGACTGCATCGCGCCGAGCGAGCCCATGCCGCGGTACGACTTGAACTGCTTGCCGTTGATGAACTGCAGCTCGCCCGGGGACTCCTCGCACCCGGCGAGCAGGCTGCCCAGCATGACCGTGTCGGCACCGGCGGCGAGCGCCTTGCCGATGTCGCCGGAGTACTGCAGACCGCCGTCGCCGATGACCGGGATGCCGGCCGCGCGGGCGGCGAGCGCCGCCTCGTAGATGGCGGTGACCTGCGGGACGCCGATGCCGGCGACGACACGCGTGGTGCAGATGGAGCCGGGGCCCACACCGACCTTGACGCCGTCGACACCGGCGTCGATCAGGGCCTGCGCACCGTCACGCGTCGCGATGTTGCCACCGATGACGTCGACGCCGACGCTGGACTTGATCTTCGCCATCCAGTTCAGGGCGTTGCTGTTGTGGCCGTGGGACGTGTCGACGATCAGGAAGTCGACGCCCGCCGCGGCCAGGCCCTGCGCGCGCTCCAGCGCCTCGGGGCTGGCGCCGACGGCCGCGCCGACGAGCAGCCGGCCCTCGGCGTCCTTGGCGGCGTGCGGGTACTTCTCGGCCTTGACGAAGTCCTTGACCGTGATGAGGCCCTTGAGGATGCCGGACTCGTCGACGAGCGGCAGCTTCTCGATCTTGTGGCGGCGCAGCAGCTCCATGGCGTCGACGCCGGAGATGCCGACCTTGCCGGTGACGAGCGGCATCGGGGTCATGACCTCGCGCACCTGGCGGCTGCGGTCCGACTCGAAGGCCATGTCGCGGTTGGTGACGATGCCGAGCAGCTTGCCCGCCGGGTCGGTCACCGGGACGCCGCTGATGCGGAACTTGGCGCACAGCGCGTCGGCCTCGGCCAGCGTCGCGTCCGGGTGCACGGTGATCGGGTCGGTCACCATGCCGGACTCGGAGCGCTTCACGAGGTCGACCTGGTTGACCTGGTCCTCGATCGACAGGTTGCGGTGCAGCACGCCGACGCCGCCCTGTCGCGCCATGGCGATGGCCATGCGGGACTCGGTGACCTTGTCCATCGCCGCCGACAGCAGCGGAATGTTCACGCGCACGTTGCGGGAGATGCGGGACGAGGTGTCGACCGCGTTCGGGAGGACCTCGGACGCGCCCGGCAGCAGCAGCACGTCGTCGTAGGTCAGCCCGAGTGTCGCGAATTTCTCGGGCACTCCGTCGACGTATGCAGTCATGACACCTTCCCCAAATGGCCTTGATCGGTGCGGATGTCCATGCTAACGGGCCGAAGCCGTGTCTCATTCCACGATCAAGATCAGCCGGAAGCTTTGGACGTTTGTACGTGTACGAAAGGGCTGACAGGCCCCGGCAACACTTACTGTTCGGCCAGACTCACTGTTCGGCCAGCGCGCGGAGCCGGCTGAGCGCCCGGTGCTGCGCGACCCGGACGGCCCCCGGGGACATGCCGAGCATCTGCCCGGTCTCCTCGGCGGTCAGCCCGACGGCGACCCGCAGCACGAGCAGCTCGCGCTGGTTCTCCGGAAGGTTGGCGAGCAGCTTCTTGGCCCACTCGGCGTCGTCGCTGAGCAGCGCGCGCTCCTCGGGACCGAGGGAGTCGTCGGGCCGCTCCGGCATCTCGTCGGAGGGCACGGCCGTGGACCCCGGGTGCCGCATGGCGGCCCGCTGGAGGTCGGCGACCTTGTGTCCGGCGATGGCGAAGACGAAGGCCTCGAAGGGCCTGCCCGTGTCCTTGTAGCGCGGCAGGGCCATGAGGACGGCGACGCAGACCTCCTGTGCGAGGTCCTCCACGAAGTGGCGGGCGTCGCCGGGCAGCCGGCTCAGCCGGGTGCGGCAGTACCGCAGGGCGAGCGGATGCACACGCGCCAGAAGGTCGTGCGTGGCCTGTGCGTCGCCTTCGACCGCGCGGCGTACGAGCGCGCCGATCTCCCCCTGCCCGGCAGGCATGGGGGAACCCACGGTCTCGTCGTCGCGCATCGCTCCATGGTGCCTCGACGCTTCTGCGTTCGCGGCACCGCGTCCGTAGTTGTGCACCGAAGCGTTATGAGCAGGTGCGCCGGAACTCATCTCCCGCGCCCTCCCCTCCCGCTCGACCGACTCGTCCCCGAGGAACTCCACATCTCAAGGATGCGGCATCGCGCGGGGAAGTGACACAAGCCCACCCCGTCCACCCCGCGGCGGGCGCGGATGCGGACGGGGATCTGGCCGGTGACCTGCGATTCAGCGCACCAGGCCCCAGCGGAAACCCAGTGCGACGGCGTGCGCCCGGTCCGAGGCGCCGAGCTTCTTGAAGAGGCGCCGGGCGTGCGTCTTGACGGTGTCCTCGGAGAGGAAGAGCTCGCGCCCGATCTCCGCGTTGGACCGGCCGTGGCTCATTCCTTCGAGGACCTGGATCTCGCGCGCGGTGAGCGTGGGCGCGGCGCCCATCTCGGCCGAACGGAGCCGGCGCGGGGCGAGCCGCCAGGTCGGGTCGGCGAGCGCCTGGGTGACGGTGGCCCGCAGTTCGGCGCGCGAGGCGTCCTTGTGCAGATAGCCACGGGCACCCGCGGCGACCGCGAGCGCGACGCCGTCGAGGTCCTCGGCGACCGTGAGCATGATGATCCGGGCGCCGGGATCCGCGGAGAGCAGCCTGCGGACGGTCTCCACGCCGCCCAGACCGGGCATGCGTACGTCCATCAGAATCAGGTCCGAGCGGTCCGCGCCCCAGCGGCGGAGGACTTCCTCGCCGTTGGCCGCGGTGGTCACGCGCTCGACGCCGGGCACGGTCGCGACCGCGCGCCGGAGCGCCTCTCGGGCAAGCGGGGAGTCATCGCAGACGAGGACGGATGTCATGACTGACCTCCGTGGCTCTCGCAGCTGTTGCGCGTCACCTTGAGCCTCCAGGGCTGGTACGTATCGTCACCTGTGCGATTGACGCTCTCGGACACCTGCCCGATCGCTTGTTCTTTCAACCGCCTCCGCACACTCAACGACGGTCACTCGAAAGAGTTACGGGTCGGACGGCAGCCTTCGGCACTCTACGTGAGGAGTCGTAAGCGGAGGAGAGCGACGCGGCCCTTCTGCCCATCATCGAAAGCTATGCCCCATTTAGCGGGTTTTCTTCCCTTTTCGCAGTGTCTGTGGCTAGATTCGCAATGAGTCATATTTACATCTACTTCGACAGTAGTTGTACCTCCCCGACACGTCGGGGCCCGAGGAGCCCCGGCCGATCAGCCATCCACCCGCCCACCTATCCGTTCGACACGGTTTCAAGGGGACTAGCGCAATGGCAGATTTCTCCCGCCTTCCCGGACCCAACGCCGATCTGTGGGACTGGCAACTCCTCGCGGCCTGCCGCGGGGTGGACAGCTCCCTGTTCTTCCACCCCGAGGGAGAGCGCGGCGCGGCACGGAGTGCGCGCGAGAACTCGGCGAAAGAGGTCTGCATGCGGTGCCCGGTACGCGCGGAGTGCGCGGCACACGCACTCGCCGTGCGGGAGCCCTACGGCGTATGGGGCGGCCTCACCGAGGACGAACGCGAAGAGCTCATGGGACGCGCCCGGAACCGCCTGATCACGGCGGCGCCGACGGCCGCACCTGTCACTACCGTGACGTCCGTTTCATCCGTGACGTCCATGACGACAACAGCGGCGGCCGCCGGCCGCCCGATCGTGGAGCGCATGTGAAGGAACGTTTCCTCAACTCCTGAACGACCGAAGACGCCTGAACCGAGCACGAGCGAGTCGCGCCCACGCGCGCGGGGCGGTGTCGCCTACGCGCGCGTGGCGGCGCGGGTCAGTTCGTCGAGCGTGGCCGCGACGGCCGGGACCTGGGCAAGGTCCGGCAGGGTCAGCGCCACGATCTCCCGCTCCACGGCGGGCTCCACGGTCACGGTCCGCGCCCCCTTGGGCCGTACGGACTCGATGGCCAGCTCGGGCAGGACGGCGACGCCGAGACCCGCGCCGACCAGGCCCACCACGGCCGGGTAGTCGTCGGTGGCGAAGTCGATGCGCGGGGTGAAGCCCGCCTCCTCGCAGACGTCCACGAGCTGACGGCGGCAGCGCGGGCAGCCCGCGATCCAGGACTCCTCCGCGAGCTCCTCGATGCCGACCGACCCGGCCCCGGCGAGCCGGTGCCCCTCGGGCACCAGGCCCACCAGACGGTCCGCGAGCAGCGGGCGGACGACGAGGTCGTCCCACTCGGCCCGCCCCGCCCCGTACCGGAAGGCGAGGGCCACGTCGCAGTCGCCCTCCCGGAGCATGTCGATCGAGCGCGGCGGTTCCGCCTCGACGAGGGAGACCCGGGTGCCGGGGTGCTTGGCGCGCAGGGCGGCGAGCGCGGTGGGGACGAGGGTGGAGCTGCCGCTGGGGAACGAGACCAGGCGGACGCGGCCCGCCCGGAGCCCGGCGATGGCGGCGACCTCCTCCTCGGCGGCCGTGAGCCCCGCGAGGATGCCGGAGGCGTGCCGGACGAGGACCTCGCCGGCCTGGGTGAGGCGCATCTCGCGGCCCGTACGGATCAGCAGCGGGGTGCCGGCGGAGCTTTCGAGCGCCTTCATCTGCTGGCTGACGGCGGGCTGGGTGCAGCCGAGTTCGCGCGCGGCGGCCGAGAAGGAGCCGGTGGCGGCGACGGCGCGCAGGACGCGGAGGTGGCGGGCCTCGATCATGCGTTCAAGCATAAGGGAATCTTGGGTGAAGCGGCGAATATCCAGGCGATCCTTTGAGGGATATCCCCGTAAAGTGCCCGCATGACCTTGTTGAGCGTGAATGCGGGCCGGGCCAGGGCGGCGGAGTACACCGACTCCGCGTCGGGGATGACGGGCATCGACAAGCGGCCCGTCGACGGGCCCGTACGGATCGAGGCGCCCGGGGCGCCCGGCGTCGGAGGGAGCGGGGTCGCCGGGGACGCGGTCTGCGACCTGCGGTTCCACGGCGGCGACGACCGGGCCGCGTACGCCTTCGCCCGTGAGGACATGGACGCGTGGGAGCGGGAGCTCGGCCGCGCGCTGGCCAACGGCTCCTTCGGCGAGAACCTCACGACCCGCGGCCTCGACGTGAACGGGGCCCTGATCGGGGAGCGGTGGCGGATCGGCGAGGACGTCGTCCTCGAAGTGACCGGCGGCCGCATCCCGTGCCGGACGTTCGCGGGCTTCGTGGAGGAGAAGGGCTGGGTCAAGCGGTTCACGCAGTCGACGGCCGGACCCGGCGCGCTGCTGCGGGTGATCTCGCCGGGCGAGGTGCGGGCAGGCGACCCGATCACGGTCGTGCACCGGCCGGACCACGACGTCACCGTCGCGCTGCTGCACCGCGCGGCGACCACCGAACGCACGCTGCTGCCCGGCACCTTGGCCGCCGCGGAGTGGATGGAGTCGGGGCTGCTCGCGCTCGCGCGTCAGTACGCGGAGAAGTACGGGCGCGCGGACGGCGGGGCGTAGCCGCCGGGCGGGGCACTAACGTGCCGGTATGACGACTGCACTGATTACGGGCGCCACCGCGGGCATCGGGGCCGCCTTCGCACGGAGACTGGCGGCGGACGGTCACGACGTCGTGCTGGTGGCCCGGGACGTGAAGCGGCTCCGGGAGCAGGCCACCGAACTGCACGACCGGCACGGCGTGGAGGCCGAGGTCCTCTCGGCGGACCTGGCCGAGGAGAAGGGCATCGCCGCCGTCGAGGCGCGGCTCTCGGACCCGAAGCAGCCGGTCGACATGCTCGTGAACAACGCGGGCTTCGGCAACAAGGGCCGCTTCCTGGAAGTCTCCATGGCCGACGAGTTGAAGATGCTCACGGTGCACTGCGAGGCGGTGCTGCGGCTGACCTCGGCGGCGGCCGCCTCGATGAAGGGGCGCCGCCGGGGCGCGGTGGTGAACGTCGCCTCGGTGGCGGCCTTCGTGCCCCGCGGGACGTACGGGGCGTCGAAGGCCTGGGTCGTGCAGTTCACCCAGGGCGCGGCGCGGGACCTCGCGGGCAGCGGGGTGCGGCTGATGGCGCTCTGCCCCGGCTTCGTACGGACCGAGTTCCACGAGCGGGCCGGGATGGGGACGGAGAACATCCCGGGCTGGATGTGGCTCGACGCTGACAAGCTGGTGACGGCGGCGCTGGCGGACCTGGAGCGGGGGAAGACGCTGTCGATCCCCGACCCCCGCTACAAGGCCCTGATGGGTGTGGTGAAGCTGGCGCCGCGCGGCCTGCTCGGCGGGGTCTCCTCCAAGGCGGGCCGCAAGTACGGGCCGAAGTAGTGCCGTACCGGAGCTGGTAGTGCCGTACCGGAGCTAGTTCACGCCCGGTCCCTCGTACGCCCCGATGTTCGGAACCGTCGTCGCCGACACGGCGTTCCCGAACCAGTCCCTGCCGCCGTTGTCCGCGATCAGCGTGCCGGCGGCCAGGGCCGGGGAACCGGCACCGAGCCGCAGGTCGGGGCGGAGCAGGGGGTCGGCGTCGATGCCGCCGGGGTTGGGGCGGGTCATGGCGATGCCGTGGAAGAGGTTGTGGGAGAAGGAGAGCCCGGGGGTGGGGTTCTTGAAGGCGTAGCCGCCGCTCGCGCCCTCGTTGACGAAGACGTTGTTGCGGATCGACAGCTCGTGCTGGGTGGTGGCGGGGCTGCCGGCGTCGTCCTGGACGAGGTAGGCGGGCACGGTGGTCCTGTTGACGAACGTGTTGTTGTAGATACGGGTGTTGAGGATGGGACCCCAGCAGTTCTGGACGAGCCGGGCGCCGTCGTCGACGCTGATGTTGTAACGGACCACCGTGTCGAGGGTCTTGGCTCCGCTGTAGGGGCAGATCAGCAGGAAGCCACCGGCGTTGTCGTGGCTGTGGTTGTACTGGAAGACGGTGCCCTTCGAGGCTCCGTCGGCGTCGAAGGACATGCCGTCCTTGGTGTTGCCGCCGCCCGAGACCTCGTTGTACTCGATGAGGGTGTCGTCGGTGTTGAAGGTCCAGATGCCCGCGTTGGCGGCCTGGGAGCGGAGCTGGAAGCCGTCGATCCTGTTGTGGTCGATCCGGGCGCCGCTGGTGGTGTCGAGCTTGATGCCGTCGCCGGCGAGCGAGGTCAGGGTGTTGTGGTGGATCCGGACGCCGAGGCTCGGGGTCCAGGCGCCGGGGTAGGCGTGGGGGTCCTGCTGGTTGCCGACCAGGTCGCGCTTGGAGAACCGCGACTTGAAGTAGATGCCCTCGCGGTCGACGTCGCGGATGTCGTTGTGGTGGATGTCGAGGCCGTCGTACCAGCTGGGGACGGTCGTTCCCTCGACGGCGACGTGGATCGCGCTGGAGCCGGTGAGGGTCTTGAAGTCGCCGCCGCGGACGTCGTGGATCGACAGGTGGTCGAGCGTGATGCCCTGCGCGGCGCCGTAGTCGGCCAGGCGGAGTCGGACGCCGTTGCGCTCGGTTCCGGGGGCGGCGGCGTTGGTGATCTCCAGTCGGGTCAGGCGCAGGTACCGGGTGTTGGCGAGGAGTACGGCGTCGTGGGCGCCGGCGCCGTCGATGACCGCGCGGCCGGTCGCGTCTCCGTAGTCGGCGATGGTGAAGGGGTGCGCGGCGGAGCCGGAGCCCTGGGGCTGGAGGGTGCCGACGCAGGTGGTGCCGCGCTTGAAGAGGAGCCGGTCGCCGGGCCCGTAGGGGTGGGCGTTGGCCTCGGCGAGGGTGGTCCAGGGGTGCTGGACGCTGCCGTCGCCCGTGCCCTGCGCCGAGCAGTCGACGTGGTGGCGGTGGCCGGGTGGGGCGGCGGCCTGGGCGGGGACGTTCGCGAGCAGGGGGAGTACGAGGGCGGCGGCGAGGGCGAGGGTACGGCGCTGGGTCACAGATCCTCCGGAACGAGGGCGTCGAGGTCCAGTCGGGTGGTGGTGCCGTGCTGCCAGGTCACGGTGAGCGTGCGGGGGCCGGTGACCTGGACGTCTGCGAGGTCGGCCACGGGGGCCGGGGCGGGTTCGGCGGTGAGGGAGGCGAGGGCGACGAAGAGGGCGGCCGGGCCGTCCGTCGTGCCGTGGAGGGCGAGCGTGCGGGTCCCGGGACCCTGGAGGGTTTCCCCGGTGGGGAGTTCGGTGGCCGCCGTGCCGTCCGGGTAGCCGTGGACCGGGTGGAGCTGGGCGTGCGGCCCTTCGGGGGTGGTGGACCAGCCCGTCTGCCGTACGGGAGTCCCTTCCGGGGCGCCGAGCACGAGGTGGGCGCGGACCTCGGCGCGGCCGTGGGCGAGGGTCGCGGAGACGACCCGGACGCCGGGCAGCGGGTGATGGGCGGAGGCCGCCCAGCCGTGGCCGGTGCCGGCCGGGAAGGCGGTGCCGCGCCGGGTGGCCTCTCCCCCGACGATCAGGGCGAAGTGGTTGTCGGCGGGGGCGGATCCGGTGGTGGGGCCGGTGCGGGTGGAGTAGGCGTGGCGGGCGTAGCCGGGGTCGTCCTCGTCCGCTCCGGCACTGTGGACGTGGTTGCTGCCGTGGTTGTGGAGGCGTACGAGCCCGTCGGCGGCGGTCGTCTGGACGAGCAGCCCGGCCGGGGCGAAGGGGCGGACGGTGTCGGCCCGTTCGGCGGGCAGGGCTTCCTCGGGGTCGGTCCAGGCCGGGTGTCCGGCGGGCAGGAGGAGGCCGAGGAAACCCTTGGAGGCCCAGTAGGGGGAGCCGGGGCCCGAGTACTCCTGGACGAGGGGCGGGTACGGGCCGTGCCAGCCGAGCGTGAGCAGCCCGCGCTCGTCGGTGGCGCCGCGGTCGAGGAAGTACCGCAGGGAGCCGGAGGCGAGGCGGCGGGTCGCGCCGGGCGTGAGCGGGGTGTGGCCGGTGAGGGTGCCGAGCCAGGGGGCGGCGGCCGCGGCGAACCGGTAGATCAGGGAGCGCCCGTACGGGAGGGGGGCGCCGCTCGCGTCGAAGAGGTGGACGTAGTCGTCGAGGTGGCGGCGGAGGCGGGGGCCGTACCGGTCGAGGAGGGTCCGGTCGCCGGCGAGGTGGGCGTGGAGGACGGGGTAGAAGTGCAGGGCCCAGGCGTTGTAGTGGTCGAAGGCGCGGTTGTCGCCGTCGCTGTACCAGCCGTCGCCGAGGTACCAGTCCTCGACGCGGGCGAGGGAGCGGTCGATCGTGGCGGCGGCCCGGTCGGTCTCGATGCCGGCGTCCTGGAGGAAGCCGGCGACGGTGAGGCCGAAGAGCCACCAGTTGTTGTCGACGGGGGAGGGCCGGAGGGCGGGGCGGAGCCAGTCGACGACGCGCTGGCGGGTGCGGTCGTCGAGGCGGTCCCAGAGCCAGGGGCGGGTGAGGCGGAGGCCGAGGGCGATCGAGGCGGATTCGACGACCGCCTGGCGGGTGTCGGTGGTGAGGGGCCAGGAGTCGGGGTCGCCGGTGCCGGGGTCGCCGGCGCCGGGGTCGCCGGCGCCGGGGTCGCCGGCGCCGGTGCCGGGATGCGCCGTCCCTGCGGTGAGGCCTTCGGCGTACCGGTCGAGGTGGCCGTGGGGGTCCTCGCCCCCGGCGCCCGCGACGCGGAGGGCCGCGAGGAGGAAGGTGCGGGCCCAGCCCTCCAGGCCGTCGGAGCGGGCGCCGGACCAGCTGGGGCGGGGTCCGGGGAGGTCGATGAGGCCGCCGCGGGGCGAGGCGTACGGGCGTACGGCCAGGAGGAGGCGGTCGGCCGTGGCCTCCCAGTGGGCACGGGTCCAGCCGGTGTACGGACTGAGCTCACGGTTCTCGGGCGGCGTGGGCATGATGCTCCCTGAGGGCTCCCTGTGACGGCTGCGTCGCCCGGAATCCTGAACACGCTTCGATCGAACGTCAAGAGAATCGGAGCGAATGATCGAAACTCCCGTCGTTCGATCATTCCTGGACTAGAGTCGAGAGACCTGGTCCAGGGACCACCACCACCGCGAGGGGGAACCGCACCGTGCGCGAGAGTGCCGCCGAACGACACGACCGACTGCTGGCCCTGGTCCGCGAGCGCGGCACCGCCCGCGTCGCCGAACTGGCCGAGCGGCTCGGGGTCTCCCCCGTCACCGCCCGCCGGGACGTCGAGGCGCTGGCCGGGCAGGGCCTGCTCGACCGGGTGCACGGCCAGGTGTCCTGGCCCCGGGGGCAGGGCGCCCCGGGTGCGGGGCGGCCCGGCGAGGGCCTGGTCCTCGGCCTGCTCGCCCCCTCCGCCACGTACTACTTCGCCGAGGTCATCCGGGGTGCGCACGAGGCGGCGGCGCGCGCCGGCGCCCGGCTGGTGCTGCGCGTCTCGGACTACCGGCCGGAGGAGGACCGCGCCCGCACCGAGGGCCTGCTCGCGGCGGGCGCCGAGGGCGTCCTCGTCGCGCCCGGCTGGCGCGGGCCCGAGGACCGGCTCGCGTACGGGGACTGGCTGGCCGAACTGCCCGTACCGGCCGTGCTCCTGGAGCGCAGGGCCGAGCCGGGCAGCCCGCTCGACGGCCTGGACCGGGTCGTCTCCGACCACGGCCACGGCGTCCTCCTCGCCCTGCGCCACCTGCTCGGACTCGGCCACTCGACGCCGCTGCTGGTGGCCCGCGGGGACTCCCCGACCGCGCTCGCGGTGCGCGCCGGGTACACCGAGGCGCTGGGGACGCTCGGCCTGAAGGAACCCCGGCCGGTCATCGAGTCCGTGCCCGCAGAGGCGGACCCGGAGGGCTTCGAGCGGGCCGTGCGGGCGCTGTACGAGGCGGTCCGCTCGGGCCTGGCGGGCGCGGCGCTCGTCCACAACGACGTGGACGCGATCGAGATCGTGCAGCGCCTGGCCGAGCTGGGCGTGCGGGTGCCGCAGGACCTGGCCCTGATCGCGTACGACGACGAGGTCGCGGCCCTCGCCGACACCCCGCTGACGGCGGTCGCCCCGCCCAAGCGGCAGGTGGGGCGGTACGCCGCCGAGCTGCTGGTGGAGCGGCTCACCGAGGGGGAGTCGGAGTCCGGCGAGGAGGCGGCGCGACGCCATCTGAGCCTGCTGCCGCGCCTGCGGGTGCGGGACTCGTGCGGGACGAGCGGCAGCCGATCGATCTGATCTTTTTTCGATCAATCAATCTTTCGCTCTTGACTTCGGTCATGAACGGTCACAGGATCACGGCCACAACCTCCCAGCCGCCCCGCCCCCAGGAGCCGTGCCGTGACCCGTACTTGGAGCAGAACGTCCCGCGTCATAGCCGGCACCGCCACCGCCCTCGCCGTTCTCACGGCCTGCGGCGGCGGCGGTGACGACACCGCGAACAAGCCGAACGAGCCCGTGACCCTCACCTTCTGGGGCTGGGCCAAGGGCTCCAAGGACGTCGTGGACGCCTTCAACGCCTCCCACACCGACATCAAGGTGACCTTCGAGGAGATCCCCTCCGGCACCGCCGGCGGCTACGCCAAGATCTCCAACGCCGTGAAGGCGGGCAACGCCCCCGACCTCGTCTCCATCGAGTACTCCTCGCTCCCCGAGTTCGTGAGCTCCGGCGCCCTCCAGGACATCGGCGGCGAGTTCACCGAGGCCGACCGCGCCAAGCTGCTCCCGCAGACCGTCGAACTCACCACCCTCGGCGGCAAGTCCTGGGCCGTCCCCTTCGACGCCGCGCCGCAGGCCTTCTTCTACCGCAAGGACCTCTTCGCGAAGTACAAGGTCCAGGTCCCCACCACCTGGGACGAGTTCAGGAAGGCCGCCGAGCAGGTCAAGAAGGCCGACGCCAAGGCCCGCATCGCCACGTTCTTCCCCGACGACCCGACCACCTTCGAGGCGATGGCCTGGCAGGCCGGCGCCCAGTGGTTCAAGGCCGAGAACGACACCTGGAAGGTGAACACCACCGACCCGGCCACCACCAAGGTCGCCGGCTACTGGCAGGGCCTCCTCGACGCCGGGCTCGTCCACAAGAACGCCTCGTTCAGCCCCGAGTGGACCGGCTCCCTCAAGAACGGCACCACCATCGGCTACCTCGGCGCCTCCTGGGGCGCGGGCGTCCTCAAGGGCACGCTGCCCGAGCAGAGCGGCAAGTGGGCCGTGGCGCCCATGCCCAGCTGGGACGGCAAGCCCGCGAGCGGCATGCTCGGCGGCACCTCCTTCGCCGTGACCAAGGACAGCAAGCAGAAGGCGGCGGCCGTCGCCTTCGCCGAGTGGATGTCCACCACAGAGGAGGGCGTGAAGGCCCGCATCGCCTCCGGCACCTCCTCCGCCTTCCCCGCCGCCGCGAGCCTGCGCCCGGTCGCCAAGAAGGCCTTCGACGCGAGCTACTACGGCGGCCAGGACATCTACACCCTCTTCGAGGCCTCCGGCGCGTCCATCAACCCCAGCTGGGCCTGGGGCCCGACCACCGGCACCACCAACACCACGATCAAGGACCACTTCGGCACGATCACCCAGGGCGGCCCGACCATCACGGAGGCCGTCAAGGCCGGCCACGACGCCACCGTCGCCGAACTCACCAAGCGCGGCCTGAAGGTCGAGGGCTGACCGGATGAAGGCCCGCACCCGCGCCGCCACGATCCTGCTGACCCCGTTCTTCCTGCTGTTCACCGCGGTGATGGTGGTGCCGATCGGCTACGCGGTCTGGCTCAGCCTCTTCACCGAGAAGCAGTCCGGACTGGGCTTCGGCGGCACCGAGACCGTCTTCAGCGGCCTCGACAACTACACGGCGGCGCTGGGTGACCGGGCCTTCCGCGAGGGCTTCGAAGTCCTGCTCGGATACTGCCTCCTCTACATTCCGCTGCTGCTCGTCGGAGCCCTCGGTCTCGCCCTCCTCCTCGACTCGGCCCTCGCCCGCGCCCGCCGCTTCTTCCAGCTCGCGCTCTTCCTGCCGCACGCCGTCCCCGGCATCATCGCCGCCCTGATCTGGGTCTACCTCTACACACCCCAGCTCAGCCCGGTCGTGAAGGCGATGGAGGCGGGAGGCATCGGCTTCGACTTCTTCTCCCCCGAAGGCGCGCTGCCCTCCGTCGTCAACATCGCCCTGTGGGAGTGGCTCGGCTACAACATGGTCATCTTCTACGCGGCCCTCCAGGCCATCGACCGCTCCGTCCTCGAAGCGGCCACCGTCGACGGGGCGGGCGCCTGGCGCATCGCCTTCTCCATCAAGGTCCCGCTGGTCAAGGCCTCGCTCGCGATGGTCGGCCTCTTCACGATCATCGGCTCCCTCCAGCTCTTCACCGAGCCGCTGATCCTCAACAAGGGCACCGGCTCCGCCGTCACCTCCACCTGGACGCCGAACATGTACGCCTACACCGCGGCCTTCGACCGCAACGACTACGGGCTCGCGGCGGCGGCCTCGGTCCTCCTGGCCCTGACGGCCGCGCTGCTCTCCTTCGCGGTGACGCGTCTGACGGGCCGGAAGGGGAAGAGGGCATGAGCAAGCCCCGCACCGGCACCGTCTGGCTCTCCAAGGCCGCCGTCAACGGCGCCCTCGTCCTCGCCGTCGTCTACATGCTCTTCCCCCTGATCTGGCTGCTCACCGCGGCCACCAAGGACGCCGGAGGGCTCCTCGCCGGAGACGCCTTCTCCTTCGAGGGCTTCGACCTCGGCGGCAACCTCTCCCGGCTCGCCGAGTACAACGACGGCATCTACTTCCACTGGTACCTGAACAGCCTCCTCTATGCCGGATTCGGCGCCCTCGCCTGCTCGCTCGTCAGCGTCGCCGCCGGATACGCCTTCCACGTCTACGACTTCCGGGGCAAGGAGAAGCTCTTCGGCCTCGTCCTCCTGGGCGTGCTGGTCCCCACCACCGCGCTCGCCCTGCCGATGTACCTCCTCGCCAGCGAGGTCGGCATCGTCAACACCTACTGGGCCGTCCTGATCCCCGTCCTCGTCAACCCCTTCGGCGTCTACCTCTCCCGGGTCTTCTGCGCGGGCTACATACCCGACGAGGCCCTGGAGGCGGCCCGTATCGACGGGGCCGGCGAGCTGCGCGTCTTCTGGTCCATCGGCCTGCGCATGGTCATGCCCGGCTTCGTGACCGTCTTCCTCTTCCAGTTCACCGCCATCTGGAACAACTTCTTCCTCCCCCTGGTGATGCTCTCCGACCAGAAGCTCTACCCCCTGAGCCTCGGCCTGTACGCGTGGAACAGCAACGCCCACGCGGAACCCGACTTCTACCCCCTCGTCGTCACCGGATCCCTGCTCGCCGTCGTCCCCCTCGTCGTCGCCTTCGTCTCCCTCCAGCGCCACTGGAAGGCCGGTCTGACGGCCGGCAGCGTCAAGTGAGGAGCACACGTCCCACGATGCACCCCGCCACTGACAACCGTCCCTCCCTCCTCCTCGCGATGGGCCCGGACACCGCGGAACGCCTGCTCAGCGACGCCCACCGGCAGCGCCTCGCGGCCCTCACCCGCACCGACCCGCACCTCGTCGCCCACGACCTCACCGCCCCGGACGCGCGGACCGCCGCCGCCCTCGCCGAGGCCGAACTCCTCCTCACCGGCTGGGGCGCGACGCCCCTCACCGCGGAGATCCTCGACCGCGCGCCCCGCCTGCGGGCCGTCGTCCACGCCGCCGGCTCCGTCAAGCACCACATCACCGACGCCTGCTGGGAGCGCGGCCTCCGCGTCACCACGGCCGCCGCGGCCAACGCACTGCCCGTCGCCGAGTACACCCTCGCCGCGATCCTCTTCGCCGGAAAGCAGGTCCTCCGCTCCGCCCAGCGCTACGCCGAACTCCGCACCGACCAGGCCTGGCTCACCGAATCCGCGGCCTGGGGGAACCACCGCCGCACGATCGGCATCGTCGGCGCGTCCCGCATCGGCCGCCGGGTCGTCGAACTCCTCCGCCCCTTCGACTTCGAGATCCTCCTGTACGACCCGTACGTGACGACCCCGCCGCCCGGCGTGGAGCTCACCGGCCTCGACGACCTGTGCGCCCGCAGCACGGTCGTCTCGGTCCACGCACCCCAACTCCCGTCCACGTACCGGATGATCGGCCCGGCCCAGCTCGCGGCGATGCCCGACGGCACCACCCTGATCAACACGGCCCGCGGCTCCCTGATCGACGAGACGGCCCTCCTCCCCCACCTCCTCGCCGGCCGCCTCCACGCGATCCTCGACGTGACGGACCCGGAACTCCCGCCCCCGGACTCCCCGCTCTACACCCTCCCGAACGTCCTGCTCACCCCCCACGTCGCCGGCTCCCTCGGCAACGAACTCCACCGCATGGCGGACCAGGCGATCGAGGAGGTGGCACGGTACGGGAGGGGGGAGCCGTTCGCGGAGGAGGTCAGGGCGTCAGACCTCCAGCGCTCGGCGTAGGCGGTCGGCCTCTTCCAGAACCAGGGGCACCGCGCCGGGCTCGCAGTGCAGGACGGCCGGCAGCACCTCGTACCAGAGCCCCAGGTGCAGGGCGACCGCCGTGGACTCCCGGGCCCGGGCGGGCTCCGGATCGGCGACGGCGAGGACGCCCAGGGCCTCGGCGCAGCGCCGCCCGAGGCCGTGCAGCCCGCCGAGCACGCCCCGGGCGCGCCCGTACTCCCCCGCCGCCACCAGATCCCGCACCAGCCCGAGCAGTGCTTCGGGCACCTCCGCCGGATCCAGGGAGTGGAGAAGCGCGATCGCCTCGTCGTGCCGGCCGAGCAGCACCATGGCCCGGGCCACCGCGTCGGCCTCCCGCGGTCCGCCGACCACGGGGACGAGCGCCCGTGCCAGGGCGACGGCCTCCTCCCGGCGCCCGAGAGCGAGCTGCGCCCGCACGACGTCCGGCGCGGCGTCCGCCTCCACCGGCGTCCGGACGCAGGCCCTGTACTGCTCCATCGCCTCCCTCGTGCGGCCGGCTCGCGCCAGGGCCTCCGCGACCAGCGCGTACGCCACGGTCTCCAGCGCCCGCCGCGGCGCGGTGAGCGCGAGCGAGAGGGCGGCCTCCGCCGCGCCCGCCTCCGCCAGGGCCCGCAGCCCTACGAGGTACGCCACGTCGAAGAGTTCGTCGGAGCCTTCCGCGAGGCGGGCCACGGCGCCGTAGGCGCCGTCGGCGGCCCGCCGCCGCACCACGCCGATCAGCGCGCGGGCGCGGAGGAAGCCCGACTGTGCGAGCGCGACGGCCTCCGCGCGGTCCGTCTCGCCGACCGCCACCAGCGCGTCGACCAGCCGGGAGGGATCGCCGAGGCCGCCCCGCAGCACCGCCTCCGTCAGGAACCCGCGTGCCGTCTCCCGCAGGCCCGGCACCTGGGCGAGCCCGTCGGCGACCGCCGCGATCCTGCGGACGAGTTCCTCCCGGGCCGGCTCGCGGTAGAACCTCTCGGCGGCGGTGAGCAGCCCGACCGCCGTCCCCCTGTCCCCACGCGCCAGCAGCTCGTCCGCGACCGCCACCGACACCGGGGCGTCCCGGGGTCCGCCCGTACGGGTCATGGCCAGGGCCTGGTCGGACCGGCCCTCGCGCACGAGGCGCCGGGCGTACGCGCCGAGGACCCGGTCCCGGCCGCTCCCGCCCAGCCGGTCCAGGAGGGCGAGCGCGCCCTCGGGGTCGCCGTTCTCGACCCTCGCCAGGGCCAGGGCCTCCCAGTAGGGCTCCGCGGTCCCGACGGGCAGCGTCGCCACCAGTGGCTCCGCCTCCGCCGTGCGCCCGGCGGCGGTGAGCTCCTCGGCGAGCACCTGCCGCACGATCCGGCCCTGAGGCTCCGGGGGCAGCCGGTCGAGTACGGCCAGGGCCGGGCCCCAGGCGTGCGCCCGCGCGAGCAGATCCGCGAACAGCTCGTCGCCGGGCACACCGTGGACGCGCAGGCCCAGCCTCCTGAGCCGCTCGTACTCCCCCGCCTCCGCGAGCGCCCCCGCCACCACGCGCGCGTCGAGGCCCTCCGGGTGCAGCGCGTCGACGGCACGCAGCGCCGCCTCCCGCAGGGCGGCGCCACGCTCCTCGTGGCCGGCGCCCCGCAGGACGAGCGCGCCCTGCAGGAGGAGCGCCGCACGGAGGCCGGAGTGCCCCGGCCCTTCCGTCACGACCTTCACGGCCTCGTCCACGCGCCCCGCCGCAAGGAGGGACCGGCACACCGTGACGGTCATGCGGGCGACCAGCGTCTCGCCCCCGGTCCCCTCGCCCGCCACGTCGCGCGCGACACGGAGCGCGGCCGTCCACTCGCCCGCACGGCACAGTCCCTCGACGAGCACCGGCACGGTGCCGTCCCGGAAGTCGACGTGCATGGCCCGGACCATCTGCTCGGCCCGCTCGTACGCACCGGCCGCCAGGAGCAGCGGCGCCACGCACTCGGCGGCCTTGACCCGTTCGTAGGTGCTCTCCGTCCGCCCGATCAGGCCCTCGACCCGGTCGACCAGCTCGGCCGCGCGGGCCCGGTCGCCCGCGCGGAGCAGTCTGGTGGCGACCTCGGCGAGGACGCGGACGGTACGGAGAGGGCTCTCGCCGCCGGCGAGGGCGATCGCACGGTCCACCTCGCCGGCCATGACCCAGGCACCGGCGAGTTCGGGCGGGACAGTGCCGCTGCGCAGGCCCAGGACGTCCCGGCGCATCGCGAGGCGAAGCATGGTGAGGACACGGTCCGGCCGGTCGCCCCGGGCGAGTACGGCGTCCCCGGCCGCGCGGATCTCGGCGGCCGCGGCGCCGTCTCCGCCGGTCGCTTCGAGGAGCCGGTCGTGCCGTGCGGCGTCGAGCGCGCACCCCAGCATCCCCTCCAGATCGCCGGCGGCCCGGAGCGCCGGGAACCAGCCGTGCAGGAGATGGGCCGGTGTGTCCGCCGGCCAGCCACGGCGCCGCCATTCCTCCGCCCAGGCGGTCACGGCCCCGCGCCGGCGGTCGAGCTCCCGCTCCCCCAGCATCTCCCGTGCCCTCGCGGCGAGTTCCTCGTGCGCGAGCAGGTACGCCTCGCCGCGCAGCGCGAACGTCCGCCCCGGGCCGGTCCGCAGCACGTCCTTCACCCGGTACGGGATGGCGCCCGTCAGTTCCGCGAGGTCGTCCGCCGTCAGGCCGCCGCCGGCGGCGGTGAGGAGGGCCAGGAGGTCGTACGGAAGTCCGCCCGCCTCCAGCAGGTGCTTCAGTTCGCGTTCCGCCTCCGCCCGGATCGCGCGGGCCTTCGGGGACGGGGAGAGGATCCGTACGGCCTCCGGGTCCCGGAGCGGGTGGTTCTCCGGCAGGTCGGCCGGGAGGGGCGGGTTCAGGCGGCCGGAGACGATCACCCGGAGGTCGTACGGCAGCAGGCTCGCGATCGAGTGGGCGTCCGGGCCCGTCGTCACGCCCCGGTCCTCGTCCAGGCCGTCGACCAGGAGGACCAGCCGTTCGCCGCGGCCGGCGCAGGACGCGGCGGCCGCGGCGTACAGACGCAGCAGGTGGGCCTCGCGGGTGGCGGCCGTCAGGAGCGCCGGGAGGCCTTCGCCGGCCAGTTCCGCGAGCTGCTCCAGGACGACGTCGACGTACGCGACGACGTCGTTCTGGGCGCCGAGTCGCGCGGTGATGAAGAAGGGGACGATCCGTACGCCCGGCGGCGGGTCGAGGGCGAACCAGGAGAGCAGCGCGGTCTTGCCGGCCCAGGCCTCCGCGCGCCACCACACGTACGCGGGGCCGGAGTCGGCACGGCAGAAGGCCGCCAGCTCCGCCAACTCGGCTTCGCGGTCGACGAGTTCCGCGGGGGCGATCCGGCGGACCTGTTCGCGGTATCCGGAGCGGACCGCCGCCGGTTCCGGTGACCCGATGCGGTTGCCGTCGCCGATCACGACGACGCCCGTCCCGTTCTCGACCGTGATCGACCGCTCTCCCCCTGCCCGCTCCATGCACCCAACCTAGACTGGAAGGGTCCTACCGGGGCCGGGAGGCGTCATGACCTTCGTACAGATAATCGACTGCAAGACGAGCCGGGCGGACGACCTGAACCGGCTCATGGACCAGTGGGTGGAGCGCACCGAGGGCAAGCGGACCGCCACCCACAGCATCGTCGGCAAGGATCGTTCCGACGCCTCCCACATCGTGGAGATCATCGAGTTCCCGTCCTACGACGTGGCCATGCGGAATTCGCAGCTCCCCGAGACCGACCGGATCTTCCGGGAGATGGTCGCGCTCTGTGACGAGATGCCGACCTTCACCGATCTGGACGTGGTGCGGGACGAGGCGCTGTACAAGGCGAACGCCCGGCGGCTCATGGCGATGCTCGCCGAGGAGCAGGAGCTGGCGCTGCTCGACGAGGTGCTGGCCGAGGGCTATCACGACCACGACCCGACCAACGAGCAGGACGTCATCGGCATGGACGCCGTCCGGCGCGAGGTGGAGATGTGGCGGGGCGGCTTCGACTTCGCCTTCGCCGTCGACGACCAGATCGCCGAGGGCGACCGGGTCTGCACGCGCTGGACGTGGAAGGGCAGCCACACCGGGGACTTCATGGGGCTCCAGCCGACCGGCATGGACGTGACCATGGGCGGCACGGTCATCCACCGCTTCCGGGACGACGGGAAGATCGTCGAGGGATGGTGGCAGTACGACCTGCTCGGGCTCATGGGGCAGCTCGGCGCCGTCGAGGGCTGACACGGGTCAAGCACGAGGCCCGGTGCTCCCGCGACGGGAGCACCGGGCCTCAGTGGTCAGCTACGAGCCTCAGTGGGAGTGGCCGTGGCCGTGGCCCGCGTCCGCCGGCTCCTCTTCCTTCTTCTCCACCACGAGGGTCTCGGTGGTGAGGAGGAGGGAGGCGATCGACGCGGCGTTCTCCAGGGCGGAGCGCGTCACCTTCACCGGGTCGATGACGCCGGCCTTGACCAGGTCGCCGTACTCGCCGGTCGCGGCGTTGAAGCCCTGACCCTTGTCGAGCTCCGCCACCTTCGAGGTGATGACGTAGCCCTCGAGGCCGGCGTTCTCGGCGATCCAGCGCAGCGGCTCGACGGCGGCGCGGCGGACGACCGCGACACCCGTGGCCTCGTCGCCGGTCTTGCCGAGGTTGCCCTCGAGGACCTTGACGGCGTGGACCAGAGCGGAGCCACCACCGGAGACGATGCCCTCCTCGACCGCGGCGCGGGTCGCGGAGATGGCGTCCTCCAGACGGTGCTTCTTCTCCTTCAGCTCCACCTCGGTGGCGGCGCCGACCTTGATCACGCACACGCCGCCGGCCAGCTTCGCGAGGCGCTCCTGGAGCTTCTCGCGGTCCCAGTCGGAGTCCGTGGCGTCGATCTCGGCCTTGATCTGGTTGACGCGACCCGCGAGCTCGTCGGCGTTGCCGCCGCCCTCGACGATGGTGGTGTCGTCCTTGGTGATCGTCACGCGGCGGGCGGTGCCCAGCACGTCCAGGCCGGCCTGGTCGAGCTTGAGGCCGACCTCCTCGGCGATGACGGTGGCACCGGTGAGGGTGGCCATGTCGCCGAGCATCGCCTTGCGGCGGTCGCCGAAGCCCGGGGCCTTGACGGCCACGGCGTTGAAGGTGCCACGGATCTTGTTGACGACCAGGGTCGACAGGGCCTCGCCCTCGACGTCCTCGGCGATGATCAGCAGCGGCTTGCTGGCGCCGGCCTGGATGACCTTCTCCAGGATCGGCAGCAGGTCCTGGATCGAGGAGATCTTGCCCTGGTTGATCAGGATGTACGGGTCGTCGAGGACGGCCTCCATACGCTCCTGGTCGGTGACCATGTACGGGGACAGGTAGCCCTTGTCGAAGGCCATGCCCTCGGTGAAGTCGAGCTCCAGGCCGAAGGTGTTGGACTCCTCGACGGTGATGACACCGTCCTTGCCGACCTTGTCCATCGCCTCGGCGATGAGCTCGCCGACCTGCTGGTCCTGCGCGGAGAGCGCGGCGACGGCGGCGATGTCGGACTTGTCCTCGATCGGGCGCGCGGTGGCGAGGAGCTCCTCGGAGACGGCCTTGACGGCGGCGTCGATGCCCTTCTTCAGGGCGGCCGGGGAGGCGCCGGCGGCGACGTTGCGCAGACCCTCGCGGACCAGGGCCTGGGCGAGCACGGTGGCGGTGGTGGTGCCGTCACCCGCGATGTCGTTGGTCTTGGTCGCCACCTCCTTCACCAGCTGGGCGCCGAGGTTCTCGAACGGGTCCTCGATCTCGACCTCACGGGCGATCGTGACACCGTCGTTGGTGATGGTGGGGGCGCCGAACTTCTTGTCGATGACGACGTTGCGGCCCTTGGGGCCGATCGTCACCTTCACCGTGTCGGCAAGCTTGTTGACGCCGCGCTCAAGGGCGCGACGGGCGTCCTCGTCGAACTTCAGGATCTTCGCCATGGGAGCGGTTCAGCCCTCTCGGAATCGGGTGGAACGAACTGCGCCCCCGGACGCCCTGGTGCGGGGTCAAGGGGCGCAGCTCAAAGCATCTGCTTCAGATACTTCAGGTACTCGGTGAATTACTTCTCGATGATCGCGAGCACGTCGCGAGCCGAGAGGACGAGGAACTCCTCGCCGTTGTACTTCACCTCGGTGCCGCCGTACTTGCTGTAGAGCACGACGTCGCCGACCTGAACGTCGAGCGGAAGACGCTCGCCGTTCTCGAAGCGGCCCGGGCCCACGGCGAGGACAGCACCCTCCTGGGGCTTCTCCTTCGCGGTGTCCGGGATGACCAGGCCAGAGGCGGTGGTCTGCTCGGCGTCGAGCGGCTGGACCACAATGCGGTCCTCGAGCGGCTTGATGGCAACCTTGGAGCTGGTGGTCGTCACGATCCGACCTCCCCCTTCGGAGATTACGGGGTCAACTGTCTGAGGTGGCGACCAGGTGGATCCGTCGTCGCGGGTGCCGGACCTGCCTGTCGCTGTGTTGGCACTCTCCAGTGGGGAGTGCCAGACCTGAGACTATGACCGCGATTAGCACTCGGTCAAGCGGAGTGCCAATTCCGCACCGCCGCGCGTCGTTCCGGCCTCCGGGGTCAGCCGGCTCGGCCGCCGCTCCGGACGAGATCGTCAGCGCGTGCCGGGTGGGCCGGGTGTGCCGGGCGTACGGGTTCCCCGGCGGTCCGGGCCGTGCCCTCCGCAACAGTCGTCGCGTCCCGTGTCCCCATCCGCTCCGCCGCCTTCCGGCCCAGCCGTTCGATCGGGTCGACCGACGAGGCGCAGCCGGAGACGGCGAGCACGGCGCCGGTCAGTGCCACGCCGGCCAGCGCCGTGCGCAGCCGGTGCGACCCGTTCACCGACCGCCCGCTCATACGTAGTCCTCGAGCTTCGCGACCGCGTACCCCTTGGCCGTGATCACGTTCATCACCCGCCGGATCATGTCGGGCATGCTGCCCTTCCAGTCCTCCTTGCCCCGGAAGTGGGTGAGCACGATGTCGCCGGGGTGCAGGTCCCGGTCCCACTCGCGCCACTCCATGTGGTCCGGGAAGGCCTCGGAGGCCCAGAGCGGGACCGCCTTGACCCCGCAGGACTTCGCGGCGCGCAGCGTGTCCTCGTTGTAGTTGCCGTACGGCGGGCGGAAGAGCGGGGGCCGCTTGCCGAACCGCTTCTCGATGACGTCCTGCATCCCGCAGATCTCGCGCTTCTGCTGCTTGTACGAAAGCCCGGGCAGGTAGCGGTGGTTGAGGGTGTGGTTGTGCAGGGAGACCCCGGACTCCTGCGACTTCTGCATCCGCGCGAAGTAGGCGTAGTCGTCCTTGACGACGTAGTCGCTGAGGAAGGCGCTGAAGGGGATGCGGAGGTCCTTCATCATCCGCAGCAGCGCGGGGTCCTTCTCCGCGCCGTCGTCGATCGTCAGGAAGACGACCTTCTGCTTCGTCGGCACGGTGGTGAAGACGGGCGGCAGGCCCTCGCCGTCCGTCTCGAAGCCCTTGCGGGTGGTGATCCTCGGCTTGACCTTCGGCGGGGCCGGCGCGTCGAGCGGGGGGCGGGCGAGGCCCCACTTCTTGGCGGCGAGCGCGCGGGCCGCCTTCTGCTTGCGGACCCTCTCGACGTACGCGTTGAGCGCGCCGGCCGAGTCCGGGGCCTGGGCCTGGACCCCGCCCTGCTGCCCGGCGGCGGGGGCGGGCGCGCCGCGCTGCGGTTCGGCGGGGTCCGCGCCGGAACAGGCCGTGGCGGTGGTGGCGAGGGCTGCGACGACGAGAGCGGCCCCGAGGGACCGCCGGACAGGGTGCGCGCTGATCACCATAAATTCTTCCTCTTGTCGTACAAGCGGTATGGCGCCGCATCCTGTCAGTGCACGCACCCCCACCGGACCACGACACCGCGGTACGGCGCCCACGTCCCCCGGCCGGCCCACAGCGCCGCAGGGCCCACAATGGGACGGGTGACCGACCTCGCCCACTTCACCGCCCTGCTCACCCCCGAGGGACAGGCGCTCCTCGCCGCCCTGCGCGACTACGACCCCGCCCAGGAGCTGGCGGTCGTCTCCCGGCTGCGCCGCGACCACCCCGCCGAGCTCGTCACGTCAGCGGTCGGCCAGGCCCGGCTGCGCCAGCGCGCGGTGGCGAAGTTCGGCGCCGAGGACGCGTACCGGATGTACTTCACGCCCAACGGCGTCGAGCAGTCGACCCGCGCCTCGGTCGGCACGTACCGGGCAGCCCGGCTCAAGGCGCTCGGCGTCGGCAGCGTCGCGGACCTCTGCTCCGGGATCGGCGGCGACGCGATCGCCCTCGCCCGCGCCGGGATCTCCGTCCTCGCCGTCGACCGCGACCCGCTCACCGCCGAGGTGGCCCGCGCCAACGCCGAGGCGCTCGGCCTCGGCACGCTCATCGAGGTCCGCGAGGCCGACGTGACCGCGATCGACACCAGCCCGTACGACGCGGTCTTCGTCGACCCGGCGCGGCGCGGCGGCCGGGGCAGGATCTTCGACCCCGAGGCGTACTCCCCGCCGCTCTCCTGGGCCGTCGAGGCGGCCCGCAAGGCCCCGCACGCCGCCCTGAAGGTCGCCCCCGGCATCCCGCACGAGGCCGTCCCCGCGGAGGCCGAGGCCGAGTGGATCTCGGACGGCGGGGACGTGAAGGAGGCCGTGCTCTGGTTCGGTACGGAGCCGGGCGCCCGCCGCGCCACGCTGCTGCCCGCGGGCGCCGGGCTCCTCGGCCGGGGACTGCCCGACCCGGCGGTCCGCCCGGTCGGCCGCTACCTCTACGAGCCGGACGGCGCCGTCATCCGCGCGCACCTCGTCGCCGAGTTCGCGCAGGACGTGTCGGGCGGCCTGATCGACGAGACGATCGCCTATGTCACGGCGGACGAGCTCGTCCCCACCCCGTACGCCTCCGCGTACGAGATCACCGATGAACTCCCCTTCAACCTCAAGAAGTTGAAGGCCCTGCTGCGGGAGCGCGAGGTCGGCACCCTGACCGTGAAGAAGCGCGGCTCTGCGGTCGAACCCGAGGAGATCCGGCGGAAGGTGAAGCCGAAGGGCCCCCACTCCGCGACGGTGCTCCTCACCCGGGTCGCGGGGGCCCCGACGATGCTGATCGGCCGCCCGGCGGGCGGGGGCCGGTGAACGAAGGGCCGGTGCACGAAGGGCCGGTGGCTACCCTTCCGTAGCGGCAGGATCCGAACGGGGGGGAGAGATCATGGCGCTACATCCGGAAGGCATGTTCACCACGGGGCCGATCGCGCACCTCGTCGGACTGGCCGCCGCCGGATCCGACCCGCTGGAGTGGGAGGTCCTGCGCTTCACCCGCGTCACGCGGACGGAGTACTGGGACCCCGCCTGGCGGCACACCCCGCAGACCCTCGCCTCCCAACTCGACTACATGGCCACGGCGTTCAGCGAGGAGTTCCTCGCGACCTGCCCCGAGGCCGACCGCCGGTCCTGGCGGGCGGCCGCCGGAGCGAAGGGCGTGCCCGCGTTCCTGACCGAGCTCGCGATGCTGCTGCGGCTCGCGGACCGCCAGGGCGACGCCACGTACGAGGACGTGCCGCTCGCCGCCTGGGAGGTGCGGGCGCGGTTCCCGCTGCTGCTGTCGCTGGACGGCTGGGCGTACGACGGCGAGTACGCCTCGTACGAGGAGAGCCTGCGGGCGTACATCGAGGGCGAGCACCCGGACTGCTCCTACGAGGTGGTCCCGCGCCTCACCCAGGCCCTGGAGGCGCGTATGCGCTGCGCGGAGTCAGCCGCCTTCGCCGCGTCCTTCCGGAAGCTCGCATCGGAGGCGACCCCGGAGACGCTGGCCGTCATCACCCGCACCACCTTCACCCACATGACGGAGCACCATGCCTGAGCCGACGGCACCGCCGAGCGCCCCCTTCCACGACGAGCCCTTCCCCGAGGTGTTCGGCTACGCCTCCCAGGTGATCACCAGCGCCGACGAGCAGTGGATCGCGGCCAGTTGGATCGGGTACCAGGAGAGTCGAGTGGCCGTCTACCGCGCCGCCGACCTCTCCTGCGCGCACCTCCTGACGTTCCCGCTGGACGCCGAGGCGATCGACTTCCACCCCACGCTCCCGCTGCTGTCCATCGGCCTCAACAACGGCGACGCGTACCAGCGCGTGGGCGGCCTCACCCTCTTCGAACCCGACACGGGCCACCGCGTCGACTTCACCGACCCCGACCGGGGCATCGAGCCGGCCCGCTGGCTGGACGACCGCTCGCTCGAACTCACCTTCTTCACCTGGGAGTCGGACTGCGCGCAGCTCCACTCCCGCGCCACCGTCGTCCGCGGCGACTGGCTCGGCCTCACCCCCGACGCCCTCGACCTGCGCACCCTCCCCCGGACACCGCTCCCCCCGGACGCCCAGGTCGAGTACCTCGACACGGAGCCCACGCGCCCCCTGCTCCAGGCGCTCGCCGCACGCGCGGGCCGGAGCTACGACGGCCTCGGCGGGGTCCGGGCCGTGGCCGGGCTGAGCGACGGCCGGGTGCTCGCCACCCGCGGCCACGCCGTGGTCGAGTGCTGGTCCCCCGACGGCTCGCTGCTGTGGAGCGTTCCCGCGCCGTCGGGGGCCGGCGGTCAGCGGATCGAGGTCGCCGCCGACGAGCGGACGGCACGCGTCGCCGTCCCCGGCCCCGACTCCCGTACCCGGACGGACTTCCCGCTCGTCGACCTCTCCGACGGCACGGTCCTCGACCGGCCCTCGGTGCCCTTCGCGGCCGCGCTGTCGGCCCGTACCGACGGGGTGTGGGCCATCCGGGACACGTACGACCGCGGTTCCGAGACCGAACCCCCCGCCCCGCCCAACACCCGTGCCTTCGCCGCCGACGGCACCCCGCTCGGCGGGGTCCACGAACCGGACCGGTACGACCTCGTCCCGCTCGACGTCCGCCGCTGCCCCGAGCTGCTGTACGGGCGGCGGCGCCGCGAGGTGATCGCCTTCGACCCGGTCACCACCGCAGAGACCGTGCTCTTCCCACTGGAGCCCTTCATGGTCGACCGGCCGCTCGGCAGGGCGGTGTACGTCTCCGACAGCGCCGGCCCCGCGCTCCTGCACGGCCGGACGGAGCTGGTCCGCCGCACCTTCCCCGCCGGGGACGTCACCTGGACCACGCCCCTGGACTCCGAGGTCTTCGCCCTCGACGCCCACGAGGGCGTCCTGCACGCCCTGTGCGTCGACGGCACCCTGCTCTCGGTCGACACCACCGACGGCACCGTCCTCGACCGGCGTGACCTGCCCCCTTACGGGCCGGTGTCGGTGCACGCGGCTCCCGACGGCACGGTCCTCGTCGGTACGACGGCGGGGCAGATCCTCCGCTACTGAGCCCCTGCTTCCCCGCCCTCCCGGGCACGGCCGAGGAGCAGCTCCCGCTCCCGCGCGTTGCGCGTCAGCGAGGCGGCCCGCTCGAACTCCGCCCGGGCCTCCGCCGTCCGCCCGAGCCGGGCCAGCAGGTCGCCGCGCACACTCGGCAGCAGGTGGTAGCCCGCCAGGGCGGTTCCGCCGGCCAGGGCGTCGACGAGCACGAGTCCGGCCTCCGGGCCCTCCGCCATCGACACGGCGACCGCGCGGTTCAGCTCGACCACCGGGGAGGGCGCGACGGCCGCCAGCCGGCCGTACAGGGCGGCGATGGTCCGCCAGTCCGTCTCCGCGTACGAGGCGGCCCGCGCGTGGCAGGCGGCGATCGCGGCCTGGAGGGCGTACGGCCCGTAGGAGCGCCCGTCCCCGGCCCGCTCCAGGGCGGCGAACCCGCGCCGCACGAGCAGCCGGTTCCAGCGGCTCCTGTTCTGGTCGGCGAGGAGGACCGGCTGCCCGTCGCGGCCGGTACGGGCCGCCGTCCGGGAGGCCTGGAGCTCCAGGAGGGCGGCGAGCCCGTGGACCTCGCTCTCCCCGGGCAGGAGCGCGGCGAGGCCGCGGGCCAGCCGCAGCGCGTCCTCGCACAGGCCGGGCCGCAGCAGGTCGTCGCCCGCGGTCGCCGCGTACCCCTCGTTGAAGATCAGGTAGACGACCTCCAGGACGGAGCCGAGCCGGGCGACCCTCTCCTCCCCGTACGGCACCTCGAACTCGACGCCCGCCTGCGCCAGGGTCCGCTTGGCGCGGGTGATCCGCGCCGCGACCGTCGCCTCCCGGACGAGGAAGGCGCGGGCGATCTCGTCCGTCCGGAGCCCGCCGACGAGCCGCAGCGTGAGCGCCGTGCGGGCGTCGGCGGAGAGCACCGGGTGGCAGGTGGTGAAGACGAGCCGGAGGACGTCGTCGTCGATGTCGCCCGGGCCGGACGGCTCGGGGTCGTACGACTCCTCCGTGAGCGTCCGGCCGACCTCGGCGAGCTTCCGGGCGTACGTCTCGCGCCGCCGCACGAGGTCGACGGCGCGGTGCTTGGCGGTGGCCGTCAGCCAGGCTCCCGGCCGCTCCGGGATTCCTGACCGCGGCCACTGCTCAAGGGCGGAGACCAGCGCGTCCTGGGCGATCTCCTCGGCGATGCCGACGTCCCGGACGATCCGCGCCACGGTGGCGATGATCCGCGCCGACTCCATCCGGCAGACCGTCTCCAGGGTGCTTTCCACCGTCATGGTTCACATGACAGCACACACGGAGGTCAGCCTTCCGGCATCTCCTCGACCTCGCGGACCTCCAGGCCGACCTTCCACTGCGGCGGGTGGACGGCGAGGAAACGCTTCCCCCACTCGACGGCCTCGGCCATGTCCTTGCACTGGAGCATCGCGTAGCCGCCGACGACCTCCTTGGTCTCGGTGAACGGTCCGTCGGTGAACGACAGCTTCCCGTCCGACCAGGTGATCCGGGTGGACTCGGCGGTGGGCCGGAGACCGGCCGTGTCCACCATGGCGCCGGCCTTGGTGATCTCCTCGAAGAGCGCACCCATCCGCTCCTCGAAGCCGGGGTCGGCGCTCTCCATGTCGATGGTGTTCTCCTCGATGCGGACGAGCGACAGGAAGCGGGGCATGACGACTCCTCGGTGGTGCGGTGGCGGGGCCGTTCCCCGCCTTCCACACATACGTCGAACGGGCCGGGCTCCCGTCGACACCACGCCCGAAGATCTTCTAGACGTAGTCCTCCAGGCGGGCCACGGTGAAGCCCTGCTCCTGTATGCGGCGCAGCATCGTGGCCGTCATCTCGGTCATCGTCCGGCCCTTGAGCTCGGCCTTGCCCCGGAAGTGGGCCAGGATGATGTCGCCGGGGTGCAGCTTCCGGTCGCCGCGCTGGTACTGCATGTTCTTGATCTGCATGGACTCGCGCCACAGCACGATCGCGTCCACCCCGCAGGTCCCGGCGGCGGCGCGGGTGTCCTCGTTCCAGTTGCCGTACGGCGGGCGGAAGAGCCGCGGGGGCGTGCCGTACTCCTTCGCCAGCTTCGTCTGCTGGTCGCATATCTCGCGGCGCTGGGCGTCCCGGGAGAGCGTGCGGAGGTTCGGGTGCGTGAGGGTGTGGTTGGCGACGCCGTGGCCCTGGGCGGCGAGCGGGGCGAAGTAGCCGTAGTCGGCGCGTATCGCCGAGTCGGTGAGGAACATCGTGACCGGGACCTTGAGGTCCTTCATCATCCGCACGAACTCGGGGTCCTTCTCGGCCCCGTCGTCGATCGTGATGAAGACGATCTTCTCGGTGGTGGGGATGTCGCTGATGACGGGGACGGGGCCGCCGGGCTCGCGGACGACCGGCTTGACCGCCGGCGGGGCGGGCGGGGCGGCGAAGGGCTTGAGCCCCCAGCGGCGGTACGCGGCGGCGGACGCGGCCTCGGGGGCCTCGGCACCGGCGCCGGCGGACGCTCCGCCTGCTCCGCCTGCTCCGCCTGCTCCATCGGCTCCATCGGCTCCACCGGCGGACGGGGAAGCCGCGGGGGCGGTGGTGACCGTCCCCCGGGCGGGGGCGGCGGCGGAGTCCTCCACCGCGCAGCCGGTCACCAACAGAGCGACGACGGTCAGCGCCGCCCACACCACGATCTTCTTGTCCACGCCCTAGGGGATGCGCGAACGGCCCCCAGGGTTGCTCAGGAGGTGTCGACCGCCTCGAAGCGCCAGCGGTGGACCGGACGGGTGATGAGCTCCGCGTCCGGCTCGGGCAGCTCGGGCAGCTCGGCGCCGAAGGTCTCCGCCTCCCACCACGTCAGGACCAGGACCCGGTCCTGCGGGGCGCGGAAGATCTCCCGGCGCAGCGGCTCGTGGGCCAGGACCTGGGCCCTGGCCCACTCCAGGAGCTCGGCGCCGCGGCCCTGGGCGGCCCGCGCCTCCCACATGAGGGTGAGCCTCACGAGTACAGGTTCTCCTTGCTGACCTCGTGCACGTGGTCGTGGTCGTGCGCGTGGTCCTGCACACGGCCCGGCACGTGCGGGTCCGTCACCGGCAGGGACGAGTCCGCCGACAGCTCCAGGTCCGAGGCCGGCCGGTTGCGGGCGACCATCTCGGAGCCGAGCGCGGCGACCATCGCGCCGTTGTCGGTGCACAGGCCCGGGCGCGGCACGCGCAGCCGGATGCCGGCCCGCTCGCAGCGCTCCTCGGCGAGGGCCCGGAGCCGCGAGTTGGCGGCGACGCCGCCGCCGATCATCAGGTGGTCGACGCCCTCGTCCTTGCAGGCCCGGACGGCCTTGCGGGTGAGCACGTCGACGACCGCCTCCTGGAAGGACGCGGCCACGTCCCGTACGGGCACGTCCTCGCCGGCCGCCCGCTTGGCCTCGATCCAGCGGGCCACGGCGGTCTTGAGGCCGGAGAAGGAGAAGTCGTACGCGGGGTCCCGGGAGCCGCTCAGTCCGCGCGGGAAGGCGATCGCCTTCGGGTCGCCCTCCCTGGCGAGCCGGTCGATGACCGGTCCGCCGGGGAAGCCGAGGTCGAGGACGCGGGCGATCTTGTCGAAGGCCTCGCCGGCCGCGTCGTCGATGGTGGCGCCCAGGGGGCGCACGTCGGAGGTGATGTCGGCGGAGAGCAGCAGCGAGGAGTGCCCGCCCGAGACCAGCAGGGCCATCGTCGGCTCGGGCAGCTTGCCGTGCTCCAGCTGGTCGACGCAGATGTGCGAGGCGAGGTGGTTGACGCCGTACAGCGGCTTGCCGAGGGCGTACGCGTACGCCTTGGCGGCCGAGACGCCGACGAGCAGCGCGCCCGCGAGGCCGGGCCCGGCCGTGACGGCGATGCCGTCGAGGTCCTTCGCGGAGATCCCGGCCGTCTTCAGGGCGCGCTCGATCGTCGGGACCATCGCCTCCAGGTGGGCGCGGGAGGCGATCTCGGGCACGACGCCGCCGAAGCGGGCGTGGGTGTCGACGCTGGAGGCGACGGCGTCGGCGAGGAGGGTGGTGCCGTGGACGATGCCGACGCCGGTCTCGTCGCAGGAGGTCTCGATGCCGAGTACGAGGGGTTCGTCAGCAGCCATCAGTCAGTCCAGCCATCAGTTGGTCTCGGTTCCTTGAACGGTCAGTCGCATCACGAGCGCGTCCACGTTTCCGGGCTGGTAGTAGCCGCGCCGGAAACCGATGGGCTCGAAGCCGAAGCGCTCGTAGAGCTTCTGGGCCCGGGTGTTGTCCACGCGCACTTCGAGGAGGACCTCGTCGCACTCGAAGGCGGTGGCGTGCTGGAGCAGGTCGGTGAGGAGCCGGGCGCCGAGGCCCGTACCCCACTGGTCGCTGGCGACGGCGATCGTCTGGACGTCGCCGAGTCCGCCGGCCGCGGCGAGCCCCGCGTACCCGACGAGCCGCCCCGCCGGGTCCTCCGCGACGAGGTAGCGGCGGGTGGCACGCGGCCCGCGCGCGTGCGCGAGCTCCGACCAGAACATCCCCGCCGACCAGGCGTCCTCGGGGAACAGCTCGTCCTCCAGGGCGAGCACCGGCGCGATGTCCCACCAGCGCATCTCGCGCAGCTCCACGCCGCCGGTCACTGGGGCGTGACCACCTTGTAGTTCTTGGGCACCTGGGCGTCGGGCCGGCGCAGGTACATCGGCAGCGGGTCGAGGAAGCCTTCGCCGCCGGCCGCGAGCCGTTCCGCCGCGAGGGCGGCGAGCGCCGCCGCCGACTGGTGCTCGGGGTCGCGGGCGTCGGGGAAGGCCTCGGGGTAGAGGCGGGCGCCCGCGCCGACGACGGGCAGGCCCGCGAGCCGCTCGGCGATCTCGGCGGGCCGGTCGACGGCCGCGTCGGTCACCCGGGTGCGGGAGTCCTCGTACCGCGCCCAGTAGACCTCCTTGCGGCGCGCGTCCGTCGCGACGGCGAAGGGCTCGTCGATGCCGGAGGCGTACGCGAGGCCGTCCAGGGTGCACAGGCCGTGCACGGGCACGCCGAGCGCGGAGGAGAAGGCCGCGGCGGTGACGAGACCGACCCGGAGGCCGGTGTACGGCCCGGGGCCGACGCCGACGACGATCCCGGTGACCGCGTCGAGCGCGAGCCCGGCCTCCTTGAGGACCCGGTCGACGGCGGGCAGCAACAACTCCCCGTGGCGGCGGGCGTCGACCTGACCCGACGAGGCGACGACGGCCTCGCCGTCGTGGAGGGCGACGGTGACGGCGGGGGTGGCGGTATCCATGGCGAGCAACAGCACGCGAACAGCCTACGGCTCCGGGGACGGGCGGCGCCCCGGCGAGGGCACCCCGGGCACGGCGCCCGGTCCGCGGTGGCACCGGCTGCTACCGTCACCCTTCGATACGTTCGTACGAGAGGTGGGCACGGTGGCAAGGAGCAGCTCGGGATTCGTGGCCGGGCTCACCGCGGCGGCCGTCGTCGCGGTCGGCGTCCTCGCGTACCAGGCCTCGGCGAACGCCCCCGCCGATCTGTCGGTGAAGCCGACGGCGCCGGGCACCGCCGCCCCCTCCACCTCTCCCACCGGCGGCCCGAAGCAGCCGGTGAAGAACCCGCTGACGGTCCCGGCGGGCTCGGGCACCGGCGAGCGGGTCGTGTACGCGCTCGCCGACCGCCGGGTGTGGCTGGTGGACGCCAAGGGCAAGGCCACCCGGACGTTCACGGTGATGCCGAGCACGGTGGACCCGCTGACGGGCGCCTACACGGTGACCTCGCGCTCGGGCTCGGTGCGCGGCTCGGACGGGGTGAAGATCGAGCACGTGGTGCGGTTCGCGACGGCCCAGGACGTGGCTATCGGCTTCAGTGCGGCGGTGGACGGCTCGACGCCGAAGCCGGACCCGGAGAAGAAGACGGGCGGCATCCGCATGAAGCGCGCGGACGGCGACGCGCTGTGGACGTTCGCGTCGATCGGCGCGAAGGTCGTCGTCGTCGCCTGACGACCAGGGCCTTTCCGGCCCTGATCCGCCGGACAGGCCCTAGGCGGCTTCGTCCCGCCGCACGGCTTCCTCTCCCTCGCCCTCTCTCCGCTCGGGCCCGGGGCGGCGCGGCGGGGTGGACAGGGCACGCGCCGCGGCACAGGACGCCAGCAGCTCACCCATAGAGACGTGGTCCCGGCCGTGTCCGGCTTCCGCGCGCTGTGGCGTGGCCATGCATGCCTCCCGTAGGTTAGGTACACCTAACCAGCTCGTGCATCCATGTCACCACGGCACGTACGACCCACGCAATATCTTCCCGACACGTTGTCGGAAGCTCCTACGATCAGACGTACGCCCGGCGCCGGAACGGCCGCCGTCAGCCGAGATCGAGGTCCTCGCCGGCCCAGCGCGAGCCGATCCCGCGCAGCACGACCGTGCGCCGGTCGTCGTCGGTGTCGCCGGTCACGCGGTGGATGAGGACGTGCAGCCGGTCGTCGGTCAGTTCCTCGACCTTGCCGTCGCCCCACTCCACGACCACGACGGACTCGGGCAGCGAGACGTCCAGGTCGAGGTCCTCCATCTCGTCGAGTCCACCGCCGAGGCGGTACGCGTCGACGTGCACGAGGGCCGGGCCGCCGGTCAGGGACGGGTGGACGCGGGCGATGACGAAGGTCGGCGAGGTGACGGCACCCCGCACGCCGAGGCCCTCGCCGAGGCCGCGGGTCAGGGTGGTCTTCCCGGCACCGAGCTCACCGGTGAGCATGACGAGGTCGCCGGGACGGAGGATCTTCGCGAGCCGGCGGCCGAGGTCCCCCATCTGCTCGGGGGAGTCGATGGCGAGGGTGGCGCCGGAGACGGGCGGGTGCGCTGCTTCCATACCCGCCAACTTAGCCCGTACCGGACCGGACCCTCGGCCCGCGCCGGAGCAGACCCTCGGGGAGCTCACCTCGCCCGACAGGCTCCTGGCCTCGCTCGTGGCGGATGTCCACCGGCACGCGAACGGCGAGCGGGGCGACGACATGTCCCTGCTGGCGGTCACCCGCCCGCAGGGAAAGCCGGGCAGGAAGAACACCCCCCCAGTCGCCCCAGCTCTGACCAGCCCCGACCAGCCCCGACCTGCGCGGGCTCCTATCCCTTGCCGGCGTCGGCTTCGGCGGCCACGGTCGCCGGCCCCGGGACGGCACCGGCGCGCACGAGCAGGTCGGCCAGCCGGTCGGTGATGGCCTCGGGGTGTTCCAGCATGACGAGATGGCCCGCGTCGGGGACGATGACCAGCTCCGCGTCGGGCAGCAGGTCGGCGAGGGCCTCGGTGTGCGAGCTGGGGGTGACGAGGTCGTTGTCGCCGGCGAGCGCGAGCACCGGCAGCTCCAGCTCCGCGAGGGCGGTGAGGGCGGCGGCCTTGTCGTGCTCGACGAAGGCCGGGTAGAACTCCGCGACGACGTCGATCGGGGTCGACTCGATCATCCGCTCCGCGAAGCGGGCGACCGCCGGGTCCACGTCCTTCGACGCGAACGAGTACTTCTTGATCAGCCCGGCGAAGAGGTCGGCCGTCGCCCGGCGCCCGCGCTCGACGAGCTCCGCCTGGGAGCCGAGCGCCCGCAGCACCCCGGGCAGGACCCGCCGGACGGCGTTGACGCCGGCGAGCGGCAGCCCGTACGACACGTCGCCCAGGTTCCCGGCGGAGGTGCCGACGAAGGCCACCCCGACGACCCGGTCGCGGACGAACTCCGGGTACTGCTCGGCGAGCGCCATCACCGTCATGCCGCCCATCGAGTGCCCGACCAGGACGAGCGGGCCCTCGGGCGCGGCGACGTCGAGGACGGCCTTGAGGTCGCGGCCGAGCTGGTCGATGGAGACGGGCACCCCGTCGGGCCCGGACTGGGCGACGCCGTGGCCGGAGCGGCCGTGGCTGCGCTGGTCCCAGTGGACGGTACGGACGAGACCGCGGAGGGCGGCCCGCTGGAAGTGCCAGGAGTCCTGGTTGAGGCAGTAGCCGTGGCTGAAGACGACGGTGACGGGGGCGGGCTCCTTGCGCCCGAAGAGCCGCCGCCGGCGCCCGCCGGACGTGCCCGGTCCGGAGTCACCCGCCTCGTCGACCTCGTCGACCTCGTAGTACAGGACGGTCGCGTCCTCGGCGAGCGCCCGGCCCGAGGTGCCGCGGAGGCTCCCGTACGGGCCGGTGGAGTCCAGGGCGAGCCGGGCCTTCTGGCGTACGGAACGGCCGACCGTGAGCCGCTCGACGGCGACTCCGGCGGCGGCGCCCGCGGCGAGGACGCCTATCGCGGCCCCGACGAACCCGGCCCGCCGCCAACTCCTGGACTCGCCCACGAAGAACCCCTATTCGTCCAGGTAGACGCGCGGGACGCGCGCCCCGATCCGGGTGACGATCTCGTACGCGATGGTGCCGGCGGCCACCGCCCAGTCCTCGGCCGTCGGCTCGCCCCGGTCGCCGGGGCCGAAGAGCACGGCCTCGGTGCCGGGCTCGGGGGTGTCCCCGCCGAGGTCGACGACGAACTGGTCCATGGCGACGCGCCCGGCGACCGTACGGACCGTGTCGCCGACGAGGACCGGCCCGCGGCCCGAGGCGTGCCGGGGGACGCCGTCGGCGTATCCGAGCGGGACGAGACCGAGCGTGGTCTCCTCGCCGGTGACGTAGTGGTGCCCGTAACTCACCCCGTGCCCGGCGGGCACGTGCTTCACGAGGGCGACGCTCGCCTTGAGCGACATGACGGGCCGGAGCCCCAGGTCGGCGGAGGTGCCGAGCTCGGGGCTCGGCGAGACGCCGTACAGGGCGATGCCGGGCCGGACCAGATCGAAGTGGGCCTCGGGCAGGGTGAGGGTGGCCGGCGAGTTCGCGATGTGCCGGACCTCGGGCCTGATGCCCGCCTCCTCCGCGTCGGCGAGCATCGAACGGAAGACGTCGAGCTGCGCGGCGATGGAGGGGTGGTGGGGCTCGTCGGCGCAGGCGAGGTGCGACCACAGCCCGGTGACCTTCACGAGCCCCTCGGCCTCGGCCTTCAGCGCCGCCCCGACGAGCTCGGGCCAGTCGGCGGGCTGGCAGCCGTTGCGCCCGAGCCCGGTGTCGGCCTTGAGCTGGATGCGCGCCGTCTTCCCGGTCGCCCGCGCGGCCTCGACGACCTCCTCCAAGGCCCACATGCCGCTCACGGACATGTCGAGACCGGCCTCGATGCCCTGGTCCCAGGGGTCGCCGGGGGTCCAGAGCCAGCACATGACGGGGACGTCGGTGATCCCGGCGGCGCGCAGGGCGAGCGCCTCGTGCGGGGTGGCCGTACCGAGCCAGTCCGCGCCCGCTTCGAGGGCGGCGCGGGCACAGCGCACGGCGCCGTGTCCGTACGCGTCGGCCTTGACCACGGCCATGATCCGGACGTGGGGGGCGACGCGGGCGCGCAGCGTGCGGACGTTCGCACGCAGCGCGCCGAGGTCGATCTCGGCGCGGGCTCTGCGGGGCGGAGGTGTCTCAGTCATCGCGCCCAGTCTCTCAGGTGTCAGCTACCGGGCCGCTTCCCCCAGATGTAGACCCGGTCACCCTTGCGCAGGACGTCCCAGAGTTTCCGGGCGTCGGCGTGGCGGAGATTGACGCAGCCGCGGCTGCCGCCGGGCGTGGCGATCTGCCCGTAGACGGCGTGGAAGGCCTGGCCGCCGCTGAAGAACTGGGAGTACGGCATGGGGGTGTTGTAGATGGACGACCAGTGGTCCTTGTGCCGCCAGTAGACGCTGTGCCAGCCGGTCCGGGTCGCGTACCCGGCCCGCCCGCTCCGCACGTTCACCACCCGATAGGTCACCTTCTTGCCCTTCCGCACCCACATCAGCTGCCGATCGAGATCGACGCAGGCCACGGCGTACTTCTTCACGGGACAGCGCCGCCCCGGATCCAGGTTCTTCCGCGCGGCGAGCAACTCGGCCCGGGCCCAGGTGACGGGCCCGGCGTACCCGTTGGCGGGCTTGATCTTCTCCCTCACCTGGAACGCCTTGACGGCCTTGCAGTCGGCACGGGACTGCCGCCCGTCCACCGCCAGTCCGAGCAACCGCTCGACCTGCCGCTGGTAGGTCCCGGCGGTGGCGGTGCAGGCGGCCCCGACGACACTCCGCGGCAGGTACTCGACCAGCTCGTCCACCCCCTCCTCGGGCTCGGGCACGGGCACGCCGCCCTGGGGCTGCAACGGAGGCAGCACCTGATCGGGCGTGTCCATCGGGTACTCGGCCCGCCCGCCACCGGGCACCCCGGGCACGAGCGGCTCGGGCGTGTCGGCGACGGCGGCGGTGGGCCCGAGGGCGAGGACGGCGGCGAGGACGAACAACAGCGGCGCGGTACGACTTCTCCGGATGATCACCCGACCCACCCAATCCCCGCCGGCCGCTCGGAGCGCGCCGGGTCGCGCGGGTGGGGCAACGGGTTCGCCCGAGTGGGCGCGGACGAGCCGCTACTGCCCGAAGGAGAGGTACAGGACGATCGCGGCGAGGACGGCCCGGGTACGGAGGAGAAGGGCCACGGTACGGATGCGGCGGCGGGACGCGTCACCACGGGAGACCACACCGGTGGCCACGTAGTGCACGGCCAGGCGGGTCACGCCAAGCCCGGCGACCAGCGACACGGCAAGGAGGGCCGCCCACCCGGTGGCGCAGCCCCGAAGGGGGGCCCGGGGCGCAGCCCCGAAGGGGGGCCCGGGGCGCAGCCCCGAAGGGGAACCCGGGGCGCAGCCCCGAAGGGGAACCCGGGGCGCAGCCCCGAAGGGGAACCCGGGGCGCAGCCCCGAAGGGGGGCCCGGGGCGCAGCCCCGAAGGGGAACCCGGGGCGCAGCCCACGGGCCCCCCATCCCCTCGCCCCCACCAGCCCCCGGCAGGGTTTCGGGAAGGGGCGGGGTGGGGGAATCCGGCCCCCCACCCCCTACGCCGTCACGTCCCCCCACGCCCCCCGCAGGGACTCCGCCACCTCGCCGGCCGTCACCGGCCCCGCCGCCACCGCCGGCACCGGCCCCGCCGAGCCCCGCGCGGCAGACGCCCGCCGCGCCGCCAACCCGTGCAGATACGCCGCGGCCGACGCCGCGTCCACCACCGAAAGACCCGCCGCCAGCAGCGACCCCGCCAGCCCGGACAGGACGTCGCCGCTCCCCGCCGTCGCCAGCCACGGCGTCCCCGTCGGGTTCACCCGTACCGGCCCGCCCTCCGGCCCGCACACCAGCGTCGTCGACCCCTTGAGCAGCACCGTCGCCCCGAAGCGCCCCGCCAGCTCCCGTACCGCCGCGAGTCGTCCCGCCTCCACCTCCTCCCGGGCCACGCCCAGCAGCGCCGCCGCCTCCCCCGCGTGCGGGGTGAGCAGAGTCGGCGCCGGGCGGGCCCGTACGACCGCCGGGTCCAGCCCCCGCAGGCCGTCCGCGTCGACGAGCACCGGCACGTCGGAGGCGAGGACCTCGGCGACCGCGACGCCGGGCCCGGGCCCCTCGCCGAGCCCGGGTCCGACGACCCAGGCCTGTACCCGCCCGGCCATCTCCGGCCGCCCGGAGTGCACCAGCGTCTCCGGGTGCCGCGCGAGCACCGCGTCCCCCGCGGGCCCGACGTACCGGACGGCCCCGGCCCCGCCCCGCAGCGCCCCCGCCACCGCGAGGACCGCCGCGCCGGGGTAGCGGGGGGAGCCGGCGACGACGCCGAGGACCCCGCGCCGGTACTTGTCGCTCTCGGCGCCCGGCACGGGCAGCAGCCGTGCGACGTCCTCGTGCTGGAGGGCCTCCATCTCCGGCACTCCGGGGAGGAAGGGCCCGAGGCCGATGTCGACGAGCCGCAGCGCCCCCGCGTACTCCCGCGCCGGGTCGACGAGCAGCCCCGGCTTGTACGTCCCGAAGGTCACCGTCGCGTCGGCCCGCAGCGCCTCCCCGGCCACCTCGCCCGTGTCGGCGTCGACGCCGCTCGGCAGGTCGACGGCGACGACGACCGCGTCGGAGCCGCGCGCGGCCCGGGCGACGGGGACGGCGTCGGCCCGGAGCCCGCCCCGCCCGCCGATGCCGGTGATGCCGTCGAGGACGAGGTCGGCGACGGCCAGCGCCTCGAAGGGGTCGTCGGTGATCCGCCCGCCGGCGCCCCGGAGCGCCGCGAGCCCGCCCTCGTGGGCCCGGTCCCCGAGGAGTACGGCGGTGACGCCGGCCCCGCGCCGGGCGAGCCGGGCCCCGGCGTACAGCGCGTCGCCGCCGTTGTCGCCGCTGCCGACGAGCAGCACGACCCTCGCCCCGTACACCCGCGGCAGCAGGCCGCGGCAGGCGGCGGCGAGTCCGGCGGCGGCCCGCTGCATGAGGGCGCCTTCCGGGAGGCGGGCCATGAGTGCGGCCTCGGCGGCCCGGACGGTCTCCACGCGGTGAGCGGTACGCATGTCCAGCAGTCTGCCGCAGTCCTCGGGCCTCCGCCCGGAGCGCCGAGGGGCCCAAGCGCCCGCCCGAAAGCGAGGGTTGACGCCCCCTCATCGATCAACTTAGGTTTGCCTTACCTAACTAGCCATCGCCTGGAAAGGCCGCTCCGCCATGCGCACCAGCACCCGCACCCTCGCCCGCACCGCCCTCACCCTCGCCTCCGCCGCCGCCCTCACCGTCGGCCTCGCCTCCGCCGCCTCCGCGGCCACCGCCGGCCGCACCGTCACCGACGGCACCCGCAGCTACAACCTCTCCCTGACCGCCCCGAACACCGCCTCCGCCGCCGGCGCGAACGTCACCGTCACCGGCTCCGGCTACAACCCCGACCAGGGCGTCTACGTGGGGCTCTGCGCGATACCCGCGGGGGTGAACACCTCCGACCCGGCCACCTGGAACAGCAAGCCCACCCCCTGCCTCGGCGGCCAGGACGAGACCGGCACCACCGGCGCCTCCCACTGGGTGAACAGCGACTGGTACTGGATGTCCCCGTCCAACTCCTCCCCGTTCACCGAGTCCGGCGGCCTCGGCTCCTTCTCCGTCCAGATCCACGTCAAGGCCAGGCTCTCCGACGCCGTCACCTGTGGCCAGGGGGGCGTGACCTGCGCGATCGTCACCCGCGCGGACCACTTCGACAGCTCCGACCGGAAGTACGACGTCTACGTGCCGGTGACCTTCCAGTGAGAACCGCCCTCCTGACGGCCGCCGCCGTGCTCGTCCTCGCGAGCACGGCGGCAACGCCGCCGCCACCCCTCCCCGAGAACCTCCACGAGACCCTCCGCACCCTCACCCCGCCCTCCGGCAGCGCCCTCGACGCCGAGGTCGACCCGGCCGCCGACCGCCTCTACGTCAGCAGCAGCGACGGCACGGCCCACCGCCTCACGGCCTACGACACCTCCACCGGCGCGCCCGTCGGCGACCCCGTCGAACTCCCGGCCCCGGCCACGGTGATGGCCCTCGGCGCCGCCGGCACCCTCTACCTCGGCCTGTCGACCCGTATCGCCGTCTACGACACCGCGGGCCGCACCCTCACCGACCACCGCATCACCCTCGACGGCAGCGTCACCCACCTCGCCGCCGACCCGGGGCAGGGACGGCTGTACGTCGGCAACCAGGCCGCCAAATCGGTGACGGTGTACGACACGGCCACCGGCACGCCCGTCGGCGACCCCGTCGTCCTCCCCTTCCACCCGGCCGGACTCGCCGTCGACACCACCCACCACACGGGGTACGCGACCTACGTCGGCGGCGCCGTCGAGAACGGCTCCGTCGTCTACCGCAACGTCCTCAACGCCGTCGACGGCGCCACCGGCCGCCTCACGGGCACCGTCAGCCTCGGCACGACCGCCCTCGGCAGCATGGGCGTCACGGTCGACCCGGTGGGCCGCACGGGATACGTGGCCAACCTCGCCGCCGGTACGGTCTCGGTCGTCGACCTGGAGGAGCGGAAGGTCACCGGCACGGTCGCCGTCGACGGCAACCCGAAGGCCCTCGCGTACGACCCGGGGACCGCGATCCTGTACGCGGCACGGACCGGCGCCTCGTCCGTGGCGGTCGTCGACCCGGCGAAGGGTGAGGTGACGGAGACGATCCCGACGGGCGAACGGCCCTCGGCGCTCGCCCTGGACACGGAGGAGCACACGCTCTACACGGTGGCGGGCGGAGCGGTCACCCAGACGGTACGGAAGACACCCCCGGAGCCGACCCCGGAACCGACGCCCCCGGAGCCCACGACCCCAGAACCGACGCCGACGGACCCGACGGGACCGACCCCGAAACCGACCCCGACGGACCCGACACCGACCGCGACCACCCCCGAGCCCACGCCCACGCCCTCGGACTCCACAGCGCCGACGCCGACGGCGACAGCGACGCCAACCACACCCCCACCGCCGCCCACTCCCCCGTCCACACCCACGGGCACCACCGACGTCATGACCGCCACCGCCTCCACCACCCCCATAGCCCCCACCGCCCCCACGGGCGGCGACAACGGAAGTCTCGCCACCACCGGCAGCCGCGTCCTCCCCGTCACCCTCGCGGCGACGAGCCTCGCCGCCCTGGGCGCCGCGGCCCTCGTCCTGGCCCACCGACGCCGCCGTACGACGGCGACCGAACAGGACGACCCCCCCTGAGACGCGCGCGGCACACACAACCCGCCGCCGGCCCTGGCAGCCGCGCGCAGACGACCGGGGCCCGACCGCCGAAGCAGCGGTCGGGCCCCGGTCCTCGCACCGGACTCACCCCTCGGCGATCACCACGGCCGAGGCCACCCCCGCGTCGTGGCTCAGCGAGACGTGCCAGTGCTTCACGCCCAGCTCCGCCGCCCGCGCCGCCACCGTCCCCCGCACCCGGAGCCGCGGCTGCCCGGTCCCCTCGACGTACACCTCGGCGTCCGTCCAGTGCAGCCCGCCCGGCGCGCCGAGCGCCTTCGCCAGCGCCTCCTTCGCGGCGAACCGCACCGCGAGCGAGGCCGGCCCGCGCCGTTCGCCGCTCGGGAGCAGCAGCTCGCGTTCGACGAAGAGGCGCTGGAGCAGCCCCGGTGTGCGCTCGATCGACGCGGCGAACCGGTCGATCTCCGCCACGTCGATCCCCACCCCAATGATCATTTCCCACTCACTCCACGGTCACGGACTTGGCCAGGTTGCGCGGCTGGTCGACCTCGTTGCCCCGCGCGGTGGCGAGCTCGCAGGCGAAGACCTGGAGCGGCACCGTGGAGACCAGCGGCTGGAGCAGCGTAGGCGTCGCCGGGATCCGGATGAGGTGGTCGGCGTACGGGACGACGGCCTCGTCACCCTCCTCGGCGATCACGATGGTCCGCGCACCGCGGGCCCGGATCTCCTGGATGTTGGAGACGATCTTGTCGTGGAGGACGGAGCGGCCCTTGGGCGAGGGCACCACGACGACGACCGGCAGGTCCTCCTCGATGAGCGCGATCGGGCCGTGCTTGAGCTCTCCGGCGGCGAAGCCCTCGGCGTGCATGTACGCGAGCTCCTTGAGCTTCAGCGCGCCCTCCAGGGCCACCGGGTAGCCGACGTGCCGGCCGAGGAAGAGGACGGTGTTCTTGTGGGCGAGGGAGCGGGCGAGGGCCCGGACCGGCTCCATCGTCTCCAGGACCCGCTCGACCTCGTCGCCGATGCGGGCGAGCTCACGCACCACGGCGTGGATCTCGTCGCCCCACTTGGTGCCGCGCACCTGCCCGAGGTAGAGCGCGAGCAGGTAGCAGGCGACGAGCTGCGTCAGGAACGCCTTGGTCGAGGCGACGGCGACCTCGGGCCCGGCGTGGGTGTAGAGCACGGCGTCGGACTCACGCGGAATCGTCGAACCGTTCGTGTTGCAGACGGCGAGGACCTTGGCGCCCTGCTCGCGGGCGTGCCGGAGCGCCATGAGGGTGTCCATGGTCTCGCCGGACTGGGAGATCGCGATGACCAGGGTCTTCTGGCCGAGGATCGGGTCCCGGTAGCGGAACTCGCTGGCGAGCTCGACCTCGCAGGGGATGCGGGTCCAGTGCTCGATGGCGTACTTGGCGATGAGGCCGGCGTGGAAGGCGGTGCCACAGGCGATGATGACGACCTTGTCGGCCTCGCGGAGCACGGCGTCGGGGATGCGTACCTCGTCGAGGGTGAGCCGGCCGGCCCCGTCGATCCGCCCGAGGAGGGTGTCGGAGACGGCCTTGGGCTGCTCGGCGATCTCCTTGAGCATGAAGTAGTCGTAGCCGCCCTTCTCGGCGGCGGAGGCGTCCCAGTCGACGTGGTAGGCCCGTACGTCGGCGGGCACCCCGTCGAAGTCGGTGACGGTGACGCCGTCCCGGGTGAGCTCGACGACCTGGTCCTGGCCGAGTTCGATCGCCGAGCGGGTGTGGGCGATGAAGGCGGACACGTCGGAGGCGAGGAAGTTCTCGCCCTCGCCGACGCCGACGACGAGCGGGGAGTTCCGGCGGGCGCCGACGACCACGTCGGGCTGGTCGGCGTGGACGGCGACGAGGGTGAAGGCCCCGTCGAGGCGGCGGCAGACGAGCCGCATGGCCTCGGCCAGGTCCCCTGCGGAGGAGAACTCCTCGGCGAGGAGGTGGGCGACGACCTCGGTGTCGGTCTCGGAGAGCAGGTCGTGGCCGCGCTCGGTCAGCTCTTCGCGGAGGGCGGCGAAGTTCTCGATGATGCCGTTGTGGACGACGGCGACGCGCCCGGCGTTGTCCAGGTGCGGGTGCGCGTTGAGGTCGGTCGGCCCGCCGTGGGTGGCCCACCGGGTGTGCCCGATGCCCACGGAGCCGCCGGCCAGCGGCCGGTCCACGAGCTCCTTCTCCAGGTTGACGAGCTTGCCCGCCTTCTTGGCCGCGGCGAGTCCCCCGTCGGAGAGCACCGCGACACCGGCCGAGTCGTAGCCCCGGTATTCGAGCCGCTTGAGGCCCGCGACCACCACATCAAGCGCCGACTGCCCGCCGGCGTATCCCACGATTCCGCACATGTCGGAAGCGTAGGACGGAAGGCGGCCGGAAGGCCGGAGTCTGCGGAGTTCGGCGGCAGCGCGTCGGCAGCCGGCCGGACCCTGCCCCGCGTGAGATCCGGGGCACGCGGCACCCCGGCATGATCGCCCCGGGGCCGCGGCCGGACGGAGGCTTTTGTCGCGTGACCGACCCCACGGCCCACGGACGCCGCCGACCCACGACAATGGCAGCGTGATCACTTCGCCGCCACGAAGCTCCAACGGAGAAGGTCCCCGCGACGGCGCCGGGACCGGAGGCCCCGGCAACGGGACCGGCAGCCCCGGGAACGGGACCAGCACCGGAAGCCCGGGAAACAGCACCGCAAGCCCCGGGAACGGCTCCGGCACCCCCCGGAGCGGCACCGCAAGCCCCGGGAACGGCACCGGCACCCCCCGGAGCGGCACCGGCCACCGCCGGCCCTCCGAGGCGACCCCGTACGTCGACCTCACCCGCGCCGAGTGGAGCGACCTCCGCGACAAGACGCCGCTGCCCCTCACCGCCGACGAGGTCGAGCGGCTCCGCGGCCTCGGGGACGTCATCGACCTCGACGAGGTCCGGGACGTCTACCTCCCGCTCTCCCGGCTGCTCAACCTCTACGTGCAGGCCACCAGCGGCCTGCGCGGCGCCCTCAACACCTTCCTGGGCGAGAGCGCGGAGCAGCGCGGCACCCCGTTCGTCATAGGGGTCGCCGGTTCGGTCGCCGTCGGCAAGTCGACGGTCTCCCGACTGCTCCAGGCCCTCCTCGCCCGCTGGCCGGAGCACCCGCGCGTGGAGCTGGTGACCACGGACGCCTTCCTCTATCCGATGGAGGAGCTGAAGGCGCGCGGCCTCATGGCCCGCAAGGGCTTCCCCGAGTCGTACGACCGCCGGGCGCTGACCCGGTTCGTCGCGGACATCAAGGCGGGCAAGGAGGAGGTCACGGCCCCGGTCTACTCGCACCTGATCTACGACCGCGTGCCCGGCGAGCGGCTCGTCGTCCGCCGCCCCGACATCCTCATCGTGGAGGGGCTGAACGTCCTCCAGCCGGCCCTGCCCGGCCTGGACGGCCGCACCCGCGTCGGTCTCGCCGACTACTTCGACTTCTCGGTGTACGTGGACGCGCGGCCGGAGGACATCGAGCGCTGGTACCTCAACCGCTTCCGCAAGCTGCGCGACACCGCGTTCCAGAACCCGTCCTCGTACTTCCAGCGGTACACGCAGGTCTCCGAGGACGAGGCGCTCGACTACGCCCGCACGATGTGGCGGACCATCAACAAGGTCAACCTGCTGGAGAACGTGGCCCCGACCCGCGGCCGCGCCACCCTCGTCGTCCGCAAGGGCCCCGACCACAAGGTGCAGCGGCTGAGCCTCCGGAAGCTCTGACCTCCGTAAGCTCACGGCATGCTGCATCTCCGGTTGATCGTCCCGTCCGACCGCACCCGGGCCGCCGTCGAAATGATCGAGTCGACGGTCGGCACCGCGCATCTGGTGGTGCTGCCGGGCGCGGCCCGGGACCCGGTCGGTGACGTCGTCCTGTGCGACGTGGCCCGCGAGGCCGGCCATGAACTCCTCAACGGCCTGCGCGAGCTGAGGATCGATCAGGACGGTTCGATCGCGGTCGAGGACATCGACCTCTCCCTCTCCACGCGCGCCGACGCGGCCGAGAAGGAGGCACCCGGCGAGCCCGCGGACGCGGTGATCTGGGAGCAGCTGACGGGGGCGACCCACGAGGAGTCGACGCTCTCGATCACGTACAGCGCGTTCATGATCCTGGCGACCATGATCGCGGCCTGCGGTGTCGTCCTGGACAACTCGATCCTGATCGTGGGCGCCATGGCCGTCGGCCCGGAGTTCGGCCCGCTCGCCGGGATCTGTACGGCGGTGGTGCAGCGGGCCCCGAAGCTCGCCGTCCGTTCGCTGATCGCGCTGCTCGTCGGCTTCGCGGTGGCGATCGCGGCCACCACGGTCTTCAGCCTGGGGATGGACGCGCTCGACCTGTTCAGCAAGGAGCAGCTGGACGCGGGCCGCCCGCAGACCAGCTTCATCTGGAAGCCGGACCCGTTCTCCTTCGTCGTGGCGCTGCTCGCGGGCGTGGCCGGCATGCTCTCGCTCACGTCCTCCAAGTCGGGCGCCCTGGTGGGCGTGGCGATCTCGGTGACGACCGTCCCGGCGGGCGCGAACGCGGCGGTGGCGCTCAGCTACGGCGAGGTGGGCCAGATGTGGGGCTCGGTCGAGCAGCTGCTGCTCAACCTCTCCGGCATCGTGCTGGCCGGAGTGCTGACGCTGTACGGGCAGAAGCTGCTGTGGCGCACCCAGCGCGGCCGCTGGCGGCGCAAGCCGAAGACCGCCTGAGGGCCTGGGGCGTCCGGAACGACAAGGAGGCCCCGTCGCGCCCGGACTCCGGGTGCGACGGGGCCTCCCCCGCTGCATGACGGTGCTTCAGAAAGCCTAGCCCAGCGCGGACTTCACGACGTCCGCCAGGCGCTGCGCGACCGCGCGGGCCTGCTCGATGTCGGCGGCCTCGACCATGACGCGGACCAGCGGCTCGGTGCCGGAGGGGCGCAGCAGGACACGGCCGGTGGCGCCGAGCTCCGTCTCGGCGGCGGTGACCGCGGCGGCGAGGTCGCCGGAGGTCTTCACACGGGACTTGTCGACGTCCGGGACGTTGATGAGGATCTGCGGGAGGCGCTCCATCACGCCGGCGAGCTCCGCGAGGGACTTGCCGGTGGCGGCGATCCGGGCGGCGAGCATCAGGCCGGTGAGGGTGCCGTCGCCGGTGGTGGCGTGGTCGAGCACGATGACGTGCCCGGACTGCTCGCCGCCGAGCGCGTAGCCGTTCTCCTTCATGGACTCCAGGACGTAGCGGTCGCCGACCGCGGTCTGGACGAGGTTCAGGCCCTCGCGCTCCATGGCGAGCTTGAAGCCCAGGTTGGACATGACGGTCGCGACGACGGTGTCGCCGCGCAGCGTCCCGGCCTCGCGCATGGCGAGGGAGAGCACGGCGAGGATCTGGTCGCCGTCGACCTCGTTGCCCGCGGCGTCCACGGCGAGGCAGCGGTCGGCGTCGCCGTCGTGCGCGATGCCGAGGTCGGCGCCGTGCTCGACGACGGCGGCGCGGAGCAGACCCAGGTGGGTGGAGCCGCAGCCGTCGTTGATGTTGAGGCCGTCCGGCTCGGCGCCGATGGTGACGACCTGGGCGCCGGCCCGGGTGAACGCCTCGGGCGAGACGTGGGAGGCGGCGCCGTGGGCCTCGTCGAGGACGACCTTGAGGCCGTCGAGACGGTTGGGGAGGACGGTGAGGAGGTGGGAGACGTACGTCTCGAAGCCCTCGTCGTAGTCGCGGACCCGGCCGACGCCGGCACCGGTCGGACGCGCCCAGGGAGCGCCGGTGCGGTGCTCCTCGTAGACGGACTCGATGCGGTCCTCGAGGTCGTCGGCGAGCTTGTGGCCGCCGCGGGCGAAGAACTTGATGCCGTTGTCGGGCATCGCGTTGTGGCTGGCGGAGAGCATCACGCCGAGGTCGGCGCCGAGGACGCCGGTGAGGTGGGCCACGGCGGGGGTGGGGAGGACGCCGACGCGCAGCACGTCGACACCGGCGCTGGCGAGACCCGCCACGACGGCCGCTTCCAGGAACTCTCCCGACGCGCGCGGGTCCCGTCCGACCACGGCGGTCGGCCGGTGGCCCTCGAAGGTGCCCGCTTCGGCCAGTACGTGTGCCGCCGCGACCGAGAGACCGAGCGCCAGCTCCGCCGTCAGGTCCGCGTTGGCGACGCCGCGCACGCCGTCCGTGCCGAAGAGTCGTCCCACAGCTGTCCTCCGAAAATACGTGCCCAAGCCGATGAAAGATGAACGTCAAGGTGGAAAAGGTGGAAATGGTTATGAAAAAACGTACGCCCCGACGGCACGGGCAGTGCCGCCGGGGCGTACGAAAACAGTCCGAGCAGGCGTGATTAACGCTTGCTGTACTGCGGGGCCTTACGGGCCTTCTTGAGACCGGCCTTCTTGCGCTCGACCGCACGGTCGTCGCGGGAGAGGAAGCCGGCCTTCTTCAGCGCCGGGCGGTTGTTCTCGACGTCCGCCTCGTTCAGCGCACGGGCCACACCGAGGCGCAGGGCGCCGGCCTGGCCGGAGACACCGCCACCCGCGATGCGGGCGATGACGTCGTAGCGGTTGTCGAGCTCGAGCACCTTGAAGGGCTCGTTGACTTCCTGCTGGTGCACCTTGTTGGGGAAGTAGTCCTCAAGGGTGCGACCGTTGATCTTCCACTTGCCGGTGCCCGGAACGATCCGGACGCGGGCAATGGCGTTCTTGCGACGGCCCAGGCCGGCGGCCGGCTGCGGGTCGCCGAAGCGGGACGCGAGCGACTCGGAGGTGTACTCACCCTCGACGAGCTCGGTCTCGGTGGTGTACTCCTCAACGCCCTCGAACTCGTCGACGGGGGTCTCGGGGGTGGTCTCGGCCACGATGCTCCTCAGATTTCTTTCGTTCTTAGGGGGTGTGGCCGGAACTACTGCGCGACCTGGGTGATCTCGAACGCAACCGGCTGCTGCGCAGCGTGCGGGTGGTTCGGGCCCGCGTAGACCTTCAGCTTCGAGAGCATCTGACGGCCCAGGGTGTTCTTGGGGATCATGCCCTTGATGGCCTTCTCGACGGCCTTCTCGGGGTTCTTCTCCAGCAGCTCGTCGTAACGGACGGAGCGGAGACCACCCGGGAAGCCGGAGTGGCGGTACGCCAGCTTCTGGGTCTTCTTGTTGCCGGACAGGTGGACCTTGTCAGCGTTGATGATGATGACGAAGTCGCCCATGTCCATGTGCGGGGCGTAGATCGGCTTGTGCTTGCCTCGGAGGAGGTTCGCAGCCGTGGTCGCCAGACGGCCCAGGACGATGTCCTGCGCGTCAATGATGTGCCACTGGCGAGTGACATCGCCGGGCTTGGGGCTGTACGTACGCACTTCGTAGCCTTCGCTTCTTCAGTGGATGGAGTCCAGACACACCTGAAGCGATCATGCAGCTGGGGCCTGCACTGCCGGGACGCTGCCCGTATGCGAGCCACTGGTAACTGCTCCAGGGAACCTGCGTAAGGGCCCGTCGTGTGAGAACGACAAATCCCATACGCATAACAAACCGCAACAGTACCCGCGCCACCCCGGACGGGTCAAAACGCCGCGAGACACCAGGACCACTCCTCTACGCCGCCCTCGCACGGGGAGGCCCCAGGGGGCCTCCCCGGCTTCGCCCGGCTGCGCCGGACTCCGTCCGTCGACGCGTGCCCCAGGCGCCCGCCGACCGACCCGGGTCACCGCGCCCGCTCGACCCGTCGCTCGTCCCAGACCGGCTCCGTCGTCTCCCGTACGACTCCGTCGGACCCGAACACCAGGAACCGGTCGAAGCTCTTCGCGAACCAGCGGTCGTGGGTGACCGCAAGGACCGTCCCGTCGTACGACTCCAGGCCGTCCTGGAGCGCCTCGGCCGACTCCAGGTCCAGGTTGTCCGTCGGCTCGTCGAGGAGCAGCGCCGTCGTGCCCGCCAGCTCCATCAGCAGGATCTGGAACCGCGCCTGCTGCCCGCCGGACAGCTTGTCGAACGACTGGTCGCCCTGCCGCTCCAGCTCGTACCGCCGCAGCATCGACATCGCGCCGCCCCGGTCCTTGGCGTGCTCCGTCCACAGGATGTCGACGAGCGGCCGCCCGGCCAGCTCCGGGTGCGCGTGGGTCTGCGCGAAGTGCCCGGGCACGACCCGCGCGCCCAGCTTCCAGTCGCCCGTGTGGGCGACCGTGGGGTCCCCCGCGAGCAGCCGCAGGAAGTGCGACTTCCCGGAGCCGTTCGACCCGAGGACGCCGACCCGCTCCCCGTAGAAGATCTCCAGCGAGAACGGCTTCATGAGACCGGTCAGCTCGAGGTTCTCCACGGTCACGGCCCGCACCCCGGTGCGCCCGCCGCGCAGCCGCATCTTGATGTCCTGCTCGCGCGGCGGCTCCGGCGGCGGACCCGCCTCCTCGAACTTCCGCAGCCGGGTCTGCGCCGCCGCGTACCGCGAGGCCATGTCGTGGGAGACCGACGCCGCCTGCCGCAGGTTGACGACCAGCTTCTTCAGCTGGGCGTGCTTCTCCTCCCAGCGCCGCTTCAGCTCCTCGAAGCGCGCGAACCGCTCGCGCCGCGCCTCGTGGAAGGTGTCGAAGCCGCCGCCGTGCACCCACACGTCCGAGCCGGCCGGGCCGGGCTCGACCGCGACGATCTTCTGGGCTCCCCGGGAGAGCAGCTCCCGGTCGTGGGAGATGAAGAGCACGGTCTTGCGGGTCTCCCGCAGCCGCTCCTCCAGCCACCGCTTGCCGGGCACGTCGAGGTAGTTGTCCGGCTCGTCGAGGAGCAGCACCTCGTCGGGGCCGCGCAGCAGCGATTCCAGGACCAGGCGCTTCTGCTCACCGCCGGAGAGCGTCCGCACCTCCCGGAACTGCGCCTTCTCGTACGGCATGCCGAGCGCCGCCATGGTGCAGATGTCCCAGGCCGTCTCGGCCTCGTACCCCTGCACCTCGGCCCAGTCGCTGAGGGCCTGCGCGTACTTCATCTGCGCGGCCTCGTCGTCGACCGTCATGATCAGGTGCTCGGCCTCGTCGACCGCCTTCGCGGCCTCCCGGATCCGCGGCTGCGCCACCGAGACCAGCAGGTCACGGACGGTGGACGCGTCCCGTACAGAGCCGATGAACTGCGGCATGACGCCCAGGCCGCCGCTGACGGTGACCGAGCCTCCGTGCGGCTGGAGCTCCCCGGAGATCAGCCGGAGCAGTGTGGTCTTGCCGGCGCCGTTGGCTCCGACGAGGGCGACGACGGCGCCCTCCCCGACGCGGAAGGAGACGTCCCCGAGCAGGACCCGCCCGTCCGGAAGGTAGTACTCAAGATGTGCGGCCTCGACATGTCCCATGGGGTGCATTGTCACCGCACGCGTCCCCTTCGCCCAACCGGATTAGGATGCGCGGCATGAGCTTTGGGGGACCGCAGTGGCCGCAGGAGCCGCAGCAGCAGGGGCAGGGACAGCCGGGCCACGGACCGCAGCCGGGGTACGGGCAGCAGGCCGGCCACGGAGGGCAGCAGCCGGGGTACGGGCAGCAGCCCGGCTACGGCGGGCAGCAGCCGTTCGGCGGGCAGCCGGGCCAGGGGCAGCAGCAGCCGGACCCCTTCCCGGGGGCGCAGGGCGGCGGGCCGACGCCCGACTGGGGTGCCCTCGCCGACGCCTCGGCGAGCCGTGGCCGCCGCAAGCGCTGGCTGCTGATCGGCGGCGGGGCGCTGGCGACCCTCGCCGTGGGCGCGATCGTCGCCACGGCCGTCGTGTCCACGAACAAGACGAACGACGAGTCGAAGAACGGCGGGGTCGTCACCCCCACGGTCTCCGCCACCGGCTCCCCCACGCCCGAGCCGACGTTCTCCTCGGTGGCGCCGCCGCCCCCGCCGAACCCGAAGGACTACATCTCGGACCCGAAGAAGGACAAGGCGCCGCTCACCGCGGACGGCCTGTTCCCGGGCAAGAAGATGAGCATGAACGGCCGCCCGTACAAGAAGGGCGCGACCTCCGCCACCACGAACTGCGCGTCCGTCACGCAGGGCGGTCTCGGTGCCGTCCTCAAGAAGAACGGCTGCCAGAAGCTCCTGCGCGCCACCTACGTGAAGGACGGCGTGGCGATCACCGTCGGCGTGGCCGTCTTCCCGTCCGAGGCGGCGGCGCTGAAGGCGAAGGGCCAGGCCACCGGCGGCATCTCGCCGCTCGCGGGCGCGGGTGTGCGTGAGTTCTGTCACGACACGGTCTGCCTGCGCCGCGCGAACTCGGCCGGCCGCTACGCCTACTTCACGCAGGCGGGCTTCACCAACGGCAAGAAGGTCACCAAGGCCGACAAGCCGGTCTTCCAGGCCAGCGACGACCTCGGCACCTTCGCGTTCAACCAGATCTACGCCCGCGGTCGCGCGCAGGCCTCAGCAGCAGCCAACGCTCCCGGGGAGTGACCGCTTGTTGCGGGCCTCCTTGCTGCGCGCGGCGAGGAGCGCGTCCTCCGGGTAGCCGACCTCTTCGAGGGTGAGGCCGTGCGGCCGTACGACGTGGACGGCCGAGTCCCGCACGCCGGCGGCGAGCACCTTGCCGGGCCAGTCGACCGGCCGGTGTCCGTCGCCGACGAAGAGCATGGCGCCGACGAGCGAGCGGACCATGTTGTGGCAGAAGGCGTCCGCCTTCACGGTCGCTTCGAGGATGCCGTCGGCCCGCCGCTCCCACCGCAGCACCTGGAGGGTGCGGATGGTCGTGGCCCCTTCGCGCTTCTTGCAGTACGCGGCGAAGTCGTGCTCGCCGACGAGCGCGGTCGCGGCCTCGTTCATGGCGTCCATGTCGAGGGCCCAGTCGTGCCACAGGACGTGCCCGCGCAGGAGCGGGTCGACGCCCCCGGGGTTGTCGGTGACGCGGTAGGCGTAGCGGCGCCAGATCGCCGAGAACCGGGCGTTGAAGCCGGCGGGAGCCTCTTCCACCTTCCACACCCGTACGTCGTGGGAGAGCCGCCCCGCGAGCCGCCTGAGCAGCTTGTCCCGGTGCTCCTCCCAGAGCTCGACGGGCAGGTCGACGTGGGCGACCTGACCGCGCGCGTGGACCCCGGAGTCGGTCCGGCCGGCGACGGTCAGCTCGTACGTCTCCGTGGACCGCGTCACGGTCCGCAGCGCGGCCTCGATGTCGCCCTGCACGGTGCGCCGGCCCTGGGGCTGCTTGGCCCAGCCGGAGAACTCCTTGCCGTCGTACGACAGGTCAAGGCGTACCCGTACGAACCCGTCCTGCACGTCATCGCTCACGCGGAACCATCCTCTCGAACCATCAAACACACGGGAACGGGCCCGCACCCCCAGGGGGGTACGGGCCCGCACACGAGAAACTCGTCGGAACGCTTACGCGTCCTTCGACTCCTCGGCCGGAGCCTCGGCGGCCGCGTCGGCCTCCTTGACGGCGCGCACGGTGGCGGCCTCGGCCTCGGCGACGGTCGCCTTCTTGGCGATCTCGCCCTCGACCAGCTCGATCACGGCCATCGGGGCGTTGTCGCCACGACGGTTGCCGATCTTGGTGATACGGGTGTAACCACCCGGACGCTCCGAGTAACGCGGGGCGATCTCGGTGAAGAGGGTGTGGACGATGCCCTTGTCGGTGATCGTCTGCAGCACCAGGCGACGGTTGTGGATGTCGCCCTTCTTCGCCTTGCTGATCAGGCGCTCGGCGACGGGACGCAGGCGACGGGCCTTGGCCTCGGTCGTCGTGATGCGGCCGTGCTCGAAGAGGGACTTCGCCAGGTTGGCGAGCAGCAGACGCTCGTGAGCGGCGGAACCGCCGAGGCGGGCACCCTTCGCGGGACGCGGCATGGTGTTTCTCCTTGGTGTCTGCCCCGGCCGTATCAGGTACCGAGGTCAGTATCCGAGCGGGCGGTCACCCGTCGGAGACCCCGCGCCCCCTAAAGGGGCGCGGGGAACTGCGCGACCAGCCGAAACCGGCCGGCAGAGGTCAATCGATCCTCAGGAAGAGAATCAGTACTGCTCGGTCTCGACGAAACCGGCATCCGCGTCGTCGTCGGCGCCGAAGGCGTCAGCGGCGGCGGTCGGGTCGAATCCGGGCGGCGAGTCCTTCAGCGCGAGGCCCATACCGGCCAGCTTCGCCTTGACCTCGTCGATCGACTTCGCACCGAAGTTGCGGATGTCGAGCAGGTCGGCCTCGGAGCGCGCCACGAGCTCACCCACGGAGTGGATGCCCTCGCGCTTGAGGCAGTTGTACGAACGAACGGTGAGCTCGAGCTCCTCGATCGGCAGCGCCAGGTCGGCGGCGAGGGCGGCGTCCGTGGGGGACGGGCCCATGTCGATGCCCTCGGCGTCGATGTTGAGCTCGCGCGCCAGACCGAACAGCTCGACCAGGGTCTTGCCGGCGGACGCCATGGCGTCACGCGGGCGCATGGCCTGCTTGGTCTCGACGTCGACGATCAGCTTGTCGAAGTCGGTGCGCTGCTCGACACGGGTCGCCTCGACCTTGTACGTGACCTTGAGCACCGGCGAGTAGATGGAGTCGACCGGAATACGGCCGATCTCCTGGCCCGCCTGCTTGTTCTGGACGGCGGAGACGTAGCCGCGACCGCGCTCGACGGTCAGCTCCATCTCCAGCTTGCCCTTGCCGTTGAGCGTGGCGAGGACGAGGTCGGGGTTGTGCACCTCGACACCGGCCGGGGGCGCGATGTCGGCGGCGGTGACCAGACCCGGGCCCTGCTTGCGCAGGTACATCACGACCGGCTCGTCGTGCTCCGAGGAGACGACCAGCTGCTTGATGTTCAGGATGAGGTCGGTGACGTCCTCCTTGACGCCCGGCACGGTGGTGAACTCGTGCAGGACACCGTCGATGCGGATGCTGGTGACAGCGGCACCCGGGATCGAGGAGAGGAGGGTACGGCGGAGGGAGTTGCCGAGGGTGTAGCCGAAGCCCGGCTCCAGCGGCTCGATCACGAACCGGGAGCGGAACTCGTCGACGACCTCTTCGGTCAGCGACGGACGCTGAGCGATCAGCATGTCGTTATGTCCTTCTGTCGTGGACGCCCACTATTTGACGCCCGACGGGATGTAGCACCTACAAGGGTACGGGCGGCACGGTCCGAAGAGCCGTACCGCCCGAAGCCTGGGTCAAGCAGCCGTGCGTCAGACGCGGCGGCGCTTGGGGGGACGGCAGCCGTTGTGCGGCGTGGGGGTGACGTCCTGGATCGAACCGACCTCGAGGCCCGTGGCCTGGAGGGAGCGGATCGCGGTCTCGCGGCCGGAGCCCGGACCCTTGACGAAGACGTCGACCTTGCGCATGCCGTGCTCCTGCGCGCGGCGAGCGGCCGACTCAGCGGCCATCTGCGCGGCGAACGGGGTGGACTTGCGCGAGCCCTTGAAGCCGACGTGGCCGGCGGAGGCCCAGGAGATCACGTTGCCCGCGGGGTCCGTGATCGAGACGATGGTGTTGTTGAACGTGCTCTTGATGTGGGCGTGCCCGTGAGCGACGTTCTTCTTTTCCTTGCGGCGCACCTTCTTGGCAGCGCCCTGACGACCCTTGGGGGGCATCTATAACTCCTACGGGAGGTGGTCGGTCCTACAGCGAAGACCGCTTGGTCAAGCGTCCGCTGAGGACTACTTCTTGCCCGGCTTCTTCTTGCCGGCGATGGCGCGACGCGGGCCCTTGCGGGTACGAGCGTTCGTGCTGGTGCGCTGACCGCGAACGGGCAGGCCACGACGGTGGCGCAGGCCCTGGTAGCAGCCGATCTCGACCTTGCGGCGGATGTCGGCGGCGATCTCGCGGCGGAGGTCACCCTCGGTCTGGAGGTTGGCGTCCACGTACTCACGGATCTTGACGAGGTCTTCCTCGGCAAGGTCACGGACACGGGTGGACTCGTTCACGCCGGTCGCGGCGAGAATCTCCTCGGACCGGGTACGCCCGATGCCGAAGACGTAGGTGAGTGCGACCACCACACGCTTTTCGCGCGGGATGTCAACACCGGAAACGCGTGCCATTCAATGGCTCCTGTGTTCTCGGGGGTCTGCTGCAGAACCGCTCCCGACCGCCGACCCTTCGAAGTCTCGAAGAGTGGTACGTCCGGGTCCCCGGCCCCCGCCGGAGGTGCCGTCAACCGTGGAACACGGCCCGACGGGCTCTGCGTATGTACGTACTGCTATGCGTCGCGCGAAGAACTGCGAAATGCAGGTCGGTCGGCGTGCGTCAGCCCTGGCGCTGCTTGTGGCGCAGGTTGTCGCAGATGACCATGACCCGACCGTGACGGCGGATCACCTTGCACTTGTCGCAGATCTTCTTGACGCTCGGCTTGACCTTCATGGGATGTGAGGTTCTCCGGGTCAGTGCCACCACCCGCGCCGTGAAGCGGGGTGCGGGCAAGATCTACTTGTACCGGTAGACGATCCGGCCACGCGTCAGGTCGTACGGAGAGAGCTCCACGACGACCCGGTCGTCCGGAAGGATTCGGATGTAGTGCATCCGCATCTTGCCGGAGATGTGCGCGAGGACCTTGTGACCGTTCTGGAGTTCCACCTTGAACATGGCGTTCGGGAGGGACTCGATCACGGTGCCCTCGATTTCGATGGCACCTTGCTTCTTGGCCACGCTTCGCCTTTCGAATCGGCTACCTTGATCGACTCTCGCCGCCGTATGCGGACACACGGGTACACGAGAGCCGACGCATCAGTCTACGTCAGGCCCCTGGAAAAGACGAATCCGGGAAGTTTGCCCACAGTAGAAGATCATTACGCAAGCGGGTACGTGAGAGGATCCGGCGCTACGCCAGCGGGTCCGGCGCCGCCGTCACACCCAGCTCCGCCAGCTTCGCCTTGCCGCCGTCGACCGCGGTCAGGACCAGGGGGCCCTCCTCGGTGAGGGCGATCGAGTGCTCCCAGTGGGAGGACCAGGTGCCGTCGGTCGTGACGACCGTCCAGTCGTCCTTGAGGACCTCGGTGTGCGGGGTGCCCAGGGAGACCATCGGCTCGATCGCCAGGCAGAGACCGGGGACCAGCTTCGGGCCCTTGCCGCGCTTGCGGGAGACGTAGTTCAGCAGGTGCGGGTCCATGTGCATCTCGGTGCCGATGCCGTGGCCGCCGTAGTCCTCGACGATCCCGTACCGACCGAGGCTGTGCTCGCCGACCGACGGGCGGGGCTGCCGCTTGATGTACGTCTCGATGGCCTTCGAGACGTCGACGAGCCGGTTGCCGAGCTTCATCGCCGCGATGCCCGCCCACATCGACTCCTCCGTCACCCGCGAGAGCTCGACGAGCTCGGGCGCGTGGCCGGTGCCCACGAAGGCCGTGAAGGCCGCGTCACCGTGCCAGCCGTCCACGATCGCGCCGGCGTCGATGGAGATGATGTCGCCGTCCTTGAGGACGGTCTTCTCGTCGGGGATGCCGTGGACGACGACCTCGTTCACCGAGGTGCAGATCGTCGCGGGGAAGCCGCCGTACCCGAGGAAGTTCGACTTCGCCCCGTGGTCGGCGATGACCTTCCGCGAGACCTCGTCCAGGTCCCGGGTCGTGGCACCCGGCACGGCCGCCTCGCGGGTCGCCGCGTGGATGGCGGCGACGACCAGTCCCGCCTCGCGCATCTTCGCGATCTGCTCGGGGGTCTTGATCTGCACCATCGTCGGGGGCCCTTCCTTGCGTGTACACGGGACAGAACAACGATACGGCCGCGGCGCCCCTCAAGGGCACCGCGGCCGTATCGGACGAACCGGGGTTACTTCTTCAGCGCGGCCATGGCCTTCGCCGTGACCTCGTCCACCTTGCCGAGCGCGGAGATCGTCGACACCAGGCTCTGCGACCGGTAGTAGTCGATGATCGGCTCGGTCTCCGTGTGGTAGACCTCCAGGCGCCGGCGGACGGTCTCCTCGGAGTCGTCGTCGCGCTGGTAGAGCTCGCCGCCGCAGGCGTCGCAGACGCCTGCGGTCTTCGGCGCGTTGTACGTCACGTGGAAGACGTGCGCACTGTCGTTGCGGCAGATGCGGCGACCCGCGATCCGCTTCACGACCTCGTCCTCGGGGACCTCCAGGTCCAGGACCGCGTCCAGCTGGACGTGCCCGGCCTTGAGGATCGCGTCCAGAGCCTCGGCCTGGGCCACGTTGCGCGGGAACCCGTCGAGCAGGAAGCCGTTGACGGCGTCCGGCTGCTCCATGCGGTCCTTGGCCATCCCGATCGTCACGGAGTCCGGCACGAGCTGGCCGGCCTTCATGTACGACTGAGCCTCGAGCCCGAGCGCCGTGCCCTGCGAGATGTTGGCACGGAACAGGTCACCCGTTGAGATGTGCGGGATGTCCAGGTTCTTGGCAAGGTACGCGGCCTGCGTGCCCTTGCCCGCACCGGGCGGTCCGACGAGGACGATTCGCATCAGCGGAGGAACCCTTCGTAATTGCGCTGCTGGAGCTGGCTCTCGATCTGCTTCACGGTCTCCAGCCCCACACCCACGATGATGAGGATGCTCGTCCCACCGAAGGGGAAGTTGGCATTGGCGCCACCGAAGCCTGCCAACGCCATCGTCGGCACAAGAGCGATCAGACCCAAGTACAGCGAGCCCGGCCAAGTGATCCGGTTGAGCACGTAGCTCAGATACTCAGCAGTAGGTCGACCAGCCCGGATACCCGGGATGAAGCCACCATACTTCTTCATGTTGTCGGCTACTTCCTCGGGGTTGAACGAGATCGCCACGTAGAAGAAGGCGAAGAACACGATCAGGAGGAAGTACGTCGCGATGTAGTAGGGGTGGTCACCCTTGACGAAGTGGGCTTCGATCCAGGTCTTCCACCCTGCGGTGGAGTTCGAGAACTGGGCGATCAAGGCCGGGATGTAGAGCAGCGACGACGCGAAGATGACAGGAATCACACCTGCCTGGTTCACCTTCAACGGGATGTAAGTGGACGTACCGCCGTAGGAACGCCGACCGATCATCCGCTTCGCGTACTGCACGGGGATGCGCCGCTGAGCCTGCTCGACGAAGACCACGAGGGCCACCATCGCGAAGCCCACGAGGATCACGGTGCCGAACTCGATCCAGCCGTCGGCCAGGTCGCCTTCGACCTTGATCTTCCACAGGGCGCCCGGGAAGCCGGCGGCGATCGAGATGAACATCAGGATCGACATGCCGTTGCCGATGCCACGGTCGGTGACGAGCTCACCGAGCCACATGACGACGGCGGTGCCCGCGGTCATCGTGAGGACCATCGTGGCGATCGTGAAGATCGACTGGTTGGGCACGACCTGGTCGGCGACCACACAGCCGCTGAAGAGCGCGCCGCTCTTCGCGGTGGCCACGAGACCGGTGCCCTGGAGGATGGCGAGGGCGATCGTCAGGTACCGCGTGTACTGCGTGATCTTGGCGGTACCGGACTGACCCTCCTTCTTGAGGGCCTCCAGGCGCGGGATCACGACGGTCAGCAGCTGCAGGATGATGCTCGCCGTGATGTACGGCATGATGCCGAGCGCGAAGATGGTGATCTGCAGCAGCGCCCCGCCACTGAACATGTTGACCAGGCCGAACAGGCTGTTGTTGCCCTCGCTGGCCTGCTTGACACACTGCTGAACAGCCTCGTAGCTGACGCCGGGCACCGGGATGTGCGCGCCGAGGCGGTACAGCACGATGATGGCGAGCGTGAAGAGCAGTTTCTTGCGCAGGTCGGGCGTCTTGAACGCCCGGGCGAACGCGGTGAGCACGGTGCCTCCTGCGACCCCCGCGTTACGCGCGTGAGGGTGACGGTTTGAATGCGAGCAAGAACAGAACACGGCAGCCGCACGCCAGAAGCGCAGACTGCCGGGGAAGCTAACAGCCGCTACCATACCCGCCACCACTGCCAGCGGGAAACGTCTCCGAGGCACGTCAACTGCGCATCGGCCGCGGGCGGCCGTCCCGGTCGCGGCCATCCGACGTTCGTCGGGTGCGCATCCCGACCAAGAGACGTGATGACAGGGCATGCCGTCCTCAGAGACTGCTTCGTGCGGTTCCGGATCCGACTGGCCGGAATCACTCATCGCAACGACCACTTCTGGGGGAACCACCTGTGCAGAAGTCGCTCCCCGTCGCGGGTGCCGCGGGTGCCGCGCTCCTGCTCGGGGCCGTGAAGCGCACCTCGACGGCCCTCGCGGGCTGTGCCGCGGTGACGGCCACGGTCGTGGCCGTCTCCCGGATCCAGTTCACGGAGACGGCACCGTCGAACGCCGACCAGTCCGTCATGTCGCACCGAAAGGTGGAGACGTTCGCCGAGCACCGGGGTGACGCGGATCGACGGACGAGTGGCGGAGGAACGCCTCCGGCGTGCCGACCGGCCCGAGCCCGTCACCGCGCGGAAGGGCAGGTCGAGAGCCGGCTCCAGGCCTGTCTCAAGGCCCGGGGACTCACCTCGGCCGCGGCCTGACACCGCCCCGCCGGACACGACAAAAAGCCTGGCCGGCCCCCCGAGGGGGAACCGGCCAGGCTTTGTGGTGTCGAGCCGAACTCAGACGAGCTCGGTGACGGTGCCACCAGCGGCGGCGATCTTCTCCTTGGCGGAGCCGGAGACGGCGTCAACCGAAACCTGCAGCGCCACGGTGATCTCGCCGGTGCCGAGCACCTTGACGAGGCTGTTCTTGCGAACCGCGCCCTTGGCGACCAGGTCGGCCACCGTGACCTCTCCACCCTCGGGGTAGAGAGCGCCGAGCTTGTCCAGGTTCACGACCTGGAACTCGGTGCGGAACGGGTTCTTGAAGCCCTTGAGCTTCGGCAGACGCATGTGGAGGGGCATCTGCCCACCCTCGAAGCGCTGCGGAACCTGGTAACGGGCCTTCGTACCCTTGGTACCACGACCGGCCGTCTTACCCTTCGACGCCTCACCACGACCGACACGGGTCTTCGCGGTCTTGGCACCGGGGGCGGGACGGAGGTTGTGGGCCTTCAGCGGGTTGTTCTCCGCCATGTTATTCAACCTCCTCGACCGTCACGAGGTGGCGGACGGTGTGCACCATGCCGCGGAACTCGGGGCGGTCCTCCTTGACAACCACGTCGTTGACCTTCTTGAGGCCAAGCGAACGCAGGGTGTCGCGGTGGTTCTGCTTGCTGCCGATGTACGACTTCGTCTGCGTGACCTTGAGGCGAGCCATTACGCACCCGCCCCAGCACGCGCACGGAGCAGAGCCGCGGGAGCGACGTCCTCGAGGGGCAGACCACGGCGCGCCGCGATCTCCTCGGGACGCTGCAGACCCTTGAGGGCCGCCACGGTCGCGTGCACGATGTTGATCGCGTTGTCGGAGCCGAGCGACTTCGACAGGATGTCGTGAACGCCGGCGCACTCGAGCACCGCGCGCACCGGGCCACCGGCGATAACACCGGTACCGGGGGAAGCAGGCTTCAGCAGGACAACGCCGGCCGCCTTCTCGCCCTGGATCGGGTGCGGGATGGTGCCCTGGATGCGGGGAACCTTGAAGAAGTTCTTCTTGGCTTCCTCGACGCCCTTGGCGATGGCCGCGGGAACTTCCTTGGCCTTGCCGTAACCGACACCTACCGTGCCGTCGCCGTCACCGACGACAACCAGGGCGGTGAAGCTGAAGCGACGACCACCCTTGACAACCTTGGCGACGCGGTTGATCGCGACAACGCGCTCAACGTACGCGGTCTTCTCGGCGGCAGCGCCACCGTCGCGGCCCTTCCGGTCCCGCCGCTCGCCGCCACCGGCACCGCTTCCGCGGCGCTGGGGTCCAGCCATTGGATTACCTCTCTCTGTTACGTCCGTTAGTCCCGGAACCGGGGCTTAGAACTTCAGCCCGGCTTCGCGGGCGGCGTCAGCCAGAGCGGCAATGCGCCCGGCGTACCTGTTGCCACCACGGTCGAACACGACAGCCTCGACACCGGCGGCCTTGGCGCGCTCGGCGACCAGGGAACCGACCTGCTTGGCCTGCTCGGACTTGTCACCCTCGCCGCCACGGATCGACGCGTCCAGGGTCGACGCAGACGCAAGGGTGTGACCCTTGAGGTCGTCGATGACCTGAGCGGTGATACCGCGGTTGGAACGCGTCACGACGAGGCGCGGACGCTCCGCCGTACCCGACACGTTCTTGCGGATGCGGATGTGGCGGCGCTTCTTGGCGGCGCCCTTGTAGGCGTCGCCCTTGGCGATCTTCACACCGTATGCCATGGCTTACTTACCAGCCTTTCCGACCTTGCGGCGGATGACCTCACCCGCATACTTCACGCCCTTGGCCTTGTAAGGGTCAGGCTTGCGAAGCTTGCGGATGTTGGCGGCGACCTCGCCGACCTTCTGCTTGTCGATGCCCTCGACCGAGAACTTGGTCGGCGACTCGACCTTGAACGAGATGCCCTCGGGCGCCTCGATAAGGATCGGGTGGCTGTAGCCGAGCTGGAACTCCAGGTTGGAGCCCTTCGCGGCAACGCGGTAACCGACACCGCTGATCTCGAGCGCCTTCACGTAACCCTGGGTCACACCGGTGATCATGTTGGCCACCAGCGTGCGGGACAGGCCGTGGAGGGCCTTGTTCTGACGCTCGTCGTTCGGACGGTTGACGTTGAGCACGCCATCCTCGCCCTTAACGATCTCGATCGGAGCGGCGACGGTGTGGCTCAGGGTGCCCTTGGAACCCTTCACCGTGACCGTGCGGCCATCGATGGTGACGTCCACGCCGGCGGGAACCTGGATAGGCAGCTTGCCAATACGCGACATGAGCTTTCCTTCCTTTCCCGACTACCAGACGTAGGCGAGGACTTCCCCACCTACGCCCTTCTTGCCTGCCTGCTGGCCGGTCAGGAGGCCGTGGGACGTGGAGATGATCGCCACGCCCAGGCCGCCGAGAACCTTCGGCAGGTTGGTGGACTTCGCGTAAACCCGGAGACCGGGCTTCGAGATCCGCTTGATGCCCGCAATGGAGCGCTCACGGTTCGGACCGAACTTGAGCTCGAGGACGAGGTTCTTGCCGACCTCGGCGTCCTCGACCTTCCAGCCCGTGATGAAGCCCTCCTGCTGGAGGATTTCCGCGATGTGAGACTTGATCTTGCTGTGCGGCATCGTCACAGAGTCGTGGTATGCCGAGTTCGCGTTACGCAGACGAGTCAGCATGTCCGCGATCGGATCAGTCATGGTCATGAATTGGCCTTCGGCCTCTCTCGCCGGGGTTTCCTGTATGCGCCATCCCTCTCCCCACACAGGGGCGGGACGGGTGCGGCGCGGGGACCTACGGCGTAGTAAGTCGTACGGGCGACGGACGCCCAACCCTCCTAGCCTAAGGCATGGAGGGGTGGGCGACCGCCAACCCAGTGCTTACCGAGAGTCTCCGGTCATTCCCAACACCCAAAGGGTGGAAGGGAATTACCAGGAGCTCTTGGTCACGCCCGGCAGCTCGCCACGGTGAGCCATCTCACGAAGGCACACGCGGCACAGGCCGAACTTGCGGTACACGGAGTGGGGACGACCACAACGCTGGCAGCGCGTGTAGCCACGCACGCCGAACTTGGGCTTGCGGGCAGCCTTCGCGATGAGAGCCTTCTTCGCCATCTCGCTTACGCCTCCTTGAAGGGGAAGCCGAGGTGACGGAGAAGGGCGCGGCCCTCAGCGTCGTTGGTCGCCGTGGTCACCACGGTGATGTCCATACCCCGGACACGGTCGATCTTGTCCTGGTCGATCTCGTGGAACATGACCTGCTCCGTGAGACCGAAGGTGTAGTTGCCACGCCCGTCGAACTGCTTGGGGGACAGACCACGGAAGTCGCGGATGCGCGGAAGCGCGAGCGACAGGGTGCGGTCCAGGAACTCCCACATGCGGTCGCCACGGAGGGTGACGTGCGCACCGATCGGCTGGCCCTCACGCAGCTTGAACTGCGCGATGGACTTGCGAGCCTTGGTCACGGCCGGCTTCTGACCGGTGATCGTGGTCAGGTCGCGGATCGCACCGTCGATCAGCTTCGAGTCACGGGCGGCGTCGCCGACACCCATGTTGACCACGATCTTCACGAGGCCGGGAACCTGCATGACGTTCTCGTACGAGAACTCCTCACGCAGCTTGCCCGCGATCTCCTCGCGGTACTTCGTCTTGAGACGCGGAGTGGTGGTAGCCATCAGATGTCCTCACCCGTCCGCTTGGCAACGCGGATCTTGTTGCCCTCGTCGTCGAAGCGGTAACCGACACGCGTGACGACCTTCTGGCCATCCTTCTCCACGACGAGCTGAACGTTGCTCACGTGGACAGGGGCCTCGGTCGTGACGATGCCACCGGCCTGCGACGGGCCGGCCTTGGTGTGCTTCTTGACCCGGTTGACACCCTCGACGAGGACGCGGTTCTCGCGGGGGAAGGCCGTGATGACCTTGCCCTGCTTGCCCTTGTCCTTACCGGTGATGACCTGGACCAGGTCGCCCTTCTTGATCTTCATGCTTACAGCACCTCCGGCGCGAGCGAGATGATCTTCATGAACTTCTTCTCGCGCAGCTCACGGCCGACCGGGCCGAAGATACGGGTGCCACGAGGGTCGCCGTCGTTCTTGAGAATGACAGCGGCGTTCTCGTCGAAGCGGATGTACGAGCCGTCCTGGCGGCGGCGCTCCTTGACGGTGCGAACGATGACCGCCTTGACGACGTCACCCTTCTTCACGTTGCCACCGGGGATCGCGTCCTTGACGGTGGCGACGATGACGTCACCGATGCCCGCGTAGCGGCGACCCGAGCCACCGAGAACACGGATGCAAAGGATCTCCTTGGCACCAGTGTTGTCGGCGACACGCAGTCGCGACTCCTGCTGGATCACGTCTATCTCCTGATTGTCTGCCGGTTCCCGGCCGGGGCTTCAGAAGAAGCCCCGGCCGAGCCTGGCGGAACGAACTCGAAGGGTTACCCCTTCAAGAATTACTTGGCCTTCTCGAGGATCTCGACGACGCGCCAGTGCTTCGTCGACGACAGCTTCCGGGTCTCCATCAGGAGGACGCGGTCACCGATGCCGGCAGCGTTCTGCTCGTCGTGAGCCTTGAGCTTGTTCGTACGGCGGATGACCTTGCCGTACAGCGCGTGCTTGACGCGGTCCTCGACAGCGACGACGACGGTCTTGTCCATCTTGTCGCTGACGACCAGGCCCTCGCGGACCTTGCGAGCGTTGCGCTCGGTCTTCTCAGTCACGTTGCTCTCGCTCATCAGGCGTTCTCCACCGTCTCGATGCCCAGCTCGCGCTCACGCATCAGGGTGTAGATCCGGGCGATGTCCTTACGGACGGACTTGAGCCGGCCGTGGTTCTCGAGCTGGCCCGTCGCCGCCTGGAAGCGGAGGTTGAACAGCTCTTCCTTGGCCTCGCGGAGCTTGTTGAGAAGCTCCTCGTTGCCCAGCTCGCGCAGCTCGGACGCCTTGGTACCGGCCGACATCACAGCTCACCTGCTTCGCGCTTAACGATCTTGCACTTCATCGGCAGCTTGTGGGCCGCACGGGTCAGGGCCTCGCGCGCGATCTTCTCGTTCGGGTAGGACAGTTCGAACATCACCCGACCCGGCTTGACGTTCGCGATCCACCACTCCGGAGAACCCTTACCGGAACCCATGCGGGTCTCGGCAGGCTTCTTCGTCAGGGGGCGGTCCGGGTAGATGTTGATCCAGACCTTGCCGCCACGCTTGATGTGGCGGGTCATCGCGATACGAGCAGCCTCGATCTGGCGGTTCGTCACGTACGCCGGCGTGAGGGCCTGAATGCCGTACTCGCCGAACGCAACCTGCGTACCACCCTTGCTCATACCCGAGCGCTTGGGGTGGTGCTGCTTGCGGTGCTTGACCCTACGGGGGATCAGCATTTCGGTCAGGCCTCCGTTCCGGTGCTCTCAGCCGGAGCGGCAGCGGCGGCGGGAGCGTCGGCCTTGGGGGCCTCGGCAGCCGGCGCGGACTGCTGCTGCGGCTTGCGGCCGCGGCCGCCACGCTCGCCACCACGGCCACCACGGCCGGCCGGGCGGTCGCCAGCGCCGGCACCACGGGCCGGGCGGTTACCCGCACGGGCCGCAGCGTTCTCGGCGCGGACCTCGGCGATGTTCTTGACGTCGCCCTTGTAGATCCAGACCTTGACGCCAATGCGACCGAAGGTCGTCTTGGCCTCGAAGAAGCCGTAGTCCACGTTCGCGCGGAGCGTGTGCAGCGGCACACGACCCTCGCGGTAGAACTCCGAGCGGGACATCTCGGCGCCGCCGAGACGACCGCCACACTGGATCTTGATGCCCTTGGCGCCGGCCTTCATCGTGCCCTGCATGCTCTTACGCATGGCGCGACGGAAGGAGACGCGGGAGGAGAGCTGCTCGGCAACGGCCTGAGCAACCAGCTGAGCGTCCATCTCGGGGTTCTTGACCTCGAGGATGTTCAGCTGGACCTGCTTGCCCGTGAGCTTCTCGAGGTCACCGCGGATGCGGTCGGCCTCGGCGCCACGGCGGCCGATGACGATGCCGGGACGCGCGGTGTGGATGTCCACACGCACACGGTCACGGGTGCGCTCGATCTCAACCTTCGAGATGCCGGCGCGCTCCATGCCGGACGTCATCATCCGACGGATGGCGACGTCTTCCTTGACGTAGTCCTTGTACAGCTTGTCGGCGTACCAACGGGACTTGAAGTCCGTGGTGATGCCGAGCCGGAACCCATGCGGGTTAACCTTCTGGCCCATTACCGGGTTCCTTCCTTGCTGCTGACGACCACGGTGATGTGGCTGGTCCGCTTACGGATCCGGAATGCACGGCCCTGAGCACGCGGACGGAACCGCTTCAGGGTCGGGCCCTCATCGACGTACGCCTCGCTGATGACCAGCGAAGAGGCGTCAGTGTGGTCGTAGTTGTGTGCAGCGTTGGCAATGGCGCTGTCCAGCACCTTGCCAACCGGCACGCTCGCGGCCTGCGGGGCGAAACGCAGGACCGCCTGAGCCTCCGTGGCGTCCATGCCACGGATAAGGTCCACCACTCGGCGGGCCTTCATGGGCGTGACGCGGATGTACCGCGCCTGGGCCCTGGCTTCCATGGTTGTCCTTCCAGTGTCTGTCATGGTCGATTCCACCCCGCTACTAGCGGCGCTTCGACTTCCGGTCGTCCTTCACGTGACCCCGGAAGGTGCGCGTCGGCGAGAACTCGCCGAGCTTGTGGCCGACCATCGACTCGGTGACAAACACCGGAATGTGGGTCTTGCCGTTGTGCACCGCGATCGTGTGGCCGAGCATGGCCGGGATGATCATCGAGCGACGGGACCAGGTCTTGATGACGTTCTTGGTACCGGCTTCGTTCTGTACGTCCACCTTCTTTACGAGGTGTCCGTCGACGAAGGGTCCCTTCTTGAGACTGCGCGGCATCTAAACCCGCTCCTAGCGCTTCTTGTTCGTCTTGCGGCGGCGGACGATGTACTTGCTCGAAGCCTTCTTCGGCGAGCGAGTACGACCCTCCTTCTGACCCCACGGGGAGACCGGGTGGCGACCACCGGAGGTCTTACCCTCACCACCACCGTGCGGGTGGTCCACCGGGTTCATCGCCACACCGCGAACGGTCGGGCGAACGCCCAGCCAGCGCTTACGGCCGGCCTTGCCCCAGTTGATGTTCGACTGCTCGGCGTTGCCGACCTCGCCGATCGTCGCGCGGCAGCGGGCGTCGACGAGACGGATCTCGCCGGACGGCATACGAAGGTGGGCCATCGTGCCCTCCTTCGCCAGCAGCTGCACGGAGGCACCAGCGGAGCGCGCGAACTTGGCGCCGCCACCGGGACGGAGCTCGATCGCGTGGATCGTGGTACCGACCGGGATGTTGCGGAGCGCCAGGTTGTTGCCGGGCTTGATGTCCGCGCCGGGGCCGTTCTCGACCCGGTCACCCTGCGAGAGGTTCTTCGGGGCGATGATGTAGCGCTTCTCGCCGTCCGCGTAGTGGAGCAGCGCGATGCGCGCGGTGCGGTTGGGGTCGTACTCGATGTGAGCGACCTTCGCCGGCACGCCGTCCTTGTCGTGACGACGGAAGTCGATCACCCGGTAGGCGCGCTTGTGGCCGCCACCCTGGTGTCGAACCGTGATCCGACCGGTGTTGTTACGGCCGCCCTTGCTGTGCAGGGGGCGGACCAGCGACTTCTCCGGCGTGGACCGCGTGATCTCGACGAAGTCGGCTACGGAGGAGCCACGACGGCCCGGCGTAGTCGGCTTGTACTTGCGGATTCCCATTTCTCAGTCCTCGTCCGATTCCGGACGATCCAGACCGCCCTTAGGCGGTCGGACCGCCGAAGATGTCGATACGGTTGCCCTCGGCAAGGGTCACGATGGCGCGCTTGGTGTCCTTGCGCTTACCGAAACCGGCCTTGGTGCGCTTGCGCTTGCCCTGGCGGTTGATCGTGTTGACCCCGGTGACCTTGACCGAGAAGACCGCCTCGACGGCCTGCTTGATCTGAGTCTTGTTGGAGCCAGGCGCGACGATGAACGTGTACTTGTTCTCGTCCAGCAGGGCGTAGCTCTTCTCCGAGACAACCGGCTTGACGAGAATGTCGCGCGGGTCCGAGAAGGTCTTGCTGGTGACGACGGCCTCAGTCATCAGGCGTCGCTCCCTTCGGTCTCAGCGGTCTGGGGGCCAGACACGAAGGACTCGAGGGCGGCCTGAGTGAAGACCACGTCGTCGGAGACGATCACGTCGTACGTGTTGAGCTGGCCCGGCTCCAGGATGTGCACCTGGGGCAGGTTACGAGCGGACAGCCACGCGGCCTCGTCGGAGCGCTCGACGACCAGGAGCAGGTTCTTGCGCTCCGAGATCTTGCCGAACAGCGTCTTCGCGGCCTTGGTGGAAACGTCACCCTCGACCACGCCGGTGACGACGTGGATGCGGGAGTGGGTGGCCCGGTCCGAGAGGGCACCGCGGAGGGCGGCGACCTTCATCTTCTTCGGGGTCCGCTGCGAGTAGTCACGCGGCTGCGGGCCGTGGACGACGCCACCGCCGACGAACTGCGGAGCGCGGGTCGAACCCTGACGGGCGCGGCCGGTGCCCTTCTGGCGGTAAGGCTTCTTGCCACCACCACGGACTTCGCCACGACGCTTGGTCTTGTGCGTGCCCTGACGGGCAGCGGCCAGCTGAGCGACGACGACCTGGTGGATCAGCGGAACGCTGACCTTGGCGCCGAAGATCTCCTCGGGGAGCTCGACGGTCCCGGTCTTGTCGCCTGCCGGCGAAAGGATGTCAATGGTGCTCATCGGTTCCTCAAACCCCCTTGGCCGCGGTGCGGACCAGGACGAGGCCACCGTTAGGGCCGGGGACGGCGCCCTTGATGAGCAGCAGACCCTTCTCGGCGTCAACGGCGTGGACGGTCAGGTTCTGGGTGGTCACACGCTCGTTGCCCATGCGACCGGCCATCTTCATGCCCTTGAAGACACGACCCGGGGTGGCGCAGCCACCGATGGAGCCGGGCTTGCGGTGCACGCGGTGGGCACCGTGCGACGCCTTGCCACCACGGAAGTTGTGGCGCTTCATGACACCGGCGAAGCCCTTGCCCTTGCTCTTGCCGGTGACGTCGACCTTCACGCCGGCCTCGAAGAGCTCGGCGGTGATCTCCTGGCCGAGCGTGTACTCGGAGGCGTCAGCGGTGCGGAGCTCCACCAGGTGGCGGCGCGGGGTGACGTCAGCCTTGGCGAAGTGACCCTTGAGGGGCTTGTTCACCTTGCGAGGGTCGATCTCGCCGAAGGCGATCTGGACCGACTCGTAGCCGTCGACGTCGTTCGTACGGACCTGGGTCACGACATTCGGGCCGGCCTTGACGACGGTCACCGGGACGACCCGGTTGTTCTCGTCCCAGACCTGCGTCATGCCGAGCTTCTCGCCCAGGATGCCCTTGATGTTCTTAGCCATCTCGCGCGCCCTCAGAGCTTGATCTCGATGTCAACGCCCGCCGGGAGGTCGAGACGCATGAGCGAGTCAACCGTCTTCGGCGTGGGGTCGAGGATGTCGATGAGGCGCTTGTGCGTGCGCATCTCGAAGTGCTCGCGCGAGTCCTTGTACTTGTGCGGCGACTTGATGACGCAGTACACGTTCTTCTCAGTGGGCAGCGGCACCGGGCCCGCGACCGACGCACCAGTGCGCGTCACCGTCTCGACGATCTTCTTCGCCGAGGAATCGATGACCTCGTGGTCGTAGGCCTTGAGCCGGATGCGGATCTTCTGTCCCGCCATGGCTACTAGTAGTCCTGTCTCTCGTAACGCTCTGGACTCGGGGGTTCTCTTGACTCTGTCTCCGACCCACGCGGTCGGGCGTGTCGCACTCCCTCTACGCAGAAATCCCGAAGGATTTCCCAACCAAGGGGGTGCGGTCCCTAGAACCGCGGGCCGGGGGCAGAACACCACCCGAGTGCCTGGTCTGCACCCCGCTGACGCTTCCCGGAAGATTCCCGTACGTCCGCTCCTGAGAAGGAGCGACGAGTACTGTGGGACTCGCTTCCGGTCCTCCCGACGGGAGGCGCGCAGCATCGGCACTCAACCGAGCAACCCCGACAGTCTGCCATACGGGACCTTCCGGCCGCCAATCGGGGGCGAAGACTGTACCCCACGTCACGTACGGCCAAGCCTCGGGGCGCACGTGCCGCCCCGGAAGTCCCGCTCAGCCCCTCTCATCCCAACCGCCGCGCCCGCTCCGTCAGATGACGGCGCTCGGGAGCACTCGTCGTGTGACGGGCCGCCTCGCGGTAGGCGGCGGCCGCGCCCCCCTCGTCGCCCAGCAGTTCGAGAAGGTGCGCGCGGGTCGCGAGGAGCCGGTGGTGGCGCGCGAGCCGCTTGTCCTCCGCGAGGCCGGCGAGCAGCTCCAGACCCGCCTCCGGGCCGTGGACCATCGCGACCGCGACCGCGCGGTTGAGCGTGATCACCGGGTTGTCCTCGGTCCGCTCCAGCAGCTCGTACAGCGCGAGGATCTGCGGCCAGTCCGTCGCCCCGGCGGACTCGGCCTCGTCGTGCACGGCCGCGATCGCCGCCTGGAGCTGGTACGGGCCGACCCGCCCCTTCGGCAGCGTACGGCTGATGAGCTCGATGCCCTCCGCGATCAGCCGGCCGTCCCAGCGGCCCCTGTCCTGCTCCGCGAGCGGCACCAGCTCGCCGTGCGGGCCCGTGCGGGCCGGGCGGCGGGCGTCGGTGAGCAGCATGAGCGCGAGCAGGCCCGCCGTCTCGGTGTCCTCGGGGACGAGCCGGTGCAGGAGCCGGGCGAGCCGGATCGCCTCCGTGGCCAGCTCGGGCACGGTGAGGTCGTCGCCGCCGCTGGCCGTGTAGCCCTCGTTGAAGACGAGGTAGAGCACGTGCCGCACCTCGGCGAGGCGGGCCGCCCTGTCCTCCCCCGCGGGCCCGGCGAGCGAGCCGCCCGCCGCCTTGATCGTCTGCTTGGCCCGGCTGATCCGCTGCGCCATGGTCGACTCGGGCACGAGGAAGGCCGCGGCGATCTGCGCGGTGGTGAGGCCGCCGACGGCGCGCAGGGTGAGCGCGATCCGGCTGGGGGGCGACAGGTCCGGGTGGCAGCAGAGGAAGAGCAGGGACAGCGAGTCGTCCTCGCCGCCCGCGGGGGCGTCCGCGGGCCGGGCGACGAGCTCGGAGTCCGGGGTGGCGAGCGAGAGTGCGTCCTCGCGGCGCCGGCGCGCGGCCTCGCTGCGTACCAGGTCGATGTACCGGCGCTGGGCGACGGTCAGCAGCCAGGCGCGCGCGCTGTCGGGGACGCCCTCGTCGGGCCACTGCCGCGCGGCGGCGATCAGCGCCTCCTGGACGGCGTCCTCGCAGAGGTCGAAGTCGCCGTACCGCCGGACGAGCGCGCCGAGGACCTGCGGCGCGTACGTGCGCAGCAGGTCCTCGATCTCCTGGGGCCCGGTCACACGTCCGCCGCGGACTCGTGCAGGATCGGCCAGAGTTCGACGGGGTCGACGTCCGCGAAGGGCATGTCCGCGGCGATCTCCTGCGCCCGCTCCAGGCTGTCGCAGTCGAGCAGGTAGAAGCTGGCCAGGTACTCCTTGGTCTCCAGGTACGGCCCGTCGGTGATCACGGGGGCGCCGCCCTGGCGGCGGACGAGCTGGGCGGCGGCCGCGTCGGCGAGTCCGTACGCGCCGATCAGCTCGCCGCTCTCCCGGTACCGCCGGTTGAAGGCCTCCTGCTTGGCGATCGCCTCGGGCCAGGCCTCGGCCGGGAAGGACTCCCACTTGGCCTGGTTGCCGTAGATCATCGCGACGTACTTCATCTCGGGTGTCCTCCCCGTCCCGCGTGCCCCTGTGGCCCGCTGTCACCCATGGGTCGGAGCCGCGGGCGCGGGCTCGACATCGGACGACAGTATTTCCCGGAAATCTTCGAAGATCACTCGGCGGGAACGCGAGAGGGCCCCGCACCTTTCGGTGCGGGGCCCTCTCTTGGAGCTCGTTGGAGCTACCAGGTCAGATCACAGATCAGGCAGTGATCTTGACGACCTGGCCGGCGCCGACGGTCCGGCCACCCTCACGGATGGCGAACTTGAGGCCCTCCTCCATGGCGATGGGCTGGATCAGCTCAACGCTCATGGCGGTGTTGTCGCCCGGCATGACCATCTCGGTGCCCTCGGGGAGGGTCACGACGCCGGTCACGTCCGTGGTACGGAAGTAGAACTGCGGGCGGTAGTTGTTGAAGAACGGGGTGTGACGGCCACCCTCGTCCTTCGACAGGATGTAGGCCTGGGCCTCGAAGTTGGTGTGCGGCGTGACCGAGCCCGGCTTGATGATGACCTGGCCGCGCTCGACGTCCTCACGCTTGATGCCACGGAGGAGCAGACCGACGTTCTCACCGGCCTGGCCCTCGTCGAGCAGCTTGCGGAACATCTCGATACCGGTGACCGTGGTGGTGGTCTTCTCGGTCTTGATACCGATGATGTCGACGGTCTCGTTGACCTTGAGGACACCACGCTCGATACGACCGGTGACGACGGTGCCACGACCGGTGATCGTGAAGACGTCCTCGATCGGCATGAGGAACGGCTTGTCGACCTCGCGCTCGGGCTGCGGGATCGACTCGTCGACGGCCTTCATGAGACCGAGGAGAGCCTCGCCCCACTCCTTGTCGCCCTCGAGCGCCTTGAGCGCCGAGACACGGACGACCGGAAGGTCGTCGCCCGGGAAGTCGTACTCGGAGAGGAGCTCACGCACCTCGAGCTCGACGAGCTCCAGGATCTCCTCGTCGTCCACCATGTCGGCCTTGTTCAGGGCGACGACGATGTACGGAACGCCGACCTGGCGGGCCAGGAGCACGTGCTCCTTGGTCTGCGGCATCGGGCCGTCGGTGGCCGCGACCACGAGGATGGCGCCGTCCATCTGCGCCGCACCCGTGATCATGTTCTTGATGTAGTCCGCGTGACCGGGGCAGTCAACGTGGGCGTAGTGACGCGACTCGGTCTGGTACTCGACGTGCGCGATCGAGATGGTGATACCGCGCTGGCGCTCCTCGGGAGCCTTGTCGATCTGGTCGAAGGCCGAGGCCTCGTTCAGGTCCGGGTACGCGTCGTGCAGCACCTTGGTAATGGCGGCCGTGAGGGTCGTCTTACCGTGGTCAATGTGACCGATGGTGCCGATGTTGACGTGCGGCTTAGTCCGCTCGAACTTTGCCTTCGCCACTGAATCCTCCTGCGGAGTGGTTCTGTACGCCTTGCTTCATCGGCGCCAGGTGATCTTTGCTGGGATGCCAGTCGCCGGGGCCCGATCCTCGGGGTTCCGGGGTGAAACCCCGGCGACTGGTGTCAAGCCTAAAGCGTGAACTCGGGAGAGTTACTCGCCCTTGGCCTTCGCGATGATCTCCTCGGCGACGTTCCGCGGAACCTCGGCGTAGGAGTCGAACTGCATCGAGTAGCTTGCGCGACCCGAGGTCTTGCTGCGGAGGTCTCCGACGTAGCCGAACATCTCCGAGAGGGGCACGAGGCCCTTCACGACGCGAGCGCCGCTGCGCTCCTCCATGGCCTGAATCTGACCACGGCGGGAGTTGATGTCGCCGATGACCTCACCCATGTAGTCCTCGGGCGTGGTGACCTCGACGGACATCATGGGCTCGAGGATGACCGGCGAAGCCTTGCGCGCGGCCTCCTTGAAGGCCTGCGAACCGGCGATCTTGAACGCGAGCTCGGAGGAGTCGACCTCGTGGTAGCCACCGTCGAGAAGGATGACGCGGACGCCAGTCATCTCGTAGCCGGCCAGGATGCCGAACTGCATGGCCTCCTGCGCACCCGCGTCGACCGAAGGGATGTACTCCTTCGGGATGCGGCCACCGGTGACCTTGTTCACGAACTCGTACGTGGCGTCGCCGTCCGTGATCGGCTCGATCGCGATCTGCACCTTGGCGAACTGACCGGTACCACCGGTCTGCTTCTTGTGGGTGTAGTCCACGCGCTCGACGGTCTTGCGGATCGTCTCGCGGTACGCGACCTGCGGCTTGCCGACGTTCGCCTCGACCTTGAACTCGCGACGCATACGGTCGACGAGGATGTCGAGGTGAAGCTCGCCCATACCACCGATGATGGTCTGGCCGGTCTCCTCGTCCGAGTGCACCTGGAAGGAGGGGTCCTCCTCCGCGAGACGCTGGATGGCGACACCCAGCTTCTCCTGGTCACCCTTGGACTTGGGCTCGATCGCGACCTGAATGACCGGCGCCGGGAAGTCCATGGACTCCAGGATGACCGGGTTCTTGTCGTCGCACAGCGTCTCACCGGTGGTGGTCTGCTTCAGGCCCATGACGGCGACGATGTCGCCGGCGCCCACCGAGTCGATCTCCTCACGCTTGTTCGCGTGCATGCGGTAGATCTTGCCGATGCGCTCCTTCTTGCCCTTGACGGAGTTCAGCACCGCGGTGCCGGCCTCCAGGCGACCGGAGTAGATCCGGACGAAGGTGAGCTTGCCGAGGTGCGGGTCGCTCGCGATCTTGAACGCGAGGGCCGACAGCGGCTCCTCGTCGGACGGCTTGCGCTTGACGACCAGCTCCGCGTCCTTGACGTCGTGGCCCTCGATGGCCTCGACGTCCAGGGGGGAGGGAAGGTAGCGCACGACCGCGTCGAGCAGGGGCTGGACGCCCTTGTTCTTGAACGCGGTGCCACAGAAGACGGGGGTGACCGTCTTCTCGCCGCCACCCTTGCCGGAGGCAATGGTGATGCGACGGACGGCAGCGTAGAGCTGCTCCTCGGTGGGCTCGACGCCCTCGAGGAAGAGCTCCATGAGCTCCTCGTCGTTCTCGGAGACGGACTCGATCAGCTTGCCGCGGTACTCATCGGCGAGCTCGACGAGGTCGGCCGGGATGTCGACGACGTCGTACATCTCGCCCTTGGACGCGTCCGCGGACCAGACCAGGGCCTTCATGCGGACGAGGTCCACAACACCCTGGAAGTCCATCTCGGCGCCGATGGGCAGCTGCATGACGATCGGGACCGCGCCAAGGCGGTTCACGATCATGTCGACGCAGCGCAGGAAGTCGGCGCCCGTACGGTCGAGCTTGTTGACGAAGCAGATACGCGGGACGCCGTAGCGGTCCGCCTGTCGCCAAACGGTCTCGGACTGGGGCTCAACGCCGGCCACACCGTCGAACACGGTGACAGCACCGTCGAGCACGCGCAGCGAACGCTCCACCTCGACGGTGAAGTCGACGTGACCCGGCGTGTCGATGATGTTGATCGTGTGATCGACATTCTCGAGCGGCCAGTGGCAGGTCGTCGCGGCGGACGTGATCGTGATGCCGCGCTCCTGCTCCTGCTCCATCCAGTCCATCGTGGCAGCGCCGTCGTGGACTTCACCGATCTTGTAAGAGACGCCGGTGTAGAACAGGATCCGCTCGGTGGTGGTCGTCTTGCCCGCGTCGATGTGCGCCATGATGCCGATGTTGCGCACCTTGGCAAGGTCAAGCGAAGTGGTAGCCATATCGGCTCAGTCTTCTCTCGGTCTCGATGTGGGTTGCGACTACCAGCGGTAGTGCGCGAAGGCCTTGTTGGACTCGGCCATCTTGTGCGTGTCCTCACGCTTCTTGACCGCAGCTCCGAGGCCGTTCGAGGCGTCGAGGAGCTCGTTCAGGAGGCGCTCGGTCATGGTCTTCTCGCGACGGGCGCGGGAGTAACCGACGAGCCAGCGCAGCGCGAGGGTGGAGGCGCGACCGGGCTTGACCTCGATCGGCACCTGGTAGGTGGCGCCACCGACACGGCGGGACTTGACCTCGAGGGACGGCTTGACGTTCTCGAGAGCGCGCTTCAGCGTGATGACCGGGTCCTGGCCGGTCTTCTCACGAAGACCCTCCATGGCGCCGTACACGATGCGCTCGGCGGTGGAACGCTTGCCGTCCAGCAGGATCTTGTTGATCAGCGAGGTGACAAGAGGAGAGCTGTAGACCGGGTCGATGATGACCGGGCGCTTCGGGGCGGGGCCCTTACGAGGCATTCTTACTTCTCCTTCTTGGCGCCGTAGCGGCTGCGAGCCTGCTTACGGTTCTTGACGCCCTGCGTGTCGAGGGAACCGCGGATGATCTTGTAGCGAACACCCGGCAGGTCCTTCACACGGCCACCGCGCACGAGCACGATGGAGTGCTCCTGCAGGTTGTGGCCCTCACCCGGGATGTAGGCCGTGACCTCGATGCCCGAGGTCAGACGCACACGCGCGACCTTACGGAGGGCCGAGTTCGGCTTCTTCGGGGTGGTCGTGAACACACGCGTGCAGACGCCACGACGCTGAGGGGAACCCTCAAGTGCGGGCGTCTTGTTCTTCTCGACCTTGTCCTGCCGGCCCTTACGGACCAGCTGCTGGATCGTAGGCACTACTTCTCCGGTTTCTGTGTGCCGTCGGTGTAACTAACCTGGAACACTCACCGACCCACGCGGTCGGGTGTGTCGAATCTCGCGGACCTCCGCCGAAAGGCGGAAAAGGCGCGGATCACGGTGGCCGTTTCGCGGACTCGCCGTGCGGCGGAAGACACGCACGCGAGCCCAGGCACACCCCAGGCACAAGGCATGAGCGTACCTATCGCATGGACTCCGGTCAAAACAAATGCCCACGCGCACGGAGCTCCGGGCGCGTCGGGGCGTGCCGGATCACCCCGGGGATCACCCCGGGGGCCGCCCGGAGAAGGGGTGCCGGGACGGACCCGGCACCCGGGACCGTCCGGCGGGCGGCGGTCAGTCGCGCGCGGTGCGCCTCGCCTCGACGGCGGCGGCGTCGTCCAGGCCCTCCTCGTCGGGCTCCAGGAACTGGTTCACGACCTTGACGAAGACGCCCAGGCGCTCGTCGGGCACGCCGAGCCAGCGGGCGAAGTCCTCCATGGTCGGCTGCCAGTCGTTGGGCGGCAGCAGGTCCGCCGCGAGCGGCAGCTCCTCGGGGGTGACCCGGCCGGACCGGATCAGCATGTCCCGGACGGAGACCCCGAGGAGCGGGGCGATCCGGCGCATCGTCTCCAGGTCGGGCATGCTCTGCCGCTGGAGCAGACGGGTCACGGCGGCGCGGTGCACCCCGGCCTCGTCGGCGATACGGGACTTCCCGCCGCCCCGGGGACTGTCGATGTCGTACCCGCGCGCCCTCATCAGGCCTTCGACCCAGCCCGCGAATTCGTCGAGCCCTTGACTGGTCATGTGTACCGCTCCCTTACTCCCCACCCTCCGGATATCTACCTTAGCGTGCTTGCGCGCACAGAATTACGTGCTTTCGGGCACGCAATCGTGTCGAATCGATGAAGACCCGGTCGGGACATCCCCACAAGTTTGTTGCGCGCTCGCACGCAACGTGTAAGGCTGCTCATCGCCGCACTCGTCGGCCCCCTGAGCCCCAGAAGCCCCACCGGCCCCATGGACGCCCCGGTGGCCCCGGACCGTGGAGAAACCTCTTGTTCCCGACCGACCCGTCCCCCTGGCAGGCCTCCGCCGCGTGCGCCGGCCTCTCCCCGTCCGTCGTCTTCGCCCGCCGGCCCAAGGACGCGGCCCCGGCGCTCCGCGCCTGCGCCGACTGCCCCGTCCGCCGCGAGTGCGAGGCGGCCGTGGCCCCCGCCGAGAGCTACTTCGACGGCGTCTGCGCGGGCCGCCTGTGGCGCAACGGCCGCGCGGCGGACGCGCAGCGCGTCGCGAAGGCGGTCGCCATGGCGGGGAGCCGCCGCCGTGGCTGACCTCACCGACAGCGGCACGAGCACGCCGAGCAGCGGGCGCACGCCGAGCAGCGCGCACACGCCGAGCGGCACGAGCTCGCCGAACAGCCCGAGCACGCCGAGCACGCCGAGCGGCGCGAGCAACCTGAACAGCGCGAGCACCGTCGAGCTCGTGCTGCGGGACATCGCCCTCTGGACCGCCTCCCTCGTACGGCAGTTCCCCGAGCTCGCCGAGGAGCTGGCCCCCGGTCGCCGCTCCCCCGCAGGGACCGCCCCCACCGCCCCGCACCCCGGCCGCGACGAGCTGATCCGCGAGGAGCGGCGCGAGGCGCTGCTCCTCGAACAGCGGCACGGCCTCTCCGTTCCCGGGCACGGCGCCGCCCCGATCCGGCTCCACATCTCCGACGCCATCCGGGACATCACCGACGGCGTGGTGGAGCTGGAGGAGGCGGTCTGCGCCCGGCTCGGCCTGCCGCGGCCGCGCCGCGCCGGGGTGATCGAGCGGCTGCGGCGGATCGTCGGGCTGCTCGACGCCGTCGCCGGCCACCCGGTCCTCGCCCGGCACGTCCGGGACGAGATCCGGCGGATGGCCCGCCGGTGCGCCAGGACGCTGGGCGACTCGGAGACGATCGTCCGGGTCTCGGGGCGCTGCCCGTGGTGCGACTCGGTGTCGCTGCGGGCGTTCCCCGACCGGCGCGCGGTGCTGTGCGTGAACCCGGCGTGCGTGTGCACGGACGCGGCGTGCGGCTGTCAGGACGACCCGGCGTACCGGCACCTGTGGCCGGAGAGCGCGTGGGGGGAACTGACGGAGGCCTCGGGGACCCGTACCGAGGAGATCGAAGCGGCGATGGACGACACGAAGGAGACCTCATGCTGAGCTCGCCCGCGATGCCCGCGATGCCCGCGATGGCCGGACTGCCCGCGCTGCCCGCGCTGATCCCCGGGCCGCTCGCCGCCGAGGAGGCCGGGGTCGCCCCCGCGACGATCCGCAAGTGGGTCCAGCTGGGTCATCTGCGGGCCGCGGGCAAGGCGGGCCGCGCGCAGCTCTTCCGCCTGGAGGACGTCTTCGCCGCGGAGCGGCTGGCCCGCCGCCGTACCCGTACCGCCTGATCGTTCCGATCGTTCGTCACCGAAGCGCCCCGATTCCGGATCCGGAATCGGGGCGCTTCGTCATGCCGTCATGCCGTCACGCCCTCACGCCTCGCGAGGAAGGCGCGGAGGGAGCCGACCAGGGCGTCGGCGAAGCGCTCGCGCACCGGCTCGGCGACGCGGTCGAGGGAGAGGTACGGGTTGAGGTCCTCCAGCTCGACGAGGAGCAGCCCGCCCTCCGGGGTGCGGCAGGCGTCGACGCGCTGGATGCCGTGGTCGAGGGTGTTCCAGTCGACGAACCGGCGGGCGAAGCCGAGGTCCTCCGCGGTCGGTTCGTACGGCTCCAGGACCCAGCGGCGCTCGGGGTCGGGGGCGTAGAGGGCGTACTGGAAGAGGTCGTCGACGAAGTAGAAGGAGACCTCGTACCGGAAGTCGATGCGGGGCTGGACGAGGAGCTCGCCGTACGGGAGGGCGGCGAGCTCCTCGTACGCCACGAAGCGCAGGCCTATGGAGTCGGCGCCGGCCTTGGGCTTGACCGCGTACTCCGCGGCGGCGGGCAGCCGGTGGAGGTCCTCGGGGCGGTCGGCGGTGGGGATGACGGGGTACCCGGCGGCGGTGAGGTCGAGCAGGTACTGCTTTCCGGCCATGTCGCCGCGCCCGTGGAGGGGGTTGTAGACGCGGGTGCCGAGGGCCCGGGCGCGCTCGCGGAAGGCCTCGTACTCCTTCTGGTAGGCGAGGACGGGGCCGCTGTTGCGGACGACGACGGCGTCGAAGCCCTCCATGAGGGCGGCGGCGTCGAGCGGGTGGCAGAGGGCGAGGTCGAAGTCGGCGCGCAGCCGGGCGGTGAGGTGGACGTCCTCGTCGCCGTAGCGCCGCCCCTTGGCCGGGTAGGTCAGGTCGGTGACGTAGAGCAGGCGGGGGCGGTCGGCGGACACGGGCGGCTCCCTCGGTTCGGTGGCGGCCAACCTATCGAGGGAGGTGTCCCCCGGCCGCGGCGGATCCGTTCCCCGTTCTAGTTGCGTGCGCGCACGATCGCTGTCACAGTTGGTGCAGCGGCGGAGCTGCGCCCGCAGGACGGGACGCGGCTCCGCCGTCCGCCGTCCGGGTGCGCTGCCGCGCCCCGCCCCCTCCCGTCGGAGCGCCCCGGGCGGCACCCGTCCCGCCCTCCCCGGGCGGCACACCCGTCCCGCCCTCCCTCCCCTCTCCCGAGGAGAACCGTCATGACCACTCCCCCGAGTGCTTTCCCGGACGTCGAGAAGCTGGTCGTCGACGTCCTCAAGGCCGACCCCGCCCTGGCCGGCGCCACGATCGCGGTCAACGCGCCCGCCGGCTTCGACGGCACGACGAGCGCCGTCCTGGTGAACCGCCGCGGCGGCGCCTGGATCGGCGACCAGCACGTCGACATGCCGCTGATCGAGTTCGAGGTGTACGGGCCGAGCAAGACCGCCGCCCACGTCCTCGCCAACGCGGCCCGGCGGGCGCTGCTCGCCACCATCGGCAAGCACCTCGGCGCCAACAACGTCGTCCACGACGTCGAGGAGCAGGACGGGCCGCGCTGGCTGCCCGACTACCTCTACCGGGGCGCCAACCGCTACCTCTGCGTGATCCGCCTCTCCCTGAGCGTCTTCTGAGCCCGCCCGGCTCCCTGACGGACGCTCACCCCACAGACCAGGCCTCGCCGTCCGGCGGGGCCTTTGCCGTACCCGGACCGGATGTCCGGGAACGGTCGCCCTCTCAACCCGAGCAACCCGACCAACCCAAGGAGAAACACCACCATGGCTGGAAACAACTCTGCCGAGATCCGCGTCGCAGGTACCGGCAAGCTCTACGTGGCCGACGCCGGCACGACCGCCCCGGCCACCTTCGGCACCGACACCGCCGTCGACTGGACCGGTGCGGGCTGGAAGGACCTGGGCTTCACCACCGGCGACGGCGTCACCTTCTCGAAGAAGGACAAGCTGGAGGCCATCGACTCGTGGCAGTCGGTCTCCCCGGTGCACTACATCTACTCGAGCCGTGACCTCTCGCTGAAGTTCTCGATGCTCCAGTTCAACGAGGACACGCTGCCCTTCTTCATGGGCGGCGGCGCCGTCAAGGCGGAGCCGACCCCGGCGGTCGACACCTACCGCTACGAGATCGCCGAGCGTCCGTTCGCCGACGTGCGCGCCCTCGGCCTGGAGTTCACCGACGTGAAGGCCGGTGGCACGACCGCGGTCACGTACCGCTTCATCATCCCGCGCGGCCAGGTCACCGCCTCCGACGACATCAAGCTGGCCCGCAAGGCGGCCTCCCAGCTGGGTGTCACCTTCTCCGCCATGTCGAAGGGCGACGGCAAGCCGCTGGCGACCTTCCTCATGAAGGACAGCCAGTACTCCGCGACCGTCTGATCCTTCTCCACCCGGGGCGGGACGGCGGACCGCCGTCCCGCCCCACCCCTCTCCTCTTCACTCACTCGAACAAGGAGTACGCATCACCATGGCCCGTTTCGACGTCAACGCCGCCCGCGCCCAGCGACAGGAGGCCCACGGCCGCGCCTGGTCCTTCGAGCTGGACGGCGAGAGCTACACCCTGCCCACCGAGCTGAGCCGCGCCACCGCCAAGGCGCTGCGGAAGCTCGACGACAACGACGTGGACGGCCTGCTCGCACTCCTGATGGGTGAGGAACAGTTCGCGCGCTTCGAGCACCACGACGTCACCGTGCAGGACATCGCCGCCATCCTGGAGGCCTACGGCAAGGAGACCGGGCTCGGCCTGGGGGAAGACTGAGCCTCGTCGAGTTCGTCGAAGAACACGCCGAGGCCCTTGAGGCGGACTTCCTCCGCTACTACGCCACCGATCTGCTCGACTGGCACCGCGGCGAGCTCTCCAGCCGTCGGGTCCTGGCGCTGATCAAACACCTGCCGCAGGACAGCGCCGTCCAGCGCGAGCTCCACGGCGAGGCCGCCGAGTGGTCGGTCACCGACCATCTGCTGGCGGCCACGGTGGACCATCTCGCCGTCGCCAACTGGATGTTCGCCTGCGTCAACGTGGGCGAGGACGGCGATGCGCCCGAGGCACCGAAGCCCGTCCCCCGTCCGGGAAACGCGGACGAGGATGAGGACGAGGGCCGGCAGGGCACGGAACAGGGCGGGCGGAACACGCCCGCCGGGGCGGACGACGCCACGTCCCCCCACGCCCTCGCCCGGTTCTTCGGGTGATCCCGCGGCCCCCGGAGCCCCCTCCCGTCAGGGAGTGGGCTCCGGGGGCGCTTCCTGTGCTCGCTCGGCGGCCATGTCCTCCGCCAGGGCCCTGGCCCGGTCGGACAGCCGGCGCCCCTTGCTCGCGCGCGACTCCGGTACGGCCGGGTCGGGCTCCGGGTCGGGTTCCGGTTCGCGGCGGTCAGCGGCCACGCCGGGCTGGATCGGCACCCCGGCGAGCGGCGGGACGATCGGGCGCCCGCCCTTGCCGCGGACGACCTTCCGTACCGGCTGGGCGTTCCGGCGGGTACGGCTCTCCTGGGCGGTCAGCAGGACCTCGGGTTCCGCGTCCGGTTCGGGTCCCGTGCGGTGCTCCGGTTCGGGCTCGGCGCGCTGGTCGAACAGCTCGCGCTCCTTGCGGACGCGCTCCTCGGCCTCGACGACGGCCGCGGGGGGTTCGAGGAGCCGGGCGAAGGGCAGCGCGATGACCCTGGCGCCCTCCTGGCCGACGTCCGTACGGCGCTGGGGGCGGCGGATTCCCCGCGCGTCACCCTGTCCCTGCGCGTAGGCGTCGGCGACCCGCTTCTCGTACTCCCTGCGGATACGGGGGAGTTCGTCCGACACCGCCTCGGCCCAGCCGGCGGTGAAGGCGGCGGTCTCCCGTCGGTCGATCTCGGCCCGCGGGATCACGACGAGTTCGTCGGGCGCGTACCCGGCAAGGTGGACGAGCTCCGAAAGGTAGGCGAAAAGGTGGGGCAGATCTGGGTGGGCGTCGAGCCAGTCGACTACCCGCTCCCCCCGATTGGCGCCCGGCTCCGTTTCCATGCGTCAGTGCTGCCTTCCAGCCCCCTGGGGTCCCCGCGCGCCCCTCGCGCCCCTCGCGCCCCGAAGTGGTCGGCCCCAGGAATGCGTCCTCCAGGTTACCCGGTCGAACGCATGAACAGATCAAGGGCCAACCCGTAGGGGGAACGCCGGAGGAGACACGCCGTCAGTCGTTTCCCGCTCGACAAACATCGAACAGATGCTCCACACTCTGTTCGCACAACAGTTCGAACACACGTGGTGCCCCCGCTCCTCAGTCCGCGGCGCCGCCACACACGCACGGGCAAGCAACCGGAAGGCAGGCGTCCATGACCCAGCAGGCCGAGGCATCGCGACCGCAGATCCCTCTCCAGGACCGCCTCCGCCAGCTCCTCGACGGACCCGTCGCCCTCGACAAGAGAGCGCTGCTCGGCACGCTGTACGCCGAGGTGTCCCGCCGCGAGACCGTCGCGTACACGGCCGGCTGGAACGACGCCCTCGCGACGGCGCGCCGCGGACCCCGCCGGGACGAGGACGCCTAGCCGCCCTGCTGCCCAGACGAACGAGCCCCTGCCGGAACCGGCGGGGGCTTTTCGGCGCTTGGCCGTCACCGGCCGGAAGCGGAGCAACTCATGGCAGAAGTAACGACCGAGGATCTCTCGATCCAGATAGCCGGACTCCGGCACTACCTCTCGAAGATCGACCACGCCCCGCTGCCCACGACCGAATGGATGAAGCAGCAGCTGGCACCCGTCAACAAGCTGATCGAGGACCTCAAGGCACAGCAGGACAAGGTCGCCGAGGAGGTCGTCAAGCCCACCTGGGAACAGGTCATGGAGAAGCTGGGCCTCGGACCGGTGGCCGAGATCATCAAGAAGGGCATCGAGGGGGGCATCGGGGCCGCCATCATCGCCGGCATCGTCGCCCTCGGCGGCATCATCGTCCCCCTCCTCATGATCGCGATCGGTGCCCTCCTGGTCTTCCAGCTGCAGAAGTGGCACGCCGGCAGGAACGCCAACAACCAGACGGTCGGCATGCGCCCCGACGGCAGCTTCGGCCGGCGGAACTTCACGGACATCCAGAACGAGCGGAACGGCGTCGCCGGCGGCGGCATCGCCGACCTCCCGGCGAACGCCAACTTCGACGCCCTGCGCAACCAGCTCATGCTGCTGAACCCGCACCTGGAGACGTTCAACAGGCACGCCCCCGACTTCGTCACGCACTTCAAGAAGCTGCCGACCGAGAGCAAGGCCACCAAGGCCGCGAAGGGCGTCAAGGCCGTCGCCGAAGCCGTCGCGAACGTCGACCACCAGGCGATGCCCCTGGTCGCCAGCGGCATGGGCAAGATCAACGGCGCCGTGAAGAACTCGGACCCCAAGAAGACGGCCAGGTTCGCCGACGGCATCGGGAAGCTCAAGATCGCCATGACCGGCCTCGACGTGGACAAGGTCCCGAAGGCGGGGACCTTGGGGCAGGCGGCCGACGCCGCCCAGCGACTCGCCGAGAAGACCGGGACCCTCGCCCAGAAGATGCGCGACTTCGCCCGGGAGGTCAGCAGCATCAACGCAGAGCTCGGCGGCGCCACCAATCCCTGATCCCACGTCACCACGAAAGGAGGAACACCCATGTCTCTCGTCAGAAACCTCAAGAACGCGTCCACGGCCCTCGGCAACCTCAAGACCCAGGCGTCCGGCGCCGGCACCTCGGTCAAGAAGGTCGGCGACGCCGGCAAGGCGGCCTCCGGCCACCTGAAGAACCTGCGCACCAACGCCCAGGGCTCCACCGGCCAGCTCAAGAACCTGAAGACCGCGTCGGACCAGGCCGAACGCGCCATGAAGAAGGCCGGCGACACCGCTCAGTCCGCCGGCGGCAAGCTCGGCAAGTACGAGTCGGGCGCCGGCAAGGCCGCCAAGGGCCAGGACAAGCTCAACAAGTCCATGAAGGGCAACATCCTCGCCCGGCTCCTCGAACTCTTCATGCCGCTCATCGAGAAGATCGTCGAGATGGCGATGCGCTCGAAGACGATGCAGACGGTCATGAAGAAGGCGTTCGACGCCATCAAGACCGTCATCAGCGCCGTCATGAAGGCCATCGGCCCGATCATGAAAAAGGCCGGCGACCTGATCAAGACGGTCTGGAACGGCATCAAGACCGCCATCTCCACCGTCGTCAAGGCCGTCGCCACGGTCATCAAGACCTACGTGAACATCTGGAAGACGGTCATCACCACGGTGATGAACGCGATCAAGAGCATCATCAGCGGGGTCTGGAACGGCATCAAGGCCGTCATCACGCCGGTCGTCGACTGGATCAAGACCACGATCCCGAAGGCGTTCACCGCCGTCAAGGACAAGATGTCGGACATCTGGAACGGGCTCAAGGACATCGCGTCCCGGGCGTTCGACGGCATCAAGAGCGGCGTGAAGGGCCCGATCAACTCCGTCATCGGCCTCATCAACTCGATGATCGGCAGCCTCAACCGCGTCAAGGTCAGCGTCCCCGGCTGGGTCCCGATCGTCGGCGGCAAGACCTTCGGCGTCAACCTGCCGACCATCCCCATGCTCGCCACCGGCGGTGTCGTCATGCCCCGCCACGGCGGTGTCCCGGCGATCCTCGCCGAGGCCGGCGAGGCCGAGGCCGTCCTCCCGCTCTCCAAGCTGGACCGGCTGCTCGCCCTCACCGCACAGCGCGCCCGCACCGCCGCGGGACCGCAGGCCGGCCGGGACGGCGCCGGACTGCACATCGAGCACTACCACGCCGCCCGCGGCAGTGACCCGCAGTCCACGGCCGACGCCCTGATGTACCTGGCGAAGGCACGCGGATGAGTGCGGTCGCAGCCATGCCGAACTTCCGCGGGGCCGTCGGACCGGTCGACAACCTGCTGCGGGGAATCGGTTCGGCGGGCGGCTCCCTCAAGCAGCTCAAGCAGGGCATCCAGCAGGCCTCGAGGGGGCTCGGCGGCCTCCACACCATGGCCCGCAACGCCGGGACGACCCTGAAGCCCCTCGGCCAGGGCGCGGCCGGCGCCGCCGGCTCCGTCGACAGGATCCGCCGGTCCACCGCACCCGACCGCATCAAGCGGATCGGCACCGCGGCCGGCAAGGCCCGTACCGCCGCGGGCAAGATCGGCACCGGCGTCGGCGGGATCCTCGCCCTGCTGCTCCCGATGCTCCCCGTCGCCGACGTCATCACCGGCCTGATGGGCACCTTCGGCACCGTCATGACCGTCGCCTCCGTCGCCATGACCGCCATCAACGTCGCCATGCGGGCCAACCCGCTCGGCTTCGTCGTCGGCATCATCGTGCCGATCGCGGCGGCCATCATCGAGTTCGCACTGAACTCCGAGACCGGCCAGCGGATCATGGAGCAGGTCTTCGAGCACGCCTTCGCGGTCATCGAGGAGATCTGGGCGTTCCTCGCCCCGTTCGTGGAGCTGATCGGGACGGCGATCGGGACCTACTTCGAGGGGTACCTGGCCCTGATCACCGGAGTGATCACGGGCATCGGCGCCGTCATCGGCGGCATCACGAAGCTCGAGTCCGCCGTCTCCTCGGCGTGGAACGCGCTGCGCGGGATCGCCTCCGGCGCGATGGACGGCATCAAGAACGCCGTACGGCCGGTCGTCTCCTGGATCACCGAGTCCGTCCCCGGCTTCTTCCGGACCGCGAAGGACGCGGTCTCCGGGGCCCTGCGCGGGATCGGCGACCTGATCGAAGGCGCCCTGAGCACCGTGATCGGGGTCGTCAAGGGACCGATCAACGGCCTGATCGCCTTCGTCAACTGGATCATCGACGGTCTCAACAAGCTCAGCTTCGAGATCCCCTTCACCGGCAAGAAGTTCGGCGTCGACCTCGACAAGATCCCGATGCTCGCCGACGGCGGCATCGTCTTCCCGGGCGGCGACGCGGACGAGTACCGCATCGACTCGCTCTCCCAGCTGGAGAACCGCCGCGTCCCGGCCCTCACCGAGGCGCCCCGGCAGCCGCACCGCGTCCGGGAGTTCCACGAGGCGCCGGGCGCCGGCCCCCGGTCGACCGCCGAGGACCTGCTCTTCCTCGCGGCCGCCCACGGCTGACCGCTCGCCTGCGGATCGGCCGTCCGCCGTTGACCGCCCGCCCGCACCGCCGGGCGACGGCCCGCCCGCGAGCGACCGCCCGCCCCTGACACACCCCGCCGACCTCCCATCAGAAGTGAGGTGACGGCCGCCATGGCCGAGACCACCACCGCATACGCCGGAAACACCTACACCGCCGACCTCGCGCCCGGCTCGCTGATCACCCAGGACGGGCAGATCCAGTGGGCCGGGCTGCTCATCGGCCCCGGCACGCCGTTCGCCGTCGACAAGTCCGGCCTCTCCGGCTGGGAAGACCTGCCCGAGTACGACTCCTCCGATGCCGACCGGCCGACCTCCCACGGAGCCTGGCCGGGCTCCCGGTTCGCCAAGCCGCGCAAGGTCGGCGGCACGATCGTGCTGATGCCGGAGTACGACCTCGCCTCCGAGGCCATCCGCGCGCTGCGCCAGGCGCTCGCCCTCCTCGACGAGGAGCGCTGGCTCACCGTCCGGCTGCACGGCGAGCTGCTCGCCGTCCGCGCCCGGATCGCCCAGCGCGTCGTCCCCGCCGACCAGGGCTTCGCCACCCAGGGCAGCTCGCGCATGTCGGTCCAGTGGCTGGCGTCCGACCCCCGCCGGTACGGCGTCACCGAGCAGATGGTCAGCACGACGGCCCCGCAGCCCGAGCGGGGTCTCGAATGGCCCCTCACATGGCCGCTCACCTGGGGCGAGGCCAAGAGCACCGGTGACGCCGTCGCCGTGAACACCGGCTCCGCCGCCTGCCATCCGGTGATCGTCTTCCGCGGCCCGTGCTCCGTCCCCACCGTCACCGAGCGGACCACCCGCCGCCGGCTGCGGTACGCGATCGACCTGGCCGCCGGCGACGAACTCGTCGTCGACACCGGCGCGGGCACGGTCATGCTCAACAACTCCGCGTCGCGACGGCACACCGCGATGGCCGACTCCAACCCGGAGGAGCTGTTCGCACTCGAACCGGGCCGTACCGAACTGTCCTTCCGGCCCGACTCGGCCACCCCGGACGCCCAGATGACGGTCCGCTGGCGCAGCGCCGAATGGTGACGCGCCACCGCTGACCCCCGGCCTCCGGTCCGGCCGCCGCCCCGGCGCCGATCCCGGCAGCCGACCCCGGCCACCCGATCTCAGGCCTCCGGCCACCGATCCCCGGCCACCCGATCCCACCCCTGATCCCGCCGCCCCGACCGTCACGGAGAGGTGACCCATGACCGTACGCGCCGCTTGGCTCCAGACCACCGGCCAGACCCGCGAGGACACCCGGCTCGCCCTCGCCGCCCTGCTCACCCCCAGTGGCCAGAGCGCCGAGGAGACCCCGCTGCGCTCGCGGCCGGGCATCCTGCCGGGCGGTTTCGTCCTGACCGGCAGCTCGCCCATGCAGTGCTCCATCGGCACCGGCCGGGCGATCGTCCAGGGCAAGGACACCGCCCAGGGTGCCTACCTCGTCGCCGTCACCTCCCCGGAGCTCCTCACCATCGCCGACGGCGACCCGATGTACGACCGGATCGACCTGATCGAGCTCGCGGTCGTCGACGACGCCTACGACCGCACCGGTGTCACGGAGGCGGTGGTCCGCCTGGTCAAGGGCACCCCCGCCGCCTCCCCCGCCGCCCCGGCGAGCGGACCGGGCAGCACGATCCCGCTCTACACGGTCCTGGTGCCGAAGGGCATCTCCGCCGGCGCCGGCGGCATCCTGTGGAGCACCTCGGCCGTCACCGTCATGCACTGGCCGGTCGTGGCGCTCGGCGGCATCCTGCCCGCCAGCGGCTTCAAGGGCGCGTACGTCGGCCAGTACCGCGACACCGCCGGGCTCCTCCAGCGCTGGGACGGGACGACCTGGGTCTCGTACCCCAAGCCCATCGGCGGCATCGCCCCGAGCACCACGGCCGCCGGCGGCTACACCGGCCAGTACCGGGACAACGGCGGCGGACTCCAGCGCTGGAACGGTTCCTCCTGGCAGTACGTCGAAGGCGCCTCGACCGTGCTGTTCAGCGCCACGCAGTGGCAGACCGCCCAGGCGCAGAGCGTCGCCCCCAACACCTGGACCGTGCTCAGCCTGCCCACCGTCGAGATCGACGACGCCGCCGCCTGGACCACGAACACCACCTACGTCGTGCCGCGCACCGGCTGGTGGCGGGTCTCCGGACACGCCACCTGGGCCAACGAGTCCCAGACCGGCATGCGCGGCGCCCGCGTCATGGTCGGCGGTGTCGGCCAGTCCCGGCTGACCTGGCTCATCCCCGCCGGCAACGGCGCCATTTCCGTGGGCGGGAGCGGCCTGCTCCGGCTGGTCGCCGGCGAGACCCTCCAGCTCTCCGGCTTCCACAACCACACCGCGGCGATCAAGACCCTCGGCGGCTCGGGCTACGCCTGCAACCTCTCCGCCGAATGGGTCAAGTCCTGACGCCCCCGACCGCTGAACCGTCCTTCCCCTCCTCGAACGGAGAAACCCCATGAACCTGCGCAGCAGCTGGGTCGCCGAGACCGGCCAGACCCGCGAGGACACCCGCCTCACCCAGACCGGCGTGACGACGCTGGCCAACCCCGTCCAGGTCCGGTCCGGCGTCCTGCCGGGCTCGTACTCCGGCCAGTACCGGCTGTCCGGCTTCTGGACGACCGGCACCTCCGCCATGACGGCGACCGTCTCCGAGGGCCGGGCCGTCGTCCAGGGCGAGATCTCCCAGGGCGTCTACCCGGTGACCCTGCCGACCTCCGTGGTCGTCACCTTCGAACCGGGCGACGCCCAGTACGGCCGCATCGACCTGATCGTCGTCCGGATCTACGACAACCTCTACGACTCCTCGAACCGCAACGAGGCGAAGGTCGAGATCATCAAGGGCGTCCCCGCCCCGACTCCGCAGGCCCCGGCCGTCCCGCCGCGCACCCTCGCGCTGTACGAGGTGACCGTCCCGGCCACCGTCAGCGCCGGCAACGGCGGCATCCCGTGGGCGACCTCCCTCAAGGACCTGCGCACCCCGATCGTCTCCCTCGGCGGCATCCTCCCGGTCGAGGGCCCGGTCTTCCCCGGCGCCTACCCGGGCCAGTACCAGGACTCCGGCGGCGCCCTCCAGCGCTGGGACGGCAGCGCCTGGGTGCCGTACCCGTCCGCGCTGGGCGGCATCGCCCCGGCCGGCGCGGTCAACGTCGCCAGCTACACGGGCCAGTACCGGGACACCGCGAGCGGCGTGCTCCAGCGGTGGAACGGCACGGCGTGGGCGCCGGCGGTGCCGGGCCCGGCCTTCGTCGACAACTCCGACTACGGGGACACCGCGTCGACCACGTACACCCCGACGCTCGCGGCGCGGGCCACGAACCCGCTCGCGGTCTCCTTCACCGCCACGACGTCGAAGGTCATCGTCAGCTTCGGCGGCCGCATGAAGTCCCGTGACGACCACTACTGCTTCATGGCGCTCAAGCTCACATCGGGCGCCACGGTCGTCCAGGACCTCGACGACGAGCACGCGACCATCGTCGCCAGCACCACCACGATCTCGGCCTCCACCACGCGCCGGATCTCCAACCTGACGCCCGGCACGACCTACACGCTCACCGCGTACTTCCGGATCCTCGCCAACACCCTGGGGCTCAAGGCCGGTTTCGACAACACGTTCATCCGCGTCGACCCGCTGGCGTAACCGCCGTCCGCCCCCCCTCTCTCCGGGAGAACCCATGACCTTGCACACCGGTTGGCTCGCCCCCACGGGACAGACCCGCCAGGGCACCCGCCACATCGCCGTCGGTGCCACCACCCCGGCCACTCCGCTCACCGCCCGCTCCGGCATCCTGCCCGGCACCAATGACGGCAAGTACCGCGTCGGCGGTCTGTGGCTGAGCGGCAACGGCCCGATGACCGCCACCGTCTACGCGGGCCGGGCGGTCATCCAGGGCCCCGCCGCCCAGGGCGCCTACCCCGTCACGCTCGACCAGGACACCGTCGTCACCTTCGCCGACGGCGACCCGCTGAACGACCGGCTCGACCTCGTCGTCCTCCGCGTGTACGACGACCAGTACGACAGCTCGCGGCGGAGCGAGGCCGCCATCGAGATCGTCAAGGGCACCCCGTCGGCCGTCCCCGCGGTCCCCGCGGCGCCCCCGGTCTCCCTCCCCCTGTTCAGCGTCAAGGTGGCGGCCGGCACCTCCGCCGGCAGCAACGGCATCCTCTGGTCGGCGACCGGCATCGTCACCGACCTGCGCGTCACGACGGCCGGCGTCGGCGGCATCCTGCCCGTCTACAACAACGCGGCCGTGCCCGGCGCCTACCCGGGGCAGTACCAGGACAACGACAACACGCACTTCCTCCAGCGCTGGGACGGCACCGGCTGGGTCGCGTACCCCCGGGAGATCGGCGGCATCGCCCCCAACGGCTCTCTGCCCACGGGCAGTTACGCCGGACAGTTCCGCGAGGCGAGCGGTGTCCTCCAGCGCTGGAACGGCACCTCCTGGGTGAACTACCACGCGCCGTACGACCACGAGACGATCACCACCGGCGCCGTCGCGCAGCCCGGCTGGAGCGTGTCGTCGTTCTGGGCCCGCCGCACCCGCGACGGCGTCGTCACGGTGCGCCTCAGCGTCACCCGCGCCGGTGCGGACATCGTCGCCAGCGCGAGCGGCGGCATCTCCGACTTCCCCCTCGCCACCCTGCCCGCGGGCTGGAACCCGGGCACGACGTTCGACGCCGTGGCCTCCAACTCCGTGGGCTCCGGCACCGCCACCTTCTACACCTACACCAACTCGCCGGTCACCCTGCGCGACTGGAGCGCCAACGGCACCCTCGCCAACACCGGGGGACTGAACGTCTCCGCCACCTACATCCTGTAAGGGAGGAACGCGATGGCACTCGACACTCCCTACCGGGCGATCTTCTGCGATCTGCTCTCGGACCAGACCATCGACATCCTGCCCCTGCGGGACGTCCAGTTCGACGACTACATCGGCAAGGCCGGCTCCCTCTCCGGCACCATCCCCATCCCCGACCGGGCGATCGCCGAGCGCGTCCGCCAGGTCGAGGAGGGCCGCACCGCGGTCTACCTGGAGCGCGGCGGCGACCTGTGGTGGGGCGGCATCATCTGGACCAGCACCCTGCAGAGCAGCGAGCGCGGGGTGATGACGCTCTCCATCCAGGCCGCGACCTTCGACTCGTACGCCGCCCGCCGCCGCATCCGTACGAAGATCGACGTCACGACGCCCACCGACCAGCTGGAGATCGCCCGGACGCTCTGGAAGGAGCTCCAGAAGGCCAACGGCGGCAAGATCCGTGTCGAGTACGGGGAGGAGGTCTCCACGACCAAGCGGACCGCGAGCTGGCGCAAGGGCGACGAAACCCTCTACTCGGAGGCGCTCGAACAGCTCGCCTCCCTCGACGAGGGCTTCGAGCACCAGATCATGGTCTACCGGGACCCGGTCGACGGACGACGGATCCGCCAGCTCCGGCTCGGCGCGCCCAAGATCCGTACCGGCGCCACCGACCTGGTCTTCGACCGGCCCGGCACGATCCTGTCGTACTCCTTCCCGCGCGACGCGACCCGCGGTGGCACCACCTCCATGGCGCGCGGCGCGTCGATCAACTCCAACGCCGCCGCCGAGTCCCGGCCGCTGTACTCGGGCGAGAAGGAATCCCCGCTGATCAAGGGCGGCTGGCCGCGGATCGACCTGTCCTCGGACCACAACGAGATCACCTCCCAGGCCACCCTGGAGAAGATGGCCGAGAACGAGCTCGCCCAGGCCGCCGGCGCCGTCGTCATCCCCGAGATCACCATCCGGCTCGGCGGGGTCGTGCCGCCGGCGCTGCTCGGCCGCTCCGCCCGGATCCGGATCACCGACGAGTGGCACACCCCCGGCCTCGACGCCCGCTACCGCATCGTCGGCGTCAAGGTCAGGCCGCCGGAGCGCGGCCGCCCCGACACCGCCGAGCTCTACCTTGAGGAGGCCTGATGCCCCAGCTGCCCGAGGACATCATCGACCGGCTGACCCAGATGGAGCGCCGGATCCAGGCGCTGTCCACCGCGGTCAACACCCGGCCCGCCATGAACGAGGTCACCGACGGCGCCCTCAACGTCAAGCTGCCGAACGGCACCTCCGTCCTCCAGGTCGGCAAGTGGGACGCCGACCCGGAGAAGAGCGAGTACGGGGTGGCGGTGCGCCGCCAGACCGGCGAGCTGGCCATCGCCCTGTACAACGGCAGCGGCAGCGACACGACCAAGCAGGTGCTGCGGTTCTACGACGCGTACGGCCACGAGGTCTTCTCCGACGACATCGGCGCCGGCGGCCTCGCCCGGCCCTGGCTCGCGATGCTGCCGCCGCAGGACCTCGCCTCCGTGAACTGGCCGGCGACCGGTTCCCTGAACAACTGGGCGACGATCGCCCGCTCGTACAACCCGGTCTGGCAGCCGCGGATGCGCCTGCTGATGGAGACCCGCGTCAGCGCGGGCGCGACCGGCGAGGTGAAGGTGATCATCGACGGCGCCACCCAGTTCGGCGGGACCGTCGCCGCCGGCAGCCAGTTCGACGTCACCGACGCGATCGTCAGCGACATCACGACGCGTTTCGGCACCACCGCCAAGATCGAGATCCAGGCCCGGGTCACCAGTGCCTCCGGCACCGTCTACGCCAAGCCGGTCCTGATGTACGGCACCCAGAGCTGAGCCGTCCCGCCCCCATGGAGAGGAACACCCGCATGATCATCGACCCGGCACAGCCCTGGGGCGTGGCCATCGACTACGCAGGCCGCGCCACCGTCACCGACGGCGGCCACACGCTCGACGTCCGCATCTACGACACCACGCTCGGCGGCGCGCTGGAGGTGGACCCGATGACCGGCGAGTACCCGCAGGTCTACGTGACCGCCCAGCTCGGCGAGGCCGGCGCGGCCGGCTCCGCGCTGCGCGGCAGCGGGCTCGTCATCCTCAACGCGCAGGGCGGCCGGCCGGTCGGCCCGAGCCCGGAGGCCGTACGCGACGCCGTCGCCGCCGCGCTCGCCGACTTCGAGACCCGCCGGGCGGCCTACGCCGCGCTCTGCGCCACCTGGGCACCGCCGGCCCCGGACCCGACGCCGGACCCGGCCCCCACGCCGGAGCCCACTCCCGAGCCGACCCCCGAGCCGACCCCGGAACCCGTCCCGGAGCAGCCCGGCACCGAAACGCCCAAGGACCCGCAGGCCGCCCCCGAAGCGGCCGACGCCCCGGAGGCCACCGCCGAAGCGCCCAAGGACGCGGAGCCCAGCCCCGCCCCGTAGCCGCGGCCCCGCCCCACCCGTACGAACGCCCGACCCGTACGTCCGCCCGCCCGAGTGCGGGCCTTCTTCATGTCCGGAGGACACCAGATGGCCACTCCCCTGCCCGCGGACCGGCTCCTCGCCGCACTCCGCGCCGAAGGCGTCACCGTCGTCGAACACCCCGGCTGGCGCACCCACAACCGCAACCACACCGGCGCCTGGGGCCCCGTCACCGGCGTGATGATCCACCACACCGTCTCCACCGGCACCGCCTCCTCCGTCGAGCTCTGCTTCAACGGCTACGAAGGCCTGCCCGGACCGCTCTGCCACGGCGTCATCGCCAAGGACGGCACCGTCCACCTCGTCGCCAACGGCCGCGCCAACCACGCCGGCGGCGGCGACCCGTCCGTCCTCCAGGCCGTGATCAGCGAGACGTACGGCGACCGGCCGCCGACCCCCCGCGCCCACCAGGGCAGCCCGAACGCCGTCGACGGGAACTCCCGCTTCTACGGCTTCGAGTGCATCAACCTCGGCAACGGCGCCGACCCCTGGCCGGCCGCCCAGCTCGACGCGATCGAACGGGTCTCCACCGCCCTCTGCCGGGCCCACGGCTGGGGCGCCCGCTCCGTCATCGGCCACCTGGAGTGGTCCGACTGGAAGAGCGACCCCAAGGGCTTCGGCATGCCGACGATGCGCGACCGCGTCCAGGCCCGCCTCGCCAAGGCACCCGCCAAGAACACCCCGGGGAGCGGCGGGCCCGGCGCCGGAAAGCCGGCCGCCCCCCGCCTCCACCCCTTCCCGGGCACCTCGTTCTTCCGCAAGGAGACGAGCTCCCCGGTCATCACGGCGATGGGCCGCCGCCTCGTCGCCGAGGGCTGCTCCGCGTACACCGTCGGCCCGAGCCCCCGCTGGGGCGAGGCCGACCGGCTCAGCTACGCCAAGTGGCAGCACAAGCTCGGCTTCCGCGGCTCCGACGCCGACGGCATCCCCGGCGCCGCCTCCTGGAGCGCGCTGAAGGTCCCGTACACGAAGTAGCCCGCACGAGAGGAGACCCCCGATGTCCGATGCCGCCAAGCGCACGGCCCGCACCGTCCTCCAGTCCGCCGTCGGCATCGCCGTCGTGCTCCCCGCGATCGTCGACGCCTCCGGCGTCCCCGCGACCCTCCCCTGGGTCGCCGGGGCGCTGGCCGTCGCCGGCGGACTGACCCGGGTGATGGCCCTCGACGCGGTACAGCACCTGCTGCCGTCCTGGCTGCGCAGCTCCCCCGGCGGTGCCGATGACCGAGTCTGACCCGAACGACCCCGTCGCCGTCGCCCTCGAACTGGAACGCCTCCGCGGCACCCTGGAGGCCGGCTTCGCCCGCGTCGACGGCTCGCTCGCGCTGCTCGTCCAGCGCAGCGACCAGACCGACAAACAGCTGGCCGACCACGAGGCCCGGCTCGACGCCCTGGAACGCGCCCGCTGGCCGCTGACCAGCATCGCCGCGCTCACCGCGAGCGCCGGCGTGCTCGTCGCCGTCTGGGAACTGGCCGCGCGCTGACGACACCCGGGTGACGGGGCCCGGCCGACGAAGCCGGCCGGAAACGCCGAAGGGCGGCCACCCCGCAATCGGGGTGACCGCCCTTCGGTTCGCACTACTTACTGGTTGTACGGACCGTAGTCGTAGTCCTCCAGCGGAACGGCCTGGCCGGAGCCCGAGCCGAACGGCGAGTAGTCGATGTCGTCGTAGCCGACGGCCGAGTACATCGCGGCCTTGGCCTCTTCGGTCGGCTCGACCCGGATGTTGCGGTAGCGGGCGAGGCCCGTACCGGCCGGGATGAGCTTACCGATGATGACGTTCTCCTTGAGGCCGACCAGGGAGTCCGACTTGGCGTTGATCGCCGCATCGGTCAGAACCCGGGTCGTCTCCTGGAAGGACGCCGCCGACAGCCACGACTCGGTGGCGAGCGAGGCCTTGGTGATACCCATCAGCTGCGGACGGCCGGAGGCGGGGTGACCGCCCTCGGTGACCACACGACGGTTCTCGGTCTCGAACTTCGAGCGCTCGACGAGCTCGCCCGGCAGCAGCTCCGCGTCGCCGGACTCGATGATCGTCACGCGGCGCAGCATCTGCCGGATGATGATCTCGATGTGCTTGTCGTGGATCGACACGCCCTGCGAGTTGTAGACCTTCTGGACCTCGGCGACCAGGTGGATCTGGACCGCACGCTGACCGAGGATGCGCAGCACGTCGTGCGGGTTGGTGGCACCCACGGTGAGCTTCTGGCCCACCTCGACGTGGTCGCCCTCGCCCACGAGCAGACGGGCACGCTTCGAGATCGGGAACGCCGTCTCGTCGGTGCCGTCGTCCGGGGTGACGACGATCTTCTTGGTCTTCTCGGTCTCCTCGATACGGATGCGGCCGGCCGCCTCCGAGATCGGGGCGACACCCTTGGGCTGACGAGCCTCGAAGAGCTCGACGACACGGGGCAGACCCTGGGTGATGTCGTCACCGGCCACACCACCGGTGTGGAAGGTACGCATCGTCAGCTGGGTACCGGGCTCACCGATGGACTGGGCGGCGATGATGCCGACCGCCTCACCGATGTCGACCAGCTTGCCGGTGGCGAGCGAACGGCCGTAGCAGAACGCACAGGTACCGACGGCGGACTCACAGGTCAGGACCGAACGGGTCTTGACCTCCTCGACGCCCGCGTTGACGAGGGCGTCGATGAGCACGTCACCCAGGTCGACGTTGGCCGGCGCGATGACCTTGCCGTCGACGACGACGTCCTCGGCGAGCATCCGCGCGTACACGGAGGTCTCGACGTCGTCCGTCTTCCGCAGGACACCGGTCTCGTCCTTGGCCGCGATCCGCAGCTTCAGACCGCGCTCGGTGCCACAGTCCTCCTCGCGGATGATGACGTCCTGCGAGACGTCCACCAGACGACGGGTCAGGTAACCCGAGTCGGCGGTACGCAGGGCGGTGTCGGCGAGACCCTTACGGGCACCGTGCGTGGAGATGAAGTACTCGAGGACGGTGAGGCCCTCACGGAACGACGCCTTGATGGGACGCGGGATCGTCTCGTTCTTGGCGTTCGACACCAGACCACGCATACCGGCGATCTGACGCATCTGCATCATGTTTCCTCGGGCACCCGAGTCAACCATCATGAAGATGGGGTTCGTCTTGGGGAAGTTCGCGTTCATCGCCTCGGCAACCTCGTTGGTCGCCTTGGTCCAGATCGCGATGAGCTCCTGCGTGCGCTCTTCCTTGGTGATCAGGCCGCGCTCGTACTGCTTCTGGACCTTCTCGTCCTGCGCCTCGTAGCCCTTGACGATCTCCTTCTTCGCCTCGGGAACGACGACGTCGGAGATGGCCACGGTGACACCGGAACGGGTCGCCCAGTAGAAGCCCGCCGCCTTCAGGTTGTCGAGCGTCGCCGCCACGATGACCTTGGGGTAACGCTCGGCGAGGTCGTTGACGATCTCGGAGAGCTGCTTCTTGCCGACGGAGTAGTCGACGAACGGGTAGTCCTCGGGCAGCAGCTCGTTGAAGAGCGCGCGACCCAGGGTCGTCCGCAGACGGAACGAGTCACCCTGCTGCCACTCACCGGCGGCGACGGAGTCGTCACCCTCCTCCGTGACCGGGGGAACCCAGCCGCGGGGAGCGACCGTGCCGACGGGGAAGCGGATGTCGATCTCGGACTGCAGCGCCAGCTCGCCGGCGTCGAACGCCATGATCGCCTCGGCCGTGGAACCGAACGCACGGCCCTCGCCCTTGGTGTCACGGAGCTCACCGTCGGTGGTCAGGAAGAACAGACCGAGGACCATGTCCTGGGTCGGCATCGTGACCGGACGGCCGTCGGCCGGCTTCAGGATGTTGTTCGAGGACAGCATCAGGATGCGGGCCTCGGCCTGCGCCTCCGCGGAGAGCGGCAGGTGCACGGCCATCTGGTCACCGTCGAAGTCCGCGTTGAACGCGGTGCAGACGAGCGGGTGGATCTGGATGGCCTTGCCCTCGACCAGCTGGGGCTCGAAGGCCTGGATGCCGAGGCGGTGCAGCGTGGGCGCACGGTTCAGCAGAACCGGGTGCTCGGCGATGACCTCTTCGAGGACGTCGTACACGACCGTGCGGCCGCGCTCGACCATCCGCTTGGCGCTCTTGATGTTCTGCGCGTGGTTCAGGTCGACCAGGCGCTTCATCACGAACGGCTTGAAGAGCTCCAGCGCCATGGCCTTCGGCAGACCGCACTGGTGCAGCTTCAGCTGCGGACCCACGACGATGACGGAACGCGCGGAGTAGTCCACACGCTTGCCGAGCAGGTTCTGACGGAAACGACCCTGCTTGCCCTTGAGCATGTCGCTCAGGGACTTCAGCGGGCGGTTACCCGGACCGGTGACCGGGCGACCACGGCGGCCGTTGTCGAACAGCGCGTCGACGGCCTCCTGCAGCATCCGCTTCTCGTTGTTCACGATGATCTCGGGGGCACCGAGGTCAAGGAGACGCTTGAGGCGGTTGTTGCGGTTGATCACGCGGCGGTACAGGTCGTTCAGGTCGGAGGTCGCGAAGCGGCCACCGTCCAGCTGCACCATCGGACGCAGGTCCGGCGGGATGACCGGCACGCAGTCGAGAACCATGCCCTTGGGGCTGTTCGCGGTCTGCAGGAACGCGGAGACGACCTTGAGGCGCTTGAGCGCACGGGTCTTCTTCTGGCCCTTGCCGGTACGGATGATCTCGCGGAGGCGCTCGGCCTCCTCCTCGAGGTCGAAGGACTCCAGGCGCTTCTGCAGGGCAGCCGCACCCATCGAACCGTCGAAGTACGTGCCGAAGCGGTCACGCAGCTCGCGGTAGAGGAGCTCGTCGCCCTCCAGGTCCTGGACCTTGAGGTTCTTGAAGCGCGACCAGACCTCGTCCAGACGGTCGATCTCGCGCTGCGCACGGTCGCGCAGCTGCTTCATCTCGCGCTCGGCACCTTCGCGCACCTTGCGGCGCACGTCGGCCTTCGCGCCCTCGGCCTCAAGCTCGGCCAGGTCGTTCTCGAGCTTCTTGGCGCGGGCCTCCAGGTCGGAGTCGCGACGGTTCTCGATCTGCTGACGCTCGACGGAGACGTGCGCCTCGAGCGAGGGCAGGTCACGCGTACGACGCTCGTCGTCGACGAACGTGATCATGTACGCCGCGAAGTAGATGACCTTCTCGAGGTCCTTCGGGGCGAGGTCGAGCAGGTATCCGAGGCGCGACGGGACGCCCTTGAAGTACCAGATGTGGGTGACGGGAGCGGCGAGCTCGATGTGGCCCATCCGCTCACGACGCACCTTGGCGCGGGTGACCTCGACGCCACACCGCTCACAGATGATGCCCTTGAAGCGGACACGCTTGTACTTGCCGCAGTAGCACTCCCAGTCCCGGGTCGGACCGAAGATCTTCTCGCAGAAGAGTCCGTCCTTCTCGGGCTTGAGCGTGCGGTAGTTGATGGTCTCCGGCTTCTTGACCTCGCCGTGGCTCCACTGACGGATGTCGTCAGCGGTAGCCAGACCGATCCGGAGCTCGTCGAAGAAGTTGACGTCGAGCACTATGCGTCAATCCCTCTCAGGGTTGTAAGTCTTGGGGTCTGGAACGGGGGTCCTGGGGCCGGCCGGGGGTTCATTGCTGAACCCCCGGTCCGGACTCCCGTCAGACCTCTTCGACGCTGCTCGGCTCGCGCCGGGACAGGTCGATACCGAGCTCCTCCGCTGCGCGGAAGACGTCCTCGTCGGTGTCGCGCATCTCGATGGACATGCCGTCCGAAGAGAGCACCTCCACGTTGAGGCACAGGGACTGCATCTCCTTGATGAGCACCTTGAAGGACTCGGGGATGCCGGGCTCAGGGATGTTCTCGCCCTTGACGATGGCCTCGTAGACCTTCACGCGGCCGGTCACGTCGTCGGACTTGATCGTCAGCAGCTCCTGGAGGGCGTACGCGGCGCCATAAGCCTCAAGCGCCCACACCTCCATCTCACCGAAGCGCTGGCCACCGAACTGGGCCTTACCACCCAGCGGCTGCTGGGTGATCATCGAGTAGGGACCGGTCGACCGAGCGTGCAGCTTGTCGTCGACCAGGTGGTGGAGCTTGAGGATGTACATGTACCCGATGGAGATCGGGTCCGGGAACGGCTCGCCGGAGCGGCCGTCGAACAGCCTCGCCTTACCGGTCGGCTGCACCATGCGCTCGCCGTCGCGGTTCGGGATGGTGTGGTTCAGCAGACCCGCGAGCTCGTCCTCACGCGCACCGTCGAAGACGGGGGTGGCGACGTTGGTGCCCGGGGCGACCTGGTCGGCACCGATGGCCTGCAGGCGCTGCGCCCAGTCGTCCGCCAGGCCGGAGACGTCCCAGCCGCGGCTGGCGAGCCAGCCGAGGTGGATCTCCAGGACCTGTCCCGGGTTCATTCGGGACGGGACACCCAGCGGGTTGAGGATGATGTCGACCGGCGTGCCGTCCTCAAGGAAGGGCATGTCCTCGATCGGAAGGATCTTGGAGATGACACCCTTGTTGCCGTGACGGCCGGCGAGCTTGTCACCGTCGGTGATCTTGCGCTTCTGGGCGACGTAGACGCGGACCAGCTGGTTCACGCCCGGGGGAAGCTCGTCGCCCTCTTCGCGGTCGAAGACGCGGACGCCGATGATCTTGCCGATCTCGCCGTGGGGCACCTTCAGCGAGGTGTCACGGACCTCACGGGCCTTCTCACCGAAGATCGCGCGGAGCAGGCGCTCCTCCGGCGTCAGCTCGGTCTCGCCCTTGGGCGTGACCTTGCCGACGAGGATGTCGCCGGCGACGACCTCGGCACCGATACGGATGATGCCGCGCTCGTCGAGGTCGGCGAGGACCTCCTCGGAGACGTTCGGGATGTCCCGGGTGATCTCCTCCGGGCCGAGCTTGGTGTCACGGGCGTCGACCTCGTGCTCCTCGATGTGGATCGAGGAGAGGACGTCGTCCTGCACGAGGCGCTGCGACAGGATGATCGCGTCCTCGTAGTTGTGACCCTCCCACGGCATGAACGCCACGAGCAGGTTCTTGCCGAGCGCCATCTCGCCGTCTTCGGTGGCGGGACCGTCGGCGAGGACCTGGCCCTCGATCACGCGGTCGCCCTCGTCGACGACGACCTTCTGGTTGACCGAGGTGCCCTGGTTCGAGCGCGAGAACTTGTGCAGGCGGTACGTGATGTACGTGCCGTCGTCGTTGGCGACCGTGACGTAGTCGGCCGACAGCTCCTGGACGACACCGTCCTTCTCGGCCTTGAGCACGTCGCCGGCGTCGGTGGCGCAGCGGTACTCCATGCCGGTGCCGACGAGCGGGGCCTCCGACTTGATCAGCGGCACCGCCTGACGCATCATGTTCGCGCCCATGAGGGCACGGTTGGCGTCGTCGTGCTCGAGGAACGGGATCATGGCGGTCGCGACCGACACCATCTGGCGCGGCGAGACGTCCATGTAGTCGACCTCGGCCGGCAGGACGTAGTCGACCTCGCCGCCACGCTTACGCACCAGGACGCGGTTCTCGGTGAGCCGCATGTCGTCGTTGAGCGCGGCGTTGGCCTGCGCGATGACGAAGCGGTCCTCCTCGTCGGCGGTGACGTAGTCGACCTCGTCGGTGACCTGGCCGTCGATGACCTTGCGGTACGGCGTCTCGATGAAGCCGAACGCGTTGACGCGGCCGTACGAGGCGAGCGAACCGATCAGACCGATGTTCGGGCCTTCGGGGGTCTCGATCGGGCACATGCGTCCGTAGTGGGACGGGTGCACGTCTCGGACCTCGAAGCCGGCCCGCTCACGGGACAGACCACCAGGGCCCAGCGCCGAGAGACGACGCTTGTGCGTCAGACCCGACAGCGGGTTGTTCTGGTCCATGAACTGCGACAGCTGCGAGGTGCCGAAGAATTCCTTGATCGACGCCACGACCGGGCGAATGTTGATCAGGGTCTGCGGCGTGATCGCCTCGACGTCCTGCGTGGTCATCCGCTCGCGGACGACGCGCTCCATACGAGCCAGACCCGTGCGGACCTGGTTCTGGATGAGCTCGCCGACGTTGCGCAGACGACGGTTGCCGAAGTGGTCGATGTCGTCGGTCTCGACGACGATCTCGTTGCCGTTCTCGCCGACCGTCTCGGTCTCGCCCGCGTGGAGCTTGACCAGGTACTTGATCGTGGCGATGACGTCGTCGGTGGTGAGCACGCCGGCGTCCAGCGGCTCGTCGGCGCCGAGCTTCTTGTTCACCTTGTAGCGGCCGACCTTCGCGAGGTCGTAGCGCTTCGGGTTGAAGTAGAGGTTCTCGAGCAGCGTCTGAGCGGCCTCACGGGTCGGCGGCTCGCCCGGACGCAGCTTGCGGTAGATGTCGAGCAGCGCGTCGTCCTGGCCCTGGGTGTGGTCCTTCTCCAGGGTGGCGCGCATGGACTCGTACTCGCCGAACTCCTGCAGGATCTGCTCGGTGGTCCAGCCGAGAGCCTTCAGCAGAACGGTGACCGACTGCTTGCGCTTGCGGTCGATGCGGACACCGACCAGGTCGCGCTTGTCGATCTCCATCTCCAGCCAGGCACCCCGGGACGGGATGATCTTGGCGGAGAAGATGTCCTTGTCGGACGTCTTGTCGATCGAGGAGTCGAAGTAGACACCCGGCGATCGGACCAGCTGCGACACCACGACACGCTCGGTGCCGTTGATGACGAAGGTGCCCTTGTTGGTCATGAGCGGGAAGTCGCCCATGAAGACCGTCTGGGACTTGATCTCGCCGGTCTCGTTGTTGGTGAACTCGGCGGTGACGAAGAGCGGGGCACCGTACGTGAAGTCACGGTCCTTGCACTCGTCGATCGAGTTCTTCGGCGGCTCGAAGCGGTGGTCGCGGAAGGTCAGCGACATCGACCCGGAGAAGTCCTCGATCGGCGAGATCTCCTCGAAGATCTCTTCCAGGCCGGACTTCGTGGGGACGTCCTGTCCCGACTCAAGGGCAGCCTCGACGCGAGCCTTCCAGGCGGCATTGCCGAGCAGCCAGTCAAAGCTCTCGGTCTGCAGCGCGAGGAGGTTCGGAACCTCGAGGGGCTCCCTGATCTTTGCAAAGGAGATGCGCAGCGGGGCGGTGCTTGCGCCGTTGTTCGTATTGGTCGAGGCGTTGCGCGAGGCGGCCAAGAGGGGGTCCTTCCGAGGGCTCGGACTCACTACGCGCGTACCGGTCCCCAGCAATGCTTTGCGGCAGACTTTTCCTGAGATGACCGAAAGGCCAGTTCAGACGGGGTCGGTCCACGAAGCGGATGCGAAGGTATGCCCCTGGTGACGGGCAGGGGGCAGCTAACAGGCAGCGCAAAGGGTCAGTGTAGCCACTTGGCTCACTGATGTCCAGGGCGAATAATTCGCGACCCTCGTTGCTCTCAACTCCGCGGTACCTCGCGCCGTGCGGCGCACCTCGATACTGCCCGTTCAGTCGTCGATCCATGCCTCGGATACGGATCGTTGTGACGACGCGTCCTGAGAATTGCGCGCTGCGTGCGGTTCGTCAAGGCCCCCCGGTCTGCGGGGCGCACGGCGAAGATCACCATACTCCGCCTCCGGCGGCCCTCGGGGGCCCCGCCACGCCCTTCCCGGGGAACGCCGAAAGGCGACCACCCAGAAGGGTGATCGCCTTTCGATGCCCTCGCGTTACACGAGGGCAGGAGTCAGCTTCAGCGACTCGAAACGGTCTTACTTGACCGTGACGGAGGCGCCGGCGGCCTTGAGGGACTCGGCAGCCTTCTCGGCGACGTCCTTCGCGACCTTCTCGAGGACGGCCTTCGGGGTGCCGTCGACGAGGTCCTTGGCCTCCTTGAGGCCCAGGGAGGTGAGCTCGCGCACGACCTTGATGACCTGGATCTTCTTGTCGCCGGCGCCCTCGAGGACGACGTCGAACTCGTCCTGCTCCTCAGCGGCCTCGGCGGCAACCGGGGCACCCGGGCCGGCAACGGCGACGGCCGCGGCGGCGGTGACGTCGAACTTCTCCTCGAACGCCTTAACGAACTCGGAGAGCTCGATGAGGGTGAGCTCCTCGAACTGGGCGAGAAGTTCGTCCTGGGTGAGCTTCGCCATGATGGGCGATCCTTCCACTAATTCGGCAGGTGCCGGATGTATAGAGAGGCGGGCGTAACGGCCCGCTGCGACCCACGCACTAGGCGGCGTGGATCAATGCGCGAGCCGAATTACTCGGCACCGCCCTGCTCGGCGAGCTTGACGCGAAGCGCCTCCGCAGTGCGGACGAACTTCGACGGCAGCGCCTGGAAGAGCGAGGCAGCCTGAGACTGCTTGCCCTTGAACGCGCCGGCCAGCTTGCTGAGCAGAACCTCGCGGGACTCGAGGTCCGCAAGCTTCTTGATCTCATCGGCGGTCAGCGCCTTACCGTCAAGGACACCGCCCTTGATGATGAGGTTCGGGTTCTCCTTGGCGAAGTCACGAAGACCCTTCGCCGACTCCACCGGGTCACCGGTGATGAAGGCAGCGCCCGTCGGACCGGTGAACTGGTCGTCGAGCGAGGTGATCCCGGCCTCGTTGGCCGCAATCTTGGTCAGCGTGTTCTTCACCACGGCGTACTGGGCGTTCTCACCGAGCGAACGACGCAGCGTCTTGAGCTGCGCGACGGTGAGACCCCGGTACTCGGTCAGCACGACGGCGCTCGAGCTCTGGAACTTGTCCTTGAGCTCGGCTACCGCGGCAGCCTTGTCGGGCCTTGCCATGAGCGCGGCCTCCTTCCGGGTGATGGGACCGCGCGGAAGGGGCTAACAAAACAAAACGCCCCGGCGCAGGCGCCAGGGCTTAGCTCGACCGCATCACAAGGATTCGGGAACTCATCCACAGTCACCTGCGCGGGTCGTTCGCATCTCAGCGAATCCTTCGGCCACCGCACCCGAGTGGGAGCAGCGACGACCAGCGGTCTTTGGCTTCTGTGGAAGCGTACGTGACGGGGCGCGGTTCGGGCAAATCAGCCCTGCTTGAGGCCCTCGCCGAGCTCCTTCAGCATCTGGAAGAGGTCCAGGGTGTCCTTGGCCGGCGGGGCCTGGACGGCGGCCTTGGTGCCGTAGTCGCTGTAGTCCGCCCGCATCTGCATCGAGCCCTCGGCCATGGTCATGCCGATGTCCATGCGCGCCGGGTAGCCGTCCTCGTTGACCCAGACCTCGGTGTCGTAGCCCTTGAGGCCCGACTTCTTCACGCCGGCGAGGAGCTTGTCGTAGTCCTCCTTGGGGAGCAGCTTCGAGGAGTCGCCGGCCTTGAGCATCTGCTCGACCGTGAGCGTCCCCTTGTAGTGCTGCGTCTCCATGCCGTTGATCTTCTCGGCGCCGACGTGCTTGAGGTTCGGCGAGTCGAGGAGCAGGGCGAGCTGCTGGGCCGGGTCCTGGTTCATGCTCTCCAGGCCGCCGGTCATCTGCTTCTGGAGGGCCTTGTCGCCGGAGGCCTCCGCGGCGGCCGTCAGGTCCAGCTTCATCCAGCGCTTGCCGTCCATCTCGGCGGCCTGCTTCGCACCCATGTCCATGTACATGACGTTGTCGAGCATGACCATGCGGACCTGCTCGGGTGCGTCACCGCCGGCACCGGCACCGGCGCCGGCGGCGCTCAGCATGGAGCCCTTCATGGTGATGTCCATGACCGCGGGGTCCCAGCCCTGGACGCCGGTCATCTCGGCGGTGCCCGAGTCCGCGCCGGCGCCGGTCATGCTCATCGTCATCTTGATCTTGGCGGCCTTGGCGGCCGAGGTCTTCTCGTACGCGGCCTGGATGACCTTGGTGACGTCCCCGCGGCTCTGCACCTCGGCGCCCGCCTTGGCGTCCCCGCCGTCCTGACACCCCGCGACGGCCACGACGGCGGCCGTGGCCGTCAGGGCGACGCCCGCGCGCTTCCATGCGGACATGTTCATGAGCGTTCCCCACCCCTTGGTGATTCTTTACGGTCCCTTGAACCGTAACAAAGAACAGGCCCCCGCCTCTCCGAGGAGAGGCGGGGGCCTGTTGAGCACTCAGTGAACCGTGTGAGGTTCGGCCCGGCTAGACAGCGGCCGGGTCCTCCTCGACGAGGAGGTTACGGGTGCGGTTGGAGTCCAGCGGGATGCCGGGGCCCATCGTCGTCGTCAGGGTCGCCTTCTTGATGTAGCGGCCCTTGGCGGCGGACGGCTTCAGACGAAGGATCTCGTCCAGGGCCGCGGCGTAGTTCTCGACCAGCTTCGTCTCGTCGAAGGAGACCTTGCCGATGATGAAGTGCAGGTTCGAGTGCTTGTCGACGCGGAACTCGATCTTGCCGCCCTTGATGTCGTTGACAGCCTTCGCGACATCGGGGGTGACGGTGCCGACCTTGGGGTTCGGCATGAGACCACGCGGGCCGAGGACGCGGCCGAGGCGGCCGACCTTGCCCATGAGGTCCGGGGTGGCCACAACGGCGTCGAACTCGTTCAGGCGGTTGCCCTTGGAGATCTCGTCGATGAGCTCGTCGGAGCCGACGATGTCGGCGCCGGCGGCGATCGCGGCCTCGGCACGGTCACCGGTCGCGAAGACCAGGACCCGGGCGGTCTTGCCGGTGCCGTGCGGGAGGTTCACGGTGCCGCGGACCATCTGGTCGGCCTTGCGCGGGTCGACGCCCAGGCGGAAGGCGACCTCGACGGTTCCGTCGAACTTGGTGGCGGCGGTGTCCTTGGCGAGACGGACGGCCTCGAGGGGGGCGTAGTTGCGCTCCCGGTCGATCTTGGCGTCCGCGGCGCGGAGAGCCTTGCTGCGCTTCACTTCTTCTCCTGTTGGTTCAGGTGTGGAGTCGTGGTGCGGGCCGGCGCGGGCCCTACCACTAGGTCACGAGGGGGGTGATCAGCCCTCGACCGTGATGCCCATGGAGCGGGCGGTGCCAGCGATGATCTTGGACGCGGCGTCCAGGTCGTTGGCGTTCAGGTCGGGGAGCTTGACCGTGGCGATCTCGCGGACCTGGGCGGCCGTGAGCTTGGCGACCTTGGTCTTGTGCGGCTCGCCGGAGCCCTTGTCCACACCAGCGGCCTTGAGGATCAGCTTGGCGGCCGGCGGAGTCTTGGTGATGAAGGTGAAGGAGCGGTCGTCGTAGACCGTGATCTCCACCGGCACGACCATGCCACGCTGCGACTCGGTCGCGGCGTTGTAGGCCTTGCAGAACTCCATGATGTTGACGCCGTGCTGACCGAGCGCGGGGCCGACCGGCGGGGCCGGGTTCGCCGCACCGGCGTTGATCTGGAGCTTGATAAGCCCCGTGACCTTCTTCTTCTTGGGAGGCATTGCTCTCTCCGGGTCCTAGTGAGAGTGTTCAGCCCGCCTTCCGGTCATCCGGATGCAGGCATACCGCACAACGATAACGGGTATAGACGCGCGGCTAAAAACCGACCAGGTCAGAGCGGCTGTGAGAGCCACTCTGACCTGGTCGGAAGACGGTGAGATCAGTTCTTCTGGATCTGGTCGAAGCTGAGCTCGACCGGGGTCTCGCGACCGAAGATCTCGACGAGTCCCTTGACCTTCTTCGAGTCCGGGTTGATCTCGTTGATCGTGGCCTGGAGCGTCGCGAAGGGACCGTCCGTGACCGTGACCGAGTCGCCGACCTCGAAGTCCAGAACCTGGACCTCCAGCTTGCGGGCGGGAGCGGGCTTGCCCTCGGCCTCGGCGGCCTCGCGGGCGGCCTTCTCCTCGGCCTCCGGGGCGAGCATCTTGACGATCTCGTCCAGGGTCAGCGGGTACGGGTCGTAGGCGTTGCCCACGAAGCCGGTGACGCCGGGGGTGTTGCGGACGACGCCCCAGGACTCGTTCGTCAGGTCCATGCGGACGAGAACGTAGCCGGGAAGCTTGTTCTGCTTGACGTTCTTCCGCTCGCCGCCCTTGATCTGGACGATCTCTTCCTCGGGGACCTCGGCCTGGTAGATGAAGTCCTCGACGTTGAGCGAGACGGCACGCTGTTCCAGGTTGGCCTTCACGCGCTTCTCGTAGCCCGCGTAGGTGTGGATGACGTACCACTCGCCGGGAAGGGTGCGGAGCTCCTCGCGAAGCGCGGCGACCGGGTCGACCGGGGCGGCCGGCTCGGCCTCCTCCTCGGTCTCGTCCTCGGCGTCCTCGGCCTCGACGGACTCTTCGTCGTCGGAGTCCTCGGACTCGTCCGACTCGTCTTCCTCGACCTCGACCTCGTCCTCGGCGTCCTCGTCGGACTCCTCGGTCTCGTCGGCTTCCGCCTCGTCCTCGTCCTCGACGTGGAGAGCGGCTTCCTCGGCGGCGTCGCCGGCGGCGTCGTCAGCAGCGTCTGCCTGGTCCTCGTCGGCGGCCTCGATGATGTCCAGCTCGTCCTCGACGGACTCGGACTCGAAGGCGTCGTTCAGGTTCGCGTCAGACACGGTGGCTGCTTCTTCCTGCGATACAGATGGGGTGGAACAAAAAGTCAGCCGAAGACGTACTTGACTGCTTCCTGGAAGCCATAGTCAATCACGGTGACAAGGCCGATCATGATGACGACGAAGATAATCACCACAGTGGTGTACGACGTCAGCTGGCTACGAGTGGGCCAGACGACCTTGCGGAGTTCCGCGACGATCTGGCGGTAGAAGAGCGCGAGACGGCCCAGGGGGCCCTTCTTGCCGCGCTTGCCGCCCTTGCGGGCCTTCTTCTTGGACTCAGAGGCCTCGTCGTCGGCATCAGGCATGTCGATGGAGCCTACGGCGTCCGTCACGATCTCTCACCTGATTCCGGGTCGGCCGTGCCGCGCCCGGGATGGAGCCGCACGGCGGTGCAATGAAGTACGTACATGCGCACAACACCTGGCGGTGTGTGTAGCAGGGCCGGAGGGACTTGAACCCCCAACCGCCGGTTTTGGAGACCGGTGCTCTACCAATTGAGCTACGACCCTTTGTTGGTGTCCCTCAACGTACCGCATCGTGAGATGTGGTCGGTGCGGGCCAACGAGGAGTGAGCATACGTGGTGATGGGGGTCCGCGTCGAACAGAAACCACGCCGACCTGCCGTCGGACGGGCGTACGACCGGTAATGACCGTTCCTGTCCGGTCCGTGAAACCTGTGTGCCGGGCCCGGATGCGGTCTGGGACGATGGGCCGTATGAGCGCTGCTACCCCTCCCACCGAGCGTCGGGTCTCCGCCCGCATCGGTGCGATCTCCGAGTCCGCCACCCTCGCCGTCGACGCCAAGGCCAAGGCCCTCAAGGCCGCCGGGCGCCCGGTGATCGGCTTCGGTGCCGGTGAGCCCGACTTCCCGACCCCCGACTACATCGTCGAGGCGGCCGTCGAGGCTTGCAGGAACCCGAAGTTCCACCGCTACACGCCGGCCGGCGGTCTGCCCGAGCTGAAGGCCGCGATCGCCGCCAAGACGCTGCGCGACTCGGGCTACGAGGTCGACGCCTCCCAGGTCCTCGTGACCAACGGCGGCAAGCAGGCCATCTACGAGGCGTTCGCCGCGATCCTCGACCCGGGCGACGAGGTCATCGTCCCGGCGCCGTACTGGACGACGTACCCCGAGTCGATCCGTCTCGCCGGCGGTGTCCCGGTGGAGGTCGTGGCCGACGAGACCACCGGCTACCGGGTCTCGGTGGAGCAGCTGGAGGCCGCGCGCACGGAGAGGACCAAGGTCGTCCTCTTCGTGTCGCCGTCCAACCCGACCGGTGCGGTGTACCCCGAGGCCGACGCCGAGGCGATCGGCCGCTGGGCCGTCGAGCACGGCCTGTGGGTCCTGACGGACGAGATCTACGAGCACCTGGTCTACGGCGACGCGAAGTTCACCTCGCTGCCGGCGATCGTGCCCGAGCTGCGCGACAAGTGCATCGTGGTCAACGGCGTCGCGAAGACGTACGCCATGACGGGCTGGCGCGTCGGGTGGATCGTGGGCCCGAAGGACGTCGTCAAGGCCGCGACGAACCTCCAGTCGCACGCCACGTCCAACGTGAGCAACGTGGCGCAGATCGCCGCCCTCGCCGCCGTCTCGGGCAACCTGGACGCGGTCGCGGAGATGCGCACCGCCTTCGACCGTCGCCGCCAGACGATCGTGCGGATGCTGAACGAGATCGAGGGCGTGTACTGCCCGACGCCGGAGGGCGCGTTCTACGCGTACCCCTCGGTGAAGGGTCTGCTCGGCAAGGAGATCCGCGGCAAGCGCCCGGAGACCTCGGTCGAGCTCGCGGCCCTGATCCTCGACGAGGCCGAGGTCGCGGTCGTCCCGGGCGAGGCCTTCGGCACGCCGGGCTACCTGCGCCTGTCGTACGCGCTCGGCGACGAGGACCTGGTCGAGGGCGTGTCCCGGATCCAGAAGCTGCTCGCCGAGGCGACCGCCTGATCCCCTCGCGTGACCTGACGGGCCCCGGTTCTTCGGAACCGGGGCCCGTTTTTACGTTCTAGCAAGGTCCCGATCGGGGAAACGGGGTGCCTTCGTCCATTCGGGTGCGGCAGTATCAGTCGATGGAGCACGTTTCACGCGACATCACCCTGCTGCCCAAGGCCCATCTGCACCTGCACTTCACCGGTTCGATGCGGCCCACGACGCTCATCGAGCTGGCCGACAAGTACGGCGTCCATCTTCCCGAGGCGCTGAGCAGCGGTACGCCCCCCAAACTGCGGGCGACCGACGAGCGCGGCTGGTTCCGCTTCCAACGTCTGTACGACATCGCGCGCTCCTGCCTGCGCGAGCCCGACGACATCCGGCGGCTCGTCCGAGAGGCGGCCGAGGAGGACGTCAGGGACGGCTCGGGGTGGCTGGAGATCCAGGTCGACCCCACCTCGTACGCCCCGCTGCTGGGCGGGCTCATCGCGGCCATGGAGATCATCCTCGACGCGGTCGACGCGGCCGCCCGGGAGACCGGACTCGGCATGCGGGTGCTCGTCGCCGCGAACCGGATGAAGCACCCCCTGGAGGCGCGGACGCTCGCGCGGCTCGCGGTGCGGTACGCGGACCGGGGCGTGGTCGGCTTCGGGCTCTCCAACGACGAGCGGCGGGGCCTGGCGCGCGACTTCGACCGGGCGTTCTCGATCGCCCGCGACGGCGGTCTCCTCGCGGCCCCGCACGGCGGTGAGCTGACCGGCCCCGCCTCCGTACGGGACTGCCTGGACGACCTGCGGGCCTCGCGCGTCGGCCACGGCGTGCGGGCCGCGGAGGACCCCCGGCTGCTGCGGAAGCTGGCGGAGCGCGGGGTGACCTGCGAGGTCTGCCCCGCGTCGAACGTGGCCCTCGGGGTGTACGAGCGGCACGAGGACGTACCGCTGCGGACGCTCTTCGAGGCGGGCGTCCCGATGGCGCTCGGCGCGGACGACCCGCTGCTCTTCGGCTCGCGGCTCGCGGCGCAGTACGAGATCGCCCGCCGGTACCACGGGTTCACGGACGAGGAGCTGGCGGAGCTGGCCCGTCAGTCGGTGCGGGGCTCGGCGGCCCCGGAGGGCGTCCGGGCGAAGCTGCTCGCGGGGATCGACGACTGGATCGCCGGCTGATCCCGCTCCGTATCCCTCTCCGTATCCCCCTCCGTATCCCTCGGCCGGTCCGTCAGCCGATCCCGCGCATCAGCGTGCGGGCGATCGTGCGGGCGAAGTCGTCGAGCGGCCCGGGGCCGTCCTCCGTCATCTCGTACGCGAAGGCCCGCTGGACGCAGGCGCCGAGGAGGAGCGCGGCGGCCGCCCGCGGGTCGGCGTCGGCGGCGACGCGGCCGAGGCGCTGCTCGGTGCGGAGGTAGGCGGTGAGCCCCTCGACGGGCTTGTGCGGGCCGGCGCCGAGCCGGCGCATGCCCTCCTCGTGGCGGGCCTTGAGCTGCGGCTCGGCGTAGAGCGAGGCGGCCATCGGGAAGCTCTCCTCGTAGAAGAGGGCGGCCTGCCGGGCGATGTCGGTGAGGTTCTCCTCGACGGTCCGGCTGCCGGGGTCGGCGGCGAGGGCGCCGAGCAGCCCGCCGAGCCGGGGCAGCCGTTCGTCGAGGACGGTCAGGAAGAGCTCTTCCTTGCTCGTGAAGTACTTGTAGAGCGCCGCCTCCGAGCAGCCGGCCGCCTTGGCGATCTCCTTGGTCGTGGTGCGGGCGAGCCCCGCCGTCCCCATGAGGTCGCGCGCGGCGTCGACGATCCGTACGCGGGTCGGTTTCCGTTCCATGCATCCTCCAGCCACGCTTGACGCGTGAGTGAGTATCCACCCACCCTGGGGGTGAGTGAACACTTACCCACCCTGGGAGGGTGCGACATGAGGCTCACAGTCTTCGGTGCGACCGGCGGCATCGGCCGGGAGCTCGTCCGCCAGGCGCTGGCCTCGGGCCACGAGGTGACGGCGGTGGTGCGGGACCCCGCGCGGCTGACCGTCACCGGGGAGCGGCTCGTGGTCCACCGGGCCGACCTCACCGACCCGGAGGCCCTGCGCGCGGCCGTCACCGGCCGGGACGCCGTGCTCTCGGGTCTCGGGGCCCGCGGTCGCGCGGACGCGGCCACGGGTGTCGCGGCCCGGCTGACCGGCTCGGTGCTCACGGCGATGGAGGCGGAGCGGGTCCGGCGGCTCCTGGTGGTCAGCGCGGCCCCGGTGGGCCCCGCCGCGGCGGGCGACGGGCTGCTCGACAAGGTCGTCCTCGCGGTGATCAGCAGCGTCCTGAAGGACGTCTACGCCGATCTGCGGGTGATGGAGTCCGCGCTGGCGGCGAGCGCCACGGACTGGACCTCGGTCCGCCCGCCGAAGCTGACGGACAAGCCGCTCACCGGCCGGTACCGCACGGTCGTCGGCGGCAATCCGCCCCGGGGCCGCACGCTGGCCCGCGCGGACGTGGCCCACGCGATGCTGGCGATGATCGACGCCCCGGCGACGGTCAAGCAGGGCGTGGGCGTCGCGTACTAGGCGTACGAGACGTACGAAGCGTGCTAGAGCTCCACGCCCACGGTGACGGGCTCGTTGACGAGGGTGATCCCGAAGGCGTCCCGCACGCCGGCGACGACCTCGCGGGCGAGGGCGAGGAGGTCCTCGGTGGTCGCCTCGCCGCGGTTGGTGAGGGCGAGGGTGTGCTTGGTGGAGATCCGGGCGGGCCCGGTGCCGTACCCCTTGGTGAACCCGGCCCGGTCGATCAGCCAGGCCGCGGAGGTCTTCACGGCGCCGTCCTCGCCCGCGGGGAAGGCCGGCGGGGCGACGTCGGGGCCGAGCCGTCCGGCCACGCGCGTGAGGAAGGTCTCGTACTCCCCCGCCGTGAGGATCGGGTTGGTGAAGAAGGAGCCCGCGGACCAGGTGTCGTGGTCGGCCGGGTCCAGGACCATGCCCTTGCCGGCGCGGAGCCGCAGCACGGTCTCGCGGGCCTGGCCGAGCGGCACCCGGTCCCCCGCCTCCACGCCGAGGGCGCGGGCGGTCTCGGCGTACTTGATCGGCGCCGAAAGACCCTCCGCGTCCTCCAGGTCGAAGCGGACCCGCAGCACCACGTACCGCTCGGGCTCGTCCTTGAAGAGGCTGTGCCGGTACGAGAAGGCGCACTCGGCGTTCGTGAGGGTGACGGTCTCCTCGGCGCGCCGGTCGTAGGCGACGACCTCGGTGACGGTCGCGGAGACGTCCTGCCCGTACGCGCCGACGTTCTGGATCGGGGTCGCGCCGGCCGAGCCGGGGATGCCGGCCAGGCACTCGATCCCGGCGAGCCCGGCCTCGACGGTCCGTGCCACGGCGTCCGTCCAGACCTCGCCCGCGGCGAGCTCCAGGCGCGTGCCCTCCAGGGCGAAGCCGGTGGTGGCGATGCGCAGCGCGGTGCCGTCGAAGCCCTTGTCCCCGATGACGAGGTTGGAGCCGCCGCCGATGATCAGCAGCGGGGTGCCCGCGTCGTCGGCCTCGCGGACGGCCGCGACCACCTCGTCGTCGGTGGTGGCGGTGACGAGCCGGGTGGCGGGTCCGCCGAGCCGGAAGGTGGTCAGGGGCGCGAGGGGGGCGTCGTGGAGTGGCTGCACGGGCTCAAGGGTACGGGCCCGCCGCTTCCGCGACGGGCCCGTGACGCTCGTACCGTCAGGCGAGCTCGACGACGGCGCGCGACATGCCGAGGACCTTCTGGCCCGCGCTCGTCGCGGTGAGGTCGACCCGCACCTTCCGGTCGTCCAGCTTCGCGGCGACCTTGGCGCTGACCTCGACGAGGGCGCCCTGGTCGTCGTTGGGGACGATGACCGGCTTGGTGAAGCGGACGCCGTACTCGACGACGGCGGCGGGGTCGCCGGTCCAGTCGGTGACGACGCGGATCGCCTCGGCCATGGTGAACATGCCGTGGGCGATGACGTCCGGGAGGCCGACCTCCACCGCGAACTTCTCGTTCCAGTGGATGGGGTTGAAGTCCCCGGAGGCGCCCGCGTACCGCACGAGTGTGGCGCGGGTCACGGGGAAGCTCTGGGCGGGCAGCTCGGTGCCGACCTCGACCTCGTCGTAGGCGATCTTGGCGGTCATGGTCAGGCCCCCTCGGGTGCGCGGGAGACGAGCTTCGTCCAGGCGGTCACGACGTGCTCGCCGGAGGCGTCGTGGACCTCGCCGCGGATGTCCAGGATGTCGTTGCCGGCGAGGGACTTGATCGCCTCGATGGTGGAGGTGACCGAGAGCCGGTCCCCGGCGCGTACGGGCCGGGTGTAGGCGAACTTCTGGTCGCCGTGGACCACGCGGCTGTAGTCGAGGCCGAGCTGCGGGTCCTCGATGACGGCGCCGGCGGCCTTGAAGGTGATGGCGAACACGAAAGTCGGCGGGGCGATCACATCGGAGTGCCCGAGCGCCTTGGCCGCCTCGGTGTCGGTGTACGCGGGATTGGCGTCACCGATCGCCTCGGCGAACTCGCGGATCTTCTCGCGGCCGACCTCGTAGGGCGGGGTGGGCGGATAGGTCCGGCCCACGAAGGACTGGTCGAGCGCCATGGACTCGATACCTCCTGGATGTATTGCCGATGGTGCCAATGCTGCGGATGCTGCGGAGAAACGACACGAGGCCGCCCCCTGGTGGGGACGGCCTCGTGTACGAGCCTGTTTAGCGCGTCTCGCGGTGCGCAGTGTGCGAGTTGCAGCGGGGGCAGTGCTTCTTCATCTCCATGCGATCCGGGTTGTTACGCCGGTTCTTCTTGGTGATGTAGTTCCGCTCCTTGCACTCCACGCAGGCCAGCGTGATCTTCGGGCGGACGTCGGTGGCAGCCACGTGAGTGCTCCTTGGACGGATGGGACGGATGAACGCATAAAAGAGTAGCCGATCGAAGGACCGACCCCACAATCGGCTACCGTGTGTAGCGGTGACCGGACTTGAACCGGTGACACAGCGATTATGAGCCGCTTGCTCTACCATCTGAGCTACACCGCTTTGATGATCTGGAACCCGCCCGAGGGCGGGGTCCTTCTCACCAGAGCCCCAATACGGAATCGAACCGTAGACCTTCTCCTTACCATGGAGACGCTCTACCGACTGAGCTATTGGGGCGAGCGAGGAAGACATTACACGGTCTCCCGCCCATCACCCAAATCGGTTTCCGCGCGCCCTCGCGACGGCCTTCGCCAAGCGTCCGCGACGGCTCTCACCAGGCGTCACGTACGCCACTCGTGGACTCATCGGTACGACTATTGCGCTCCTCCTCGAAGGTCGGTCCGAGCCCCCCTAGGCTCTGCCCCACCTTGCGCGATCTTGATCTTGAGAGGCCTTGAGGAGCCCGATGTCAGCCGACAGCAAGCAGCCCCAGCCGCCCGAGGACGGGGCCGCCACCACCGCCGACTCGACCTCGCTCCTGCTCTCCCACGCCCGCCTCACCGACGGCCGGACCGTGGACGTCCGGCTCGTCGGCGGGCGCATCGAGGCCGTGGGCACCGCCGGCAGCCTCAGCGCCGGCGGCGGTTCCCGCGTCGACCTCGCCGGCTATCTGCTGCTGCCCGCCGCCGCCGAACCCCACGCCCACGCCGACACCGCGCTCTCCGCCGACACCCCGGGCCCCGTCTCGTACGCCCCGGACGAGGTGCAGCGCCGGGCCACCGAGGCCGCCCTGCTCCAGCTCGGGCACGGCGCGACCGCGCTCCGCGCGCACGTGCGGATCGGCGACGTCCACGGCCTCGGCCCGCTCGAAGCCGTGCTCCAGGCCCGGCGTTCGCTGCGCGGCCTCGCCGACCTCACGGCCGTCGCCGTCCCCCGGCTCCTCACCGGGATCGCGGGCGCGGACGGGCTCGCGATGCTGCGGGACGCGGTGAAGATGGGCGCCGGGGTGGTCGGCGGCTGCCCGGACCTAGACCCGGACCCGGCGGGGTACGTGGAGGCGGTCCTGGAGGTCGCGGCCGAGCACGGCTGCCCGGTGGACCTGCACACCGACGGGGACGACCCGGCCCGGCTCGCCCGGCTCGCGGCGATGGCCGGCGGGCTGCGGCCCGGGGTGGCCATCGGGCCGTGCGCCGGGCTCGGCCGGCTCCCCTCGGACGTGGCGCGGCGGGCGGCGGACCAGCTGGCGGCGGCCGGGGTGACGGTGGTGTGCCTGCCGCAGGGCGGCTGCGGGGGGACGGAGCTGCGGGGCGCGGCCCCGGTCCGGCTGCTGCGGGCGGCCGGGGTGCGGGTCGCGGCGGGCAGCGGGGCGCTGCGGGACGTGTCCAACCCGGTGGGGCGCGGGGACCCGCTGGAGCCGGCGTACCTGCTCGCCTCGCTGGGCGGGCTGCCGCCCCAGGAGGCGTACGCGGCGGTGAGCGCGGGGGCGCGGGCGGCGATGGGGCTGCCGGAGGTGCGGGTGGAGGCGGGCTTCCCGGCGGAGCTGCTCGCGGTGCGCGGCGAGCGGCTCGCGGGCGTGCTGTCCCTCGCGTACAGCCGGATCGTGGTGCACCGGGGGCGGGTGGTGGCCCGGACGAGCGCGGTGCGGGAGTACTGCGACTCGGCGGCGGCCCTGGACCTGCCCCGGCAGGTGCGACCGGAGCGGCCGCAGCCGCCCGAGCCGGGAAGCCCTCCGGCCGGTCCCGTCGTACGGTCGTGAGTATGCGCATCGTCATCGCTGGAGGACACGGACAGATCGCCCTGCGCCTGGAGAGGCTGCTGTCGGCGGGCGGGCACGAGGTCGCGGGGATCATCCGCAGGCCCGAACAGGGCGACGCCCTACGGGACGCGGGTGCGGAGCCGGTGGTCCTGGACCTGGAGACGGCGTCGGTGGAGATGGTCTCGGCGGTGCTCCAGGGCGCCGACGCGGCGGTCTTCGCGGCGGGCGCGGGTCCGGGGAGCTCGGTGGACCGCAAGGACACGGTGGACCGCGCGGCGGCCGTGCTCTTCGCGGACGCGGCGGAGCGGGCGGGCGTACGGCGCTACGTCGTCGTGTCCTCGATGGGCGCCGACGCGGCCAAGGCGGGCGACGAGGTGTTCGACGCGTACCTCCGCGCGAAGGGCGCCGCCGACGACTCGGTCCGCGCGCGTACGGCCCTGGACTGGACGATCCTGCGCCCGGGCGCCCTGACGAACGACGCGGGCACGGGCCTGGTCCGCCTGGAGGCCCACACGGGCCGGGGCATGGTCCCGCGCGACGACGTGGCGGCGGTCCTCGCGGAGCTCCTCGACACCCCGGCGACGGCCGGTCTGACCCTGGAACTGACCAGCGGCTCGACGCCGCTCTCGGTCGCGGTGAAGGACGTGGCCGGAAACTGACCCGAGGACGGGCGGCGCCCGCGAGGTCCGGAAACGAGTGAAGGTCCCCGGTGCGAACACCGGGGACCTTCTTCACGTGGCGACGCCAGGATTCGAACCTGGGTAGGCTAAGCCGACGGATTTACAGTCTCCTGACTCCGCCTTCGACACCTGCCAGTTGACCTGCAGAGAGGGGCGGGTAGCACTCCGCACCGCCTACCTCCGTCCGCGTCTCGTCCACATCGAGCCGCGCCCTGATGCCTGCAGCTCACCCAACGCCAAGTCGCGTTCCGTGCCGGTCTGATACAACGACGACCATGCTGCTAGATGAGGCTGGACTGCTGGCCGAACTCAACCAACACCGGCGCTCCGTCGACACGGACTACTTCGACCTCTCGCTGCGTGAGCTCGTGCGCATGGTGACCGAAGAAGAGATCAAGATCGCACCCGCCTACCAGCGTCAGTTCCGTTGGGACGACGAGACCCAGTCCGCACTCATCGAGTCGTTTCTGCTCGGCTTGCCAGTGCCAGCGATCTTCGTCGCAACTAACCAGGACGCCACATGGGATGTCGTGGACGGCCTGCAGCGGATCTGCACCATCCTGAGATTCATGGGAGTCGACGCCCCCGAATCGGATCTGTTTCGATTCAGCGTCACCCCCCTGCGACTGCAGAAACTGAAGACGCTTACGGGATTTGGGGACGTCACTTACGAAGAACTCCCACGGCCGATCCGCATGACCCTCGATCGACGCTTCTTGCGAGTTCAAGTTCTCAGCGACAAGTCCGAACCGGAAGTTCGCTACGAACTATTCCGTCGACTCAACGCAGGCGCCGTTGCGCTTACACCTCAGGAAATCCGTAGCTGCATTTTTCGTGGCCCCTTCCACGAGCTCCTGGAGGAGTTGGCCGGAGATGATAACTTCAAATCCCTCCTGAAGCTTCAAAGGCAGAACCAGACCAATGGGACACCAGAGGAAGTGGTGCTCAAATTCTTCGCGTACCTCGATCGCGCAGCCGTGTTCGACGGAAGAGTCGCAAACTTCCTGAACGACTACATGAAGAGCCGAATGACGGACAGCGACCTAAGCAAAGACAGGGAGATCTTCAAGAGTGCGACCGAGTTCCTACTATCCGTAACCAACGGACCTTTCCTTCGCCGGAACGTTGCAATTACCCCCTTGAATCAATTCGAAGCTGTACTCGTGGGCGCTGGAAACATACTGCGTCGAGGACAGGATTTGAGAACGCCCCCATCCGGGTGGCTCAATGACGAAAAACTCGTAGGTTACAGCACGGGCGCCACAAACACCCGCTCGATGCTACTGAACAGGATCGCGCGAGCCGAAGAGCTTATGTCGTGACGACCTATGGGGCGGTCGAGAGCGTGTTCTCGGAAGCGGTAACCCGCCTTGCGCGAGAGAGGCGCCGCCTGGAACATCTCGCCAGCCAGCCTGAGCCCCAGACCTTTGACCGCGACGGCTTCCTAGCAGTTGGGAGGGCGTTGTCGTACGTGATCATGGGGGGAGTGCTCGAATGCTTCATGCGGGATCTCCCCCGGGCCTTGGCGACAGACGTTGCCGCATTGAAAATTCCCCGCAGCAAGCTCCCCCTAGGGCTTGTCGCGGCGCTAGAGGCTTCCGCCTTCCGAAAGTGCGGTGATGGAACAATAGGGGCACTGCTAGCCCGCACCGCAATCCTTCAGGGCGCGGTTGCTCATGCTTTTGATGCACGAGTTGTTGAGGATTTTAGCGACTCACTCAAGTTGGCGGATGGCTCCACCATTGGCCAAAAGAACTTTGAAGCGCTCTGGGCCCTTCTGGATCTACCTGGAGAGTGGAGAAACTCTCCTAACGATGTCTTCCTACTAAGGGAGATCAAGTCCAAGCGCAACGATGTGGCACACTGGGAGGCCGATCCAGTTGATATCGGCCGAAGCAAAAGACCTTCATCGTTGGTTGAGATGGTTGATCAGCTGGTAGCCCTCCTCGACCACACACTGCTACACATCTGCTACTGGTTCGAAGAACGAACGCCAGCCTAGCCTCTCGCACCGTTTTTCGAGAAAGGAGCGAGTGTGACCGAGCGCAGTCCGCGTGGGACCTACCTTGTAATCGCAGAAATCCTGCGAAAGAGAATCGACGCCGGAGAAATTACCGACGCGCTTCCGTCCGAGGGTGAACTCATGCAATCGCACAGCGTCTCCCGCAACACAGTCCGTCGTGCACTCAATGCGCTCGCGGGCTCCCACATGGTCGAGTCGGTGCCTGGGAGCGGCTGGCGGGTCACCCATGGCAGCGAACGCCGCTCTCTTCTTGAGCGTCTGACTGAGGTAATTACGGAAGACTCCCTCGCTGTTGGGGACCCATATCCGTCCGAATCGAAGCTCCGCGATCGTTTCGGGGCCTCTCGCACAGCCATCCGCCGTGCACTCGCTCAGATGGAAGGAAGCGGCATGCTCAACACTGTCCATGGCAAGGGCCGCACTGTGCGGGCCCTACCGACTCCTTTCAAGGAGCCGTAGCCTTGGCGCCCATGGGGCTTACTGAGTGGGCGTACTCGCTCTCTGAATCGCTGCTGTCCGAGCCGTTGCCACGCCGCTGGGCGCACTCCCTTGGCGTCGCCAAGCGGGCCCGATCTCTGAGCCCGATCCTCGGGGCCGACGCCGAGCTGCTGGAGGCCGCCGCCGTGCTGCACGACGTCGGCTACTCCCCCTCCATCGCCAGTACTGGCTTCCACCCGCTCGACGGCGCCCGCTTCCTCCGGGACCAGGAGGGTGCCGATGAGCGGGTCGTCCGGCTCGTAGCGCATCACTCCTGCGCGCTCCTGGAGGCCGAGGAGCGGGGGCTCCGGCAGGAGCTGGAGACCGAGTTCGAGCTGGAGCGGCGGGAGCTGGTGGACGCGCTGATCGTGTCCGACATGACGACGACCCCGGACGGCGAGCACACGACGCCGGCGGCCAGGCTGGACGAGATCGTGCAGCGGTACGGCCCGGACACGATCGTGGGCCGCTTCATCCAACGGGCGGCGCCGGAGATCCACGCCGCCAATGAGCGCGTGGAGCGACGCCTGGCCGCCGCCACCGCCGACGCTCAGCCGATGTAGGGCTCGCGTCGCAACTCGTCCAGGCCGTGCTGGATGCGCAGCCGCATGGACGGGTGGATGTCCAACCCATCGAGGTCCGCTGGAGCCATCCAGCGGACCTCTTTCGACTCGCTGCTCGTGCGGAGGGACCCGCCGACCGGGTGGGCCCGGAAGCAGATCGAGAACTGCTGCCGCACCTCGCCGTCGTCGTACGCGAGCACGTGCTCAGGGTCGGTGTAGAGCCCGACGATGTCGTCCACCACGACCTTGATCCCGGTCTCTTCCTCCACCTCGCGCACGGCTGTGTCGGAGATCCGTTCGCCGATGTCGTGGCCGCCGCCAGGAAGCGCCCACAGGTCGTTGTCGGTCTTGTGGATGACCAGGAGTCGCCCAGCGCCGTCACGGACGACCACCGTCACCGAAGGCACCACCGAGTTGGCCTTCGGTGCCTTGGGGTCACGAAAGTAGTCGATCCGACTCATGCGCTTGAACCTCCCAGGTCGGTGGGCGAGGAGATAGGGCGCGCAGTCTCCCAGACCCGTTCGACGCTCTCAGCGTAGGCGTCGAACAGCTCGCCCCCGGGGATCCGCTGGATGTGGAGGACCGGCGCCATATACGCGCCCACGCCGTACAGGTGCCCATTGGCCAGCATCTCGTCATCGGCCCGGTAGATGGAGTTGTAGAGCGTCGTGGAGTGGAGCCGGAACTCCACGCCGGGGAGCCCGAACAACGGCGCGTAGTTGACCAGCGCGTTGCGAATCTTGCTCGCCATCGCGCCCCCGATACCTTCATCGCCACCCCGTACCGCGACCGCGGCGGAGTCCGGGTCCCCGAGCATGAACCGGACCGGGACGCCGGCGGCCGACTTCTCCTTGACCACCTGATGGAAGGCGGCGTCCTCGGTGAGCCAGAAGCCCGAGTAGACCAGCACGTCGAAGTGCCGCGTGGCCCCGGCGTAGAGCTGCGGCCAGAGCCGGTTCGGCACTACGGAGCGGTGCGGGTAAAGCTTCACCAGCTCCGCGTTCCCCGCTTCGGTGACCTCGGCAGACGTCCGCTCCTCCGGCCACAGGTAGGACATCTCGCACTGCAGGAGCGAGGCCGCGGCGTACTTGAAGCGGCGGTACGGCTGACGCTTGGGCTCGTTGATCCAGCGCTCGACAGTCTTCGCCGAGACTCCGAGTCGCTCTGCGACTTGATCGAGCGTCATACCGCTTTCGATGATCGCGCCGCGCAGCCGCTCATTGGCCATGTCGTGCTCTCCCCCCGACGGGACGACTTGGGACGACTTTCACCGTAGCGAGTCGTCTCGGAGCCGTACATGCGCGGAGTCCAGCGTCTGCCCTGATCAAGCCAAGCTGGGCACATCGAACGGGACGGACTCGCGAAGCCCGAAGAACCAAGGGACTTGACGATGCGAATCCTTCTCAGCATGATGAGGAACAGGTAGTACATGTACCTCATCGGGCTTCGGTCCGGTGAGGTGTGCTGCCCACGAGTTCAGGGCGGGGACGCTGCAATCCCGCTAAAGGCCAGGTAGGACGCAATGGGCTTCGGCCCGACTGGCGAGGTGGCCCGGCGACCGCGAGCAACGGCCGGAGAGTGGGGACACAGGTCCCCCTTGCAGTGCTTCATCCCGTCCAACCGACCCAAGGGGGGCCTCGATGTACCGACGAATGCTCTGGGCGCCGACCGTGCTGGACCGGCACGACGGCCACGCCTACAACGCGTCCTCCTGATCCGCCGCCCGCTTCGGGCGCACCGGGCTATCCGGTGATTCGCGGACGTCAGGTCACCTGCGCAGCGGTTGCTGCGGTCGGTTGCCTCCTCCGCCCGTCCGGACCCCGTACGAGGGTTCCGTACGGGCGGGGTCGAGGGGAGCCGGAGATTCCTGGTTCTACGGCGAGAGGCCCCGGTGTCCTACCACCGGGGCCTCGTTTCAGGCCGTTCCTGTCTGAGAGGAACACACCCAATGTTGTCCATCGCTGCACTTCAGGCCGTTGTTACGGCCACCCCGTTCGACGGCGAGCCGACGGACGCCGAGCTGGACGCGATCGAGCAGGAGATGCCGCTGATCCTGGCGGACGTCGAGCTGCTCGACGCGGTGATCAAGACGCTGGACCGTCCGGCGACCAAGCTGGACGAGCGGCGGATCCGCCGGGCCCGTCACCGCGTTGTGGCGGCCCGCCTGGACCTGACGAACCGCGCCAGCGTGGTGCGGACGGGCGGCGCCGCGTGAGCACCCTGACGCTGGCGGACATGTCCGCCCCGCTGATCGCGCTGCGCATGATGGGGGCGGAGTTCCCGCTTCTGCCGGCGCCGTGCATTCACGTCTCGACGGTCTACCCGAACCGTCTCTCGCTGGCGTTGCACGACGACTTCGCCGGTTTCGAGGCGTGGCGCGAGGCCCTGAACATCGCCCCCGAGTCGGTCGTTCACCACGTTCAGGGTGACGGCCGGACCGGCGTCCTCAACGCGTTCACGACGTTCGCCGGGGCCGAGTTGGAACTGACCGGCTACGCGAAGGTCCCGGCCGTGGCACCGGTGCTCGCGGGTTCGGGGGTCGGGTCGTGAACGGCGTTCAGATCCGTTCAGCGGAGCGGGCCCTGTCGGTGGGCACGTGGCTGATCGTGGGCGGGGCGATGCTGTACTCGGTCCTCACGGTCACGCCGCTGATGGCTGCCCACACGCCGGACGCGTGGCGGTGGACGTCGCCGATTCTGCCGCTCGTGGTGGACGCGGCCGTCGTCATCGTGGTCCGCCTCGACTCCGCCCTGGCCCGCCTGGGCGGGCACGGCGGACGGTGGCCGGTGGCGCTGCGCTGGATGACCGGCGGTATGACGCTGGCGTTGAACGTCGCGGACTCCGCCCTGAAGAAAGACCTGGTCGGCGTCGCGGTCCACGCGGTCGCGCCGCTCCTGCTGATCGTCACCGCAGAGACCGGCCTCGCCTACCGGCGGGCCATCACGGACGCGCTCACGGCCATGCAGACGCGTGAACGGGCCGAACGGGCCGAGCGGGAGAAGGCCGCTGTCGAGCGTGCCGACGCGGCCGAGAAGCGGGCGCGGGAGCAGCGGGAGTTCGAGGCCCGGATGGCCCGTGAACAGCGTGAGCACGAAGCCTCGCTGCTCCGTGAACAGGCCGACCGGGAGGAGCGCGCACGGCGTGAGGAGCGCGAGCGGGTCGAAGCCGCCGAGAGGGCGGAGCGGGCCGAGCGTGAACGCCGTGAGCGTGAGCGTGAACAACAGCGCGCCGAGCGTGAACGCCTTGAACGTGAGGCCGCCGCTCGGGCGGAGAAGGAGCGTCGGGAGCGTGAGGCGGCGCGGCTGCGTGAACAGCGCGAGCAGGCCGAGCGCGCCGAGCGTGAACGCGCCCAGCTCATCGCCGCCGGCCCCGCACCGGTGAAGCAGTCCGAGGAGCAGGCCCGCAAGACCGTGGCCGCCGCGTTCCACGCCGGCGCCCCGGTGCGGCAGGCCGCCGAGCTGTGCGGCTGGTCCGTCGGCTGGGTCTCCACCCGCTACCAGGAACTCCGCGACGAGCACACCGCCTCTGCCCGCTCCTTGGAAGGAGTCGCGTGATGAAGCTGACCGTTCAGTCCAGCACGCCCGAGCCCGCCGAGCTGCTGATCCGGTTCCACAACCAGGTCGGCGCCGCCGTCGACGTCACCGGCAAGGTCCACGAGATGCGGGCCCTCTGGGTCTGCCACGGCTGCGCCGACGGCTCCCTCTCCGGTGTCGGCACCGCGGTCCACCACGCCCGAGAGCTCGCCAACGATCACGCCAGTGTCTGCCGGGGCGCCTACCACCACCTGCGCACGTGACCAGCCTCCCCGTCTACCGCTGGCGTCTGGCCCCCGAGGGGCTGGCAACGTTCCGGCAGCTCCGGGCCCAGGGGCTGCGGCCCGGTGGTCAGCCGGTCGTGGCCCAGCTCGAACGTCCCCGCCGTCGTCGCGGGCCGTTGGTCGCGTTCCTCTACCGCGTCGACCTCGCCCTGCCGGTCCGGCCGATGACGCCGGCGCGGTGGGCGGCTCTGGAGCGGGCGAACGCCGCCCGGCAGGTCTGCCCGGAGTGCGGGCGGGACGCCGGCTACCGCATCCCGCCCTCGCTCGGCATGTGCGTCCCGTGTGCGGACGCTCCTCAACTCGCTGCTTGACCTGGAGGTTTCCCGTGCAGAGCAACACCCAGCAGCAGGGGTCTCACATGTACGTGCTGACCCTTCAGACCCGTGAGTTGGACGTGTGCACCGTCTCCGGCACCTGCACCCCGGCGCCGGGAGCAACCCGGTATGACGTCCTGGTCCAACTCCAGATCGACGCGGCCCGCAGGTACCCGTCGATGAAGGGCGGGATCGTCCTGCACTTCGCCCTGGAGTCCAACACCGTCTGAAGGAGGAGTGCTGTGTCCCGTCGTTCTCGTTCCCACACGGTGAAGGTGCCCGCGGGCGCCACGACCGTGCGCATCCCCAGGCAGCGCGGCTTCCGGCCCGCCGCCCCGGTCGTCGTCCTCGTCCCCGAGCAGCGCCCCTCGCTCACCTCCCGGGCCGCCTGGGCCGCCGGGCGTTGGATGTGGCACCGCCGTGCCGCGTGGGCACCGTCCGGTATCGCCGTCGGCGTCTTCGCCGCCATGGCCGCCGTGCACGTCGTCGCGGCGTGGATGGTGTGGCCCCTGGCCGCCGCCACGCTCGCGCCGGCCGCCGGGCTGTGGTGGTTCCGCCTCAAGCTCCCCGAGCTCTTCGGCGAGCACACCGCCCGCCTCGCCTCTCTGGCCGTCCTGGCAACGGCCGCGCTCGGCTGGGCCGCCGCCACGGTCCACTTCGGCCCGCTCACTGTCCCGTTGGCGTGGGTGTGGCTGCTGCTCGCCGCCGCCGCGCAGGTCTTCTGGCTCGTCGTCCGCCGCTCCCACTGAACCTGAGGAGTTCCCGTCATGGCTGAGACCCCCGGCCGCCACCGCGTCACCCCGCCGCGGCGCCCGCGCCCCAGTACCTCCGACACGAACGGCAAGTCGGACAAGTTCGCCAGTGCCGGTGCCGCCGTCGGCGGTTTCGTCGGTGCGGTCGGTGGCTCGTTCGCCCCGCCGATCAACGTCACCGTCAACCGCACCACCAACAACACCCGGGGTGGTGGCGGTGGCCGTCGTCCGCACGCCCAGGCCCTGTTGCCCGCGCCGGACTTCAGCTCGCCGGCGCAGGTGCGGAACTACTGCAACAGCCTTCGGGCCGCCGCCGTCACTCTCTCGATCGAGGTGGCGATGGGGACGGAGATCCTCAAGAGCGTGCTGGCTGCGGTCCCGGACCCGGAGGGCCGGATCGGCGGCTCCCGTATCCGGGCGGCGAAGGTCGCCCGCAAGCTCCGCAAGTCCGCCGACGACCTGAGGGACGCGGCGAAGAACGCCGCCGCCGCGTACGCCCTGTTCCAGCAGGAGTACCAGGAGGAGATCAACCGAGTCCGCCACCGTGCCCGTCCCCGGCCCACGGCGCGCATGGACTGGGCCCAGCAGTAGGAAGGGAGAACGGTCATGGGACGCAAGACCATAGACGTACTGGACGACGACCTGCGCGGCGGTTCGGGCGGCGGGAGCATTGGCGGCTATCTGCTGCACCGGGCCAAGCCGCACCTGCCGCCGTGGCTCGGTGTCGCGGGCACCGGCCTCGCCGGGGTGCTGGGCAACATGCGGTGGGCCGACAGCGCCGCCGCCGGCGTCGGACTCACGGTTGCCTCCGTGGCGCTGACCGGCGCCACGTGGTGGATCGGCCGGAACACCTCCCAGCAGCGGCGCCTGCACTCCGCGATCACGGTCGCGGCGGGGTCGGCGTGGCTGACCGGCGCGTGCCTGGCCGGACCGGCCACGGGACCGCTCGGGGACCTGTTTCTGATGGGCGGGCCCGTCATCGCGCTGTCGTGGAACGTGCGCATGGTCATGCGTCGCACCGACACCGACGCAGCGGCGCCCAGCTCCGACAAGGGGCTGCTGGAGAAGGTCGGTCTGGCCCGCGCGGCGATCGGGGCGGCGAAGGTGGAGCCGAACCGGGTCACCGCCCCGATCGCGCTGGAGCCGGGCGAGCAGACCAACGACGACGTCACCAAGGTTCTCCCGCGGCTCGCGTCGGCGCTGGATCTGCCGACGACCGCCCTGCGCTACATGCCGAACGCCGACTCCGCCCGCCGGGGTGAACTGGTCATCGTCCCCGAGGACATGCTCGCCGAGGTCGTCGAGTACGACGGACCGTCCCAGCTCGGTGGCTCGATCGCCGCCCCGCTGGTCATCGGCCGGTACGACGACGGCTCCCCGCTCGTCATCTGGCTCCCCGGAGACCCCGAAGCGGGCCGCAACGCCACGCACGTGCTGATCGCCGGCGGCACCGGCTCCGGAAAGGGCGACGGAGCCCTCAACGTCCTCACGGAGATCCTCTCCCGCCGGGACGTCAACGTCTGGCTGTCCGACCCCAAGTCCTTCCAGGACTTCCGCCCCCTCCTGCCCGCGTTCGACTGGGCCGAGGAAGGCGGCGCCGGCACAGAAGCCATGGTCGAAGCCCTCCAAGCCGCGATCCCCGCGCGGACCCGCTGGCTCGGCGCCCACCGCTACCGCCAGTGGCTCCCCGAGTCCGCGCTGCCGCAGACGGACCCGGCGCACTCCTGCCGGACCGATGGCACCGCGTGTGGCTGCCCCGGCATGGCCTACCTGGTCGGCTGGTTCGAGGAGGCCGCCAACACCCTGCGCGCGCTCGGCGACGACGCGTTCACCGGCATCGCCCAGGAGGCCCGTGCGGCCGGCGTCTCCCTGGTCATCTCCCTCCAGCGCCCGAGCTACGACCAGATGAGCACCAGCACCCGCGCGTCCCTGCCGTCGGTGATCGCGTTCGGCTGCGACCCCCGCGACGAAGGGTTCTCGCTCCCGGAGACGGTCATCGACTCCGGCGCCCACCCCGGCGCCTGGGGGAACCGGCGCCCCGGCTACTGCTACGTGGTCTCCCCGGGCATCCCGGAGGACCGCTACCCCGCCCCGGGCCGCACCCGCCGCTTCACGTCCCGGTCCATGGACGTCATGGAACAGCTTGCGGACTGGGCCGCCGCCCACGGCGCCCCCATGGACCCGATCACCACCCGGGCCGCCGCGGGCACCGTCGGCAACGCCTACACCAAGCGCCGCCGCCACACCCCCGACAGCACCCCGACCACGCAGGTTGACCCGGCGGGGTCCGTCGACGTGGAGGAGGACGACATGTTCGAGGACTCGTTCATCGACCGGGAGGACGACGGCATCGACCCCGAGGCCGACCTCCCCGACGACGAACCGGGCGACGACGAGCCCGTGTTCGGCATCGAGTCGGGCCGCAAGCCCAGCCCGGATGAGGCCCGGCTCCTGCTCGCTCAAGCACTGGAGGAGTTCGAGGAGGAAGGCCGGATGATCGTCGGCCCGAAGGACTTCACCGACTGGTGCGACACCCACGGCTACAGCCGCCCCTGGGTCTCCGCCCGCCTCAAGGACGCCGCCATGGACGGACGCCTCCAGCCCACCAACCAGAGCGGCCGGTGGCGGATCGTCCCCGTCCTCGCCGCCGCCTGACACCCCGCGTGACGCCTGACACCGTCACAGGCCCCTGACACCCAAACCCTCAGGCGAACGGGGGTGTCACGCACCCCTGACACCCCCACGTGACACCCCCTGACACCCCGGCGCCCGGGCCCGTGACACCCACCCGTCACGGGCCCGCGCCGTACCCCGAGGAGACGCCATGCCCTACCCCGAGCAGCCCCCCGGGCCCACCACCGTCCACTACCCCGTCCCCCTCCACCCCGCCGCAAGCTCCCCGCTCGCCACCATCCCGCCGGGCGGGATCCCGGCCGTGACGAGCGTCCAGCTCCCCGACGGCCGCATCATCACCGGCTACGCCCTCGCCCCCACCACGCCCGCCCCGGCGCCGGCCGCACGGCCGATACCGGCGTGGGCGAAGACCACCGCGCTGCTCGCCCCCACCATCGGCGGCGGCATCGGCGCCGCCGGCATCGGACTCTCTTACGCCGCGCCGGGACTCATCGCCATGAGCCACGCCCTCTGGTCCGCCGCGGCCCTCGTCGTCGCCGCCGTCATCGCTGTCCCCGTCTTCCTCCGGACCGCCCGCCGCGCCCTCACCGGCGAAACCGGCGGCGGGGGATCCGTGAGGACGACGACTCACATCACCCAGAACATCACCACGACCGGTCTGTTCGGCCGCGCCAATGGCGCCGTCAACCACCGCTAAAGCACAGGGAAGCCGGTGAACGTGTCGCCGTCCTGGACCACGACAGCGATGTCCTCCGAGTCCAGCCACTCACGCACGTCCGCGGTGGGTTCGGTCGGCAGCAATACGGCGACACGCATCCCCTCAGGAACCTCGTCCTTCAGCAGCCGGCGGTAGTCCAGGAGCTGCCCGACAGCCATGCGGATGTTGGCTCGGGTCGTGAGGCCCTTCGCCTCATAGAGCACGTTCGCGGTGATGTCATACAGGTCAGGAACCTGGGCACCCGGCTCGCCTTCTACGGTGATCTGGAAGCTCGTGAATTCGTGGCCAGCCGCGGTCAGGAACTCCTCGAATGCCGTGACCAACAGGCCCTCGCGGCGCAGCACCGTACGCGGGCCACCCTTGACGTTCGCGACAGTCTCGCTCGTCGCGTGCTTCTCCGTCTTCTTGCCCTTAACCGCTGCCACGGCCAGCGCCGGCCACTCGACCGGCAGCGGTACCACATCGGTCTTTGTAGCCGGCTGGACAGCGTCCTTCGGCTCGAAGTGGAGCACCGCGTCGGGAGCGGGACGGAAGCGGAAGACGTAGACGTCGCGCATCTCATCATGCTTGTCGGGTGCCTTGCGGATGACGTACGGGAGGCTGGGGTCAAGGACGACCTGACCGACGTAGCGCTGCTTCACCAACTTCTTGCCCGGCGCCGCCTTGCCATCAGCGACGAACAGATGGACCTCACGACCGTCGTTGAGGGTCTCCATAAGGGTCTTGTTGCCGCGGAGCATCTGCTGGTGTCCCTCAGGGCCGGCGCCCGTGTACAGGAACAGGACGCCGAACTCGTCATCGTCGGCACGCCCGTCGAAGGTGTAGCCGTGCTTCTCTCCGACGCTCGGGTCGGAGTAGACGAAGACCTTCTCGGAGTCCTTGGCGGGCACGATCCCGCCACTGAACACCGAACCACCGTAGGCCTGAGCGACCTTCTCGCGCGTCGTGATCAGGCCCGGAACGAGTTCAAGAGTCGTCATCCCGCGAAGGTATCGAGCCCCACTGACAGCCGGCCCTTTCAGAAACCGCCAGGGCGGCCCCCGTCTCGCCAAAGTCCGGGACCGCCCTGCACTCCCCGTCCCTTCCCAGAGACCTGGAGGTCTCCAGCATGACTCATCCGCCCCAGCCCCGACGAGAGCGTGCGGAGGTAGCCGCGTGAACGCCATCCCCACCACCGCCATGGCCTTGGCCGATGGCGGACTGCCGGTCCTGCCCCTGGGGGCCGACAAGCGGCCCTTTGGCAACTGCCGCGCCTGCGAGAACCTGACCTGCAGCGGACGGCCGAACATGAAGACCCCCGGGCCGTGCGCCTGCCCGTGGCCATGCCACGGCTGGGCCGCAGCCACCACCGACGCGAGCGTGCTCGCCTCCCGGCAGTGGGCCGCGGCATGGCGCCGCGCCCGGGCGATCGCTTACCACCCCGGCGGCGCCGGCGTGACCGTGGTCGACCTCGACAACCGCACCGCAGTCGACTGGGCCCGCGCCACACTCCCGCCCACCACGACCGTGACCACCACCCGCGGGGAGCACTGGATCTACTCCGGCACCATGCGGTCGGTGAACGGTGTCCGCGAGGGCGTGGACATCAAGTCCGCGATGTCCTACGCCCGCTGGCTCGGCCCCGGCACCGGAACCATGGCAGTTCTCCCGGAAGTCGTGCGCGCGCTGATCGTGAAGGAGCCCGCCGTGGTCCGGACGGCGCCCCAGGTAGTCACCGTGTCCGCGCTCGCTGGGGGTGGGGAGTGCCGCCACCGCTCGCCCTCCTACCTGGAGCGTGGGATCGCCATGGCGGAGCAGCGGATCGCCGATGCGGCCAGCGCGGTCCACGCCACGGTGTACCGGACGTTCCTCGCGGTGCTGTCCGCCCATGGCCGGTGCGGCTGCCTCACCGAAGCGCACATCGCGCGGCTGTTCACGGCCGCGCAGGCCAAGGGGGAGTCCTCCGGGCACTGCGCGGACGCCTGGACCAACGCCCGCACGGCTCTGGGGATGTGACATGGCCGAGGACGAGAAGAACCCGGCACGCGAGATCATCACCAACTACGCGCAGGAGCACTTCCGGTACTTCCGGACCGTCGACGGGACCGTGTACGCGCAGAAGAACGGCCACCCCGTCGCCCGCCCGATCCGCTCGCAGGGGACGACGGGCAGCCATCGGCAGGAACTCATGGTCGGCCTGTTCAAGGACGGGTTCGGCGTGTTCAACGGAACCGCGCTCAAGGAGGCGTTGGACTTGATCGAAGCGCTCGCACTGACCGAGGACGTACAGCCCACCCACATCCGGGTCGCCCCCGGATTCGACGGCGCAACCTGGCTCGACCTGGGCCGCGACGACGGTAAGTCCGTCCGCATCCACCCCACCGGCTGGGACGTCCTCACCCCCGACCCGCGAGAGGTGTGCTGGCGGCGCACCCAGCTAACCGGGGAAATGCCGCTGCCGGTCAAGGACACCGACGGCAAGGGCATCGACCTCCTGATGCGGCTGTGCAACTTCGCCAGCGCTCAGGCTGAGAGCCTGGCCCTCGCGTGGCTCATCGGCTGCCTCGGGCCGTCCGCGCCCGTCCCCGCCCCCTTCCTCACCGGGCCCCAGGGCGCGGGCAAGTCCACCGCCGGCCGGATGCTGGTGCGGATCATCGAGGGCATGAGCGGCGACCTGCGCCGCGCCCCGAAGGACGAAGAGAACCTGATCACGGCCGTCGCCGCCGGATGGGTCACCGCCCTGGACAACCTCTCCCACCTCGGCCCGGACCTCTCTGACCTCATGTGCTGCATCGTCACCGGCGCCGAGACCATCAAGCGCGCCCTGTTCACCGACGGCGACGTCGTGCGCTCCCGCTACCGTCGGCCGCTGCTGCTGACCGGCATCGACGTGGGCGTCATCCGCCCCGACCTCGCCGAACGCCTCCTCCCGCTCCGCCTGGAACGCCCCCTCGTGCGCCGTACTGAGGCGGAGTTGTGGGCGGAGTTCGAAGAGGTCTTGCCCGTCATCCTCGGATCCGTGCTCGACCTCGCCGTCAAGGTCCGCGCCACCCAGGCCGACATCCCCACCGACCTGCGCATGGCCGACTTCGCCCACCTTTGCGCGCAGCTGGACGCCGCCACCAGCCTGGGCGCGCTGGACGCCTACCGGGCCAGCCTCGACGACCTCAACGACGACGTCATCGAAGGCGACCTGCTCGCCCAGACCGTCCTCAAGCACGCCGCCGACATCGCCCCGGGCACGGAAGTCCGCATGACCTCGGCCGAGTGGCTGCACGGCCTCACGCAGCTCTACAGCGGCGACGACTTCCGCCCCCTGCCCAAAGGGTGGCCCACCACCGGCAAAGTCCTCTCCGACCGCCTCAAGCGACTCCAGCCCGTCCTCGCCGCACGCGGCGTCCTCGTCGACTGGGGCCGCACCCGCGCCGCCCGCTACATCGAACTGACCCGCCCCACGCCCCCGGCCGACGAGCAGCCCCCGATGTTCTAACCGGGACCACCGCGACCGCTCGCGCACGAGCAAGAGGAGCACCCCCGCCCCGCCGGCGGGTGCTCCTCTTGCTGTTCCGGCGGCTCGCCGCCGCTGGAAAGGTCGTGCCGCATCGCGGCTCCTTCTTCACGCTCTAAGGCACGCACCACAACAGACACCCCCTGTCTCTTTCCTAAGAGAAGAGACGCTGCGTCACCTGCGTCACCAACGGCCAGAAAACCACCCGTGAGCTGCGGCGACAGGGGTGACGCAGAGCCCTGAATCCTGCGTCACCCCGCGTCACCTGCGTCACCGGTGACAGAGACGTGCGTCACCGGTGACACAGCCCGCAGACGCCTGCGTCACAGAAAACCGCAGGTCAAGCGCGTGAATGACACGGATGACGTGGTGACGCAGAAATCCCCACCTCGGACACACATGGGCCACCGCGAAGCCGCCCCCTGCCCCGGCCCGCTTCTGCCCACGCACTACCGCGGAGGCCACGCCGCCCGACCACGCCCCAAGGAGGGGACCCGATGGCCCGCACTTCCCGCCGCCGCCAGCCCGCCGACGAACTGCTGCCCCTGACTGACGTCCTCGACGAGATCGGCATCACCCGAGCCACCTGGTACCGCTGGCGCAACCGCGGCTACGGGCCCGAGGTGAAGCGCCTCCCCAACGGGCACCTGCGCATCCGACGCAGCGTGCTTGACGCCTTCCTGAACGAACTGGAGACCGCGTGACCGACTGGAGCTACACCGTGCGGATCTGGAGCATCCGCAAGCGGCCTTACCGCAAGCCGTACCAGCTCCGCTGGCAGGTCGGCACGAAGCCGCACTCCGAGTCCTTCCTGACGCTCGGGCTCGCGGAGAGCCGGCGCGCTCAGTTCATCACCGCGACCCGCGAGGGCGAGCCGTGGGATATCGACAGCGGCCTCCCGAAGTCGATGGTCCAGAAGGCCAAGGACATCTCCTGGTACCAGCACGCCAGGAACTACGTGGAGATGAAGTGGGACCACTCCCCCGCCTCCACGCGGCGGAACCTCGCTGAAGCCATGGCGACCGTGACCATGGCGCTACTCAAGGACACGAAGGGCATGGCGGACCACAAAGCCGTCCGCCGCGCGCTCTACACCTGGGGCTTCAACGTGAACCGGTGGAAGGAGGAGACCCCGGAAGACGTGGCCACGCTGCTCTCATGGGTGGAGCGGAAGTCCGTTCCTACGTCCGGTCTGGCGGATCGGATCCTCGTTCGCCGGGCTCTGGACGCCTGCACCCGGCGGCTAGACGGCAAGACGTCGGCCGGCACCGTCATCGCCCGGAAGCGGGCCATCTTCCACCAGGCACTCGGGATCGCCGTCGAAGCCGAGCTGCTGAGCGAAAACCCGATCCCGGCGATCAAGTGGAAGGCTCCCGAGAAGGTGGAGGAGGAAGTGGACCCCGAAGCCGTGCCGGACCCCGAGCAGGCCGCCGCGCTCCTGGCCGCTGTGGGAAAGCAGGGTGCCCGCGGCCGGCACATGGAGGCATTCTTCGGGTGCATGTACTACTCCGCCGCCCGACCCGGTGAGCTGGTCGGGCTCCGGCTCCAGGAGTGCGACCTTCCCCGGCGCGGCTGGGGGCTCATCCGGCTCCGGGAGAGCAGGGCGCGCTCCGGGAGCTCTTGGACGGACACGGGCGAGGCTCACGACCGGCGCGGGCTCAAGCACCGCACCCGGAAGGCCGTCCGGCACGTGCCGATCCCGCCCGAGCTCGTGGCGATGCTCCGGTGGCACGTCACGCTGTACGGCACCCACGCCGACGGCCGGCTGTTCCGGACCGCCCGCGGCGGCATGGTCCAGGAGAGCGGATACGGGGAGGTCTGGGCGGGCGCCCGCGGGGACGTCCTCACGCCCGCCGAGCAGGAGACCAAGCTGGCCAAGCGGCCGTATGACCTTCGTCACGCGGCCGTCTCCACCTGGCTCAGCTCGGGCGTCGAGCCGCAGCTCGTCGCCCAGCGCGCCGGCCACTCGACCGGCGTCCTGTTCCGGGTCTACGCGAAGTTCCTGAAGGGTGGCGACGAGGCCGCCAACGCCAAGATCTCCGCCCGGTTGAATCAGCACCGCGCGAGCGGACCCGCGACCCCCTGAATGGCCTTACGGTCGCAGCCCCGGGCGTGGCCCTGAATCCCGTCCACGGCCCGTCCAGACACCCTGGTAGACCCCGGGATCGAGCGAGACACGGCGAGACAGTCGACCCCTTGTCTCACTTACACACGCAAACGGCCCCTGATCGCGTTTCCGCAGATCAGGGGCCGTTCTTATCGCGTGGCGACGCCAGGATTCGAACCTGGGTAGGCTAAGCCGACGGATTTACAGTCCGCTCCCATTGGCCACTCGGGCACATCGCCATGAGATCGCTGCCGTGGAGCCGCTTTCGCGGTGTTCCGTGGCAACGACGTAAACAATACCTGATCCCGGAGGGTGGTCCGCCACCGGATTGATCAGCGGTTCGAGTCGCGGCGAACCCCCTAGGCTTTGGGCTGTACCCCACAGCAACCGAGCAAGGAGCCACGAGTCATGGCCGACTCCAGTTTCGACATCGTGTCCAAGGTCGAGCGGCAGGAGGTCGACAACGCCCTCAACCAGGCCGTGAAGGAGATCTCCCAGCGCTACGACTTCAAGGGCACCAACGCCAAGATCGAGTGGTCGGGCGAGAAGATCCTCATGCAGGCGAGCGGCGAGGAGCGCGTCATGGCGATCCTCGACATCTTCCAGACCAAGCTGATCAAGCGGGGCATCTCGCTGAAGTCGCTGGACGTCGAGGGTGAGCCGCAGCTGTCCGGCAAGGAGTACAAGCTCTTCGCCTCGATCACCGAGGGCATCTCGCAGGAGAACGCCAAGAAGGTCGCGAAGGCCATCCGGGACGAGGGCCCGAAGGGCGTCAAGGCGCAGGTCCAGGGCGACGAGCTGCGCGTCAGCTCGAAGAGCCGGGACGACCTGCAGGCCGTGCAGGCGCTGCTCAAGGGCAAGGACTTCGACTTCGCCCTCCAGTACGTGAACTACCGCTGACACATCGAGGCTCGTGTCCGAATTCCGCCAGCCCGAGGGTCGGCGGGCCCCGCACACTGGATCGTGGAAGGCCCGTGCGGGGAGAGGAACCAGTCATGACCGTGTACGCGTACGTCGACGGCCCCCTGGGCGAGATGCTGCTGGTCGGGCGGCTCGCCGAAGGGGGCCGTGCCGTGCTGCGCTCGCTGTCCCTGCCGGGGCAGAAGGGCGGCGTGGAGGTCGAGGACGGCTGGACGTGCGCGCCCGAGGCGTTCGAGGACGTCGCGCGCCAGCTCGGCGAGTACTTCGCCGGCCGCCGGGACCGGTTCGACGTCCCGTACGACCCGGGCGTCGGTACGGAGTTCCAGCGGCGCGTCTGGCGGGCGCTGGAGGAGATCCCGTACGGCACGACCGTCTCCTACGGGGACGTCGCCCGGCTCGTCGGCTCGTCCGGGGCCGGGGTGCGGGCCGTGGGCACCGCGATCGGGCGCAACCCGCTGCTCGTGGTGCGGCCTTGCCACCGGGTGATCGGGGCCGACGGAAGCCTGCGCGGGTACGCCGCCGGCCTTGAGCGGAAGGAGCGGCTCCTCGGGCTTGAGGGCGCCCTGGAGCGGTCCGCGTGAGCGAGGGGCTCTTCCCTCGCGAGCGGGCCGTCGTCGCGCCCGGGGCCGTGCACGTGCCCGGGTGGCTGCCGCCCGCGCGGCAGCGGGAGTTGGTGGACGCCTGCCGGGAGTGGGGGCGGGGGCCGGTGTCGTACCGGCGGACCGTGCTGCCGGGCGGGGGCGTCATGTCGGTGCGGTCGCTGTGCCTGGGCCGGCAGTGGGAGCCGTACCGCTATCTCGACTCGGTCGGCGTCGAACTGCCCGACTGGCTGGCCGCGTTGGGGCGGGAGGCGGTCGTCGAGGCGTACGGGGAGGACGGGGAGCACGCGGGTTTCTCCCCTGACACGGCGCTCGTGAACTTCTACGGGCCGGGCGCGCGGATGGGCATGCACCAGGACAAGGAGGAGCGGTCCGGGGCTCCCGTGGTGTCGTTGAGCCTCGGGGACCGGTGCGTCTTCCGGTTCGGGAACGCGGAGAACCGCGGCCGGCCCTACCGGGACGTCGACCTGGCCTCCGGTGATCTCTTCGTCTTCGGCGGGGCCTCGCGGTGGGTCCATCACGGGGTGCCCACGGTCCACCCGGGGACGGCCGATCCGGCGCTCGGCCTGGCCGGGCGGCTCAACATCACACTGCGCGAGACCGGTTGCTGACCGCCCCCTAGGCTGAGGGCGTGGCAGAGGAACTGCGCCGGTCGCTCGGCGTCTTCGACGCGGTCGTGATCGGGCTCGGCTCGATGATCGGGGCCGGGATCTTCGTGGCGCTCGGGCCCGCTGCCGGTGCGGCCGGGTCCGGGGCCGGGCTCCTGTGGGCGCTCGGGATCGCCGCCGTCGTCGCGTACGCCAACGCCATGGCCTCCGCCCGGCTCGCCGCCCTCTACCCGGCCTCCGGCGGCACCTATGTGTACGGTCGCGAACGCCTCGGGTCGTTCTGGGGGTACCTGGCCGGCTGGGCGTTCGTCGTCGGCAAGACCGCCTCGTGCGCGGCGATGGCACTGACCGTCGGGACGTACGTGTGGCCCGCTCAGGCGCACGCGGTGGCGGTCGCCGCCGTGGTGGCCCTGACGGCCGTGAACTACCGGGGAGTTCAGAAGTCGGCGCTGCTCACGCGGGTCGTCGTGGCGGTGGTCCTCGCGGTCCTCGCGTGTGTCGTCACGGTCTCCCTCGAAGCCGGCGAGGTGTCCTCCGCCGCGTTCGCCGGGGAGGTGCTGGCGGGCTCGGAGCTCCAGGCCGCGGGTTTGCTCTTCTTCGCGTTCGCGGGGTACGCGCGGATCGCCACGCTCGGCGAGGAGGTCCGCGATCCGGCCCGCACGATCCCCCGGGCGGTGCCGGTGGCCCTCGGGATCACGCTCGCCGTCTACGCGGCGGTCACGGTGAGCGTGCTCGCCGTCCTGGGTCCCGCCGCCCTGGCGGACTCCCCCGCGCCGCTCGCCGACGCGGCCCGCGCGGCGGACGCGGGGTGGCTGGTGCCGCTCGTCACGGTGGGCGCGGCGGTCGCCGCGCTCGGCTCGCTGCTCTCGCTGATCCTCGGGGTGTCCCGGACGACCCTGGCGATGGCGCGGGACGGCTACCTGCCGGCCGGGCTCGCCGTCGTGCACCCCCGCTTCCGGGTGCCGCACCGGGCGGAGCTCGCCGTCGGCGCGGTGGTGGCCGTGGTCGCGGCGACGGTGGACGTGCGGGGCGCGATCGGCTTCTCGTCGTTCGGCGTGCTCGTCTACTACGGCATCGCGAACGCCTCCGCCTGGACCCTGGGCGGCCGGAGCCGGCCGCTCGCCGCGCTCGGGTTCGTCGGCTGCACCGTGCTCGCCTTCGCGCTGCCGCTCGGGTCGGTCCTCGCGGGGTCCGGGGTCCTCGCGGCGGGCGTCGTGGCGTGGGCGGTCAGTCGAGGACGAGCCGTACCCCCGCGTCCCTGAGGTCGTCGGCGAGCTCCTGGAAGGTCGGCGGGCGGTGCCCGCTGTAGGGCAGGACGCCCAGGCAGGCGCGGGCCACGTCGGCGTGGTGCCAGACGACGGTCGTGCCGGCCAGCTCCTCGACCGTCGCCCCGGAGCTTCCCGCGCCTAAGCAGCGGCCGGCGCCGAGCACGGCCTCCCCCAGAGCGCACCGGAACGAGTCCTCGTCGACGACGTCGGTGCCGTCGAGGTGGTACGTGGCGCCGGGGACGAGCTCCGGGGCGCCGTACGAGCCGTGGGCCGCTGCCCGGTCCAGCCACTCGCCGCGCGCCGCGCCGGTGAACCGCCGCCAGGTGCCGGGCTCGGTGGGCCTCGCGTGCCAGAACAGGTCCCATATCTCGCCGGTCGCGGGCGGCACCAGGCGCGTACGGGGGAAGGACAGGGTGAGGTCGAGGAGGCCGCGGTGGCGGGCGGAGGTGTCCCAGCCGGTGATGCGGCCGGCCTCGCCCTCGTGGTGCTGGTTCCCGATCCGGGTGAGGCCTTGGTAGCGCACCTCGCGGAACTCCTCCGCGCCCGCGGCGAGGGCGTCGCGGAGTGCGCCGCGCGGGGAGCAGCCGACGAAGGTGACGTCGGTGTGGGTCTCCTCCTCGGGTGCGGCGCGCGTGACCGGGATCAGGTTGCCGCACGGGACCGGGTCGGCGGCGTGGTGGGCGCGGCGCGGCTCGCCGGCGGCCTCGACCGTGACGACGTCGCCGCGCATGCCGAGGACCCGGGTGTCGGCGAGGGCCCATCGGGTGCCGTGGAGGTCCACGACGAGCGTGCCGAAGGGGGCCGTGCCCTCGACGACCGCCTGGGTGACGGCCCGGCCCAGCTCGCCGCGGGGTTCGCAGCCGCGGAGCTCGTAGCGGACGCGGGCGGGCCGGGCGGGTTCGGCGAAGAGGCCCGCCACGTCCTGGCAGAGGGCCAGGACGTGGGGGGCGGGATCTCCGGGGGCGGGCACCAGCGCGTAGCGGGGGTACTGCATCAGCGGGCCGCGTACGCCTGGTCCGTGGGGACGATCTCCTTGCCGAGGGGGAGCAGCGAGACGGGGATCAGCTTGAAGTTCGCGATGCCGAGCGGGATGCCGATGATCGTGATGCAGAGGGCGATGCCGGTGACGATGTGGCCGAGGGCGAGCCACCAGCCGGCGAGGATCAGCCACAGCACGTTGCCGATGCAGGAGGGGGCTCCGGCGTCCCGGCGGTCGACGACCGTGTATCCGAAGGGCCACAGGGCGTAGAGGCCGATGCGGAACGCGGCGAGGCCGAAGGGGATGCCGATGATCGTGATGCAGAGGAGGACGCCCGCGAGCATGTAGCCCAGGAACATCCAGAATCCGCAGAGGATGAGCCAGATGATGTTGAGGATGGTCTTCACGAGCGGGGACCTGCCATCTGTTCGAGCCGGGCGATGCGCTCGGCCATCGGCGGATGGGTGGAGAACATCTTGGACATGCCCTGACCGGGGCGGAACGGGTTGGCGATCATCATGTGGCTCGCGGTCTCGATCCGGGGCTCGGGCGGCAGCGGCAGCTGCTTGGTGCCCGCCTCCAGCTTCCGCAGGGCGCTGGCCAGGGCGAGTGGGTCACCGGTGAGCTGGGCTCCGGAGGCGTCCGCCTCGTACTCGCGGGAGCGGGAGATGGCGAGCTGGATCACCGAGGCGGCGATCGGGCCGAGGATCATGACCAGCAGCATGCCGAGGAGTCCCGGGCCGTCGTCGTCGTTGGAGCGGCCGACCGGGATCAGCCAGGCGAAGTTGACCAGGAACATGATCACGGAGGCGAGTGCTCCGGCGACCGAGGAGATGAGGATGTCCCGGTTGTAGACGTGGCTCAGCTCGTGGCCGATGACCCCGCGCAGCTCGCGCTCGTCGAGGATCGCGAGGATGCCCTCGGTGCAGCAGACGGCGGCGTTGCGCGGGTTGCGGCCGGTGGCGAAGGCGTTGGGCGCCTGGGTCGGCGAGATGTAGAGCCTCGGCATCGGCTGGCGGGCCTGCGTGGAGAGCTCGCGCACCATCTTGTACAGCGCTGGGGCCTCGAACTCGCTGACCGGTCGGGCCCGCATGGCCCGCAGCGCCAGCTTGTCGCTGTTCCAGTACGCGTACGCGTTGGTGCCGAGCGCCACGAAGAGCGCGACGATCAGCCCCGTCCGTCCGAAGAAGCTGCCGATGACGATGATGAGGGCGGAGAGCCCTCCGAGGAGGACCGCGGTCCTCAGCCCGTTGTGCCGGCGGTGCACGGTACGCCCTCCAAGTGGTGCGGCAGGGGAACCCTTTGCTTCGTGGTGGTCCACTCGTCCAGTGGACCCTCCCGTACTGGTCAACGCCAGGCGGGAGGCTCGGGTTCCCCCGGCCGTACCGGGGCGGCGGGGGCAGGCTCCAGGGCCGTTCGGGTGAAGGGGCTCGTCAGCGGGCCGCCGGGACGGCGAGCTTCTCCAGGGTGACGGCGGTGGGCTCGACCTCGCTGGTGCAGTGGGCGCAGCGGGAGGCGATGGCCGGGATCTCGGTGAAGCAGCGGGGGCAGTCGCGCTTCTCGGCCTTGGGGTCGGCCGCCTCCTCCTTGGCGAACCTCTCCTGGACCTTCGCGAGCGGGGCGACGATCAGGAAGTAGAGGACCGCGGCGGTGATGACGAACGCTATGGCGGCGGAGATGGCGAGGCCGTAGGGGAAGACGGTCTTCCCGACGCTGAACTTGGCCTCGCTGAAGTCGCCGACGGAGCCGGTCGCGAGACCGATGAGCGGGGTGATGAAGGCCTTGCTGAAGCCCGTGACGACGGCCGTGAACGCGGTTCCGACGGCCAGACCGATGGCCATCGAGATGACGTTCCCGCGAAGTATGAAGTCCTTGAATCCGTTCAGCACGGGGTGTTGCTCCTCGGTGTTTCTCTGTGGGGGGGCTGTATGGGGGGTCAGAAGAGGCCGTCCGCCGCGAAGCGGAGGGCGAACTGCGGGTAGCCCGACAGCACGACTCCGGCGGCGGCGGTCAGCGCGATCGCCAGGGTGACCGGCCCGGAGGCCTTGTGGGGGACGGGGGCCCCCACCGGCGCGCGGAAGAGCAGCGCCGTCCAGCGCAGGTAGTAGTACAGCGCGATCACGACGTTGACGCCCATCACCACGGCCAGCCAGCCGAGGCCCGCGTCGACGGCCGACGAGAAGACGGTCACCTTGGCGAAGAGGCCGATGATACCCGGGGGCAAACCGGCCAGATTCAGGAGGAAGAACCCGAGCGCGAGGGCGGTGACCGGGCTGGCCGCGTACAGGCCCCGGTAGTCCGCGATCCGGTTCTCGGGGCGGGTCCGGGCGACGAAGGCGACGACCGCGAAGGCACCGAGGTTCACGACGGCGTACATGAGGGCGTACGCGACGGTGGCGCCGACCTGCTCGTCGTCGGCGTACGCGGCGGCGGCGATCGGCACCAGGAGGTAGCCGGCCTGGGCGACGGACGACCAGGCGAGCAGCCGGACCGCGCTCCACGCGCGCGTGGAGACCTGGCGGAGGGCGGCGACGTTCCCGGCGGTCATGGTGAGCGCGGCGAGGACGGCGAGCGCCGGGCCCCAGACGTCCGCGTACGAGGGGAAGGCGACGACCGTCACCAGGATGAGCCCGGTGAAGCCGACGGCCTTGCCGACGACGGACAGGTAGGCGGCGACGGGCAGCGGGGCGCCGACGTAGGTGTCGGGGACCCAGAAGTGGAAGGGGACGGCGGCCGTCTTGAAGGCGAAGCCGACGAGGGTGAGGGCCACGCCCGCCTGGGCGAGCGTTTCCAGCTGCCCGGGGACGGAGTCGAGGCGCTGGGCGATCTCCGTGAGGTGGAGGGTGCCGGTCGCCGCGTACACGAAGCTGACGCCCAGCAGGGTGACGGCGGTCGCGGTGACGGAGGAGAGGAAGAACTTGAGGGCGGCCTCGCCGGACATGCGGTCGCCGCGCTTGAGGCCGACGAGCGCGAAGGCGGGCAGCGAGGCCACTTCGAGGGCGATGACGAGGGTCGCGAGGTCGCGGGAGGCGGGCAGCAGGGCCGCGCCGGCGGCCGAGGAGAGCAGCAGGAACCAGAACTCGCCGGCGGGGAGCTTCTCGCGGGTCTGGTCCAGGGAGAGGAGCGCGGTGAGCAGCGCGCCGCCGAGGACGAGCAGCTGGATGACGAGCGTGAAGTGGTCGGCGGTGTAGCTGCACGCGCCCGCGTGCCCCTGGGCCTGGGCCTCCGCGGTGAGGCAGAAGGTGGAGCGGTCGCCGGCCCGCAGCGGGACGAGGAGCGCGAGGGCGGCGACGAGGCCGCCGATCGCGGTCCAGCCGAGGAGCCGCTTGCGCTCCGGGGGGACGAACAGGTCGGCGACGAGGACGACGAGCGCGACCACGGCCGTCAGGGTGGGGGGCGCGATCGTGAGCCAGTCGACGGACTGGACGAGCGACTCACCGGCGAGTGCCGTCACTGGGGTCATCGGGTGCCTCCGGCGAGGAGCTGCTGGACGGCCGGGTCGGTGAGGCCGAGGAGGACGGCGGGCCAGAGTCCGGCGAGGACGGTGAGGGCGACGAGCGGGGTCCAGGCGGCGAACTCGTACCCCTGGACGTCGGCGATCGTCGTCTCCCCCGCGGGCCGCGGGCCGCCCATGCAGACGCGGCGGACGACGAGGAGGAGGTAGGCGGCGGTGAGGAGGGTGCCGAACGCGCCGATCGCCATGAAGGTGAGGAAGGCGGGGCGGCTGAGGCCCGGGGCCGGGTCGAAGGCGCCGAAGAGGGCCAGCATCTCGCCCCAGAAGCCGGCCAGGCCGGGGAGGCCGAGGGAGGCGACGGCGGCGAAGGCGAGGAGGGCGCCGAGGCGCGGGGCGCGGCCGTAGAGGGCGGCCCCGGTGGCGCCGGCGAGGGTGTCGAGGTCGGCGGTGCCGTACCGGTCCTTCAGGGCGCCGACGAGGAAGAAGAGCAGGCCGGTGACGAGGCCGTGGGCGATGTTGGCGAAGAGGGCGCCGTTGACCCCGGTGGGGGTCATGGTGGCGATGCCGAGGAGGACGAAGCCCATGTGGCCGACGGAGGAGTACGCGATGAGGCGCTTGAGGTCGCCCTTGGCGCCGGGGCGCACGAGCGCGAGGCAGGCGAGCGATCCGTAGATGATCCCGGCGACGGCGAAGGCGGCGAGGTAGGGCGCGAAGGTCCGCATGCCGTCGGGGGCGATCGGCAGGAGGATCCGGACGAAGCCGTACGTGCCCATCTTGAGCAGGACGCCGGCGAGGAGGACGGAGCCGACGGTCGGGGCGGCGGTGTGGGCGTCCGGGAGCCAGCTGTGGAGCGGCCACATCGGGGTCTTCACCGCGAGCCCGAGACCGATCGCGAGAACGGCGGTGACCTGCACGGACGTGGTCAGTTCACGGCCGTTGTCAGAGGCGAGTGCCACCATGTCGAACGTGCCCGCCTGTACGCCGATGAGGAGCAGGCCGAGCAGCATGACGACGGAGCCGAGCAGCGTGTAGAGGATGAACTTCCAGGCGGCGGCCCGCCTGCCCTCGCCGCCCCAGCGGGCGATGAGGAAGTACATCGGGACGAGGACCATCTCGAAGGCCAGGAAGAACAGGACGAGGTCGAGGACGGCGAAGGTCGCGAGAGTGCCGGACTCCAGGACGAGCAGGAGCGCGACGAAGGCCTTCGGGGACGGGCCCGCGGGCATCTTGAAGTAGCTGTACAGCGCGCAGAGGAAGGTCAGCAGCGCGGTCAGGACCAGGAGGGGGAGGGAGATGCCGTCGATGCCGAGGTGGATGCGCACGTCGAGTGCGGGGATCCACGCGATGTCCGTCGTGGCCTGCATCCTCGACGGCTGGTCGTGGTCGAAGCCGACCGCGAGGACGATCGCGGCCAGCAGGATCACGCCGGTGACGGTGACGCCGTGGCGGAGCACGGCCTGGTCCGGGGACTTCCCCTTCAGCCCCGGCGGGGCCGGGAGGAGAGCGGCGGCCGCGCCGATGAGCGGGCCGACGACGGTGAACGCGAGAAGGAACTGCATCACGGATTCGCTGATATCGATCACGGCTCACGCTCCGGCGACGGCGTTGGCGAGGGCGACTGCGGCGATCACCAGGACGACGGAGCCGGCGAGCAGGGCGCTCAGATAGGTCTGGACGTTGCCGGTCTGGGCACGGCGGACGAGCCAGCCGAGGCCCTGGGCGGAGTTGCCCGCGGCGCGGACGTAGGTGTCGACGACCTCGCGGTCCAGGAAGCGGACCAGGGAGGCGGCGGCGAGGACGGGGCGGACGAACGCGGCCCGGTAGACGGCGTCCAGGTGGAAGCCGTCGGCGGCGGGGGCGTACAGCGGGCCCAGGAGGGCGCGGCCGGGGTCGGCCGGGTCCTCGGCGGGGTGCGGCAGGTGCAGCGCCTCGGCCTCGACCAGACCGGCGTCGGCGTCCGGGTGGGCCACGTGCGGGGCCGGGGGCCGTACGACGGCGGTCCTCGCGGCGAGGGTGCGCCAGACCGCGTAGGTGATCACGGCTCCGGCGACGGCGAGGCCCGTGCCCAGGACGGCCGTGGTGACGGTCGGGGTGAGCGGGTGGCCGTCGAACCAGTCGTCCAGGTAGGTGACGGCAAGGCCGAAGCCCAGGGAGGGGATCGCGAGGACCCACAGGACGGTCGTCATGGCGATCGGCTGGCGGCCGTGGTCGGGGGCCTCGGCGCCCCGGCCGCGGAAGGTCCGCAGCCACAGGCGGAGCGCGTACGCCGCGGTGAGGAGCGCGGTGAGCAGCCCGGCGACGAGGACGGTCCAGCCGGCCCCGGCGGGGGCCGGCTGGATGGTCTGGTCCCCGAGCGCGGTGTGCTCGGCGGCCACGAGGACGGCGTCCTTGGAGAAGAAGCCGGCGAAGGGCGGGATCGCGGCGAGCGCGAGGAGGGCGACGGTCATCGTCCAGTACGCGTCGGGGATGCGCTTCGCGAGGCCGCTCATGCGGGACATGGCGGTGAGCGAGTTCGTCCCGGCGGCGTGGATGACGGTGCCGGCGGCGAGGAAGAGGAGCGCCTTGAAGGCGCCGTGCGAGATGAGGTGGAAGACGGCGGCCCCGCGGTCGCCGACCGCGAGGGCGCCGGCCATGTAGCCGAGCTGGCCGATCGTCGAGTAGGCGAGGACCCGCTTGATGTCGTCCTGGGCGAGCGCGGCCAGTGCCGAGCCGACCATCGTGATCGCGGCCATCACCGCGAGCACGGTCATCGCGGCGGCGGAGGCGGCGAAGACGGGCAGCAGCCGGGCCGTGAAGTAGATGCCGGCGGCGACCATCGTCGCCGCGTGGATGAGCGCGGAGACGGGGGTGGGGCCGGCCATCGCGTCCGGGAGCCAGGTGTGCAGCGGGAACTGGGCGGACTTGCCGGCCACGCCCGCGAGCAGCAGCAGCGCGATCAGGGTGGGGTGGTCGAGGCCGCCGCTCGCGACGGTGCCGAGGACACCGGTGATGCGGAAGGTGCCCGCGTCGGTGGCGAGCGCGAAGAGACCGATGAGGAAGGGGACGTCACCGAGCTTGGTGACGAGGAAGGCCTTGAGGGAGGCGGCCCGCGCCTCGGGCGTCTCCCAGTAGTGGCCGACGAGGAAGTACGAGCAGATGCCCATGATCTCCCAGCCGACCAGGAGCACCATCAGGTCGCCGGAGTAGACGACGAGGAGCATCGCGGAGGTGAAGAGGGAGACGAGCGCGGCGTACGACGGGTAGCGGGGGTCGTCGCGGAGGTAGCCCGTCGAGTAGATCTGCACGCAGGTCGCGACGACGCCGACGAGGACGGCGACGAGGGCCGCGAAGCCGTCGATGTAGAGGGCCAGGTCGATGGGGACCGAACCGGTCGGGGTGAGCTCGGTGGCCGCGACGATCGGCTTGCCCCCGCCCTGGCGGGCGGCGACGAGGACGGCGAGGACGGCCGCCGCGAGCGTCGGGAGCACGGCGAGCGGGCGGACGAAGCCGGGCGCGGTGCGGCCCAGGAGGAGTCCGGCGACGGAGCCGAGGAACGGGAGGAGGGGGACGAGGACGGCGAGGGTCGTGGTGGTCACGCGGTGGCCTCGGCCTTCTCGCCGTGGGGCGTGTCGTCTGCGGGTGCGTCGGTGTCGGATGCCCCGTCCGGGGACTCCGGCCGTTCCGCCGTGTCGCGGAGGCGGTCGACGTCCGCGGTGCCGCGGTTGCGGTGGACCATCAGGACGATCGCGAGACCGATGCCGATCTCCGCGGCGGCGACGGCGATGGTGAAGAGGGTGAGGGCCTGCCCGGCGTGCAGGGTGTCGCGGAGCCACACGTCGAAGGCGACCAGGTTGAGGTTGACGGCGTTGAGCATCAGCTCGACGGACATCAGGACCAGGATCGCGTTGCGGCGGGCGAGGACGCCGTACACGCCGACACAGAAGAGGAGGGCGGCGAGGACCGCGGGATAGGCGAGGTGCATCAGCGCTCCTGCTCCTTCTTGCGGGAGAGGACGATCGCGCCGACCAGCGCGGCCAGGAGGAGCACCGAGAGGGCCTCGAAGGGCAGCACCCAGTGCTTGAAGAGGGTGGCGCCGGTGACCTCGGTGGAGCCCTGGACGGCTCCGTCGAGGTCGATCCAGGTCGTACGGAACGCGTCGACGACGACCCAGACGAGCGCGACGGCGGCGGCGAGCGCGACGCCGAGGGCGACCGGGCGGTTGCCGGAGTCGGCGTCCGGGGAGCGGCCGATGGGGGCCTTGGTGAGCATGAGGCCGAAGAGCAGGAGGACGACGACGGAGCCGACGTAGATCAGGACCTGCACCCAGGCGATGAACTCGGCGGTCAGGAGCAGGTACTCGACGGCGAGCCCGCCGAGCGCCACGACCAGCCAGAGTGCGGCGTGGACGAGTTGGCGCGTGGTGACGGTGACGACGGCGGCGCCGAGGGTGACGAGGCCGACGAGGAGGAAGGCGATCTCGACGCCGGAGGGCGAGAGGAAGCCGGGGGCCTCCGCGGCCGCTTGTGCTGCCAGGATCACTGCTGTTCCTCCTGGGCCTCGGCGGCTGCGGCCTTTTCCGCCGCCGCCTTCTCGGCCGCCTTCTCCGCCGCCTTGCGGGCCGCGGCGATCTCCTTCGGTTCCTCCGCCTTCGGGTCGAGCGCGGGCGGCTCCGGGACCGTCCACATCCACTCGCGGAGCTTGTCGCGCTCGTGGGTCAGCTCGTGGATGTCGGTCTCCGCGTACTCGAACTCCGGCGACCAGAAGAGCGCGTCGAAGGGGCACACCTCGATGCAGATGCCGCAGTACATGCAGAGCGAGAAGTCGATGGCGAAGCGGTCGAGGACGTTCCGGCTGCGCTCGCGGCCGCCGGGGGCGGCGGCCGGCACCGTCTCCTTGTGGGAGTCGATGTAGATGCACCAGTCGGGGCACTCACGGGCGCAGAGCATGCAGACCGTGCAGTTCTCCTCGAACAGTCCGATGACCCCGCGGGTGCGGGGCGGCAGCTCGGGCTGGACGTCCGGGTACTGCGCGGTGACGGTCTTCCGCGTCATCGTGCGGAGCGTGACGGCGAGGCCCTTGGCGAGGCCGGAGCCGGGGATGGGAGGCATGGTTACTGGATCGCCACCTTCACGATGCCGGTGAGCGCGATCTGCGCGAGGGCGAGCGGGACGAGCGTCGTCCAGGCGAGCTTCTGGAGCTGGTCCTCGCGCAGGCGCGGGTAGGTCACCCGCAGCCAGATCACGACGAACGCGAGGACGGCGGTCTTGAGGAGCGTCCAGACCCAGCCGAGTCCGTCACCGCCGAAGGGGCCGTGCCAGCCGCCGAGGAAGAGGACGGTGGTGAGACCGCAGAGGACGACGATGCCGGCGTACTCGGCGAGCAGGAAGAGCGCGAAGCGGAGGCCGGTGTACTCGGTGTACGCGCCGAAGATGATCTCCGAGTCGGCGACCGGCATGTCGAACGGGGGCCGCTGGAGCTCGGCGAGACCGGCGACGAAGAAGACGATCGCGCCGACGATCTGCCAGGGCAGCCACCACCACTCGAAGGCGTTCAGGATGCCGGGGAGGGAGACGGTGCCGGCGGCCATCGCGACGGACGCGGCGGCGAGCAGCATCGGGAGCTCGTAGGCGAGCAGCTGGGCGGCGGTACGGAGACCGCCGAGCAGCGAGAACTTGTTGGCGGACGCCCAGCCGGCCATGAGGCTGCCGAGCACGCCGATGCCCATCACGGCGAGCACGTAGAAGATGCCCGCGTCGACGACCTGGCCGACGGCGCCCTCGCTCGGCCCGATCGGGATCGCGACGAGGACGAGGAGGTACGGGAGGAGGGCGACGGCCGGCGCGAGCTGGAAGATCCGCCGGTCCGCGTCCTTCGGGACCACGTCCTCCTTCTGCGCGAACTTCACGCCGTCGGCGACGAGCTGGGCCCAGCCGTGGAAGCCACCGGCGTACATGGGGCCGAGGCGGCCCTGCATGTGGGCCATGACCTTGTGCTCGGTCTGCCCGACGACCAGCGGCAGGACGAGGAACACGCCGAAGACGATCAGAAGCCGGACGGCGACGTCGAGTGCGTCGTTCACGCGGGGTCGCCTCCGGCGGGGTCGGTGGGTTCGGTCGGTTCGATCGCCTCTTCCCGCCCTGCGGGCGGCGGGGCTTGGGGGGCGTCGGGCTGGGGGCCGGGCTCGGGCTGGGCGGCGGGCTCGGCCGGGGTGGCCGGTGCCTCGGGCTCCGCCGGGGTGCCCGGTGCCTCGGTCGGCTCCGCCGCCGGGGCGGCCGGGGGCTCGGCTGCGGTGGCCGGGGCTGTCGGGGTTTCCGGGTTCTGTGGTTTCTCGTCGAAGGCCGGGCGGGCGTGGTGCCAGGGGGCGTCCGCGCTGCGGGTGCGCGGGGTGGCGTCCGTCGTCGCGCCCTGCTCCGGGGGCGCCTGGCTCGCAGAGCCGTCGGCCGCCGTGCGGGAGCGGCGCGGCGGGCGCGCCGCGGGCGGGGCCTCCGCCGGCGCGTCCCCTTCCGGGGCCGCCTGGCTCGCCGAGCCGTCCGCTGCCGTGCGGGAGCGGCGCGTCGTGGGCGGGGTTCCGGGCTCCGGGGTGCCCGGCTGGGCCTCCGTCGCGGGTGTCTGGCTTGCCGAGCCCTCCGTCACGGAGCGGGAGCGGCGTACCGGCGCGCCGGCCTCCGGGGTCGGCTGGGTCGCCGAGCCCTCCGTCACCGAGCGGGTGCGGCGGGCGGGGCGGTCGCCCGCGGCCGCCCGGGCCGGGCGGGCCGGGGCCGGGGGGAGCTGGCCCTTCTGGGGGCCCCACTCGTTGGGGTCCGGCACGCCCGGCGGGAGCATCTGGCGGCGCTTCGGGCCTCCGCCGTCGTGGGACTCGCCCGGCTCCTTCGCACCCGGCCACGCCTTCGCGACGCGGGCCGCGAGGACGAAGTCCTTGCGGAGGGGGTGGCCCTCGAAGTTCTCGGGGAGGAGGAGCGGGACGAGGTGGGGGTGGCCGGTGAAGTCCACGCCGAACATCTCGTGGGTCTCGCGCTCGTGCCAGCCCGCGCCCGCGTACACGCCGATCGCCGTCGGGAGGGCCGGGGCCTCGTGCGGGACCGTCGTCCGGACGAGCAGGCGGCGCGGGGCGTGGCCGGCCGTGAGGGCCACCACGTGCGCGCAGACGCGGAAGCCCGTGCCCGGCTCGTCGACCGCGCTCAGCCAGTCGAAGTAGGTGCAGCCCAGCTCGTCGCGGGCCGTCGTGAGGGCCTCGATCCAGGAGGCCGGCGGGACGTCGACGGTCAGCAGGTCGTACGCCTGCTCCGCCGTCGCCTCCTCGCCGAAGATCTCCGTGACGGAGTCGGGGAGGGAGTCGTACGTGCTCATGACCTGTCTCCCGGCGGCGGCGTCAGCGGGCTGGTCAGTTCCGCGACCGACGCGGCCGTCGCGGTCGACGCGGCCGTCGCGTACCGCTCCGCCAGGCTCTCGCGCGCGATCTTCTCCTGGAGCTTGAGGATGCCCTGGAGGAGCGCTTCGGGGCGGGGCGGGCAGCCCGGTACGTACACGTCGACCGGGATGATCTGGTCGACGCCCTTGGTGACCGAGTACGAGTCCCAGTAGGGGCCGCCGCAGTTGGAGCAGGCGCCGAAGGAGATCACGTACTTCGGTTCGGGCATCTGCTCGTACAGGCGCTTCACGGCCGGCGCCATCTTGTCCGTCACCGTGCCGGAGACGATCATCAGGTCCGCCTGGCGCGGCCCGGGCGCGAAGGGGATCACGCCGAGCCGGATGAAGTCGTGCCGAGCCATCGACGCGGCGATGAACTCGATCGCGCAGCAGGCGAGGCCGAAGTTGAAGACCCACAGGCTGTAGCGGCGGCCCCAGTTCAGGACCACCTTCATCGGCTCGGGCGCCAGGCGGGCGAGCGTCCCCAGCTTCGGAGCGGGCAGCGGTGTTACGTCCATGACAGGACGCCCTTCTTGTACGCGTAGAGCAGCCCCACGGCCAGGAAGCCGAGGAAGACGAACATCTCGACCAGGGTCGTGGCGCCGTAGCCGGGCGCCGCGAAGACCGTCGCCCAGGGGAAGAGGAAGATCGAGTCGACGGCGAAGATGACGTAGAGGAAGGCGTACACGTAGTAGCGGACCTGGGTGTGGGCCCAGCCCTCCCCCACGGGGTCGACACCGCACTCGTAGGTGAGGAGTTTCTCGGGTGTCGGCACGACGGGCCTGAGCAGTCGCCCGGCGCCGAACGCCACGGCGACGAAGAGCACGCCGACGACGGCGAGCAGCCCGACGACGGAGTACGTCTGGAAGTAGTCCGCCGCGTCGGCCGCGACAACGGTCGGTTCCCGCACGTCCGCCCCTCGGTCTCGGTGTCTCATGGGTCACTTCTGTACGCACGCGAGTCTAGGCCCTGTTAAAAGGACCGTAAGCGGTCCCCGGGTACTCCTTGGTAGCCCCCGGTGGGGATATCCCTACCGCCTCTCACCCACCTCCCCCATGGCGTCGCGCGCTCCGCGACCGGCAGGCTGGGGGCCATGAGCGCCGATCATGAATCTCCCGGTTCCGCCGATGCCCCCCGTCCGCCCGTGCGGTCCGCCTACGGGAAGGAGACGTGGAAGGAGATCTCCTTCCTCCTCTCCAACCTCTTCACGGCCCTGGCCGGGTTCGTCTACGCGGTCGTGACCGTCGTGCTCGGCGTGAGCCTCTCCGTCACGGTGATCGGGCTGCCGCTGCTCGCCCTCGGTCTCGGCGGCGCGCGCTGGCTCGGCCGGTCGGAGCGGGCGCGGGCCCGCGCGCTGCTCGGGGTACGGGTCGCGGAGCCGTCCCGGATGCCGCGGCGCCGCGGCTTCTTCGCCTGGCTGTGGTCCTCGCTGAAGGACCCGGTCGCCTGGCGGACCCAGCTGTACGGGCTGATCCGACTGCCCTGGGGCATCGTGACGTTCACGGTCACGCTCGTCTCGCTCTTCGTCCTCTGGCCCGTCCTGCCGTTCATCTCGCGCGGTCTCGCCAACGCCGACCGGGGCATGGTCCGCGGGCTGCTGTCGCCCTCCGACGAGCTGGAGCGGCGGATCGCCGAGCTGGAGTCGGACCGGGGCGTGGTCGTGGACACGGCCGCGGCGGACCTGCGGCGCATCGAGCGGGACCTGCACGACGGCGCGCAGGCCCGGCTCGTCGCCCTCGCGATGGGGCTCGGGCTCGCGAAGGAGAAGCTCCTGGAGGACCCGGAGGGGGCCGCGGCGATGGTCGACGAGGCCCACGGCGAGGTGAAGCTCGCGCTCCAGGAGCTGCGGGACCTGGCCCGGGGCATCCACCCGGCGGTCCTCACGGACCGGGGGCTGAGCGCCGCGCTCTCCTCGGTGTCCGCGCGCTGCACGGCGCCGGTGAAGGTGTCGGTGGACCTGGCGGAGCGGCCGGCGGAGGCGATCGAGGGCATCGCGTACTTCACGGTCTCCGAGCTGCTCCAGAACGTCTCCAAGCACGCGGGGGCGCGGTCCGCGTCCGTGGAGGTGTGGCGGGCCGAGGAGCGGCTGATGCTCCAGGTGCGCGACGACGGTGTCGGCGGCGCGCGGCTCGACGGCGGGACGGGGCTCGCGGGTCTTGCGGAGCGGCTCGGGGCGGTGGACGGCCTCCTCGTCGTCGACTCCCCGGAGGGCGGCCCGACGACGGTCACGGCGGAACTGCCGTGGCGCCCCCGCCCCACCGCGTGAGCCCTGGGCCGTGATCACCGGGCCGCAACCGCCCGGTCGTCAGCATCGGGCCGCGACCGCCCGGTCGTCAGCACCGGGTCGTCAGCCCCCGGTCGTCAGCACCCGGCCGTCAGCGTCCGGCCGCCAGCCCCCGGCCGTCAGCCCCCCACCGAAGGCCCCGGGTAGGGAAAACCCCCGCCCCGAGACGCCCACTCCCCTCATGGTCCGGGGCGCGGCGAGACGGAACCCTGGAACACGTACCGCCCCACTCCCTTGAGCAGAGAAGGACGACCGTGATGGCCTCCCCCCGACTCCCCGCCGCGATCCGCGCGCCGTTCGAGGCCCGCACCTGGCGTGCCCTCGGCTACGTGCTGATCGGGCTGCCGCTGAGCGTCTGCTGGTTCGCGCTCTCCGTCGCCTTCGTCTCGGCCGGCGCCGGCCTGCTCATCACCTTCCTCGGTGTGCCGATCCTGGCCGGGGCGCTCGCGATGTGCCGGGGCTTCGGCGCGGTCGAGCGGGCCCGGGCGCGGGCGCTGCTCGACGTCGACGTGAAGGCGCCGGAGCCGGTGCGCGGCAAGACCGGCGGGGCGTTCTCCTGGATGGGGGCCATGCTGAAGAGCGGGGCGTCGTGGCGCCACCTGCTGTACGCGCTCCTCCACATGCCGTGGGCCGTCTTCGGCTTCTCGGTGACGGTGGCGCTGTGGGCCTGGGGCTGGAGCCTCTTCACGTACCCGCTGTGGCAGTGGATCTTCCCCACGTGGGTCGGGCAGGACGGCATCCAGCTGTACGGGGACGCCACCCACCACATGTACCTCGACAACACCTTCGAGATCGCCGTGACCAGCCTGATCGGCCTGCTGTTCGTCCTGATCGGGCCGTGGGTGCTGCGCGGGGTCGTCGCCGTCGACCGGTTCCTCGTCGCCGGGCTGCTCGGCCCGTCGCGGCTGGCGTCCCGCGTGACGGAGCTGGAGTCGGACCGGGGCGTGGTCGTGGACACGGCCGCGGCGGACCTGCGGCGCATCGAGCGGGACCTGCACGACGGCCCGCAGGCCCGGCTGGCCTCGCTCGCCATGGACCTGGGGCTCGCGAAGGAGAAGCTGGCGGAGGACCCGAAGGCCGCGGCGGCGATGGTCGACGAGGCGCACGGCGAGGTGAAGGTCGCCCTCAAGGAGCTGCGGGACCTGGCCCGGGGCATCCACCCGGCCGTCCTGACCGACCGGGGCCTGGACGCGGCGCTCTCGTCGGTGGCCTCCCGGTGCTCGGTCCCGGTGTCGGTGGACGTGGACCTGCCGGCCCGGCCGGTCGCGGCGATCGAGGGGATCGCGTACTTCTCGGTCTCGGAGCTCCTGCGGAACGTCACGGAGCACGCACGGGCGCGGCGCGCCTGGGTGGACGTGTGGCGGGCCGGCGACCGGCTGATGCTTCAGGTGCGGGACGACGGTGTCGGCGGCGCGGAGGCGGCGGCGGGCCGGAGCCTGGCGGGGCTCACCGAGCGGGTCGGGGCGGTGGACGGGGTGCTGGCGGTGGACTCGCCGGCGGGCGGTCCGACGACGGTGACGGTCGAGCTGCCCTGGCGTGCGTAGCGGTGCTCCGGCCGTCGCGGCCCGCCCCGGGGTGCTCCCCCGGGGCGGGCCGCTTCCTGCGATGCTGGGGCCGATGTCGACCGTCGGAGCAGGGGGCTGTGGGACGTGGGTGTACAAGAGGTGACGGACCGGGTGCGAGTGGTCATCGCGGAGGATTCGGTGCTGCTCCGTGAGGGGCTGACCCGGCTGCTGACCGACCGGGGGCACGAGGTCGTCGCCGGGGTGGGTGACGGCGAGGCGCTGGTGAAGCTGGTGGCCGGGCTCGCGGACGAGGGCGCGCTGCCGGACGTGGTCGTCGCGGACGTGCGGATGCCGCCGACGCACACGGACGAGGGCGTCCGGGCGGCGGTGCGACTGCGCAAGGAGTATCCGGGTCTGGGTGTCCTGGTGCTGTCGCAGTACGTGGAGGAGCAGTACGCCACCGAACTCCTGGCCGGTTCGAGCCGGGGCGTGGGCTATCTGCTGAAGGACCGGGTCGCGGAGGTCCGCGAGTTCGTGGACGCGGTCGTCCGGGTCGCCGGGGGCGGTACGGCCCTGGATCCCGAGGTCGTGCAGCAGCTGCTCGGCCGGAGCCGGCAGCAGGACGTGCTCGCGAACCTGACGCCGCGCGAGCGGGAGGTCCTCGGTCTGATGGCGGAGGGGCGGACGAACTCGGCGATCGCGCGTCAGTTGGTGGTGAGCGACGGCGCGGTGGAGAAGCACATCAGCAACATCTTCCTGAAACTGGGCCTCTCCCCGAGTGACGGTGATCACCGGCGGGTACTGGCGGTGTTGACGTATCTGAAGTCCTGAAAATCTGACACCCTGTCAGAAGTTGGCGCGGCCGCGCGTGACCGAGTGCGGCCGAGTGCGGCTGGAGCGAGGCCGGAGCGACATCGGGGAGGCTGCCGACCGTCCGACAACCGGAGGGTCCTAGATCCAATGGATGAGGCGTAACGCGACCTTCCGGAACAATCCGGGTGGCGACAGAACGTGACAATTCAGGGCAAGAGGGCGTCTCAAAAAGAGGTCCGGTATGCGAGAAGTCCCGGGAGGGCCCCCCTTACCGTCGTAGGGTGGGCCACGGGACGACCGGTGATCGGCCGGCGTCTCCCGAGCCTTCTCCCGCCTCCGGCGGAGAGTCCCCTTGCCACGAGGGAGGTCCAGTTCAGTGACCAGCCAGGTCAGTAGCGAGGCCGGTGAGGCCCTGCTCGGGGAGCAGCGCAGCGCCCCGGCGACGGCCCACCACGGCACCGAGAAGGAAGTGCGCCGTCTCGACCGGGTGATCATCCGCTTCGCGGGCGACTCCGGCGACGGCATGCAGCTCACGGGTGACCGCTTCACCTCGGAGACGGCGTCCTTCGGGAACGACCTCTCCACGCTGCCGAACTTCCCGGCCGAGATCCGGGCACCCGCCGGAACCCTGCCGGGCGTCTCGTCCTTCCAGCTGCACTTCGCCGACCACGACATCCTGACCCCGGGCGACGCCCCGAACGTGCTGGTCGCGATGAACCCGGCCGCGCTCAAGGCCAACATCGGCGACGTGCCGCGCGGCGGCGAGATCATCGTCAACACCGACGAGTTCGCCAAGCGCGCCATGGCCAAGGTCGGCTACGCGACGTCGCCCCTGGAGGACGGGTCGCTGGACGGCTACCGGGTCCACCCGGTACCCCTGACCACGCTCACCATCGAGGCCCTCAAGGACTTCGGCCTGTCCCGGAAGGAGGCCGAGCGGAGCAAGAACATGTTCGCGCTCGGGCTGCTCTCCTGGATGTACCACCGGCCGACCGAGGGCACCGAGAGGTTCCTGCGCCAGAAGTTCGCGAAGAAGCCGCAGATCGCCGAGGCCAACGTGGCCGCCTTCCGGGCCGGCTGGAACTTCGGCGAGACCACCGAGGACTTCGCCGTCTCCTACGAGGTCGCCCCGGCGACCCGGGCCTTCCCCACCGGCACCTACCGGAACATCTCGGGGAACCTGGCCCTCTCGTACGGTCTGGTCGCCGCCTCCCGCCAGGCGGACCTGCCGCTCTACCTCGGCTCGTACCCGATCACCCCGGCCTCGGACATCCTCCACGAGCTGTCCAAGCACAAGAACTTCGGCGTGCGCACCTTCCAGGCCGAGGACGAGATCGCCGGCATCGGCGCCGCGCTGGGAGCCGCCTTCGGCGGTGCCCTCGGCGTGACGACCACGTCCGGCCCCGGTGTGGCCCTCAAGTCGGAGACGATCGGCCTCGCGGTCTCCCTGGAACTGCCGCTGCTGATCGTCGACATCCAGCGCGGCGGCCCGTCCACCGGTCTGCCCACCAAGACCGAGCAGGCCGACCTCCTCCAGGCCATGTACGGCCGCAACGGCGAGGCCCCGGTGCCGATCGTGGCGCCGAAGACGCCCGCCGACTGCTTCGACGCGGCGATCGAGGCGGCCCGGATCGCCCTCACGTACCGCACGCCCGTCTTCCTGCTCTCCGACGGCTACCTGGCCAACGGCTCCGAGCCCTGGCGCATCCCGGACGTCGACGAGCTCCCCGACCTGCGGACGCGGTTCGCGACCGGCCCGAACCACGAGCTGGCCGACGGCACCGAGGTCTTCTGGCCGTACAAGCGCGACCCCGAGACCCTGGCCCGCCCCTGGGCCGTGCCCGGCACCCCCGGCCTCGAACACCGCATCGGCGGCATCGAGAAGCAGGACGGCACCGGCAACATCTCGTACGACCCCGCCAACCACGAGTTCATGGTCCGCACCCGCCAGGCCAAGATCGACGGCATCGACGTCCCCGACATCGAGGTCGACGACCCGGACGGCGCGACCACCCTCGTCCTCGGCTGGGGCTCCACCTACGGGCCGATCACCGCCGCCGTCCGCCGCCTCCGGGTCGCGGGCAAGCCGATCGCCCAGGCCCACCTGCGCCACCTCAACCCCTTCCCGAAGAACCTCGGGGAGGTCCTGAAGCGGTACGAGAAGGTCGTGATCCCCGAGATGAACCTCGGCCAGCTCGCCACCCTCGTCCGCGCCAAGTACCTCGTCGACGCCCGCAGCCACACCCAGGTCAACGGCATGCCGTTCAAGGCCGAACAGCTGGCCGCCGCCCTCAAGGAGACCATCGATGCCTGAGCCCACGGAGCTCCTGCTCAACCTGGTCCCCAAGGCCGAGGCCGTCCAGACGATGAAGGACTTCAAGTCCGACCAGGAGGTCCGCTGGTGCCCCGGCTGCGGTGACTACGCCGTCCTCGCCGCCGTCCAGGGCTTCATGCCCGAACTGGGCCTGGCGAAGGAGAACATCGTCTTCGTCTCCGGCATCGGCTGCTCCTCCCGCTTCCCGTACTACATGAACACGTACGGGATGCACTCCATCCACGGCCGCGCCCCGGCGATCGCCACCGGCCTCGCCACCTCCCGCCGCGACCTGTCCGTCTGGGTCGTCACGGGCGACGGCGACGCGCTCTCCATCGGCGGCAACCACCTCATCCACGCGCTCCGCCGCAACGTCAACCTGAAGATCCTGCTCTTCAACAACCGGATCTACGGGCTGACCAAGGGCCAGTACTCGCCCACCTCCGAGGTCGGCAAGATCACCAAGTCGACCCCGATGGGCTCGCTCGACGCGCCCTTCAACCCGGTGTCGCTCGCGATCGGCGCGGAGGCCTCCTTCGTGGCCCGTACGGTCGACTCCGACCGCAAGCACCTCACCGAGGTGCTGCGGCAGGCCGCCGACCACAACGGCACGGCGCTCGTCGAGATCTACCAGAACTGCAACATCTTCAACGACGGCGCCTTCGAGGTCCTCAAGGACAAGGACCAGGCCCAGGAGGCGGTCATCCGCCTGGAGCACGGGCAGCCGATCCGCTTCGGCTCCGAGGGCGGCAAGGGCGTCGTCCGCGACCAGGCCACCGGCGACCTCCAGGTCGTCACGGTCACCCCGGAGAACGAGTCGCGGATCCTCGTCCACGACGCCCACGCGACCAGCCCCACCACCGCCTTCGCGCTCTCGCGGCTCGCAGACCCGGACACCCTCCACCAGACGCCCATCGGGGTGTTCCGGTCGGTGGAGCGCCCGGTCTACGACACGCTGATGGCGGATCAGCTGGAGACGGCCGTGGAGCAGAACGGCAAGGGCGACCTGGGCCGGCTCCTCACCGGCAACGACACCTGGACGGTGGCGGGGTAGCACGCGTACGACCTCAGGGGCCCGGCCGTGCGAACGGCCGGGCCCCTTCACGTGCCCTTCGCCGCCGCCTCGTCGAACTTCCCGAGGAAGCGGGGCACTCCGCCCTTCACCTGCCAGAGGAAGAGGCCCGCGAGGGCGGTGGGCCTGTTCTTGTCCGTGAAGACCGTGTACGTCTTGGAGAACCCTGTGTACGGGCTCCGCTGGAGATTGTTGCGAACCCCCGTGGCCGGCGACTCGACGTGGTCCAGAACCGCCGTGCGCACTGCCTGGAGCGCCCAGTTGGTGGCCTCGTACGCCTCCGTCGCGAACCGCTGGACGGGAGTCGTCCCGGCGAGCCCCCAGCGCTTCCGGTACGCGGCGGTGAACCGCCGGGCCGCCGCAAGCCCGTCGGGGTCGACATACCCCGTGCCGAAGAACCAGCCTTCGGCGGCCGGGCCGGCCAGGGTGAGGAACTCCGGGTAGAGCGCGTACTCGACGCTGCCGCAGGGCCCCCGGTATCCCTGGTCGCGCAGGGCCCTGGCGCACAGCGCGGCCCGGCGCGGCGACACCCCCGCGAACATCACGCCCTGCGGGTCGGTCGCCAGGGCGGCCCGTACGGCGGGGCCGAAGTCCTCGCTGTCGGCCTCCACGGCGTGCGAGGTGACCACCCCGCCCTTGTCCGGCGACGGCGGGTAGTCCTTCAGGTTCTTGACCGCCAACCAGCTGTACCGGCCGGCGGCCCTGTCCTCCACGACGGCGGTCCTGACGGCCCCGTGCTCGGTGAGGTAGCGGCCGAAGGGGACGATCATCATGTCCTGAAGGGTCCGCGGCTGGAAGTAGGTGAGCGTGGTCTCCTGGCCCTTGATCTGACCGGCTTGGACGTCGGCGATGACACTCACCAACGGCATACCGGCGGCGGCGAGCGCGTCTCCCGCGGCGATGGCGGTCGCCGTGGCCGTCGGCCCCAGGACGCCCACCAGGTGAGGGTCCTTGAGCAGAGCCCGGGCGGCCGCCTCGGCGCGCGCCGGCTTCCCCCCGTCGTCCTCGACCCGGAGACGCACCTCGAAGGGCCGGTCGGCGCGGGCGTTGAACTCCTCCACGGCCAGCCGGATGCCGCGCTCCTGCCCCCGGCCGTCCGTCTTGGTGGGACCGCTCAGGTCGGTGAGAACGCCGATCGTGTACGTGGCGAGCGGGGCGCCGGTGCCGACCGTGCCCGTCCCGCCCGGTGTCCGGCTCAGCAGCCAGGCGGTCAGGCCGCCGGCTCCCGCCACGGCGGCGGCCGAGCCCGCCATGAGAACGCGTCGCCGCGAGATCCCCGGGGGCTGCTCGGGGTTCACCAGCATCGTCGGCTCGGCGACGGGCAGGTCCAGGACCCGTGACGAGCGCTCGGCGATGAGCGCGGGCAGGCCGGGCGGCAGCCAGTCCCCCGCCGGACCGTCGGCGTCCCCCAGCGCCGCCCGCACCTCGGCCGCCGCCGGCCGGTCCGCCGGATCCTTGACCAGACACGCGCCGACCAGCGGCAGGAGCGTGTCCGGTACGCCGTCGAGGGCGGGCTCCTCGTGGACGGTGCGGTAGACGACGGCCGCCACCCCGCCCGTACCGAAGGGACGTTCCCCCGTCAGCGCGTACGCGAGGACGCAGCCGAGCGAGAAGACGTCGCTGGCCGGGCCGACCTCGCCGGCCCCGGCGGCGCGGGCCTGCTCGGGGGCGAGGAAGCCGGGGGTGCCGATCATCGCGTCGGTGGCGGTCAGGGCGGTCTGCCCGGCGGACCGGGCGATGCCGAAGTCGATGAGCCGCGGCCCGTCGAGGGCGAGGAGGACGTTCCCCGGCTTGACGTCCCGGTGGACGAGCCCGGCGGCGTGCATGTCGGCGAGCGCGGCGGCGAGCCGGGCGCCCAGGGCCCGTACGGTCGGCTCGGGCAGGGCGCCGTGCAGGCCGACGGCCTCGGCGAGGGACGGCCCCGGCACGTACTCGGTCGCCAGCCAGGGCTCCCGGGCCTCCGGGTCCGCCCCGAGGACCCGGACGACCCAGCGGCCCGTGATGCGCTCGGCGGCGCGGGCCTCGCGGCGGAACCGCTCCCGGAAGCCCGGATCGGCGGCGTGCTCGGCGCGGATCAGCTTGACGGCGGCGAGCGCCCCGCCGCCGGAGCGGGCGAGGTAGACCACACCCATGCCGCCGGCGCCGAGGCGGCCGAGGATCCGGTACCCGGCGATGGCCGACGGGTCGGCCTTGCGGAGCGGCTGCACGGGTCAGGCCTTCTTGTCGTTCTTCGCGGGCTTGTTCGGCAGCAGGGGCGCTGAGCCGATCTGCTTGTACGCGCCGTTCTGCACCGCGAAGACGAAGGTGCCGCCGAGCCCCAGGTCGCCGAACTCGTTGAAGTGGTAACCGCCCATCGCGCCGGTGTACTTCTGCTTGCGCAGCGCGGCCCACAGGCCCTTGCGGGCGGGCTTGCCACCGGCCTTCGCCCGGGCCGTCAGCTGCTTGACCGTCATGGTGACCACGTCGTACGACTCGCCCGTGTAGTACGCGGGGCCCGTGCCGTATCGCTTGCGGTGGGCGGCGGTGAAGGCGGCGGCCGTCTTCTGCGTGGTGGGGTCGGCGACGGGCGCGCACACGAACCAGCCCTCGGCGGCGGCCCCGGCCTGCTTGAGGAACTCCTGGCCGAAGACGGCCTGGCCGGTGAACCTCGGCCCGGTGAAGCCGAGGCCGGTGAGGGCGCGGGCGGCGTGGACGGCCGTCTCGGTGACTCCGCAGTGGACGTACGCGTCCATCCCGGCGTCGATCATCTCGCCGAGCACCCGGCGGTACGCGGCGGCGTCGGCGTGGGCGGGGACGACCCGGAAGTGCGGGGTGATGCCGGCCTGCCCGAAGCCGAAGCGGACACCGCCGGTGACCTGCCAGCTGTAGTGGTCCTCGGTCCGGTCCTCCAGAACCCCGGGGCGGCGGATCTGGGGGAGCAGCGTGACGGCGAAAGAGAGGTGGGTGCCCGCGCTGATGTGGTTGGGGATGGCGCGCAGGAACGTCTCGTTCCGCGCGGTGTCCGACCGCAGGGTGAGCAAGTTGTATCCGGCCGAGACCGTGATCAGGGGGATCCCGGCCTCCTCGAAGGCGGGCATGACGGCCTGTCCGACGGCATCGGTGGTGGGGCCGAGGACGGCGAGGACCCCGGGGTCGGTGGTGAGGGTCTTGGCGGTCTCCAGGGCCCGGGAGCCGTCGCCCCGTTCGTCGACGACCTTGAGGTCGAGCGTGAAGGGTTTGTCCTTGCGGGCGTTGAACTGCTCGACGGCCAGCCGTGCGCCGCGCTCCTGGGCGCGGCCGATCTCCTTGGCGGGCCCGGACAGGTCGGCGAGGACGCCGATCGCCCAGCGGGTGCGGGGCGGAGCGGTCTTCTTGCCGCCGCCCTTGGCGTCGTCCTCGTCGTCGAGCCCCGCCCAGACGGCGGCCGCACCGCCGCCGACGGCCAGCACGGCGGCGCCGGAGGCGAGCAGCAGGAAGCCGCGTCTGCTCTTCTCCGGGGCGGCCGGGGCGGTGGTGCCACCGGTCTCGGTGACGTCGATCTCGGGGAGGGCGAGCATCCGGGCGGAGCGTTCGGCGATGGTCCGGACGACCGGGGCGGGCAGCCAGTCGGCTCCGTTGCCCGGGCTGTCCTCGACGAGCCGGACGCCGATCCCGGCCGCGGTGGGCCGGGCGGCCGGGTCCTTGGCGAGACAGGCCCTGACGAGGTCGAGCAGCCCTTCGGGGACGCCGGTGAGGTCGGGTTCGTCGTGGACGGTCCGGTACATCAGGGCGTCCACGGCGCCGGTGCCGAAGGGCGGGCGGCCGGTCGCCGCGTACGCGAGGAGGCAGCCGAGGGCGAAGACGTCGGCGGGCGGGCCGATGGCGTCGGTGCGGGCCTCGGCCTGCTCGGGGGCGAGGAAGCCGGGGGTGCCGACGACCATGTCGGTGGCGGTGAGCGCGGTCTCGCCGGTGGCGCGGGCGATGCCGAAGTCGATGAGGCGGGGGCCGTCGACGGCGAGGAGGACGTTGCCGGGCTTGACGTCCCGGTGGACGAGCCCGGCCGCGTGCACGGCGGCGAGGGCGCGGGCGACGGACCAGCCGAGGAGCCGGACGCTCCGCTCGGGCAGCGCGCCGTGCGCGGTGACGGCCTCGCCGAGGGAGGGTCCTGCGACGAAGGCGGTGGCCATCCACGGTTCGGGGGCGTCCGGGTCGGCGCCGGTGACGGGGACGGCCCAGGGGCTGGAGACCCGGCGGGCGGCCTCGACCTCGCGGCGGAAGCGGGCCCGGAAGTCGGGCTGGTCGGCCTGGTCGGCGTGGGTGACCTTCACGGCGGCGAGTTCGCCGGCTGCCGTGCGGCCGAGGTACACGACGCCCATGCCGCCGGCGCCGAGGCGGCCGAGGAGCCGGTAGCCGGCGATCGCCGACGGGTCGGAGGGCAGCAGCGGCTGGAGGGCGCCGGGCTCGGGGCGGGGCTGCGGGGTGGTGGCGCTCACGACTGGACCTCCAGCTCGTCCTGGACGCGTTCGAGCATGGTGACGAGCGCCTGGATCTGTGCCTGGCTCGTGCCGATGGCAGCGCCCTGGTTCAACTCGGTGTAGCCGGGGGCGCCCTTGACGACGGTGGCGACGGTGACCTGGCCGATCCTGGACTGGTACCAGCTGTAGAACTGCTTCCCCTTCACGGCGTCGTTGAGGTAGGAGCCGCCCTCGCGGAGTGCGTCGTGGGCGGTGGCGTTGCCGCCGACGCCGAAGGGATTGCCGAGTGACATGAGGCCGGTGATGCGCTCGCCGTCGCGGAGTTTCTGGTCGGGGCAGCGCAGCACCTCTTCGAGGGTCGAGGCCATCTCCCAGTCGGCGTCGGACTCGGTGCGGTGCACGGTGACGGTGGCGGCGACCCGCAGGACGCCCTTGCCGCCGGCGGCGGGGATCTCGCTGTAGGCGGTGACGCTGGCGAGGACGTCGGCCGGTCGGGTGCCCGTCTCCCAGGAGCAGTTGGCGCCGAGGACGGGCCAGTAGTCCGGGTCGCTGAGGTAGGGCGTGCGCTTGACGTAGCCCGGGGCCCAGGCGTCGGGCCCGGCGACGACGGCAAGGGCGAGGCGCCGGGCCTCGGCTTCGGTCTTCGGCGCGCGCTCGGGGTCCGGGGTGAAGTCGAGGGCGGTCGGGGTGGGTGCCGGGGCGGTGGTCGGCGTCCTGGTGGGTGGTGGCGCCGCCGTGGTCGTACCGCCCTTGCCCTCCCGCTTCCCTCCGTCGGTGCACCCCGTCACGGCCAGCCCACCCACCAGCACGGCGCAGCAGGCGCGCCACAGTCTTCGGTCCCCGTATGCCACAGTTCCCCCACGGTCTTCACGGTCTCCCCCGACAGTGAGCAGATCGTACGGCCCGGCGCGGGCAACTCGCCCTGGTTACAGCATCATTGGGACGGACTCGTGGCACTCTCGCGACGCGACGCGTCGTACCGTCCGCGAGCCTTCTCGACGGCTCCGACCTGCCGCTCGGTCCAGCGGGCGAGCTCCCAGACCTGGCGGGCGGCCTCCTCGCCCAGGCCGGTGAGGGTGTAGTCGACGCGGGGCGGAATGACGGGCTTGGCGTCGCGGTGGACGAAGCCGTCGCGCTCCAGGGTCTGGAGGGTCTGGGCGAGCATCTTCTCGCTGACGCCGCCGATCGCGCGGCGCAGTTCGCTGAAGCGGTACGAGCGCTCCAGCAGGGCCGCGAGGATCAGGACGCCCCAGCGGCTGGTGACGTGCTCCAGGACGAGCCGGGAGGGGCACATCGGCTCGTTCACGTCGGGCTTCTTGACCTGTGGACTTACTCCCATACCAGTACCTTACTTCAAAGTGGGTACTTACGAAAGGAAAGCGCACGTCGTACGGTGAGTGCATCGCCCACCGCACCCCACGGGAAAAGGAACAGGACACACCATGAGCATCGTCGTCACCGGAGCCACCGGACAGCTCGGCCGTCTCGTCATCGACACCCTCCTCGCCACCGTCCCCGCCGGGTCCGTCGCGGCCGTCGTCCGCAACAAGGAGAAGGCCGCGGACCTCGCGGAGCGCGGCGTCGAGCTGCGGATCGCGGACTACAGCCGGCCGGAGACCCTGGCCGAGGCCTTCGAGGCCGGCGACCGGGTGCTCCTCATCTCGGGCAGCGAGGTCGGGCAGCGCGTCGCGCAGCACACCGCCGTGATCGACGCGGCCAAGGCGGCGGGCGTCGCCCAGCTCGCGTACACCGGCGTCCTCGGCGGCCCGGAGGCCGACTTCGACCTGGCCGACGAGCACAAGGAGACCGAGCGGCTGATCCTCGCCTCGGGCCTCCCGTACACCTTCCTCCGCAACGGCTGGTACAGCGAGAACTACACCGCGAACCTCGCCCCCGTCCTGGCCCACGGCGCCGTCGTCTCCAACGCCGGCGAGGGCCGGATCGCCTCCGCCACCCGCGCCGACTACGCCGCCGCCGCGGCCGCCGTCCTGACCGGCCCGGCCGAGGAGCACGTGAACCGGGCCTACGAGCTGAGCGGCGACACCGCCTGGTCGCACGCCGAGTACGCGGCCGAGGTCGCCACCCAGTCCGGCCGGGAGATCACGTACAGCAACGTCCCCGCCGAGGCCCACCTCGCGATCCTCACCGGCGCCGGGGTCCCGGAATCCTTCGCCGCGATCCTGGTCGACGTCGACCGGGCCGTCGAGCACGGCGCGCTCGCCCTGCGGACCGGCGACCTGGCCCGGCTGATCGGCCGCCCCACCACCCCGATCGCCGTGACGATCAAGGAAGCCCTCGCCGCGTGAACTGTCATGACCGTATGGCGATACGGGCATGACAAGCAGCCCCGTGCGGCGCTACCTTCGACAGGACAGCGTGGCGCGGGGCAGGAGGTCCGGTGGAGACGAAGAACGAAGGACGAGCAGGATTGCTCTACGGGATCGGCGCCTACGGCATGTGGGGACTGGTCCCGCTCTTCTGGCCACTCCTCAAGCCCGCCGGCGCCGTCGAGATCCTGGCCCACCGGATGGTCTGGTCACTCGTCTTCGTCGGCCTCGCGCTGCTCGCGCTCCGCCGTTGGAGCTGGATACCGGAGCTCGTGCGCAGCCCGCGGAAGCTGGCGCTGATCACCGTCGCCGCCGCCGTCATCAGCGTGAACTGGGGCCTCTACATCTGGTCGGTCAACACCGGCCGCGTCGTCGAGGCCTCCCTCGGCTACTTCATCAACCCGCTCGTCACCATCGCGCTCGGCGTCCTGGTCCTCAAGGAGCGGCTGCGCCCGGCCCAGTGGGCGGCGGTCGGCGTCGGCTTCGTGGCCGTCCTGGTCCTCGCGATCGGGTACGGGCAGCCGCCGTGGGTCTCGCTCACCCTCGCCTTCTCCTTCGCGATCTACGGCCTGGCGAAGAAGAAGCTCAACCTCGGCGGCCTGGAGTCGCTCGCCGCCGAGACCGCCGTCCAGTTCCTGCCGGCGCTCGGCTATCTGATCTGGCTCGGCACCCAGGGCACCCTGGCGTTCGGCTCCGAGGGCACGGGCCACGCGGCCCTGCTCGCCGCCACCGGCATCGTCACGGCGGTGCCGCTGGTCTGCTTCGGCGCGGCGGCCATCCGCGTACCGCTGTCGACGCTCGGCCTCCTCCAGTACCTGGCGCCGACCTTCCAGTTCCTGCTCGGGGTCCTCTACTTCCACGAGGCGATGCCGCCGGAGCGGTGGGCGGGCTTCTCCCTCGTCTGGCTCGCCCTGACGCTCCTCACCTGGGACGCGCTGCGCACGGCCCGCCGCAGCCGGGCCGCGATGGCCGCGGCGGCGGCGGAGGCGGTGGCGTCGGTCGAGGCGGCGGCGTCGGCGGAAGCGGTGGCGGTGGCGTCGGTCGAGGCGGCGGCGCAGCCTTCCCCCGCGTCGGCGGTCCGCCCGGGGCGCTGACGCCGAGGGGCCGAGGCCGGGGGCCCGCCCCTCACGCGTTCAGGAGGTCGTGCTCCCGGATCAGCCAGCAGACCGCCGTCAGCCGCAGGGTCACGAAGTCGTGGCCCGCGGGCTCGGCCCACTCGGCCTCGGAGAGCCCGTAGGTGAACCCGAGGACGTAGTCGGCGAGCTCCTCCCGGCGTACGGTCCGGCCCTCCGGCCCTCGCTGGGCCGGGACGAGCGCGTCGCACACGGCGGCGGCGTGCTGGTCGACGGCGGCCGCGAGGCCCGGCTCGGAGGTGACCTCCGCGAGCCGGGGCAGGTACGCGACGACGACCTCGGTCAACGGGCAGCCGGATGAATCGCTCATCACTCCACATTAGGGGCGGATCGGGGCGTTCAGACCGTGACCTTGGTCGCACCCCGGCCCCTTCCGTCGCCGACCTCGGTTCCCTCTTGTAACCGACCCGGCCCTGCGCCAGGATCAGGTGTCATGGACGAGACCACCATGAAGTCACCGAGCCACTGCGCGGGAAGCTACGGGAGCGACGGGGACCCGGACCCCTTCCAGTGGGACACCCGCGAGGACTGCGAGGTCCGCCAGATCCTCGACCGCGTCGCCGACAAGTGGTCCCTCCTCGTCATCGCCCTCCTCGACCGCCGCGTCCTGCGCTTCACGGAGCTCAAGCGCGAGATCGACGGCGTCAGCCAGCGCATGCTGACCGTCACGCTGCGCCAGCTGGAGCGCGACGGCCTGGTGAAGCGCACCGTCCACCCGGTGGTCCCGCCACGGGTCGAGTACGAGCTCACGCCCCTGGGCGGCACCCTGCACACCACGATCCGTTCCCTCGTGACCTGGACCGAGCAGCACCAGAACGAGATCGCGGCGGCGCGCGAGGAGTACGACGCGAAGGAGGCGGCAGTCGCCTGAGCGCCGGGGCGGGGCGACCGGACGACCGGTGGCCCCGCCGATGACCCGGTGGCCTCGCCGATGACCCGGTGGCCCCACCAATAGCCCGGTGGCCCCGCCGATAACCGGTGGCCCGACCCCCCGGACTTCGCGCACCCTGACGGTCATGGAAGAACCGAAGTACCGGATCCGGGCGCTCCACACCCCGGACACCGTCACCGTCTACCAGGCGTACACGCCGGCGATCGGCCTGCCGGCCGCCCGCGACGGTCGATTCCCGGCCGCGTGGAAGCGGGACCGGATGACGTGGATCAAGCCGTCGTTCCTGTGGATGATGTACCGCTGCGGCTGGGGCGCGAAGGAGGGCCAGGAGACGGTCCTCGCCGTGGAGATCACCCGCGAGGGCTTCGAGTGGGCCCTGCGGAACGCCTGCCTCTCGCACTACGTACGCGGTTTCCACCCCGACCAGGCCTCCTGGAAACGGCAGTTGAGGCAGGCCCCGGCCCGCGTCCAGTGGGACCCGGAGCGCGATCCGCACCTGCGGCCGCTCCCCCACCGCTCGCTCCAGCTCGGCCTGTCGGGCGAGGCCTCCCGGCGGTACGCGGACGAGTGGACGGTCTCCGTCACCGACGTGACCCCGCTCGCCCACGACGTCCACGCGCTCGTCCGCGCCGGCGACCTGGCCGCCGCCGGCCGGCTGCTGCCCCGGGAGGAGCCGTATCCGGCGCCCGAGGGGCTGCTGGACCACCTCCGGGTTCAGGAACCGGCGGTCACGACCGAGAAGTTGAAGTCGCCGGTGCCGAGCACGCCGTAGAGGCGCAGCCACAGCGGCAGGAGCTGTTCGGTGGCCCGGGCGCTCGACAGGTCGCCGAGGTCCAGGATCCGGTCGGCGGGCCAGCCGAAGGAGCCGAGCAGGTCCGCGACCACGGCCTTCGCGTCCTCGTCGTCGCCGCTGAGGAACACGTGGTGCCGGCCCGGGACCCGGCCGGGCTCGACCATCACCGTGTTGGTCATGGTGTTGAGCGTCTTGACGACGCGGGTCTCCGGGAACGCCTTCTGGAGGTGCTCGGCGAGGCTGCCGCCGTCGAACGTGACGACCTTGGGCGGGAAGCCCTCCGAGAAGTCGAGCGCGTTGGACACGTCGACGAGCACCTTGCCGCGGAGGTTCTCCGCGCCCGCGGCCTCCAGGACCGCGAGGGAGACGAGCCCGCCCGTCGCGTTCACCACCAGCTCGGCGGGGCCGGTGACGTCGGCGAAGGTGCCGTGTCCGCCGCCGTGCGCCTCGGCCCACTTCACGGCCTCGGCGTTGTCCGCGGTGCGGGAGCCCAGGGTGACCTCGTGCCCGAGCGAAACCAGCTTGCCGGCGAGGCGACGACCGACCTCGCCCGTTCCCAGTACGGCGATCTTCATGACGTGCGCTCTCCTCGGTTGTCGATTCGGTTGTCGATCGGCGTCCGACCGGCGCCCGATCGGTGTCCGAAAACCAACGGCCCAACCGCCCGACCTTACGACGCCGAGGGCGCCTCTGGCGTCCCGAACCGTCCCACGTCGTCCCGTTCTCGCGCGGCGCGGTGGGCCCGCACCTTGTGGCGGTTGCCGCAGCGGTCCATCGAGCACCAACGGCGGCGCCCGGGACGGGAGGTGTCGGCGAAGACGAGGGCGCAGTCGTCGGCGCCGCAGACGCGGACGCGGTCGGCGTACGGGCCGGTGAGGAGCTCGACCGCGTCCCTGGCGACCGTCGCGAGGAGCCGGGCCCCGGTGGCGCCGGGCGCCCACGCGCGCGTGCCGTCGGCGGCGATCAGGGCGACGAGCGGCGGCTCTGCGGCAGCGGCGTTGACCAGGGCCAGCTCCCGGGGGTCGGGGGCGGCGCCCCGGGCCCGCGCGAGGGCGAGGCCCCAGAGCGCGTCCCGCACCTCCCGTACGGCCGCCAACTCGCCGTCCGTGACGGTGAGGTCGAGTCCGGGGGCGAGGCGGCAGTCCCGCACCCAGTCGAGCAGCCCGTCGGCCCGGTCAAGGACCTCGTACCGCGCGGCGACGGGCCCGGGGCCGCCGGTGAGCAGCAGCTCCAGGGAGAGGGCTCCGGCGTCGAAGCGGAACACCTGCCCGTCACGGTGCCGAAGGGTCATTCCGGTGGCGGCCAGCGTCATGTAACCAGTATAACCAGTTACATGAAGCCCATCCATTGGAAGCTTGTCCTCGACGCCGCCGACCCGCACGCGCAGGCCGTCTTCTGGGCCGCCGCCCTCGGCTACGCGGAGGAGGACCACGACGCGCTCATCCGCCGCCTCCTCGATCTCGGGGCCGCCCCGCCCGCGACGACCGTGACGGTCCACGAGGGCACGGACCACGAGCGCCTCGGCTGGCGCGACCTCGCCGCCGTCCGCCACCCGGACGACCCCCACGACCCGGCGACGGGCGTGGGGCTCGGCCGGCGCGTCCTCATCCAGCGCGTCCCGGAGCCCAAGACCACCAAGAACCGGCTCCACCTCGACCTCCACCCGGACCCGGGCACCCGCGAGGCGGAGGTCACCCGGCTGGAAGCGCTCGGCGCGACGGTCCTGCGCCGGGTGGAGGAGCCGTCCGGGTCCTGGACGGTGATGGCGGACCCGGAGGGCAACGAGTTCTGCGTGCACTGAGGGACGCCGGGGCCGGGGTCAGGGCCTGCGCACCTCGAACTGGAAGCAGCCGTACTCCACCGCGCGGACGTGCACGAGGACGACGGCCGGGTCGGCGAAGGCCTCCTCGAAGGCCTGGTCGAAGCCCTCGCCGGGCACCTCCGGCAGCTCCAGGAGCCGCCCGCCGGCGATGCGGCCCTCCGCGTCGTACCGCCGGACGGTCCGCAGCGCCCCGGCCCGAGCGAAGGGGTACGCCTCCGAGGGCGCGGGGCCGCCGCACTCCTCGGCGTGCACGAAGACGGGCCCCTGCTCGTCGTACGCCCCCGGCGCGACCCCGTCCTCGGCGGCCCAGCGCCGCAGCGGCGCGTACGACACGAGCGCGATCTTCTCCCCGACGACGGCGGACCGCAGGCAGCACCGCAGGGGGCTCCCGTCCTCGACGGCGACGAACGGCACACAGGGACGCCCGGCGTCGTCGACGACGCGCAGCTGGGCGAGGGCGAGGGGCGGAATGGCGCGGGCGCTGTAGAGACTCATGCCCCCAGCGTCACGCGCCCCCACCACGGCCGCTGGCGGAATTCGGACGGGGCGCTCGGGGGGAGGCGCTCGGGGCGGGGCAGACGGCAACGGGTGGTCGTTTCCGGCGAGCTTCTGGTGGGACCGCCCTCTTTCCGAGAGTCGCAGCTTCCGGCACCGCGTCAAGGGCGCCTTCGGCGTCGCTACGCGATGGGCTGCGCCCACCCTTGACCCGGCGCCGGAAGCTGCGCAACAACTCTCGGAGGGCGGTCCGGGGGCCGGAGTCGCCGGGGGCCCGGGCAGCATCCGGGGCCGGAGGGCGCCTGACGAGCCGGTGGGTGGGGGCTCGGTTAGTGGCCGTGGCGGGTGGGCACCTTCCGTCGGTTCGGGGTGCGCGGTCGTTGAATGGGGCAGCCGGGCGAGGCTTAGCGAGAAACGGCCGCCGTTTGGTCGGGATTCAGGCCCCGCTGGTCGCTCCCGGTGGGTGGAGACATGCCTAACCCGCAGTTACTCCAGGTAATGAACTCAGAGATGTCCGCCCAAAGGGGCATTTCACCTTTACCGGGCGGAGAAAGTGCACGAATGTCTCGCCACCACCCCACCGACCACTCACTCCTGATCCCTGACCCCTGACCGCTGACCGCTGACCGCTCACCGCTGACCGCTGACCGCTGACCAGCCACCAACCACCAACCACCAACCACCAATCACCGGGAGTGACCAGCGGGGCCTGAATCCCAACAACCCACCCGCCGTCCCCCGCCAAGCGCCGCCGGGCCGCCCCATTCAACAACCGCGCACCCCGGACCAACCCCAAGGGACCCACCCGCCCCCGCCACTGACCAAGCCCCCACCCACCGGCCCGCCACCCGCCATCCGGCCCCGGATACTGCCCGAAGCCCCGCGTGGCCACGCCCCCGGCCGCCCTCCGAGTGTGAAAAGGCGGCCTCCGCCGCCGGGTCAAGGGTGGGCACAGCCCATCGGCGAAGCCGACTTGCCCTTGACGCGGTGGTGGAGGCCGCCACACTCGGAAAGAGGGCGGCCGCACCAGAAGCCCGTGAAGCCGGGTCATCCCCAGAGCCTCTACAACCTCCGCAACACCTGCGCCTCCGCCCGCTCCACCGACGCCCTCCCATGCACATGCACCAGTGCCAGGTGGAAGAGCGACGGGGCCAACGGGGCCCAGCGGTGGCGGCGTTCGGGGGAGAGGAGGTGGCGGGTGACGTCCGCCGTACGGAACGGGACGTACTCGATCGTCCCGTGCTCCCAGCGGTCCGCGACGCCCCGGCCCATGCGGGCCTGGAGCTGCTCCCCCGTGAGGTCGGTGAGCCGGGCGTAGAAGTGCGCGCTCCAGTGGCGCTTGCTGACGTCGAGGACGAAGGCGAGGAGCGCGAGCGTGTACTCGTGCGGCTCGATGGCCAGTTCCTCGCGCATGCCCCGGCGGGCGACCGCGTGCAGGTCGGGGGCGTTGCGGCCGGCGGAGTCGATGTGCCGGGAGAGGCCTTCGTTGACCGAGGAGTTCCAGAGGCCGGGGGCCATCCGGACGCGGTCGCTGCGGCGGCTGACGACGAGCAGGTGGTCGGCGGTGACGACGGCGACGTTGACGGCGAAGCTGCACTGGAGGAAGGCGGGCGAGGCGAGCGGCGCGTCCGGGTCGAGGTAGCGGCCGCGCGGTGTCGTGCCGTCCGGGAGGCGGCGGTCGAGCTGCTGGGCGGCGAGGAAGGTGTAGTAGTCGGTGGGCCGCAGCCGCAGGTGGACCTCGGACTGTTCGTCGAGGGCGGTACGGGAGATCTCGACGGACTCGACGGCGTACCGGGGCCCGTTCCAGACGGGTCGGCGTTCGCCGGCCTCGGCGGCCCGGCTCTCCTCGGCCTCGATCTCGGCGCGCCACTCCACCATCTCGTCCGGCAACGCGACGTCGCCTTCGAGGACTTGGACGTGGACGGATTCCGGGGCGATGGCCCGGTCGCCGTCGCCCTCGACGATCAAGGCGGGGGTGTGCAGCGGGCCGAGGGAGAACGCGGTCCAGGCGCGGCCCGGTTCCTGCCGGTAGGTGAGGCTGCGGACGACTCCGGCGGAGCGGCGTCTGACCTTGAACCACAGGTCCTGCGTCCACTGTTGGAAGAGGGTCGCGAAGACGACTCCCAGGATGGCGCCGACTATTCCGTTGCCGAGGTCTATTCCGCTCACGGGCAGCAGCGTAGGTCAGACCCAGGTCGCGGAGGTTTTCGTTCGCTGAGCGAACGCACCTGACCGGTTTCCGCTCTTGACGCAGAGTCAAACTCTCACTGAACATTCAGCACGCACAACAGAACAACTGAACACCGCACATGCACTCGCACAGCTCCAGCGCCTCGTGGCACCCAAGCCCGAGGCGTCTCGCACGTTCCGTCCCATCCCCGTTCGGAATCCGGAGCCCCCACATGAACATCTCCGTGCCCAGACGCATCACCGCGGTCGCCGCTCTCGCGGCCCTCGCGCTCGCCGGTCTCACCGGCACCGCAGGCGCCGATTCGCGCGCGGTAGCCGCCGCGCCCGACATCTCTCTGGCCAACGTCAAGCAGCACTTGACGGACCTCCAGTCGATCGCCACCGCCAACGGCGGCAACCGCGCCCACGGCCGTACCGGCTACAAGGCGTCCATCGACTTCGTGAAGGCCAAGCTGGACGCCGCCGGCTACACCACCACCCTGCAGACCTTCACCTCCAGCGGCGCCACCGGCTACAACCTGATAGCCGACTGGCCGGGCGGTGACCCGAACCAGGTCCTGATGGCCGGTTCGCACCTCGACTCGGTCAGCTCGGGCCCCGGCATCAACGACAACGGCTCCGGCTCCGCCGCCGTCCTGGAGACGGCCCTCGCCGTGTCCCGCGCCGGCTACCAGCCCACCAAGCACCTGCGGTTCGGCTGGTGGGGCGCGGAGGAGCTCGGGCTCATCGGCTCGAAGTACTACGTCAACAACCTGCCGACCGCCGAGCGCGCGAAGGTCAAGGGCTACCTGAACTTCGACATGATCGGCTCGCCCAACCCGGGCTACTTCGTCTACGACGACGACCCGACCATCGAGCAGACGTTCAAGAACTACTTCGCCGGGCTCGGCATCGCCACCGAGATCGAGACGGAGGGCGACGGCCGCTCCGACCACGCCCCGTTCAAGAACGTGGGCATCCCGGTCGGCGGCCTCTTCACCGGCGCCGACTACATCAAGACGGCGGCCCAGGCCCAGAAGTGGGGCGGCACCTCCGGTCAGGCCTTCGACCGCTGCTACCACTCGTCGTGCGACACGACGGCGAACATCAACGACACCGCGCTGGACCGCAACAGCGACGCGATCGCGCACGCGATCTGGACGCTGTCCGGCACCACGACGACGCCGCCCACCGGCACGGTCTTCGAGAACGCGGCCGACGTGTCCGTCCCGGACAACGGCGCCGCGGTCACCTCGACGGTCAACGTCACCGGCATCACCGGCAACGCGCCCAGCAACCTCTCGGTCGGCGTGGACATCGTCCACACCTACCGCGGTGACCTCGTCGTCGACCTCGTCGCCCCCGACGGCTCGGTCTACAGCCTCAGCAACCGCTCCGGCGGCAGCGCCGACAACATCGTCCAGACCTTCACCGTGAACGCCTCCACCGAGGTCGCCAACGGTGCCTGGAAGCTCCGCGTCCAGGACAAGGCCTCCGCCGACACGGGCTACATCAACAACTTCAAGCTGACGTTCCCGTAGGGCTCAGGAAACACAGAACTCCCGGGTGGGTCGGTGACCATCGCCCCCGACCCGCCCGGGGTCCCAACCCGGCTTTACCCGCCTGCTACTTGCCGGCGTTGGCCGCGTCCACCAGCGCGTCCTGCGTCACCGCGCCGACGTAGACCTTGCCGTCGTCCGTGAGCAGCGCGTTCACCAGCTTCGTCTTGAAGACGGTGCCCGAGCCGAACTTCCCGGTGACCTTGTCGCCGAAGGAGTCCAGGAGACCCTGGATCTCCTTCGGCGCCTCGTCGGTCTTGGGGGCCGGGGCGCCCGAGTCGAGCTTCGCGATGGCCGTCCAGCCCTCGCCGATGACGTTCAGGTCGCCCTCGCCGAGGCCGGCGAAGCCGCCGAGACCGCCGCCGATGCCGCCGAACTCCTTCTCGAAGTCCTTCCCGAAGTCCTCGGGGAGCTTCTCCGCCCCCGCACCCTTCTCCGCGGCGCCCTCGGTCACCTTCGCGCCCGCGGGGACCTTGAAGTCGAAGTCCGAGGCCGCCGGCTTGCCGAAGTCGACCTTCGTGAAGCCCGCGTCGACGACCGGCTTGCCGCCCTCGACCGAGGAGAGGGTGAACTTCAGCGGGGTGCCGTTCGCCGCGTCCACGGCGATCTTGACCGACTCGACCGTCGAGCCGGACTGCTTCGGCTTGATCACCAGCTGGTACGCGTCCCGGCCGGCCACCTTCGCGGTGCCGTCGACGGTGATCGACGTGGTGTCGCCGGCCGCCTTCAGGACCTCGTCGGCGAGCTCCTTGGGCGTGCCCGGGAGCTCCTTGGCCGGCTTCTCGCCCTTCTCGCCCGTCACGCCCTCGCCCTCGGCGGCCTTCTCGTGGAAGACCTCCTTGGACTTGCTGTCGTACGCCCAGACGTCGTCGCCGTTGTGGATCAGGCTGTACTCGTCGGAGCCGTCGACCAGCGTCAGCTTCTGGCGGTCGGGGCCGTCGGCGGCCACGCGCAGCGTGTGGGTGCCGGAGACGAGCTCGGTGAGCTTCTCCGTCGGGTCCGCCGAGGAGGAGCCGCCGCCCCCGCCGGCCAGACCGCCGAGGTCGGCCAGGCCGCCGAGGGGCAGGCCGAGGTCGGTGGAGATCTTGAACGTGCCGGACAGGGTCTGGGTGTCCGAGGCGGCGATCTTCTCGATGAGCTGCTGTGCCGTGATCGCGGGCAGGTCCGGGTCGCCGGACGCGGCCAGTGCCGGGACGAGCCCGATGGTCGCCGCGGCCACTCCTGCCACCGCGACCGGGACGATGAACCGGCTCGCCTTACGGTTGTCTGCCATGGTCTCCGCTTCCTCCGTGCTGCGCCCTAGTGGTCGATGGCTCCATCTGACCAAATCGGGGGCACAGAAGCGTCAGCCCCCGGGATCAACCTCGCGTACTGCTTCGGGATGACCCCACCCTGAGATTCCCTCACCCGCCCGGCTGACTCCTCGGCGCGGCCGGTTGACCCATCGGCGCCCGCGGGGCCCTCAGCCCGCGCGGTGGACGACCGCGTCGCACATCTCCTGGAGCGCCGCCTTCGCGTACCCGTCGGGCAGCGGTGCCAGCATCGCCCGCGCCTCTTCCGCGTACCGCACGGTGTCCCGGCGGGCCTGCTCCAGGGCCGGGTGGACGCGGAGCCGCCGCAGGACCTCGGCGTGCCGGTCGTCGTCGGTGAGGTCGCTGTCGACGAGGGCGACGAGCTCGACGTCCTCGGGGCGGCCGTGGGCGGCCGCCGCGGCCCGCAGGCGCAGGATGGGCAGCGTCGGGATGCCCTCGCGGAGGTCGATGCCGGGGGTCTTGCCGGACTCGTGGGAGTCGGAAGCGATGTCGAGGACGTCGTCGGCGAGCTGGAAGGCGACGCCGAGCCGCTCGCCGTACTGGGTGAGGATGTCGACGACGCTCTCGTCGGCGCCGGACATCATCGCGCCGAAGCGGCAGGAGACGGCGACGAGCGAGCCGGTCTTGCCGCCGAGGACGTCGAGGTAGTGGTCGACGGGGTCGCGGCCGTCGGTCGGTCCGGCGGTCTCCAGGATCTGGCCGGTCACGAGGCGTTCGAACGCCTCGGACTGGATCCGTACGGCCTCGGGGCCGAGGTCCGCGAGCGTGTGCGAGGCGCGGGCGAAGAGGAAGTCACCCGTGAGGACGGCGATCGAGTTGCCCCAGCGCGTGTTGGCGCTCGGCACGCCCCGGCGCACGTCGGCCTCGTCCATGACGTCGTCGTGGTAGAGCGTGGCCAGGTGGGTGAGCTCGACGACCACGGCGGAGGGCACGACGCCCGGCGCGTAGGGGTCGCCGAACTGGGCGGAGAGCATCACGAGCAGGGGGCGGAACCGCTTGCCGCCGGCCAGGACGAGGTGCTGCGCGGCCTCCGTGATGAAGGGGACATCGCTCTTGGTGGCGTCCAGGAGGCCCGCCTCCACAGCCGCCAACCCGGTCTGGACATCGGCCTCAAGAGCCTGGTCCCGCACGCTAAGACCGAACGGCCCGACGACGGTCACGAGGGGGTCTCCTGTCTGCTGACGCCTGCTGACGATCACACGGGTTGATCACACGGATTGTTCACATGGACTGTTGACGATCACACGGATTGTCGATGTGTCGCTCGCTTCACTCAAGCCAGCGTATCCGGTCACCTTTCGATCACCGTGGGCGCCTTCCCGTCACCCCCGGTATGTTCGTGATCAGCTCATACGACCAGGAGTAGGCGTTTTGTCCCGAACAACGATCGATACGGATCCGAACGGCGAGCAGCCGCCCCCGGAGGACGACCACGCGTTCCTCGGCCATCCCCGGGGCCTGCTGACCCTCTCGGGCCTGGAGGTCTGGGAGCGGTTCTCGTTCCTCGGCATGCAGGCGATCCTCGTCCTGTACTTCGCCGCCACCGTCGCCGACGGCGGCCTCGGCATGGACCCGGGCAACGCCGCCTCGGTCTCCGCCGCCTACGGCACGCTCGTCTACCTCGTCTCGGTGGCCGGCGGCTGGCTCGCGGACCGCATCCTCGGCTCGTACCGCGCGGTCCTCTGGGGCGGCATCCTGATCGCCTGCGGCCATTACGCCATGGCGGTGCCGACCGCCGCCATGACCTGGGTGGGCCTGGGCCTGATCAGCGCCGGCACCGGCCTCCTGAAGCCGAACGTGGCGACCATGGTCGGCAAGCTCTACCGGACGGACGACGACCGCCGCGACGCCGGTTTCGCGCTCTACTACATGGCGATCAACATCGGCGCGTTCGCCGGACCGCTGATCACCGGCTGGCTCGCCGACCACAAGGGCTACCACTGGGGCTTCTCGGCCGCCGCGATCGGCATGACCTTCGGCCTGATCCAGTACGTGGCGGGCCGCCGTCACCTGGCCGGGCGCAAGCACTCCGCCGAATTCGCCCTCGCCCCGGACGCCATGCGCCGGGCCGTCCGGCTGATCGCCGTCGGGACGGTCGTGACGGCCGCCGTCGCCGTGGTCCTCGCCCTCGCGGGCTGGCTGACCATGGACCGGGTCGTGGACCTGCTGACCCTGATCTCGGTGATCGCGCCCGTCGTCTTCTTCTGGGTGATGTTCACCAGCCCCCGGGTCACGGCGGAGGAGCGCGGCCGCCTCAAGCCGTACATCGTGCTCTTCCTCGCCTCGGTGGTGTTCAACTTCATCCTCTTCCAGGCGTACTCGACGATGATCCTGCTGGCCTCCACCAACGCCCGCACGACCATCCTCGGCTTCGACTTCCCCGCCAGCTGGTACGCCTCCGCCCTCGGCGCCTTCGAGGTCCTCCTCGCGCCCGTCGTGGCCGCCGTCTGGGCCCGGATGGGCCACAAGCAGCCGCACGCCTCCAACAAGATCGCCTTCGGCGTGATCCTCGGCGGCCTCTCCTTCCTCCTGATGGTCCTGCCGACCTCCGGGCACGCCGACGACACGTACCAGATGGCCGCCTGGTGGATCGTCGGCTCGTACCTGCTGCTCGGCCTCGGCGACGTGCTCCTGGAGACCTCCGGGATGTCCGCCACGAGCAAGCTCGCCCCGAAGGCCTTCTCCAGCCAGACGATGTCGCTGTGGTTCCTCTCGCTCGCGCTCGCCAACGGCATCCAGGCCCAGACCGTGAAGCTCTACGACGACGTCTCCAAGCCCGTGTACTTCGGCGTGAACGGCGCCGTGGCCGTCGCCGTCGGCCTCGCCGTGATCGCCCTGGCGCCCTGGCTGCGCCGCACCATGCACCCCGTCCACTGAGGCGACCCCGAGGGGACCCGATGACGAAGCCGAAGATCCGAACCGACTTCCCGTACGAGACCCGCCACGAGGACGTCCGCATCCCGCTCCCGGACGGGACGCGGCTGTACGCCCGGATCTGGCGCCCGGTCACCGAGGAGCCCGTACCGGCCCTCCTGGAGTACCTGCCGTACCGCCTCTCCGACTGGACCGCGCCCCGCGACTGGCAGCGCCACCCCTGGTACGCGGGCCACGGCTACGCCTCCGTACGGGTCGACGTCCGCGGCCACGGCAACAGCGAGGGCCTCCCCGGCGACGAGTACGACGCCGTCGAGCTCGCCGACGGCGTGGCCGTCGTGAACTGGCTCGCCGAGCAGCCCTGGTGCACGGGCAAGGTCGGCATGTTCGGCATCTCCTGGGGCGGCTTCAACTCGCTCCAGATCGCCGCCCTCGCCCCCGAACCCCTCAAGGCGATCGTCACCGTCTGCTCCACCGACGACCGGTACGACAACGACGTCCACTACATGGGCGGCTCGGTCCTCGGCGTCGACATGCACGCCTGGGCCGCCACCATGCTCGCCTTCGTCTGCCGGCCGCCCGACCCCCGGTACGCGGGCGAGGAATGGCGCGAGCGGTGGCTGAAGCGCCTGGAGGCCGTGGACCCGCTCATCCACACCTGGCTCGCCCACCAGACCCGCGACGCGTACTGGCGGCACGGCAGCGTCTGCGAGGACTACTCCGCCATCGGGGCCGCCGTGCTCGCCGTGGGCGGCTGGCACGACCCGTACCGGGACACCGTCCTGCGGCTCGCCGAGCACCTCCCCCAGGACCGGGTGCGCGGCATCATCGGCCCCTGGTCCCACCAGTACCCGGACCGCGGCCTGCCGCCGGGGCCCGCGATCGGCTTCCTCCAGGAGACCCTGCGCTGGTGGGACCACCACCTCAAGGGCGTCGACAACGACGTGATGGCCGAGCCGCTGCTGCGCACCTGGATCAGCGAGTCGCACCCGCCGGCCACCGTGTACGAGGAGCTGCCGGGCCGCTGGGTCACCGACCCCGCCTGGCCGTCGCCGAACGTCACCCCCGTCACGTACGCCTTCCAGGGCGCCCCGGTCGTCGTCGACTCCCCGCAGCAGACCGGCATCGACGCCGGCCGGTTCTTCCCCTTCGGCAACGACGCCGACCTGCCGCCGGACCAGCGCGAGGAGGACGCCCACTCGGCCTGCTTCGACTTCCCCGTCCCCGAGGACGGCGGCCCCATCGAGATCCTCGGCCGCCCGTCCGTGAGCCTCCACCTGCAGACGCCCGCACCGACCGGCCAGGTCGTCGCCCGGCTCTGCGACATCGCCCCCGACGGCTCCTCCACGCTCGTCACGCGCGGCGCGCTGAACTTCTCCGCCCGCTACGGCCGCGACCGGTCCGTGGAGGCGCAGATCGGCGAGTGGGAGAGCTTCGTCTTCGAGCTGAACGGCATCGGGCACACCTTCCCGCCCGGCCACCGGGTGCGGCTCGCGGTCTCCTCCACGTACTGGCCGTGGATCTGGCCGCAGCCGGACGCGGCGGGCTTCACGCTCGACCCGGCGGGCTCCTCCCTCACCCTGCCGGTCCGCCGCCACACGGAGGACGCCGTCGAGTGGGACGAGCCGGAGCAGTCCGAGCCGCTGGGCGTCGCCTACCCCCGCACCCTGGAGGAGCCGCGCCCGGAGCGGGTCGTGGTGCGGGACGTCGCGAAGGGCGAGTGGAAGCTGGAGGTCGACCCGAAGTACGGGGGGACGCGGGTGTACCCGGACGGCCTGGAGTTCACCGAGGACGCGGTGGAGACGTACACGATCGACGAGGGCGACCCGTTGTCCGCGCGGACCCGCTCGGAGTGGTCGATCCGGCTGCACCGGCCGGAGATGGCCTGGGACGTCACGGTCGACACGCGCTCGGAGATCTCCTGCGACGCGGACTCCTTCCACACCGCGAACGAGGTCGTGTGCAAGGAGGGCGGCGAGGTCGTCTTCCACCGCACGTGGGAGAAGAGCATCCCGCGCACGGCGGGCTGACGTCGGCTGCCGGACACGCGCGAAGGCGCCCGCACCGGGGTCGGTGCGGGCGCCTTCGTCATGCCTTACGCGGCTGCTTACGCGTTCGCGCCGGCCTTGCGGCGGCGGGCGAGGACGAGCGCGCCGGCGCCGAGGGCGACGGCCCCGGCGGCGGCCAGGCCGAGCGGCAGGGTGTCGTTGGCACCGGTGGCGGCGAGGGCGCCGTCGTTCACCGGGGTGTTCGACGAGCCGCCCTGCTGGGTGGTGTCGCCGTTGCCCGTGGAGGTGACCGTCGGCGCCGGGGTGGGCGTCGTGGTCGACGGGGACGGCTCCGGGGACTCCGTCGCCGAGGTGGGCTTCGGGGACGGCTTGTCGCCCTTGGCGGCGAGGATGTCGAAGTCGGCGGTCGCGTACTGCTCGCCGAGACCGCAGCTGCCGTCGTTGTTCTCGTACACGCCGACGGCGAAGGCGACACCGGGGCCGGCCGGGGTGTCGCTCTCCAGGGTGAGGCGCAGCTTCACGTCCTTGGAGCCGCCCTTGACCAGGTCGCCGACCTCGATGGCGTCGTGCTCCTCGGTGACCTTCGTCCACTCCAGGACGTCGGCGGAGGACCACTCGATGGAGATGTACTCCTTGAAGTCGCTCTCGTCGTCGATGTCCTCGGCGCTGTCGGGCAGGGCCGCGGCATAGGCGAGGGCGCCGACCTGGTCGAGGGTGCGGTCGGAGGTGTTGCTGACGCGCAGCGAGAAGATCGCGCTGGTGCCGGCGGTGACCGACTTCGGGCCGCTCAGGGCGACCTTCACGGAGTCGTCCTCCTCGCAGTCGCTGAGGCCCTCCTCCAAGGCGGCCGCCAGGGCGTCCTCCGCGTCGGCGAGCTCCTGCTCGGCCACCACGATGTCGACGTCGATGAGACCGACCTTCCGCGCGAGGGCGACACGCGCGTCGTCGTAGGCGGTGTCCGCGTTCGTCAGACGGAGGTCGGCGGCGGTCTTGCCGGCGGCGGCGGCCTCGGCGGCGGTCTTCGCGGCGGTGACGGCCTGCTCGGCCGTCGCGATCTCCTCCGGAGTGGCGGTGCTGCCGGTCTCCTTCAGCTTCGCCAGGGCCTCCTCGGCGGTGACGAGCGCCGCGTCGGCGGTGGCCTTCGCGGTCTTCGCGGCCTCGACGGCGGCCTTGGCCGCGGCGAGCTCGGTCTTCAGAGCCTCATCGATCTTGTCGTCCTTGATGTCCTGCACGGCCGCCTTGCGCTTGGCCTTGAGGTCCTTGAGCTTGGCCTCCGCCTCGGCAACGGCCTTCTCCAGCTCCTCGTACGAGGGCTTGTCGGCCTCGTCGGACGCGGGCTTCTGCGTCTGCGTGCCGCCGGGCTTGGTGTCGGCGAAGGCGGGCGCGGCGGAGAGGAAGACGACCGGGGTGGTCACGGCGGCGGCCACGGCGGTCGCGAGGATGCGACGGATCTTCACAGTGCGGGACCTTTTTCCTGGTCAGGAAGGGGAGAGACATGCGGGGCGCGCGCCTGCGGTCACTTCACGCGGCGCGATACCACCGTGATCGTATGGCCGAGAACGCCCCTGAGGGAGGGCTGTTCTCGCGGTTCAGGGACGAGCGCAATCCCCGTCGGCCACATAAACCGCACGAAGACGGACAGTTGCCCACGGAGGCCGCACTTTCTGTGTGATCCATGTCATCAGCGCCCGGCGGCAGGCCCCGTAACGTGTCCCCCACACACGTGGAAAGCGAGGCACGCACAGATGTCCGAGCACAGCCCGCTCGACCTGGCCGAGGGCGATCCCTTCGGCCCGCACAACCTCCCGTACGGCGTCTTCTCCACCGCCGACGAGCCCGAGCGGCGCCGGCTCGGTGTCCGGATCGGCGGGTACGTGCTGGACGCGGGCGCCGCGGCGCACGCGCTCGGCTCGCCCTACGCGGCGCTGCTCGCCCGGACGAGCCTGAACCCGCTGCTCGCGGCCGGGCGGACCGCCTGGCGCGATGTGCGCCGGGCGCTCACGGCCTGGGTGACGGTGCCCGCGCACCGGGCGGACATCGAGCCGCTCCTGTACCCGCTGGACGCGGTGACGCTGCACCTGCCGTACGAGGTCGCGGACTACGTCGACTTCTACGCGAGCGAGCACCACGCGACGAACGTGGGCCGGATCTTCCGCCCGGACGGCGACGCGCTGACCCCCAACTGGAAGCACCTGCCGATCGGTTACCACGGTCGCGCGGGCACGGTCGTGGTCTCCGGCACCGATGTCGTACGCCCTTCCGGGCAGCGCAAGGCGCCGGCGGACGCGGCTCCGGTCTTCGGGCCCTCGATCAAGCTGGACATCGAGGCGGAGGTCGGCTTCCTCGTCGGCGCCCCGTCGGAGCTGGGGAAGCCGGTCGCGCTCGGCGACTTCCGGGAGCACGTCTTCGGCCTGTCGCTGCTCAACGACTGGTCGGCGCGGGACGTCCAGGCCTGGGAGTACGTGCCGCTGGGCCCGTTCCTCGGCAAGTCGTTCCAGACCTCGGTGTCGGCGTGGGTGACGCCCCTGGAGGCGCTGGACGCCGCCAGGACCGCCCCGCCCGCGCGGGACTTCCCGCTGCTTCCGTACCTGGACGACGCGGCCGAGGAGGAGCCGGGCGGCTTCGACGTGCGGATCACGGTGGAGATCAACGGCGAGGCCGTGGCCGAGCCGCCGTTCTCCACCATGTACTGGACGGCGGCCCAGCAGCTCGCCCACATGACGGTGAACGGCGCCTCGCTGCGCACGGGCGACCTGTACGGCTCCGGGACGGTGTCCGGGCCCGAGGTCGGCCAGCGCGGCTCGCTCCTCGAACTCACCTGGAACGGCCGGGACGCGATCGAACTGGCCGGTGGCAAGCGGACGTTCCTGGAGGACGGCGACGAGGTCGTGCTGACGGCCTGGGCGCCGGGCCCGGACGGCACGCGGGTGGGGCTGGGCGAGGTCCGGGGCCGGATCGTTCCTTCCGCCTGAGCCGTACCGAGTCGTACTCAGTCGTACTGAGTCGTACGGCCGTCAGCGCACCCGCCACAGCGCGGGGACGTTCGGCGGCTCCCAGCCGGCCTGGGCCGTGTGTGCCTGGAGGCACGCGTAGCCCAGGCCGCCGTACGTGACGGCGTCCCCGGCCTTGTAGGCGGTCCCGGCGGCCCAGGTGCCGCCGGGAGACCCCGTGGCCGTGGGCGTGGGCGTCGGGGTGGGGCTCGGGCCGGGGTCCTGCGGCACGTTCAGGACGAAGTCGAAGGCGGCCTCCCTGGCCCCGCCCGCGTCCCGGACGGTCATGAGCAGCCGCGGGTCGAAGATCGTGTCGGTGTTGTTGCGGGGTTCGCCCGGGAAGTACAGCTGGGTGGTGAGCACGGGCCTGCCGGGGGCCTGGAGCTTGACGTGGATGTGCCGGGTGCGGCCCGGGTAGAGGCCGGGCACGATGGTGGTGAGCTTGAAGGCGCCCTGCGCGTCGGTGAACTGGTGGCCGCGGAAGCGGAATCCCGAGTTGTCGTAGGCGCCGTTGGTGTCGGCCTGCCAGAAGTCGAGCAGGACGCCCGATATCGGTTTGCAGGCGAGGCCGAAGACATAGCCGCTGACGGTCAGCCGCACGCCGGCCGTGCCGGACTCCAACAGGCTGGTCCGCAGCGGGGAGTTCGGCTTGAAGTACGGGCCCTCGGTCTGCGGCGGGGTCGGATCGTCGCCGTCGTCGCACGCCGGGGTGAGCGCGGGCGCCGACTCGCCGGCGGTGAGGGTGCGGGCGAGCGCGGGGACGCCCATGAGCACCGCGGGCGCCGCCATGCCGGCGGCGAGCGCGGCGCGCAGCACCGCCTTGCGGGTGATGTGTCCGGTGCTGGTCTCGTGGTCCATGCCTGCTCCTCCTGCGGGGGCGGGGGTGGCGGGGATGGCAACGAACCTAGGGCCGCGGGCCGTCGACTTCGAGGGACGGAACACGGCGGTCGTGGTGTTTTCGGAAGTGCCCCGGGCTGTGGCCCGTCTCGCGGCGGAAGAAGCGGCAGAAGTAGGCGGGATCGTCGAAGCCGACCCGGGCGGCGATCTGGCGGATCGTCAGTCCCGTGCCGATCAGGAGGCGTTGTGCCTCGCGCGTGCGGGCCTCCCGGAGCAGCGCGCCGGGGGTGCGGCCGGTGGCGGCCCGTACGGCCTCGGTGAGGTGGCCGGGGGTGACCCCGATCCGCTCGGCGCACTCCCGTACGGAACGGGCCGCCGCCGGCCGTTCGTCGGCCGTGTCCGCTCCGGTGGCGGCGACGAGGCGGGCGAACTCCTCGGCGACGGCCCCGGCCCTGCCGGTCGGCGCCCCGCCGTCCGGGCCGGGCAGTCGTGCCGTACGGACGAGGAGGACGCGCAGCAGGGACCGCAGGACGGTCGCGAAGCCGGCGGCGCCGTGCCCGTACTCCTCGGCGAGTTCGGCCATCAGCCGGGCGGTACGGGCGTGGGTGGGCCCGTCGAGGGTGAGCCAGGGGCGCTCGCCGAGGCGGCGCAGCAGGTCCCGGTCGCCGGGGTGGTCGAGGAGGAACTCCTCGGTGAAGAGGACGACGGTGCCGTCCAGGCCGCGGGCGTCCTCCCAGTGGTGGACCTGTCCGGGCACGATCACGGCCAGGTGGGGCGGGCGGAGCTCCCAGCGGGCCAGGTCGACGACGTGGGCGCCGGTCCCGGCGGTGACGTGGACGATCTCGTAGAAGGTGTGGCGGTGCGGGAAGGCGGCCCGCGACAGGGGGCCGACGGCGTCGAAGCTTCCGGCGGCGAAGGGCACGTCGTCGGGGAGGCGCAGTTCCAGGCGGTGGACGGGCGGGTCGCCCGCTCTGGGGGTGGCGCAGGGAGTCCCTGGTAAGACGGTCGAGCCGCGCATCGTGGCGCTTCCTCCCGGTGAGTGGTACAGACCATTCGGGGCGGATTCCACGATGCCACGGGCACCTCCCGCCGGTCACCCCCGCGTGCGGCAGCCCCGGCGGATGCGGAAGGGGCCCGGCTCGCGATGAGCCGGGCCCCTCCTCGCACGCACGCGCACGGCTACCGGACGAAGACGCTCGCCTGGTTCGCCAGGTCCAGGAAGTACTGCGGCGCGAGGCCGAGCACCAGCGTGACGACCACACCCGCCGTGATGGTGAGCGTCGTCAGGGCCGAGGGCACGGCGACCGTGGGGCCGTCCGCCTTCGGCTCGCTGAAGAACATCAGCACGATCACCCGGATGTAGAAGAACGCGGCGATCGCCGAGGAGAGCACACCGACCACGACGAGCGCGCCCGCGCCGCCGTCCGCCGCCGCCTTGAAGACCGCGAACTTCCCGGAGAAGCCGGAGGTCAGCGGAATGCCGGCGAAGGCGAGCAGGAAGACCGCGAAGACCGCCGCGACGAGCGGCGAACGGCGCCCGAGACCCGCCCACTTGGAGAGGTGGGTGGCCTCGCCACCCGCGTCCCTGACCAGGGTGACGACGGCGAACGCGCCGATCGTCACGAAGGAGTACGCCCCCAGGTAGAAGAGGACGGACGAGATGCCGGCGGGGGTGGCGGCGATGACACCGGCCAGCAGGAACCCGGCGTGCGCGATGGACGAGTAGGCCAGGAGCCGCTTGATGTCGGTCTGGGTGATGGCGACGATCGCACCGCCCAGCATGGTGACGAACGCGATGCCCCACATGACCGGCCGCCAGTCCCAGGTGAGGCCCGGCAGCACCACGTACAGCAGGCGGAGCAGCGCGCCGAACGCGGCGACCTTGGTCGCGGCGGCCATGAAGCCGGTGACCGGGGTCGGGGCGCCCTGGTAGACGTCCGGGGTCCACATGTGGAACGGCACGGCGCCGACCTTGAAGAGGAGCCCCGCCAGGACCATGGCGAAGCCGATGAGCAGCAGGGCGTCGTTGCCCATGGTGTCGGCGAGCGCCGGGTCGACGGAGGCGAGGGTGCCGTCGACGACGTTGGCGATGGTGGCGTACGAGACGGAGCCCGCGTAGCCGTAGAGCAGGGCGATCCCGAAGAGCAGGAACGCCGAGGAGAAGGCGCCGAGCAGGAAGTACTTGACGGCCGCCTCCTGCGACATCAGCCGCTTGCGGCGGGCGACGGCGCAGAGCAGGTACAGCGGGAGGGAGAAGACCTCCAGGGCGACGAAGAGCGTCAGGAGGTCGTTGGCCGCCGGGAAGACGAGCATGCCGGCGATCGCGAAGAGCGCGAGCGGGAAGACCTCGGTGGTGGTGAACCCGGCCTTGACGGCCGCCTTCTCCTGCTCGCTGCCGGGGACGGCGGCGGCCTCGGCGGCGAAGGAGTCGACCTTGTGGCCGTGGTCGGCCGGGTCGAGCCGGCGCTCGGCGAAGGTGAAGACCGACACGATCGAGGCGAGGAGAATGGTGCCCTGGAGGAAGAGGGCGGGTCCGTCGACGGCGATGGCGCCCATGGCCGCGATCTGGGCCTTGGTGGAGCCGTAGCCGCCGGCCGCGAGGCCGACGACGGCGGCGAAGGCCGCGGCGAGGGCGAGGACCGACAGGAAGACCTGGGAGACGTACCGGCCCTTGCGGGGCACGAAGGCCTCGACGAGGACGCTGAGGATCGCGGCGGTGAGCACGATGAGGACGGGCGACAGCTGCGTGTACTCGATGTGCGGTGCCGGGATCTTGTTCAGCGGCTCGACCGCCGCCGTCGTCCACAGGCTGTGGACAGCCGTTGTACTCACTGGGCGGCCTCCACGTTGGGCACGGTGGGCTGGGGGTCCTTCTGCTGGACGTCGGACATGGTGTGCTGGACCGCCGGGTTGACGATGTCCGTCAGCGGCTTCGGGAAGACGCCGAGGAAGATCAGGACGGCGATCAGCGGGACGACCACCGCCAGCTCGCGCACCCGCAGGTCGGGCAGCTCGCGCACCTCCTCCTTCACCGGCCCGGTCATCGTCCGCTGGTACAGGACGAGGACGTAGAGCGCGGCGAGGACGATGCCGGTGGTGGCGATGACGCCGGCCACCGGGTACCGGGCGTAGGTGCCGACCAGGACCAGGAACTCGCTGACGAACGGCGCGAGTCCGGGCAGCGACAGGGTCGCGAGACCGCCGATGAGGAAGGTGCCGGCGAGCACCGGGGCGACCTTCTGCACACCGCCGTAGTCGGCGATGAGCCGCGAGCCGCGCCGGGAGATCAGGAAGCCGGCGACGAGCATCAGCGCGGCCGTCGAGATGCCGTGGTTGACCATGTAGAGCGTGGCACCGGTTTGGCCCTGGGTGGTCATCGCGAAGATGCCCAGGATGATGAAGCCGAAGTGCGAGATCGACGCGTAGGCGACAAGACGCTTGATGTCCCGCTGGCCGACGGCGAGCAGCGCCCCGTACACGATGCTGATGAGCGCGAGGACGATGATCGCCGGGGTGGCCCACTTCGAGGCCTCGGGGAAGAGCCCGAGGCAGAAGCGGAGCATCGCGAAGGTGCCGACCTTGTCGACGACGGCGGTGATGAGGACGGCGACCGGGGCGGTCGCCTCCCCCATCGCGTTCGGCAGCCAGGTGTGCAGCGGCCAGAGCGGCGCCTTCACCGCGAAGGCGAAGAAGAAGCCGAGGAAGAGCAGCCGCTCGGTGTTGGTCGCCATGTCGAGCGAGCCGTTGGCCCTGGCCTCGGCGATCTCGGTGAGCGAGAAGTTCCCCGCGACCACGTACAGCCCGATGACCGCGGCCAGCATGATGAGGCCGCCGACCAGGTTGTAGAGCAGGAACTTGACGGCCGCGTACGAGCGCTGGGCCGCCGCGTTCTCGTCGGAGCCCGAGTGCGCCCGGTCGCCGAAGCCGCCGATGAGGAAGTACATCGGGATGAGCATGGCTTCGAAGAGGACGTAGAAGAGGAAGACGTCGGTGGCCTCGAAGGAGAGGATCACCATCGCCTCGACCATGAGGATCAGGGCGAAGAAGCCCTGGGTCGGGCGCCAGCGCGAGGACTTGGTCTCCAGGGGGTCGGCGTCGTGCCAGCCCGCCAGGATGATGAAGGGGATCAGCAGGGCGGTGAGCGCGATGAGCGCCACCCCGATGCCGTCCACGCCGAGTTCGTAGCGGACGCCGAAGTCCTTGATCCAGGCGTGGGACTCGGTCAACTGGTACCGATCGCCGCCGGGCTCGAACCGTACGAAGACGACGGCGGCGAGCACGAGCGTGGCGAGCGAGACGAGCAGCGCCAGCCATTTGGCGGCGGTGCGACGGGCGGCGGGGACGGCGGCGGTGAGGATCGCACCGGCCGCCGGCACCGCTGCCGTCAGCGTAAGGAGCGGGAGAGACATGGGAGTTACACCGCCCTCATCAGCAGGGTCGCGGCGATCAGCACCGCAGTACCTCCGAACATGGAGACCGCGTACGTGCGGGCGTAGCCGTTCTGGAGCTTGCGCAGCCGGCCGGAGAGTCCGCCGACGGCGGCCGCGGTGCCGTTGACGACGCCGTCGACCAGGGAGTGGTCGACGTAGACGAGCGAGCGGGTGAGGTGCGTGCCGCCGGTGACGAAGACGGCGTGGTTGAAGTCGTCCTGGAGCAGGTCGCGGCGGGCGGCCCGGGTGAGGAGCGAGCCGCGCGGGGCGACCACCGGGACGGGCCGGCGCCCGTACTGGAGCCAGGCGAGGCCGACGCCGATCACCATGACGGCGACGGTGGCGGTGGTGACGGTCGCGGCGCTGAGCGGCGAGTGGCCGTGGGCGAAGCCGGTGACCGGCTCCAGCCACTCGACGAACCCGGCGAACTCGAAGTAGGCGCCTGCGGCGACCGAGCCGATGGCCAGCAGGATCATCGGGATCGTCATGGACTTGGGCGACTCGTGCGGGTGCGGCGGGTTGCCGTTCTCGTCGTCCTGCCAGCGCTTCTCGCCGAAGAAGGTCATCAGCATCACGCGGGTCATGTAGTACGCGGTGATGGCCGCGCCGAGGAGGGTGACCGAGCCGAGGATCCAGCCCTCGGTGCCGCCCTTCGCGAAGGCCGCCTCGATGATCTTGTCCTTGGAGAAGAAGCCGGACAGACCGGGGAAGCCGATGATCGCGAGGTAGCCGAGGCCGAAGGTGACGAAGGTGACCGGCATGTACTTCCGCAGGCCGCCGTACTTCCTCATGTCGACCTCGTCGTTCATGCCGTGCATGACCGAACCGGCGCCGAGGAACAGCCCGGCCTTGAAGAAGCCGTGCGTCACGAGGTGCATGATCGCGAAGACGTAGCCGATGGGGCCGAGGCCGGCCGCCAGGATCATGTAGCCGATCTGCGACATCGTCGAACCGGCCAGCGCCTTCTTGATGTCGTCCTTGGCGCAACCGACGATCGCACCGAAGAGGAGCGTGACCGCGCCGACGACGGTGACGACGAGCTGCGCGTCCGGCGCCGCGTTGAAGATGTCGGCGGAGCGGACGATCAGATAGACACCGGCGGTCACCATCGTGGCCGCGTGGATGAGGGCCGAGACCGGGGTCGGGCCCTCCATCGCGTCCCCGAGCCAGGACTGCAGCGGCACCTGGGCCGACTTGCCGCAGGCCGCGAGGAGCAGCATCAGGCCGATCGCGGTCAGCGTCCCCTGGGACGCCTCGCCGGTCGACGCCAGGACCGGCCCGAAGGCGAAGGTCCCGAAGGTGGTGAACATGATCATGATGGCGATCGACAGGCCCATGTCGCCGACCCGGTTGACCAGGAAGGCCTTCTTCGCGGCGGTGGCCGCGCTGGGCTTGTGCTGCCAGAAGCCGATCAGGAGGTACGAGGCGAGGCCGACGCCCTCCCAGCCGAAGTACAGGAGCAGGTAGTTGTCGGCGAGGACGAGCAGGAGCATCGCCGCGACGAACAGGTTGAGGTAGCCGAAGAAGCGGCGGCGGCGCTCGTCGTGCTCCATGTAGCCGATGGAGTACACGTGGATGAGCGTGCCGACCCCGCTGATCAGCAGGACGAAGGTCATCGACAGCTGGTCGAGCTGGAAGGCGATGTCCGCCTGGAAGCCCTCCACCGGGATCCAGGTGTACAGCGACTGGTGCAGCGCCCGGTCGTCGGCGCTCTTGCCGAGCATGTCGGCGAAGAGCGCCAGGCCGATGACGAAGGTGACGGCCGCGAGCAGGGTGCCGAGCCAGTGCCCGGACTTGTCGAGCCGCCGGCCGCCGCAGAGCAGGACCGCGGCGCCGAGCAGGGGCACCCCGACGAGCAGCGCAATGAGATTTTCCACGGGTCAGCCCCTCACAGCTTCATCAGGCTGGCGTCGTCGACCGAGGCCGAGTGGCGGGCACGGAAGACGGACACGATGATCGCGAGCCCGACGACGACCTCCGCGGCGGCGACGACCATCGTGAAGAACGCGATGATCTGGCCGTCGAGGTTTCCGTGCATGCGGGAGAAGGTGACGAACGCGAGGTTGCAGGCGTTGAGCATCAGCTCGACACACATGAAGACGACGATCGCGTTGCGCCGGATCGGTACCCCGGCCGCACCGATGGTGAACAGCAGGGCCGAGAGGTACAGGTAGTTGACGGGGTTCACCGGGTGGCCTCCTCTTCGTCCCGGTCCCGGCCGAGGCGCTCCTCGGAGCGCTGCTCCAGGGCCTTGAGGTCGGCCAGCGCCTCGCTGGACACGTCCCGGATCTGGCCCCGCTTGCGCAGGGTCTGCATGACGGTGAGCTCCGACGGGGAGCCGTCGGGCAGCAGACCGGCGACGTCCACGGCGTTGTGCCGGGCGTAGACGCCGGGTGCGGGCAGCGGCGGCACGTGCGTGCCCTGGCGGACGCGCTGCTCGGAGAGCTCGCGCTGGGTGCGGGCCGGCTCGGTGCGCTCGCGGTGGGTGAGCACCATCGCGCCGACGGCGGCGGTGATGAGGAGCGCGCCGGTGATCTCGAAGGCGAAGACGTACTTGGTGAAGATGAGGGCGGCGAGGCCCTCGACGTTTCCGCCGCGCGCGGAGTTGGCCGCGCCGAGGCCGTTGAACTCGGTGAGCGAGGCCTGGCCGATGCCGGCGATCAGCAGGACGCCGAAGCCGAGGCCGCAGGCCGCGGCCCACCAGCGCTGGCCCTTGATGGTCTCCTTCAGGGAGTCCGCGGCCGTGACGCCGACCAGCATGACGATGAAGAGGAAGAGCATCATGATCGCGCCGGTGTAGACGACGATCTGGACGATGCCGAGGAAGTACGCGCCGTTGGCGAGGTAGAAGACCGCCAGGATGATCATCGTGCCGGCCAGCGACAGCGCGCTGTGCATGGCCTTCTTCATCAGGATCGTGGCGAGGGCGCCGGCGACGGCGACGGTGCCGAGGACCCAGAACTGGAAGGCCTCGCCGCTCGACGTGGTGTACGCCGCGAGGTTGGCGCTCATGCGTCCGCCCCCTCCGGCTCGCCCTGCTCGCCCTTGGAGACGGCGACCTGCTGGACGGTCCCGGGCGCAGCCTCGGTGACGAGGCCCCGGTAGTAGTCCTGCTCGGTCATGCCGGGGAAGATCGCGTGCGGCGAGTCGACCATGGTCTCCTCCAGGCCCGCGAGGAGCTGCTCCTTGGTGTAGATCAGGTTCTCGCGGGAGGAGTCGGCCAGTTCGAACTCGTTGGTCATCGTCAGCGCGCGTGTGGGGCAGGCCTCGATGCACAGCCCGCACAGGATGCAGCGGGCGTAGTTGATCTGATAGACGCGGCCGTAGCGCTCGCCGGGCGAGTAGCGCTCCTCCTCGGTGTTGTCCGCGCCCTCGACGTAGATGGCGTCGGCGGGACAGGCCCAGGCGCACAACTCGCAGCCGACGCACTTCTCCAGACCGTCGGGGTGACGGTTGAGCTGGTGCCGGCCGTGGAAGCGGGGCGCCGTCGTCTTCTGCTGCTCCGGGTACTGCTCGGTCAACCGCTTCTTGAACATGGCCTTGAAGGTCACGCCGAAGCCGGCCACCGGATTCTGGAAGTCAGACACCGTCCGTCTCCTTTCCCTCACTCGCAGTAGCAGTATCGGAGGCGCCACTGACAACGAGGTCCCCCTCGCGCCGCGGCCTGCGCCGGGGCACGGGCGGCAGGGACTGTCCGGGCTTGGGCGGTACGGGGAAGCCTCCGGCCATCGGGTCGAAGGTCCGCGCGTCCTCGGGGGCCTCCGCCTCGGCCTTCGCCTTCCTGTCGCGGAACGTGTCGAAGAGGAAGGACAGCAGCAGCAGTCCGAGGACGACACCGGCCACGTACAGGACGATGTTGGAGAAGGCGATGTTCTCGTTCCGCAGGGCCCGGACGGTGGCGACGAGCATGAGCCACACCACGGAGACCGGGATGAGGACCTTCCATCCGAGCTTCATCAGCTGGTCGTAGCGGACGCGCGGCAGGGTGCCGCGGAGCCAGATGAAGAAGAAGAGGAGCAGCTGCACCTTGAGGACGAACCAGAGCATCGGCCACCAGCCGTGGTTCGCGCCCTCCCAGAAGGTGGAGATCGGGTACGGGGCCCGCCAGCCGCCCAGGAAGAGCGTCACCGACACGGCCGAGACCGTCACCATGTTCACGTACTCGGCGAGCATGAACATCGCGAACTTGATGGACGAGTACTCGGTGTTGAAGCCGCCGACGAGGTCGCCCTCGGACTCCGGCATGTCGAAGGGGGCGCGGTTGGTCTCGCCGACCATCGTGACGATGTAGATGATGAACGAGACCGGCAGCAGGATGACGAACCAGCGGTCCGCCTGCGCCTCGACGATCGCCGAGGTCGACATCGACCCGGAGTAGAGGAAGACGGAGGCGAAGGCCGCGCCCATGGCGATCTCGTACGAGATCATCTGCGCGCAGGACCGCAGGCCGCCGAGGAGCGGGTACGTGGAGCCGGAGGACCAGCCGGCGAGGACGATGCCGTAGATGCCGACGGAGGCGATCGCGAGGACGTACAGCATCGCGATCGGCAGGTCGGTCAGCTGCATCGCCGTGCGGTGGCCGAAGATCGAGACCTCGTTGCCCGCCGGGCCGAAGGGGATCACGGCGATGGCCATGAACGCGGGGGCGGCGGCGATGATCGGCGCGAGGATGTAGACGACCTTGTCGGCCTTCTTGACGACCAGGTCCTCCTTGAGCATCAGCTTGATGCCGTCCGCGAGGGACTGGAGGAGGCCCCAGGGGCCGTGCCGGTTGGGGCCGATGCGCAGCTGCATCCAGGCGACGACCTTGCGCTCCCACACGATGGAGAAGAGCACGGTGATCATCAGGAAGGCGAAGCAGAAGACGGCCTTGATCGCGACGAGCCACCAGGGGTCCGTGCCGAACATGGACAGGTCTTCGGCGGCGAGGACGGTGTTCATTCCTGGACCTCCGTCGTGGCGGCCGCGCCGATGCGGACCAGGTCGCCGGGGTGGGCGCCGGTGTCGGAGTAGACGCCCGCGCCGGCCGAGTTCAGCGGGAGCCAGACCACGCGGTCGGGCATCTCGGTGACCTGGAGGGGGAAGGTGACGGAGCCGGCCGGTCCTGTGACCTCCAGGGTGTCGCCGTCCTTGACTCCGGTGTCGGCGGCGGTGGCGGCCGAGAGCCGGGCGACCGCCGCGTGGCGGGTGCCGGCCAGGGCGGTGTCGCCCTCCTGGAGGCGGCCGAGGTCGAGGAGCAGCCGGTGTCCGGCGAGGACGGCCTCGCCGTCGCCGGGCCGGGGCGCGGCCTGACCGGGCTCGGAGGGCTCGGAGGCCCGCTCCTCGGTCCAGCGGCCGAGCCGGTCCAGCTCGCGCCGTGCGGACCGCAGGTCGGGCAGGGCCAGGTGGGCGTCCATGGCGTCGGCGAGCATGTGGAGCACGCGCGCGTCGGCCGGGGCGAGCGGCCTGGTCATCTGCTCGGGCTTGAGCGCGGCCTCGAAGAGGCGTGCCCTGCCCTCCCAGTTGAGGAAGGTGCCGGGCTTCTCGGCGACGGCGGCGACCGGCAGGACGACGTCGGCGCGGTCGGTGACCTCGCTCGGCCGCAGTTCGAGCGAGACCACGAAGGCCTCGTCGAGCGCGGCACGCGCGCGTGCCGGGTCGGGCAGGTCGTTGACCTCGACGCCGGCGACGAGCAGGGCGGCGAGTTCGCCGGTGGCCGCGGCCTCCAGGATCTGGCCGGTGTCGCGGCCGTAGCGGTGCGGGAGTTCGCGGACGCCCCAGGCGGCGGCGACCTCCTCCCGCGCGCGCGGGTCGGTCGCGGGCCGGCCGCCGGGCAGCAGGGTCGGGATCGCGCCCGCCTCCACCGCTCCGCGTTCGCCGGAGCGGCGCGGGATCCAGACGAGCCGGGCGCCGGTGGCGGCCGACGCGCGCAGGGCGGCGGTGAGCGCGCCGGGCACGCCCGCGAGGCGCTCGCCGACGGCGATGACGGAGCCGTCCAGGCGGAGGGCCTCGGCGGCGGCGAGTCCGTCGCCTTCGAGGCCGACCCGGGAGGTGAGGGCGTCGAGCCACTCGGTCTCGGTGCCGGGTGCGGCGGGCAGCAGGGTGCCGCCCGCCTTGTCCAGGCCGCGGGTCGCGTGGGAGGCGACGGCGTAGGTCTTCTGCCCGTGCTTGCGCCAGGCCTTGCGGAGCCGCAGGAAGACGCCGGGGGCTTCCTCCTCGGACTCCAGGCCGACGAGGAGGACGGCCGGGGCGGCTTCGAGCGAGGTGTACGTGACGCCCGTGCCGTCCAGGTCCCTGCCCCGCCCCGCGACGGCGGAGGCGAGGAAGTCGGCCTCCTCGCCGGAGTGGACCCGGGCCCGGAAGTCGACGTCGTTGGTGTCGAGGGCGACCCGGGCGAACTTGGCGTACGCGTAGGAGTCCTCGACGGTCAGCCGGCCGCCGGCGAGGACGCCGGTCCGGCCGCGGACAAGGCCGCGTGCGGCGGCCTCCAGGGCCTCGGGCCAGGAGGCGGTTTCGAGCTCACCGGTCTCCTGGTTCCGCACGAGCGGGGTGGTGAGCCGGTCGCGCTGCTGCGCGTACCGGAAGCCGAAGCGGCCCTTGTCGCAGATCCACTCCTCGTTGACCTCGGGGTCCTCGGCGGCGAGCTTCCGCATGACCTTGCCGCGCCGGTGGTCGGTGCGGGTGGCGCAGCCGCCGGCGCACTGCTCGCAGACGGACGGCGAGGAGACCAGGTCGAAGGGGCGGGAGCGGAAGCGGTAGGCGGCCGAGGTGAGGGCGCCGACCGGGCAGATCTGGATGGTGTTGCCGGAGAAGTACGACTCGAAGGGGTCGCCCTCGCCGGTGCCGACCTGCTGGAGCGCGCCGCGCTCGATCAGCTCGATCATCGGGTCGCCCGCGACCTGGTTGGAGAAGCGGGTGCAGCGGGCGCAGAGCACGCAGCGCTCGCGGTCGAGGAGCACCTGGGTGGAGATCGCTACGGGCTTCTCGTAGGTGCGCTTGACGCCGTCGAAGCGGGATTCGGACTGGCCGTGGGACATGGCCTGGTTCTGCAGGGGGCATTCGCCGCCCTTGTCGCAGACCGGGCAGTCCAGCGGGTGGTTGACGAGGAGCAGCTCCATCACGCCGTGCTGGGCCTTCTCGGCGACCGGGCTGGTCAGCTGCGACTTCACCACCATGCCGTCGGTGCAGGTGATGGTGCAGGACGCCATGGGCTTGCGCTGGCCCTCGACCTCGACGATGCACTGGCGGCAGGCGCCGGCGGGGTCGAGGAGCGGGTGGTCGCAGAAGCGCGGGATCTCGATGCCGAGCTGTTCGGCGGCGCGGATGACCAGCGTCCCCTTGGGGACGGAGATCTCGACGCCGTCGATGGTCAGCGTGACGAGGTCCTGGGGCGGGAGCGCCGCCTCGCCGCCCCCGGAGGGGGCAGACGTGGTGACTGTCATGCGTTCACCTCCGTGTGGTCTGCGCGCCGGTCGGCCCAGACGGTCGACCTGGCGGGGTCGAAGGGGCAGCCCTTGCCCGTGATGTGCTGCTCGTACTCCGCGCGGAAGTACTTCAGCGAGGAGAAGATCGGCGAGGCGGCGCCGTCGCCGAGGGCGCAGAACGACTTGCCGTTGATGTTGTCGGCGATGTCGTTGAGCTTGTCGAGGTCGGACATCTGCCCCTTGCCGGCTTCGATGTCGCGGAGCAACTGGACGAGCCAGTACGTGCCTTCGCGGCAGGGCGTGCACTTGCCGCAGGACTCGTGGGCGTAGAACTCGGTCCAGCGGGTGACGGCCCGGACGACGCAGGTGGTCTCGTCGAAGCACTGGAGGGCCTTGGTGCCGAGCATGGATCCGGCGGCGCCGACGCCCTCGTAGTCGAGGGGCACGTCGAGGTGCTCCTCGGTGAACATGGGGGTGGAGGAGCCGCCGGGGGTCCAGAACTTGAGGCGGTGGCCCGGCCGCATGCCGCCGCTCATGTCGAGGAGCTGGCGCAGCGTGATGCCGAGGGGGGCCTCGTACTGGCCGGGGGAGACGACGTGCCCGCTGAGCGAGTAGAGCGTGAAGCCCGGGGACTTCTCGCTGCCCATCGAGGTGAACCACTCCTTGCCGCGGTGGAGGATCGCGGGAACGGACGCGATGGACTCGACGTTGTTCACGACAGTGGGGCAGGCGTACAGACCGGCGACCGCGGGGAAGGGGGGTCGCAGCCGGGGCTGGCCGCGACGGCCTTCGAGCGAGTCGAGGAGGGCGGTCTCCTCGCCGCAGATGTACGCGCCGGCGCCGGCGTGCACGGTGAGTTCGAGGTTCAGTCCGCTGCCGAGGATGTCCTGGCCGAGGTAGCCGGCGGCGTAGGCCTCGCGGACGGCCTCGTGGAGGCGGCGCAGGACGGGCACGACCTCGCCGCGGAGATAGATGAACGCGTGCTCGGAGCGGATCGCGTAGCAGGCGATGATCATTCCCTCGATGAGGGAGTGCGGGTTGGCGAAGAGGAGCGGGATGTCCTTGCAGGTGCCGGGCTCGGACTCGTCGGCGTTGACGACGAGGTAGTGGGGCTTGCCGTCGCCCTGCGGGATGAACTGCCACTTCATGCCGGTGGGGAAGCCGGCGCCGCCGCGACCGCGGAGCCCGGATTCCTTGACGTACGCGATGAGGTCGTCGGGGGTCATCGCGAGGGCCCGCTTCAGGCCCTGGTATCCCTCGTGCCGCTCGTAGGTCTCCAGGGTCCAGGAGTTGGGCTGGTCCCAGAAGGCGGAGAGGACGGGGGCGAGAAGCTTCTCGGGGCTGTTGTTGTTGTCGATCTCGGCCGCCAAGGTCATCACTCCCCCTCCTGACGGGTTGCCTCACCGCGCGGGTGAACGATTCGGTGGTGGGGCGCCTCGCCCTTGGCGAGGCGCAGGCCGACGAGGGAGGCCGGGCCGGCTCCGCCGGTGGCCTCGACGGCGCCGGGGCGCTCGTCGGGGAAGCCCGCGAGGATGCGCGCGGTCTCCTTGAAGGTGCAGAGCGGGGCTCCGCGGGTGGGTTCGACGGTCCGTCCGGCCCGCAGGTCGTCCACCATCTTCTTGGCGGAGGCCGGGGTCTGGTTGTCGAAGAACTCCCAGTTGACCATCACGACGGGTGCGAAGTCGCAGGCGGCGTTGCACTCGATGTGTTCGAGCGTGATCTTGCCGTCGTCCGTCGTCTCGTCGTTCCCGACGCCGAGGTGCTGCTTGAGCTCCTCGAAGATGGCGTCGCCGCCCATGACCGCGCAGAGCGTGTTCGTACAGACGCCGACCTGGTAGTCGCCGGAGGGCTTGCGCCGGTACATCGTGTAGAAGGTGGCGACGGCGGTGACCTCGGCGGTGGTCAGGCCGAGGAGGTCGGCGCAGAACCGCATGCCGGTACGGGTCACGTGGCCCTCCTCCGACTGCACGAGGTGCAGCATCGGCAGGAGCGCGGAGCGGGAGTCGGGGTAGCGGGCGATGATCGCCTTCGCGTCCTCCGTCAGGCGCGCGTGGACCTCGGCCGGGTAGGCGGGGGCGGGGAGCTGGGGCATCCCCAGGCTGACGTTCTCCGTCATCGGTCGACGCCTCCCATCACGGGGTCGATGGAGGCGACGGCGACGATGACGTCGGCGACCTGGCCGCCCTCGCACATCGCGGCCATGGCCTGGAGGTTGGTGAAGGACGGGTCGCGGAAGTGGACCCGGAAGGGGCGGGTGCCGCCGTCGGAGACGACGTGCACGCCCAGTTCGCCCTTGGGCGACTCGACGGCCGCGTAGGCCTGTCCCGCGGGGACCCGGAAGCCCTCGGTGACCAGCTTGAAGTGGTGGATCAGGGCCTCCATGGAGGTGCCCATGATCTTCTTGATGTGGTCGAGGGAGTTGCCGAGGCCGTCGGGGCCGAGGGCGAGCTGCGCGGGCCAGGCGATCTTCTTGTCGCCGACCATGACCGGTCCCGGGGCGAGGCGGTCGAGGCACTGCTCGACGATCCGCAGCGACTGCCGCATCTCCTCCAGGCGGACGAGGAAGCGTCCGTAGGAGTCGCAGGTGTCGGCGGTCGGGACGTCGAACTCGTAGTTCTCGTAGCCGCAGTACGGGTCGGTCTTGCGCAGGTCGTGCGGGAGGCCGGCGGAGCGCAGGATCGGGCCGGTGGCGCCGAGGGCCATGCAACCGGTCAGGTCGAGGTAGCCGACGTCCTGCATGCGGGCCTTGAAGATGGGGTTGCCGGTGGCGAGCTTGTCGTACTCCGGCAGGTTCTTCTTCATGGTCTTCACGAACTCGCGGACGGCGTCGACGGCGCCGGGCGGCAGGTCCTGGGCGAGGCCGCCGGGGCGGATGAACGCGTGGTTCATGCGCAGGCCGGTGATCAGCTCGTACAGGTCCAGGATCATCTCGCGGTCCCGGAAGCCGTAGATCATGATCGTGGTGGCGCCGAGCTCCATGCCGCCGGTGGCGATGCACACCAGGTGGGAGGAGAGCCGGTTGAGCTCCATGAGCAGGACGCGGATGATGCTCGCCCGGTCCGGGATCTGGTCGGTGATGCCGAGGAGCTTCTCGACGCCGAGGCAGTACGCCGTCTCGTTGTAGAACGAGGTGAGGTAGTCCATGCGCGTGACGAAGGTGGTGCCCTGCGTCCAGGTCCGGTATTCGAGGTTCTTCTCGATGCCGGTGTGGAGGTAGCCGATGCCGCAGCGGGCCTCGGTGACGGTCTCGCCGTCGATCTCCAGGATGAGCCGGAGCACGCCGTGGGTGGACGGGTGCTGCGGGCCCATGTTGACGATGATGCGCTCGTCGTCGGCCTTGGCGGCGGACTGGACGACCTCTTCCCAGTCGCCGCCGGTCACCGTGTAGACGGCGCCTTCTGTCGTCTCGCGGGGAGACGCGTGGGAAGTGCTCACGAGTACGACCTCCGCTGGTCCGGAGCCGGGATCTGGGCGCCCTTGTACTCGACGGCGATGCCGCCGAGGGGATAGTCCTTGCGCTGCGGGTGGCCCTGCCAGTCGTCCGGCATCATGATCCGGGTGAGGGCGGGGTGGCCGTCGAAGACGATGCCGAAGAAGTCGTACGTCTCGCGCTCGTGCCAGTCGTTCGTCGGGTAGACGGCGACGAGGGACGGAATGCGCGGGTCGGCGTCGGGCGCCGAGACCTCCAGGCGGATCAGCCGGCCGTGGGTGAGCGAGCGCAGGTGGTAGACGGCGTGCAGCTCGCGGCCCTTGTCGCCCGGGTAGTGGACGCCGGAGACGCCGGTACAGAGCTCGAAGCGGAGTGCCGGGTCGTCGCGCAGGGTCCGGGCGACCCGGACGAGGTGCTCGCGCTCGATGTGGAACGTGAGCTCGTCGCGGTCGACGACCGTCCTCTCGATGGCGTTGGCGGGGAGCAGTCCCTGCTCCTCCAGCGCGCCTTCGAGTTCGTCGGCGACCTCGTCGAACCAGCCGCCGTAGGGGCGGTTGGCCGGGCCGGGGAGGCGGACCGAGCGGACGAGGCCGCTGTATCCGGACGTGTCGCCGCCGTTGTTGGCGCCGAACATGCCACGCTGGAGGCGTACCTCCTCGCCGTGCTCCCCGCGCTGACCCGGCAGGTTCTGCTCGCTCAGCTCCTTCTCGGGGTTGGGTGTCTCGTCACTCACCGGAGCAGACCCTTCAATTCGATGGTCGGCAGCGCCTTGAGCGCCGCCTCCTCCGCCTCGCGCGCCGCCTCCTCGGCGTTCACGCCGAGCTTGGAGGTCTGGATCTTCTGGTGGAGCTTGAGAATCGCGTCGAGGAGCATCTCCGGCCGCGGCGGGCAGCCGGGCAGGTAGATGTCGACGGGCACGATGTGGTCGACGCCCTGCACGATCGCGTAGTTGTTGAACATGCCGCCCGAGGAGGCGCAGACGCCCATGGAGATGACCCACTTGGGGTTGGGCATCTGGTCGTAGACCTGCCGCAGTACGGGCGCCATCTTCTGGCTGACGCGGCCGGCGACGATCATGAGGTCGGCCTGGCGCGGCGATCCGCGGAAGACCTCCATGCCGAAGCGGGCCAGGTCGTACCGGCCGGCGCCGGTGGTCATCATCTCGATGGCGCAGCAGGCGAGGCCGAAGGTCGCGGGGAACACGGACGCCTTGCGCACCCAGCCCGCGGCCTGTTCGACCGTCGTCAGCAGAAAGCCGCTCGGGAGTTTCTCTTCGAGTCCCATAGGTGCCCCTCAGCCCCTCAGTCCCATTCCAGGCCGCCGCGACGCCACACGTAGGCGTAGGCGACGAAGACGGTGAGCACGAAGAGCAGCATCTCCACGAGCCCGAAAAGCCCCAGGGCGTCGAAGGTGACGGCCCAGGGGTAGAGGAAGACGATCTCGATGTCGAAGACGATGAAGAGCATCGCCGTCAGGTAGTACTTGATCGGGAAGCGGCCGCCTCCGACGGGCGTGGGTGTCGGCTCGATGCCGCACTCGTACGCCTCAAGCTTTGCCCTGTTGTACCGCTTTGGCCCGATAAGCGTGGCCATGACCACGGAGAAGATCGCAAACCCCGCACCCAGGGCACCGAGCACGAGGACGGGCGCGTACGCATTCACGCTCCTCGCTCCTTCCAGTCGTCCTTGACCGTTGGATCGCACGGCCGGACCGTGAAAGATCGCCCCCATGTGAGGCAGTTCACAAGCCCGGCTGCCCCGCATCTTATGCCCGCCCCTCTGTGATCTGCGACACGGGGTACAGCAACGAGTTTGTGATCTCCACCACCTGACGAAGGATCATGAAGCCGGATGAGGGGTGATCTTGTTGCGCGAAGCGCCCAGGTGATCACCAGATGTGACATCCGTACCGGAAGTCGCTGCTCGGAGGGGGTGCCGCACTATCAAGCCATGGCCCATACAGGCAAATTGGCGATGGGATGGATCAAGGTGATAAAGGAAGCCGTCGTCGCCCGGTCGGGGGGTCCCGCGTACGGAGGTGGACGCGTGCACCCGTTCACGAGCTCGCCTGTGACCTGCGTCACGTCCCACGAGGGTCCGAGGAAACGGGGCTTGGCCACAGACGTGAAGAGGTGGTAAGTGACGGGCAATTCGGACGTTTTATTGAAAACGCATGATCAAGGGCGCGATGACGCGTGCCCGATTTGCCCGTTACGGCGTCAATAAGGGCGCCAGAGAAGCGGATTCGGCCACTCCCCACGCAACTGTGGCGCAGCCCACGTTTCTTGAAGGGAACCACCAAGCCCTGATAGCGGTTGTTCCCATGTCCCACACCGCTCACATACCCAGCCACCGGAAGCCCCGCCGCAGCGCCTCGAAGCTCGCGCTCCGCGCAGGAGTTGCCGGTGGCGTCCTCGGCACCATCGCGGTGGCCGGTGCTGCCGGGCCGGCGTCTGCCGAGCCGGTGACCGAGACCATCGAAATGCCCACGCTCGGATCCCTCGACACCGCGGGCCTGGCGAGCGCCGTCGCCGCCTCGGCCGAGACGTCCCAGCAGGAGGCCCTCGACCAGAGCCTCCAGGCCCAGGAGAACGCGGCCCTGCAGAAGGCCGCCAAGGAGGCCAAGAAGGCCAAGGCCGAGGCGGACCGCAAGGCCGAGGCCGAGCGCGCCGAGAAGGCCCGCGCCGAGGCCGAGGCCAAGGCTCAGGCCGAGCAGGAGCGCAAGGACGCCGAGGAGCGCGCCTCCCGCGACGCCGCGCGCACCCAGCTCTCCACCACCTCCACGAGCAACAGCTCGTCGGGCTCCGGCGTCTCGGACTCCGGCTCCACCGGTTCCTCCTCGGACAGCGGCTCGTCCACGGGCAGCAGCACCGAGACGCAGGCCCCCTCCGGCACCGCCGCCGCGATCGTGGCCTTCGCGCGCGCCCAGATCGGCGACGCGTACGTCATGGGCGGCACCGGCCCCAACTCCTGGGACTGCTCCGGCCTCGTCCAGGCCGCCTACGCCCAGGCCGGCATCGACCTGCCGCGCATCTCCGGCGACCAGTCGAGCCGCGGCACCTCCGTCTCGCTGAGCAACCTCCAGCCGGGCGACGTCCTGTACTGGGGCAGCCGCAGCGGCTCGTACCACGTCGCCATCTACGTCGGCGGCGGCAAGTACGTCGGCGCGCAGAACCCGTCCACGGGCGTCGTCGAGCGCTCGCTCGACTGGGACACCCCGTCGGGCGCCGTCCGGATCCTCTGATCCGACGCACCACGTGAGCCGAAGGGCCGTCACTCCTCGGGGGAGAGACGGTCCTTCGGCTTTTGTTCTGCTTCGGTAAGCTTCGGGCGTTATTTCCGGAATGCCTCGATGAGGCGTGCGTAGCTGTCGCCGCCGTGACCCGCCTCCACCGCCGAGCGCATCAGGTCCAGGTGCAGGCGCGGCAGCCGCCCGTCCACACCCCGCGCCTCCCCCGCGTGCAGCAGGTGCCCGATGGCCGCCACCTGCACGTCGATGGTGGCGTCGTCTCCCGGGTACTCCCCCGCGTCGATCTGCTCGGCGTAGCCGCTCATGAACCAGGAGACGGTCTTCAGCCAGCGGTTCGAGACCTCCGTGAACCGCGCGGCGCTCACCCCGTCCGCGCCCGCGAGGGCCGTCGCGTGCAGCCAGCCGCCGAACACCGACCACATGAGGCCCAGCAGCCCGGCGTCGTAGAGCGAGGCGAGTCCGGCGTCGGCGCCGAGGTCGACCGGGTCCCCGAGCACGGCCAGGGCCGGTCGGTGCGCGGCGAGGAGCTCCGGCGCGCCCGAGTAGAGGATCATGTTGGCGCTGTCGCCGATGCCGGGCGGGGTCGTCATGATCCCGCCGTCCAGGTAGCCGATGCCGTGCTCCGCCGCCCACTCCGCCTCCGCGCGGGCCTGCTCGGGCGAGCCCGAGGTGAGGTTCACGAGGACCTTGCCGCGCAGCGCCCCGGCCGCGGGGGCGAGCAGCTCGCGCACGGCCGGGTAGTCGAGGACGCAGACCAGGACGAGCTCGGCGCCCGCGACGGCCTCGGCGACGCCCGGGGCGCGGACCGCTCCCCGGGCGACGAGGGGATCGGCCTTCTCCGCGGTGCGGTTCCAGACGGTGGTGGGGTGGCCGGCGGCGAGGAGCGCGGCGGCGAGGGCGGCGCCCATCTGGCCGAGGCCGATGACGGTGACGGGAGCGGGGATGGGGGCGGTGGCGGTGGCGGTGGCGGTGGCGGTGGCGAGGGTGGTGTTCTGCTTGCTCATGGGTTCCACGCTCGCAGCGGCGGGATCCGGCCGACAGTGGCGGAACTGACCCTGTGCGCACGGTTCCTGCCATAGCCTGGCGATCATGAGCACAGGTCCGGGAGTCGTCGCCATCGCCGTCGTGCCGGACGGCGGGGTCGGTCTCACCCTCTGGGAGCTGTACGAGATCTCCATCGCGTCCGCGGTCTTCGGCATCCCGCAGCCGGATCTGGCCGATTCCTGGTACGAGTTGCGCCTCTGCGGCGACCTGACCGCGGCGCCGCCGCCGGGGCCGCTCTCCCTGCGCGTCACCCACGGCCTCGACGGGCTCGTCGGCGCGGACACGGTCATCGTGCCGTCCGTGCCCGAGGCGGTCGTCGACGACGGCGAGGAGGTGCCCGCCGAGCTGGTGGCGGCCCTGCGCGCGGCGGCCGACTCCGGCGCCCGCGTGGTCTCCCTGTGCACGGGGGCCTTCGCGCTCGCCGCCGCCGGGCTCCTCGACGGCCGGCGCGCGACCGCGCACTGGCAGCACACCGCGCAGCTCGCCGCCCGCCACCCCGAGGTGATCGTCGACGACTCCGTGCTCTACACCGACGAGGGATCGGTGCTGACCAGCGCCGGTGCCACCGCCGCGCTCGACCTGTGCCTGCACCTGGTCCGCAAGGACCTCGGCGCGGGCGTGGCGGGCCAGTTGGCCCGGCGGCTCGTGGTGCCCGCCCACCGGACCGGCGGGCAGGCGCAGTTCATCGAGACGCCGCTGCCGCCCAGCGACGACGACAGTCTCGGCCCGGTCCTCCAGTGGGCGACGGAGCACCTGGCCGAGCCGCTGACCGTGGAGGACCTGGCCCGGCGGGCCCGGCTGAGCACCCGGACCTTCCACCGCAGGCTCCAGGAGGCCTGCGGGACCACGCCGCTCCAGTGGCTGCTCCAGCAGCGGGTCGCGCGGGCGCAGACCCTGCTGGAGTCGACCGATCTGCCGGTGGAGCAGATCGGCGACCGCAGCGGTCTGGGCACCGCGGCCAACCTGCGGCGCCATTTCACCCGTACGGTCGGGGTCTCCCCGAGCGACTACCGGCGGGCGTTCAGGCCTTCGGGGCCCCCTTCGCGAGGCCGTTGACGCGTCAGTGGCGGAGGGCCTCGGCCGGCTCGATCCGGGAGGCCCGCCAGGCCGGGTAGAGACCGGCCACCACACCGGTGACGAGGCCGATCGCGGGGGCCGCGACGACGACCGCGGGGTGGACGACCGGGGTCCAGTCCCGGACGAGCGCCACCCCGATCACCGTGCACACGCCCAGGGCCGTCCCGACGAGCCCGCCGACCGCGCCCAGGGCCCCGGACTCCGTGAGGAACTGGACGGTGATGTGCCGGCCCCGGGCGCCCAGGGCGCGCCGCAGTCCGATCTCGCCGGTCCGTTCCAGGACCGCGACCAGGGTGGTGTTGGCGATGCCGACCGCGCCGATGACCAGGCAGATCCCGGCGAGCAGCAGGAACAGCTGGTCGAGGTCGCCGGTGACGCCGGCCCGCAGCGTCCTCGGGTCCGGCGGCGGAACGGCCTTCAGGTACTCCGGATGGTCCGGGCGCAGCGCGACCGGGGCCTCGTCGGCGATCTGCCGGGCGGCCCCCGTCTCGGTCGCGACGAGCATCCGCGCCTCCCCGGCCCCGGGCGGCCCCCACATCCGCTCGGCGGTCGTCCGGGGCACGCTCACCGACATCAGCACGTCCGGCCTGCGTTCGACGTCGTCGACGATGCCGGCCACCACGAACGGCTCGTCCCCGATGAACACCGCCGGCCGGGTCTCCAGGGTGGTGATGCCGAGCCGGGCCGCGACGGACGCCCCGATGACGGCGACCGGCTGCGCCTTCGCCGAGGCGAACTCGTCGTAGAGCCGGCCCTGCGCGAGGCGGGGGACGGCGGCGCGGAGCGCGCCCGGCGAGGCGGCGACCACGTCGACCGGTACGCCGTCCGCGCCGTCGCCGACGGGCGCGGCGCGGACGGTGACGTCCGGGCCGAGCCGGACCGTCCAGTAGACCCCGGCGGCCCGGACGCCGCCGAGCCGCTGGATCCGGGCGTCCGCGTCGGCGGGGAAGCCGGGGCCCGCGAACTCGTTCTGGTCCCGGGCGACGTCCTCGACGGTGACCTCGGTGGCGGTCAGCAGGTCGAAGCGGGAGTCGATCTGGGAGGACGTGGTCGCCGTCAGGCCGAGGATCGCGACGAAGGTGCCGACGCCGAGGACCGTGCCGAGGGCGGTGAGCACCGACCGGCCGGGGCGCTGGACCATGCCCGCGACGGCCTCGGAGAGCGCGTCGCGGGGGGTGAGGCGGGAGGGTTCGACGACCCGGCGGGCCCGGAGACGGCTTCTCATACGGGGCTCCGATCCGCGCGGGGTACGCCGTCCCGGGGTGCATCGTCCCGCGGTGCGCCTTCCCCAGGTCCGTCCCCGGGTACGCAGTCCCGGGGAGCGTCGCCCCTGGGCCCCTCGTCCCTCGGCTGTTCACTCAGGACGCCGTCGCGGATCGTCACCGTGCGGCCGGCGCGGGCGGCGACCTCGCTGTCGTGGGTGATGACGACGACCGTCATGCCGGAGGCGTGGAGTTCGCCGAGGAGCGCGAGGACCGTCTCCGCGTTGCCGGAGTCGAGGTTTCCCGTCGGCTCGTCGCAGAGCAGCAGCGAGGGCCGGCCCGCCAGCGCGCGGGCGATGGCGACGCGCTGGCGCTCGCCGCCCGAGAGGCGGCCCGGGAGCGCGTCGACGCGGTGGGCGAGGCCGACGCGTTCCAGCGCCTCCCTGGCCCGGGTGCGGCGCTCGGCGCGGGGGACGGCCGAGTACACCATGGAGAGCATCACGTTCTCCATGGCGCTGCGGTGCGGCATGAGGTGGAACGCCTGGAAGACGAAGCCGATGCGGCGGCCGCGCAGGGCCGTGCGATCGCCGTCGGAGAGGGCGGCCGTGTCGATGCCGTCGAGGAGGTAGGTGCCCTCGGTGGGGGCGTCGAGGAGTCCGGCGACGTTCAGGAACGTGGACTTGCCGGAGCCGGAGGGGCCGACGACGGTGACGAACTCGCCTTTCTTGATGGCGAGTTCGCAGGGGCGCAGGGCCTGGACGGGCGGCGGCCCCGGGTAGGTGAGGCCGACCTGCCGGAACGCGATGACGGGGACACCCGGATCACCCGGACCGGCCGGACCGGGCGGGGCGGCCGGCGCGGGCGGCGGGCCGGGCTGCCGGTCCCGCCGGCGTCGTACGAACGGGCTCACGACGACCCCCGGCCGTCCGGGGCGGCGCCGGTGGCGGCCACCCCGGTGACGACCTCGGCGCCCTCCGCCAGGGTGCCCGCGGCGAGCGGGACGACCTCGACGTATCCGTCGCCGAGGGTGCCGGTGCGCACCTCCACGGGGGTGCGGCGGCCGTCTCCGGCCACGACGGTGACGAGGGTCCGGCCGTCCGCGCCCGCCGACACGGCGGTGACGGGGACGACGAGGGCCTCGCCGTCGGTGGAGGCCGCCTCGATCGTCAGCCGTACTTCCTGGCCGGCGAGAGCGGGCGGGATCTCCTTGTCGGGGACGGCGGTGAAGAGGAAGCCGGTGGGGCCGTTCGCGGGGGCGGCCGCGCCGTCCTGGCCTTCTCCCCCGCCGCCGGTGGGCGGGGTGTCGGCGCGCGGGCCGGTGGCGGTGTCGGCGACGGTCGCCACCCGGGCGGCGAGTTCGGTGCCGGAGGTCTCGTCGAGGACGCGGACCTTCTGGCCGGGCCTGACCATGCCCTTCTGGTGGTCCTGGAGGTGGCCCTGGGCCAGGAGCCGGCCGGAGGACAGGGTCATCAGGGTGCCGGAGGCCGGGGAGCCGGGGCGCGCGGCGAGGGAGGCGACCCGGGCGGGGAAGCGCTCCACGAAGACGACCTCCCCGGCGGGGACCATGGGTCCGGCGGCGGCCCACGCCTTGTCCAGGGCGGTCCGGGCGACGGCGAGGTCGGCGACGACCCGGTCGCGCGCCTTGCGGAGCGCCTTCACCTGCGCCTTGTCCTTGTTGTCGGCGAGGGCGTCCCGGGCGTCCTCGGCGGCGCGTTCGGCGGCGGTCACCGCCGCCGTGGCGCTGTCGACGGCGGCGCCGTCGTCGTCCTGGGCGGGCCGGGGGTCGTACCCGACGGAGGCGTAGAACTCCGCGACGGCGTTCTTGGTCCCGTCGCCGAAGGTGCCCTTCGGGTCGCCGCCCCGGCCGTGGCCGAGCGCGGCGAGCGCGGTCTGGAGCTGGGCGACGTCGTCGCCGGTCGCCCCCGGCTTGAGGTCGCGGTAGACGGGCAGCCGGCCCTTCAGTACGAGGACGGGGCGGCCCGATATCTCCAGGAGGACCTGCCCGGGGCGCACCGCGGCGCCGACGGCGGCCGGCGTCTTGGTGACGACGGGCGTCCCGCCCTCGCCGCCGGAGACGACGGGGGCGACCTGCACGGTCTGTCCGGCGGCGACGGTGCCGCGCAGGACGACGGTCTCGTGGAGGACGCGCCGCTCCACGGGCGCGGTGAGCAGGTCGGGCGGGGGTGCCTCGGCGTCGGCGGCGACCTGCGCGGGGGACTTGACGACCGTACCGGCGACGGCACCGGCGCCGATGAGCAGCACGGCGCCGACGACCAGGGCGCCGATCCCCGCGCGGCCGCGGCGGGTGCGGGGTTCGCGGGAGGTGTCGCCGTCCCCGCCGACGACCTCAGCCACCGTCGACCGCGTTTCCCTGGCCTCCCTGGTCCTCCCCCGCCACCGGGCGGCACTTGCGGAGGATCTCGGGGAGCTTCTCGTCGTACTTGACCGCCTCGCTCTCGGGCAGCCGGCCGGTCTTCGGGTCCGGGTCGGGATAGTCGGGGAATCCGTTGCGCCGGACGCACTCGGAGACGGCCTTGTCCTGCTTCAGCTGCGCCTGGTCGACGGGCGGTTCGGTGGGCATCAGGCTCTTGCACGCCTTGTCGGCCTCGCGCTGCGCCTGCTCGCTGTTGGCGTCCTTGTCGACCCGCCGGGCGCCTCCCTCCGACTCCACGAGCTTCAGTCCGTGCTCGGCGAGGCAGTCGTAGAACGGGGCGAAGGCGGCTTCGACCGAGGACGTCGGGTCCGGACGGGCGGCGGCGGGGCCGGTGTCGGTGTCGGGGTCGCCCCCGCACCCGGTGAGCGCGAGAGCGGCGAGGAGCAAGGGGGCGGCCAGCGAACGTCTCATCGGTGCACGTCCTTATCCGGGGGTCCCGATGCCGGGGCTTCCCGATACGGGGGCGGCGCTCGGGGCCGGTGGCGTGGTGCGCCTCCACGGCTCGGCGCGGAACAGGCCGGGCGGCTCGTACGGCTGCTCGACCGGGGCCACTCTAGCCACACGGAAGAGGGGACGCCTCTTCCCTCAACTGGCATGCCGTACACACGTGTTGTCCACGATTTAAGCCATGGCGCGGAAGATTCACCGGACTTGACATAGTCGCGGGAGCGCCGCTTGGCCAATTCCCCGCCGGTGGCGTCTACTTCCCTGTCGTCGTCACGCAGGCACCGACTGTCACATGGCTTACATGGTGCGTGACAGCCCTCCCCGTACCGAAAGGCAAGGACATGAAGAACACCGCTCTCCGGCGCGCCCTCGGCACCGTCGTGGTCCTCGGCACCCTCGGAACGGGCGTGCTGGCAACCGCCGGCAGCGCCTCGGCCGTGACCCGGGACGGCTACCTGGACATCCGGGAGTTCGGCCTGTTCTACAACTCGTCCCTCGGCGGCTCTTTCCTTGACCTGTACATGGCAGACGGCGATCTCGCCAACGACCGGTTCATCAGCCCCGGCCCCGGCCAGGGGTACACCGTGGGCAACAACGCCGCCTCGTACTTCAACAAGGACAAGGTCACCTGGTACGTCTACACCGGCGCCAGCGCCGGTGGCATCGAGGGCTGGATCCCCGCGGACCGCTTCGGCACCTTCTCCGAGACGTTCAAGAACGAGGTCTCCTCGGTCTACCACTTCAAGGCCCGCTGACCCCTCCCTCCCCCGCCTCGCCTTCCCGGAGCCCCCTTCATGCGTCCCCGCCGTCCACTCACCGCCGCCGCCCTCCTGCTGAGTACGGCGCTGCTCACCGCGTGCTCGTCGGGCGAACCGGGCGACCCGGGCCAACCGGGAGGACAGGGCGGCCAGGCCGTCTCCGCCGGTGCGAAGCCGCCGTCCGACCCGGCCAAGGTGCCCGCCGCGCAGCTGGTGTACCCCCTGGACCCGTACAAGACGTCGAACGAGCAGATCCGCAGCCTGGAGAAGGCACAGGACCTGCTGACGGCGGACTGCATGAAGCGGTTCGGGTTCACGTACCGGCCGCCGGTCCGGCCCCTGCCGCGCACCAGGAGCACCTGGTCGCGGTACGGGGTCACGGACGAGACGACGGCCGCCCGGTACGGGTACGTCAAGCCCGGCGTCGGCCCCGGGCCCGGCAAGGCGGCCGAGGGCTCCCTCTCCTCGTCCGAGCAGCTGGCCCTGCACGGCCCGCCGCTCAAGTCCAAGCCGAGCGGCGGCATGGTCCTTCCCCCGACCACTCTGGAGGAGTCCCGGAAGACCGACAGCGGCCGGACGGTCGGCGGGCAGAAGGTGCCGGTCGGCGGCTGCGGCCGGGAGGGCCACCTCCGGCTCTACGCGGAGAAGAAGGACCCCGTGGACCTGCTCTACGTCTTCGGGATGGAGTCGGAGGCGTTCTCCCGGGCCAAGGAGGACCCGAAGGTGGCGAAGGCCCTCAAGGCCTGGTCGGCGTGCATGGCGGAGAAGGGGTACGGCGTCACCGACCCCGTCTCGCCGCAGAAGGCCCTCGGCCTGAGGTCCGAGGCCGAGTTCGGCAACGCCAGGGCGATCGCCGCCGCACGGCAGGACGTCGCCTGCAAGAAGCGGACGGATCTGGTGGCCCTCTGGTACACCTCCGAGGTCGGGTTCCAGAACGAGCTGATGAACCGGCACGCCGAGACGCTGAAGCAGGTCAGGACCGAGCTCGACGAGCGGATCAGGAAGGCGGCCTCGGTCAACCGGTGACACGGCGAAGGGCCCTCCTCCCGCGGGAAGAGGGCCCTTTTCGTTCGCGCGCGTCAGGCCTTCGGGGCCACCTTCGAGAGGCCGTTGATGATGCGGTCCATCGCGTCGCCGCCCGTCGGGTCCGTGAGGTTCGCCAGCATCTTGAGGGTGAACTTCATGAGGAGCGGGTGGGTCAGGCCGCGCTGCGTCGCGATCTTCATGACCTTCGGGTTGCCGATGAGCTTCACGAAGGCGCGGCCCAGCGTGTAGTAGCCGCCGTAGGTCTCCTTGAGGACCTGCGGGTAGTTCCGCAGGGCCAGCTCGCGCTGCGCGGGGGTCGCGCGGGCGTGCGCCTGGACGATGACGTCGGCCGCGATCTGGCCGGACTCCATGGCGTACGCGATGCCCTCGCCGTTGAACGGATTGACCATGCCGCCCGCGTCGCCGACGAGCAGCAGGCCCTTGGTGTAGTGCGGCTGGCGGTTGAAGGCCATCGGGAGGGCGGCGCCGCGGATCGGCATCGTCATGTTCTCCGGGGTGTATCCCCAGTCCTCCGGCATCGAGGCACACCAGGCCTTGAGCACCTCGCGCCAGTCCAGCTCGCGGAAGGCGGAGGAGGAGTTGAGGATGCCGAGGCCGACGTTGGACGTGCCGTCGCCCATGCCGAAGATCCAGCCGTAGCCGGGGAGCAGCCGGTCCTGCGGGCCGCGCCGGTCCCACAGCTCCAGCCAGGACTCCAGGTAGTCGTCGTCGTGGCGGGGCGAGGTGAAGTACGTGCGGACGGCGACGCCCATCGGGCGGTCCTCGCGGCGGTGCAGGCCCATGGCGAGGGAGAGCCGGGTGGAGTTGCCGTCGGCGGCGACGACGAGCGGGGCGTGGAAGGTGACCTCGCGCTTCTCGTCGCCCAGCTTGGCGTGGACGCCGGTGATGCGGCCGGTGCGGTCGTCGACGATCGGGGCGCCGACGTTGCAGCGCTCGTAGAGGCGGGCGCCGGCCTTCTGGGCCTGGCGGGCGAGCTGCTCGTCGAAGTCGTCGCGCTTGCGGACGAGCCCGTAGTCCGGGTACGAGGCGAGCTCGGGCCAGTCGAGCTCCAGGCGGACGCCGCCGCCGATGATCCGCAGGCCCTTGTTCCGCAGCCAGCCGGCCTCTTCGGAGATGTCGATGCCCATGGAGACGAGCTGCTTGGTGGCGCGGGGGGTGAGGCCGTCGCCGCAGACCTTCTCGCGGGGGAACGCGGTCTTCTCCAGGAGCAGGACGTCCAGTCCGGCCTTCGCCAGGTAGTACGCGGTGGTGGAGCCGGCCGGGCCCGCCCCGACGACGATCACATCAGCGGTGTGCTCGGAGAGGGGCTGCTCGGTCACGACGGAGTCTCCCGGAAATTCGGTGTTGAGGACGTATCGCAGTCTATGGGGGGCGGGTGCGGGGGAAGCGGAGGGTCACCCCACCGCTTTCCCACAGGGTGAACACGTGTTCCCCTGTGCGGAACGTGATGGCAGATTGATCATCCGTGACCGACTTCCGATTCGATATACGGCGGGGCGCGCTGATCACAGCCGTCCTCGCCCTCCTCTGCTCGCTGTTCTACGTGCTGCCCGCGAACGCCGAGTCCACCGACTTCGCCGACTGCCCGGCCGACACGCTCTGCCTCTACTCCGGAGCCAAGGGGACCGGTGAGCGGCGCGACTTCACCGACCTGCAGAACCTGGAGAGCTACGCCCCGGCCTGGGACGGCAAGACCCTGTCGGCGAAGAACAACACCGACCTCTGGGCCTGCGTCTACGGCGACCCCGCGTACGGCGGCGCCCTGCAGACCGTCAAGCCGGGCAACGCCGACGCGTACGCGGTCGGCGCCGTCCGCTCCCACAAGCTGGTCCCGGCCCGCGCCCGCTGCTTCACCGGCTACGAGCGCTGCCCCGACAACCGGGTCTGCACCTTCCCCGAGCCGAACGGCCGCGGCGCGATGACCGTCCACCTCCCGAAGACCGACCCGACCACCCGGAACTACGGCAACAGCTACGGCACCGGCGCCATGCCCAAGTCCGTCTGGAACCGCACGCAGAAGCACGTCTGCTTCTACCCCGAGCCGACGTTCACCGGCAGCTGGACCGACCCGGACGACGCCACGAAGTACGGCGCCTACGTCGTCCTGCGCGGCGACAGCATCACCGTCCCGGCGCCGTTCGCCACCTCCATCCGCTCGCACGAGCTCGTCAACGGAACGGCGGAATGCCAGTGACCGGGAACCGCCTCCGCCCCTGGGTGGCCATGGCCGCCGCCCTCGGCGCCGTCCTCACCCTCACCTCCGCCGCCGCACACGCCGACGTACCGGCGGCCGACCCGCTCGCCAACTGGACGAAGGGCACATCGGTCAAGATCACCGCCGGGGTCACCCACACCACCTGGACCGAGAAGGTCCTCGCGGACGGAACGAGCCCCGACAACCGGGCCAAGCCCCGGATCCTCCAGGTCGTCGAGATCGACCCGACCGCCGGGGGCCTCACCCTGGAGAGCACCATCGGAACGAGCGGCGGATCGGCCGAGGTGGTGACCGACCAGCTCACGCAGGTCTCCAACACCGTGGCCCGCCGCCCGTACGCGGGCGTCAACGGCGGCCTCTTCCAGCCGGAACCCGCCGGGGCCGGCGTCGCGGACACCGCGGCGCACTCCAGCGTCTCGGCCACCGACGGCGTCCTGCACAGCTCCAGCTGCTGGAACGGCGGGAAGGGCAGTACCGGCGCGGTGATCCAGTACGGCACCCCGTACGTCACCAAGCTCCTCACCGACCTGAAGCTGACCGGGCCCTCCGGCGAGACGGTGCGCGTCGACGACTTCAACCGGACCCCGGGCCGGCCCCCGCACTGCGCGCGCGACGCCGAGGACACGCAGGTGACCACGAAGCCGTCCGTCTTCACCGACCCCGACGAGATCGTCGTGTTCACCGACGACTACGGCCTTCCCGTGCCCAAGCCCGGCACCGACCCGAACATCGCCGCCACCGCCGACGCCGGCTTCGAGGTCGTCGTCGACGCGCACGGCGTCGTCACCCAGGTCCGCGAGGGCCGCGGCGGGACCACCGTCCCGGAGGGCGGCCGCGTCATCCAGGGCATCGGCACCGGGGCGCAGTGGCTCCGCGAACGGCTCGCCGTCGACGACCGGGTGACGATCGACCAGAAGCTCCACGACGTCACCCTGAACCGCGACATCCCGCTGGACGAGTCGGTCGACGTCGTCAGCTCCTTCCACCAGCTGCTCCGCGACGGATCGATCCCCTCGGAGCTGCCCAACTCGTGCAGCGAGCCGAGGACCGGCAAGGACGGCACGACCCAGATCTGCATCGACTCGCGCACGGCGCTCGGCACCAACGTCTACGGACGCCCGGTGCTCGTCACCCTCAGCGGCGAGACCGTCCCGAGCGGCGACCTCACGACCAACGAGGACGGCGCCTACCTGCGGGACTTCGCCACCCTCCTGGACGCCCCCGGCCTCGGGATCATCGACGCCATCAACCTGGACGGCGGCGGCTCCACGACCCTGGTGACACGGCCGCTGACGGACATGGCCGTGAACACCCCGCCGACGGACCGGGTGGGCGGCAAGTACGTGTACCGGAAGGTGGCGGACTCGGTGTACGCCGGGGTGGGCGGCTACGGCATGTACGCGAAGTAGCCGCCGACCGCTCAGACGGCCTTGAACCCCCGGTGGAGGGCGACGATCCCACCGGTCAGGTTCCGCCAGGCCACCTTCGACCAGCCGGCCTTCTGGAGCAAGCCCGCCAGGGTCGGCTGGTCCGGCCAGGACTGGATGGACTCCGCCAGGTACACGTACGCGTCGGGGTTCGAGGAGACGGCACGCGCCACCGGCGGCAGCGCGCGCATCAGGTACTCCTCGTACACCGTGCGGAACGGCCCCCAGGTGGGGTGCGAGAACTCGGAGATGACGACCCGGCCGCCCGGCTTCGTCACCCGGTACAGCTCGCGCAGCGCCTGCTCGGTGTCCTGGATGTTCCGCAGCCCGAAGGAGATCGTGACGGCGTCGAAGACGTCGTCGCGGAAGGGCAGCTTCGTGCCGTCGCCCGCCGTGAACGGCATCCATGGGTGGTTCTTCTTGCCGACCTGGAGCATCCCGATCGAGAAGTCGCAGGGCACGACGTACGCGCCCGCGCGCGCGAAGGGCTGCGAGGACGTGGCCGTACCCGCCGCGAGGTCGAGGATCTTCTGCGCGGGGCGGGCGTCGACGGCCTTCGCGACCTCCTTGCGCCAGCGGCGGTCCTGGCCGAGCGAGAGCACGTCGTTGGTGAGGTCGTAGTTGGCCGCGACGTCGTCGAACATGGAGGCGACTTCGTGCGGCTGTTTGTCCAGGTTGGCTCGGGTCACGGGACCCATTCAAGCAGCCGCCCGAATCTCTTCCCGTACCGCTTCAACCTTTCGGGCCCGGCGGTGCTCAAGGACGGTCGGAAGCGCTCTTCGGAGGCGCTGTCCGGGACCGAGAGGAGCAGGGGTGCGATGGCAGTGCCGACCGAGGTGAGACCCGTGGGGGTGAACGTGGGACCCGACGGGGGACCGGACGTGGGGACGGCTGTGGGGACGGACGTGGGGACGGTCGCGGGGTTCGAGGAGTTCGCCCGCTCCGCGCAACAGCGGCTGTACCGGACGGCGTACCTGCTCTGCGGGGACGCGGAGGGCGCCCGGGACCTGACCCAGACCACGCTGGCCAAGCTGTACCAGCACTGGCGGCGGGCGGGGGCCGCCGATCATCCGTACGCGTACGCCAAGACGGTGCTGACCCGCACCTTCCTGTCCGAGCGGCGGCGCCGGCTGCGCGATCTGCTCGCACTGACCCGGACCGGGGGCACGGAACCGGCACCGCCCGCCGACCACACCGATCTGCGGGTGACGCTGCTCGGCGCACTCGCCGAGCTCCCGCCCCGGGCGCGGGCGATGGTCGTGCTGCGCTACTGGGACGACCAGAGCGTGGCCTCCGTGGCCACGCTGCTGCGGTGCAGCGAGGCCACCGTCAAGAGCCAGTGCTCGCGTTCGCTCGCCCGACTTCGCGTACGCCTGGCGGATGCCGGGCTCTCGATCACGGAAAGCTGAGGTCCACCGTGGAGAACAACGACGGCACCGCTCTGTTGCGCGACGCCATGGACCGGACGACGGACGGTCTGCCCCCGCTGCCCGACCTCGCCCCGCTCGCGGTGCGCGAGGGCCGCAGGCGACGGACCCGGTCCCGGCTCGCGGTCGGGGCGGCTGCCTTCGCCGTGGTCACGGCGGGGGCCCTCGGCCTCACGCTGCTGCCGGGCCCGGGGGCGGACGTCGCCGGGGTGGCGAAGCACGTCGACGCCGAGGCCGAGGCCGAGCGGGAGCGAGCCACGGAGCACCAGCGGAAGACGGCGGCGCTCCTCGACGAGCTGCTGCCCGCGAAGGTCACCGACATCCGGCCGGTGGAGGGCCAGGTGGCCGAGTACCGGATCACGGTGGACGGCCGGCCCTTCATCATGACGGTCTCGGTGCGGCCGATGTCGGCTTCCCTCCTCCAGGACTGCCGCGACTGCGAGAAGGACACGAAGCTGAAGACCGGGCAGATCGTCGAGTGGGCTGACTTCAAGGCCGTGCAGTACTGGTACGGCAAGAGCCGGGTCGCGCTCTCCGTGTTCGGGGAGGGAGCGGCGGTGCCGCTGACGGCACGCGACCTCTCCGCCCTGACCGGAGACCCCCGCTTCCTGGACCTGGTGAAGGCCCGGAACGCGCATCCGCTGGAGCCGGAGGAGCCGCTCAACGGAGGCCTGACACGACCCCGCACGAAACTCTGAACGGACCCGGGACGGACCCGGCACGGACCCCGGAACGGACCCGGGACGGCTCAGCGGGCGCGGTAGACCAGCCGGCCGCCGATCACGGTGGCCACGCAGGTCGACGGGCCGAGCCTGACCAGGGCCGCCCGGTCCGGGACGTCGAAGACGGCGAAGCGGGCCGGGCCCCCCGGGGCCAGACCGGGCAGGAGGATCAGCGGCGCCGGCGAGAAGGACGGGCCGGCCGGGAGCTTGTCGGGGCGGCGGCCGACGGCCAGACCGGCCCGGCGCACGGCGTCCGCCGCCGCCTGGCCGCGGAGCTCGCCCGCTACCGCGACCGTCCCGTGCGCGAGCATCCGCTGCACGCCGCGGCGCGCGGACGCCCCGCGGCGGGACGGGTCCATCCGGAAGATCCGCTGCGCCCGCTCCCCGGGGATCGGCTCGGTGCCGAAGCCCGCGGCCTCCCGGGGGTCCGGGTGGTACATGCCCTCGAGGAGCTCGGGCCCGTACGGGTTGAGCAGTCCGGGCGTGAGGATGCCGGGCCACTGCCGCACCCGCGCCTCGGGGCGCAGGGCGGCCAGGTCCTCGTACGGTCCGACGGCGGCGACGACGTCGCCGTCGACCAGGACGGCGGTCTCGGGCGACGCCTCGGCGTAGTGGATCGTCAGCACGGTCGCCTCAGTTGGCGTCGAGGAGCTTCAGCTCGGGGTGTGCCGTGCCGCCCTCGATCGCCGTGGACGAGATGTGCGAGGCGACGCGCTCGTCGACCGGGTCGTTCGCCGGGTCGTCGTGGACCACGATGTGCTCGTACGTCGTGGTGCGCTGCGCCGGGACGCGGTCCGCCGTGCGGATCATGTCGATCATCTCGCGCAGGTTGGAGCGGTGCTTGGCGCCCGCCGACGAGACGACGTTCTCCTCCAGCATGATCGAGCCGAGGTCGTCCGCGCCGTAGTGCAGGGTCAGCTGGCCGATCTCCTTGCCCGTGGTGAGCCACGAGCCCTGGATGTGGGCGACGTTGTCGAGGAAGAGGCGGGCGACCGCGATGATCCGCAGGTACTCGAAGAGCGTGGCGTGCGTGCGGCCCTTGAGGTGGTTGTTCTCGGGCTGGTACGTGTACGGGATGAAGGCCCGGAAGCCGCCCGTCCGGTCCTGCACGTCACGGATCATGCGCAGGTGCTCGATCCGCTCGGCGTTGGTCTCGCCGGTGCCCATCAGCATGGTGGAGGTCGACTCGACGCCCAGGCCGTGCGCGATCTCCATGATCTCCAGCCAGCGCTCGCCGCTCTCCTTGAGCGGGGCGATGGCCTTGCGCGGCCGCTCGGGCAGCAGCTCGGCGCCGGCGCCCGCGAAGGAGTCGAGACCGGCCGCGTGGATGCGGGTGATCGCCTCCTCGACGGAGACCTTCGAGATCCGGGCCATGTGCTCGACCTCGGAGGCGCCGAGCGAGTGGATGACCAGCTGCGGGTAGGCCTGCTTGATCGCGGCGAAGTGCTTCTCGTAGTACTCGACGCCGTAGTCCGGGTGGTGGCCGCCCTGGAACATGATCTGGGTGCCGCCGAGCTCCACGGTCTCCGCGCAGCGGCGCAGGATGTCGTCGAGGTCGCGGGTCCAGCCCTTGGCGGTGTCCTTCGGCGGCGCGTAGAACGCGCAGAACTTGCACGCCGTCACGCAGACGTTCGTGTAGTTGATGTTCCGCTCGATGATGTACGTCGCGATGTGCTCGGTCCCCGCGTACCGGCGGCGGCGCACGGCGTCGGCGGCGGACCCCAGCGCGTGCAGGGGCGCCGAGCGGTACAGGTCGAGCGCCTCCTCGGGGGTGATCCGGCCACCCGCGGCTGCGCGGTCGAGAACAGACTGGAGCTCGGCCTTCTCGGTCACCGGGTACGTCCCTTTCGGAGGGGTTCTGATCGACCGAACCAGCGTACGCCAGGGCTTGTCACGGCTTCCTCAGGGTGTTCGGCGGCAGCAGTTCCACCCGGACGTCGGCCGGGAATCCCGTCGTCGGGCCGGTGCGGCGGGCGAACTCCCGCACCCCCGCGAGCTGCTCCGGGCCGAAGCGGAAGTCGAGCGTGCGGAAGTACCGCTCCAGGAGTTCGGCGTCGAAGGTCTCCCAGCGGGCGGCCTGCTCGGCGACCTTGGCGACCTCTTCGAGGGAGAGGTCGCGCGAGGCCAGGAACGCCTGGTGCACCTCGTGGACGGTCTCGGGCTCGCGCGCCAGGTAGTCCTTGCGCGCCGCCCACACGGCGAAGACGAACGGCAGCCCGGTCCACTCCTTCCACATGAGGCCCAGGTCGTGGACCTGGAGCCCGAGGCGGGGAGCGTCGTGCAGCGAGGCCCGGAGCGCGGCGTCGCCGATGAGGACCGCCGCCTCCGCCTCCTGCATCATCACGCCGAGGTCCGGCGGGCAGGTGTAGTAGTCGGGCTTCACCCCGTACTGCTCGGCGAGCAGCAGCTGGGCGAGCCGTACGGAGGTGCGGGAGGTGGAACCGAGCGCGACCCGGGCCCCGTCCAGCTCCTTCAGCGGCCGCTGGGAGACGATCACGCAGGACATGACGGGGCCGTCGCAGCCGACGGCGATGTCGGGGAGGGCGACCAGGTCCTCCGCGTTGCGGAGGTACTCGACGAGGGTGATGGGGCCGACGTCGAGGTCGCCCCGGACGAGGCGCTCGCTGAGCTTCTCCGGGGTGTCCTTCGTGAGCTCGAGATCGAGGAGCGTTCCGGTCCTCGCCAGTCCCCAGTAAAGGGGCAGGCAGTTCAGGAACTGGATGTGTCCGACGCGGGGCCGGCTGCGTCGGTGGGCGCCGGTTGCGTCGTCGGTTGCATTGTCCACATTGCGAGGCTAGACCCGCCTCGCGGCGCGGGCATCGCCGGGGCTCGCGACACGTCGGACGTCAGCGTGGAACCGCAGATCAAACATGTGGGTGACGTGATCTTTCCCTCTACCGCCCGCCGCGCCCTGCGTGCTAGGCTCGTCCGCAAGTTGCAGTTTGGTTTCCCTTGCAGTACAGAGCCTGCGGAGCATGTGACCCGCAGGCTTTTGTAGTTTTCAGACTTGTTTGCAGGTTCTGGAGCAGGGCGACCCTTTGGCCCATAGGAGGGCTCATGGCTACCGGAACCGTGAAGTGGTTCAACGCTGAAAAGGGCTTCGGCTTCATCGCCCAGGACGGCGGCGGCCCGGATGTCTTCGTCCACTACTCCGCGATCAACGCGAACGGCTTCCGTTCGCTTGAGGAGAACCAGCTCGTGACCTTCGACGTCACGCAGGGCCCGAAGGGCCCGCAGGCGGAGAACGTCACCCCGGCCTAAGTTGCCCGGGTCGGCTTCAGCGCTGGTCTAGAGCAGTACCCAAGGAGCCCCGCTCCGTGCCTCCGGGCACGAGCGGGGCTCCTGCCTTTTTCCCGTCGGGTCAGCAGGTGGGGATGACCGCCCCGTTGTTGTCACGGGCCTCGTCGTTGCCCCAGCGTGACAGGTAGTACGCGGAGACGTACGCTCCGTTGCCGTTCTTCCCGGCGTAGACGGTGTCGAGGTCGGTCCTCAGCCACCAGTGGTTGAAGTTCCCGGAGCCGTCCCGGACCTCCTGCCCCCAGACCTTGCAGTAGACGTAGTTGGTGCCCGCGTTCAGCACGCCCTGGGCGTCGTTGGTGTTCGCCTGGGCGTAGCCCGTGGCGTTGGCGAAGGTGTCGACCCAGTACTTTCCGCCCCCGCCGCCCGAGCAGCCGTTGTCGCTGGTCAGGTACTTGGAGCCGTAGGAGCCCGGGTAGGGGGCGAGGGAGGCGCCGTTGATGACGATGGGCTGGCCGACGCCGTTGTAGAGCTGCTCGTAGTGGATGTGGGCGCCGGAGCTGTTGCCGGTGGTGCCGGTGGTGCCGATCTGCTGCCCCTGGGCGACCCAGGCGCCGTCGGCGACGGAGTAGGCGTTGAGGTGGAAGTAGTACGTCTTCCAGCCGCTGCCGTGGTCGACCACGATGTAGTTGCCGGCGCCGCTCGGCTGGGAGTAGCGGTAGGCGGTCCCGGACGCCGAGGCGAGGACCGGGGTGCCGGCCGTCGTGCCGCCGTCGGAGCGGATGAAGTCGAGGGCCTGGCGGACCTCGGCGGAGTGGTGGCTGTAGGTCCACTGCTGGCCGCACGGGTAGGGCGCCTTGAAGAGCGGCGCCGCCTGGGCGGGGGTGGTCGTGACGAGCGCGGTGAGCAGGCCCGCGACGAGCGCGAGCAGGGTGCCGAGTGGAGTGATCCGTGCACGCATGCGTCCTCCGGTTCGTGGGGAGCGGGGGATTCCGGGAATCCGAGGAACCCGGGAACCCGGGAATCCGGGGAACCCGAGGAACCCGGGAATCCGGAGATTCCGGCGTTTCCGGGGATTCCGGGGATTCCGGGGATTCCGGGGATCCCGGTCATGGCAAGGGTCGACGCGCGTTGAACGGACCACAGAGTGCCGGAAGATCGCGTGCCGCAGTAGACCCCGAGAACCACACTCGTACGACGGCGATTACGTAGTCTGGACACATGACCGAACGGAAACCGCCGGGCGTGAGCTTCGAGTCGTTCGTCGACAAGCAGATCCGGGAGGCCTCGGAGCGCGGCGAGTTCCGCAGCCTGCCCGGCTTCGGAAAGCCCCTGCCCGACGACTCGGCCCCGTACGACGAACTGTGGTGGATCAAGGGCAAGATGCACAGCGAGGGCGCGTCCGTGCTCCCGCCGTCGCTCGCCCTGCGCAAGGAGGCCGAGGACGCGGAGGAGGCGGTGGCCGCGGCCGTCTCGGAGCGCCAGGTCCGCCGGATCCTCGGCGAGATCAACACCAAGATCGCCGAAGCCCTCGCCCGGCCACCGGCCGGCCCCCCGCTCAACCTGACGCTCTTCGACGTCGAGGAGACCCTGGAGCGGTGGAGGGCGGAGAGGAATCTCCCGTGACTGCTGTGAACAGCGCCGGTCTGCTGGTGGACGCGTTCGGGCGCGTACGAGAGGTCGTCCACGAGGCCGTGGAAGGCCTGACGGACGAGCAACTCTCCGCCCGGATCGACCCGGACGCCAACTCGGTCGCCTGGCTCGTCTGGCACCTCACCCGAATCCAGGACGACCACCTCGCGGACGCGTTCGACACGCCGCAGCTGTGGACGTCGGACGGCTGGGCCACCCGCTTCGGCCTGCCGTTCTCCCCACGGGCCACCGGGTACGCGCAGACGAGCGCCCAGGTCGGCGCGGTGCGCGCGCCGGCGGAACTGCTGCTCGGCTACCACGACGCCGTGCACGCGCGGACGGTGGAGCTGATCGGGGCGGTGACCAACGCGGACCTGGGCCGGATCGTCGACCCCGCCTGGGACCCGCCGGTCACCCTCGGCGTCCGACTGGTGTCGGTGATCGCGGACGACCTCCAGCACGCGGGGCAGGCGGCGTACGTACGGGGCGTGGTGGAGCGCACGGCCTCCTGACTCGCGATCATCAGCCGTACAACCCCTGACCTGGATCGCGAGTCCAACCGGGGCGTGGCGCTCGCCATGTCCGGTTGTTTTGGGGGAAATTCACCTTGCAGAATCGTTTGTCCGCCCGTCGTCGTCACCTCGCCGCCGCCGTGACCGCCGTCCTCGCGATCACCGCCGGTACGGCCCTGGCGTCGGGCCCGGCCGCACTCGCCGCCGCCCCCACCCCCGCCGCCGCCCAGGAAGCCGGGCCGGCGCAGGCCGCGGCGGCCGTGGCCACGCTCCCGCAGGGCTCCCAGGTGGTCAGCGCCGGGGCCACCGGCTTCCTGACCACGGTCCCGACCGAGTACGGCGACTCCGAGTACCGCTGGATCACCTACGACACCGGCGCGACCACCGTCCTGAAGGAGCCGGAGACCTCCTTCCTGGGCAACAGCTCGGACATCGTCTTCTCCCACAAGGCGGGTTCGCTCACGTACTGGATCCACGACATGGCTCACCCGAGCAATGTCCTGACCGGTATCTCGACGAACAACGGCTCCCCTGTGCGCGCGGCCCTCGGCTCGGCGCTCCTGGTCACGTCCACCAACCCCGCCGGCATCTCCATCCTCCGCAACACCGGCGGCTCGACGGGCTCCACCCCCGTGACCGGCCTCCCGACCGGAGCCCGCCTGCTCAAGGCCTCCGTGACCACCCCCGGCACGGCGATCGTGCACTACGCCACGGGCAGCGGCGACGCCACCCAGTACGGCCTGGCCGCCCTGGACACCTTCACGGGCCAGATCACGGAGAAGCTCCCGCAGACCACGCAGAAGATCATCGACGCCTCCGTGTCGGCGACCCACTGGTCCTGGGTCGAGTACGTCGGCGCGGACCGCGCCCGCCTCGCCACCGCCCCGCGCGGCGGCGACGGCACGCCCCCGTACACGTACACCGACCTGGGTCTCCTGGGCGGCGGCTCCGGGATGCACACGGGACTCGTCGGCGACTGGGTGACGTACGCCCGGCCGAACGGCGGCACCGCCGAATTCCCGTCGGCGCTCTACCCGCTGACCGCCCGTTCCCTCACCGAACCCGGCCGGACGGTCACGCTCCTGGACCACCTCTCGACCGTGACCACGGCCCCCGACGGCTCCCTCGTCGCGCGCGGCGGCACCGTCGCCGAGGGCGAGGGCGTCTACCGGATCACCCTGGGCGCCGACGGCACGCCGACCGCCACCAAGATCGCGACCTTGAACACCCCGACGGCGCTCACGCTCGTGTCGCAGGACGTCCCCTCCGTGGTCGACCTCGACAAGAACGACCGCGCGTCCTTCTCCTGGACCCCGTCCCGGGCCGTCTCCGGCACGCTCACGCTGCGGCACACCCGTACGGGGAAGACCCAGGAGATCGGATTCGTGAGCTCGGTGGGGTCGAACAACCCCACGGGCAAGGTCACGGTCGAGTGGAATGGCAAGCTCAACTGGACCGCCGCCTACAACGGCGACTACACCTGGCAGTTCCGCGCGAAGCCGAAGAACGGCATCGGCCCGGAGCTGACGAAGGACGGCACCTTCAAGGTGGTCCGCAAGCCCGCCGCGCACGACTACAGCGACAACGGCACGCCGGACGTCCTGTCCCGGGACACCGCCGGCCGGCTGTGGCGCGACGACTTCGTCAACGGCTCCGACATGTACGACGGCCGGGTCGCGTCCGAGCACAAGCTGATCGGCTCCGGCTGGAACGGCTACAGCCGGATCGAGGCCGTCGGCAACATCGCCGGCGCCTCCGTGAGCGACGTCGTCGCCCGGGACGGGGACGGCACCCTCTGGCTGTACCTCGGCAAGGGCGACGGCACCTTCGCGCCCCGCACGAAGATCGGCCCCGGCTGGAACACGTACAACAAGATCACCGGCGGCAGCGACGTCGACAACGACGGCTGGTCCGACCTCTTCGCCACCGACACGTCCGGCGTCCTCTGGCTCTACAAGGGCACGGGCAACTGGAAGACGCCCTACGGCGGTCGGACGAAGGTCGGCGGCGGCTGGGGCGGCATGAACCAGATCACCGCCGTCGGCGACCTCGCCGGCACCACCCACGGCGACCTCCTCGCCCGCGACACCGCCGGGGTCCTCTGGCTGTACCCGGGCACGGGCGGCACCGCCCTCGGCAGCCGCGTGCGGATCGGCGGCGGCTGGGGCGGCTTCACCCGCCTGGTCGGCTCCGGCGACATCGACGGCGACGGCCGCGCCGACGTCCTGGCGCACGGCCCGAGCGGAACGTTCTTCTACGCGGGCACGGGCAATCTCTCGGCGCCGATCGGCGGCCGCACCGGCCTGCCCCTCTACCCGGCGACCGGTATCAACCTGATCGCCTGAGTCGTCCGAACTCCGCACGGCAGGGCGCCCGAACGAATTCCCGAACGGGCGCCCGAAGCCGTACAACCACTGATCCCGATCACGAGTCCAACCGGGCGTGGCACTCGCCACGCCCGGTTGTTCTTTGGGGGAACTCACCTTGCAGAACCGTTCGTCCGTCCGTCGCCGCCACCGTCACCTCGCCACCGCCGTGACCGCCGTCCTCGCGATCACCGCCGGTACGGCCCTGGCGACCACCCCGGCGACCGCCGCCGCACCCCTGGCCGTCCAGGCCCCGGCGGCGCCCCTCGACGGCGCGATCGCGATACCCCAGGCGCACCGGATCCTGGGCTCCGGGCCCTCCGGATTCCTCACGGTCGAGTTCCAGGACGGCATCCCCGTCCACCGCTGGACGAGCACCGTCGACCGCACGACCACGACCCTGCCCCAGCAGGACGACTACTCCGATTACTACGTCGGCCACTCCGACACGGTCGTCTCCCAGGGCCCCGCGACCGGCCAGTACCTGCTCCGGGACATGTCCGTGCCGGGCGGCTCGACCGCCGTCATCGACGGGACCGCCCCCGGAACGCGCCTGCGGGCGGTCGTCGGCCGGACGCTGCTGCTTTCCACGTACGACAACGGCAAGGGCGGGCTCCGGCTCAAGAGCGAGGGAGTCGGCGCCGACTCCGACCGTGTGGTGACGGGCCTCCCCGCCGACACCCGGGTCGACTGGGCCGAGGCGCTCACGCCGACGACCGCACTCGTCCAGTACGTGGCCGGCCCCTACCCGTGGACCCAGCACCTCGCCGTCGTGGACGTCACCACCGCCCAGGTCGTCGAGGAGCGCCGGGCGAGCCCGTACGACAGCGCCGCCAACCCCTCCTCCCTCGCCTGGGTCGAGGGCAACCGACTCCGCTTCGCCGAACGCGGAGGAGCCGGCACGGCCCCTGCCAGGGACCTCGTCACCCTCGTCGACGAGGGCTGGAACTTCGCGAGCATGCACATCGGCCTCGTCGGCCCCTGGGTGACGTATGCGCTGCGCGTCGGCTACGAGGACGACCGCCGGTCCCGGTACAACCCGCTGACCGCCGTCGACTCCCGCAACCCCGACAGCAAGGTCACTCTCCTCGACCACGCCACGTCCACGGTCTCCGCGCCCGACGGCACCCTGCTCGTCCGGGGCGGCTCGGTCGCCCACGGCGAGGGCATCTACCGGATCGCCGTGAACCCGGCCACCGGCAAGCCGGCCGCCACGCTCGTCGCGAGCACCGGAGAGTCCACGGCGCTCGCCCTCCGCAAGACGGAGATCCCCGCCACCGTCGACCTCGGCGCCCCCAACAGCGGTTCGGGAAAGCTCAGCTGGACCCTGTCCCGCAACGCCTTCGACGGCAAGGTGACGCTGCGGCACAAGACGACGGGCCAGACGACCTCCTTCATGGTCAACTCGCACGTGAACCCGCCGGTCGACGGCAGGTTCGTCATCGGCTGGGACGGCACCATCGGCGAGTCCGGCGGCTACGCCCCCGCCGGTGACTACACGTGGGAGCTGGACGCCACCCCGGACAACGGGATCGGCCCGGCCCTCAGGAAGACCGGCACGTTCAAGGTCGCCCGGAAGGCCGGCCTCCACGACCTCAATTCCAACTCGAGCCCGGACATCCTGGCGCGGGACGCCTCGGGCAAGCTGTGGCGGGACGACACGTGGACGACGGAGGCGGGCGACGTCGTCTCGCCCGGACGGCACGCGGTCGGCCCGGGCTGGCAGATCTACAACCGGCTGGAGGCCGTCGGCAACCTGGCCGGTTCGGCGGCCCCGGACCTCGTGGCACGTGACGCCTCGGGCGTCCTGTGGCTCTACCAGGGCAACGGCAACGGCGGCTTCGCCACCCGCGCGAGGATCGGCTCCGGCTGGAACGCGTACACCAAGCTCACCGGCGGCTCCGACCTGAACGGCGACGGCCGCTCGGACCTCCTGGCCACCGACACCTCCGGTGTCCTCTGGTTCTACAAGGGCACCGGCAGCACGACCGCCCCCTTCGCGGGCCGCGTCAGGGTCGGCGGCGGCTGGGGCGCCTACAACCAGATCACGGCCACCGGCAACCTCGCGGGCACGGCGGCGGGCGACCTCGTCGCGCGCGACACCGCCGGAGTCCTCTGGCTGTACCAGGGCGACGGCCGCGGCAAGTTCACGACCCGCGTGCGGATCGGCGGCGGCTGGGGCGAGTACACCGACCTCGTGGGCATCGGCGACGCCGACCACGACGGCCGAGCGGACCTCTACGCGGCCGGACCGTACGGCTCCCGGCTCCACCCGGGCACCGGCATCGCGACGCGCCCCTTCACGGCGGGCATCGGCACGGACATCCACTCCGGCCCCACCCGCTTCAACGCGATCTTCTGACATCCGACTTCTGACATCCGGGGGAGGACACCGCCATGTCCACAGCACGCTCGACATCCCGGCACCGGCGCACCGCCGCCGTCGCCCTCGCCGCCACCGTGGGCACACTCGTCGCGACGCCTGCCCTCGCCTCCACCGGGACGACGTCGAGCGCGACCGCTTCCGCCACGACGGCACAGGAGGACGCCGCCGCGCTGCTGCCCGATTCCACCGTCCTCGGCAACGGCGCTGCGGGCTTCCTGACGCGCCACCGCGACAGCTACGACATCGGGGACGTGTACCGCTGGACGCGGTACGAGGACGGTGTCACCACCGCGCTGCCCAAGGGCACGTACGAAGGCGGTGTCCAGTCGGACGTGGTCGTGAAGATCGAGGGGACCACGTACAAGCTGTACGACATGGCCACCGGCGCCGACCCCGTCGTGATCGACGCCGCATTCCTGGGCGCGTCCGCCAAGTTCGTGCGGCTGGTCGGCACCACCCTCGTCCTGGAGGTCCCGCGAGCCGGTGGCGGCGGCGCGGTCGACGTCCATCTCCTCAGCAAGCCGGGCGCGACCGTCGTGGACCGCAAGGTCTCCGGGCTGCCCGCGACCGCCGCCGTCCGCTGGTACGACGCGTCCTCGCCCGACACCCTCGTCATCCGCCACGGCGCGAGCTGGACGAGCACCCTGAGCGTGGCCCTGGTGGACGTCGCCACCGCCGCGGTCGTGGAGAACCGCGTCCTCACGGCGGGCAACTACGACACCCGAGTACGGGCGTCCGCCACGCACCTGGCCTGGGCGGAGTACTCCGAGACCGAGGCGGCGATCCTGCGGCTGACCAAGCGCGGTGAGACCCAGGAGACGCGTCTCCCCCTCGGGAAGGGCGGGCTGGCGGTCGGTTTCCTGGGCCAGGACTGGGTGGCGTACTCCGCGACCGGGGGGACGAGGGCGCCCTACCCCAACCCCCTCCACTCCCTGACGGTCCGCTCCCTGACCGGCGACCGGTCGGTCGAGCTGCTCGACACCGTGACCGACATCCGCGGCGACGCCGAGGGCGGCCTGCTGGTGCAGGGCGGCACGATCGAGCACGGCGAGGGCCTCTACCGGATCACCCCCGGCCAGGACGGCGCCGACCCGACCGCCACCCTCGTGGGGAGCACCGGCCGCCCCATCGCGCTCACGCTGGACCACCAGACCGTCCCCGCCACCGTCGACTTCACCACGAAGAGCGGCGAGGCGAAGCTGAGCTGGCAGTTCGACGGTCCCACCGCCGCGCTGGTACGCGTCGAGCTGACGCACACCGCGTCCGGGAAGCGCCGGACCCTCGTCGGCGAGCTGAACCGTCAGGGGGGTGTCACCCTGACGTGGGACGGCACCTTCACCGACGAAACCTCCGTGTCCAACGGCGACTACACCTGGCGGATGACGGCGACGCCCGGGAACGGCCTCAGCCCGGCGGTCGTGCGGACCGGCGCCCTCAAGGTCACCGGCAAGCAGGCGCCGCACGCCTTCTCGGACAGCAGCTCTCCGGACCTGCTCTTCCGCCAGGGCGGCCGTCTCTTCCTCTACGACGCCCGCCAGACGTTCGAGGTCGGCAACAACGGCCCGCTGGAGAAGGTGAACGTCGGAGCGGGCTGGGACACCTACGACCGGATCGTCACGCCCGGAAACCTCGGCGGCGCCAAGCACTCCGACCTGCTCGGCCGGGACAGGACGGGCGTGCTGTGGTTCTACGCGGGCACCGGCAACACCACCGTCCCCTTCGCCACCCGTACCCGGATCGGCGGCGGCTGGGGCGTCTACGACCAGCTCACCGCGGGCAGCGACCTCACGGGCGACGGCCGCTCCGACCTCCTCGCCACCGACAAGGCCGGCGCCCTGTGGCTCTACAAGGGCACCGGCTCCGCGACCGCCCCCTTCGCCACGCGCACCAAGGTCGGCGGCGGCTGGGGCGTCTACAACAAGATCGTTGCCACCGGGAACATCGGCGGCGGCCCCGCGGGCGACCTCGTCGCGCGCGACACCGCCGGGGTCCTCTGGCTCTACCTCGGCAAGGGCGACGGCAGCTTCGCCGCCCGCACCCGGATCGGCGGCGGCTGGGGCGTCTACGACGACATCGTCGCCCTCGGCGACACGGACCGCGACGGCCGGCCCGACCTCGTCGCCGGTGGCAGCCGGACCGGCACCGAAGACCTCGTCGTCCACCACGGCACGGGCGACTGGCGGAAGCCCTTCAGCGGCCAGTCGCCCAACCCCATCCCGGCGGAGATCTCCCGCCCGTACCCGACGCTGTTCTGACCCCCGCAGAGAACCGAGGAAGCAGAGCCTTGAACCGCACGAACACCACCCGGCACCGGCTCGCCACCGCCGTCGCCGTCGCCCTCGCCGTCACGGCGGGTGCGGCGGTGACGGCCGCGCCGGCGGCCATGGCGGCGACCGGGGCCGTGACGGCCGCCGAGGAGCCCGCGCAGCAGGATCACCTCCCCTTCCCGGCCGGGGCGCTCATCGCCGGCGCGGGCCGGACGGGCTTCCTCACCTCCCATACGGTCGACAGCAAGACCTCGTACGCGTGGACCGGGTACGAGGGCGGCTCCACCACCGCCCTGCCCGCCGGTGTCGTCGCCTCACTCGGGCAGACCGACATCGTCACGAAGGTCGACCTGCCCGTCTTCACCCTCTCCGACATGGCGGCGGAGAACGCCGAGCCCGTGGTGATCGACACCGCTCTCCTCGGTGGGGGCTTCGGCTCGGGCAGGGCCATCGGGCCGTCCACCCTCGTCGCCACGAAGACCACCGCGACCGGGGCGCGCGAACTCCACATCGTCAGCAAGGTGAACGGCGCACTCGTCGACGACAAGGTGACCGGTCTGCCCGAGAACACCGAGGTCACGCGTCTCCACCAGAACCACCCCGGCACCCTCTCCGTTCGGTACAGGGACATCGGGGACACGTCGGTGGGCACGCACGTCGCCGTGGTCGACATCGAGAAGCGTGCCGTCGTCGAGACCTACACGACCCCGCGGACCGGGAACTACGACGGTGACCTCGCCCTGTCCGAGACCCACATCGCCTGGATCGAGAGGCCCGCCGGCGGCAACAACGCCGCAGACCTGGTCGTGGCCCGGCGCGGCGCCGGCGAGACGAAGCGCGTCCACCTGGGGCAGACCGGCGGCCTGACCGTCGAGCTGGCCGGTGACTGGCTGCTGTACGGGGAGCAGGGCGGCTTCGAAGCTCCCCGGCTACGACCCCAGAGCCCCCTGAGAGCCGTGTCCCTGACGTCAGACGAGACGTTTCCGCTCCTGGACCACCTCACGAGCTCCGCCCCGGGCCCGAACGGCACACAGCTCGTGCGCGGCGGCACCCTGGCCGAAGGCGAGGGCCTGTACCGGATCGCCCTCGACCAGGACGGCAGGCCGTCCACCGAGCTGGTGGCGAGCACCGGCGAGTCCACCGCGCTCCAGTGGGAGACCGAGAGCACCCCCGGGCAGGTCGACCTGGACCGCCACGCCGCGCCTGTCCGGTTCACCTGGTACTTCAACCATCTCTACGTGCTGGCGAGCCTCCAGCTCACCCACACGGCGACCGGGAAGACGGTGACGCTGCACCAATCCGGCGGCGGGAAGTCCGTCGGTTTCCAGTGGGACGCCACGTACGCCACGAACGGTGGCTACACCTGGCGGATGACGGCAACCCCCATGAACGGCATCGGCCCGGGCGTCGAGAGGACCGGCGCCTTCACCATCGCCCGCAAGACCGTCCCGCACGACTTCGACGACAACGGCACGCCCGACTACCTCGTCCGGGACACATCCGGCCAGTTGTCCGGCTACAACACGGGCGCCACCGCGCCGCAGCATCCGCTCGACACGGCGCAGCACATCGGCCCCGGCTGGGGCATCTACGACCGGCTCGTCGCGCCCGGCAACCTCGGCGGCACCTCGGCAGGGGACGTCGTGGCCCGGGACAGAAGCGGCGTCCTCTGGCTCTACCAGGGCACCGGGCGCGCCCTCGCGCCCCGCGTGCGGATCGGCGGTGGCTGGCAGGGCTACAGCCTGATCACCGGCGGCAGCGACCTCAACGGCGACGCCAGGCCCGACGTCGTCGCCACCGACAAGGCCGGAGACCTGTGGCTCTACAGGGGCACGGGCAAGGCCACGGCGCCCTTCGCCACCCGGACGAAGATCGGCCACGGCTGGGGCACGTACGACAAGCTCGTCGCCACCGGCAACATCGGCGGCGGCCCGGCCGGAGACCTCGTCGCGCGCGACAAGACCGGTGTGCTGTGGCTCCACCTCGGCAAGGGCGACGGCACGTTCGCGCCCCGCACGAGGATCGGCGGCGGCTGGAACGCGTACAAGGACGTCTTCAGCATCGGCGATATCAACCGTGACGGTCGCCCGGACCTGTGGGGGCTCGACTCCACCGACAGCCTGACGGTCTACAAGGGGACGGGCGACTGGCGTGCTCCCTTCGGGGCCGCCAAGTGGCTCGCCACCCTCCCGACGGCCCTCAACACGGTGTTCTAAGGAGCGAGCGGGACGGTCGCCCAGACCGTCTTGCCGACGGACCGGTCCTTCACACCCCAGGTGGTGGCGAGGGCGGCTACGAGCAACAGCCCGTAGCCGCCCTCGTCGGGCTGCCCGGACGGTAACGGGCGGCGCTCGCCGCGCGCGTCCGACAGCTCGATCCGTACGTGGTCGTCGGCGCGCTCCATCCGCACCTCGAAGTCCCTCCCCGGCACCCGGCCGTGAAGGGCGGCGTTGCTCGCGAGCTCGGCGACGACCAGTTCGGCCGCCTCGGCCGCGGGACCGGTCACGCCCCAGTCGTGGAGTTGCTGCACGGCGAGTAGCCGCGCCAGACGTGCGCCCCGGCGCGTGGCCGAGAGCCGGAGCGTGAACTCACCGGTTGGGGTGGTGGTTTCGGACTTCATGCCCCTGAGCCTGGTGGGTCCGTCCTACGCTGAACAGCAGCGACGCGACGACGCTGAGTCACTGTACGGGTGCGCCAAGAGGGCGGTACGGATGTCGGAGAACCAGGCGGAGCGGCCGGAACGGCCGTCCGAAGCAGACGGGACGGCGCACCTGTTCCGTGCGCTCGGAAAGATCATCAAGGTCCTGCGGAAGAACGCGGGCCTGAGCCAGGTGGAGCTGGCCGAGATCACGCATTGCGGCGAGGACCTGATCTCGTCGATCGAGCGGGGCGTACGGATTCCCCAGCCGGACTTCCTGATGCGGGCGGACCCTGTGCTCAATGCGGGTGGGGTGCTGATCGCGGCGGTGGGCGATGTGCGGGAGGCGCAGGCGAAGGCGCGGGTGCGGCATCCGGATTGGTTCCAGGACTTCGCGCGGGCCGAGGCGGAAGCCGTGGCACTGCACTACTACGAGGTGCAGGCCGTGCCGGGCATCCTGCAGACGCCCGCCTACGCGCTCTCCCTCTTCCGGGACCGCCGCCCGATGTTGGACGAGGCGACCATCGAGAAGCGCGTGGCCGACCGGATCTCCCGCCAGGTACTGCTCGACAAGTGGCCCGCACCGACGATCAGCTTTGTCCTGGAGGCGGCCGTCCTACTCCGGCCGTTCGGCGGACCCGAGGTCCACCGCGAGCAGCTACGACGCATTTTGAGCGTCGCCCAGCGGCGGACGGTCGACTTCCAGATCATGCCCCTGGACCAGCCGCAGCACCCCTACCTGGACGGCGCGTTCACCCTACTCACCCCCAAGGGACGACGGGAGACGGCGTACACCGAGATCTACGGGCACCCCCGGCTGATCACCGACCCGGAAGAGGTCCGGCAGTACACCGAGCGCTATGGCATCATCCGGTCGCAGGCGCTCACGCAACACGAGTCCCTGACATGGCTCGAGAAACTGCTGGGAGAACGATGAACACCACGGATCTGGCCTGGTTCAAGAGCAGCTTCAGCAGCTCCGAGGGCGGCAACTGCATCGAAGTCGCCTACGACTGGCGTAAGTCCAGTTACAGCGGCGGCGAAGGCGGCAACTGCATCGAAGTCGCCGCCCACCCCGCCGCCATCCACCTCCGCGACTCCAAGATCCCCCACGGCCCCCAGCTCGCCGTATCCCCCGCGACCTGGTCCGCCTTCGTCTCGTACGCTGCGATCACAACGCAATCGTGAGTAACGGGCGTGGTGTTGGGTAATTCCCCGCCCGTTCCTCTGGGGGGATACACCACATGAATCACGCCTACATACCCGGCCGTCGGCTCGCCGTGGCCGTCACCGCCGTGCTCGCCGTCACCGCCGTCGGCGGGACGCTCGTCGTCGCGCCCGCAGCGGTGGCCGCCGTCACCGCCCCGGCCGCGCCGCAGGACGCGACGGACGTCACGCTTCCGGCCGGCGAGAAGCTCGTCAGCAGCGGGTCGACCGGGTTCCTGAGCTCGAAGGACGACGGCGCGGGTGGGACCGAGCTGACGTGGACGAGGTTCTCCGACGGCAGCCGTACGGCGATTCCGGGGACGGTCGCCGTCCCGAGCCGTTCGGACACGGTGATCGTCCGCGAGGGGAATCGTTTCTCTCTCTATGACATGAGCGTCAGCATGTTCACGACGCACGTGCAGCCGACCGCGCCGATCGGGACGGACTTCAAGGTCGTCGGCGCCGCCGCCTCGACCCTCTACCTGACCGTGCCCAACTCGGTCGGCGGAGAGGACCTCTACCGGCTCACCCGCGTGAACGGGGTGCAGCAGCAGGAGAGGATCTCGTACCTCCCCTACGCGCGCGACTACAAGATCGTCGCGGACTCCGGCGCCGACGTGTCCATCATGTTCACGAAGAAGGGCAGCCTCACCAGCCCCACCACGTACTACCGCGCCCTGACGAGCCTCCTCGGCAACTTCCACCGGCCGGAGAACGCGACCCAGCCCTTCGACCTCGCCAACGTCACCGGCGCCGTCAGCCCGTCGTACATCGCGTGGACGGAGACCGTGGACGGCGTCACGCGGGTGGGCCTGCAGAAGCGGAGCGAGTACCAGCCGTTCAAGTACATCTCCCTGGGTGCGGGCACGAGCGGGACCGTCGTCGGGTTCAACGGGGACTGGGTGCTGTACGGGGTGCCGGGCGGGCTCACCGCCTCCTCCCCCAACCCGCTGTACGCGCTCACCGCGCAGAACGTCCTCACCGGCGAGACGATGACGCTGCTCGACCACTTCACGTCCACGTCGACCGCGCCCGACGGAAGCATCTACGTCCAGGGCGGCAAGTCGACCGACGGCGAAGGGCTGTTCAAGATCGGCGAGGGGGGCTATCCCCTGACCACGCTGGTCGCGAAGACCCCCGGCGCGTCCACCTCGCCGACCGTCCTCGGCAGCACCGTCCCGGCCGTGGCGGAGCTCGACCGCAACGGCGGGCAGGTCGCCCTGGAGTGGCAGCTCTCCCGGTACAACGTGAACGTGGACGTCACCCTGCGGCACAACGTGACCGGGAAGACCTACACGAAGCGGCTCTCGCGGCCGACGGCGCCCGCGCGGCTCACGTGGGACGGGCTGACCACGGACGGGTCCAGCGCCCCGAACGGCGACTACACCTGGAACGTCACCCTCACGCCGACCAACGGCATCGGATACCCGGGATACGCCTCCGGCGCCTTCAAGGTGACGCGGAAGGCCAACCCGCACGACTACAGCGACAACGGTTCGCCGGACCTGCTCGCGCGGGACGCGTCGGGCGTGCTGTGGCGCGACGACCTGCTCGACTGGCCGGTCGCCGGTCAGGTGACGCCGGCGAAGCCGCGCGTGAAGATCGGTCCGGGGTGGAACACGTACAACCTCATCGAGGCGGCCGGGGACATCGCGGGCAGCGGTGTCGGCGACGTCATCGGGCGGGACACGGCCGGGGTGCTGTGGACCTACCTCGGCAAGGGCGACGGCGGCTTCGGGACGCGGATCAAGGTCGGCCCGGGCTGGGGCGTCTACAACAAGCTCGCCGGCGGATCCGACCTGAACGGCGACGGCAGGGCCGACCTCGTCGCCACCGACGCGTCCGGCGTTCTGTGGTTCTACAAGGGCACGGGCAGCCCCAGCGCTCCGTACGCGGGCCGCGTGAAGATCGGGCCCGGCTGGGGCATCTACAACCAGCTGACGGCCGTCGGGAACATCGCCGGGGGCGTCGCCGGGGACCTCGTCGCCCGGGACGCGGCGGGCGTGCTGTGGCTGTACCTGGGGAAGGGCGACGGAACGTTCGCGGCCCGGACCAAGATCGGTACGGGCTGGGGTGCGTACAGCCAGCTCGTGGGTGTCGGTGACGCGAACAACGACGGGCGGCCCGACCTCGTCGCGTACGGGTCGGCGGGGACGCACGTGTACCTGGGGACGGGTTCGTGGTCGGCGCCGTTCACGAAGACGACGACCTCGCTGTACGCGGGCGAGGGAACCAAGTTCACGTCGGTGTCGTGACGCCCGCCTGACCCGGTACGGGTCAGGGCCTGCCGGTCGCGCCTCGGATCGCTCGTCGTAGCATCCGGGGCGTGACCTCCCAGAACTTCGTTCTCTTCGACGTCGACGGCACCCTCATGGACGCCGTCGCCAACCAGCGCCGCATGTGGCACGAGTGGGCCGCGCGGTACGGGCTCGACGGGGACGAGGTGTACGCGGTCGCGCTCCGGACCCGGCCCGTCGAGACCTTCGCGGCCGTCGCCCCGGAGCACGATCCGGACGCGTGCCTCGCCCTGCTGCACGAGCTGGAGGACGAGGACGTCCGTACGGGGACGTACGCGGCCTTCGACGGCGCCGCCGAGCTGCTCGCCGGGCTTCCGGCGGACCGGTGGGCGATCGTCACGTCGAACTACGAGCACCGGGTGCGGGGGCGGTTCGAGCGGACCGGGCTGCCGCTGCCGGGGCTCATCGTGGACGCGGCCTCGGTGACCGAGGGGAAGCCGTCCCCCGTCCCGTACCTGCTGGCGGCCGAGAAGCTGGGCGCGGACCCGGCGGAATGCCTGGTCGTCGAGGACGCGCCCTCCGGGGTCCGCTCGGGGCTCGCCGCCGGAATGACAGTCTGGTCGGTCAACGGCCCGGCCGCCGTGGACGGCGCCCACCGCCACTTCCCGACCTTGGCGGACGCGGCGCCGCACATCCTGGCGTCTCTGAGCTGACTCGGGGCGGGCCTGCTTCGTGGGCTTCTGGTGGGACCGCCCTCTCTCCGAGAGTCGCACCTTCCACCACCGCGTCAAGGGCAAGTCGGCTCCGCCGATGGCCTACGGCCACCCTTGACCCGGCGGCGGAAGGTGCGCAACAACTCTCGGAGGGCGGTCCGGGGGCCGGGGTCGCCGGGGCCCGGGCATCGGCGGGGGTCGGATGAGCGGGTGGCGGGCCGGTGGGTGGGGGCTGGGTTCGCGGTCGGGGCGGGTGGGCGCCTTCCCTTGGCTCGGGGTGCGCGGTCGTTGAATGGGGCAGTCGGGCTCGGCTTAGCGGCGAACGTCCGTCCCTTGGCTGGGATTCAGGCCCCGCTGGTCACTCCTGGTGGGTGGGGGCATGCCGAGGCGGGCACCGATTCGACAGGAACGGGTTTCCTCCAGCGCGCTCGGCGTCGGCCAGGCCGCGAGTGCTACGGACGACGTACTCAGCCGGTGTGGGACACCACGGCGTCGATGAGCTGCGACCAGAGTTCTCGGGGACGGTCGTGACCCATGTCGGGGATCAGCAGGAGTTCCGCACCGGGCACGAGCTCCGCGGTGCGCTTTCCGCCGCTGGGGTCGATCAGCGTGTCGTCCAAGCCGTGGATCACCAGCGTCGGCACCCGCAGTTCGCGGAGGGCGTCCGCGCGTGAACCGCTGAGGATCATCGCGGCGAGCTGTCGGCCGAGCCCCGCGGGGTAGTACGAGCGGTCGTAGCTTGCGGCGGCCAGTTCTCGCAGCGCCGCGGCGTTGCCGTAGCGCTTGGACGCCCACACCAGTTCCTTCTCCGCCGCCGCGACGTATCCCTCGCGGTCTGCGGGCTTCGGAGTGGACAGCGCCGCCTGGGCCTCCGGGCTGGACCGGCCGTATGCGTTCTCGCCGGTCGAGGACATCATCGACGTCAGGGTCAGCACCCGCTCGGGGGAGGAGAGGGCCATCGTCTGGGCGATCATTCCGCCCATCGAGGAGCCGACCACGTGGGCGCGTTCGATGCCGAGCGCGGTGAGCAGGCCGAGTCCGTCGTCGGCCATGTCGCGCAGCCGGTAGGGGGCCATCGCGAGGGCGGCGGGAATGTCACCCGAGCTGACGGTGGCGATGAACTCGCCCGTGTCGACGGGGTGATCGTCGAACTTGGTGGACAGCCCGCAGTCACGGTTGTCGTAGCGGATCACGTAGCGGCCGCGGTCCGCCAGCGCCCGGCAGAAGTCCTCGTGCCAGCCGAGCATCTGCGCACCGAAACCCATCACGAGCAGGACGGGTGGATCCCCGGGGTCGCCGAAGCTCTCGTACGCTATGGACACCTCGGGGGACACGACAACGTTCGGCATGCATGAAGCCTGCCATGGGGTTCGCCATGGAGCGCACCCATAAACCTGGCGTGTGACCTGCGCCTCTCCTGTCGATCCCCCATGACCCGCCGGGCAGAGCCCAACCCGCAGCTACCCCAGTAACAGGCGCGAGAATAGCGGGCATTGGGTGCATATCACCCTCATCGGGCCGAGAAAGTGCACGAATGTCTCGCCGCCCGCCCTCACGCACCACTGGCCACCGACCACCACCCACCGGGAATGACCAGCGGGGCCTGAATCCCAGCCAAGGCACGGACGTCCGCCGCTAAGCCGAGCCCGGCCGCCCCATTCAACAACCGCGCACCCCGAACCGGGCCGAAGGGACTCACCCTCCCCCGCCACTGACCAAGCCCCCACCCACCGGCCCGCCACCCGCTCACGCGACCCCGGATACTGCCCGGGCCCCCGCGTGGCCACGCCCCCGGCCGCCCTCCGAGTGTGAAAAGGCGGCCTCCGCCGCCGGGTCAAGGGTGGGCGCAGCCCATCGGCGAAGCCGACTTGCCCTTGACGCGGCGGTGGAGGCCGCCACACTCGGAAAGAGGGCGGCCGCACCAGAAGCCCGTGGGGGACGTTCACCCCTGGGGCCTGGGCGACCCGCACCCTCCTGCGGCTCACGCGGTCTGACCGTCGGTGGCGCCGGCGGTAGCAGCGGTGGCGGCGATATCGCGTGCGGCGTCGGCGACCGCGCGGAAGTCCTTGCGCAGGATCTTGGAGTGGTTGCTGGGGACCTTGGCGCTGAGCCGGATGTTGGGGTTGCGGTCGGTGACGGGGGTGAGGTTGCTGCGGATCTTCTCCATCAGCTTGGGGTCGCCGCCGAGGTTGCCGCCGGTGGCGAGGACGTAGCGGGTGGGGACGGTGATGCGGTCGAAGACGGGGTCGAGGACGGCGGGCGCGCAGAGCTCGTTGACCTCGATGTTGATCTCGGCGTGCTGCTCGGCGCTCATGCGGGCCGCCATGCCGATGCGGCGGGCGACGGGGAACAGGGGGCTGAGACGGCGGAACAGCTTGCGGACCTGGGTCTTGGTGGCGTCGTCGAGCCAGGAGTGGGGCAGGGCGCCGTCGACGGACACGACCCCGGCGACGCGGTCGGGGTTCCGGGCGGCGAAGTGGACGGCGAGCATGGCGCCGTAGGACCAGCCGACCAGGATCGCGCTCTCGATCCCCCGGGCGGTCAGGACCGCGTCGAGGTCACGCAGGCAGGCTTCGAAGGAGTAGTCGGCGGACAGGTCCGACTTGCCCCGGGCGCGCTCGTCGTAGGTGATGTGGCGGTAGTCGCCGCCGAGTTCGGTGATGACGCGGCGCCAGTGGGACTGGTCGGCGTAGGAGCCGTTGAGGTAGACGACGGGGCGGCCGGGGCCGCCGGTGTCGGTCACGGCGAGGGCGGTGTCGTCGACGTGGACCATGCCGGTCCACGCGGCGACGGACTGCGGGGTGACGGCGGCTGCGGTGGCGGTGTTGGTGGTCATGGCGTGGTCCTCTTTCGGCGTGTGCGTACGTAAGGGGGTGGGGGTGAGGGTGGGAGTGGGGGTCAGAGGCTGCGGGCGATGATGTCGCCGTGCGCCGTGGTGGCGTGGATGGTCAGAACGGCGGCGGAACCCTCGGAGTTCTGAAGGGTGTTGGTGATGCGGCCGTAGGTGGTGCCGGCGTCGAGCGTGGCGGAGACGCCGGTCGCGGCGCCGACCTCCAGGTCGCCGGACTCGGTGCGCAGGACGACCGTGCCGCCCTGGGCCTCGCCGATCCGGATCCCGCCCTGCTGGGTACGGAGCTCCGCAGCGCCGCCGAGGCGGCCGATGGTGATGTCGCCGGCCTGGAGGGTGAGGTGCGCGGCGGCGGTCTCGTCGAGGTTGACGGTGCCCTGGGCGCTGTCGAAGGTGACGTCGCCGAGGCGCCCGACGCTGTGGAGTTCGGCGGCGGCGGTCTTCGCCTCGACGCGGGAGCCGGCGGGGAGGTGGACGGTGACCTCGACCTTTCCGGAGGTGCCGAGGATCTTGTTCTTGGCCTCGGCGGCCTCGATCCGCAGGACGCCGTCGGCGTAGGCGACCAGGACCCGCTCGGCGGCCTTCGTGTCGTTGCTGTTGGAGGCGTTGGCGGGGAGGACCTCGACGGTGGTGTCGGCCCGGTCGGCGGCGATGAACCGGATGAGGCCGGCGGGGATGTCGAGGGTGGTGACGATGGCGGCGGGGGTCTGGAACTTCTGCATGGCGTTCTCCTTGTTTGCGGCTTTCGGACTCGCTGTCCGCGCCGTTTCCGACAAGGGAAAAGCTACGTTGCGTTCAAAGATCGAGCAACACATGCACCGCATCCAAACCCCATAATTGCAGGTCAAGGCCAAGATTTCATTGCAACCATGATGCGGCCTAACGCAACAACCAACACCTTGACGTTGCAATGGATTGAGAGTGAACGCGCCGTCGCCGCCACTCCGGCCGTTCAACCCCCGTACAGAAACCCGCACTTGGCTTCCGTATAGATGTGAATAACCCTCAGCTAATGTGTGGCCCATGCAGGGGGAACTGGAAGACCACTCTGGTGTGGGCAGTCTCGACGGCAGCGGAGCCATGCCTCTGGAAGCGGGGGATCCCCGTCAGATCGGGGCGTTCCGACTGCTCGGTGTGCTCGGCTCAGGAGGCATGGGGCGGGTCTATCTCGGCGCCGTGCCCGGGAAGTTCGCGGCGGTGAAGCGGGTCCTTCCCGTGCTCGCCGAGGACGCCGACTTCCTGAGCCACTTCGGGCACGAGCTCGACAACCTCGCCCGACTGCCCGCCGGGGCCAATACGAAGCTGCTCGCGAGCGACCGCACGGCCAAACCGCCCTGGTTCGCCACCGAGTTCATCCCGGGCATCACGCTCAGCGAGGCCATCCGGCTGAACGGCGGCCCGCTGCCCGGGGAGTCGCTGTGGCGGCTGCTGCGGGACGCGGCGGCCGGGCTGCGGGTCGTGCACGGCGCCGACATGGTGCACCGCGACCTCAAGCCGTCCAACGTCATGCTGACCGGCGACGGCCTCTCCCTCATCGACTTCGGCGTGGCCCGCGCCGCCGACCAGAGCCGGCTGACCAAGACCGGCATGGTCATCGGGACCCCCGCCTACATGGCCCCCGAGCAGGCCGTCGCCGACCGGCAACTGACCGGTGCCGCCGATGTGTTCGCGCTCGGGAGCCTACTGCTGTACGCGGCGAACGGGCGACCTCCGTTCGGTGACGGCTCCGGGCCGGACCTCCTCTACCGGGTCGTCCACGGCGAGCCCGACTTCGGGCGGCTCACGGAGACCGACCCCGAGCTCGCCGCGCTCGTCCGGACCTGTTTCGCCAAGGACCCGGCGGACCGGCCGACCGCCGCCGAGCTCGTCGAGCGGGCCACCGAGGGGGCCGCCGGGGCCGCGTGGCCCACCGCCGTCGCCGAACGCATCGGCGAGCGGGCGGTCTTCGCCGCCGGGGCGCCCACCGCCGAGCACCTCGCGGAGCTGGAGCGGATCGAGCCGGCCCAGGACGTCGCGACCGCCTCGCTCACCCCGCAGGGCGGCAGGGAGCCCGCCACCGCCTCCCCCGACGCCGTCTCCGTCACCGGGACCGCCGCCGGCGGCAAGCGGGTGCGGCGGAATCGGTTCGTCATGTTCGCCGTGCCCGTCGTCGTGGCGACCGGCACCACCCTGACCGTCGCCCTCGGCCCGTACGAGATCGGCCGCCTCGGCGCGTCCCCCGACACCTCCGGGTCGCCCTCCTCGGTCGCCTCGCAGCCGGCGCCGGGCGACCCCGCGCCCGTACCCACGTCGTCGTCCGGGAAGCCGGGCACGTCCGCCTCCCCGTCCGCGTCCTCCTCCGCCTCGGCGGGGCCGTCGTCCGTGCCTCCGGGCGGGTCCACGGCGGCACCGCCGCCCGGCACGGGTGACGGCGGGGGCGGGACCGTACCCGGCGACGGAAGCGGCTCCGGGAGCGGCTCGGGCGGCGGGGCGGGCAGCGGGTCCGAGTCCGGGTCCGGGTCGAAGACGACCAGTCCGGGCGGCGGCGGATCCACCACGACCAGTCCCGGCGGTGGCGGGGGCGGGGGCGGGTCGACGACCACCCAGCCCGCGTCGCAGCCCCCGCGCACGACCACCCAGCCCGCTCCCCCGCCGCCCCCGCCGACGACCGGCGGTTCGACGCCCTCGGGGACGTACTCCATCCAGAGCGTCTCCAACGGGGAGTGCCTGGCCGAGTCCAACCCCGGGTACGCCATCATGGCCAACACGGCCCCGTGCGGCGAACCGCCCAGCAGCGGCACGATCTCCTACGCGTGGACCTACACGTCCAACGGGAACGGCACCTTCCGGCTGGTCAACAGGGCGACCGGCCACTGCCTCCAGCCGGGCGGGACACCGGGCTTCACCGCCAAGGCGTGCAACGGCTCCAGCACCCAGTCTTGGAAGATCAACACCAAGACGTCCGCCGGCATGACCATCAAGAACATGGACAGCGGCCAGTGCATGGTCGCCGGCCCGCCGTTCATGATGTCGTACACCTGCGACCCGAGCATGAAGGCGCAGCTCTGGCGGAACATCTCGCCCGCCTGACCGATCGCCTCGCCTGACGCCGCCGCCCAGGGCCTGGGCGGCGGCGTCGGGCGACGGCGTCAGGAGACGGCATCAGGAGGCCTCAAGAGGCCTCAGGCGCCGCCGCCCGTGAAGACCGGGACCGTCATCTCGCCCTCCGCACGGAAGGCGACCCGTAGTTCCATCCCGATCCGGAGGTCCGCCTCCGGCACGTCCACGATCTCGGTCATCATGCGCGGGCCCTCGGCGAGGTCGACGACGGCCGCGACGTACGGGACGCGCTCGCCGAAGGGCGGGAGGTCGTTCCGGTGGACGACGGACCAGGTGTAGAGCGTGGCCCGGCCGCTCGCCGGCTCCCAGCGGACGTCCTCGCTCCAGCAGTGGGGGCAGAACTCGCGCGGGTAGTGGTGGGTCCGGTCGCAGGCCGCGCAGTGGCGCAGGAGCAGCCGTCCTTCGGCTGCGGCGTCCCAGTACGGGCGGGTGAAGGTGTCGACGTCGGGGTCGGCGGCCGTCATCAGAAGAGTCCGATCGCGGAGTCGAGGGACCAGGTCTGCCAGGACAGGGCGAGAAGGGCGACCAGGGAGATCAGCGCCATCATCGCGTTCTGCCCCTGCTCGGCCCAGTCGTGGATCATCAGGACGAGGTAGAGGAGGTTGAGGAGGAGGCCGCCGACGAGGGCGACCGGGGTGAGGAAGCCGACGACCAGGCCGAGGCCGAGGGCGAGTTCGGCGTAGACGACGATGTACGCCATGGCCTTGGGGCGGGGGGCGACGACGGTGTCGAAGCCCTTCTTCACCTGTGGCCACTTGTGCTTGGCGGCGACGTCGGCGGCCCAGGCGATGCCGGTGCCGCGCTCGAACCAGCCTTTCCTGTCCTTGTGTCGCCAGCTCTCCAGCCACCACAGGCCGAGGCCGATGCGGAGGACGGCGAGCCATTCGGCGCCGGTGAGCCAGACGGTCTGCATGCGCGCCCCCTCGAGGAGTCGTATCTGACGGTACGTCAGTTCAGCGCAGGCGGGCCCCGCGCGCAAGAGGCGGGCGCGAGGAGTGCGCGCACGGAGCGGACACAAGGGGCGAGCGGGAGTCCGGCCCGGAGCCGGGGCGGAGCCCGGCCGCAAGCCGGGGCGGAGCCGCGACGGAGCCACACGCAAGCCGGGGCGGAGCCCGCCGCGAGCCACGGCGGGGCCGGCGAAGAGCCGCGACGGAGCCGGACCGGAGCCACGGCGGGGCCGGCGCGCACGTGACCGATTCGCAACCGAAATCCCTCTTGGTCGAGACCCACTCCGTGTACACGTCATTACGCTCAGCATTCATGGTCACCACCCCCCAGCAACCCTCCACCCACCCCGTGTACGTCATCGGCGGCGGCCCCGGCGGACTCGCCGTCGCCGCCTCCCTGCGCGAGCGCGGCGTCCGGGCCGTCGTCCTGGAGAAGTCCGACGCCGTCGGCGCCTCCTGGCGCACCCACTACGACCGGCTGCGGCTCCACACCACCCGGCCGCTCTCCGGCCTCCCCGGCCTGCGGATACCCCGCGCCTTCGGCCGCTGGGTCGCCCGCGCGGACATGGTGCGCTACCTGGAGAAGTACGCGGAGAAGCACGAGCTGGAGGTCGTGACGGGCGTCGAGGTCTTCCGGGTCGAGCGGGCGGGCGCGGAGTGGGTCCTGCACGCGACCGGCGGGCGGCGGCTCACCGGGCGGGCGGTGGTCGTGGCCACCGGGTACAACCACACCCCGCACCTGCCGGAGTGGCCGGGCCTCGACGGCTACGAGGGCGAGCTCGGCCACGCCTGCGGCTACCGCAACCCCGGCCCGTACAAGGGCAGGGACGTCCTCGTCGTGGGCGCCGGGAACACCGGGGCGGAGATCGCCGCCGACCTCGCCGAGGGCGGCGCCGGGCGCGTACGGCTCGCGGTGCGGACCGTCCCGCACCTCGTGCGCCGGACGACGCTCGGCTGGCCCGCCCAGCGGTCCGGCATCCTGATCCGGCGGCTGCCCGCCGGCCTGGTGGACCGGCTGGGCGCGCTCGTCGCGAGGTTCGCGACGCCCGACCTCACGGCGTACGGCCTGCCCCGGCCGGACACGGGCCTCGCCACCCGGCAGCGGGCGGGCGCGATCCCGGTGCAGGACGTGGGCCTGATCGACGCCGTACGGTCCGGGAAGGTCGAGGTCGTCGCCGCCGTCGACGCCTTCGAGGGCGGCAAGGTGCTCCTCGCGGACGGCACCCGGATCGCTCCGGACGCGGTGATCGCGGCGACCGGGTACCGGCGCGCCCTGGAGCCGCTCCTCGGACACCTGGACGGGGTGCTGGACGGGCACGGGCGGCCGGTGGCGCACGGGGCGCGCTGCCCGCGCGAGGCGCCGGGGCTGTACTTCACCGGCTTCACCAACCCCATCAGCGGCATGTTCCGGGAGCTGGCGCTGGACGCGGAGCGGATCGCACGGCGGATCGCCCGGTCGGACAGGCGCGCGGGCCGCGGGTGACCCGCCCCGCAACGGCCGTCGCGTAACCGCCCGCTCCCCGCCTCCCCCTGGCCGCCGGGGTAGCCATGCGCATCTCCCCCTTGCAGAATTGGTCTAGACCTGGCAAGGGGGATGAGAGATGCAGCAACACACGTGCTCCCGGGGCGACTGCGAGCTGGTCCTGGTGCAGGCGGACGCCCGATTACGGCCCGGCGTCATCGGCTACGGCGCCTACCGCCTGACCGGAGCGGAACCGCAGCAGTGGTACTTCGCGGCCAACGGGAGCGTCTCCGTCTTCCTCACGCTCGACGGGGAGATGTCGGCCGGTCACACGGGAGACGGGGAGGACGCCACCACGGGACTGTCCCGGCCCTCCGTGTTCTACGGGACGCACGCACGGCCCAAGATCCTCCGCCGCCAAGGGGCCGTCGAAGGGGTCGAGATCAGCGTCCTCCCCTGGGTCGCCCGCCGGCTCTTCGACGCCTCGATGGACGATCTGGCCGACACGGTGGTGGACGCGGACGCGGTCGTGGGGCGCCGCCTGTCCTTCCTCGCCGAGGCCGTCAGCGAGGCCTCCGACTGGCGTACGCGCTTCGGCATCCTCGACCGGCAGCTGCTGCGGTGGACGGCGCGCGCCGACAGCGCCCGCCACTCCGCCCCCGCCCCGACAGTGCTGCGCGCCTGGGACCTGATCACCGGCACGGCGGGCACCATGCCCATCCACGACGTCGCGGCCAGAGCGCAATGGAGCCGGCGGCAGCTGGAGATCCGGTTCCGTGAACAGATCGGGCTCACGCCGAAGCGCCTGGCGCGCGGGCTGCGCCTGGACCGGGCCATCGCGCTGCTGTCGGCAGGCCTCAGCCAGGCGGACACCGCGTCCGCCGCCGGCTTCAGCGACCAGCCGCACCTCGCACGCGAGTTCAGGACGCTGACCGGCATGCCGCCGGGGCGCTTCCTGCACACCCTGACGCTCGGCTGCTCGTGGCCGACGATCCCGCAGGACCCTCTCGCTTGCTTCGCTTTTGTCCAAGACCCGGAGGGAGGACCGTCGCCAGACTTTCCCCGCGAGGAACGCACCGCCTCCTGAGCGTGCGACCCACCCGCACTCATCCTTCGAGGGGAATCCGCAATGTCTCGTTCTCTTGGACGCGTCTCGGCCGTGGCCGCCGGTCTGGCCGCTCTGGCCACCACGCTCATCGCGGGCGCGCCGTCCGCCTCCGCCCTGGGCACGTCCACCTACGCCTGGGGCACCGACAACAAGTGCCTCGCCATCTACGGTCAGGCGCCGCCCCAAGGAGCCCCGGCGGTCCTGTGGGACTGCAACGGCAACCCGGACCAGCGGTGGACCCACGTCGCCGCGGGCGAAGGCTACGTCAAGCTGGCGAACGACAACAACGGCTGCATTGACATCCCGAACAGCTCCAGGGAGTGGGGCGTCCAGGCGATCCAGTGGACCTGCCACAACGGTCACAACCAGCAGTGGAGGGTCGAGCCGCTGGCCGACTCGAGCTTCCGCCTGCGCAACAGGGTCTCGGGCCTCTGCCTCGACGCCTCGGGCTACGGCGGCTCGAACGGCACTCCCCTGATCCAGTGGGAGTGCAACGGCGGCAACAACCAGCGCTGGGCCTTCTGACCCGCCGCCCGGCGGAAGGGTCCACGGGGCCCTTCCGCCGGGCTCACAGAGGCTCTCCCGCCGGGCCTACGGGGCCCCTCCCGCCGCCCCTCCCGCCGTACCCGCCAGTACTGCCCCCTGCACGCCCATTCCTGACTGGCCGTCAGTTCTGTAATCTGACTAGGCGTCAGGTCAGTAGTCATGGGCGGAAGGTGGAGCGGAACGATGCTTGGATCGACTCACGGCACCTTCACCACCGATCTCCGCGCACGAGTGGTCGCCTGCGGGGAGGCGCCCGCCGCCGTCGTGCACGGCGTCACCGTCGCCCCCGGCGACCAGGACGTCAGCGGGCGGCCGCTGCACGCCCCCGTACCCGACCTCGACCGGTTCTTCCGGCCCGCGTCCGTCGCCGTCGTCGGCGCGTCCGACACCGAGGGCCGCCCCAACACCGGGATCACCCGGCAGCTGCTCGCCTGGGCCGAGCGGGTCGGCGCCCGGCTCGTGCCCGTGCACCCGACCCGTACGAGCGTCTTCGGGATCGACTGCGTACCCTCCGTCGGCGCGCTCACCGAACCCGTCGACCTCGCCGTCCTCCTCGTCGCCGACCCGCTCCCCGTCATCGAGGAACTCGCCGACACGAAGGTGAAGTTCGCCGTCGCCTTCGCCTCCGGCTTCGCCGAGACCGGCGAGGCGGGCGCCGCCGCGCAGGAACGGCTCGCCGCCGCCGTACGCCGCTCGGGGCTCCGGCTCCTCGGCCCCAACACCAACCTCAACGCCTTCGAGCGCTTCCGCGACGACCTCGAAGGCCCCGCCGTCGCCCTCATCACCCAGTCCGGCCACCAGGGGCGGCCCGTCTTCACCCTCCAGGAGCTGGGCGTCCGGCTCTCCCACTGGGCCCCCACGGGCAACGAAGCCGACCTGGAGACCTCCGACTTCATCTCGTACTTCGCCGGACTCCCCGAGGTCGGGGCCATCGCCTGTTACGTCGAGGGGCTCAAGGACGGCCGCGCCTTCCTCCTCGCCGCCGACCGGGCCGCGCGCCAGGGCGTCCCCGTCGTCGCCGTGAAGGTGGGCCGCACCGAGACCGGGGCCCGCACCGCCGCCTCCCACACGGGCAAGCTCACCGGCGCCGACCAGGTCGTCGACGCGGCGATGCGCCAGTACGGGGTGATCCGGGTCGACGGGCTCGACCAGCTCCAGGACACCGCGACCCTGCTCGCCCGCGCCCGCAGGCCGCAGGCCGACGGAGTCGTCGTGTACTCGATCTCCGGTGGTACGGGAGCCCACTTCGCCGACCTGGCCACGGCGGCGGGACTCGAACTCCCCACCCTCTCCCAGGCCAAGCAGGACGAACTGCACCAGTGGATCCCGGAGTACCTGAGCGTCTCCAACCCCGTCGACAACGGCGGGCACCCGGTGGGCGACTGGCGCGGCCGGAAGATCATCGACGCGATCCTCGCCGACCCCTCCGTCGGCGTCCTCATCTGTCCGATCACCGGCCCCTTCCCGCCCATGAGCGACAAGCTCGCGCAGGACCTGGCCGACGCGGCCGAGGCGACGGACAAGCTGGTGTGCGTGATCTGGGGCTCGCCGGTCGGGACGGAGGAGGCGTACCGCACGACCCTCCTCGGCTCCTCGCGCCTCGCCACCTTCCGTACCTTCGGCAACTGCATCGGGGCCGTGAAGGCCTACCTCGACCACCACCGCTTCACCACCGGCTACCGCTCGCCCTTCGACGAGGCCCCCCGCACCCCCTCCCCCTCCCTCCGCAAGGCCCAGGCCCTCATGCGGCCCGGGCGGCGGCTCAGCGAGCACGCGGCGAAGCAGCTGCTGCGGGCGTACGGGATACGGGTGCCGCGCGAGCAGCTCGTGACGAGCGCGGCGGCGGCGGTCCGGGCGGCGGGGCTCGTCGGCTACCCGGTGGTGATGAAGGCGTCGGGTGCGCAGCTCGCGCACAAGACGGAGCTGGGCCTGGTGAAGGTCGGGCTGACCTCGGCGAGCCAGGTCCGGGACGCGTACCGCGAACTCACCGACATCGCCCGGTACGAGTCGATCGACCTCGACGGCATCCTCGTCTGCCAGATGGTCGGGCGAGGGGTGGAGATGGTGGTGGGCGTGACCCGCGACGAACTCTTCGGCCCGACGGTCACGGTCGGCCTCGGCGGGGTCCTGGTGGAGGTCCTCAACGACACGGCCGTACGGGTCCCGCCCTTCGGCGAGCACGAGGCCCGCTCGATGCTCGCCGAGCTGCGCGGCCGGGCGCTCCTGGAGGGCGTACGGGGAGCTCCGCCGGCCGACGTCGACGCGCTGGTCGAGGTGGTGCTCCGGGTGCAGCGGATGGCCCTCGAACTCGACGGCGACCTCGCCGAACTGGACATCAACCCGCTGATGGTGCTGCCGCGCGGGCAGGGGGCGGTGGCCCTGGACGCGCTCGCGGTCTGCCGCTGAGGAGATCACGTATGACCGAGGTACTCCACGCCGTCGAGAACGGCGTCTCGTGGATCACGCTCAACCGCCCCGAGGCGATGAACGCGGTCACCTGGGACCAGCGGGAACGGATCATCGACCTGCTGGCCGAAGCCTCCGCCGACCCGGAGGTCCGGGCGGTGGTCGTCACGGCGACGGGCCGGGGCTTCTGCGCGGGCGCGGACCTGCGGGGGGCGCCCGCCACCGGGGAGCGGGTCGCGGGGGACGTGGCCCGGATGATCCGGCTGGGCGCGCAGCGGTTCATCGGCGCGGTCATGGACTGCGAGAAGCCGGTGATCGCGGCGGTGAACGGCACGGCGGCGGGCATCGGGGCGCACCTCGCGTTCGCCTGCGACCTGGTGCTGGCGGCGGACTCGGCGCGCTTCATCGAGGTGTTCGTACGCCGGGGACTCGTCCCGGACGGCGGCGGCGCGTATCTGCTGCCGCGGCTGATCGGGCCGCAGCGGGCGAAGGAGTTGATGTTCTTCGGCGACGCGGTGCCGGCGGCGGAGGCGAAGGAGCTGGGCCTGGTGAACCGGGTCGTCCCGGCGGAGGACCTGGAGAAGACGGCCCGCGAATGGGCGGAACGCCTCGCCCAGGGCCCGACGCGGGCCCTCGCCCTGACGAAGCAGCTGGTCAACGCATCCCTGGACACGGACCGGGCGACGGCCTTCGCGACGGAGGCGACGGCCCAGGAGCTCAACATGACGACGAGGGACGCACAGGAGGGGGTGGCGAGCTTCGTGGAGCGGCGGGAGGCGCGGTACGAGGGGAAATAGTCGCGCGACGCCGTCGGGACCGGCCGCCCGCGCCGACCTCGTACGCCTGCCATACGGAAGCCCCCGGGGGCGACGGACGGTCGTCGCCCCCGAGGGCTTCCCGTCCGTCGGGCCCGAGGGCCTCCCGTCCGTCGGGCCCGGGGGCTTCCCGTCCGTCGGGCCCGGGGGCTTCCCGTCCGTCGGGCCCGAGGGCCTCCCGTCCGTCGCGCCGGGGACTTCCTGTCCGTCGTCTGTCCGTCGTGCCCGGGGCTTCCTATCTGACGAACCGTCAGCTTCAATGGGTGATGTGATGGGACACGCCGGGATGGCGGCCACCGCCGTCCGACACCTGAGAGCGGCCGGTTCGCCCACGGCCGTCGAACCACTGCCACGGCCGGTACTGCGCGCGGTACGGGAGGACGAGCGACCGCCCGTCGATCCCGCCGAATTCCGCCGCGTCCTCGGTCACTTCGCGAGCGGGGTCACGATCGTCACGGCCCTCGACGACGACGGCCCGGCGGGCTTCGCCTGCCAGTCCTTCGCCTCGCTCTCCCTCGACCCGCCCCTGGTCGCCTTCATGGTCGCCCGTACGTCGACGACCTGGCCCCGGATCGCGGACGCGGGCACCTTCTGCGTCAACATCCTCGGCGCCGAACAGGGCGCCCTGTGCCGGTCGTTCGCGGTGAGCGGGGCCGACAAGTTCGCGGGGGTCGACTGGGACCCGGCGCCGGCGACCGGCTCGCCGCGCCTCGCCGGCTCGCCCGCCTGGATCGACTGCACGATCACCGCCGTCCACACGGGCGGCGACCATCTGATCGTGGTCGGCCGGGTCGACTCTCTCGGCGCGACGGAGGACGGGGATCCGCTGCTCTTCCACCGGGGACGGTTCGGGCGGTTCGACTCCTAGAGGCGGGGGTCAGTCCGCCGCGTACACGATGATTCCGCCCACCGTGAAGACGCTCACCACCGCGAGCGTGTCCCAGTTCCTCGCCGGGCAGCGCCACCGGCAGGACCGGTTCAGCGCGTCGGCGCGGGGGCCTTGCGCCGGAAGCCGAGGCCACGGCCGAGTCCGAGGCCGAGACCCCGGCCTCCGCCCGCCCTCCGGGTGACCAGCGCGGCCACCGACAGGACGACCACTCCGGTCAGCCACGCCCCGGCCGAGTCCGCCGGGCCCGAGCCCGCCGAGAGCGCGCGGGGCAGGACCGGCACCGTGGCCGCGGCGGCGGCCACGACCGGGATCCAGGCGTCCGCGCGGCCTCGGAAGCGGCGCTCCAGCTCCTCGCCCAGCCACACCACGGGCAGCACCAGGAACACGGCCGCGGCCGCCAGGCTCAGCAGCCAGATCGCCGCGAGCGTCGGGTGCGTGAAGACCGCCAGGAAACCGGCCCGGTCGTCGCCGGGGCCCGCGAACACGGCCTTCGCCGCCACCGTCAGAGCCCCCTCCAGCAGCAGCGTCAGCACCGCCACCCGCACCATCCGACCGACGGTCCGGTCGGCCGTCCGGTCGGCCGTCCGGTCTGCGGTCCGGTCTGCGGTCCGGCCGCTCTCGTCATCGCTCATGGGCGATCACCCCCTCCGTACCATCATGCGCTGAGCGGAACCGCCGCTTCCGATCGGGGTCGCCTGATGACCAGGGCCATCAGGGCCGCCGCCGCGCACAGCGCGCCGGAGGCGTACCAGACGATGTCGTACGAGCCGAAGACGTCCCGGGCGACGCCGCCCCCGAAGGCGACGATCGCCGCGCCGACCTGGTGGGAGGCGAGGACCCAGCCGAAGACGATCGCCGAGTCCTCGCCGTAGTGCTCGCGGCAGAGGGCGATCGTCGGCGGGACCGTGGCCACCCAGTCGAGGCCGTAGAAGACGATGAAGAACAGCATCGGCGGGTGGACGGTCGGCGCGAGCAGCATCGGCAGGAAGAGCAGCGAGATCCCGCGCAGCGCGTAGTAGACGGCGAGGAGGCGGCGCGTGGAGAAGCGGTCCGTGAACCAGCCGGAGGCGATCGTGCCGACGACGTCGAAGACGCCGATCACCGCGAGCAGTCCCGCCGCCGCCGTGACGGGCATCCCGTGGTCGTGGGCGGCGGGCACGAAGTGGGTCTTGACCAGGCCGTTCGTCGAGGCGCCGCAGATCGCGAAGGTGCCGGCGAGCAGCCAGAAGGGACCGGTGCGGGCCGCCTTGAAGAGGACGGTGACGGCCCGGCGCGCGGCGCCCGTGACGGGGGCGGGCTTCTCGGCGTACTCCCCGCCGTACGGGGCGAGTCCGACGTCCGCCGGGTGGTCGCGGAGCAGCAGCCAGACGAAGGGGACGACCGCGAGCGCGGCGAGCGAGACGGTGACGGCGGCCGGGCGCCAGCCGTGGTGCTCGACCAGCCAGGAGAGGAGGGGGAGGAAGACGAGCTGTCCCGAGGCGCCGGCGGCGGTGAGGATGCCGGTGACGAGGCCGCGGCGGGCGACGAACCAGCGGTTGGTGACGGTCGCGGCGAAGGCGAGCGCCATCGAGCCGCTGCCGAGGCCGACGAGCACGCCCCAGAAGAGGACGAGCTGCCAGGCGGCCGTCATCCACACGGTGAGGACCGAGCCGACGGCGATGATCGTCAGCGCGACGGCGACGACCCGGCGGATGCCGAAGCGGTCCATGAGCGCGGCGGCGAAGGGGGCCGTGAGGCCGTAGAGGGCGAGGTTCACCGAGACGGCGAAGCCGATCGTGCCGCGCGACCAGTCGAACTCGCCGTGCAGCGGCTCGATCAGCAGGCCCGGCAGGGACGCGAAGGCCGCCGCGCCGATGATCGTGACGAAGGTGACCGCCGCGACGAACCAGGCGCGGTGGACGCGGGGCGGGCGGCGGGGCGTGCCGGACGTACCGGGTGTGCCGGACGTGTCGGATGTGTCGGACGTGCCGGACGGGCGACGTGGGGAGGGCGGGAGCGCGGAGCCGCGGCTCTCGGTTGTCTGGGCCATGCCACAGAGCATCCCGCCCGCGCGCCCGTACCGACCATTGGCCCGGACGACAGGTTTGCAAAGGATCGGGCCATCAGCCCGCCCCGCATCGAGCCACTGGCCTCCGCGCCGGACCCCTACGCCCGCGGCAGCGTCCTGATCGGCCGTACGACGAGCAGCGCCGCCACCACGAACACCGCGACCCCCGCCCCCGCGAGCAGCACCTGCTCCGTGCCGACCACCGCCGCCACCGGGCCCGACAGGGTGCGCCCGACGCCCATCATCAGGAGCGAGCCGGCCACGTCGTACGCGTGCATCCGGTTGAGGGCCTCCTGCGGGACGTGGGTCTGGACGGCGGTGGACCACATGACCAGCCAGAACGCGAAGCCGGCGCCGCCGATGAGCTGCCCCGCGCCCAGCAGCCACACGGAGGCGTCCGTACCGAGCAGGAAGAGGTTCACGGGGAGGCCGAGGAGGGCCACCGCGCCCGCCGCGAGGGGCCGCCGGGGCCGCAGCCGGAGCGCGAGGAGGCCGCCGACGGCGCTGCCGGCGCCGTTGACCGCCATCAGCACCCCGTACGTGGCGGAGCCGTGGTCCCCGGTGACCAGGCTCGCGGTGAGCGGCACCATCGGTCCCGCGACGGTCAGCCCGTACACGGTCCAGATGGAGATGACCCCCCACAGCCAGCTGCGGGAGCGGAACTCCCGCCAGCCGCCCGCGAGTTCGGCACCGAAGGAGTCGCGGCGGGCCGTGTCGGACGGGATCGGGGCGAGCCGCATGAGCGCGAGACAGAGGGCGCTGACGGCGAAGGTCAGGCCGTTGACGGCGAAGGCCGCGCCCGCGTTCCACAGGGCGACGAGCAGGCCCGCCGCGGCGGGTCCCGCCATGACCATGAGGGCTTCGACGACCCGCAGGACGGCGTTGGCGCGCTGCACGTCGGGGGCGATGCGCGGGATCGTGGAGGCGACCCCGGGCTGGAAGAGGGCGGCGCCGATGCCGCTGAGCACGGAGAGGCTGTAGACGGCCCACAGGGGCGGGCTGCCGAGGGTGAACGAGACGGCGAGGACGGCGGCGCCGGGGAGCCGGAGGAGGTCCGCGAGGATCATCATGCGGCGGGCGGTGAATCGGTCGGCGAGGACGCCGCCGAAGAGGACGAAGAGCGCGAAGGCGGCCGTCCAGCCGCCGAGCGCGTAGCCGACGGTGGAGCCGGGGTGGCCGGCTCCGAGGAGTCCGGCGGCGTAGGCGACGGGGACCATGCCCTCGCCGAAGACGGCGACCGCGCGGGCCACGAAGAAGAGCCGGAAGTTACGGTTCCACAGTGCGGGCGGCTCGGCCGGTACGGGAATCCGTTCGGCGGCCTCAGACTTGTACGTGTTGTCCGTCACGGAAACGAAGAGGTACCAGTAACTGGTCTGGACCACCACTGATTTTCTCGCCGTCGCGCTTCGGAAGGAGCCTCCCGCCGTGCCCGTACCCGTGCCCGTGCCCCACCGCGTCGTCGTCCTCGCCCTCCCCGGGCTCCTCCCCTTCGAACTGGGCATCCCGCACCGCATCTTCGGCCGCGCCCGGGACGCCGAGGGCACCCTGCTGTACGAGATCGTCACCTGCGCCCCGATCGCGGGACCGGTTCCCACGGACGCCGACTTCTCCGTGTACGTGGAGCACGGCCCCGAGATCCTCGCCACCGCCGACACGGTCGTCGTCCCCGCCTCGTACGAACTCGGCCCGGTCTACGAGGAGGGCAGGCTCACCGGCGAGCTCGCCGCCGCCCTCGCGCACATCCGGCCCGGCACCCGGCTCGTCTCCATCTGCACCGGCGGGTACGTGCTCGCCGCAGCCGGCTTCCTCGACGGGCGCCCGGCCACCACCCACTGGTCCTCCGCCGCGCACTTCCAGCGGCTCTTCCCGAGCGTGCGGGTCGACGCGGACGTCCTCTTCGTCGACGACGGCGACGTCCTCACCTCGGCCGGCGTGGCCGCCGGGATCGACCTGTGCCTGCACATCGTGCGCCGCGACCACGGCACGGCCGTCGCCAACGACGTCGCCCGCAGGACCGTCGTCCCGCCGCACCGGGACGGCGGCCAGGCCCAGTACATCGAGCGGCCCCTCCCCGAGGCCGGCACCCACACCACGACCACCGCGCGGGCCTGGGCGCTCGCCCACCTCCACGAGCCGATCCAGCTGCGGGACCTGGCCGAGCGGGAGGCGATGAGCGTACGGACGTTCACCCGCCGCTTCCGGGACGAGGTCGGCATCAGCCCCGGGCAGTGGCTCACGCAGCAGCGCGTCGAGCGCGCCCGGCACCTCCTGGAGTCCACCGGGCTGCCCGTCGACCGGATAGCGCAGGACGCCGGCTTCGGCACGGCCCAGTCGCTGCGCGTGCACCTGATGAGCGCGATCGGGGTGACCCCGACGTCCTACCGGCGCACCTTCCGGTCCTCCTCGACCGCCGAGTCCGCCGAGTCCTCCTCGACCGCCGAGACCGCCGAGACCGCCGCGCCCTCCGAGACCGCCGAGACCGCCGCGCCCTCCGAGTCCGCCGCGCCCTCGGCAGGTCCCTCCGTCTGACCCGCGGGGACGCGGCGCGTCAGCCGTCGCTCCCCCACCGCGCCGATCGCCGTGAGCAGCACGGTCAGCGCGACGCCGTAGAGGATCGCGGTCGACGGGGCCACGACCTTCAGCAGGCCGCCCGCGAGGGCGCCGCTCGCCGCGTAACCGGCGCCGACGGCCGCGTACATGACCGAGTACCCGGCGGCGAGCGCGGACGGCGGGAGGAGCCGGCGCAGGGCGAGGTTGCGGGTGAGCCCGGCGGGGGCCTGGAGGAGTCCGGCGGCGACCAGGACGGCGCCGATGGCGGCGGCCCAGGGCAGGAGGGCCACGAGGGCGACGCCCGCGGTCACCGCGAGGACCAGGAGGACGGACTGCACGAGCAGCGGGCCCGGCCAGCGGGCCCGCAGGCCGTAGACGAACGCGCCGACCGCCGAGCCGATCGAGAACCCGGCGAGCAGCGGACCGGCCCAGCCGATGGCGATTCCGCGCTGTTCGAGCAGGGCGGGCAGGAGCAGCTCGGCGAGCGCGAGCAGGGAGAGTCCGGCGGCCCCGAGGACGTACACGGGCCAGGCCCGCAGCAGCGCCCGCCGCGCGGAGACGCCCTTCTCGGGCGGCTCGGCCGCCCAGCCGACGGGCAGCAGCCACATCCCGGCCACCGCGAGCACCGTGAGGGCGGTCATGAGGAGCAGCGGGACGGCGGGGCCGACGCCGAGCGCGAGGCCGGTGGCGAGTGCGGGGGCGGCCGCCCAGACGCCGAAGACCAGCATCGACTCCATGCTCATGGCCTGGGTGACGGCCCGCTCGGGGACCATGCTCGTCAGGAGGGCGCGCAGCCCGCCCGCCACGGCCGCGGGTCCGGCGCCCGCGAGCACCGCGAGGACGGCGAGGACGACGGGGTGGGCGTCGGGCGCGAACCCGAGTCCGGCGAACCCGACGCCGCCGACGGCGAGTCCGGCGACGAGCTGCGGCCGGGCCCGCTCGGCGTTCATGCGCAGGCCGAGGACGGGTGCGGCGACGATCTCGCCGATGACGTACGCGGCGGCGAGCGCGGCCCCGAGGGAGTACCCGCCGGGCCGCTCGCGCACGAGGAAGACGAGCGCGAGCGGCGCCATGGCGACGGGCAGCCGCCCGGCGGCGGTGACGGCGCACCAGGCGAGGACGGGTCGGGTGGCGAGCTCGCGGTAGGACATGGCCATGACCGTAACCCTCAGGCGGTCCTGTCCCCCAGAGATTTCCGTACCGTCCCGCGCGGCTCAGAAGGTGAGCACTCCCCGCGCCACCTTCCCCTGCTCGGCGTCCTCGACGGCCCGTGCGAAGTCCTCCACGGGGTAGGTCCGCGTCACCAGCTCGTCGAGGAGGAGGCTGCCGGAGCGGTACAGCTCCGCGTAGAGCGCGATGTCCTTCTGGGGGCGGGAGGAGCCGTAGCGGCAGCCCAGGATCGACTTGTCCAGGAACATCGCGGCGGGCGGGAAGCTCGCCTCCGCCGTCGGGGCGGTCATGCCGAGGAGGATCGCCTGGCCGTGCCGGTCGAGGAGTTCGATCGCGGTACGGACGAGGCCGGTGTGCCCGACGCACTCGAAGACGTGGTCGGCGCCGGTCGGCAGGATCTCCCGTACGCCGTCGGTGGAGGCGAGGAAGTGCGTGGCGCCGAACCGCCGGGCCACCTCCTCCTTCTCCGGGTTGGTGTCGACGGCCACGATCGTCGGGGCGCCCGCGATCCGGGCGCCCTGGATGACGTTGAGGCCGATGCCGCCGGTGCCGATGACGACGACGGTCTCGCCGCGGTCGACCTTCGCGCGGTTGAGTACGGCTCCGACGCCGGTGAGGACGCCGCAGCCCATGAGGGCGGCGGAGGTCAGCGGGATGTCCTTCGGGATCTTCACGGCCTGGACGGCCTTGACGACGGTCCGCTCGGCGAAGGACGAGTTGGACGCGAACTGGAAGAGCTTCTGCCCGGTCGACGCGCGCGAGAACGGCTGTCCGGGCATGCCGATCGCCTTGCGGCACATGGTGGGCCGGCCGCGGTCGCAGTCGGCGCAGGCGCCGCAGTTCGCGAGGGTGGAGAGGGCGACGTGGTCGCCCGGGACGACATGGGTGACGCCGGGGCCGACGGCCTCGACGACTCCGGCGCCCTCGTGGCCGAGGACGACGGGCGGCGGGAACGGGATGGTCCCGTCGACCACGGACAGGTCGCTGTGGCACAGCCCGGCGGCGGCGATCCCGACGAGCACCTCTCCGGGCCCGGGCGCCCGCACCTCCAGATCGTCGACGACCTGCACGGACTTCCCGTCGAACACGACACCACGCATGAGCCAGCTCCTCATCTCCGGGGCGCGCGCCCCCCAACGATCCGGTACGGGTACGTGTACGTGCTACGCGTTCGGGCGGGTGCCCTCGGCCGCCGCCCGGGCCATCTCCTCCAGGCGTGCCAGCATCGGCATCGGGTCGGTCCCCACCGTCCCCGGCAGGAAGTCGGCGATCCGCTCCGGTGTCCACGCCCCGCCCTCGGCGTATCCGGCCCGCAGCTCCCTCGGCTGCGCCCACACGGCGATCTTCGGGCCGGCGATCGTGTACACCTGGCCGGTGATCTTCTCGGCCCTGGCCTGCTCCGACAGCAGGTAGACGACGAGTGCGGCCACGTCCTCCGGCTCCCCGATCTCCTTCAGCTCCATCGGGACGTTCGCGGACATCCGGGTCCTGGCGACGGGGGCGACGGCGTTCGCGGTGACCCCGTACTTGTGGAGTCCGAGGGCGGCGCTCCGGACGAGCGAGATGATCCCGCCCTTCGCCGCCGAGTAGTTGGCCTGTGCGACCGATCCCTGGTGGTTGCCGCTGGTGAAGCCGATCAGCGTGCCCGTGCCCTGCTTGCGCATCACCGCGGAGGCCGCGCGGAAGACCGTGAACGTGCCCTTCAGGTGGGTGGCGACGACCGGGTCCCACTCCTCCTCGGACATGTTGAAGAGCATCCGCTCGCGCAGGATGCCCGCCACGCACACGACGCCGTCGATGCGTCCGTACTCCGCGAGGGCGACGTCCACGATCCGCTGCCCGCCCGCCATCGTCGAGATGTCGTCGGCGACGGCGACGGCCGTGCCGCCGGCCGCCTCGATCTCCTTCACGACGGAGAGGGCGATCTCCGAGGTCGGTTCGCCGCCCTCGATCGACACCCCGTAGTCGTTCACGACGACCTTCGCGCCCTCCGCCGCGCACGCGAGGGCGACGGCGCGGCCGATGCCCCGCCCCGCTCCCGTGACGGCCACGACCTTGCCAGCCAAGAAGTTCCCCATGCCCGGCCCCTCCCGCAGTTTCTGACGGTCCGTTAGATTCATTCGTCGTCAGGATTCTACGACCCGTCAGATACGGGAAAACAAGACCCCGGAGGCCCCGATGTCTCTGCCCGCCGCTTTTCACGAGATCGCCAAACGCGTCAACAACTGGGGCCGTTGGGGCCAGGACGACGAGATCGGCACGCTCAACCTCATCACCGACGAGGTCGTGCGCGAGGCCGTCGCCACCGTCCGCACCGGCCGGCGGATCCCCCTCGCCGTCGACCTCGAGCAGGACGGCGTCCAGACCGGCATGATCCCCGGCCGCGTCAATCCGCTCCACGTCATGGTCCAGGTCAACCAGGAGCTCTTCGGCCCCGGCACGGTCGCCACCAGCGACGACGCCGTGACCCTGGGCCTCCAGGCCGGCACCCACTGGGACGCCCTGACCCACGCCTCGCACTCCGGGCGGATCTACAACGGCCGCCCCGCCGACACGATCACCGCGCACGGCCGCGCCGAGTTCAGCGGCATCCACACCGCCCGCCAGGTCGTCTCGCGGGGCGTCCTGCTCGACGTGGCCGCCGCCAAGGGCGTCGACCGGCTGCCCGGCGACCACGCCGTCACCCCCGAAGACCTCGACGAGGCCGCCGAGTTCGGCGGGGTCACGGTCCGGTCCGGCGACATCGTCCTCGTACGGACGGGGCAGATGCAGGTGTACCTGGCCGGGGACAAGCACGGGTACGCGTTCCCGTCACCGGGGCTCTCGGTCCGTACGCCGGAGTGGTTCCACGCCCGGGACGTCGCGGCCGTCGCCAACGACACGCTCACCTTCGAGATCTTCCCGCCGGAGATCGACGGCCTCTGGCTGCCCGTCCACGCCCTCGACCTGGTCGAGATGGGCATGCTCCAGGGGCAGAACTGGAACCTCGAAGGACTGTCCACAGCCTGTGCACAGGAGCGGCGCTACGCCTTCCTGCTCTCCGCGATGCCGGAGCCCTTCGTCGGCGGCACGGGCACACCGGTGGCCCCGATAGCCATCCTCTGACACAGAGGCTCACCGGCTACCGGCTACCGGCCAGCAGCTACCGGCTCCACGGGCGGCGGCGCGCTCGCGCGCGCCCCGAGCACGGCACGGTCGCGCCGCCACCCGGCCACGACCCGCACACGCCGAGGGCAGCACACGACGCCCTCGGCTCCCCTCGCCACGAATCGCTCACACCAGAGTGGGCAAAACGGAACGAACCGTCAACAGTGCACCCGGCCGGGCGACACCGCGCCCTGCCCGCGCGCGGGCGCCACCGCCACCGCCACCCGGTCGACCTCGCACCAGATGCTCTTGCCGGCACCCTCGGGCTGCCAGCCCCACCGGTCCGCGAGGCCGTCCACCAGCTCCAGGCCGCGCCCGTTGGTGTCGTCGCCCTCCGCGTGCCGGGGCTGCGGCGGGCGGTCGCTCGCGTCCGCCACCTCGACCCGTACGCCGCCCTCCGCCGCGAACAGCATCCGCAGCACGGCCGGGCAGCCCGTGTGCACCACGGCGTTGGTCACGAGCTCGGAGATGAGCAGCACCAGCGTCTCCGCGAGCGGCTCGTCGTCCCCTATACCCGAACCGGCGAGCCGCGACCGCGCCCACCTCCGGGCTCGCCCCACTTCCGCCGGGTCGGGCCCGACCTCCAACTGCACCTGAAGCACCTGCACCGCTCACACCATCCGAACCGGCGGACACACCTTCACGGAACGTGATTCCCTTATGGGACAGCATGGTTGACGTACAGTCACCGCAACAAGCGCTTCGGGCATATTCCAGCGCGAAGGAGTACGCATGGTCCATACTGTGCGACGCACGCTGCGGGTAGTCGAACGCCGGGCGCGAGCGGCGGGCATCCCCGGGCCCGGGGTCACCTCAGGGGCGACACCGGGACGATCCGGGCCAACGAGCACTCGCATCCCACGGAGAGTACCGGAGCCGACGACCGACTCCGGGCCGTGACGGCCGCGCCGTAGGACACAACCCGATATCGACATTCCGTGACCCGGCGAACGCGGAGCGCTACAACCGGGCCGCCACCACCTCCTCGGCGCGCGCCGCGGGCAGCCGCAGCTCGGCCCGCACCCAGGCCCGCTTGAGGTGCAGGTGCACGTCCGCCTCCCAGGTGAAGCCCATGCCGCCGTACACCTGGAGGCAGTCACGGGCGTTCCCGGTGGCGGCCTCGTCGGCGAGGAGCTTGGCCCCGGCGATCTCGACGGGATCGCCGGTCACGGCGGCGGCCCGCACGGCGACCCGCGCGAGCTCGGCCCGCACGAGCATCCCGGCACAGAGATGCTTCACGGCCTGAAACCCCCCGATGACCTGCCCGAACTGCTCCCGCTCCCGCGCGTACGAAACAGCCATCTCGGTGGTCCGCTCCGCACTCCCCACCTGCTCGGCGGCGGTGAGCAGCACGGCGACCAGCTCGTCGCCCGCCGGCAGGACGTCCGCTGTGTCCAGCACCCCCGTTGTGGGCATGCGTCCCGCCGGGGCGGGACGGGTGGGCACAACGGGACGGCGCCCTTGCGGGCGCGTTCCGCCCCCGCTCCCGGCGCCCCCGACTCCCTGCACCTTGTGCAGGGGCGTCAGCGGATCGACCGACCGCATCGGGACGGCGCCCTCCACGTCACCCAGGACCACATCGGCCTCGTCCAGCCAAGGGACCAGCCCCTCCGAGGCGTCGGTCACCACGACATCCCCCTCCGCCGCCCCCAGCACGGACCCGGCAGCCACATGCGTGGCAACCAACGGCCCCGGCACCAGCGCCCTCCCCGCCTCCTCGAAGAGCAGCACCGCCTCCGGCAGCCCGAGCCCCACCCCGCCCTCGTCCTCCGGCAGCCGCAGGGCGAAGAACCCGGCCGTGCCGAGCTCCCGCCACAGCCCCCGGTCCAGCCGGCCGCCCGATTCCACGGCCGCCCGCAGCGCCTCCCGGTCGAAGAGCCGCGCGAGCAGTTCCCGTACCCCCTTCCGCAGCGCCCGCTGGTCCTCGGTGAGTCGGAAGTCCATGGCGGGGGTCACCGTCCTTTCGGGAGGCCGAGGATGCGCTCGGCGACGATGTTGCGCTGGATCTGGGACGTGCCGGCGGCGATCGTGTACGAGAGCGAGGACAGCCGGTCGAGGGTCCAGTCGCGGCCGAGGTCGAGCGCGTCGGGCCCCAGCACTCCGGCAGCGGCCTCGTACAGCTCCTGGCGGGCGTGCGAGTAGTGCAGTTTGAAGACGGAGCCGCCGGCGCCGGGCACCCCGCCCGTCGCCTGCGCCTCGCTGACGTTCGCCTGGGTGAGCCGCCACAGCGCCTGGAACTCGGCGGAGAGCCTGCCGAGCCGCCGCCGCAGGACGGGGTCGTCCCAGGTGCCGTTCTTCCGGGCGGTGCGGGCGAGTTCGCCGAGGAGGCGGCGGCAGGCGACGACCTCGCCGACGAACGCGGTGCCGCGTTCGAACGACAGGGTCACCATGGTGACGCGCCAGCCGTCGTTCTCCTCGCCGACCCGGTTGGCCACCGGCACCCGCACCTCGTCGAGGAAGACCTCCGCGAACTCGGTCGAGCCCGCGAGGGTCCGCAGCGGCCGGACGGTGATGCCGGGCGCGTCCATGGGCATGGCGAGCCAGCTGATGCCCCGGTGTTTGGAGGGCGCCTCGGGGTCCGTCCGTACCAACAGCTCGCACCAGTCGGCGACCTCGGCGTGCGAGGTCCAGATCTTCTGCCCGGTGACGACGTACGCGTCGCCGTCCCGGACGGCCCGGGTGCGGAGCGAGGCGAGGTCGGAGCCGGCGTCGGGTTCGCTGAAGCCCTGGCACCAGACCTCGTCGCCGCGCAGGATCGACGGCAGCCAGCGCTCGCGCTGTTCGGCGGTGCCCTCGGCGGCGATCGTGGGGCCCGCGTGGAGCAGCCCGACGAAGTTGGCGCCGACGTAGGGCGCGCCGGCGAGTTCGGTCTCCTCCAGGAAGATCAGCCGCTGGGTGGGTGAGGCGTCCCAGTGGACGTCCGCGTATCCGGCGTCGTGGAGCCGGCGCTGCCAGCCGCAGTCGTAGGCGCGCCGGGCCGGCCAGTCGAGCGGGTCGGGTTTCGCCGGGAGGGTGGGCAGTACCGCGGCCAGCCATTCCCGCAGCCGGACCCGGAACTCCTCTTCCTCCGCGCCGTAGGCGAGGTCCATCAGACGAGACCCCGGCCGAGACCCCCGCCGAGGCCCCGGTCGAAGTCCAGGTCGAGCATGCGGATGGCGTTGCCCCGCATGAGTTTGTAGATCGTCTTGTCGTCGAGGCCCTGGACGTGGTCGAGGGCGACCTCCTTGGTGTGCGGGAAGGTCGAGTCGACGTGCGGGTAGTCGGTCTCGAAGGTGGCGTTGTCCCTGCCCACGACGTCGAGGGACGCGATCCCGTGCTTGTCGCGGAAGAAGCAGCAGAAGATCTGCCGGTAGTAGTACGTGGACGGGGGCTCGGGGATCAGGTCGCGGACGCCGCCCCAGGCGCGGTGCTCCTCCCACACGTCGTCGGCGCGTTCGAGGGCGTACGGGATCCAGCCCATCTGGCCCTCGCTGTAGGCGAGCTTGAGCCTGGGGAACTTCACCAGCACGCCGCTGAAGAGGAAGTCCATCATCGAGGCCATCGCGTTGTTGAAGCTGAGGGAGGCCTGGACGGCGGGGGGCGCGTCGGGGGAGGCGGCGGGCATCTGGGAGCTCGACCCGATGTGCATGTTGACCACCGTGCCGGTCTCCTGGCAGACGGCGAAGAAGGGGTCCCAGTAGCCGGAGTGGATGGAGGGGAGTCCGAGGTGGGTGGGGATCTCGGAGAAGGTGACGGCCTTGACGCCCCGGGCGGCGTTGCGGCGGATCTCGGCGACCGCCAGGTCGATGTCCCAGAGCGGGATGATGCAGAGGGGGATGAGGCGGCCGCCGCTGTCGCCGCACCACTCCTCGACCATCCAGTCGTTGTAGGCGCGGACGCAGGCGAGTGCGACCTCCTTGTCGTGGGCTTCGGCGAAGGTCTGGCCGCAGAAGCGCGGGAAGGTGGGGAAGCAGAGGGAGGCCTCGACGTGGTTGAGGTCCATGTCGGCGAGGCGTGCCTTGGGGTCCCAGCAGCCGCGGCGCATCTCGTCGCGGGTGATGCCCTCCAGGGTCATGTCGTCGCGGTCGAAGCCGACGGCGGCGATGTTGCGCTTGTACGGGAACTTGAGGTCCTCGTAGATCCACCAGTCGGTGGGCGGCCCTTCGGGGTCCATCGTGATCTGGTACTTGCCGGCGACGTAGGCGAGCTCGCCGATGCCGGCCGTGAGGGCCTTGGGGCCCCGGTCGCGGTACTTCTTCGGGAGCCAGGTCTCGAAGAGGTGGGCCGGCTCGATCACGTGGTCGTCGACGCTGATGATGCGGGGCAGTTCCGTCATGGAGCCCTCCCGGATTCGGCGGACCGTTCCCGATCCGTTTCTGATGACCCGTCAGATCTGACGGGATCAGGCTAGCCCCGCACCCCTGGACCGACAAGCGCCGGACCTCTACGCTCTCCGCACGATCTGACGGAACGTCAGCCAAGAGGAGTACGGTCATGGATACGGCCCTGGACCAGACCGCGCACGCCCTGGGCGAGTCCCGCACGCTCTGGGAGCTCGTCGAGCGCCGCGCCGCCCTCACCCCCGACCGGCCCGTCCTGCTCCAGGGCGACCGCGTCCTCACCTTCGGCGGCCTCCGCGACCGCGCCGAACGCTGCGCCGCCGGGCTGTACGGGATGGGCGTCCGGCCGGGCACGGTCGTCGCCTGGCAGCTGCCCACCCGCATCGAGACCGCGGTGCTCTCCTTCGCGCTCGCCCGCATCGGAGCCGTACAGACGCCGGTGATCCCCTTCTACCGGGACAAGGAGGTCGGCTTCGCGCTCCGCGAGTCCCGGGCCGAGTTCTTCGCCGTCCCCGGCGTGTGGCGCGGCTTCGACCACACGGAGCTCGCCCGGCGGCTCGGCGCGCGCGGGATCTTCGAGGCGTACGGCCCCGAATCCCTCCCCGACGGCGACCCGGAGATCCTGCCGCCACCGCCCTCCTCCGGGACCGACGTCCGCTGGATCTACTGGACCTCCGGCACGACCTCCGACCCCAAGGGCGTCCTGCACACCGACCGCTCGCTCCTCGCGGGCGGCTCCTGCCTCGCCCACGCCCTGCGCCTGACGGCGGAGGACGTCGGCTCGATGGCCTTCCCGTACGCGCACATCGCCGGGCCCGACTACACGGTGATGCTCCTCTTGTACGGATTCCCCGCCGTCATGTTCGAACAGTTCGCGCTGCCCGAGGCGCTCGCCGAGTACCGCGCGCACGGCGTGACCGTCGCCGGCGGCTCCACCGCCTTCTACGCGATGTTCCTCGCGGAGCAGCGCAAGCAGCCGGGCGAGCCCGTCATCCCCACCCTGCGGCTGCTCGCGGGCGGCGGGGCGCCGAAGCCGCCGGAGATCTACCACGCGGTGCGCAAGGAGCTGGGCTGCCGGCTCACCCACGGGTACGGCATGACCGAGGTCCCGATGATCACGATGGGCGACCCCGACGACACCGAGGAGAACCTCGCGACGACCGAGGGCCGCCCGCCCGCCGGCATGGAGATCCGGATCACCGACTCCGGGGAGGTCCGGCTGCGCGGCGAGGCCGTCTGCCGGGGCTACCTGGACCCGGCCCAGACCGCGGCCGCCTTCGACGAGGACGGCTTCCTCGTCACCGGGGACGTGGGCCACCTGACCCCGAGCGGCCACCTCGTCCTCACGGGCCGGATCAAGGACATCATCATCCGGAAGGGAGAGAACATCTCGGCCAAGGAGATCGAGGACCTCCTCCACGGCCATCCGGACGTCGGCGACGCCGCCGTCATAGGCCTCCCGGACCCCGAGCGCGGCGAACGCGTCTGCGCGGTCGTCGAACAGCCGCCGGGCGCCGCCCCGCTGAGCCTGGGGACGGTCACCGCCTACCTCCGCGAGGCCGGCCTCTCCGTCCACAAGCTCCCGGAACAACTGGAGGTCGTCGCCGCCCTCCCCCGCAACGAGACCCTGCGCAAGGTGCTCAAGTACCAGCTCAGGGAACGGTTCGGCCCGTCGCGCTGACCGCAGCGGGGACGTCCCCGTACACGTCGAAGAGACGCCGGACGCCGAGGGCGGACAGGACCCGGTCGACATGACCGTCCACGCCCTCGATCCCCGTCTCCGGCAGGATCAGGCGGAGGCGGCCGCCGCAGGAGCGCAGGAGACGGCGGGCGGCGATGAGGACGCCGACGCCGCTGGAGTCGCAGAACCGCACGGCGGACAGGTCTATCACCAGGTCGTGGCGGCCGCCCGCGACGGCGTCGTGGACGCGGCGGCGTATCCCTGGGGAGGTGACCAGGTCCAGTTCCCCCCGGATGCTCAGCACCGTCCAGGGGCCGTGTTCGTCCTCGTCGACCTCGATCGTCGTCACGGTCGCCGCCTGCCCCGACACCACCGGCCGAAACCCCCGCGCCCAGGGATGGCGCTTTCCTTACCATCCAGAACCGCGTCAAGGGCGCACTTGCGGCAAACAGGCGTGCGTTGTCGGCACCGCGCATTACTTTGGAGAACGAGGACTCGGGGACCGGCACCGGCAGGGGACGGAGGATTCGCATGGCGATGGAGACACCACCGCGTTGGGACCGCAAGATGCAGCAGCGGCTCGCGCGCGGGGAGGCCGCCGCTCTCGGCGAGTTCTACGACCGCTTCGCCTCGCTCGTGCACAGCCTGGCCCACCGGGTGCTCGACGACGACGCCGCGGCCGACCAGGTCACCCGCGAGGTCTTCGGCTACATCTGGGAGAACCCCGACGACTACGACCCCAAGCAGGGGAACATGCGGTCGTGGGTGGCCCGGCTGACCCAGCGGCAGGCCGTCCACCGGCTGCGGCAGGTCGAGGCGACGGCCTACGCGGAGACCGGGCAGGGCTCCGCCGAGGAGCTGGAGCAGAAGGTGCGGCGGGCCTCCGTCGCGGCCCGCGCGGACTACATCGTGACCTCCATGCCGGCGCCGCTGCGGGCCGCGCTCGAACTGGCCTACTTCCAGCGGCGGGACTACCGCCAGACCGCAGCCGACCTCGGGGTCACGGAGGACGAGGCGCGCCGGCGCCTCCGGCTCGGGCTCCAGCTGCTCTCCTCCGCGAACACCCGCCCCCTGGAAGGCTCCTCACCGCCCGGTTACGGGCGGGCGCTGTGACGGGGGCGAACGGCGACGCGGACGACGTCGCACGCGCCCCGTGGATACCGGGACCGCGCCGGTCGGCGGACGACCACGCGGACCTGTCGTCCGACCCGACGACCGAACCGACGACTGACCCGACGGCTGACCCGACGGCTGACCCGACGACTGACCTGACGGCTGCCACGACGGCTGTCCCGGCGGAGGGCGCGGAAGCCGAGGAAGCCGCGGACCTGACGGCGGAGGCCGTGCCGGGCGCCGACGTACCGGAGGAGCCCGAGGAGCCGGACGTCCCGCAGCTGACGCACCGCGTGCTCAAGTCCCTCCTCGGGGCATGGGCGCTCTCGGCGTGCTCCGCCGGGGAGACGACGGCCGTCGAGGACCACCTCACCGAGTGCGCGCCCTGCGCCGAGGAGGCCCTGCGGCTGCGGGACGCCGTCGCGCTGCTCCACGAGGACCGCGATCTGGACCTCGACCCGCTGCTGCGGTCCCGGGTCCTGGAGAACTGCCTGGGCCGCCGCCCCGCCCGCGTCCCCGTGCCCGAGTGGGTCACGCCGTACGACGCGGAGACCGCCCGGCTCGACGCGCTGCTGCGGGACATCGGCGAGTCGGAGTGGCACGCCCCGGTGCGGCTCAAGTGGTACGAGGACGAGCACGTGATGCGCCGGAAGACCACCGTCGCCGGGGTCATCGGCCACCTCCTCGCGGTGGACGGCCTGGTGACCTCGGCACTCGGCATCACGGACCCGCTGGGCGCGGGCGTACCGGAGCTCTCGCCGACGGAGCGGACCGAGGCGTTCTGGTCGGCGCTCGACCGGCCGCCGAACCGTGCGCTGCGCGGGCCCTGGCGGGACCAGACGCACACCCTGATCCGCACGGTCTCGTTCGCGGGCCGCGGCGTGAGCGACCTCACCGTCACGTACAAGGACTTCGCGCTGCCGCTGCGGGACTCGCTCCTGGAGCGGGCCTTCGAGTGCTGGGTGCACGCGGACGACATCGCCAACGCGGTGGCGTACCCGTACGCCCCGCCGAGCGGTGCCCATCTGCACGGCATGATCGACCTGGCGGCCCGGCTGCTTCCGGCGGCCCTCGCCGGCCGGCGTCGCAGCGGCCTCGCGGCCCCGGCCCGGCACCTCGTCGCGGCCGGTGCGCCCGGCCGCTCGCTCCACCTGGAGGTCGAGGGCGCGGGCGGCGGCCACTGGTACATCGCGCTGGACTCCCCCGCGGCGATCGGCTCGCCTGACCGGGCGGTCGCACAGGTGGCGATGGACGGGGTGGAGTTCTGTCAGCTGGTGGCGGGCCACATCTCCCCGGAGGAAGCGGCGGCCGGCCAGGACGGCGACCGGGAGGCCATCCGCGACGTCCTCTCGGCGGCGGCGTCCCTGAGCCGCCTGTAAAAGCTCCAGGGGTTACGCGAAGACGACCGTGCGGCGGCCGTTCAGGAGGATGCGGCGCTCCGCGTGCCACTTCACCGCGCGGGCCAGCGCCTGGCACTCCACGTCGCGGCCCACGGCGACGAGCTGGTCCGGGGTCACCTCGTGGCCGACCCGCTCGACCTCCTGCTCGATGATCGGGCCCTCGTCGAGGTCGGCCGTCACGTAGTGCGCGGTCGCGCCGATCAGCTTCACCCCGCGCGTGTGCGCCTGGTGGTAGGGCTTGGCGCCCTTGAAGCTCGGCAGGAAGGAGTGGTGGATGTTGATGATGCGGCCGGAGAGCTGCTTGCACAGGTCGTCGGAGAGCACCTGCATGTAGCGGGCGAGGACGACCAGCTCGACGTTCTCCTCGCGGACCAGGTCGAGGAGCTCGGCCTCGGCCTCGGCCTTGTTGTCCTTGGTGACCGGAATGTGGCGGAACGGGATGCCGTACGAGCCGACGAGCTCCGTGAAGTCCGTGTGGTTGGAGACGACGGCGACGATCTCCACCGGCAGCGCGCCGATCCGCGAGCGGAACAGCAGGTCGTTCAGGCAGTGCCCGAACTTGGAGACCATGAGCACGACCCGCATGCGCTCGTCGGCGCGGTTGATGTGCCAGTCCATCCCGTAGGAGTCCCCGACCGCCGTGAAGCTCGCCCGCAGCTTGTCCACGTTCACCGGCGCCTCGGCCGAGAAGTGGACCCGCATGAAGAAGAGACCCGTGTCGCGGTCTCCGAACTGCTGGCTGTCCTCGATGTTGCACCCGGTGATGAACAGGTAGCTCGACACGGCGTGCACGATGCCCTGCTTGTCCGGGCACGAGAGGGTGAGGACGTACTGGTCGGTCATCCCGTCAGCCTGCCACACCGGGGCGGCCCGCAAGAGCCACCGTCCGTCAGGCGGAACGGCTCAGGACCGGGTCATGATACGGAGCACGTCCAGGGAGCGCGGGGGCGTGTCGGGGTCCTCCCCGTCGGCCTGCGCCATCCGTACGTGTGCCTCGCGGGCGGCCCGTACGGCCTCGGGCCAGCCCTGGTGCTCCAGGTAGGCGGAGACGGGGGCGTCGGGGCCCACCTGGTGCATGATCCGCAGCACGCGGAGCACGGCGGCGTCGACGAGGGCGGCCTCGCCGCCGTCGCGGAAGACCGCGCCCACGTATTTCTCGGCGGACCAGTTGTCGAGCCAGGTGTCCTCGACGAGGCGGTAGACGGCGTCGGTGACGTCGCCGTACCCCTCCTGGCCGGTCAGCCAGGTGGTCTCGTGGAATCCGGGGTCGGAGAGCATGTGCAGCGCGGAACGCACGTTGATGCGCCAGCGCCACCACGGCATGTCGTTGAGCGGCATGCCGCCCATGGTGGAGGAGCGACGGCCGCGACGGGAAGAGTTAACCGAACCGGAGACTGGACTGGACACGTTTCGATCGTACGTTCCCTTGCGGCGTAAGCGGACTCACCCCCTCCTCATCGGCGTCCCGCCCCCGTAATTCACCTTCACGTCACCCTTCGTTGAACCGCGCTCACTCCCGCGTTACCCGTGAGGCGGAAATGTGCATGCCCATGACCGGTAGGCGACTGACCTCACTCCTCGCGTACGTCACGACCGCGGCGGCCGGAGCGTCGCTGCTCACCGGGTGTGGCGTGCTCCCTGGGGCCACGGGGGGCTCCAGGGAGCCCGTCACGGTGATGACCTGGGCTCCCGACCAGACCCGAGCGACCAACATGCCCGGAATGCCCGCAATGGCGCAGGCTTATGCCCGTTGGGTCAACTCCCAGGGCGGCATCGACGGCCACGAACTCCGCGTGCTCACCTGCAACGAACAGAACACCAGCGCCGGCGCCGCCGCCTGCGCCCGCCGGGCCGTCCGCGAGAAGGCGGTCGCGGTCGTCGGCTCGTACAGCCAGAACGGCAGCTCGTTCCTCGCCCCGCTGGAGGCCGCCGGCATCCCGTACATCGGCGGCTACGGCATCTCGGACGACGAGTTCACCAGCTCGCTGTCCTACCCCGTCAACGGCGGACAGGCCGCGCTCATCGCCGGCCACGGCATGCAGCTCGCCGAGTCCTGCCGCCGGGTCTCCCTCGTCCGGCCCGACACCGTCGCCGGCGACCGGCTCCCCGACCTCCTCAACTCCGGCCTCCGCAAGGCCAGTCACCGCAGCGCCGTCGACATCCCGGCCGTCGAGGACGCCGCCGAGTACACCGAGCAGGCCGGCCGGGCCCGTGACAAGGCCGGCGCCGAGAAGGGCTGCGTCACCGCCGTCCTCGGCGAGCGCACCCAGACCTTCTTCGACTCCTTCCGGCGCCTCCCGGAGGACGGGAAGAACGACGAGTCCGGCAAGAAGGGCGACCCCGTCCGCATCTCCTCGGTGCTCGGCAGCGTCGCCCAGCCCGTCATCGACCGCACCGGCGGCGCCCACAGCCCCTTCGAGGGCGCGTACGTCACCGGCTGGTACCCGGAGGCCTCCGACAAGAGCTGGGCGCCGATGCGCAAGGTCATCCAGGAACACGCCTTCGCCGACAACCGGGTCGACCCGGCCGACACCGGCGTCCAGACCACCTGGATCGCCTACACGGTCCTCAAGTCGGTCGTCGAGTCCCTCGACAAGGACCAGATCACCTCCGAGCAGATCACCCACGCCCTCGACCAGGGCGCGCGCATCGACACCGGCGGCCTCACGCCCACCCTGCGGTGGAAGTACGAGGACCTGCTCGGCGCCCCCGGCCTCACCCGGGTCGTCAACCGCGAGGTGACGTTCCAGGTGGTCCGCCAGGGGCGGCTCGTGGCGGAGAAGCCCGGTTTCGTCGACGTCGGCGAAACCGTCCTCAGCGTCCCGTAACACCCTCCGCTAGAGCTGGGTGGGCGTCCGCTTGTCCAGTCCGTACTTCGTGGCGGTCGGGTTCCACAACCCGGCCGCCTGCCGCTTGGCCGCGGTGGCCTCGCCGCTCGCCTTCTCCGCCTCGGCGAGACGGTTGGTCCGCTTGGCCTTGCCCTTGCAGGCCTTCTTGGCCTTCATCTGGTCGGCCCAGGCCGCGTAGTGGTCGTCCGCGGCGGCCGAGGCCCGCCACGCCTTCGTCAGCGCGGACGTCAGCGCCGGACTGTTCGGGAGCTTGTCCACCGAGAGCGTCTGGAGCTTGGTCACCAGGCCCCGGCGCTGCTCGGCGGCGCCCCGCAGGTCGTTCGCCGCCTTGTCGAGGTCCTTGCACTGGTTGATCTTCGCGACCGAGCTGATCACCGTGTCCCGGCTGCTGTTGCTGGTCGCGAGGAGCTTGTCCAGCTCCTTCGCCTGCGGCTCCGCCGGGTCCGCCGGCTTCTCCGAGGGCGGCGCCTCGGTCGAGGCGGAGGGCGCGGCGGAGCTCGCCGCGACGTTCTGCCCGGGCGTCTTGGGGTCCTTCTCGTCCTCGCCGCTGAGCAGCATCCCGGCACCGAGGCCGACGACCGCGCAGCCCACGACGACGGCAGCGATCAGCGCGACCGGCGACTTGCGGCGCGGCGGCTCGGGCTCGTCGTCGTAGTAGGCGTCCTGGTACGCGTACTGCTGCGGGGGCTGCGGCGGCTGGTAGCCGTGCTGCGGCGGCCCCTGGTGCTGCTGGTGCTGCTGCTGGTACGCCGGCGGGGCGGGCTGCTGGTGCTGCTGCGGCTGGTAGGCCTGCGGCTGCTGCGGGGCGCGCGGCGCCTCCGTACGGAACAGGTTGTCGAACTCGGCGGGCGGCTGCCGCTCACCGGGCTGCTGGGCCTGGGCCTGGGCCTGCGGCGGTACGGGGGCGATGTACTGGGTCGCGTCCGAGGCGCCCGCGGCCTGACCGGGCCCCTGGTGCGGGAGCGAGCCCGTCCCCAGGAACTGGGTGTCGGAGCCCGCGCCCGGGTGCGGCGGCACGGCGGCGATGTGCTGCGTCGCCTGCATGTCGGCGGCGGCCTGGGCCGCCGGCGGCGGGTAGCCGTACCCCGGCTGCGGGGCCTGGGCCGCGGGCGGCGGGTAGCCGTACCCCGGCTGCGGGGCGTGCACCGGCGGCATCGCGCCCGGGACCGGCGCGATGTGCTGGGTCGCCTGCATGTCGGCGGCGGCCTGGGCGGCCGGCGGCGGGTAGCCGTACCCGGGCTGCGGCGGGACCTGCTGCGGCATCTGCGGTATCGGCGGCGCCTGCGGCGGGATGGGCGCGAGGTACTGCGTGGACTGCATGTCGGCGGCGCCCGGCGTCGCCTCCGGGGGCAGCGGCTGCGCGGGCGGCAGCGGCTGCCCGCCCGGCTGACCACCGGCGGGGCCCCAGGCGCCGTCCCACGACTGAGCTCCCCCATGGGCACCGTCGTGCGCGGGGGGCACCGCCGGGTACTGCGGCTCCGGACCCTGTCCGTTCTGCGTCACCGGGACTCCTACTGATGGACCGACCTACGGAATCGTCGGCTCACGCTACCGGGTGCGCGCAGGGCTCCGCACACACGTGTGAGCCCGGTTACACAACCTTCTTGCGCGGCGACGGGTCCGGGGGCGGCTAGGCGGCCGACAGGTCCATCCGCGCCCCGAACTCCCGCACCACGGCCTCTCCCGCGTACGGCTCCAGGCTGTCCCGCAGGTCGTCCAGGTACTCCGCGCCCCGCGACGACCGCAGCGTGCCGAGGAGTTCCAGCGCACGCGTCCCCGTCCGGCAGGCCTGCTCCACCTCCCGCTGCTGCACCTGCGCCGAGGCCAGCAGGGCCAGACCGATCGCCCGGCGCCGCGCCCGCGTCTCCGGATGCCCCGCGATCGACTCCCGCGCCGCCCGCGCCGCCGCCTCCGCCTGCCCCAGGTCCCGGTAGCAGTGCGCCAGTTCGTCCGCGAGATAGGCCTGGTCGAAGTGCGCGATCCACACCGGGTCGTCGCCCGCCTCCGGATCGGCCTGCTCCAGCGCCCGTACGGCACGGCCCGCCGCCGTCTCGAAGGAGCTGAGGTCCCCGAGCAGCGCGTGCCCGCGCGCCTCGGCCGCGAGGAACATCGCCTCCGCCCGCGGCGGCACCTTCCCCCGCGCCCCTTCCTGCGCCGCCCGCGCCAACTGGGCGATCTCCCGCGGGTTGCCGAGCTGCGCGGCGAGGTGGCTCATCGACGCGGCGAGGACGTAGCCGCCGTAGCCCCGGTCCCCCGCCGCCTGCGCGAGCCGCAGCGCCTGGATGTAGTACCGCTGCGCGAGCCCCGGTTCGCCCGTGTCCACCGCCATGTACCCGGCGAGTTCGGTCAGTCGCGCGGCCGCCGCGAAGAGCTGCCGGCCCACGGCCTCCCGGTACGAGCCGGACAGCATCCCCGACACCACGCTGTTGAGGTAGTGCACCACCACCGGCCGCACGTGACCGCTGCCGAACCGCCGGTCGAGGTCGACCAGCGCGCTCGTCATCTCCCGTACCGCCGCGACGTCCGCGACCCCGACGCGCGCGCCCGCGAGCCGCGCCACGTGCGCGTCCGGCCCGGTGATCAGCCAGTCCCTGCTGGGCTCGACGAGCGCGGAGGCCGCGACCGTGGAGCCCGTGAGGAAGTCCCGGCGGCCCACGTCGCTGCGCCACAGCTCGCAGGCCTGCTCGATCGCCCCGAGGACGGTCGGCGCGAACTGGAGGCCCACGCCCGCGGCGAGGTTCCGGCCGTTCGCCATCCCGACCTCGTCGATCGTGACCGTCCGGCCCAGTTTGCGGCCCAGCGCCTCCGCGATGATGCCCGGCGCCCGGCCGCGCGGCTGCTGCCCGCGCAGCCACCGCGCCACCGACGTCTTGTCGTACCGCAGGTCGAGGCCACGCTCCGCGCCGACCATGTTGACCCTGCGGGCGAGGCCGGCGTGCGAGCAGGCCGCCTCCTGGATGAGGACTTGGAGCCGTTCGTTGGGCTGACGCGCGACAAGTGGCCTGGCTGCCATGAGTTACCCCCTGAGGCCGAGCGGTGATCACAGGTGCAGTGATCACGGGAAGTGATCAATGCCCGGCGAATATCCGGTCAATGCCGATGTGAACACGCGAAACCGGACAGGCCGGCCGCGACGCTGCCGCCGGCGCCCCCCACTGACGCGTCCACGGGCACGCAGCCATGACGGCCGCGCACCGATGGGCACGCACCCGTGACGGCCGCGTACCCACTGGTACGTACCCACCCCCGCTCCCCGGCCTCCCGCGCGCCCCCGTCGGTGCACCCGTGCGCCCCATGTGCAGGATCGATGCGTCACACCGCTCTTCCCCACGCCCGTAACCCCAGGTGACGGGGGCAGTTGTGTTCACCGTGGAAGAGACCATCGGAGTCACGGAAGCCGCACAGATCCCCCAGCAGCGAGGCGAGCAGCTGCTGGACAGCGCCGTGCGGTACGCGGAAGAGCGGCACTGGGACGTGTTCCCCGGGACCTGGCTTGAGGCCGTCGAGGGCAGGGAGCGCTGCTCCTGCGGCGCGGAGTGCGCCGTCCCCGGCGCGCACGCGGTCAAGCCCGACTGGTCGACCCAGGCCACGGGGAGCGGCGTCGGGGCGCGGCGCATGTGGTCGAAGACGCCGAAGGCGTCGATCCTGCTGCCGACGGGCCGGACGTTCGACGCGATCGAGGTGTCGGAGTCGGCCGGTTTCCTCGCGCTCGCCCGGATGGAGCGCATGGACCTGACGCTCGGCCCCGTGACCTGTACGCCGGACCGCCGGATGTTCTTCTTCGTCCTGCCGGGCGCCGCCGCCAAGGTGCCCGACCTCGTCCGCAAGCTGGGCTGGGTCCCGGGCGCGATCGACCTCGCGACGCGCGGCGAGGGCCATTACGTGGCGGCCCCGCCCACCCGGATCGGCGGCGTCGGCGCGGTGCAGTGGGCGCGGCGCCCCACCCCGGCGAACCGCTGGCTCCCCGACGCGGAGGAACTGATCAGTCCCCTCGCGTACGCGTGTGGCCGGGAAGCGGCGGAGGCGCGCAGCCGGGCGCAGTGATCCCTGGGCCGGGCCAGGTCTCACCCGTATGGTGGTGCCCGTATCCACGGGGACAACCGAAGGGTTGACGGACCATGCCTGACCAGGCATTTGACGGAGTTTTTGACAAGGCGGGCGCCACAGCGGGCACCGCACCGGGTGCCGGTGCGGTGCCCGCTGTGCGTGTCGAGGGGCTGTGGAAGCGTTTCGGCCAGCAGATCGCGGTGAACGGGATCGATCTCGTGCTGCCCGCGGGGAAGTTCATCGGGCTCGTCGGGCCCAACGGGGCCGGCAAGACCACCACCCTCTCGATGATCACGGGCCTGCTCCGGCCCGACCACGGGCGGATCCTGGTGGCCGGGCACGACGTCTGGGCCGACCCCGAGTCGGTCGCCGAGGTCAAGGCGCGGATCGGCATCCTGCCGGAGGGGCTGCGGCTCTTCGAGCGACTCTCCGGCCGTGAACTCCTCGCCTACAGCGGGCGGCTGCGGGGGCTGCCCGGTGCCGAGGTCGACAAGCGGGCCGCGCAGCTCCTCGACGTCCTCGACCTGACGGGCTCGCAGAACAAGCTGGTCGTCGACTACTCGACCGGCATGCGGAAGAAGATCGGCCTGGCGGCCGCCCTGCTCCACAACCCGGAAGTGCTCTTCCTGGACGAGCCGTTCGAGGGCGTCGACCCGGTCTCCGCGCAGACCATCCGCGGGGTCCTGGAGCGGTACACCCGGTCGGGCGCGACCGTCGTCTTCTCCAGCCACGTCATGGAGCTGGTCGAGTCGCTCTGCGACTGGGTCGCCGTGATGGCGGCGGGCCGGATCCGCGCGCAGGGCCCGCTCGCGGAGGTCCGCGGCGACCGGCCCTCGCTCCAGGCGGCGTTCCTGGAACTGGTCGGGGCGAGCGGGCACGAGACGGCCGGGGACTCCCTGGACTGGCTGGGCGGCGGGGCGGGCGCCTCGGGTACGGGCTCCGCGGGCTCGGCGGGTGCCTCGGGTACGGGCTCCGCGGGCGGGGCGCAGCGATGAGCACGACCACCGCCACCTCGCCCGCCACCGGCACCTCCCCCGTACCGTCGCTGACGTCCACCTTCGTACGGCTCAAGCTGTCGCTGCTGAAGAACGGGCTGCGGCAGTCGGGCGGGCGGACCGCCGCGTACATCGTCTCGATCGTCTTCGGCGTCCTCTTCGCCGCGGGCATGGTGCTGGCGTCCGTCCTGCTGCGGGGCAGCTCGTCGGCCGGCACGATCGCGGTCCTCCTCACCGGGACCCTCGCGCTGGCGTGGACGTTCATGCCGCTGTTCGTGCCGAGCGGGGACGAGACCCTCGACCCGTCGCGGCTCGTGATGCTGCCGCTGCGGCCCCGGCCGCTGGTCCGGGCGCTGCTCGTGGCGTCCCTGGTGGGCGTCGGCCCCGCCATCACCCTCCTCCTGGTGTTCGGCTCGGCCCTTTCGGTCGCGCGGGGCGCGGCGGGCGTCGTCGCCGCCGTCCTCGCCGTCCCGCTCGTGACGGCCGTGTGCGTCGCGCTGTCCCGGGCGGTGGCCGCCGCCAACGTCCGGCTCCTGACCTCCCGCAAGGGCCGGGACCTGGCGCTGCTCAGCGGCCTGGTGATCGCGGTCGGCATGCAGGTGGTCAACTTCGGCGCCCAGCGCCTCGGCCAGGCCGGCGGTATGGGCCCGCTCGAACCGGTGGCGGCCGTCGTCGGCTGGCTGCCGCCGGCCGCGGCGATCGGCGCGGTCGACGCGGCGAGCAACGGCGACCACGTGGTGGCGGCGGCCCGGCTGCTGCTCACGGCGGCGGCGCTCGCGGGGCTCGTCCACTGGTGGCAGCGGAGCCTGGTGCGGCTGATGGTCGAGCCGGACGGTTCGACGATCGGCGCGTCCTCCGGCTCGGACGTACGGAAGAAGTCCGGGGGTACGGGGCTGCTCGGCCGGATCCTGCCGGGCGGGCGCACGGGCGCGGTCATGGAGCGCAGCCTGCGCTACATCTGGCGCGACCCGAAGACGAAGGCGGCGTGGGTGACCTCGCTGGCCATGGGTCTGATCGTGCCGCTGTTCAACGCCCTCCAGGGCGTGGGCACGATCTACTGGGCGTGCTTCGCCTCGGGGATGCTCGGCGTCCAGATGTACAACCAGTTCGGGCAGGACACGTCGGCGTTCTGGATGGTCGCGCAGACCATCTCGACGAAGGACGACGCGTACGCCGAACTGCGGGCACGGGCCCTGGCCCTGCTGACGATCACGCTGCCGTTCACGGCGCTGGTGACGGTGGCGACGGCCGCCGTCCTCGGCGACTGGTCGGCCCTCCCGGAGGCGCTCGGCCTGGCGCTGGGCCTGCTCGGCGCGCTGGTGGGTTCGGGCGCGGTGGCCTCGGCGGTCTTCCCGTACTCGATCCCGCAGGACAGCGGCTACAAGAACGTGGTGCCGGGGCAGGGCGGGCTGGCCTGGATGTCGATCCTGGGCGGCATGTTCGGCTCGGCGCTGCTGTGCTCGCCGCTGATCGGCGCGACGGTCTACCTGCACCTGTCCGACCAGGAGTCCGCGCTGTGGCTCCTCCTCCCGGCCGGTGTGCTCTACGGCGCGCTGCTCGTCTGGGCGGGTCTGAAGGTGGCGGCCCCGCGCACGGCGCGGCGGCTGCCGGAGATCCTGGCGGCGGTCAGCAAGGGGTGACCCGAAGGCCTCCGCCGGTGCTCTCCGGAGCTCTGGAGTAGATCAAGTCCCTTGCCTCCCCGGTTCCTTGGCGGCAGTGTCGACCGCACCATCTGACCAATGGTTCCGGGGGGACAAGAGCATGAAGATCAAAGAGACCTTCCTGTCGGCGTGCGCCGTGGCCGCGCTGCTTGCGTGCACCGCCGCGTGTACGTCCGACGGCGACGGGCCGGCCGACAAGGCCGGGCCCACGACCGCTGCCGCGTGCAAGAACGGCACCTACACGTGGTTCAACGTGGACAAGAAGGACGTCCTGACGGGCATCAGCGAGAAGCAGAAGATCGGCAAGGGGGGCGGCGACCTCGCCTCGACCCTGAAGCCGCTCCACACGCCGCGCACGGCCGTCACCTTCGAGAAGGGCGCGCGGGGCGACGCGAAGGCCGCGCTGCTCTCGCTGGGCAGGCGCGTCGGCGAGGTGAGCGCCGAGGACGACGGCGTGAGCCACGAGTTCGCCAATGTCCGCAGGCAGGTACCGAGTCTCGTGAGCCACACCCGTGTCACCGGCGCGGGAAACTTCGTCGACTACGCCTGGGTGGAGGAGGTCACCGGCGACTTCCGGTACACCTGCGGGACCGAGAAGCCGGTGACGGGCCGGGCCGTCGGGTGGACCATCGACGGCGGGGGCATCCTGGAGTGTTCCGAGCCGGTGGTGGAGCAGCGCGAGAGGCACGCCATGGAGGCGGCCCTGCTGGCCTGCGGCCCGGACGCTCCGGCGGCGAAGGGCCGGTCGAAGTCAGGCGGGTGAACGGCGCCGCATGAGGGAGGCGAGCGCCGTGACGCCGATGACGAGGGCGAGGGAGCGGAGGGGGAGGAGCGTCCCGGGGGCGTCGTCGATGACGTCGATGCCGTTCCCCACGGCGCCGATCCAGACCGCGGTGCCCACGAGGACCATCGGCCAGACCTTCCGCTCCCCGCTGATCCGCATCCCCGCCCACAGGACGAACGGCATCGCCAGGAACGTGTTGATCAGCGCGTTCGTGAAGGCCTGGTCCGCCGAGTAGCCGGGGGCGGCGCCCAGCGTCGAGGCCGCCTGGCTGCTGAAGGACAGGCGCAGGGTGTCGGACAGGACGAGGTGCGCCGCCGCGACGGCGAGCAGCGTGACGATCAGCGCCTTGAGGAGCCGGGGGGCGGTCGCGGTACGCGGGGACGGTGCCATGCGGCCGACTATACGCAGTGCGTATACACCGGGTTTATAGGGGGTGGGGAAGGAGCTCGACCGGGGCGCCGGCACCGGCACGCACCGCCACGGCACCGCCCCTGATCTCCGACCCGGAGCGGGAGTCGGGGTGAGCTCCGGGTGGGCTCAGGGTGATCACCGATGAGCAACAGGCGGTGCGGGCACGAAGGTTGGACCAGCCGCAGTCAGGCGAAGACCCGAGCCGCCCGCCCCGTCCCCAGGAGCCACCGATGAGCGCCCTCCCCCGTACCCTCAGCCGCCGCCTCGCCGCCACCGGCCTCGCACTGGCCGCGTTCACGGCCGGCGTCGGCGCGGCCCCGGCGGCGACGGCCGCCCCGGCCTCCCACCACTCCCCCGACGCGGTACGGGCGTTGCTCGCCACGATCCCCGACGACGTGACGGACGCGGCCCTGGTGAGGGTGGCGGGTCAGGGCATGCGCTCGCCGTACACGGGGACGGCGGGACCGGTGGCGGCGGACGCGCGGTTCCCGGTGGGGAGCGTGACGAAGGTGTTCACCGACGCGGTGATCCTCCAGCTGGTGGCCGAGCGCCGGATCGGCATCGACGAGCCCGTACGCCCCCACCTCCCGGAGCTGATCCCGGCCGCGTACGCGGACGTGACGGTACGCCAACTCCTCGACCACACCAGTGACTTCCCCCGCCCGGCACGGGTGCCGCTCGACCCGCGCGGGGTGGTGACCGCGTCCTTCGAGGGGGACGCGACGGCCCGCCCCGGCCACGTCCCGGCGCCCGGGACCGTCCAGCAGTACAACGGGCTCAACAGCTTCGTCGCCGGGCTGCTGGTGGAGCGGGTCACGGGCCGCACCTTCGCCCAGGAGCTAGACCGGCGCGTCCTGCGCCCCCTGGCCCTGCGCCACACCGCCCTCTCCGAGGAGCCGGCGATCGCCTGGTCCTGGGCGGAGGGCGGACTGACGTCCACCGCGGCCGACCTGGACAGATTCCTGCGCGCGCTGCTGGACGGGCGGCTGCTGCCTCGGGCCCAGCAGCGGCACCTCTTCGAGATACCCGCGGTCCCCGGCGGCCCCGAGAACACCAGCTGCCCGCCGGCCACGGCCTGCTTCAGCGCAGGCGGGCTGATGGGGCTCGACCTGAACGGCACGAAGGTCTGGGGCAAGACCGGCTCCAGCGGTGGCTGGACGAGCGGCGTCTTCGCGACCACCGACCCGCACGCGCACCGTCGGGTCGTCTACACCCTGCGCCCCGACGCCCAGGCCACCCCGAAGCAGCAGCGCGGCCGCGTCGAGGCCGTGGTGGGGGCGGCGGTTCACACCTTCCGTCGCGCGCACACCTCCTCAAGCGTGTTGGTCCCGGGTTCCGCGGGGAGCGGGGGCTGACCCCACCCTTGATCGGCCGGACAGCCGGATGGCCCGGCGGGTCCCGTGTCGGCGACGGTGGGGAGGTACCCAGCAAGTCGCCTACAGAGAAGGCAAGATCGTGCGCATCGTCACGGCCACCGCCGTCGCCCTGGCCCTCGTCGGCGCAGCCGCGCCGGCCGCCACCGCCCATCAGCCGGCCACCGACGGAATCTGGCGCACCGACGGCTACGGCACGGTGCTGTCCATCCGGAACGGAACCCTCCAGGAGTACCAGACCACCGCCGTCAGCTGCATCGCGGGCGACACCGCGCGGCGGACCGGCCCCGGCACCTACACCACGCCCGGGGGTGGCACCGTCTTCACCGTGCGCACCCGCGGGGACCGCGACCGCGCCTCCGTACGACTGGACGGCGACGTCGGTGAACGGAACCTGCGGCGGATGGCGGAACTGCCCGACGCCTGCGCGCCGTCCACCCCCGGGGGACCGCTCGCCTCCTTCGACGTCTTCTGGCAGTCCTTCGAGGAGAACTACCCCTTCTTCGCCGCCAAGGGCATCGACTGGCACGCCGTACGCGACCGGTACCGGCCCACGGTCCACGAGGGGACGACCCCGGACGAACTCTTCGCCGTCTTCGGCAAGATGGTCGAGCCGCTCCACGACGCCCACGTCGCTGTCTTCGACGTCGACGCCGACGCCGACGGCATTCCCGACCGGGCGTTCGCACAGGTCCGCCCCGGCACCGTCCGGCCCGACGGGAAGCTTGACGCCAAGGTCAAGAAGTTCGTGGTGGAGCGCGACCTCAAGGACGCCCGGAACGTCCAGGACTTCGCCGCCGGGCGGATCACCTACGCCGACCTCCCCGGCGGGCGGGGCTACCTGCGGATCTCCGGCTTCGGCGGCTACGCGGGCGACGGGGCCTCCTACGCCGCCGAGCTGGCCGAGCTCGACAAGACGCTGGACACGATCCTCGACCGGGAGCGCACCCGGCACCTGAAGGGCCTGGTCATCGACCTGCGGATCAACGGCGGCGGCTCCGACGCCATGGGGCTCCACCTCGCCGGGCGGCTGACCGACACCCCCTACCTCGCCTACTCCAAGCGGGCCCGCAACGATCCCGCGGACCCCACCCGGCACACGCGCCCGCAGCCCCTGTACGTCACGCCCGCCCAGGGTCCCCGCTACACCGGACCGGTCGCCGTTCTGACCGGAGGCTCGACCGTCAGCGCGGGAGAGACCTTCACCCAGGCCCTCATGGACCGGCCCGGCCGGACCGTGCGGATCGGGCAGCCCACGCAAGGCGTGTTCTCGGACGTCATGGTGCGCAAGCTCCCCAACGGCATGTCGGTCTGGCTGCCGAACGAGGAGCTGCTGACCCGGTCGGGCAGGACCTTCGACGGCGCGGGCATCCCGCCGCACCTCACCGAGCCGGTCTTCACCACGGAGGAGTTCGACCGGAACGAGGACTCGGCCTTCGACCGGGCCGTAGAGGTCCTGCGGGACTAGGTCGTGTCCGGCGGATCAGGCCCCGCGACCCCGACCTTGGGCGACGCTCCCTAGCGGGCGGCGAGGGTGGTGCGGAGCTGGGCCGCCCAGGCGCGCGGGTGGGTGGTGTTGCCGTTGTGGCCGCCGGGGAAGGCGGTGACCTCTCGGCCGACCAGTGCTCCCAGGCTGTGGGCGGCCTGGTAGTCGAAGACGGTCGTCGGGGTGGTGCGGCCGGTGGCGGGCAGGATGCGGGTCGTGGTGGCGGCGAGGCGGTCGCGGCAGCCGGGGTCGGTGCGCAGGGCGGTGAACTCCGCGGTGATGAAGTGGGCGAAGTTGGCGCGGCGGCGGTCGTCCATCGGCTGCGGGGTCAGGTCGGGTTCCGCGCCGGGCTGGGCCGGGTCGATGCCGAGGGAGGCCGCGATGGCCGGGAGTGCGGCAGGCAGGCCGCCCGCCGCGAACAGGTCCTGGAGCTCCGCCAGTTCGTGGCGGTGGGCGTCGGAGTCCGCGTCGAGCAGCCAGGGGGCGACCGGTTCATGGGCGATGAGGGTGTCGAGCTGGTCCGCGTGCTCGGCGGCCAGGTGCAGGCCGATGACCGCGCCGAAGCTGCATCCGAGCATGAGCGCCGGGCCGTCGGCGACGTGGGCGAGGAGGCGGTGGGCGTCGTCGGTGTGGTCGGCCATGGTGACGGGCCGGCCGGGGGCGTCGAGGGTGCTGCGGGACAGGCCGCGCCGGTCGTAGGTGAGGACGGTGAAGTCGTCCGCGAGGGCGTCGACGAGGTCGGTGGTGCGGCCGGCGTCGCCTTCGCCGCTCTGCGAGATGAAGAGAAGCGGGCCGGTGCCGCGCTGCTCGAAGTAGAGGGTCGCGCCGTCGACGGTCAGCAGGCCGGTGGTCATGGGAGTTCCTCCTTCGTCGGGTGTGGACCCCACAGTAATCCATCAGATCTGATGCATCAAGAGTGATGCATCTACATTGATGTACCTTGCTGGAGTGAACGGCATGGATCTGGCCCTGCTGGGCCGCACGTTGATGAAGCTCGGCGAGGCCGCCATCCCCACCGAGGGCATCGGCACCCACGGGACGAGCGCGCAGTCCGTGATCATCGTCGCGGCGGACATCAAGGCCCACCCGGGCACGCCCGTCAAGGACGTCGCCGCGAGGACCGGGTTCCCCCAGAGCAAGGTCTCGGCCTGCGTGGCGCGCCTGCGCGAGGCGGGTGCGGTCGAGACCCACACCGACCCCGCCGACCGCCGCCGCACCCTCATCAGCCCCGCCCCGACCGCCTCCCCCCGTGTCGCCGAGGTCCGCTCCGCCGACATCGACGGCGTCCTCACGCGCGTACTGGAGGACCCGGAGCGACTGGCCGAGGTCAAGGCCGCGCTGGCGGTCGTCGCCGAACACCTCGGCCCGAGCGTCCTCGCCCGCCTCGGCGACTGAGCGCGACCCGACCGATCCTGAATCCGAGGCTCCCCCCGGGATGCCCGGCATGCCCGGCAGGGGCGGGTCATGATCGAAGTAAGCTGGTCCGTTGATCACTCAAGAGGAAAGACGGGCAAGGAACTTGAATCGCATACGAACGACGGTGGCGCTCGGTCTGGTGCTGTCCGCGGCTCTCGTGACCGGATGCTCCGGAGGCGCGGAGCCCGATGCCAAGCCCAGTGGCGGGGAAACGGGCAAGGTCACGGAGTCCGCGTCCGCGTCCGCGGCACCGAAGACCCCGGTCTTCAAGGGCAAGCCGGTGCCCGGCCTGGCCGCGAAGCCGGCCTGGAGCCTGGCGAGGGACGAGGCGGGGAACTGCGCGGGCAAGGCGTCCGTGAAGGACGCGTCGCGGAACGACATCTGCACGGTCGGGGACGCCCTCATCGTCACCAGTTACACCAACGGGCCGGATGGCACGGGCGTCTTCACCGCCCGGCTCCTCGACGCCGAGACCGGCAAGCTGCGCAAGAAGCTCGACTTCGTCCACCCCGCGGGTGACGGCAGGCCCGAGTCCGCCTCGGCGGTGACCATCGCGCAGGTGGGCGAGTGGCGGGACGGTTCGCCGGCCCTGCTGATCCGCAGCCGCGTCGACACCCCGGCGAGCGGCCTAAAGAAGGCCTCGTCCCAGACCGTGCTGACCATGTACGCGCCGTCCGGCGAGAAGCTGGGGAGCTCCTCCTTCGACGAGGACACCCACATGTCCACCCCCGTCCGGAACGGCTACATCGTGGACGCCAGCTCCATCGGCGCCGGCACCACGTTCACCCCGATCGGTGACGGGGAGACCGTGACCAGCGAGGCCTCGGCCTTCGACCTCAAGGGGACGGTCGGCTCCGGTCTCGGCTACTACTCGGAGCCGGACATCTCCTACCAGCCCTCCGCCGACTGGCTGATCGCCAAGGACGTCCGTACGGACAACAAGGCGTGGACCAGCGAGGACCTCACGCCGCCGGCCCCCATCGCCAAGCTGGTCACCTCGGACAAGGCGACCAGTGCGCGGCTGATGCCGTTCCGGGGCGACAAGGCCCTCCTCGAATGGTCCTCGTACGGCGACTCCGAAGCGGTCATCACGCTGATCGACGTCAAGAGCGGCCGCCGGCTCGCCGAGGGGCCGGCCATCGACACCAACGGCACCACCGACGACGACGGCCTCGCCGTCTCCCCCGACGGCAAGACCGCCGTGGTGCAGTACGGCAAGGGCGCGGTCGCCTGGAACACGGAGACCGGCAAGGAGCTGTGGCGCCAGGCGGATGACGAGGTGACCATCGGGCCGGGCGACCTCCCGGGCAACGGCGTCCTCTACGCATACCTGGACGGCGTCGGAGCCGCGCTCGACGCCGACGACAAGAAGCTGCTGGCCTCCGACATCGCGGAGATGCCGCAGTTCACGACGAACGGCTACGCCGCCATCCACACCTCCGAGGGCCTCTTCGTCTTCGCCACCCAGCCCGTCTGACGGACGCCCCGCCCCCGGTTCAGGGGGCTTCGGTCGAGGACTCCGCCTCGCGGGACATCACGTACGTGTTCCCGATGTCGGGATCGCCGACGAAGAAGAACAGCTCCAACGCGTCGCGCTCATCGCGGCGCACGTAGAAGTCCCAGGAGTAGACGGAGGGCGGGTCGGCGGTCAGGGTGGGTGCGACCGGGACCGCCGAGGGGGAGGGCGAGGGTGACGGTGAGCGGGTCGTGACCTTCGTCCGCTTCGTCAGCTCCAGCCGGACGCTCTGCCCGCCCTTCTCGTCGGCGAGTTTCCACGTCCCCGTACCGAAGAGGCGCCAGCCGTCCTCGAAGGCGAAGTCCGGCCCGTCGAGCGCCTCGACCTGGGCCGTCCCGTCCTTACGGAGTACGACCCGGGTCCCCTCGATGTTCTCCCACGCCCCGGCGACCTCGGCCGCCGTGGCGTCGTGGACCCCTGTCCCCTCGTAGTACTGATACGGCCCGGCGCACCCCGTCAGCACGACCAGCGCCAACACGAGGCCACCCATGGCGGACCCCCACGCGCGCACCCCACTCCCCCGCACCACCACACCCACCTCCGAGTCGATGGGTGACACCTTGCCAGAGCAGTTGAACGCGTTCAACTCTCAAAGTCTCCTTGAACGCGCGATGCCGCGAAACCGCGAAGCCGCTGGTGGCCGATCCGGTCGGACGGCTGGGGATGACAGCGCGGATACCGCCTTGGCGGAGGTGACTGCGGATCGCGCGGGACGAGTACGCGCGGTCCGCGAGGACGGCGTCAGGCGGGGTCCTGCACGACTGTCGCTGGCGAGGTGGAGGAACAGTCAAGACCTGTGCACGAGGGGGCCGGCCGTCGGCTGGCGAGGGGGCTTGAGTCTCCCGTAGGGGGAGACACCAAGCTGTGGGCATGGACGGCGACACGCTTTACTCGATCGGCGAGCTGGCTCGGCGGACCGGTCTCACGATCAAGACCATTCGGTTCTACTCCGATCGAGGAATCGTGACGCCGACGGACCGCAGCCCGGCCGGCTACCGCTTGTACAACATCGACGCCGTCGCTCGCTTGGACCTCGTGCGGACCCTGCGGACACTGGGGCTGGACCTTCCCACGATCCGCAAGATCGTCGATCGGGAGCTCTCGCTCCCCGAGGTCGCCTCGGCGCATGCCGAGGCACTCGCGGTGCAGATTCGCATCCTGCGTCTGCGGCACGCGGTGCTGACAGTCGTGGCCGAGCGTGGGCTCACTCCCGAGGAGACCGATCTCATGCACCAGCTTGCCCAGCTTTCCGAGGACGAACGCCGAGAGCTCATCGGTGATTTCCTCGACACTGTCTTCGACGGTCTCGGCGCCGACCCGGCATTCGCAGGGGTCATGCGCTCGATGACCCCCGAACTGCCGGATGCTCCCGAGGCGGAGCAGGCCCGAGCATGGGTGGAGTGGGCCGAACTGGCCCTGGACCCGGACTTCCGTGCCGGCGTGCGACGAATGGCCGAGGATCTGGCGGCCGAACGGGCACAGAGCGACACCGCGGGCCCGCGCCGCGACTTCGCCGCAGCTGTCCGTGACCTCGTCGCCCCGGCCCTGACAGCGGGCATCGACCCGGCCTCCCATCAGGCCGATCCGATCGTCGCGGCGCTTGCGGATCACTACGCGCACATCTGCGGCCGCCCTGACGACGCCGAGCTTCGCCGTCGGCTGCTGCTCCGGCTGGAGAGTGCGAACGACCCGCGCAGGGACCGGTACTTCCAGCTACTCGCAGTGATCAACAGCTGGCCTGCTCCGGAGAGCCTGGCGCGAGTGCTCGACTGGTCCGTCGAGGCCCTGCGCGTTCGGACGCAGCGGTAGTGGGCCCGGAACCGTCTCTGCCGGGGCCGGACGCCGACGCGTACGATCGGCCGGTGACTGACACCGCCGTACTGCGTGCGGATGCCACGCCGTCCACTCCCGCCCTCGTTATTCGTCCCTGGTGCATGCAGGACGTTCCCGCGCTGGTCGAGGCGTGCCGGGATCCAGCCTTGCGCCTCTGGACAAGCTCTTCCGTGGAGAACGACGCCGACGCGGTACGGTGGGTGCGGGCCCAGCAGCGAGGATGGGCGGTGGGCGACCGGTTCGGCTTCGCGGTCCTTGAAGCGCAACCCGACTCAACCCATGGGCAGTTGCTCGGCAATGTGGTCCTCAAGGAAGTCGCCTCCGGCAAACCCTCGGCTGAGGTGGGCTATTGGACCGCGGCGCATGCTCGCGGACGGGGTGTGGCGCCTCGCGCTCTGGAGGCTCTCACCGGCTGGGCCTTCGACACGCTCGGGGCCGGTTGGCTGAAGCGTCTGGAACTCCTGCATCAGGTGGACAACTCCGCTTCGTGCCGGGTTGCACAGAAGAGCCGGTACGAGTTCGACAGCCTTCTGCCCGCGGCGCCGCCCTCCTTCCCTCTCGACGGTCATCTGCACATACGGTGCAGGGATACCTGAGATCCACTCGCGCCCTGCGGATCGGCCGAGGTGGCTCATGCCGCGCAGGCAGCTTGAACACCATGGCGAGTCCAGCAGCACGTCCTGGTCGCTGGTGATCTTCGATCAACTGAGCAACCATTCGAAGAGACACGCTCTAGGTGATCAGGCCCTTCGCGTACTTGTCGAAGTGGTCGCGCCAGGCGACCGGGCCGGGGTCGGGGGCACTCTGGGGTCGGGGGTGGCGGCGTTCGTGGGCCTCCCAGGCCGCCTCCGTGCGGCACGAGCCGCAGTGCGTCTCGCCGGCCGCCGGGCGGAAGACGTGCAGGTCTCCCGGGCCCTCGCAGGTGATCAGCGGCGCCGGGCGGGTGGGCGGCTCAGGTGAGGTGTCCGGGGTATCCGCCGAGGCCGCCGGGGGCGGCATCTTTTCCGTCAGGCGGTGCCGCAGGAAGCCGACGGCCGACCGTACGCCGTTGCTCGGCAGGTACGCCGTCAGGGCGCGGCGCAGATCGGCCGCCTGCATCCCGCGACGGAGCCATTCCGCCGCATGCTCGGCCAGCCCCCGCGCCTCCCGGACCCCCAGGAGCAGATCCCTGTGCGAGTGGCGGAGGGAGAGCAACAGGCGTTCGGCCTGGAGGAGTTCCGGGTCCCCTTCCGGGTTCGGGTCCGGGTCGCGTTCCGGGTCCGCTTGGGAGGGTGGGTGGGGAGGAGTCTTCCCACAGTCTTCTTCTACCGGTTTATAGGTTCGGGCTTTCCGCGTACCCAAAGAACCGACCATCGGATCCCGCTCACTCGGTGGCTCCGCCGGAGGACCCCCGTCCCGAAGCGCGATCGCCTCATCGCTCGTCAGCGTGACGTTCGACGTGAGCTGATCCGTGACCCAACGCCCCCGGTCGTTCTGCCACTTCCACTCGTGGAGGTACCCGTTCGCGATCAGATCCTTCCTCGCGTTCCGGTACTGCCGGGGCGTCAGCCCCAGCGCCTCCGCGTACGCGCCGAGCGCGTCGTACCGGTCCTTCTCGGGGAGGCTCTGGACGACGAGGAGCAAGACCTTCGCGTCGTTGTTCATCCGACGCGAGTGGAGGATCTCGTTCGAGACCTTCGTATAGCTGCGCACAGGCGCGATAGCATGCCGAAGCATTTCTGGTGGACACCGCTTCCACTGGGCGTGAAGGTCCTCGGGCGGTGTTGGCGCACCCCCGGGGACCGCTCCATTTACGGAGCGTGATAACAGGGTTACCGTAGCGCAGACTTCACGGTCCAATGCAACAACTCCGCCTCTACGAACGGATCTTCGAGCGTCGGTCGTGACCGCCAGTCCAACGGCCAGGTCAGCCCGTGCAACGCCGGGATCCCGACGTACGCCTCACTCCTGCCGCTCCCACTCAGCGCCCTCGCCGGCGCCGGCCACGCGAACTCACCGGCGGTGCGGGGCGGCAGCAGAAAGTACAGGTTCTTCTCACCGGTCGCCTCGCGGACGATCGGGCCCGCCTGGAAATCCGTGAACGACATGATCCGGTACGCCACGTCCTCACCGAGGAACCCCCCGATCCGTACGGCGTCGAAGTGCACCCCCGCGTGACGGAGAGCGTGACCGGTCGCGGGCACCCAAGAGGGCGCGATGTCAAGCGACTTGCGCAGATTCATGCGACCAGCTTTGCGGGCGTGGTGTGCTGTGACCAGCGACACAGGCCGGTTGTGCCGGACTGTGCACTCGGGAGGTCGGGTGTGAACAACGAGAAGAAGGGGAGCCCGGGGGCCGCGAAGGCCTTCGGCGCGCTCCTGCGCTTCTACCGCGAGCGGGCAGGGATCTCGCAGGAAGCGCTGGGCCGGGCAACCGGCTATTCCAAGTCCCAGGTGGCGATGATCGAGCGCGGGGAGCGGCGGGCGAGGGCGAACTTCGTCAAGATCGTGGATGAGTTGCTCGGTGCACAAGGTGCACTTTTGCAGGTCGCCGAGGAGGTGACGGCCAGTGGTGTCGCCGCCTGGTTCGAGGACTACTTGGAGGAGGAGGCGAAGGCTGCCGGTATCCACAAGTACGAGATCCAGCTGATCCCCGGGCTTCTCCAGACCTCGGAGTACGCGCGGGCGGTGTTCCACTGCGGCGTCCCGGTCCTGGAGGAGGAGGTCATCGAGGCCAGCGTGATCGCGCGCATCAAGCGGCAGGAGGTGTACTTCCGCAAGCCGCAACCTCTTGTGACCTTCGTCCTGGAGAAGGCCGCGCTCATCAAGCCGATCGGCGGACCGGACGTGCTTCGGAAGAACCTGCGCTACATCCGCGAGTGCGCCGACCTGCGGAACGTCACCATTCAGGTCATGCGTGACGACGGGTGGACCCATGCGGGACTCAGCGGATCATTCACGCTGCTTGAGACCGAGGAGCGCCGCAGTCAACTCGTCTATGTCGAGGGACAGAGCAGCAGGTACTTTCTCAGCGAGCAGCCGGAGGTGGGGGATTGCTTCGCCCGCTACAGCGCGTTGCGGGCACAAGCCTTCACTCCAGAGGAATCCGCACGACTCATCGAACAGGTGGCACGAGAGCTATGAGTACCGACCTCAACTGGTTCAAGAGCAGCTACAGCAGCGACCAGCAAGGCGACTGCGTCGAGGTCGCCTCCTCCGCCCACTCCGTTCACGTCCGGGACTCCAAGGACCTCACCGTCCCCTCTCTCTCCCTCTCCCCCTCCGCCTGGGCCGCCTTCCTCGGCTCCATGTGACCCCTCCCCCCCTCACGATCGGCAGGTCACCCGGGTCGTACCCTCGGGCTCTCCTGCCGATCTTGAGGGGTTGCCGCATGATCAGACTCGCTTCCGCCGTCACACCCGTCCTCCTGAACGGGGTGCCGCTCGCCTCCGAGGCCAGCGTCGCGCAGTCGTTCTTCTGGGAGGCGTTCGATCAGTACTGGTACGTGTGTCAGCGGGACATCACCCCCGAGGACCAGGACCGGCTGCTCGTCACGCGGCTCCGTGCCGACGGGAGCGTCGTGGACTCGATGCACGTCGAGCGGGCCGGGCACGGGGCGAACACAGGTGTCGAGCGGACCGGGGGCGGGGTGTTCCTGTGGACCGACGCGCTGCCGGTCGGCGGGTGGGCCTCGGCGGTCGCGCGGATCCCGTACGTGCCCGGCGGCACCGTCGACGCCTCCGACACCGCCGCCCCGGCGACCGCGATCACCTTCCACCGGCCCCGGACGACGGGGGCGTACCGCGTGTCGGCGACCATCGATCCGACCCGCCGGGAGCTGATCTACCGCTGGCAGTCGAGCAACGTCGGTTCCGATTCCTCCGCCGGCGGTGTCGACCGCTACGACCTGGACGCCGCCGTGGCCGGTACGTACACGCCGCTCGCCACGCTGCCGTTCACGCCCTCCGGCCGCACCCTCCAGGGGTACGCCAGCCTCGGGGACTACCTGTACACGCTCTACGGGCAGCCGTCCGGTGAGTGCCGCGTGACCTGCGCCCACTGGGACACGGGTGCGGTCGTGCAGGACGAGGTCGTCGCCGCCTTCGGGTCGATCACGTACCGCGAGCCCGAGGGGCTGTGCGTGTACGGGAACAGTCCCGGCGATCCGCAGGCCACCCTGGCGTTCGGGTTCGCGGGCGGGGTCTCCGGCGCGCGGCGCTTCCACGCGGCCCGCTACCCGCACCCGGGGACCAGCCCGTGGGTGGAAGTCCCGTACGACACCGTCGTGTTCGCGCCGAACAGCGCGTCCTACGCGCCGCAGTACCGGCTCTCCGGCGATCAGGTCCACCTGCACTTCTCGATGGACCGGGTCGACAAGCTGGCCTGGGCGGACGTGACGAAGCTCTTCCAGCTTCCGCAGCCCGCCCGGCCGAACCGTACGCAGCGGCTCGTCGGCGTCCTCTCCGGGGCGTACGTGACGGGTCAGCCGCTGCTCGTCCGGCTCGAAGTGACGACGGACGGCTGGGTGACGCTCTTCGACGACCGCGCCTTCAAGGGCTGGATCGGCGCGGACGTCAGCTTCTGGACCTGCTGACCGCCTCGTCGATGAGGGCGGAGGCGGCCCGGCGGGCCGTCTCCTCGGTCCGGCCCGGCTCGCTCAGCGCGAGCGGGCGGGGCAGGCGGACCACGCGGCGGCCGGTGAGCGCGGTGCGGCCCGTGACGATCACGGCGCCGTACCTCGCCGGACGCACGCGGCCCTCGCGGACGTCCCCGGCGGTGGCGTACGTGACGTCGTACCCCTCCTCCTCCAGCCAGCGGACGACGCTCGCGTCGGCGCCCGGCTCCCCCGAGACGACGTGGAGGACGCCGGAGGCGCGGGCGGGCTCCCGTACGACGAACGGCGTGTGGGCGCGGTGGCCGTCGGGCGTCGTGAGGACGGCGAGGTGGAGGCCCGAGACCCACTCGGCGGGGATCTTCAGGGTCCAGGTCCGGTCCGCGTCGGTGGCCGTGAGGAGGTGGCGGGCGCGGGCGCCGGCGTAGTGGCCTAGGCGGTAGATCGAGACGGTCGCGCCGGGGGTGGAGAGGTGCAGGCGGAGGGTCTCGCCGGGGGCGACCGAGTCCCGCTCGGTGCGGCCCGCGATCTGCGGGCGGGCCGGATCCACCCCGCAGGTCTCCGCGCAGCCGACGGCCCACTGGTCGGAGCCGGGTGCCCTGTTCTCCCGTACGACCGGGTTGTCGGCGGTCCTGGCGGGCGGGACGGCCGGGGTCGCGGCTGCCGTGCCCGCCGTCAGCCAGGGGGTCGCCGCGACGGCACCCGCGCCTGCGCCGAGGCCGTGCAGGACCGTACGACGGGACAGCTCCGACATGGGGCGACCTCCGGGCCGGTTGTCATGGAGCGATCATGGTACGGGCGTTCCCCGTACACATGGATGAAGGCCTCCCCCCTGGGCGAACCCGGGGCGGAGGCCTTCGTCTCACGTGGAGCGGAGCCTGATCAGAAGGCGCCGTTCAGCTGCCACCAGCTGTCGGTCTCCGGGAAGCCCGCTTCGAACTTGCCGGTGCCCGTGCCCGAGTAGAGGATCAGGGCGCCGTCGCCGCGGAACACGTTCGACGAGTAGCTGCTGTTGGTGATGGCGGCCAGGTCGTGGTGACCGTCGCCGTCGTAGTCGCCGACGGCGAGGAGCTGGTCCATGACGTTCCAGCCGCTGCCCAGGAGCAAGCGGGCGCCGAACGTGCCGCCGGCCTTGCCCGGGTACATCCACAGCTTGCCCGTGGACGCCTCGCGGGCGACCAGGTCGGGGCGGGCGTCGCCGTTCAGGTCGCCGGTGCCGGCGAAGGCGTTCATGCCGTTCCAGCCGCCGCTGCCCAGGAGCACGCGGGAGCCGAGGGTGCCGGTGGTGGTGCCCGGGTACAGCCAGAGCTTGCCCGAGGACTTCTCGACGGCGACCAGGTCGGAGCGGGTGTCACCGTTCAGGTCGCCGACGCCGACGAGCCGGCTCATGACGTTCCAGCCGCCGGTGCCGATGAGCTTGCGGGCGCCGAGGGAGCCCGTACCCGTACCCGGGTACAGCCACAGCTTGCCCGTGGACGCCTCGCGGGCGATCACGTCCTCCTTGCCGTCACGGCTGAAGTCGCCGTGACGCACGAGGGCGTTGAAGGCCTGCCAGCCGCCGGAGCCGACGAGCTTGCCGCTGCCGTCGCCGGGCAGGAACCAGAGCCGGCCCGCCTTGTCGCGGACGAGGACGTCCGCCGTCCGGTCGGCGTCGAGGTCGCCGAAACCGGCCGCCTTGGGGGCCTCGGCCGCGTACCAGACCGGGTACGGGTCCATGGTGCACTCGCGCTCGGCGGCGACGAACTTGAGCGAGCTGATCGAGTTGCTGCCGGGGCCGCCCCACTCGGAGCCCGAGGGGTCGGGGTACACGGAGTAGACGGCGCCGTCGGTGCCGTGGTTCGGGTCGTCGTACAGGCAGGCGAACTTGTTCGTGCGGTTGACGACCGAGCGGAACGTGTTGTCCCAGGTCCCGAGCGTCGCCGCGTTCGCGTTCGTCTTGTACATCGTGCCGGTGCCGTTGTCGGTCTTCCAGGCACAGAAGTAGCCCGACGGGCAGTCGCTGATCGCGGCCTGGGCGGGCGCGGCGCCCGCGCCGAGCAGGCCGGCAGAGGTGAGCCCCAGCGCCGCGGCCACCGTGGCCAGGCGCTTCAGCAGTGAAGTGCGCAAATTCGTTTCCTCCCTGAGGTGGCGCGGAGAGGCCTCGACGCGCCACGGGGAGGACCGTACCTTGCCATTCGACGATCATGGCAAGGGGGTTCCGGTTCCTCGTCGTCAGGGCGTCAGGACCCCGTTCAGGAAGGGCTCGACCGCCTCGCTCCAGGCCTCCGGGTGCTCGTAGTGGAGGAGGTGACCCGCGTCGGGGATCTCCGCGTACGCCCCGTGGGGCAGGACCCTGACCATCTCCTGGGCCTCGGCGCGGCCCAGCTCGCCGTCGAGGCCGCGGACGACGAGCGTCGGGCAGCGGACCTGCGCGAGCGACTCCCAGTGGGCGTCGTGGACCCAGGTCTCGCGGGAGGTCAGCATCTGCGCCGGGTCGAAGACCGGGCGCCAGCCGTCCGGACGCTCGGCCATCACCTCGGCGAAGAAGGCGGCCCTGGCGGGGTTGGGGCGCTCGACCCACGGGTCGTCCTCGCCGAACCAGCGGCGCACGGCGTCCAGCGACGGGAAGGGCGCGGGCCAGTCCCGGAACCAGTCCTGCCACGCGCGCTGCGAGGCGGCGCCGAGAGCCGAGGCCCGCATGTCGCAGATGACGAGGGCGCGGACCAGGTCGGGGCGCTCGGCGGCCAGCTGCCAGGCAGTGAGGGCGCCCATGGAGTGGCCGACGAGGGTGACCGGGCCGAGGCCCAGCTGCTCGACCGCGGCGGCCGCGTCCGCCACGTACGCCTCGCGGGTGAAGGGGCCGGCGGCCGGCTTCTGGCTGTGGCCGTGGCCGCGCTGGTCGAGGGCGACGACGCGGTGGCGGCCGGTGAGCCGGCGGACCGCGGGGGCCCAGTGGGCCGCGTGGCCCATGAGGCCGTGGAGGAGTAAGACGCCGGGGGCCGGGGTGGAAGCGGGCGTGGGCGTGGGCGTGGGCGTGGGCTTGGGCGTGGGCGTGGGCGTGGGGGCCGTCCGGGGGCCGGGTGGGCGGGGGACCGACCGTGAAGCAGCCTTCGGGTCGCCTTCGCGGATGTCGTGGCCTGCGTCGCCTTCGCCGGTCAGCGTCGTGTAGTCCCAGGCGGCCAGGCGTACGCCGTCGGCCCCGGTGACGTCGAGTCGTCGCGCCATGTCCCTGGCACCCCCTCTTTCCCGTCGAACCGCATCAGAGTATCGAACTCGCATTCGAAAATGAGCTTCTGCCACCCAACACCCCTCGTTCGAGTGACAGGGCTCAAGGGTTGACCCCCGCCGCCGAGGGGAGATCTTGAACGGGAGGCGGACCGCTCGGGGAAAAACGGTCCGACGGGACTGACCTTGAGAGCTCGGGGCTCCAGGTCAGGACAGGGGAGGACAGGCCCCGGCGCCGGAAGGCGCCGGGGCCCTCTGCTGCCCGCCGCCCTGCTGCCCGTCGCCCTGCTGTCCATCGCCCTGCCGCCGCCGGCCACCCCTCTGCCGCCGACCACCCCGCTGTCGCCCGTCGCCCTCGGTCCCGCGTCGTCCTCATGAGCCACTCCTCACGGCAGCACACGGCTCGTCAGCACACGGCTCGTACCAGCGTTGCACGCCGAGGGGGCGGGCGTGGCCATTCCGGCGTAAACCGGGGCGCACGACGGACGTTGGAGTTCTGAACCTCTGAACCTCTGGACCTCTGAGCCTCTGAACCTCAAAGACGAGGGGCGCCCCACCGACCGGTGGGGCGCCCCTCGTCTCCGTACGCGTACTCAGATGCTCAGATGCTCCGTACAGCCTCAGCGCTTCGCGACGAACACGTGCGCCGCGACGTCCGCGTCCAGCTCGGCGGCCTCGCCGCTGCTGCCCACGAGGACACCGCCCGGCGACTCCGTCACCGACACCACGGAACCGGGCTGCACGCCCGCCCTCCGCAGCGTGTACATCAGCTGGGCGTCCGTCTGGATCGGCTCGCCGATCCGGCGCACGACGACCGTCTTGCCGCCGCTCGCGTCCAGGTCGGCGAGGGAGACCATCGAGTCGTCGAGGAAGGCCTCGGCCTCCGCCTTCTCACCCAGCTCCTCAAGGCCCGGGATCGGGTTCCCGTACGGCGACTCCGTCGGGTGACGCAGCAGCTCCAGGACCCGCCGCTCCACGGCCTCGCTCATCACGTGCTCCCAGCGGCACGCCTCCGCGTGGACCTGCTCCCACTCCAGGCCGATCACGTCGACGAGCAGACACTCGGCGAGCCGGTGCTTGCGCATGACGCGGGTGGCGAGACGACGGCCCTCTTCCGTCAGCTCCAGATGGCGGTCACTCGCCACGGCCACCAGGCCGTCGCGCTCCATCCGGGCCACTGTCTGGCTCACCGTGGGGCCGCTCTGATCGAGCCGCTCGGCGATCCGGGCACGCATAGGGACCACACCTTCCTCCTCAAGCTCGAGGATGGTGCGGAGATACATCTCCGTTGTGTCGATCAGTCCGGACATACGTGCCCCTCGATGAGTCGTGCGCTGGCCCTGCCCCAATTCTGACGCATCGCACCGACAACCGGGCCGCACACGGGTGAGGCGGTATTGACAGAGCAATGGTCCAGACCGCACCGTGAGCCGCGACCACGACGAGAAGGAGCCGCCACGATGGGCGAGAGCAAGCTGGCCGGACAGTTCTTCGACGCCGCGATCGGGCTGCTCCAGCAGGTCCGAGACGGGGACTCCGAAGAGATCGCCGCCGCCGGAGCCGCGATCGCCGAGGCCGTCGCGAACGGCAACCGGCTCTTCGCCTTCGGCGCGGGCCACTCCTCGCTCGCCGCGCAGGACGTCGTCTACCGGGCCGGCGGCCTCGCCCTGATGAACCTCCTCGCCGTCCCCGGCGTCGTCGGCGTCGACGTCATGCCCGCCACGCTCGGCTCGGCCCTAGAGCGCGTCGACGGCCTCGCCGGGGCGGTCCTGGACTCCTCCCCCGCCAAGGCCGGGGACGTCCTGATCATCATCTCCCTCTCCGGGCGCAACGCCCTGCCCGTCGAGATGGCCATGAACGCCCGCGCGCTCGGCCTCACCGTCATCGGCGTCACCTCCGTGGCATACGCGACGGAGACGAAGTCGCGGCACGTCTCGGGGTCGTACCTCAAGGACCACTGCGACATCGTCCTCGACTCCAGGATCGCCATCGGCGACGCGGAGCTCACCCACGAGGGCATCGAGGCGCCGTTCGCGCCCGCGTCGACCGTCGTGACCAGCGCGCTCATGCAGGCCACGATGGCCGCCGCGGCCGAGGAGCTCGTACGCCGGGGCATCGAGCCGCCGCTGCTGCGCTCCGGGAACGTCGACGGCGGGCACGAGTGGAACGGCCGCGTGATGACGGAGTACGGCGACCGGATCTTCTTCCGGCACTGAGCCGTACGGGTCGGGGGTCGGCGGCCGTCACTCCAACGCGAGTACGCCGCCACCGAGGCCGGCGCCGAGCTCCGCCGCGACCCTGGACGCCACCGTCTCCGCGTACGTCACGTCCTCCCGCTCGAAGCCCGGGCGGCACGCGGCACGCAGGAACGTCAGGACGCCGAGCGTCCGGCCCCGGGTCCGCAGGACCACGCACAGGGCGTGGGCCGCGTCCCCGGGCCACTGGTGCGCCTCGGCCCACACCTCGGCGGTACGGCCCGCGCTCGCCCGCACCGAGCCCGCGCGGTCCCACGCCTGGAACGCCGGATGCCGCGGCCCGTACCGCAGCGGGATGCCGCCGCCCACGACCGGCGACGACGGGCCGGGGGCGCCGGGCGGGGTGGCCAGGGCGCGGGTCAGGCGGCGCTCCCCCACGACCCGGTCGACGAGGGCGTGGTCCGCGAAACCGGCCAGGGAGAAGTCGAGCAGGACCGTCACCGCCTCCTCCGGGTCCTCGCACTCGGAGGCCGCCGCGCCCGCCCGGTGCAGCTGGCTCCACCGGAACCGCAGCCGGTCCGCCTCGCGCACCGCGAGCCGCTCGTCCGTCACGTCCTGGAACAGCCAGGCCACCCCCAGCGGCACCGGCTCCTCCGCCATCGGCGAGGACAACCGCAGGAAACCGCTGCGCCAGCACCGGCGCTGCTCCCCCGACGCGGTCCGCAGCGTCACCCACACCTCGGCGGGCGCGGGCGGCGTGCCCTCCGCCAGGACGTGCAGGAGCGCGCCCTCCAGCTCCTCGGCGCCGTGCACGACGACATCGCCGAGGGGACGCCCGAGCAGGGCCGTACGACCCGTACCGAAGGCGCGGGCGGCGTGGCCGTTGACGACGGCGGGGCGCAGGTCGGCGTCGACGAGCACGACACCCCAGGAGGCGTCCTCGAAGAGGGCCTCGCTCAGGGCGACCGAACGCTCCAGATCGAGCTGTACGTGGACCTCGCTGAACGCGCAGTAGACACCCGCAGGCGCGCCGTCGGCACCGCGCACCCCGGCGGCCTGACTCCGCACGAGCACCCGCCCGCCGTCCTTGCGCAGCAGCGCCAGCTCGTGGACCTGCCGGCCGGGGCCCTTCATGACCCCCATCAGCCGCCCGAGGATCTCCTCGGCGTCCGCACTGCGCGCCGCCCACCCCCCGAACCCGCGCCGCCCGACGGCCTCCCCGGCGGACCAGCCGAGGATCCGCTCGGCCTCGCGGTTCCAGTGTGTGATCGTCCCGTCGGCGTCCAGGGCGCAGAGCGCCGCGTCCATCCCGTCGAGCAACGCGGCCAACAGATCGGCCCCGGCCCCCGGAACGGAGGCGGTATCACTCGCGGCCCCCGTGAAAGCACTCATCCCGGTCCCCCCCATGCTGCGCCCATTCAACTGGAACGTGACACAGAGCACACCCCGCTTCCGCGAATTGAATAAATGGGTTGAGGGGCGCGGGGGGCGCTTCCTAGGGTGTGGGTACACGCGAAAGGAGGTGATCCGAAGACATGGTTTCTTTTCGGACTCGTGAGGTGACTGCGGGCTAAGGCCTGCCAGTCGCACACTGTGCACCTCGGCAGGCCTGTCTGCCGAACACCACCGCAGTCACCCGACCCGTGAGTCGCCGGTCAGTCCGACCGGCTCCTGTCCGAACCTAGGCGGACGGGACCAAGGCTCACGGATCGTCTGCGTTTTCCGGGGCCTCCGGGGTTCTCCAGAGCTTTCCGGTGCTTTCCGGCGCTCAGGGAGCGAGGCGTTCCACTCGCCAGGTCTCGTCCTCGCGGACGTAGCGCAGGCGGTCGTGGAGGCGGTTCTCGTGGCCCTGCCAGAACTCGATCGTGTCCGGGACGACCCGGATGCCGCCCCATTCCGGCGGGACCGGGACCTGCTCACCCTCGGGGTAGCGGGTCTCCAGTTCCTCGTAGCGGGTGAGGAGTTCCTCGCGGGAGGCGATCACCGAGGACTGGTGGCTCGCCCAGGCGCCGAGCTGGGAGCCGTGCGGGCGGGTGCGGAAGTAGGCGACAGTCTCGTCGCGGCCCGTGCGGACCGCGCGGCCGGTGACGATGACCTGGCGGGCCAGCGGGTGCCAGGGGAAGAGCAGCGCGATCCGGGGGTTGGCCGCCAGCTCCTCGCCCTTGCGGGAGCTGTAGTTGGTGAAGAAGACGAAGCCGGCCGCGTCGTAGTGCTTCAGCAGGACCGTCCGGGAGGACGGGCTGCCGTCGGGGGTCGCGGTGGACACGACCATCGCGTTCGGCTCGTGGATCGCCGGGTTCTCCGCGGTCTCCTTGAACCAGCGGGAGAACTGCGCGATGGGCTCGGGGGCGAGGTCCGAGACGGACAGCTCCGTGGTGCGGTACTGCTCGCGCATGTCGGCGGGATCCAGGGCGTCGTTCACGGGATCGGTCACGGGATCGTTCGTGGCGTCGTACACGGGATCGGTCACGAGGTCATCCTGCCGCAGCACCTGAGCTTGCCCGGCACCGCCCGGCCCTAATCCTCTCTCGCCGAATCGGCGCAGTGTGCCGGATGTCACGCTTCCCCGCATCATCGGAACCGTACAGACTCTTCCGCTGGATGACTGTTGATTCCCCACCATCGACCACCGCACGGTTGATCGATCATCGATAGAGGAGCCGCCTGATGTCCGACTTCGTACCCGGGCTCGAGGGAGTCGTCGCGTTCGAGACGGAGATCGCCGAACCCGACAAGGAGGGCGGCGCCCTCCGCTACCGAGGCGTCGACATCGAGGACCTCGTCGGCCACGTCTCGTTCGGCAACGTCTGGGGCCTGCTCGTCGACGGCGCCTTCAACCCGGGTCTGCCGGCGGCCGAGCCGTTCCCGATCCCCGTGCACTCCGGTGACATCCGGGTCGACGTGCAGTCCGCGCTCGCGATGCTCGCGCCCGTCTGGGGCCTCAAGCCGCTCCTCGACATCTCCGCCGAGCAGGCCCGCGACGACCTCGCCCGCGCCGCCGTCATGGCCCTCTCGTACGTCGCCCAGTCCGCGCGCGGCCAGGGCATGCCGATGGTCCCGCAGAGCGAGATCGACAAGGCGCAGTCCGTCGTCGAGCGGTTCATGATCCGCTGGCGCGGCGAGCCCGACCCGAAGCACGTCAAGGCCGTCGACGCCTACTGGACCTCCGCCGCCGAGCACGGCATGAACGCCTCCACGTTCACCGCGCGCGTCATCGCCTCCACCGGCGCGGACGTCGCCGCCGCGCTCTCCGGCGCCGTCGGCGCCATGTCCGGCCCGCTGCACGGCGGCGCGCCCTCCCGCGTCCTCGGCATGATCGAGGAGATCGAGCGGACCGGCGACGCCACCGCGTACGTGAAGCAGGCCCTCGACAAGGGCGAGCGGCTCATGGGCTTCGGCCACCGCGTCTACCGCGCCGAGGACCCGCGCGCCCGCGTCCTGCGCCGGACCGCCAAGGAGCTGGACGCCCCGCGCTACGAGGTCGCCGCCGCGCTGGAGAAGGCCGCCCTGGAAGAGCTGCACAACCGCCGCCCCGACCGGATCCTGGCGACGAACGTCGAGTTCTGGGCGGCCATCGTCCTCGACTTCGCCGAGGTCCCCGCGCACATGTTCACGTCGATGTTCAGCTGCGCCCGTACGGCCGGCTGGTCGGCGCACATCCTGGAGCAGAAGCGCACCGGCCGTCTCGTCCGCCCGTCGGCCCGCTACACGGGCCCCGGCCAGCGGGACCCGCGCTCGATCGAGGGTTACGCCGACATCGCCGGCTGAGTCGCCTCTGCGGGGTACGCCTCCGGGTGCAGCAGCAGGTCCGCGTGGTGGCGGGCCGCCACCAGCGGGTGGGCCCGGAGCTTGCCCTTCAGTTCGTTCCGGCCGTACTCGGCGAACAGCGGGTTCGCCGGGTCGGCCGTGACGCCCGGGGCCGCGGAGGCGTACGGGAAGGTCAGCGGCGCGATCCGGGCGTCCAGCCGCGGGTTGTAGAAGAACGGGACGGAGTACCGCTCGGTCGCCCCGGGCGGGGAGACCACCCGGTGGTTCGTCGCGATCAGATAGCCGTTCGTGGCCACTTCGAGCAGCTCGCCGAGGTTGACGACGAAGGCGCCCGGCAGCGGCGGCACGTCGTGGAAGTCCCCGTCCTCCCGCTGGACCTGGAGCCCGCCGACCTGGTCCTGGAGCAGCAGCGTCAGGAAGCCGTAGTCCTTGTGCGCGCCGACGCCCTGGTCGTCGCCCTCGCCGCTGCTGCCCGGGTAGCGCACCAGCTTGAGGTGCGGGTGGGCGCGCGGGCCGAAGATGTCGTCGTAGAAGTCCGCGGGCGCGCCGATGGACGTCAGGAGCTCGTGGAGCAGTCGCTCGGCGACCGCGCTCAGGCGGTCGATCCAGTGCAGGGCCGCGGTCCGCAGCTCGGGGAGCGCGGCCGGCCACTGGTTGGGGCCTTCGAGCCACCAGTACGGGGCTTCCCAGGGCGCGGGGACGTGCGCGGGGCGCTCGGCGCCTATGTCGAGCTGGTCGCGCCAGTCGCGGGCGCCGGCGGTGCGCTCGTCGCCGATGCGGGTGTAGCCGCGGAAGTGCGGGGAGTTGATGTTGTCGAGGGCCAGCCGGTCGGCCTCGGGCAGCGCGAAGAAGGCGCGCATGGCGGAGGTGAGGGCCCGCGTCTCGGCCTCGGTCACGCCGTGCCCGACGAGCTGGAAGAAGCCGACGTCGTGGGCGGCGGAGTGCAGCTGCGCGTGGAGCAGGCGGCGGGCCTGCGGGCCTCGGTCGGCGGCGGAGAGGTCGACGATCGGGAGCTGCGAGGCGTAGGTGGGGTGGATCCGCGAGCCGTCCACCGGCTCGTGGGAGCGCGCGCTGCGGTTCGGCTGCTGAAGGGAGTACGAGCTGCGAGTCATGAGTGCGTCCGCGGGGTCTACGGGGTGCCCGGGCGGCCGCCAGGGGTGGGGCGGGGGCCACGGGTGCCGGTCGGGCTTGGGCTCTGAGCGAGGGACCCGGGGGCGAGGTGTGGCGCCCGGGGGTCAGGGGGTCAGGCGGAGCGGCGACAGCTCATGCTCGTGACGCGGACGAAGTCCACGTGGCGACGGCGTACGAGCGAAGGCATGCGAACAGCGTACTGCGGCGGGCCGCCGCGGGGTGTGGTCCGCGTCACGCTCCCGGTCCTGGCTTGCGTGCTTTCCGGACTCTGGCCAAAACGGTGGGCGTACGCGAAGATCACCGCCACGCATGTCACGCGCATGCCAACCTTCCCGTCGCAGCACCCCATCGCAGGAGGATGTCCATGACTCCCCGCACCCGCCGCACCCGCCGCACCTCCCGCGGCCTGGCCGCCGCGATCGCCGTCGCCGGCACGGCCGCCGCCGCCCTGCTCCCGTCCCCGGGGGCCGCCGCGGCCGCGCTGCCGCAGGCCCGGGTCTTCATGGTGAACCCGGTGCAGTCCTCCGGCGACCAGTCCCTCGCCGACCACAAGGACGCGGCGAGCGACGTGCCCGCCTCCGCCTACGCCACCGTCACGCTGCGGAACCTCGACGCGAGCGGCGGCCTGTCCGGGAAGTGGGCCGCGGTCCGCTCCGAGACGGGCAAGCCCGCCACCGTCGCCGCCGCCGGCTCGTACGACCGCTCCGACGACCAGTTCGAGCAGGTCATGGCGTACTTCTGGGTCAACGAGGCGCAGGAGTACCTCCAGGGCCTCGGCTTCGGCACCGAGCTGCCCGGCGCGAACGACCGGGTGCAGCCGGTCCGCCTCAACCAGTGGGGCGCCGACAACTCCTTCTTCACCGACAAGAAGGACGAGATCCGCTTCGGCAAGGGCGGGGTCGACGACGCCGAGGACGCGGAGGTGATCGTCCACGAGTACGGCCACGCCGTCCACGACGCCCAGGTCCCCGGCTTCGGCACGAACGCCGAGTCCGGAGCGATCGGCGAGGCCTTCGGCGACTACCTGGCCGTCGAGGTCGGCACCAACGCGGCCGCGAAGTACGGCTGGCCGGTCAAGGCCGACACGGCCTGCGTCGGCGACTGGGACTCCACCGGCTACAGCGCGGCGCCGCACTGCCTCCGGCGGATCGACGGGACGAAGACGTACGCGGACCGGGAGGGCGAGGTCCACGCGGACGGCGAGATCTGGTCCCGTGCGCTCCTCGACATCCGCACCGCGCTCGGCGCCCGGACCGCCGACCGGATCATCGTCAACGCCCAGTTCGGCTTCGCACCCGACACGAGCTTCCGCGACGCGGCACTGACGACGGTCGCGACGGCGGAACGGATGTACGGCAAGAGCGCGGCGGCGGCGGTCCGGGACGCGTTCCGGGCGCGGGAGATCCCGGGGGTGTGATCCGGGTGCTCTGATCGCGGGGGGCTGCGGCGCGCTAAAGCGCCTCCGGCCCCCCGGTGATCTGCGGGTCGACCGGGCGTTCGAAGAAGGTCTCCAGGACCACCGTGGCCTGCGTCCCGCTGACTCCCTCGATGGCGTAGATCCGGCGCAGCACGTCCTGGAGCTGCTCGGTGGTCGCCGTCCTCACCTTCACGAGCACCGAGGCGCTGCCGGCGATTATGTGCGCCTCCAGGATCTCGGGGAGCGCGGCGAAGTCCCGCGCCGAATCGCCCATCCAGGCGGTCGAGTCGACCATCACGTAGGCGAGGACGGCGCCGCCCACCGCCGCCGGGTCCACGTCGACGGCGGTGCGCCGGATGACGCCGCGCTCCCGCAGCTTGCGCACGCGCTCGTGCGCGGCGCCGGCGGAGAGGCCGACGGCCTGGCCCAGGGCGGCGTAGGACTGGGTGGCGTCCTGCTGAAGCTGCGCCAGCAGGGCGCGATCTACGTGATCCACAACTCTCCATTCGCGATCTTCTTGCATTGACCGTAGCTCATCCTGCAATCTTCCCCATAGACCAGATCCTGTTCGGTACACGATGTGGGTGGGAAGGGACGGGCTCCATGACCAGCGAGCTCCCTGGGCTGTACGAGATGCTCGACGACCGGTTCCGTACCGGGCGGTGCATGAACGGCGACGACGCGCTGGAGGTCCTCTACACCGGCTGCCGCTGGGCCGAGGGGCCGATCTACGTGCCCGCCTGGCGGCAGGTGATCTGGAGCGACATCCCCAACGACCGGATGCTCCGCTGGGACGAGGAGACGGGCGCCGTCGCCGTCTTCCGCCGCTCCGCCGGGCACACCAACGGCAACACCCTCGACCGCGAGGGCCGGTTGATCACCTGCGAGCAGGGCAACCGCCGCGTGACCCGCACCGAACACGACGGCACCGTCACCGTGCTGGCGGACCGGTGGAACGGCAAGCGACTGAACAGCCCGAACGACGCGGCGGTGAAGTCCGACGGCTCGATCTGGTTCTCCGACCCGGACTTCGGCATCACCAGCGACTACGAGGGCTACCGCGCGGAGAGCGAGATCGGCGCCAACAACGTCTACCGCATCGACCCGGCCACCGGTGACGTGCGGCTGGTCGCCGACTGCTTCGCCGCGCCGAACGGGCTGGTCTTCTCGCACGACGAGCGGCAGCTGTTCGTGTCCGACACCCGGGCCGGCTTCATCCGGGTCTTCGACGTACGCGAGGACGGGACGCTGTCCGAGGGCAAGGTCTTCGCCGACGCGTCGACCCGCGAGAACGCCCGCTTCGACAACCTCCGCTTCGACGACGCCGGCCGGCTCTGGGCCGCCGCGATGAACGACGGGGTGCACTGCTACGACCCCGACGGCACCCTGATCGGACGGCTCAACGTCCCCGAGGCGGTCGCCAACATCTCCTGGGGCGGCGCCAAGCGCAACCGGCTCTTCATCACCGCGGAGACCAGCCTGTACTCGGTGGTCATGGGCGCCACGGGCACCCACCCGACGGGCCCGGGCCGCCGCCCCTGGCTGGACAGGCCCTAGGGGCTGGACAGGCCCTGGCTACCTGGCCCTCTAGCCCCTGACCCCTAGCCCCTGACTCCCTAGGGCCTCGGCCCCTACGCCAGCGCCTCGTTCACCAGCCGCGCCCACTGGGCCACGACCCGTTCCCGGCGGGCGCGGTCGTCCGTCAGGAGGGTGGCGAGGCCCAGGCCGCGGGCCATGTCGAGGAGGCCCTGGACCGTTTCGCGGACGCCCGGGCGGGACTCGTCGGCGCCCAGGAGCTCGACGGCGATCCGGTGGGACTCGCGGCCGACGCGGGCCTCCAGCTCGGTAACGCGGTCCCGGAGCTGGGCCTCGTCGGAGGCCGCGACCCAGAGGTGGAGCGCGGCCCGGAACAGCGGCCCGGTGTAGAGGTCGACGAGCGCCGCGACGGCCTCGTGGCGGTCACGGGACGGCAGGGCGCGCAGGGCCTGCGAGCGTTCCTCGGCGACGTACTCGACGGCCGCCGTGAAGAGGTCCTCGCGGGTCGGGAAGTGGTGCTGGGCCGCACCCCGGGAGACACCGGCCCGTTCGGCGACGACGGCGACGGTGGACCCCGCCCAGCCGCGCTCGGCCAGGCAGGCCACGGCGGCCTCCAGGAGCCGCTGCCGGGTGGCGCGGCTCCTGTCCTGCTTGGGTGCGGTCACAGCCGCCATTCCGGGTCCCGTCGTTCGAGGAAGGCCGTCATCCCTTCGCGCGCCTCGGCGGAGGCGAAGAGCGTGGCCGACCTCTGCACCAGGTCCTCCGCGTCGCGTTCGAAGGTTTCCAGGACTCTAGCGGTGACCAGCCGTTTCGCCTCCCGCAGGCCTTGCGGGGAGCCGGCGCGGAAGGCGTCGAGGATGCCGTCGAGTGCGGTGGCGGGGGCCGTGACCAGGCCCATGGCGATCGCCTCGGCGACGCCGAAGCGCTCCCCCGTCAGGTAGTAGCGGGCGGCGGCGCGCGGGTCGAGCTTCGGGAGGAGGGTGAGGGAGATGACCGCCGGCGCGACCCCGATCCGTACCTCGGTGAGTGCGAAGTCCGCGGCCTCCCCCGCGATCACGATGTCGCACGCGCCGAGCAGGCCGAGGCCGCCGGCCCTGGCGTGGCCCGTGACCAGGCCGACGACGGGTTTCGGCAGTTCGACGAGCTGGCGGAGCAGGTCCACGAAGGCGTACGGGCTGGCCGGGGCCTTCAGGTCGGCGCCCGCGCTGAAGGTGGTGCCGGTGTGGGTGAGGACCACCGCCCGGACCGCCGGGTCCTTGCCGCAGGCGGTGAGCGCGTCGGCGAGTTCGGTGACGAGGCGGGTGGAGAGGGCGTTGCGGGTGGCCGGGGAGTCGAGGGCGAGGGTGGTGATCCCGCGCTTTTCGGTGACGACGACCAGGGGCGTGGACGGGGTCATGCGCGGTCCCTCAATTCCCTGCGGAGGATCTTGCCGGACGCCGCCCGCGGGATGCTCTCGACGAACTCCACGCTGCGGACCTTCTTGTACGGGGCGACGCGTTCGGCGACGTACGCGACGACGTCCTCGGAGGTGAGGCCGGACGCGGTGTGGGTGGCGGGCTGGCGGACCACGTAGGCCTTGGGGATCTCCGTGCCCTCGGCGTCGGTGACGCCGATGACGGCGGCGTCGGCGATGCCGTCGTGCGTGAGGAGGAGGGCTTCGAGTTCGGCCGGGGCGACCTGGAAGCCCTTGTACTTGATGAGCTCCTTGACCCGGTCGACGACGAACAGCCAGCCGTCGTCGTCGACCCGCCCGATGTCGCCGGTGTGGAGCCAGCCCTCGCCGTCGACCATCGCGGCGGTGGCGTCGGGGCGGCCCAGGTACCCCTTCATGACCTGCGGTCCCCGGATGGCGACCTCGCCCGCCTCGCCCGGTGCGGCGTCCTGCGACGGGTCGTCGAGGGAGAGGATCCGCAGCTCGGTGGAGGGGAGCAGCTTGCCGACGGTGCCGGGCGGCGGGCTGGGGACGTCGAGCGGGGTGACGTGGGTGCCCGGGGAGAGCTCCGTCATGCCGTACGCCTGCCGGATGGGCGGCAGTCCGAGCCGGGCCGAGCAGGCCGCGGCGAGGGCCGCGTCGAGCGGGGCGGCGGAGCTGACGATGTACTCCAGGGAGGAGAGGTCGTAGGCGGCGACGGCCGGGTGCTTGGCGAGGGCGAGGACGATCGGCGGAGCCACGTACAGGCCGTTGATGCGGTGCTTCTGGATCGCGCCGAGGAAGGTGTCGAGGTCGAAGCGGGGCAGGACGACGACGGTGGCGCCCTGGCGGAGCGGGGCGTTCATGAGGGCCGTCAGGCCGTAGATGTGGAAGAAGGGGAGGACCGCGAGGATGCGGTCGCCCGGGCCCATCGGGACCAGCGGGGACAGCTGGGCCAGGTTGGTGGCGATCGACGTGTGGGTGAGCATGACGCCCTTGGGGACGCCGGTGGTGCCGGAGGAGTACGGGAGGGCCGCGATGTCCTCGTCGGGGTCGATCGGGTGATCCGGGACCGGTCCGGTGGCGGCCAGGAAGGACTGGAGCGAGCGGACGCCCTCCGTCTCGGCCTGGTCGCAGACGAATATCTCCTCGATGCCGCCCGCGAGTTCGGCCGCGGCGCGGGCCGCGGGGAGCAGCGGTGACACGGTGACGATCCAGCGCGCGGACGAGTCCCGGAGCTGCTTCGCGAACTCCTCGGGCGTGGCGAGCGGGTGGACGGTGGTGACGGAGGCGCCGGCGCGGGTGGCGGCGTAGAACGCGATCGGGAAGAGCACGGTGTTGGGGCTGTGCAGGGCGAGCACGTCGCCCTTGCGGAGTCCCGCTTCGGCGAGGCCGGCGGCGACGAGCCGGTGGAAGGCGTCGACCTGGGCGTACGTGAGGGTCAGCGCCCCGTCCCCGCCGGCCCCGTCGATCAGGGCCGGGGCGTCGCCGAACTCCGCGGCGCGGCCGAGCACGGCGTCGTGGATGGCGAGGGAGACGGTCGGAACGTCCTCGTACGCGCTGTGGAACACCATGCGAGCCCCCTGAGAGGTGGGAGGGAGAGGTGGAAGGCGAGCGCCAGGATCGCTGGTACCGGTGCGACTTGGGGAGACCCTGTCAGGACCCGGAAGAACAATCAAGCACGCATGCATGATTTTGCGGGCGTGATCGCGGGGCGGGGATCGCGATCGCGGGGCGCGGGCGCGGGTGGTGATCGCGGGGCGCTTGCGCAGGGCGCTTGCGCAGGGCGTGATTCCGCGCGGTGAACGGGAAGCGAAAGGTTTCCGGCGCCACCCCGCACGGGACGCCCGAAAACACCCCTTCCTCCCCAGTCCGAACTCCTGGGCGCATCAAGGAAGTTGCCGGAAAAAGAACGCCGTATGACCCCACGATCCTGCATACCGGGACAGGTACGGACCAAGTCACCCCGATGTGTGATCATGGATTCAGCCCGGTGAACCAGGTGCACAGCGTCGTGTGCTGGACCTTTCGATCCACGACCAACTGGAGCCTCCCCATGGCTGCTTCGGCCTTACTCACCCCTCCCGACACCGCCCCGCGAGCGGCCCTCCACGACACCGTCGTCGTGATCCCGGCCCGCAACGAGGAGGCGGAGATCCTCTCCTCCCTGGAGTCCCTCGCGACCCAGACCCGGCGGCCCGACCTGATCGTGGTCGTCGTCAACAACTCGACGGACGGCACCGAACGGGCCGCCCTCGACTTCGCCGCCCGGCCCGGCAACCCGCCGACCCGCGTCCTGAACCTCCCCGACAACCCGCACAAGAAGGCCGGCGCCCTCAACCACGCGCTCGCCCGGCTCGGCGCGGAGACCGGACGGCTCAGCGACACCGCGCGGTACGTCCTCGTCATGGACGCCGACACCAGCCTCCACCCCGAGTTCGTCGCCCGCGCCCGCCACGTCATGGAGTCCGACCCGACCCTCGGCGGCGTCAGCGCCACCTGCTACGGCAGGACCGGACTGTGGGCGAACCCCTGGCAGCGCTTCCTGACCGGCATGCAGATCATCGAGTACGGCCGGTACGCCCACACCCGGGCGCGCCGCGGCGTGCACACCATGGCGGGCGCCGGGTCCTTCTACCGCGCCACCGCCCTCCAGGAACTCATCGACGCCCGCGACGAGGTCTTCTGGCAGCACAGCGGCAACCTCGTCGAGGACTACGAGACCACGCTCGCCCTGAAGGAGGCGGGCTGGCGCGTGACCGCCAACCAATACGTCGTCGCCTACACGGACTTGATGCCCCGCCTCGGTGACCTCGTGCGCCAGCGCGAACGCTGGGTCCGCGGCACCCTCGACATCATGCGGCAGCGCGGCTGGACCCGGCACACCCGGCTCTCCATCGTCCAGTACGTGCTCGGCCTGCTCGGCTTCGCCTACAGCTTCGCCTGGATGTCCGTCTGGGTGAGCGAGGCCGTGGCGAGCGGCGAGGGCGCCGGCGATCCGCTCTGGCTGATCATCCTGCTCGCCTCGTCCCTCTTCTCCGCCGTCCGGGTCGCCCCCCTGGGCTGGAAGGCCATGCTGACCTGCGCCCTCCTCCTTCCGGAGCTGGTGTTCCAGCTCATCCGCACGTACTGGATGGGCACCTCGCTCTGGCGCTCCTACACCGCGAGGACCGCGACATGGGCCTGACCCGCAGCCTCGCCGACCTCGGCCCCTTCGCCCTCGCCGGCCTCACCGTCAGCCTCTCCATCCTCCTCTTCACCCTGGTCTGCTACCTCGCCGCCTTCCCCCGCCGCCGCCGCGACGCGCGCGCGATCCGTGGCTCGTCCACACCCCGCTGACCCACGAGCCTGCCCCGGGCTCCCGGGACCGGTGACTCCCGGCAGGAAAGGGGGGCCGAGACTGCCGTGCGCGGGCAGTGCGGTGGGGCGGGCGTAGGCGCGACTGTGCCTCCATGCGAACGAGCTTCAAGGTCCATGCCGCGCTCGCGGGCGGGCTGAGCGCACTGATGCTGCTGGTGGCGGCGCTGACTTTGCTGCCGGGGCGGCTTCCGCTGCCTTCGCCCCGGACCCTGGCGGCAGTCGGCTTCGCTTCCCTCTTCCCGGTAATCGGCACCGCCGTCCTCCGTGGGATGGCGAGCGGGGCCGACCGCAGCCGCCAGTGGTCGGCCTTCCGCTGCCTGCCCAGCCGGGTACAGCTGACAGCCGGGGTGCTGTTCGGGGCCGGGATGCTGGTGAGTTTCGTCGCGATCACCGTGGGCGAAGGAAGTCTCCAGGACCCCGAGGCCCGCGACGGCCGCCACTACGCCTTCGATACGGCCCGGGGGCACCGCGGCACCGTGGAGATCGGAGCCGAGGAGTACGCGGAGTTACGCGAGAGCACCCAAGGTGCCGCCCTGGCGATCCCCGGGACCATGCTCGCCGGAGCGGCGATCATGGTCCTCATCTGCGGGGAACTGCGGCGAGCGGACGATGCCGTGGCCGGCGGCGGCGTGGACTGACGTCACCGGGCGCCCGTGCGCGCCGCGCGGCGGTCCAGCGCGGACTGTCCGCGGGCCAGCCACCGCACCGGCCAGTGGAGCAGCACGGCGAGGCACAGCAGCCAGCCGGCGGCGTGGACCGACCAGACGCCGGCCATCGTCGGGCCGCCCCAGGCCTGGTGGTAGTCGGTGTCCAGGTACCAGATCGGGTAGCCGAGGTTGCGGACCGTGTTGAACAGCGCGTACCCGACGAGTGCGAAGGCCGCCGCGTCCAGCGGCAGCCCGAGCACGGCCCGGCCGAGCACCCGGCTGCCGGTCCAGCCATCGGCACCGGTCCCGGCCCCGGTCATGCCGCCGGTCCCGTCGTGCGTCAGCCGGTTCCTCAGGCGGGCGGCCTGGTCACGCTGCCCCGTCAGGGTCAGCGCGACCGCCGCCAGGCCGCACGGGAGGGCGAGGAACGCGCGCGCGGCGGTACGGACAGGGGTTCTGGCGGTCGGGGACATCTCGGGCTCCTCACCCTCGCTGGGCTGACGTCCCGCACTCTCCTGCCCCCACGGTGCCGCCGTCGTCGCACCGTGGAGCCAGATCCGCGCTCATACCTCAGTACGACTTGGGCAGCCCCAGGGTGTGGCTCGACACGTAGTTGAGGATCATCTCGCGGCTGACCGGGGCTATCCGGGCCACGCGCGCGGCGGTGACCAGCCGGGCCAGGCCGAACTCCTTGGTGAGGCCGTTGCCGCCGAGGGTGTGGACGGCCGTGTCGACGGCCTTCACACAGGCCTCGGCGGCGGCGTACTTGGCCATGTTGGCGGCCTCGCCCGCGCCGACGTCGTCGCCCGCGTCGTAGAGCTTCGCCGCCTTCTGCATCATCAGGCGGGCGAGTTCGAGTTCGATGTGGGCCTGGGCGAGGGGGTGGGCGATGGCCTGGTGGGCGCCGATGGGGGCCTTCCAGACCTGGCGCTCCTTCGCGTACGCCACCGCCCGCTCCAGCGCGTGGCGGCCCATGCCGATCGCGAACGCGGCCGTCATGATCCGCTCGGGGTTGAGGCCGGCGAAGAGCTGGAGGAGCCCCGCGTCCTCGTCGCCGACGAGGGCGTCCGCCGGGAGGTGGACGTCGTCGAGGGTGAGCTCGAACTGCTTCTCGTCGGCGGCGAGTTCCATCTCGATGTGCCGGCGGCCGAAGCCCGGCGCGTCACGCGGGACGATGAAGAGGCAGGGCTTGAGGTTGCCCGTCCGGGCGTCCGACGTGCGGCCGACGATGAGCGTGGCGTCGGCGATGTCGACGCCCGAGACGAAGACCTTCCGGCCGTTGAGGACCCAGCCGTCCTCGGTGCGGGTGGCGGTGGTCGTGATGCGGTGCGAGTTGGAACCCGCGTCGGGCTCGGTGATGCCGAAGGCCATCGTCCGGGAGCCGTCGGCGAGGCCGGGAAGCCAGGTCCGCTTCTGCTCCTCCGTGCCGAAGCGGGCGATCACGGTGCCGCAGATGGCGGGCGAGACGACCATCATCAGGAGCGGGGCCCCGGCGGCGCCCGTCTCCTCCAGGACGATCGACAGCTCGGCGATGCCGCCGCCCCCGCCGCCGTACTCCTCGGGAAGGTTCACGCCCAGGTAGCCGAGCTTCCCGGCCTCCGCCCACAGGGCGGCCCGGTCGAAGCCGGTGCCGTGACGGCGGCCGAGGGCGGAGACGGCGGCGCGGAGTTCGGTGTGTTCCTGCGGCTCGATGTCGGTGCTCATACGGGGTCTTCCTCCGTTGCTTCGGTCTGTACGACGGCGAGCAGGGCGCCGACCTCGACCTGGCGGCCGGGGGCGGCGTGGAGCGCGGTGAGCGTGCCGGAGGCGGGAGCGGTGACGCGGTGCTCCATCTTCATGGCCTCCAGCCAGAGCAGGGGCTGTCCGGCGGTGACCCGGTCGCCGACGGCGAGGCCGTCCGCGACCCTGACGACGGTGCCGGGCATGGGGGCGAGCAGGGAGCCGGGGGCGGTCTGCTCGCTCGGGTCGGTGAAGCGGGGGCGGACGGCCAGCCGGTGGGGGCCCGAGTGGACGGCGCCGTCGCCGTACGCGTCGATCGTGAAGTCCCTGACGACTCCCGCTACTTCGAGCCGTACGCGGCCGGGGGACGCCGCCACGACCCGTACCCCCTCGGGGGCCGTGACCTCGAAGCCGCCGGACCTCGTCGGCCGGTAGCGGACCTCGTGCTCCCCGTACGTCCTCGTCTCGTCCTGGGAGCGGAGGTTGCGCCAACCACCGCCGAACCTGGACCTGTTCGCGGCGGCTGCGGCGAGGGCGGCGGCGACGGCCGCGTACCGCTCGCCCTCCGGGGCGGTGGTCAGGGCGGGCAGGTTGCGGTCGTAGAAGCCGGTGTCGAGCGCGTCCGGGGAGGCGTACTCGGGGTGGCGGAGGGACGCCACGAGCAGGCCCCGGTTGGTGGCGGGGCCGTGGATCCGGGCCCGCTCCAGGGTGTGGGCGAGCTTGCGGGCGGCCTCGGCGCGGGTGGGGGCGTGGACGACGATCTTGGCGAGCATCGGGTCGTAGTGGATGCCGACGCCGTCGCCGGAGACGTACCCGGTGTCGACCCGGACGCGGCCCTCGCGGGGGATCTCGAAGCGGTGCAGGAGACCCGTCTGGGGCGCCCACTCCCGGGCCGGGTCCTCCGCGTAGAGGCGGGCCTCGATCGCGTGGCCGTGCGGGGCCGGCGGCTCGGGGGGCAGCTCCCGGCCCTCCGCCACGGCGAGCTGGAGGGCGACGAGGTCGACGCCGTACACCTCCTCCGTCACCGGGTGCTCGACCTGGAGCCGGGTGTTCATCTCCAGGAAGTGCGCCCGGCCGTCCGCCACCAGGAACTCGACCGTGCCCGCGCCGACGTACCCGACGGCCTTCGCCGCGCGGACGGCCGTGTCCAGGAGGGAGGCCTCCAGGGCGGCCGGCAGGCCGGGCGCCGGGGCCTCCTCGATCACCTTCTGGTGCCGGCGCTGGAGGGAGCAGTCGCGGGTGCCGAGCGCCCAGACCGTGCCGTGGGTGTCGCAGAGGAGCTGCACCTCGACGTGCCGGCCGTTCTCCACGTACGGCTCGACGAAGACCTCGCCGTCACCGAAGGCGCTCGCCGCCTCGGCGGACGCCGCCCTCAACTCCTCTGGGAGGGAGGCGAGTTCTCTGACGATCCGCATGCCCCGGCCGCCGCCGCCCGCCGCCGCCTTCACGAGGACGGGGAGGTCGGACGCCGTGACGTCGGTCAGGGGCTCGACACCCAGGAGTTCCTTCGCCCGGGTCTTCGAGGCCATCGCCTCGATCGCCTCCGGCGGCGGACCGATCCAGAGCAGGCCCGCGTCGGTCACGGCCCGCGCGAAGGCGGCGTTCTCGGAGAGGAAGCCGTAGCCGGGGTGGACGGCGTCGGCGCCCGCCGCGAGCGCCGCCTTCACGATCAGGTCGCCGCGCAGGTACGTCTCCGAGGGCGCCGCCCCCGGCAGCCGTACGGCCGTGTCGGCCTCCCGGACGTGCAGGGCGTCGGCGTCCGCGTCCGAGTACACGGCGACCGTGGAGATGCCCAGCTCACGGCAGGTGCGGAAGACACGGCAGGCGATCTCGCCACGGTTCGCGACGAGGAGGGAGGTGATCAAGGTGTGCCTCGCATGAGGAGGGAGGTGATCAAGGTGTGCCTCACATTCGGAAGACGCCGAAGCCGCCGCGCGCGCCCTCGACCGGTGCCGTGTGGATCGCGGAGAGGCACAGCCCGAGGACCGTGCGGGTGTCGCGGGGGTCGATGACCCCGTCGTCGTACAGCCGCCCCGAGAGGAACATCGGGAGGGACTCCGACTCGATCTGCGCCTCGACGAGCGCGCGGAGACCGGCGTCGGCCTCGTCGTCGTACGGCTGCCCCTTCGCCACTGCGGAAGCCCGCGCCACGATCGACAGGACACCGGCGAGCTGCTGCGGGCCCATGACGGCGGACTTCGCGCTCGGCCAGGCGAAGAGGAAGCGGGGGTCGTACGCCCGGCCGCACATGCCGTAGTGCCCGGCGCCGTACGACGCGCCCATGAGGACGGACAGGTGGGGGACGCGCGAGTTCGCGACCGCGTTGATCATCATCGCGCCGTGCTTGATGATGCCGCCCTGCTCGTACTCCTTGCCGACCATGTAGCCGGTGGTGTTGTGGAGGAAGAGCAGCGGGATGTCGCGCTGGTTGGCGAGCTGGATGAACTGCGCCGCCTTCTGCGACTCGGCGGAGAACAGCACGCCCTGCGCGTTGGCGAGGATGCCGACCGGGTAGCCGTGCAGGGACGCCCATCCGGTGGTGAGCGAGGTCCCGTACAGCGGCTTGAACTCGTCGAAGTCGGAGCCGTCGACGATCCGGGCGATCACCTCGCGCGGGTCGAAGGGGGTCTTGAGGTCGCCGGGGACGATCCCGAGGAGTTCGTCCTCTTCGTACTTCGGGGGCGTCGCGAGCGGCGGATCGGCCTGCGCCTTGCGGTGGTTGAGGCGGGCGACGATCCGGCGGGCCTGCCGGAGCGCGTCCGCCTCGTCGACGGCGTAGTGGTCGGCGAGGCCCGACGTCCGGGCGTGCATCTCGGCGCCGCCGAGGGACTCGTCGTCGCTCTCCTCCCCCGTCGCCATCTTCACGAGCGGCGGACCGCCGAGGAAGACCTTCGACCGCTCCTTGATCATCACGGTGTGGTCGGACATGCCGGGGACGTACGCGCCGCCGGCCGTCGAGTTGCCGAAGACGACCGCGACGGTGGGGATGCCGGCGGCCGAGAGGCGCGTGAGGTCGCGGAAGAGCGCCCCGCCGGGGATGAAGATCTCCTTCTGGGAGGGCAGGTCGGCGCCGCCCGACTCGACGAGCGAGACGACGGGCAGCCGGTTGGCGAACGCGATCTCGTTGGCCCGCAGGGCCTTCTTCAGCGTCCACGGGTTGGAGGCACCGCCGCGCACGGTCGGGTCGTTGGCCGTGATCAGGCACTCGACGCCCTCGATGACACCGATGCCGGTGACGAGCGAGGCGCCCACCTGGTAGTCGCTGCCCCAGGCGGCGAGCGGCGACAGTTCGAGGAACGGCGAGTCGGGGTCGACGAGCAGCTCGATGCGCTCGCGGGCGAGGAGCTTGCCGCGCCCCCGGTGCCGGGCCGTGTACTTCTCGCCGCCGCCCGCGAGGGCCTTGGCGTGCTCGGCTTCGAGGGCGGTCAGCTTGTCGAGCATCGCGGCGCGGTGCTCTCGGTACTCGGGTCCGCCGGTGTCGAGGGCGGAGGCGAGGACGGTCACAGGAGTACCTCCGGTATGTCCAGGTGCCGGGAGCGGAGCCACTCGCCGAGGGCCTTGGCCTGGGGGTCGAAACGGGCCTGGGAGGCGACGCCCTCGCCGAGGATTCCGGCGACGGTGAAGTTCAGGGCCCTGAGGTGCGGGAGGACGTGCCGCTCGACGGGCAGGCCGGCGGTCTCCGGGAGGAGTTCGCGGAACGTCTCGACGGTGAGCGCGTGCGCGAGCCAGCGCCACTCCTCCTCCGTGCGGACCCACACCCCGACGTTGGCGTCGCCGCCCTTGTCGCCGCTGCGGGCGCCGGCGATCCGGCCGAGGGGGGCGCGACGCGTGGAGTCGCACGGGAGGGGCGGGGGGAGGTCGGGGACGGGGAGCAGGTCCGCGCTGTTCGGCGGGACGGGGACGGGGAGCAGGTCCGCGCTGTTCGGCGGGACGGGGACGGGGGCGGCCACGGCGGTGGGGACGGGGACGCGGGTGCCGTCCGGGAGGACGGCCGTGTGCGGGACGTCGGCGGCGGGGACGTACGCGGTCCCGAAGACGCCGTAGGGGGCGCCCCTCCCGGGGGGCGCGGTGACGTGGAAGCCGGGGTAGCTCGCGAGGGCCAGTTCGATCGCGGCGCCGGTGAGGGTGCGGCCGACGGCCTCCGGGGACGGGTCGCGGACGACGAGGCGGAGCAGCGCGCTCGCCGTCTCCTCCGTGGCGGCGTCGGGCCGGTCGGTGCGGACCAGCTCCCAGCGGACCTCGGCGGGCCGGGAGCCGGCTCGCTCCAGGGCGTCCTCGGTCTGGTCGCGGACCAGCCGCGCCTTGGCCTCGACGTCGAGGCCGGTGAGGACGAACACGACCTCGTTGCGGAAGCCGCCGAGCCGGTTGAGGCCGACCTTGAGCGTGGGGGGCGGGGCCTCGCCCGTGACGCCGTGGATCCGGACGCGGTCGGGGCCGACCTGCGTGAGCCGTACGGTGTCGAGCCGGGCCGTCACGTCGGGGCCGGGGTAGCGGGCGCCGGCCGTCTCGTACAGCAGCTGGGCCGTGACCGTACCGACGTCGACGAGTCCGCCCGTACCGGCGTGCTTGGTGATGACGGCGCTGCCGTCGGCGTGGAGTTCGGCGAGCGGGAAGCCGGGGCGGCGCAGGGCGGCCGGGTCGTGCTCGGCGAAGAAGGCGTAGTTGCCGCCGGTGGCCTGGGTGCCGCACTCCAGGACGTGCCCGGCGACGACCGCGCCCGCCAGCCTGTCGTACTCCTCCGGGCCCCAGCCGAAGTGCCACTGTGCGGGCCCGGTGACGAGGGCGGCGTCGGTGACCCGGCCGGTGACGACGACATCGGCCCCGGCGGCGAGGCAGGCGGCGATACCGGCCCCGCCGAGGTAGGCGTTGGCCGTCAACACGCCGTCGGGTGACGGGAGTCGGTCGCCCTCGACGTGGGCGATCCGGGTCGGCAGGCCGAGCTTCGCGGCGAGGGCGCGCAGGGCCTCGGCGAGTCCTGCGGGGTTCAGGCCGCCCGCGTTGGCGACGATGCGGACCCCGCGCTCGTGCGCGAGGCCGAGGCCCTCCTCCATCTGGCGCAGGAAGGTCTTCGCGTACCCGGCGGACGGGTCCTTGAGCTGGTCGCGGCCGAGGATGAGCATGGTCAGCTCGGCGAGGTAGTCGCCGGTGAGGACGTCGAGTTCGCCGCCGGTGAGCATCTCGCGGACGGCGTCGAAGCGGTCGCCGTAGAAACCGGAGGCGTTGCCGATACGGAGGACCACTACGCCTCCCGGGGCGTGCGGCCGGTGCCCGCCGGGCCCGCGAAGGCCTGGGCGATGCCGAGCCAGCGCTCGGCGTCGGGGCCGTGCGCGACGAGGGCGGTGTCGTCGCGGTGGACGCGCTGCGTGACGAGGAGGCAGAAGTCGAGGGCGGGGCCGGTGACGGTCTGGGCCGCGCCCTCGGGGCCGTACGCCCACACCTCCCCGTCGACTCCGACGAGTTCGACGCGGAAGGGCTCGGCGGGTGCCGGGACGCCCCGCACCAGGAAGGCGTAGTCGCGGGCGCGGACGCCGATCCAGGCGACGTGCCGGAGCCGGGCGGTGGGCACGCGGACGGCCCCGAGGGCGTCGGCGACGTCCTGGCCGTGCGCCCAGGTCTCCATGAGCCGGGCGGTGGCCATGGCCGGGGCGCTCATCGGCGGCCCGTACCAGGGGAATCGGGCACCGGGCGGGACCGCGCGGAGGGCCTCCTGGAGGCGCTCGCGGCCCGCGCGCCAGGCGGCGAGGAGCTCGGCGGGCGGCAGCTTCGCGCCCTCCTCCGCGCCCTCGTCGACGAAGCGGTCGGGCGCGGCGAGGGCCTTCCCGGCCTCGACGGCGAAGGCCTCGGGGTCGGTGGCGGCGAGGAGGGCCGCCCGGTCGGTCCAGGCGAGGTGGGCGATCTGGTGGGCAAGGGTCCAGCCGGGCGCGGGGGTCGGCGCACCCCACTGCTCCACGCTCAATTCGCTGACGAGGACGTCGAGTTCCTCGCTCTCCTCGCGCAGATCGTCGAGGACGACGGCGGGATCGGACACGGTGCGCTCCCCTCGGGACACGGCCACGGCGCGGCGACGGTACGACGGCGGCGCGGCGACGGCACGGCGATGACACGACGACGGCACGACGGCGTGCCCCGGAGCATGGCAGCGAACCAGAAAACAATCAAGCATGCTTGCTTTGATTGATGCGAACGGCGGTGACGTACAGGCCTGCCAACGGCGGGTCATCCTTCAGAGGTACGGCGGGCCGCGCGGCGGACGACTCGGGAACGACCCCGAATCCTGCCTGATGGGGCCGAGAACCCGACCGACCCGCTCCTAGCGTGGAGGGCATGTCGTCACTGCTCGCCTTCGCCGTCAAGGACTTCCGGTCCCAGCTCCGCCAACTGGTCCTCACGGGCGCCGCCGTCGCCGTCGGCGTCGCCTTCCTGGTCCTGTCCGTCGGCGGCGCCGGAGCGCTCGTCCAGTCGTACGAGCAGTCCGCCGCCGCCGACATCGGCACGGCACCCGTCCAGGTCGTCGCCCCCGAGACGGACGCCATGCCCGCCGGAGCGGCGGCGAAGGCGGCACGGCTGCCCGGAGTCGTCGAGGTCGGCGAACGGCTCGTCGGCCACGCCAACGTCCTGCTGCCCTCCGGGCGCCCCCTCGACGACCGCGCCCTCGTCACCTCCGTCGCCGCCGACCCCGCGCTGCGCTGGCAGCGCCTCGACAGCGGCCAATGGCCGAAAGCGCCGGGCGAAGCCGTCCTCGACACCGACACCGCGCGCCGCGTCGGAGCGGCGCCCGGCGACACCGTACGGCTGACGAAGGCCGCCGGCGGCACCGCCGACGTCCGGCTCACCGGGCTCCTCGACACCTCCGCGTCCCAGGCGCTCGGCTCACAGCCGGCGATCGGCGTGCCGTACGCGGAGACCCGGACGTACGCGACGGGGATCCGCACCACCCACCTCGACATCGACCTGGCGCCCGGCACGCCGGCCGGTGCCACGACCACCGCCGCCAAGAAGGCGATCGGCGGCGGAGTCACCGCCTACACCCACGCCGGGGCCGTCGAGAACGCCGTGCGGAGCGCCCGGACGATCTACGCCGTCGTCCTCACCGCCGCGCTCTCGTTCGTCCTCATCGCCATGGCCGTGGCCCGCATGGTCGTCACCAACACCTTCTCCGTCGTCCTCGCCCAGCGCGCCCGCCAACTCGCCCTGCTGCGCTGCATCGGCGCCGACCGCGAGCAGGTCCGCCGGGTCATCCGCCGCCAAGGGCTGCTGCTCGGCGTCCTCGCCTCCACCGCCGGCCTCGCCGCCGGCGCGGGCGCCTGCCTCCTCGGCACCGCCCTCCTGAACGGCTTCGGGGGCCTCGGCCCCATCGAGGTCTCGCTGCTTCCCGGCCGGCTCACCTTCCTCCTCGCCGGGCTGTTCGGCGTCCTGCTCACCCTGTGGGCCGTCCGCAAGCCCGCCCGGGCCGCCGCAGCCGTCCCGCCCGTGACCGCGCTCGCCGCGAGCGGCGCCGCGCAGCTCCCCGAGCCCGGCAGCCGCCCCCTGCGCGAAGCCGTCTCCGTCCTGTTCCTCGTCACCGGCGCGGGACTGCTCGCACTCGGCGCGTTCGGCGGCTCGCCCCTCGCACTGCTCGCCGTGACGCTCGGCGCGATCCTCACCTTCTTCGGCGTCCTCCGTTACGCCCGCCACCTGCTGCCGCCGCTGGTCGGCCTCCTCGGCCGGGGCCTGCGCCGCCCCTTCGGCACCACCGGGAAGCTCGCCGTGCAGCAGCTCCGCGCCAACGCGGCCAGGACCGGGGCCGCCGCCTCCGCGATGCTCGTCGGCGTGACCGTCGCCGTCTCCGCGGTGACCGCCATCGGGGTCGCGAGCGGCGGCCTGGAGACGATGCTCGCGAACCGCACGCCGGCCGTCTTCAGCCTGCTCGGGGAGTCCGGAGGGAAGGAGGAGTCCGTACCCGCCGGCGCGCTCGCCGCCCTCCGCGAGCGGCCCGAACTGACCACCACCCCGGTCCGTACGGCCACCCTCACCGTCGACGGCCGCAGCACCGTGATCGCCGCCGCCGACCCGACCCGCCTCAACCCGGCGGCGGAGGGCGTCGCGGCGGCCCGCGCCCTGAAGGACGGAGAGGCACTGACGCTGGTGAAGGAAGGCACCGTGACGGTGCAGGGCGCGGCGACGGCGAAGGACACCACCCCGACGAGGGACGCCGACACGGCTAAGGGCACCGGCACGGCTAAGGGCACCACCACGGCGAAGGGCACCGCCACAGCTAAGGGCACCACCCTCGCCGCCCACCGGTCCACGCTGCCCATGGACCTCGCCCCCGAGGCCACCGTGTACGTCACCCCCGCCACGCTCGACCGGCTCGCACCCGGCGCCGCCATCGTCGCCACCGTCCTCGTCGACCCGGCCGCCGGCACCGACCACGCCACCGCCCGCGCCGCCATCGACCAGGCCCTCGCCGCCCACCCGGACCTCCGGGTCGCCGACGCCACCGCCGACGCCCGGCTCGTCCGGGGCATGCTGGACCGGCTGATGGTCGTCGTGACCGTACTGCTCGGCTTCTCGATGGCCATCGCCGCGCTCGGCGTCGCCGCCACCCTGATGCTCACCGTCGAGGAACGCACCCGCGAGTTCGGCATGCTCCGCGCGGTCGGCCTCGCGGGCGAGCAGCTCCGCCGGATGCTCACCCTGGAGTCCGTCCTCCTGGCCCTCTCCGGCGCGCTCGCCGGTACGGTCCTCGGCCTCGTCTACGGCACGCTCGCCGCCCGCTCCGTCCTCACCTCGGTCTCCCCGCTGGAGATCCTCGCCCACTCGGGCGGTACGGCCCTGACGGTCCTCGGCATCCTGGCGGCCACCCTCCTCACCGGCATCGCCGCCTCGGCCCTCCCGGCCCGCCGGGTGCGCCGCCTGGTGGTGGTGGACGCACTCCAGTCGACGTCGTGACCGTACGACGTCGTGACCGTACGACCCCACGATCCGCGCTCGCGATCGCGATCGCGGCACCGCACCGCACCGCACACGACGGACCACTGCCGAACTCCGCACCCTTCTGCAACACTTGACCGGTACCACTTCGCACGACCACGGGGGTCCCATGAGCATGGACATCGAACTCGCCGACCTGCTCGCCTCGTTGCGCTCCGAGATCAGCCGCGCCCGGCTGGAAGCGGCGAACGAGGACGTGAGGTTCCGTATCGACTCCATCGACCTGGAGCTCCAGGTGTCCGTGGAGAAGTCCGCCGAGGCCAACGCCGGCATGAAGTTCTGGGTGGTCTCGCTCGGCGGCAAGGCCGGCGCGAAGAGCGGCCAGACGCACACCGTCCGGATGACGCTCTCCGCCGAGGAAGCGGCGACCGGCCAGAAAGTCCGCACCGGCGACGACGTGACCGACCTCCTCGGCCTCGGCTGAGCAGCCCGTGACCGTACCCGACACGGCCCGCGTGGCCGAGGTCGTCGTCACGGGGAACGGCACGGCCGAGTACGGCTCCGGTTACCGCATCGCCCACCGGCTCGTCCTCACCGTGGACCACCTCTTCGGCCCGGACCCCGACCCCGGCACGTGCACCGTCCGCCTCGGCGGCGGCGACACCGCACTGTCCGCGACACCCGTGTGGCGCGGCAAGAACGGCCGGGACCTCGCCCTGTTACGCCTCGACGACGCCCCCGCCGACACCGTCCAGCCGGTGTCCTTCGGCGCCCTGCCGCCCGGCGCCGGCAGCGTGCCCTTCATCGGGATCGGCTTCCCCGCCTTCGCGACCCGCCCCGAGGAACCCGGCGTCACGGGCCTGCGGCGGCGGGACAGCCGCCAGGCCGAGGGGTTCGTCCTGCTGGGCTCCAACCTCAAGTCGAGGCTGCTCGACCTCCAGTACACGACGACCGCGCCCCGCCCGCCCGGCGGCGGCGACCCCGACCCCTGGCGGGGCATGTCCGGCGCCGCGTTCCTCACCCCCACCGGCGGTCTCCTCATCGGCGTACAGGCGCACCGGCTGCCCGCCGCCGGCATCGCCGGCGCCGAGGCCGAGCCCATCGCCGACGCCCTCGACGACCCGGACCTCTGCCGCCAACTCGCCCTGGGCGGCGTGCGGTACGAACCCCGGCCCGTCGCCCTCGGCGACGAACCGCCCGAACCGGAACCGCTGCTGCGCGCGGTCATCCCCCAGCACGAACTCGTCAGCGGCTTCGGTGACTTCAAGAAGAACCTCACCTCCGAACAGCTCTCCTTCGTCTCCCCCGGACCCGACCACCCGGCCGAGCCCGCCAACCTCTTCGTGCGGCTCGTCGGCTCGGGCGACCGGGGCGTCCTGCTCGTGGGCGCCGCCGGCACGGGCAAGACCCGGGCCGGCATCGAGGTGGGCCGGATCGCCCTCGAAGCGGGCTGGCGCGTCCTGCACGTCCTGCCGGGCGAGGACAGCTCCGTCACCGACGTCATCGCCGAGCAGGTCTGCGCGGAGCAGACCCCGGCGCTCGTCGTCGTCGACTACCTCAACGAGTCGCAGCTCGACCTCCCGGCACTGCGGCACCGGCTCATCCCGGAGGCCCGCCGCCGCGACATCCCCGTCGCGCTCCTCGCGTCCGTACGCCCCGGCTGGCTGCGGAAGGCGAACCGGGGGCAGCTGCACGACCTGTTCGACGAGGTGGAGCTGCGCCAGGACGACGACTTCCAGAAACAGGTCGCCGACAACGCCCTGCGCACACTCGCCCCGGCGGCGACGGAGCGGTACGGCATCGCCCGGATGCGGGAGATCTGCGGCCACCGCCCGATCGTCGCGCTGCTCGTCGCCCGCGAGGTGGAGCGGCGCTTCACCTCGGGCCTGGGCCTGCCCGAGCCCACGGGGCTGCGCGAGGGCGGGGAGATCCCCCGCTGGCTGAAGAGCCGCCTCGGCGAGGACGACCTGGCCGTACCGGGCCGCGAACACGCCTTCGTCCCCGTACGTGCCTCCCACTCCCTCGTCGCCGCCGCCGCGGCCACGGCCGCGTGCCCGCAGGCACGCGAGGACGTGACGGCAGCGGCCCGCGCGGCGCTGAGCGCGCTGGGGGCGCAGGGGATGGCGGGGGTGCAGGGGATGCCTGGGATGCCTGGGGTACCTGCGACTCCCGGCGGGCCCGCAGCGCCCGGGGGCGCCACGGCAGCGCACGCGGTCATGCCGCACGCCGTCATGCCGCACGCCCCAGGCCCGTACCCCCAAGGCCCGCACGCCGCCGCCCCGTACACCGCCGTGCCGCAAGCCCCCACCCCGTACACCCCGACCCCGCACGCCCCGGTCCCGCACGCCCCGACCCCATTCACCGCCACCCCGCACGCCCCCGCCCCATACGCCCCCGCCCCCCACACCGCCTCCCCCCACACCGTCGTGCCGCGCGCCGAGGACGTGGTCGCCACCCTCCTCTCCCTCGGCTGGCTGGAGACCGACCCCGACGGCACGCTGTCCGTCGCCCACGACCTCGTCACCGACCAGCTCGTCGAGTCCGTCCTCCTCCCCGAGCGGGACGAGGCGCCGGACACCGACGGCGCCCACGCCCTGCTCGCCGGATGCCTCGTGAGCCCCCGCGCGGTGGGCCGCGCCGCGCTCAACCTCGGGCGGGTCGTCAACGACCTCGCGCTCGCGGACCGTTCGGGCCCGGTCTCCGCCGTACTGAACGCCTGGTTCACCCAGCACGCCACCACCCTCGGCGCCGTCCTGCGGCAGGACGCCGGCATCGGCAGCTACGCCCTCGGCGCGGTCTGCTCCGGCGCGCCCTGGTCCATCTCGGCCGTCCAGTGCTGGTCGCAGGTCGTCAGCCCCTGGCTCGCGGACTTCGGCAGCCGCATCGCCGCCCGGCACCTGCTCTACCGGGGCCTCCACCACCTCCCCGAGGAGGGTGCCCGGCTGCTGCTGCCCACGGTGTGGTCGTGGCTGGCACGGCACGGCGAGCTCGGGCAGGCGAGTTTCGTCCTGGCCCCGGTGCTGCACCGCCCCGGACTCGACACCGACGAGACGGGCCAGGCGGTCTCCGCCGCCCTGACCTGGCTCGCCCTCCATGCCGCCGTGCAGGAGGCGCAGTTCGTCCTCCACCCGCTGCTGTCCCGCACCGACCTCGACGCCGGCGAGGCGGAGAAGGCGGTCGCCGCCGCCCTGACCTGGCTGGAGAAGCACACCGCCACCCAGGAGGCCGGCTTCGTCCTCGAACCGCTGCTGTCCCGCACCGACCTCGCCCCGGTCGCGGCGAAGGAGGCGGTCGCGGCGGCCCTCACGTGGCTCCGCCGGTACACCACGGCATCGGAGGCGCGGTTCGTCCTCCACCCGCTGCTGTCCCGCACGGACCTCGACCCCGGTACGGCGGCGAAGGAGGCGATCGCGGCGACGCTCACCTGGCTCGCCGAGCACGCCGCCGGCCAGGAGGCCCGCTTCGTCATCAACCGTCTCCAGGCCCGCACCGACCTGGACGCGGACGCGACCGAGAAGGCCATCGCCGCCGCCCTCGCCTGGCTCGAACGGCACACCGACACCCACGACGCCGACTTCGTCCTCAAGCTCCTGCTGGCCCGCACGGACCTCGACCCGGAGGTGGCGGAGAAGGCCGTCGCCTCCGCACGGACCTGGCTCGCGTCCAACCACACCAACGAGGACGCCGACTTCGTCCTCGGCTCGCTCCTCAAGCAACTGCCGCGCGGCGGAACTCCCCCCGAGATACGGGAGATGGTCGACACGTGGGTGGGCCTCCACACGCCGGAGCAGGACTTCACGTTCCTCAGCAAGTGGGTGCTGCGCCAGCGCCTGATGAGCCCGACGATCTACCGCGCCATGCTCCACTGGGCCCGCACCAACCTCGACAACGAGGACCTCGTCCCCCGCATGGCGGGGACCGCGTTCCAGGTGGGGCCGTACATCACGACGTGGGAAGAGGCCCGCGAGTGGCTCCGTACCGTCGAGCTCTGCCTCGACCACGCCGAGCAGCACGGGCCCCCGTCGAACGTCAACGGCGTGCTCGACGCCCTCGTCTCCACGCTGTCCCAGCAGTTCCGTACGGGAATCGGGGCGGCGTGGGCCGACGACTGCATCCGCAGGTGGATCGCGCTGCCGTTCGCCATGGACCCCACGGTCTTCCGCCACAACGACGGCATCGTCGGCCGCATTCACGCGCTGCTCATCGGCGGCGGGTACGACCCGGCGGAGCAGGCCCGAATCGTCGCGCGGCTCCGGACATGGGTGGCGGCCTGGCCGGTCCACGAGCGGAACACGGCGGCCCTCGCCTACATCGACGCCCACATGCTGCCGCCCCGCCCGGGCCCGCCGCCACCACACCCTCCGGCACCACGCCCGCCGGCACCACAGCCTCCGGCACCACAGCCTCCGGCGCCACAGCCTCCGGCGCCACGCGAGGGCGAACCCGCGCAGTCCGCCGGCTAGGCGAGGGCCCGGCGCGGACGCGGGACGAGCTCACCGCCGCAGTTGGGGCAGACGTCGTCCATGGCGTCGGCGCACGGCACGCAGAAGCTGCACTCGTACGTACAGATCCGGGCGGGCCCGTCCACGGTCAGGGTCGCCGTCTCGCAGCGCTCACAGCGGTCTCGCATCTCCAGGGCCATGGTCGGCTCCCCTCCTCGTACGTCCGGTGACACCCCTCATCCTCCGAGGCACCCCCGCACCCCCGAAACAGGCCGGAAGACAAAGATCAAAGGGATCGGGCCACTCCCGCCGCACCCCTCGGCGACTCAGTGCCGGACCAGGCAGAACGGATGCCCGGCAGGGTCGGCGTACACCCGCCAGCTCCGCTTGCCGTCCCCCTCGTCCAGGACGGTCGCGCCGTGGGCGAGCACCGCTTCCTGGGCCGCGTCCAGGTCCGGGACTCCGAAGTCGAGGTGGGACTGCTGGGGGCGCTCGGAATCCGGCCACGTCGGCGGGCGGTGGTCGGCGACGCCCTGGAAACAGAGGACGAGCCCGCCGGGGGTGTGCAGCGTCGACCAGGCGTCGCCGAGGGACCAGCGGGGATCCGGCCGGTCGATCTCCCCGCCGAGGACGGAACGGTAGAACTCCGCGAGGGCGCGGGGCACGGGACAGTCGATGACGAGGCACTGCAGGTCGGCGATCACGCGCGGAGTCTAAGGCGCGCCCTGCGCCGCCCGCTTGGCCGCGCGGACCTGGGTGCGGACCGCGCCCATGCTCGCCGCGATGACGAGGGCTATGGCGAGGGCGTCGACGACGGACAGCGCCTGGCTGAGGATGAGGAAGCCGGCCGCCGCCGCGATGGCCGGTTCCAGGCTCATCAGGATCGCGAAGGTGGGCGCGGGCAGGCGGCGCAGGGCGAGGAGTTCGAGGGTGTACGGCAGGACGGACGACATCAGCGCGACCCCGAGGCCCAGCAGGACCGTCGACGGCACGAGGAGCTTGTCGCCCGCCTCCGCGATGCCGAGCGGCAGGCTGAGGACGGCGCCGAAGGCCATGGCGAGCGCGAGCCCGTCGGCCTGCGGGAAGCGGCGGCCCGTACGGGCACTGAAGACGATGTACGCGGCCCACATCGCGCCCGCGGCGAGCGCGAAGGCGGCGCCGACGGGGTCGAGGCGGTCGAAGCCGCCGCCGCTGAGCAGGACGACGCCGCCGAGGGCGAGCCCGGCCCAGAGCAGGTTGCCCAGCCGGCGCGAGGCGACCACCGAGAGGATCAGCGGGCCGAGGACCTCCAGGGTCACGGCGGCGCCGAGCGGGATCCGGTCGGCGGCCTGGTAGAAGAGGATGTTCATCCCCGCCATGGCCGTGCCGAAGGCGACGATGGTGCCCCAGTCGGCGCGGCTGTAGCCGCGGACCTTGGGCCGGCAGACGGCCAGCAGGACGACGGCGGCGAGCACGAGCCGCAGGGTGACGACGCCGAGGGCTCCGGCGCGGGGCATGAGGAGGACGGCGACGGCGGAGCCGAACTGTACGGAGAGTCCGCCCGCGACGACGAGGGCGACGGGCCCGAGGTGCCGACCGCCCTTCCCGGACGCGAGCTTCCCGAACGCGAGCTTCCCGGGCGCAGGAACCTGCTGGGGCTCGACCGTCACGGCGACCGCCGGCACATCCTTGACCGGACTGTTCACCGGACCACTCCTCCACTCACATCGCACCACACCGTCAATGGTTCATTGAACTGTACTGCAAGTCCAACACAATGAACTCACCGTATCGTCCCGCCGTAATCCCCTCCCACGCTACGAGCCCCCGCGCGGCACCGGAAATGCCGATTGCGCTGCGGTTATGCTCCGAAGACATGAGCATCGAGCTACGCCACCTCCGCTGCTTCCTCGCCATCGCCGAGGAATCCAGCCTCACCAGGGCGGCCGCCCGGCTCCACCTCACCCAGCCGGCCGTCTCCCGCACGCTCGCCGCGCTCGAAGCCCACCTCGGCGCCCGGCTCGTCGACCGCTCCACCCACCACCTCGCCCTCACCGCCGAAGGCCGCGCCTTCCAGGACAGGGCCGCCGCCGCCCTCGCCGCCTTCGACGCCGCCGTCGACCCGGCCCGCCTCCGCCACCGCCCCCTGCGCCTCGGGCACGCCTGGTCGGCCTTCGGCCCGTACACCACCCCGCTGCTCCGGCGCTGGCAGCGGCAGCACCCCGAGACCCCGCTCGAACTGCTCCGCATCGACGACCGCACGGCCGGACTCGCCCGCGGCGAGGTGGACGCGGCACTGCTCAGGGGCCCGGTCGACGCGCCCGGTCTCGTCACCGAGGAGCTCGCCACGGAGGAACGGGTCGCCGCGCTGCCCGCCGACAACCCGCTCGCCGACCGGCCCAGCCTCACGCTCGGGGACCTGGCCGCCGAGACGATCATCCTCAACACCGTCTCCGGTACGACCACGCTCGCGCTCTGGCCGGCCGGCGGCCGCCCGGCGGCCACCCTGACCGTCGCCAACACCGACGACTGGCTCACCGCGATCGCCGCGGGCCGCGGCACCGGCGTCTCCTCCGCCTCCACGGCCGCGCTCCACCCGCACCCGGGCGTCGCCTACCGCCCGCTGTCCGACGCGCCGCCGCTGCCGGTGGTCCTGGCCTGGCGGGACGCCTTCCCGCACCCGGCGACGGGCGCGCTGGTCGCGATGGCCCGCGAGATCGTCAGCGGGGGCTGAACGCCTCCCACTCCTCGCGGAGGATCCCGTACGTGATCGAGTCCCGCCAGGCACCCCGGACGTGGACGTGCCCCCGGATCCGCCCCTCCTCGACGAAGCCGGAGGCGAGGAGCGTCCGCGCGGAGGCGGTGTTGAGGGGCGCCCGCGCGGCCCACACCCGGTGCAGGCCGAGCTCCCCAAAGGCCAGGGCGAGCAGCAGCCCGACGGTCTCCCGCCCGAACCCGACACCCCACGACTCGGGCCGCAGCGCGAACCCCATGGTCGCCGCGCGCTGCTGATGCGGATCCACCGCGAGCCGCCCGAACCCGACGAGCCCGCCGGTGGCGAGCTCGACGACCCCGAGGGCGTACTCCTCCCGAGGAACGACCCGCGCGGAACCGACCGACCGCTCGACGACCCCCCGAACCTCGTCGAGCGAGCGAGTGGCGAAACTGAGGTGCTCGGTCGCGAGCTCGGAACCGTAGATGTCATGCACGGCGGATACGTCACCGGCCTCCAGCTCACGAAGGACGAGGCGCGCGGCCGGGGGACCGTTGTCGTCGATGCGCATGCTGAAAGGGATCTCCCTGAGTCCTGGGCCTGCCACCGGCGAGGGCACGAAAGGCAGCCGGCAACGGATGGCCGTTTCCGGCGAGCTTCTGGTGGGACCGCCCTCTCTCCGAGAGTCGCACCTTCCACCACCGCGTCAAGGGCGCCTTCGGCGTCGCTACGCGATGGCCTTCGGCCACCCTTGACCCGGCGGCTCCAGGAGCGAATGACCTCTCGGAGGGCGGTCCGGGGGCCGGGGTCGCCGGGGCCCGGGCATCGGCCGGGGTGGAGTGAGCGGGTGACGGGCCGGTGGGTGGGGGCTTGGCTTGCGGCGGGGGCGAGTGGGCACCTTCCGTCGGTTCGGGGTGCGCGATCGTTGAATGGGGCAGCCGGGCAAGGCTTAGCGGCGAACGTCCATCGAGTGGTCGGGATTCAGGCCCCGCTGGTCATTCCCGGATGTGGTGAGAGGCCTTGCGGGCCAGGGTGCGGCGCAGGAGAAACGAGCGCGGGACGGGACAACAGGCTTCAGGTAGCCCGACAGGAGACTCCTGGCGCGAACCTCGGTAATTCGAGCAATCTCTACAGTTCGTCGGCCCGCACCAGCCCCCGATGGGCGAAATGCCCGTCTTGAGACTTCCTCCCGGCTCCTTACTCGTAGTAATGCACGGCTCGCCTGCCCCAACCCACCGGGAATGACCAGCCGGGCCTGAATCCCAGCCGAGGGACGTGCGTTCGCCGCCAAGCCTTGCCCCGCTGCCCCATTCAACGACCGCGCACCCCGGACCGACGGAAGGTGCCCACTCGCCTCGGCCACTAGCCAAGCCCCCACCCACCGGCCCGTCACCCGCTTACGAGGCCTGAGCGATACCCGGACCCGCCGCGACCCCGGCCCCCGGACCGCCCTCCGAGAGTTGTTGCGCAGCTTCCGGCGCCGGGTCAAGGGTGGCCGTAGGCCATCGGCGGAGCCGACCTGCCCTTGACGCGGTGCCGGAAGCTGCGACTCTCGGAAAGAGGGCGGTCCCACCAGAAGCCCGCCCGAAACCCCCGCCCCTAGCGCCCCTCCCCCTGTTCCAGGGCCTCCGCCAGGAGTTCCGCCAGGTGGTGGGCCCTGCGGGGCGTCAGGTCGGCGATCTGGGTGCGGCAGGAGAAGCCGTCCGCCAGGACGGTTGTGGTGTCCGGGGTCGCGCGGAGTGCCGGCAGCAGCTGGTCCTCGGCGCAGGCTACCGAGACCTCGTAGTGGTCCGGTTCGAAGCCGAAGTTGCCCGCCAGGCCGCAGCAGCCGCCCGACAGTTCGCCCGTGAGGCCCGCGCGGGCACGGAGGCGGCGGTCGGGGCCGTCGCCCAGGACCGCGTGCTGGTGGCAGTGGGTCTGGCCGCTGACCGGGCGGTCGATGCGGGGCGGGGTCCAGTCGGGGGCCAGGGTCTCCAGGGCCTCGGCGAAGGTCAGGACGGAGGCCGCGAGGCGGGCGGCCCGCGGGTCGTCCGGCAGGAGTTCGGGCAGGTCCGTGCGGAGCGCCGCCGCGCAGGAGGGTTCGAGGACGACGATCGGGCCGGGGCCGGCCGAGAGGTCCAGCACGTCCAGCGTCCTTCTCATCACCTTGCGCGCCGCCCCCAGCCGGCCCGTCGACACGTACGTCAGGCCGCAGCAGACCCGGCCCGGGGGGAGTGTCACCCCCAGGCCCGCGTCCTCCAGGACGCGTACTGCCGCTCGGCCCACTTCCGGGGCCAGGTGGTTCGTGAAGGTGTCCGGCCACAGGGTCAGGGCCGGCGGGCGGCGCGAGCCGCGCTCGGCGAACCAGGACACGAGCGTCCGGTCCGCCACCCTCGGCATCGACCGCTCCGGCGTCACCCCCGCCAGCCGCGCCGCGAACGGCAGCCGCGTCGCCGCGTTCACGCCCCGCCCGAACAGGTCCAGCCACCGGGGCAGGCCGCCCATCGTCCAGTGGGAGCGCGGTCGCCGCCACCGGCCGGCGACGCCCGCGTAGTGGCGGTCCAGGAACTCCGCCTTGTACGCGGCCATGTCGACGCCCACCGGGCAGTCGCTGCGGCACCCCTTGCAGGACAGGCACAGGTCGAGGGCCTCGCGGACCTCCTCCGACTTCCAGCCGTCGGTGATCACCTCCCCGAGCGCCATCTCGTGCAGCAGCCGCGCCCGCCCCCGCGTGGAGTGCTTCTCCTCCCCCGTCGCCCGGTAGGACGGGCACATGACCGTCGGGCCGGAACTCGGGCCCGAGGCACGGCATTTGGCCACTCCCACGCATCTCGCCGCTTCCCTGCCCACGCCCACCAGCGGCAGCCCCTCGAAGCGCAGCCCGGAGTCCAGCGGCTTCGGGCGGACCAGCATCCCCGGGTTCAGGCCTCCGTCCGGGTCCCACACGTCCTTCACCGCGCCGAAGAGACCGACGAGCTCCTCCCCGTACATCCTCGGCAGCAGTTCCGCCCGCGCCTGCCCGTCACCGTGCTCGCCGGAGAGCGAGCCGCCGTGGGCGACCACGAGGTCCGCCACCGCCTCCGAGAAGCGGCGGAAGTCCCGTACCCCCTTCCCCGTCCACAGGTCGAAGTCGATCCGCACGTGCACGCAGCCGTCCCCGAAGTGCCCGTACGGGATCCCCCGGAGGCCGAAGTCCGCGAGCAGGGCGCGGAATTCGCGCAGGTACGCGCCCAGCCGGGCCGGCGGCACCGCGCAGTCCTCCCACCCCGGCCACGCCTCCCCGCCCCCGGGCAGCCGCGTCGCCGTCCCCGCCGCGTCCTCGCGGATCCGCCACAGCGCCCGCTGCCCGGCCGGGTCCCGGACCAGGGCGGAGTCGAGCGCGTCCGCCGCCCGGACCAGTCCCCGCGCCGGGCCCTCCCCGTCCATCTCCACGAACAGCCACGCCCCGCCCCGGGGCAGCCCCTCGGCCCCGCCCCGGACGAGGTCGGCGGCCATGCCCTCCACGGTCAGCGGGCGGTAGGGCAGGAGCCCGGCCGCCGCGTCCGCCGCCGCGCTCTCGTCCGGGTAGCCCAGGACGACGAGGACCGGGTCGGCCGGCAGCGGGACGAGCCGTACGGTCGCCTCCGTCACCACCCCGAGCGTGCCCTCGCTCCCGCAGAACGAGCGGACCACGTCCACGCCCCGCTCCGGCAGCAGCGCGTCCAGGGCGTAGCCGGAGATCCGGCGCGGGAGGCCGGCCGGGTAGCCGGTCCTCAGCAGGGCCAGGTGGCGGTCGACGAGGTCGAGGAGTCCGGGCGGCGCGCCCTGCCCGTCCCGGCCCAGCGTCAACTCCGCTCCGCGATACGTCACCACTTCGAGCGAGCGCACGTTGTCCGCCGTGGTCCCCCAGGCGACCGAGTGCGCCCCGCACGCGTTGTTGCCGATCATGCCGCCGAGGGTGCAGCGGCTGTGCGTGGACGGGTCGGGGCCGAAGGTCAGCCCGTACGGCCGTGCCGCCTCCCGCAGCCGGTCCAGGACGAGCCCCGGCCGGACGACGGCCGTCCGCTCCTCCGGGTCCAGGGAGACGAGCCCGGCCATGTGCCGTGTGAGGTCGAGCACCACGCCCGTACCGGTGGCCTGGCCGCCGATGGACGTGCCGCCGCCGCGCGCGACGACCGGGGTCGTGCCGTGTGCCCGGCACACCTCAAGGACGGCCGCGACGTCGGCGGCGTCGCGCGGCGCGACCGTACCGACCGGCACGCGGCGGTAGTTGGAGGCGTCCATGGTCGTCAGGGCCCGCGCCGTGACGGAGAAGTCGACGTCTCCGGCGACGGCTGCGCGCAGGTCCGCGGCGAGGGCGGAGGCATGATCGTCGTGTGTTCCCACAAGGCCAGGATGTCTCAGTCCTCGTCTCATCCGGCGGACATCCCGCGACCGGGCCCTTCCCGACCCGATACTCTCCGCCTCGTGGCTGAGATCCAGATTCCCGCTGACATCAAGCCCGCCGACGGCCGTTTCGGCGCGGGCCCCTCCAAGGTGCGTACGGAGGCGCTGGACGCCCTGGCCGCGACCGGCTCCTCTCTCCTCGGCACGTCCCACCGCCAGGCTCCGGTCAAGAACCTGGTCGGCGAAGTGCGTGCCGGCGTCTCCGACCTCTTCTCGCTGCCCGAGGGCTACGAGGTGATCCTGGGCAACGGCGGCTCCACCGCCTTCTGGGACATCGCGACCCACGGTCTGATCGAGAACAAGTCGCAGCACCTCACCTTCGGCGAGTTCTCCTCCAAGTTCGCGAAGGCCGCCAAGCTGGCTCCCTGGCTTGCCGAGCCGACCGTGATCTCCTCCGACCCGGGCACGCACCCGGAGCCGGTGGCCGAGGCGGGCGTCGACGTCTACGCGTACACGCACAACGAGACCTCCACCGGTGTCGCCGCCCCGATCAAGCGGGTCGCCGGTGCCGACGAGGGTGCGCTCGTCCTGGTCGACGCGACCTCGGGCGCGGGCGGTCTGCCCGTCGACATCACCGAGTCGGACGTCTACTACTTCGCCCCGCAGAAGTCCTTCGCCGCCGAGGGCGGCCTGTGGCTCGCGGCCTTCTCGCCGGCCGCTCTGGAGCGCGCCGCCCGGGTCCACGCCTCGGGCCGGCACATCCCGGAGTTCTTCTCGCTGCCGACGGCGATCGACAACTCGCTGAAGAACCAGACGTACAACACTCCGGCGCTGTCGACCCTCTTCCTGCTCAACGAGCAGCTGAAGTGGATCAACGGCCAGGGCGGTCTCGACTGGGCCGTGGCCCGGACGAAGGAGTCCTCGGACGCGCTGTACGGCTGGGCCGAGGAGTCCAAGTACGCGTCGGCGTTCGTGACGGACCCGGCGAAGCGCTCGCAGGTCATCGGCACGATCGACTTCGCGGACGAGGTCGACGCGGCGGCGGTCGCGAAGGTGCTGCGCGCCAACGGGATCGTGGACACCGAGCCGTACCGCAAGCTGGGCCGCAACCAGCTGCGGATCGCGATGTTCCCGGCGGTCGACCCGGCGGACGTGCGGGCGCTCACCGCCTGCATCGACTACGTGATCGAGAAGCTCTGATCTTCTGCACGCAGGAGGGCCCGGTGTCGGACATCGTCCGCGCCGGGCCCTTCGGCGTTCCCGGGCGCGCCGGGCCCTCCGGCGTTCCCGGGGGTCAGCGGCTCCCGCGTCGGTGGTCGCTGGGCGCCATGCCGTACGCGCGACGGAAGGCGCGACTGAAGTCCGCCTGGTGCCGGAAGCCCCAGCGGCTCGCGATCTCGCCGACCCCGCAGTGACCGAGGCGCGGGTCGACGAGGTCCGCCCTGCTGCGTTCGAGGCGGAGCCGCCGGATCGTGGAGCCGACCGTCTCCGGCTCGTCGCGGAAGAGCAGGTGGAGCAGGCGTACGGAGATGTGGTGGTGTGCCGCGATGGCCGCCGGGCCGAGCTCGGGATCGGGCAGGTTGTGGTCGATGAAGGTGCGGATGCGGGCGCGCAGCACCTGCTTCCGGGTCTCGGCGGGCAGCGGGGCGGGGCTGTCGCTCGCGGCGGCGAGGAAGGCGGCGGCCAGGTCGAGGGCGACGCCTCCCAGGCGGCGCAGTTCGGCCGGCCCGCACCGGTCGGCCTGGATGCGGAGCCCGTTCAGGTACGAGGCGAGCAGCGCCCCGGAGCCGGTCCGCGCGGGCAGCGGGGTGCCGAGGAGTCGGTCCGCCCGGTCTTGTGGCAGCGGCAGCTGGGCGCGGGGCAGCCGTAGCAGGCTGACCCGCGAGAGCCGCTGTTCGTCGTGGAACTCGCCGCTCAGGGGGTGGGAGGTGTCGAAGATCGCCATGTCCCCCGCGGTGAGGAGGGAGTTGTTGCGGCACTGCTCGATGCCGATGGGGCTGCCGTGGACGAGGAAGAGGAAGTACTGCTCCGGGTCCGCGCGCCGGATGTGGGCGGCGGCCCGCAGCGCGGACATCGGGGAGAACGCGAGGCAGGAGAGGTCCGTGTCCTCCAGCCGGATCGCCGTGGCGGAGCCCTGGAAGCGGTCGGCGTACGGGCTGGTGATCGACACCGGCATGATGAGGTCGCCGACCATGTGGGCCCACCACTCGTAGCCGTCGCGTGCGCTGACGCTGTCGGTGGAGACCGATGCCTTCACACCCTCACCCCCCAGTGATGTGTACACGTCCATCGTGGGTGTGCGGGTGGACGCCGGAACAGCGGGATGTCGGTCAACTCGCCTGAATCCAGCGGCCCTTTGCGCTCACTGCGACGCAAAACTGCGCCCGATGCCAACGACGCGGACGGAGCACGCGCCGCACAGTGGTGACCCGTCCCGGCACCGTGCGGGGACGAGAAGCAGAGGTGACTCAGTGACGAAGCAGGGGAAGCAGGGGAAGCAGGGGAAGCAGGGGTCCTTACGGGCCGGCGGTTGGGGGAAGGCCGTCGCCGCCCTGGTGGTGGCCCTCCTGGCCCTCGTGGCCACACCCGGCGCCGCCGGGGCCGCCGGGGCCGCCGGGGCCGCGAGCGACGCCGGCACGGGCTTCACCGCGCAGGCCAGAAGCGCCGGGCTGAACGGCGCGGAGGCGAGAAGCCTGCAGAAGCGGGTCGACGGCTACCTGGCGCAGACGGACGGCACCCAGGTCGGCGCCAACAAGATCACCCTGGCGGGCGGCGGCGAGCTGCTGCTCACGCTGCCCGGGGAGAAGCGGGCCCGCGACCTCACCGCCCCGAACGCGGGGCTGGGTGCGCTGGCCGGCTGCCCCTACACGTACGTGTGCGCGTACAAGTACGAGAACTTCACGGGTGACCAGATGAACCTCTTCGACTGCGACACCCTGAACCGCATCGTCTGGACCACGACAGGGTCGTGGATCAACAACCAGCGCTCGACCCTGTACGCCAAGTTCTACGACGCCAACGTCAACCTCGGCTGGACCTCCCCCGGCGGGTACAGCGAGGACCGGCACGCCCCGTGGGGCTGGGTGTGGTGGCTGAGCCCCTGCTGACCGAAGGGTGAGCGGGACCGGCGGGGGCGGCGCGGGAGCCGTCCCCGTCAGGTCTCAGTCCCCCCGCCGCAGCAGGCGCTTGATGCCGAGGACGAGGACGGTGGCCCCCGCGAGGACGAGGAAGCCGGTGGTCGCGTTCCCCTGGCCGCCCTGGGTGTCGCCGGTGGCGGGCGTGCTCGGGGCGGCGGAGGCGCCCGGCGTCTTCGGCTCCTCCGTGGCCGGCCGGTCGGCCGTGTCGCGGTCGACCCGCACCACCTTGCTGTTCACGCCCTCCGAGCCGAACATGAAGGCCGAGCCGTCCGTCGTGTACGTCACCGACTCCGCCTGCCCCTGGAAGGGGGCCCCGACGCCCGTGCCGCCGTCGCCGAGGCGTCCGTCCTTCCAGGCGTACTCCTTCGCGCTGAAGTAGCCGCGCAGGACGAGCCGGCCGCCGTCCGGGGAGAAGGCGCCGTCGGTCACCCACGGCACGTCGTCGACGCGCCGGAAGACGTTCGTCCCGGACGAGGAGAGCCGCTCGGGGCCCGCGTACAGGCCGCCGCCGTCCTGGTTCTTGCTCGCGATGTACACCCGGCCGGTCTTCGGATGGACCATCAGCGCCTCGGCGTTGCGCGGCCCGTCGGCGTACTTCACGACGTACTGCTTCGCCGCCACCTTCTGGTCCTTGAGGGTCTTCGGCTCGGGGAAGCGGTAGATCCAGACGTGGTCCCAGGAGCCGTCGAGGTTGTCGCCGATGTCGCCGACGTAGATGTCGCCGTCCGGGCCGACGGCGATCGCCTCCATGTCGCGGGGCGTGCCGACGCCCTGCATCGTCAGGGTCGCGACGGTCTCGCCCGTACGGGAGTCGATGCCGTAGATCAGGGGCGCGTCCTGGTCGTTGTGCGTCCAGTAGATCCCGGGGTGGGCGCGGCTCGCCGCGAGACCGCTGGACTCGGTGATCCGGGGGTCCGCGATCGTGAAGTCCCGGTCGGGGTCCTGCCCTTCGGCACGGGCATGACCGGCGGGGAGCAGCACCAGGGCCGCCGCCGCGCCGAGGGCGCACAGAGCAGTTCGCATGGCCTCAAGCCTGCCACGGGACGGGGGAAACCCGCTTGACCAGCGGAGGAGCCGCTGTCATGGTCACGCGCATGCCCACTTTCACCGCGCCCGACGGCACGGAACTCGCCTACCACGTCACCGGTTCCTTCCCCGGTTCCGGCGCCCCGCTACTCTGTCTGCCCGGCGGTCCGATGGAGGACTCCGCCTATCTCGGGGACCTGGGCGGGCTCACCGCCTTCCGGCGGGTGATCCGGCTGGACCTGCGGGGCACGGGCGCTTCGGCGGTGCCGGACGACCCGTCCTCGTACCGCTGCGACCGGCTCGTCGGGGACGTCGAGGCGCTGCGGATCGAGCTGGGGCTCGACAGCGTCGACCTCCTCGGGCACTCGGCGGGCGCGAACCTGGCCGCGCTGTACACGACCCGGTACCCGGAGCGGGTCGCGCGGCTGGTCCTCGTGACCCCGGGCACGGCGGCCGTCGGGATCGACACGGCCGGCGAGGAGCGGCTCGCGGCGGCGCGGCTGCGGAGCGCCGAGCCGTGGTTCGGTCCGGCGTACGCGGCGCTTGAGGAGCTGACGGCGGGGCGCGGGTCGGCCGAGACGTTCCAGGCGGTCGCGCCGTTCTTCCACGGGACGTGGGACGAGGCCGCGCGCGAGCGGCACGCGGAGAGCGGCCGGCAGCGGAACGGGCAGGCCGCGGGGGTGTTCGGAAGCGAGGGCGCGTACCAACCGGAGGCGACGCGCGCGGCGTTCGGGGCGTTCGGGCGGCCGGTGCTCGTCGTCGCCGGGGAGGGCGACGCGAACACGCCGGTGCCGACGGCCACGGCGTACGCGGAGCTGTTCCCGAAGGCCACGCTCGCGGTGCTGGCCGGGGGCGGGCACTTCCCGTGGCACGACGACGCGGAGTGGTTCGCGGAGACGGTCGACGGCTTCCTGGGGTAGGCGTACGGGTGGGTGTACGGGTAGGCGTAGGAGTTGGGTGAACGGGGGGCGTACGGGTGGGTGCACGGGTAGGCGTACGGGTGGGTGTACGGGTAGGCGTACGGGGCCGGGGCCGTGTCCCGGATCACGTCGCCGCCCCGGGGAGCGGTCCGCGATGATGTGACCATGCGTTTTCTGTTCGTCGGCGACAGCATGACCATCGGACGCGTCGGCGACTGGACCTGGCGCCACCGGATGTGGCAGCACCTGGAGGCGACGCTCCCGGGCGGGTACGAGATCGTCGGCCCGCGCACCGGGCTCTACGATCCGACGGCGGCCGACGACCCCAACGGCGTCGAGGCCTACGCCGACCCCGCCTTCCCCGCCCCCGCCCGGCGCCATCTGGCGGGCTGGGGCGAGGGCTGGCTGCACATGGCGCCGGTGATCGGCGGGACCGTCACGGCCACGGGGGCGGACGTCCTGCTGATCTCCCTGGGCCTGATCGACCTCGGCTTCTACATGAACAGCGACCAGACCGAGGAGAACGTCCGCGCGTTCGTCGCGGCGGCCCGCGCCGCGAACCCGCGGGTGCGGGCCGTGCTCCTGCCGGTCATCCCGAACGTCCGCGCCGAGTACGACGCACCCTTCGCCGCCGAGTGCGCCCGCTTCAACGAGCTCCTCGCGAAGGCGGTCGCCGACCTGGACACGGCGGCCTCGCCGCTGCTCCTGGCGACGGTCCCGGAGTCGTACGACATCCACGCGGACACCTACGACGGCACCCACCCGGGCGTGACCGGCGAGCACAAGCTGGCCGCCGCCTTCGCGACGGCGATGCACCAGGCGTGGGGCCTGGGCGGCCCGTACGTCCCCTGAGGGGTCACGCCCTCTGAGGGGTCACGTCCCCTGAGGGGTCACGCCGCGCGGGTGAGGCGGTTCGCGAAGGTGGAGAGGGTGTACGTGCCGACGCCGAGGACGACTTCCAGGGCGTTGCGGCGGGTGTAGCCGGCCTTCGCGAAGGCCGCGAGGTCCTCGTCGCTCACCGCGCCGGAGGAGGCGAGCACCCGGAGGGTGAACGTCCGGACGGCGGCGAGGCGTTCGGCGTCGGGGGCCGGGCCGAGGGCGGCCATCTTGGCCTCGTGCATGTCGACGCAGAGGTGGCACTGGTTCCGCTCGGCGACGGTGAGGACGACCGTCTCGCGGGAGTGCGGGTCGAGGGTGGTGGACTCGAAGATCGCGCTGAGCTTGAGGAAGCCGTCGAGGGTCTCCGGGGATTCCTTGAGGAGGGCGACGGCGGCGGCGGTACGGGCGGACATGTCGTTCGTTGCGGACAAGGCGGTTCCCCCGGACTAGAATGGACAACATGGTTGACCATGTCGCTGGAGAAAACGTAAACCAGGTTGTCGATACTGGCAAGGGGGTACCGGCCGACGGCCCGGGATTCGAGCTACCCCTGCTCCTCTTCGGCGGCTTCCGCACCCTCATCGACCGGCTCCACGCCCGCCTCGCCACCGAGGGCCACCCCGACATGCGTCCCGCCCACGGCTTCGCCATGCAGGCCATCGGCGTCGACGGCGCCACCGCGAGCGACATCGGCCGCCGCCTCGGCGTCTCCAAGCAGGCCGCGGGCAAGACCGTCGACCGGCTGCTCACCGTCGGCTACGCGGAACGCGCCGACGACCCCGCCGACGCCCGCCGCAAACTCGTCCGGCTCACCCCCCGCGGGTACGACGCCCTCGCCCGCTCCGCCGCGATCTTCGACGAACTGCGGGCGGAGTGGGCCGCGACCCTGGGCGCGGACCGCGTCCGGGACATGGAAGCGGCCCTGCGGAACGTCGTCCCCGCGGAGACGGCGTTCCGCCTGGACGCCACCAGCTGGCTCGGAGCGCCCTAGGGCCTGTCGTCAAATGTCACGCCCACATCAGGAGTGATGCGAGGGTGACGGCTGCTTCGTAGGACTGGGCGGTTTTGTCGTAGCGGGTGGCGATGCCTCGCCACTGCTTGAGGCGGTTGAAGCAGCGTTCCACGACGTTGCGGTGCTTGTAGAGCTCGCGGTCGAAGGCCGGCGGGCGGCCACCGCGGCTGCCTCGCCGGGCCCGGTTGCCGGGCCTGGTCGGCCCGCTCGGGAATCGTGTGCGGTATGCCGCGGCGGCGGAGCCAGGCGCGGATCGCCTTCGAGCTGTAGCCCTTGTCGCCCAGGACGTGATCGGGCCGGGTGCGGGGTCGTCCCGGTCCGATCCGGGGCACCCGGATCGCTTCCATCACGGCGGTGAACCGGGTGCAGTCGTTGGTGTTGCCGCCCGTGACGACGAAGCCGAGCGGACGGCCCCGCCCGTCGCAGGCCAGGTGAATCTTGCTGGTCAGACCGCCTCTGGACCGGCCGACGGCCGGGTCGCGGAGCCCCCTTTTCGGGCCCCGGCCGCATGCTGGTGGGCCCGGACGACCGTGGAGTCGACCGACACCAGCCACTCGATGTCGCCCGCCGCGTCCGCCTTTGCCTGCGCGGCCCGCAGCATCCGGTCGAACGTCCCGTCCGACGCCCACCTGCGAAAACGGGTGTGCAGCGTGGCCCACGGCCCGTATCGCTCGGGCACGTCCCGCCAGGCCGTCCCGGTTCGGAACTTCCACACGATCCCGTTCAGGACCCTGCGGTCATCCAGCCGCTTCCGCCCCCGCAACGACGCGGGCAGCAACGGCCGAACGAACTCCCACTCAGCATCGGACAGCTCATGACGACGTATCACGACACCATGATCCACCAGCGATGATCATTTTGAAGACACCGCCTAGGAGGGCATCACCAGGCGAAGGCCTCCGGCGACGGGCCCGGGCCCGGGAAGATCTCGTCCAGGGCGGACAGGACCTCCTCGCTCAGCTCCACCTCCAGGGCGCGCAGCGCGCTCGTCAGCTGCTCCGGCGTGCGCGGGCCGACGATCGGGCCCGTCACGCCCGGGCGGGTGAGCAGCCACGCGAGGGCCGTCTCGCCCGGCTCCAGGCCGTGCTTGTCGAGCAGGTCCTCGTAGGCCTGGAGCTGCGCGCGGGACGTCGGGTCGGCGAGGGTGGCGGCCGCGCGGCCCTCCGTACGCCGCTTGCCCTCGGCCTCCTTCTTCAGGACGCCGCCGAGCAGGCCACCGTGGAGCGGCGACCAGGGGATGACCCCGAGGCCGTACTCCTGCGCGGCCGGGATGACCTCCATCTCGGCGCGCCGCTCGAAGAGGTTGTAGAGGCACTGCTCGCTGACGAGCCCGACCGAGCCGCGGCGGGCGGCGGCCTCGTTGGCCTGGGCGATCTTGTAGCCGGGGAAGTTCGAGGAGCCGGCGTACAGCACCTTGCCCTGCTGGATCAGGACGTCGACCGCCTGCCAGATCTCCTCGAAGGGAGTCGAGCGGTCGATGTGGTGGAACTGGTAGACGTCGATGTAGTCGGTGCCGAGCCGCTTGAGGCTGGCCTCCACCGCGCGGCGGATGTTCAGCGCCGAGAGCTTGTCGTGGTTGGGCCAGGCGTCGCCGTCGGCGGCCATGTTCCCGTACACCTTGGTGGCGAGGACGGTCCTGTCGCGGCGGCCGTCGCCCTTGGCGAACCAGGAGCCGATGATCGACTCCGTCCGCCCCTTGTTCTCCGCCCAGCCGTACACATTGGCGGTGTCGAAGAAGTTGAGCCCCGCGTCCAGCGCGGCGTCCATGATGGCGTGACTGGTGACTTCGTCCGTCTGCGGGCCGAAGTTCATCGTGCCGAGGACGAGTCGGCTGACCTTGAGTCCGGTGCGTCCGAGCTGCGTGTACTCCATGGGGGTCAAGCCAACTGCTTCGAGTCCGCTCGAAGCAAGGAGATTCCCATGGAGCGAACGCGGCGAACGGTGCCGCCCGGGCTCGCCGAGGCGCTTACTGTCCGGTCAGCGACGCCACCGCGATGATCGCGAACATCAGTACGAGCGCGCCGGCCATGATTCGGTTACGGGTCTTCGGGTCCACGCATCGAGGTTAACCCGACCGCCCCTCCCGCCCCTCAAGGGGCCAGCCGTCGAGCTGCTCGTACCGGGGCTGCTCGCCCCGCACCCCGCTCACCGGCAGGTTCGAGCGGACGAGCGCCAGCTCGGCCACCTGCCAGCGGCCGCCCTCGAAGGCATGGAGCTCGTCGAGGTACGGATGCAGGTCGACCGCGTCCGTCCGCGCGCGGGCCAGCGTCAGATGGGCCTGGTAGCGGCGGTGCTCGTCCATCGCGACCCCGGCCCGGCGGGCGGCGGCGTCGGACCGCTCGGCGAGCAGCCGCAGCTCGTCCAGGTCCCCGGCGACCCCCGTCCACAGGGCGCGGCGGCCGAAGTGACCGCCGCCGTGGAGGCGCAGCGGGAACGGCGAGGTGCGGTGCGCGGCCCGGGCGAGCCGGACGCGCAGCTCGGGCAGCAGCTCCTCGTCGACCTCACCCATGAAGGCGAGCGTGAGGTGCCAGCCGGGCCGCGAGGTCCAGCGCAGCCCGTCGGCCCCGGGCAGCCGGTGCAGCCGGTCCGTGACGTGTCCGAGCTCGGCCAGCTGCTCCGCGGGCGGCAGGACGGCGGCGAAAAGCCTCATGGGAAGAGTCTGGCAGGCCGGGCGACCAGGGCCTGTCCGGCCGGGCCCGTCCGGCGGATCAGGCCCTACCCTCTGGGGGATGAAGATCCGAAAGGGCGGGGTGGAGGACCTCCCCGCGATACTCGCAGTGCTGGACAGTGCCGTGGTGTGGCTCAACGGCAAGGGAATCACCGCCCAGTGGGGCACGGAACCGTTCTCGGCCCGCCCCGCGGCGGTGAAGCAGGTCGAGGGCACGATGGCCGAGGGCGATCCGTGGATCGTCGAGATCGACGGCGTACCGGCGGGCACGATGACGCTGACGCCGCACCCGGGCAAGCACGTGCCGCCGGCGGACGAGCCGGAGGTGTACGTCCGCCTGCTCGCGACCGACGCGCGCTTCCACGGGCACGGGGTCGGGGCGGCGCTCCTCGCCCACGCGGAGGAGGAGACGCGGCGGCAGGGGGTGTCGCTGCTGCGGGTGGACTGCTTCGCGGGCAGCGAGGGCCGGCTCGTCGCGTACTACGAGGGCCAGGGCTTCACCCGGACCGAACCGTTCGCGGTGGGCGAGTGGCAGGGCCAGGTGCTGGAGCGCCGGGTCTGAGCCGCTGACGGCGACGGCGGGAGGGGTCGGGGCCGTAGCGGGGGAGGGGGTGTCCGGACGTAAGAGCGTCGTGAACCCGCGCGAAGCGCGGTGAGACGCAGTCCGGACACCCCCTCCCCCGCAGAGGCCCAGGCGCAGGCCCCGGACCCCACACGCCCAGGCCGCCGCCCGCCCGAGGGCTAGGCGGCCGTCACCAGACGCTCCCGCGCCACGAACCGCACCTGCGGGTGCCCGTGGCGCCAGCCCAGGGCGACCTTCAGGCCGCCGACCTTCGCCAGGACCAGGCCGATGACGCCCGCCGCGAGCAGCGAGATCACGCCGCCCGTCGCGAAGCCGACGCGGGCGCCGTACGTGTCGGTGACCCAGCCGAGGAGCGGGGCCCCGATCGGGGTGCCGCCGGCGAAGACCATCATGTAGAGGCTCATCACGCGGCCCCGCATGGCCGGGTCGGTCGCCATCTGCACGGCCGAGTTCGCGGTGATGTTGACCGTGAGGCCGATCATGCCGATCGGCACGAGCAGCAGCGCGAACAGCCAGAACGCCGGCGACAGGGCCGCCGCGATCTCCAGGACGCCGAAGACCGCCGCCGCGACGACCAGCATCCGCAGCCGGGTCGATCCGCGACGGGCCGCGGCGAGGGCGCCCACGAGGGAGCCGGCCGCCATCAGGGTGTTGAGGAAGCCGTACGTACCGGCGCCGACGTGGAAGACCTCCTCCGAGAAGGCCGTCAGCCAGATCGGGAAGTTGAACCCGAAGGTGCCGATGAAGCCCACGAGGACGATCGGCCAGATCAGGTCCGGCCGCCCGGCCACGTACCGCAGGCCCTCCCTCAGCTGGCCCTTTCCGCGCGGGGCGCGCTCCACCTTGTGGAGCTCACTCGTCCGCATGAGCAGGAGGCTCACGAGCGGGGCGGCGAAGGAGAGGCCGTTGAGGAGGAACGCCCAGCCGCTGCCGACTCCGGCGATGAGGACACCGGCGACGGCGGGGCCGACGAGCCGCGCGGACTGGAAGTTCGCCGAGTTCAGGGAGACGGCGTTACGGAGCTGGTCGGGGCCGACCATCTCGGCGACGTACGCCTGCCGGGCCGGGTTGTCGACGACCGTCACCATGCCGAGGAGGAAGGCGATCAGGTAGACGTGCCAGACCTGGATGGAGCCGGAGAGGGTGAGGACGGCGAGCGCGAGGCCGCACAGTCCGAGGGCGGCCTGACTGAAGAGGAGCAGGCGCCGCTTCGGGTAGCGGTCGGCTATGACACCGCCGTACAGGCCGAAGAGCAGCATCGGCAGGAACTGCAGGGCTGTGGTGATGCCGACGGCGGCGGCCGAGCCGGTGAGGCTCAGGACCAGCCAGTCCTGGGTGATGCGGGCCATCCACGTACCGGTGTTGGAGACGATGGCTCCGGTGAAGAACAGCCGGTAGTTGCGGATTTTGAGCGAGGAGAAGGTTTCCCCCCGCCCACGGGTCTTGAGGGTGGGTTGATGGACGGGTGCGGAGTCTGCTCCGGGTCCCGTACTCAAAGTGCGTTCGCCTCCTTGGCGCGTCGATCAGAGGTGAGCGAGCTTCTCCAGGACCGGGGCGGCTGCGCGAAGCTTGGCCCATTCGTCCTCGTCCAGTCCCTCGGCGAGGATGGCCAGCCAGGCGTTCCGCTTGCGGCGGGACTCTTCGAGCATGGCTTCGGCCTGCTCGGTCTGGCGGACCACCTTCTGCCGGCGGTCGTCGGGGTGCGGCTCCAGCCGGACCAGTCCCTTGGCTTCGAGCAGCGCGACGATGCGGGTCATCGACGGCGGCTGGACGTGCTCCTTGCGGGCCAGCTCACCGGGGGTGGCGGAGCCGCAGAGCTTCAGAGTGCCGAGCACCGACATCTCGGTGGGGCTCAGCGACTCGTCGACGCGCTGGTGCTTGAGGCGTCGGCTCAGTCGCATGACGGAGGAGCGGAGCGCGTTCACGGCCGCGGCGTCTTCGGCGGTGCCGTGGGACAGGTCAGGCATGTTCGTTAGCCTAACTCATTACTCTTCCTAAATACCAACCGGGACGCGCCGACGTCGCGTGGATCACACTGCGGGTCACGCGGCGGGCACACGGCGGGTCACACGGGAGGGGGACACCCCTCTACCAGCAGGTCACGCTTCGGTATCCATGCATCACCCAAACGAGTGAGTCAGATCCGGAAAGTGACGCAAAGGGGCACCGGATGCCCCGACCCTGAACGGCATGGGATCGACAGTGCTCAGCCTGCGCATCGACGGTGAGCTGCTCGACCGGCTCAAGAGTCACGCCGCGAAAAGAGGAATGAGCGTCCAGGACTATGTCGTCCGGACGCTCATTCGCGAGGATTTCGACGAGCGGTTCAAGACCGCCGTCGACGAGACGGAGAGGTTCTACGGGGAGGCGTCAGCCGGAACCGGAACCGGCGTCGGAGCCGAAGTCGGAACCGGCGTCGGAGCCGCAGCCGCGGCCGGGCCTTCGCCCGAGCCGTCGCCCGACGGTCACGTGAGGCCGAGCGCCGGCATCGCGTAGTAGAAGACGAAGACCGCCGACACGACGTACATGGCCACCGGGACCTCACGGCCCCGGCCGGCCGCCAGGCGCAGCACGCTGAACGCGATGAAGCCGATGCCGATGCCGTTCGTGATCGAGTACGTGAACGGCATCATCAGCATCGCCAGGAACGCCGGCACCGCGATGGTGTAGTCGCTCCAGTCGATGTCCTTGATCGAACCGGCCAGGATGAGGAAGCCGACCGCGAGCAGCGCGGGCGTGGCCGCCTGCGACGGGACCATCGTCGCCAGCGGCGTGAGGAACAGCGCGACCGCGAAGAGACCGCCGGTGACGACCGAGGCGAGGCCCGTGCGCGCGCCCTCGCCGACACCCGCCGTGGACTCCACGAAGCAGGTGTTGGCCGAGGCGGAGGTGCCGCCGCCGGCCGCGACCGCCAGGCCGTCGACGAGCAGGACCTTGTTGATGCCGGGGAAGTTGCCGTCCTTGTCCATCAGCTTGGCCTCGTCGCCGACGCCGAGGATCGTGCCCATCGCATCGAAGAAGCAGGACAGCAGCACGGTGAAGACGAAGAGGATGCCGGTCAGCAGACCGACCTTCGAGAAGCCACCGAAGAGGCTGACCTCGCCGACCAGGCCGAAGTCGGGCGAGGCCACCGGGTTGCCCGGCCACTCCGGGGTGGTCAGACCCCAGGACGGGACGGTCGCGACCGCGTTGATCACCATCGCCACGATCGTCATGACGACGATCGAGATGAGGATGGCGCCCGGCACCTTGCGGATGATCAGCGCGAGGGTGAGCAGGGTGCCCAGGACGAAGACGAGCACCGGCCAGCCGGTGAGGTGCCCGTCGCCGCCGAGCTGGAGCGGGACGGTGGTGTGCGCGGCGTCGGGGATGCGGGAGACGAAGCCCGAGTCGACGAGGCCGATGAGCATGATGAAGAGGCCGATGCCGATCGCGATGCCCTTGCGCAGGCCGACCGGGACGGCGTTCATGACGCGCTCGCGCAGACCGGTCGCGACGAGCAGCATCACGACGACGCCGGCGAGGACGACCATGCCCATGGCGTCCGGCCAGGACATCTTGGGCGCGAGCTGGAGCGCGACGACCGTGTTGACGCCGAGGCCGGCGGCGAGGGCGATCGGGACGTTGCCGATGACACCCATGAGGAGCGTCGAGAAGGCCGCGGTGAGGACGGTCGCGGTGACGAGCTGGCCGCTGTCGAGCTGGTGCCCGTACATGTCCTTGGCGCTGCCGAGGATGATCGGGTTCAGCACGATGATGTAGGCCATCGCGAAGAACGTGGCGAAACCGCCCCGGACCTCGCGGGCGACGGTCGAGCCGCGCTGGGAGATCCGGAAGTAGCGGTCGAGGCCCGAGCGCGGCTCCGGAGAGTGCGCAGGCTCGGGGGACGTGGCCTTGGCGGTGGCCGTGGTGCTCATGGGGGTTCCTCTTCGGAAGAAGTCCTTTTTGGCGGTTCATACGAGGGAAACCCGCCAGAGGCAAACCGTTTCAGTATGAACACATGAACGAGCGAGCGTCTATCTCCGCGCGTAGATACGATTTCCCGCCACCTAGACTGAGGCCCATGGCGAAGTGGACACCGAAGCACGAGGCACCCGAGCCCCTCGAAGGGCCCGTCGTCGCCACCATCACCGGCGGCACGATCCTGTGGTTCGTCCTCTTCCTCGTCCAGGTGCCCTTCTACGGCTGGTTCGACGACCGGGACCTGACCTGGTGGGTGTGGACCTGCCTGGCCGGCGCCGGGCTCGGCCTGATCGGCATCTGGTACGTACGAGGGCGGGACGCGGCGCTCAAGCGGCACGCGGCGGCACGGGCGGCGGAGCCGACGGAGCAGGCGGAGTAGGCCGAGTAGGCGGAGCAGGCGGAGTCGACGGAGCAGGCGGAGCCGACCGAGTAGTCGGAGCCGACGGAGCAGGCCGAGTCGGCGGAGCAGGCGGAAGCCGCACGGACGGACCAGAACCCCGAGACGACCTCGGGCTCCTACCCCCAGGGGACGATTCCCCTCCTCCCCCGGTCTGATCTTCGCCCTGCTCGGCAGGTGAACGGCCCATTCCGGTCGTACCGTCGAAAACATGACTCAGCGGGCGAAGATCGACACGGGCGGCGGCGAGACCGAGGCGGTGGAACCCCCGGTCGTGCACCGCCCGGCCGGGCTCACCTCCGCCGAGGTCGCCGAGCGCGTCGCGCGCGGCGAGGTCAACGACGTACCCCTGCGCAGCTCCCGCTCGACCACCGACATCGTCCGCGCGAACGTCTTCACCCGCTTCAACGCCATCATCGGCGTGCTGTGGGTGATCATGTTCATCGTCGCGCCGATCCAGGACAGCCTCTTCGGCTTCGTGATCATCGCCAACACCGGCATCGGCATCATCCAGGAGCTCCGCGCCAAGAAGACCCTCGACGGGCTCGCCGTCATCGGCGAGGCGAAACCGACCGTCCGCCGCGACGGGGTCGCCGCCGAGCTCTCCACCTCCGAGATCGTCCTCGGCGACCTGATCGAGCTCGGACCCGGCGACAAGGTCGTCGTCGACGGCGTCGTCGCCGAGGCCGAGAGCCTGGAGATCGACGAATCGCTCCTCACCGGCGAGGCCGACCCGGTCGTGAAACAGCCCGGCGCCCCGGTCATGTCCGGCTCGTTCGTGGTCGCCGGCGGCGGCGCGTTCACCGCCACCAAGGTCGGCCGCGAGGCCTACGCCGCCCAGCTCGCCGAAGAGGCCTCCCGCTTCACCCTCGTCCACTCCGAGCTGCGCAGCGGCATCTCCACGATCCTCAAGTACGTGACGTGGATGATGATCCCGACCGCGATCGGACTGATCATCAGCCAGCTCGTCGTCAAGGACAACGACCTCAAGAACTCGATCGCCCGCACGGTCGGCGGCATCGTCCCGATGATCCCCGAGGGCCTCGTCCTCCTCACCTCCGTCGCCTTCGCGATCGGCGTGATCCGCCTCGGCCGCAAACAGTGCCTCGTCCAGGAACTCCCCGCGATCGAGGGCCTGGCCCGCGTCGACGTCGTCTGCCTCGACAAGACGGGCACGCTCACCGAGGGCGGCATGGACGTCACGGAGCTCCGTCCCCTCAACGGCTCGGACGAGGCGTACGTACGCAAGGTCCTCGGCTCCCTGGGCGAATCCGACCCGCGCCCGAACGCCTCCCTCCAGGCGATCATCGACGCCTACCCGGACTCGGTGGACTGGCGCTGCACGGAGTCCCTCCCCTTCTCCTCGGCGCGGAAGTACAGCGGCGCGGCCTTCAGCGAGGGCGACGGCGAGGACTCGACGTGGCTGCTCGGCGCCCCCGACGTCCTCCTCACGGCAGGGGACCCGACCCTCACCGAGATCGACCACCTCAACGAACAGGGCCTGCGGGTCCTCCTCCTCGCCCGTACGACCCGCGAACTCGACGACCCCGGGGTGGCCTCCGACGTCCGCCCGACCGCGCTCGTCGTCCTGGAGCAGCGGCTACGGCCGGACGCCGCCGACACCCTCGCCTACTTCGCCGACCAGAACGTCACCACGAAGATCATCTCGGGCGACAACGCGGTCTCGGTGGGCGCGGTGGCCGGGAAACTCGACATGCCGGGCGCCGAGAACACCGTCGACGCCCGCGAGCTCCCCACCGACCGGGAGGAGATGGCGAAGGTCCTCGACGAGAACGCGGTCTTCGGCCGGGTCAGCCCGCAGCAGAAGCGGGACATGGTGGCGGCGCTCCAGTCCCACGGCCACACGGTCGCGATGACGGGCGACGGCGTCAACGACGTCCTGGCCCTGAAGGACGCGGACATCGGCGTCTCGATGGGCTCGGGCTCGGAAGCGACCCGGGCCGTCGCCCAGATCGTCCTCCTGAACAACTCCTTCGCGACGCTCCCGTCGGTGGTCGGGGAAGGCCGCCGGGTCATCGGCAACATCACCCGCGTGGCCACCCTCTTCCTCACCAAGACGGTCTACTCGGTCCTCCTCGCCGTCCTGGTGGTCTGCTCGCAGGTCGAGTACCCCTTCCTCCCCCGCCACCTCACGCTCCTCTCCACCCTGACGATCGGCGTCCCCGCCTTCTTCCTCGCGCTCGCCCCCAACAAGGAACGGGCGAAGCCGCACTTCGTCCGCCGCGTCATGCGGTACGCGATCCCCGGCGGCGTCATCGCGGCGGCGGCCACCTTCACCACGTACCTCCTCGCCCGCCACCACTACAGCGGCGAGGGCGCCCTGGAGGCGGAGACCAGCGCGGCCACCCTCACCCTCTTCCTCGTCTCCATGTGGGTCCTCGCGATCATCGCCCGCCCCTACACCTGGTGGCGCGTCACCCTGGTCGCCACCATGGCCGGCGCCTTCCTCCTCGTCCTCGTCGTCCCCTGGCTCCAGGACTTCTTCGCACTGAAGCTGGTGGGCACGACGCTGCCGTGGGCGGCGGTCGTCATCGCGGCGGCGGGCGGGGCTCTGCTTGAGCTGTCCTACCGGTGGGTGAGCAAGAGGTTCCCTGTGTAGGTCACATCCGCCGCACCCTCAATACGGCGGTCAGCATCGGGAGGGTGAACTCGCCGTCGGCGGTTTCCGGCCTACGGGAAAGGAATGCGCGGATCCGGCCGAGCGCGGCCTCGCGTTCTTCTTCCGGCATGACCAGCATGCCCGCGCGCGTGGCGAGGGTCGCGACGAGGGAGTCGGCGGTACGGCGCTGCCCGTGCGGGAACGTGGCGCGCTGCGGCGAGCCGAACAGAGCGGGCGCGTCGGACTCACTCTTGACCCTGGGAAGGTGCATGTCCGCGGTCGCGGCCCGCCAACTGGCGGGCGTGTCACGCGGGCCGATGGCAGCGCTCCCGCTGACCCGCGCGAGCCCGGCCACCCACTCGGCCTGGTCGTCCATGACGTTCCACAGCCCGGCCAGGACCCCGCCGGGTGCGAGGACCCGGGAGATCTCGGGCCCTGCGACGGCCATGTCGAACCAGTGCATGGCGTTCCCGGCCAGCACGGCGTCGACGGACGCGTCCGGCAGCTGGATCGACTCGGCACTGCCCGGCAGGGCGCGGACGGCCGGCAGGGTGCGGCGCAGCTCGGCCAGCATCGCCGGGTCGGGCTCGACCGCGACGACGTCGGCACCGAGCGCGGCCAGCGTGGCGGTCAGCTTGCCGGTCCCGGCACCGAGATCGAGCACGCGCACCCCGGGCGCGGGCTCAAGCGCCCAACGCACGGCGTCCTGCGCGTAGTCCGGCCGATGCTCGGCGTACGCGGCTGCCGCGGCACCGAACGACGAGCTGTGAAGGAGCCGTTCGTCCATTTCCACGCGGCCACCCTAACGGCGCCGAATCCGCGCCACTACCCGACAGAAGGGGTGTCGCGCCCCACCGCGGCCCGACCGAGCGCGCCACGGCGGGGGCCAGGACCGGGGGGCCAGGACCGGAAGGGGAGAACGTCAGCGCGGCGCCACCCGCAGGGCTCTGGGGGCGGGAGTTTCCGGTGGGCTTCTGGTGGGACCGCCCTCTTTCCGAGAGTCGCAGCTTCCACCACCGCGTCAAGGGCAAGTCGGCTCCGCCGATGGCCTTCGGCCACCCTTGACCCGGCGCCGGAAGCTGCGCAACAACTCTCGGAGGGCGGTCCGGGGGCCGGAGTCGCCGGGGCCCCGGGCATCGGCCGGGGTTGCGTGAGCGAGTGGCGGGCCGGTGGGTGGGGGCTGGGCTTGCGGCGGGGGCGGGTGGGCACTTTCCGTCGGTTCGGGGTGCGCGGTTGTTGGATGGGGCAGTCGGGCTTGGCTTAGCGGGGGACGGCCGGTGGGTGGTCGGGATTCAGGCCCCGCTGGTCAATCTCGGTGGGGTGACGTCACCGGCCCGGAGTGGGATCGAGGACACACCCTGACCTACATGCTTCCTATCGTCAGTCCATGGCCACTTCCTCAGAGAACCCGACCGCATCCCCTTCCCTCGACGGCGAGCGCGGCGAGCTGCTCAGTGCGCTCGCGGAGCAGCGGGAGTTGCTGCTGATCACGGTGCGCGGCATCAGCGACGCTCAGGCCGCGCAGCGCACGACCGTGAGCGAACTGACCCTGGGCGGGATCGTCAAGCACCTCACTCGCGGCGAGCAGGTCTGGACGCAGATCATCGCCAAGGGGGACGGCGAGCTGCCGGAAGGCATGCTCGACATGGAGCAATACCGCATGGCCGACGGCGAGCGCATCGCCGAACTCCTGGAGGAGTACGCGGCGGCGGCGAAGACGACCGAAGCCGTCGTGTCCGCCCTGCCGGACCTGAACCGGCGCCTGCCACTCCCCCGGACACCGTGGTCTCCGCCGGAGACCGTCTACTGGTCCGTGCGACGGATCCTGCTCCACCTCATCAGGGAGACCGCCCAGCACTCCGGTCACGCGGACATCATCCGGGAGTCACTCGACGGAGCCAACACCACCGCCCAGCGGTAGTCGTCGACAAAACCTGCACTTCGACAGCCCGCGCCAGACCCCAATGGGTGAAATGCCCGTCTTGCGGCTGCCCCCCGGCCCCTTACTCGTAGTAATGCGCGGCTCGCCTGCCCCAACCCACCGGGAATGACCAGCCAGGCCTGAATCCCAGCCGAGGGACGGGTGTTCGCCGCCAAGCCTTGCCCCGCTGCCCCATTCAACGACCGCGCACCCCGAACCGACGGAAGGTGACCACTCGCCTCGGCCACTAACCGAGCCCCCACCCACCGGCCCGCCACCCGCTCATCCGACCCCGGCCGATGCCCGGGCCCCGGCGACTCCGGCCCCCGGACCGCCCTCCGAGAGTTGTTGCGCAGCTTCCGGCGCCGGGTCAAGGGTGGGCGCAGCCCATCGCGTAGCGACGCCGAAGGCGCCCTTGACGCGGTGCCGGAAGCTGCGACTCTCGGAAAGAGGGCGGTCCCACCAGAAGCCCGCCCGAAACCCCCGCACCTAGCGCCTCGGTCAGTCGAACCAGCGGTCCCTTGCCAGTTCCGCTGTCCTCGACGGGTCCTCCAGCAGGGCCGCCACCTCGAAGCGGCGGGGCCATTGGCCTGCCGACCAGGCCAGGCCGGCCGCTACGCCTTCCAGGGTGGAGGCGTGGAGGGTGCCGTCCGGCGTGACCCGCCAGTCCAGTTCCGTGCCCGCCGCGCGGAGTTCCTCGTGTTCGATGTACGAGGCGGGGGTGGCCGGGCCCAGGAGTTCGTGGACCGACGGCGGGACCTCGTGTTCCTCGCCGACCGTCGTCACCTCCGCCTCGAACGTCTCGCTCAGGCGCCGGACCTGGAGCAGTTCCGCCAGGTCCGCCGCCCTCGACGGGGCCACCGGGAGCAGCGGGGTGTCGCCCGTGAGGGGGAGGAGGTCCGGGGCGTCCGCCACCAGGGCCTCCGCCGCGTCCACCACCACCAGTTCGCCGTCCACCACCGCGCGCAGCTCGTCCGGGAGCGTGACCTGCTCCGGGTCCAGGTCCGCGAGGGCCGTGTAGAGGGCGTGCAGTTGGGGGGCCGTGACCTCGCGCTCCGGGTCCGCGAGGCGCGTCAGGAGTTCGGCCGCGCCGCCCGGTTCCTCCAGGAGCGCCGCGACCGACGTGCGGACGCCGAGCGCCCGCAGGACCTGCTCGTCGTCGAAGCCGGTCGCGTCGGCGGAGTCGTACAGGCCGGCGAGGAGGGGGTCCGAGCCCTCGGCCCGCAGGCCGGCCGGGCGGCGGCCGTCCAGGACCGGGTGGTCCCGGAGCCACCATGCCGTGTACGAGCGGACCGTCTCCGTCGTGCCGTCCGGGAGGAGGATCCGGACGGGTTGGGTCAGGGCGTCTCGCAGGGGCGGCTGCGCCAGGAGGGCCAGGGCCTGCGGCCAGGCGTCGTCGTCGACCAGGTCCAGGTCCCGTACCGCCACGATCTCCGTCGCCACCGGCGGCACCGGCGATTCCGGCAGGCGGTCCAGGACGTCCTCGCACCACACGTCGACCGCGTCGAGGAGACCGGCGTCGTCCGGCTCCGGGTAGTCGCTCTCCCGGGGCTCGACCTCGTCCGGGTCGAGGACCAGGTCCGTCGCGCGGACCAGGGCGAAGGTGGCCAGGACTCCACAGGCCGCGAGGGGCTGTTCGCCCCAGCGGCTCGCCAGGTCGGCGTCCACGTAGGCCAGTTCGTCCTCGCGCATCACCGCCGCGAAGGGCGAGCCCGGGAGGACCAGTTCGCCCGCCGGGGAGAGTTCGCCGTCCTCGTCAGGGAGGGCGAGCGCGCCGAGCCAGGGCTCCTCGCCCGGGTCCAGTTCCGCGTCCCGTACGAGGGCGAGGACCGTGTCCGCCAGTTCCTCCGCGTCGAGGGTGTCGGCGTCCTCGTCCCAGATCTCCCCCGCGTCGAGGGAGGCCGCGACCGCCGCCCTCACCTGCGGGGTCGTCAGGACCGCGCGGGGCGTGGCCGGCAGGGCGCCCAGCTTCTCCAGGAGCGGGTGCGCCGCTTCCGGGTGCGCCACCTTCAGGCCGAGGCGGGTCAGTTCGGCGGGGGTCCGGTCCTGCGGGAGCAGGACCTGGCGGGGGCCGATCGTCGTGCGGATCCGGACCGCCGCCTCGCCGGAGCCGGAGTGAGGGTCGGAGTCGGGGTCGGAGTCGGGGTCGGAGTCGGAGTCGGGGTCGGAGTCGGTCGCGAGCGGTACGGGGAGGCCCGTCAGGCGGTCCGGGTCGACGCCGGCGAGCGAGTCGTAGAGCCGCCACCACCACGTCGGGGCCCTGTCGACGCCCGCGAGCCGGTCGATCGCCTCCGTCAGGGGGACGCGGCCCACCCCGAGGGTGCGCAGTTCGGGGCGCCGCTCCAGGCCGGCCGGGAGGAGGGTCGGGAAGACCTCGGCGAGGACGTCGAGCGTCTCCGCGCCCGCGCCCTCCGCGACCTCCGCCTCGATCGGGCGGAGTGCCGGGAGTTCCTCGGAGGGGGCGGCCGGGGCCAGGAACGCGACCCGCGGCAGCCGGTCGAGGATCGCCTCGCGCAGCACCCCGTCGAGCGGGCCCTTGCCGAGCGGGCCGGGGACGAGGTCGAGGGTCGCGGTCGTCACCGGCTGCCAGTCGGCGAGGAGTTCGGCGTACGCGTCGGCCGCGCGCTGCACCAGGAAGTCGGTGAGCGGGCCGGGCGCCGGGTGGCGGCGCGCGGTGTCCAGCGGCAGGGAGGCGATGAGGAGGGCGGGGATGCCGAGCGGTTCGTCGGTGGGCGTCGGGGCGTGCACGACGGGTTCGGTACGGGGGTGGCGCGGGGCGCCCTCCGCGTCCACGGGTACGGCCCAGGTGACGGACCAGTGGGGGCGGAGGCGCTCCTCCACCGGGCGGTCCTTGAGGAGTCCGGCGTCGAGGGGCCCGGTGTGGGAGACGGTCCGCCAGCGGTGGGTGCCGGTGGCGGTGTCGTCGATGTGGACGTAACCGTCGTCCTCGGACCTGCGGAGGGTCCGTACGCCCTCGGCCGTCTCGACGACGATCTCCGCGAGGCCGGGGAGGGTGAGGAGCAGCGCGTCGTCGACCGATTCGAGGAGCCGTTCGGCCAGGTCGCGGGCGGCGGTGTCGCGCAGCGGGAGGACGACGACCGTGTCGTAGCCGTCGGGCGCGGTGCCCTCGGCGGGCAGCGGGAGGCGCAGGAGGGGTACGTGGCCGTCCCTGCGGCGCAGTTCGTCGCCGAGGCCCGGGCTGTACCGGGCGGACTCGGCGGCGAGTTCGCGGGCTTCGGCGAGGGACCAGCGGACGCCGCCGTGGCGGCCGAGGACGGCGGGTTCGTCGGTCACGGCGAGGACGGCGGCGAAGCCGACGCCGAAGCGGCCGACGGCGCCGGGGCCCTGCTCGCGCTTGGCGGAGGCGCGGAGCGTGGACAGCGACTCGGCGCCGGTGGCGTCGAGCGGGGCGCCGGTGTTGGCGGCGGCGAGGATCGCGGGGCTCTCGTCGTCGGCGGGGTGGAGGGTGAGGCGGAGGCGGCCGGTGACGCCGGCGCGGTGGGCGGCGTCGGCGGCGTTCTGGGCGAGTTCGACGACGAGCCGGTCGCGGTAGCCGCCGAGCGCGAGGTCCTCCTCGGCGTTGGCGTCCTCGCGGAACCGGGCGGGCGAGGCGCCCCAGGCGTCGAGCACTCCCCGCCGCAGCCGTGCGGTGCCGAAGGGATCGGTTCCGTCGGTCGTCGTCCGGACGCTGACGCTCACGTCTGACTCCACTCTGCGGGGCGCGGTGATCACGGGCCGATGGGGTGGTGATCACGGGCTGATGGGGTGGTGATCGGGTACTGGTCGGGTGGTGACACTGCCGGACCCGAAGGTCCGGGGCCCGAAAGGTACCGCGCTCCGCCCCACCCCGGCCGCCGGGGCACGTGCCGTCCCCGGGGCGCGCGGAAGCACATCCCGGGGAGGCCGCGAGGGTTACGAGTGGCCCAGGTCCTCGGAGGAGTCGTCGGGCTCGGTCGTCGAGCCGGAGTCCTTGGCCGGGCGGAGCGGGAAGACGTCCGCGGCCATCGAGTCGAGGACCGGGGGCGCCGGGCGCGGGGGCTTCGGCATGACCGCGGCCTCGGAGTGGCCGCCGCAGCCGTACGCGAGGGAGACGACCCGGCCGTCCGCCGGGGAGAACTCGTTGGCGCACACGCCGAAGGCCTGCTTCAGGGAGCCGGCGAGCGGCACCAGGAAGGCGCAGGAGTCGCAGGACGCGGGCGCGGCCTGCGCCATCGGCGTCTTGGCGCCGAAGCTCTCGTCCCAACGGTCCGCGGCCACGTGGAGGCCGTACCGGGAGAGGACCCGGGCGCGGCGCATGCCGAGCTCCTCGGCGACCGAGGCGATCGCGCCCCGCGAGGGGGTACGGGAGACGATCTCGGCGTCCTCGGCGTCGAGGTGGTCCGCCAGCTCCTCCGAGACCGCCGAGTTCGGCGGCGGCGCGTCCTCGCCCGAGTAGCCGGGCTCCAGGCGCAGGTCGTCCTGCTCGGTGGGCAGCAGGTCGCCCGGGCCCATGTCGCCGGGGCGGAGGCGCTCGCTCCACGGCACCCACTCGGGGGCGAGGAGGGCGTCGGCGCCGGGCAGCAGGACGGTTTCGTCAAGCGTGATGTTCTTGGCGCGGGAGGCGCGGGTGATCGTCACCGCCCAGCGCCAGCCGCGGTAGCCGGGCTCCTCGCACTCGAAGAAGTGCGTGACGACCCGGTCGCCCTCCGCGACGACCTCGACGTGTGCGCCCACCTTGCCGGGCGCGGCCGCCTCCTCGGCGGCCTCCCGCGCGAGGTCTACCGCCTCGACGCACAGGCGGTCGGGGGTACGCGTGGCTCGCGGGGTACGCGGGGCACCGCTTCGCGTCGTCGCAGCACTCACAGGTCTCGCTTCTCTCCTACGCCGTCTCACGGGTGCGCCGGCCGAGGGGCGAAAGCGAAGCCACGGGCGGCGGGCGGAGCGGACCAGGGGGCCGCATCGACGTCCGCACCCGACTTGCTCTCGCGTGTCTCGGGCACACCTATCGCCATCCATTCTGCGGGATGCCGAAGAGGCGCGCGGCCGAGAACTTCCGCCGGTGACGCGCTACGCACGCTACCCCGTTCGCGGGCCTCCGCCCACCTGCCCGCCTCAAGTGGCCCGGATCGCGGACGGCCGAGGGGAGCTGCGGGCCCCCTGGAGACGCGGATCGCGGGCCGTCAGAACTGGCTCATTAGCGACTCCGTACCCCTTCCGTACCTCCTCCGTTCGCCGCGCCACGGTTCGTGCGGCGCGCTGGTGGGGCACTATGACGGAGTGGCAGCCGCACGGTCTCCCGCACGATCCGAAGATCATGCCGGACCGCTCCGCCGAGCGGGCCGGTCGGTCGGACGCGCCTTGCACCTGCCCTTCACCGGGACCGCGAAGGGCATCCGGAAGGCCACCCACGCCCACGGAGCGGGCGAGTCGGGGCTCGGCAAACTGATCGAGCTGCACGCCGTGAACGGCGCCGGGGACGTCATGATCACCGTCGCCCTCGCCTCCACCGTCTTCTTCTCGGTGCCCACCGACGAGGCCCGCGGCCGCGTGGCGCTCTACCTCGCCGTCACCATGGCCCCCTTCGTCCTGCTCGCCCCGGTGATCGGCCCGCTCCTGGACCGCATCCCGCACGGCAGGCGCGCGGCGATGGCGGGCGCGATGCTGACCCGCGCGGTCCTCGCGATCATGATGTCGGGCGCGGTCACCACCGGCGGCCTGGAGCTGTACCCGGCGGCGCTGGGCGTCCTGGTCGCCTCGAAGGCGTACGGGGTGGTGCGCAGCGCGGTCGTCCCGCGCCTGCTCCCACCGAAGTTCTCGCTCGTGAAGGCGAACTCCCGGGTCACCCTCGCCGGGCTGCTCGCCACCGGGATCGCCGCGCCCATCGGGGCGGGGCTCCAGCTGCTCGGGCCCCGGTATCCGCTGTACGGGGCGTGTGCGCTGTTCGTGCTCGGCGCGTTCTGGGCGCTGCGGTTGCCGCCCAAGGTGGACTCGGCGAAGGGTGAACGGCGGGCGCACCTGCTGACTCACGGCGAGCGGAAGCCGAGTCTGCGGACGGTCGGCCCGTCCGTCCTGCACGGTCTGGAGGCGAACGCGGCGCAGCGCATGCTGTCGGGTTTCCTGATCTTCTTCCTGGCGTTCCTGCTGCGCGAGCATCCGCTGTCGGGGCAGAGCGCCGCCGTCTCCCTGGGGATCGTGGGTGTGGCGGCGGGCGTGGGGAACGCCTGCGGCACGGCCGCCGGCTCGCTCCTGCGCGACCGGGGCCACGGGCCCGAGGTGATCATCGCCACGATGATCAGCGTGGTGTGCGGTACGGCGATCTGCGCGGCGATCTTCTTCGGCGGGGCGATGGTCGCCGTCCTGGGCGCGGTCGCGGGCCTCACGCAGGCCCTGTCGAAGCTGTCGCTGGACGCGCTGATCCAGCGGGACGTGCCGGAGGTGGTGCGGACGTCGGCGTTCGCGCGCTCGGAGACGGCGCTGCAGATGGCGTGGGTGGTGGGCGGGGCGATCGGCATCGCCCTGCCGCTGAACGGCACGCTCGGCATGGCCGTGGCCGCCGGGATCCTCGCGCTGGGCGCGCTCCTCTCCGTCCGCGGCCTGCTCGGGGCGGCCCGCCGCCGCCAGGGCCCGCCGGGCCCACAGGGCCGCCCGAAGGCTCGGGTGGCGTAGGGAAGGGCGCGGTGTGGGCTCCGTACGGGCGCGGTGCGGGCTCGGTGTGGGCGCGGTGCGGGCTCGGTGTGAGCTCCGTGTGAGCTGCGTACGGGCGCGGTGCGGGCTCGGTGCGGGCGGCCTGCCGACGCGGTACGGACCCGCTGCGGGGGCTTCCGAGGGGTTCCCGCGGGGTCTCCCGAGGTCACGGAGCGGCGGCGCGCCGTACCCCCGCGTGGCGCGGGCGCGGCGGCCCGATAGCCTTCGGCTCATGACCGTTGCGTTCTTCTCCGGCTCGCGCCGCCGGGCCGCCGTCGCCCTCGGGGCCGTCTCCGCCGGGCTCCTCGTTCTCTCCGCCTGCGACAAGCCGACTCCGATCGCGACCGTCACGGTCGGGTCCGACTCGATCCACTCCGAGGCCGCCTGCTACAACGACGGCGACGCCATCAAGGAGTCGCAGATCCAGCAGTGCCTCAACAAGAAGGCCGAGAAGTCCATCACCGTGGCGATGGACGACAAGATCCGCTTCGGGGTCGACCCCGAGATCGCGGACAACGGCTGGACGATCTTCCTCGGCGGCCAGCAGGCCGAGCCCGAGCCGTACAAGAAGACGTACCGGACCATTCCGGCCAGCGCCTTCTTCTCCAGCCAGACCGGCGAGGCCACCGACAAGACCCAGGTGACCATCGTCGAGAACACCGGCAAGAAGCTGACCGGTATCTGGCACTTCCAGCTGAAGAAGGAATCCTGATCCGCCGGTGGTCCACCGGATCCTGATCGTGACGGCCGTGGCGGCGGAGGCCGACTCCGTCGCCGCCGGCCTCGGTCCTGACGCCCCGGACACCGCCCCGGAGCACGCCCGGGACACCGCCCGGGACACCGCCTGGGAGCCCCTGGCGCTCCCTGGTGGCCTCACCCTGCGCCGCCACGCCGACGGAGTGGATCTCCTCGTCGGCGGGGTCGGCCCGGCGGCCGTGGCCGCCGCGACGGGTACGGCACTGGCGTACGCCTCGCTGGCGGACGCCGCCGCCCCCTACGACCTCGTCGTCTCCGCCGGAATCGCCGGCGGATTCGCGCCCCACGCCCCGATCGGCACCGTCGTCGTCTCCGCGGCGATCGTCGCCGCCGACCTCGGCGCGGAGACCCCGGACGGGTACCTCGCCGTCGAGGAGCTCGGCTTCGGACGGTCCGCGCACCCCGTACCGCCCGCCCTGACCGGCCCCCTCGCCGCCGCGCTGCGCGCCGGCGGCCGGCCGCACACCGTCGCACCCGTCCTCACCGTCTCCACCGTCACCGGCACCGCCGGCCGCGCCGCCGAGCTGGCAGGCCGCCACCCGACGGCCGCCGCCGAGGCGATGGAGGGCTTCGGCGTCGCCGAGGCCGCCGCCGCGTACGGCGTGCCCGTCGTCGAGATCCGGTCCGTGTCGAACGCCGTCGGCCCGCGCGACCGCGCCGCCTGGCGCATCGGCGAGGCCCTGGACTCCCTCCGGCGGGCGTTCTCGCTGCTGGGGCCCGCTTTCTCCCTGGATTTCTCCCTGGAGGCGAAGTGAAACTGAAGATCGCTTACTCGCCCTGCCCGAACGACACCTTCGTCTTCGACGCCTGGGCCCACGGCCGCGTCCCGGACGCCCCCCGGCTCGACGTGACCTTCGCCGACATCGACGTCACCAACGGCTGGGCGGAGGGCGACGCCGACGACCATGACGTCCTGAAGGTCTCGTACGCCGTCCTGCCGTGGATCCTCGACGAGTACGCGCTGCTGCCCTGCGGCGGCGCCCTCGGCCGGGGCTGCGGGCCGCTCGTGCTGACGAGGGACGCCGGGACCGGGGCCGACCTCGCCGGGAAGACGGTCGCCGTGCCGAGCGAGCGCTCGACCGCGTACCTCCTCTTCCGGCTCTGGGCGGCCGAGACCGTACCGGGAGGCGTCGGGAACGTCGTCGTCATGCCGTTCCACGAGATCATGCCCGCCGTCCGCGACGGCAAGGTCGACGCGGGGCTCGTCATCCACGAGGCCCGCTTCACCTACCAGGACTACGGCCTGCACTGCCTCGCCGACATGGGCGAGCACTGGGAGGCCACGACCGGGCTGCCGATCCCGCTCGGCGCGATCGTCGCCCGCCGCTCCCTCGGCGAGGAGACCCTGCGGCTGCTCGCCGAGTCGGCCCGCACATCCGTGCGGATGGCCTGGGACGACCCGACGGCCTCACGGCCGTACGTCCTGGAGCACGCCCAGGAGATGGACCCGAAGGTCGCCGACCAGCACATCGGCCTCTACGTGAACGAGTTCACGGCCGACCTGGGCGAGCACGGCTACGCGGCGGTCCGCGGGCTGCTCACCCGCGCCGCGGCCGAGGGACTCGTACCGCCCCTCGGCCCGGACGCGCTCGCGTTCCCGTAGCCGTGGCCTGAGCTGTGGCTGTGGCCGTGGCTGTGGCCTGAGCTGTGGCCGTAGCCGTAACCGTGGCCGGTGCGGATCAGACGTCGAGCTGGTCGGCGACCGCGCGCAGCAGGCCCGCGATCTTCTTGCCCTGGGTCTTCTCCGGGTACCGGCCGCGCTCCAGGGCCGGCGTGATGTTCTCCAGGAGCGTCGTCAGGTCCTGCACGATGGACGCCAGTTCGTCGGGCTTACGGCGCTGCGCGGCGGCGACGGACGGGGTCGGGTCGAGGATCGTCACGGAAAGCGCCTGGTCGCCGCGCTGACCGGCGACGACACCGAATTCGACCCGCTGGCCAGGCTTCAGTGCGTCGACTCCGGCAGGGAGCACCGACGAGTGCACGAAGACGTCGCCGCCGTCGTCGCGGGAGAGAAAGCCGAAGCCCTTCTCGCTGTTGAACCATTTGACCTTGCCGGTAGGCACGTCTGTCCTCGTCCTCGTACTCGTCGCTGGGGCTGACATGGGCTGTCATGGGCTGTCATGGGTACGGCAAACGGCGGGTCGCCCGACCCGCCGGCACCAGGCTAGTGCTCCGGGGGCCGCTGACAAGACGCTGCCGGAGCGGCCGCCGAAGTGTTCGTCCGGCCTGGGAACTACCCTGACTGGATGCGTAGTGAAACCCCTGCCGTGCCGGTGAACGACAGCGCCCCGGGTGACGGCCTCGTCAAGGTCGGTGTCGTGCTCTTCGCCGTCGGTGCGGTGGCGACGCTGGTCACGGTGGCTCCGCTGTTCCTGGGGACCGAGCCGTTCCCCACCGTCGCGTACACCGTCTCCATGCTCATGGGCGTCGGATTCGCCGTCGCCGCCGCCGGAGTGCTGCGGTCCATCGCGGCCCAGCGGCGGCAGGCCCGGCAGGGTGCGGCCGCAGCCGCTCAGGCGCGGTAGGTCTCCAGCCACGGACGGAAGTCCGTCAGGTCCGTGAGGACCACGTCCGCGCCCGCCGCGCGGAGCTCTTCGGGGGCGCAGGGGCCGGTCGCCACGGCCACCGCGACGGCGCCCGCCGTGGCGGCGCCGCGGACGTCGCCGACGTGGTCGCCGACGTACACCTGGGCGCCGTGGGCGCGCAGGGCCTCCGCCTTGCCCTCGGCCCAGAGGCCGCCGACGACCGCGTCCGGCTCGATGCCGAGGTGCGCGAGGTGCAGCTCGGCGTGCGGGCCGTTCTTGGCGGTGACGACGATCGTGCGGCCGCCCGCGTCGCGCACGGCCTGGATCGCGTCCCGGGCGCCCGGCATCGGGTGCGAGGGCTCGATCGCGTACAGCGGGTAGAACTCCCTGTAGCGGGCCACCATCTCCGTGACCTGCTCCTCGGGGAACCAATGCGCCATCTCGTGTTCGAGGGGCGGGCCGAGGCGGGAGACGACGAGGTCGGCGTCGATCTCGGCGCCGGTGTCGGCCGCGAAGGCCTCGAAGGCGGCCTTGATGCCGGGGCGGCTGTCGATCAGCGTCAGGTCGAGGTCGAAGCCGACGGTGAGCGGGGTCGGGGTGGGGGTGGGGGTGGGGGACGAGGCCGGGGCCGGTGACGAGGCCGGGGACGGGTCCGGGGCGGGCTGCTGGGGCGTCTGCGGAGGCGTCATGGGGCCATTGTCGGCGAGCTTCGGGTCCAGGCGTTCGAATATTGGGTGCTGCTTACACTGAGGCGAGCCTTACCGAACCTCGCAAGGTCGCAAGCCCGCACTTCCGCCGATGGGTCCCGCATGCCAGCCGCTTTCCCCTCCAGACGGGTCCTCGCGACCTCGGCGGCTGTCGTCGCCCTGCTGCTCGCCGTCCTCCTCAGCCTCGCCGTGGGCGCCCGCGCCATCGCCCCGTCGACCGTCTTCGACGCCCTGCTGCACGGCGCCACCGGCGACGACGCCGAGGTCGTACGGGAGCTCCGCGTCCCCCGCACCCTCATCGGGCTGATGGTTGGCGTCGCGCTCGCCCTCGCCGGCACCGCGCTCCAGGGCATCACCCGCAACCCGATCGCCGACCCCGGCATCCTCGGCATCAGCCAGGGCTCGTCGGTGGCCGTCGTCCTCGCCATCGCCTTCCTCGGCGTGCACGACCTGAGCGGGTACGTGTGGTTCGCCTTCGGCGGCGCCGCGCTCGCCTCCGTCGCCGTCTACGCGATCGCCTCCGGCGGGCGCGGCGGCGCCACACCCGTGAAGCTCGCGCTCGGCGGGGCCGCGATCAACGCGCTGCTGCTCTCCGTCACCACCGGCATCCTCACGACCCGGGCCTCGGCGCTCGACGAGTTCCGGTTCTGGCAGATCGGCTCCCTCGACGGCCGCGACACCGAGATCGTCGGCCAGATCTGGCCCTTCCTGCTGATCGGCGCGGTCCTCGTGCTGTCCGTGGCGCGCGGCCTCGACGCGCTCGCGCTCGGCGAGGACGTGGCGAAGGGGCTCGGGCAGCGGGTCGCGACCGTGCGGATCGTCGGCGGTCTCGGCGGGACCGTCCTGACCGGCGCAGCCGTCGCCGCCGCCGGGCCCGTCGCCTTCGTCGGCCTCGCCGTACCGCACATCGCGCGGGCCGTCGTCGGCTCCGACCACCGCTGGGTCCTGCCCATGGCCGCGCTGATCGGGCCGGTGATGCTGCTCGTCGCGGACGTCGCCGGACGGATCCTCTTCCCGCCGGGCGAGGTGCCCGCCGGAGTGATGACCGCGCTGATCGGGGTGCCGTTCCTGGTCACCCTGGTGCGGCGGAAGGCGGTGCCCGCGTGAGTACGACGCTCTCCCGTCCGCCCGCCGGTCCGCGGTCCCGTACGGGGTCCCGTACGCGGCCCGCCGGGTACGGGCTCGTGCGCGCCGGGCGGGGGTCCTTCCTCGTCCATCGGCGCTCGGCCCTCGTCGCCTGCGGCCTCCTGCTGCTCCTGGCCGCCGCCTCCGTCGCGTACCTCTGCGTCGGCGAGCGGTTCGTCGGCCCCTCGGAGGTCGTACGGATCCTCCTCGGCGAGCCGTCGCCGTCGGCGTTCGTCGTGGCGGAGCTGCGCGAGCCGCGGCTCGTCGTCGCCCTCGCCGTCGGCGCCGCCTTCGGGATCGCCGGCGCGCTCATCCAGACCGTCGCCCGCAACCCGCTCGCCAGCCCCGACATCATCGGCATCAGCCAGGGCGCCGGGGCCGTCACCGTCGCCGCGATGACCTTCGGCATCGGCTCGTACACCGTGCTGCCGTACCTCTCGATCGCGGGCGGAATCCTCGCCGCCGCGCTCGTGTACGTGTTCGCCTGGCGCGGCGGGCTGCACGCGACGCGGTTCGTCCTCATCGGGATCGGGTTCGCGATCGCGCTGCGGTCCCTCACCACCCTCTTCATGACGAAGGGCGACTACCTCGTCGCCCAGCAGGCCCAGATCTGGATGACCGGCTCCCTCAACGGGCGGGGCTGGGACGAGTCCGCGCCGATCCGCTGGACGCTGCTCCTGATGCTGCCGGCCGTGCTGTGGGCCGCCCGCGCCCAGCGGACGGTCTCCCTCGACGACGACACGGCGACCGCCCTCGGCGTACGGCTCGGCCGGGTCCGCCTCGGGCTCGTCGCCGTCGGCGTCGTCCTCGCCTCCGTGGCGACGGGCGTCGCGGGACCGGTCGACTTCGTGGCCCTGCTCGCCCCGCAGATCGCCCGCCGCATGACGCGGACCGCGCAGATCCCGCTGCTCTGCTCGGCGCTCACGGGCGCGGTGATCGTGGTCGTCGCCGACCTGCTCGCCAGGCGGCTCCTCTCCCCCGTCGAACTGCCCGTGGGTGTCCTCACGGCGGCGGTCGGCGCCCCGTACCTGATCTGGCTCATCGTCCGGAGCCGAACGGAAGGCAAGGCATGACGAGCACGAGCACGGGTACGGGCACGGGTACGGGCACGGGTACGAGTTCGAGCGGAGGCGGAGGCGCAGGCACCGGCACCGGCACCGGCACCGGCACCGGCAGGCTGACCGCGCGCGGGCTGACCCTCGCCTACGAGGACCGCACCGTCGTGCACGAGCTCGACCTCGCGATCCCCGACGGCAAGGTGACCGTGATCGTCGGCCCCAACGCCTGCGGCAAGTCCACCACCCTCCGCGCGCTCGGCCGGCTCCTCAAGCCGGCCGGCGGCGCCGTCCTCCTCGACGGCGAGGAGCTCGCCAAGCTCCCCACGAAGCGGATCGCCCGCTCCATCGGGCTCCTTCCGCAGACACCCGTCGCGCCGGAGGCGATCACCGTCGCCGACCTCGTCTCCCGGGGCCGCCAGCCGCACCAGGCCTGGTGGAAGCAGTGGTCGGAGGAGGACGAGCGGGCGGTGACCGACGCCATGGCGCGTACGGACGTGGCCGCGCTCGCCGACCGGTCCGTCGACGCGCTCTCGGGCGGCCAGCGGCAGCGGGTGTGGATCGCGATGGCGCTCGCGCAGGAGACCGACCTGCTCCTCCTCGACGAGCCCACCACCTACCTGGACATCTCCCACCAGGTGGAGGTCCTCGACCTGGTCCGCCGCCTCAACCGGCTGCGCGAGCGGACCGTCGTCCTCGTCCTGCACGACCTCAACCAGGCCGCCCGGTACGCCGACCACCTCGTCGCCATGAAGGCCGGCCGGGTGGTCGCGGAGGGCCCGCCGGCCGAGATCGTGACGGCGGAGCTCGTACGGGACGTCTTCGGCCTGGAGTCGGTCGTCGTCCCGGACCCGGTCACGGGCTCGCCGCTGGTGGTACCGGGGGCGCCCTGGCAGGAGGAGACGGAGGCGTAGCTCCGACTGAGCGGGCTCGGCCGGCTGAGCGGGCTCGGTCGGCTCGGCCAGCGCGCTCGGCTCGGTCGGCCCAGCAGACTCGGCAGGCTCAGTGCTTGCGGGAGCGCCAGAGCAGGAAGAGCGCCGAGGCGACCGCCGCGCCCCGCAGCACCCAGGGCCAGGTCTCGGCGATCGCCGCGCTCATCGCGGGGCCGCCCGGGGCCACGGCCTCGCCCCAGCGGCCCTCGACCCTGCCCCACAGCCAGACGACACCGGCCGCGGCGGAGAGTCCGGGGACGACGAGGACGGCGCCCTTGACCTCTCCGGGGGTCAGCCGGCGGGAGGCGTACGCGAGGAGCCAGCCGACGGCGAGCGCCACGAGCGAGCCGAAGACGGCACCGCCGAGGAGGAGCAGCGCGGCGAGCAGGACGAAGGGGTTCGCGAGCCGGGGGCGGGCGGGGGCGGCCTTCGCCTCGTCCGGCTCCTCGGTCTCCGCCGGCTCCGGGTCGAGGACCGTCTTCCGCCGCAGGACGACGCGGGCGATCCGGCGCCACCGGCCGGGGGCGCCGTCCTCGTCCCCGTACTCCTCGGCCTCCTCGTCGGCCTCGGGGGCCGGGGGCTCGAAGAGGTCCGGCCGCTCGATGCCGCCGACGAAACCGGGAAGTCCCTCGGTCACGTCGACGTCGGTGGCGCGGGTGGCGTCGGTCCGCCACCAGTCCGGGTCCAGGCCGCCGCTGTCGCGGGGCGGGGGCGGGGAGGGCGGGGCGGAGGGTGTCACGGACGGCTTGGCGGAGGGCTTCGCGAGCTTGGCGGGCCTGGCAGGCTTCGCGAGCTTGGCGGACTTCCCGGATCGCGGGGACGGCACCGGCGTCCCACCGGCCCCACGGGTCCGACTGGTCGCACCGAGCCCACCGGCTCTACCGGTCCCGCCGGTCCCAGGGGTCCCACGGGTCCCACCAGTCCCGCCAGCCCCACCGGTCCCGCCGGGGCCCCCAGCCCCATCGGTCCCACCAGCCCCACCCGTCCCGCCCGGCGTGTCGTCCGCCCGTTGCACCACCTCGTCCGGGGTGCCCAGCGCGCCGAGGATGCCCTGGACCGCCGCCGGGGACTCCTCGCCGTACGTGGCGCGCCGCCGGTCGATCTCGTTCCGCAGCGTCGACACCAGCCGCGCCCGGTCGTCCGCCGGCAGCTGCCGCTGGTGTGCCAGATCGCCGACCCGGCTCAGATAGTCGTAGACCAACTGGTCGCTCTCGATCCCCACAGTGCCCCTCCACGGCCGGTTCGCCCGGTACGCCCCGACGTTAGCGCGCGGGCAGGGGCTAACGTGGTGCGGATGGGGATCGGTGAGCTCGACCGGGAGGCGCACGTGGCCGAAGCATCTGGCGCCGCCGCGGCGCCGCGCACGCTCGCGGAAGCGCTGCGCGCGCGGGGCGACGACGGCCTGGCCGCGCTGCTGCGCGCCCGGCCTGACCTCCTGGGCCCCGTGCCGAACGACCTGACGCAGCTGGCGACCCGGGCCGGTACGCGCGGTTCCGTGATCCGGGCGATCGAGCGGCTCGACCGCTTCTCGCTCCAGACGGCCGAGGCGCTCGCCGTGGCCCCGGACCCGACGCCGTACTCCGTACTCCTCGCGCTGGTCGCCGGCGACGAGGGCGAGCCGGAGATCGAGGCGGCGCTGCCCGCCGCCGTCGCCCTGCTGCGCGAGCAGGCGCTCGTGTGGGGCGAGGACGAGCGGCTGCGGCTCGTCCGGACCGCGCGGGAGCTGCTCGCGCCGTCGGCGCAGCACCCGTCGCCGACGGGGCTCGGCCCGACGGTCGCGGAGGCGACGTCCGGGATGTCGCCGGGCCGGGTGCAGGAGATCATCGCGGCGGCCGGTCTGACGTCGACGCACGACCCGGTGTCGGCGGTGGCCGCGCTGACGGGGCTCTTCACCGACCGGACGCGGATGGGCAAGCTGCTCGACACGGCGCCGCCGGAGGCGCTGGCCGTCCTGGACCGGCTGGTGTGGGGTCCGCCGTACGGGGAGGTGACGGCGAACCCCGCGCCGCCCGTGCGCTGGCTGCGCGACCGGGGGCTGCTGTTGCCGGTGTCGCCGCGGACGATGGTGCTGCCGCGTGAGGTGGCGCTGCATCTGCGGGGCGGGCGGGCGCACCGGGCGCCGGAGCCGGTGCCGCCGGAGCCCGTGGTGGGGCGTGATTACCGTCCACAGGTTGTGGACAGTGCCGCGGCCGGGCAGGCGTACGTGGCGCTCGCGACGGTCGAGGAGTTGCTGAAGGCCTGGGACCGGGGCGGCCCGCCGGTGCTGCGCGCGGGCGGACTCGCGGTGCGGGACCTGAAGCGGATCGCGGCGGCCCTGGACGTGTCGGAGCAGATCGCCTGCTTCTGGCTGGAGCTCGGGTACGCGGCGGGGCTGCTCGCCTCGGACGGCGAGGCGGACGAGCGGTACGCGCCGACGCCGGCCTACGACGACTGGCTGGACCTGCCGCCGGCCGAGCGGTGGGCGCGGCTCGTCACGCCGTGGCTGACCGCGACCCGTACGTCCGGTCTGGTCGGCGGCCAGGACGCGAAGGGCCGTACGCTCTCGGCGCTCGGCCCGGACCTGGACCGTTCGTCGGCCCCGGAGGTCCGTCACCGGGTGCTGATGCTGCTCGCGACGCTCCCGCCGGGTGCGGCGGCGGACCCCGAGTCGCTCCTGGCCCGGCTGCGCTGGGAGCGCCCGCTGCGGGGCGCCGAAGGCACGGCCGGCGCGGTCGGCGCGGGCGCGGTCTCGGGGGGCGCGGCCGATCTGCGGTCCCGGATCGCGCGGTGGACGCTGGAGGAGGCCGAGCTGCTCGGGCTCACCGGGCGCGGCGCCCTGTCGGGCCCGGCCCGCGCGCTGCTGAACCTGCCGCTGGCCGAGGCGGCGTCGCCCGCCGAGCCGGGCGGCGGGGTGGAGCCGGCGGTGGCCGCGACACGGGCGGCGACGCTGCTGGCGCCGCTGCTCCCGGAGGCCGTCGACCACGTCCTCCTCCAGGCCGACCTGACGGCCGTGGCGCCGGGGCCGCTGCGGCGGCCGCTCGCCGACGCGCTGGGCGTCCTCGCGGACGTGGAATCGAAGGGTGGCGCGACGGTCTACCGGTTCACGCCCGGCTCGGTGCGGCGCGCGCTCGACTCGGGCCAGACGGCGACCGACCTGCACGAGTTCCTCGCGAAGCACTCGACGACGCCCGTCCCGCAGCCGCTCGCGTACCTCGTGGACGACGTCGCGAGACGCCACGGCCACCTCAAGGTCGGGGCGGCGTCCGCGTACGTGCGCTGCGACGACGACACGGTCCTCGGCGAGATCCTGGCCGACCGGCGGTCCGCGCCGCTGGGGCTGCGGCGCCTCGCGCCGACGGTGCTCGCGGCGCAGACGGACCCGGTGTCGCTGCTCGACGGGCTGCGGTCGATGGGGTACGCCCCGGCGGCGGAGTCGGCCGAGGGCGACGTCCTGATCGCCCGCGCGGACGCGTACCGCACCCCGGCCCGTACGGCCCCGGTCCCGGTCCCCGACGGCCCGCCGTCCCCGGACGACACGCTCCTCGGGGCGGCGGTCAAGGCGATCCGGGCGGGCGACCGGGCGGCCACGGCGGTCCGCAAGGAACCCACGACCCCGACGACCGCAGGCACCCTCCCCCGCACGTCGGCGGCGGAGACCCTGGCCACGGTCCAGGCGGCGGCGATGACCGGCTCGGCGGTCTGGATCGGCTACGTCAACGCGGAGGGCGCGGCGAGCCAGCGGGTCATCGCCCCGGTCCGCGTGGAGGGCGGCTTCGTGACGGGCTACGACCACACGGCCGACGAGGTCCGCACGTACCCCCTGCACCGGATCACGGGCGTGGCGGAACTGGCGGACGACCAGGTCTGACGCCGGCATCGCGCCGACCACCGTGCATCAGGCAGACTGGAGGATTGGCCGCCGCCTTCGGAGCGGCCCGGGAAGGACTGATCGCGCGTGAATGGGCCCCTCATCGTCCAGAGCGACAAGACGCTGCTCCTGGAGGTCGACCACGAGCTCGCCGAGGTGTGCCGGCGGGCCATCGCGCCCTTCGCGGAGCTGGAGCGGGCGCCCGAGCACATCCATACGTACCGGCTGACGCCGCTCGGGCTGTGGAACGCGCGGGCCGCCGGGCACGACGCCGAGCAGGTCGTCGACGCGCTCGTCGAGTACTCCCGGTACCCCGTGCCGCACGCGCTGCTCGTCGACATCGCCGAGACCATGGACCGGTACGGGCGGCTCACGCTCTCCAAGCACCCCACCCACGGGCTCGTCCTGACCAGCACCGACCGGCCCGTCCTGGAGGAGATCCTCCGGTCGAAGAAGGTGCAGCCGCTGGTCGGGGCGCGGATCGACGAGGACACCGTCGCCGTGCACCCCTCCGAGCGCGGGCAGATCAAGCAGACGCTGCTCAAGCTGGGCTGGCCCGCCGAGGACCTCGCCGGGTACGTCGACGGGGAGGCCCACCCCATCGAGCTCGCCGAGGACGGCTGGACCCTGCGGCCGTACCAGCGGCAGGCCGTCGACGGCTTCTGGCACGGCGGTTCCGGGGTCGTCGTGCTGCCCTGTGGTGCGGGGAAGACGCTGGTCGGGGCGGGCGCCATGGCGGAGGCCAAGGCGACGACGCTGATTCTGGTGACCAATACCGTCTCCGCCCGTCAGTGGAAGAGCGAGCTCGTGAAGCGGACCTCGCTCACCGAGGACGAGATCGGCGAGTACAGCGGGACGAAGAAGGAGATCCGGCCCGTCACCATCGCCACCTACCAGGTCCTCACGACCAAGCGGAAGGGCATCTACCCGCACCTGGAGCTCTTCGACTCCCGGGACTGGGGCCTCGTCGTCTACGACGAGGTGCATCTGCTGCCCGCGCCCGTCTTCAAGTTCACCGCCGATCTGCAGGCTCGGCGGCGGCTCGGGCTGACCGCCACGCTGGTCCGGGAGGACGGGCGCGAGTCCGACGTGTTCTCGCTGATCGGGCCCAAGCGGTTCGACGCGCCGTGGAAGGAGATCGAGGCGCAGGGCTACATCGCGCCCGCCGACTGCGTCGAGGTCCGGGTCAATCTGACCGACTCCGAGCGGCTCGCGTACGCGACGGCCGAGCCGGAGGAGAAGTACCGCTTCTGCGCGACGACGGCGACGAAGCGGAAGGTGACCGAGGCCCTGGTGAAGAAGTTCGAGGGGCAGCAGATCCTCGTCATCGGGCAGTACATCGACCAGCTCGACGAGCTCGGCGAGCATCTGGACGCTCCCGTCATCAAGGGCGAGACGTCGAACGCGCAGCGGGAGAAGCTCTTCGACGCGTTCCGTACGGGTGAGATCAGCGTGCTCGTGGTGTCGAAGGTCGCGAACTTCTCGATCGACCTGCCGGAGGCGACGGTCGCGATCCAGGTGTCGGGCACCTTCGGGTCCCGGCAGGAGGAGGCGCAGCGCCTGGGCCGGGTCCTGCGGCCGAAGGCCGACGGGCACCAGGCGCACTTCTACTCGGTGGTCGCGCGGGACACCATCGACCAGGACTTCGCGGCGCACCGGCAGCGGTTCCTGGCGGAGCAGGGGTACGCGTACCGGATCGTCGACGCGGACGAGCTGCTGGCCCCGTAAGGGTCGTTCCTCAGTCCATCAGGGCGAGGAACGGGCCCGCGATCGCCAGGCAGTACTGGGCGGTGACCAGGGCCCGGCGGGGCACGATCAGGGCCGCCACGCCCGCCACGGCTCCGGCGGCCAGGGCCCAGAAGCCGGCCGCGATGAAGACGCCGCCGACGCCGTCGCCCCCGACGGCGTCGCCGAGGGTGATCATGAAGGTGGCCACCAGGCAGGCCAGGAGGAGCAGCAGGCCGAAGCCCGCTGTGACGCGCAGGGTGAAGGCGGTCGGGCCGGGGGTGTCCGTGGTGCTGGTCGTCGTCTCCATGTCCTGATCACATCAGGGGCGGTGGAACGGCCACCAGGCGTTCGCGTACTCAGTCGGGGCCGGGTGCGTACTCAGGGCGCGGGTCCCTGACGCCGGCCCCGGGCGGGCCGTAGTCGCCGAGGAGGACGACGCCGGCCGCCGCGCCGCCGAAGGCGCGTACCGCGCGTATCGCGTGGAACGCGGCGGCGAGGGGGCGGGTGCGGGGTCGGGGGACGGTGGTCACGAGGGTGAAGGTCGTCGCGGTCATGTCTCCATGATGGAATCCGGACATTCCGAACACATCGGCCTGGGGGTGGAATCGGGGTCCCCCTTACGTCGGACCCCGACCCCTACGGGTCCACGGGGGTGAAAACGATTCGCCCCGCGCACCCGCACGGAGTTACACTCGCCAGCTTCCCCGCCTCCCCTGTGGAGAGCCGCCGCCCGGCCGGAAACCGGCGGCCACCTCGTCGTGTCCGTGTATCCACCTGCCCGGAGGCTTCACCGTGCCCGTTTCCGACCCCGTTGCCGACCCCGCCTCCGGCCCCGCTTCCGGCCCCGTTGCCGAGCCCGCCTCCGGCCCCGTCGCCGAGCCCGCCTCCGGCCCCGCTTCCGGCCCCGCGCTCGATCCCCTCGCGCGCGAGCGCGCCCATCTGACCTCCTCCCGCGCCGCCCTCCGCGCGATGCGCGAGGACGTCGAGGCGCTCGACATCAAGGACGTCACGGCGAACTGGGTCAACTCCCTGGTGCTCGGGCGCCAGATCGAGGACCGGATCAAGGCACTCGCGGACCTCGCCGACACCCCGCTGTTCTTCGGCCGCCTCGACTACCTGCACACCACGCAGGAGGGGCAGCGCTTCTACATCGGGCGGCGGCACGTCCATGACGCCGACGGCGACCCGATGGTGATCGACTGGCGTGCGCCGGTGTCGCAGCCGTACTACCAGGCGTCGAAGAAGGACCCGCAGGACGTGGGGCTGCGGCGGCGCTTCGGGTACACGGCCGGCGACCTCACCGCGTACGAGGACGAGCACCTCTCCGACCCGGCGGAGCTGGAGACGACGAGCCGGCTGCTCCAGGCGGAGATCGAGCGGCCCCGCGTCGGCCCCATGCGGGACATCGTCGCGACGATCCAGCCGGAGCAGGACGGGATCGTCCGCTCCGACCTGTCCGGGACGGTGTGCGTGCAGGGCGGCCCCGGCACCGGCAAGACGGCCGTGGGCCTGCACCGTGTCGCGTACCTCCTCTACGCGCACCGGGAACGGCTCGCCCGCACCGGCACCCTGGTCATCGGGCCGAACCGGTCATTCCTCCACTACATCGAGCAAGTTCTCCCGGCACTCGGTGAGTTGGAGGTCCAGCAGGCGACCGTCGACGACCTCGTCGCGCATGTCGAGGTGCGGGGGACGGACGAGGCGGCGACGGCGGTCGTCAAGGGCGACGCCCGGATGGCGGAGGTGCTGCGGCGCGCGGTCCGTTCGCACGTCGCGATGCCGAAGGAGTCCCTGATGGTGGTGCGCGGCTCGCGCAGGTGGCGGGTGCCCGCGTACGAAATCGAGGAGATGGTACGGGAGTTGCTCGACCGGGACATCCGGTACGGGGCGGCCCGTGAGGCGCTTCCGCAGCGGATCGCGCACGCGGTCCTCGTGCGGATGGAGGAGGCCGGCGAGGCGCCCGACGACCGGGTGCAGAACGCGGTCGCGCGGAACACGGCGGTGAAGGCCGTCGTGAAGGAGTGCTGGCCGCTGGTGGAGCCCGCGAAGCTCGTCCTGCGCCTGCTCGGCGACGCGGAGTTCCTGGCGGAGCACGCCGAGGGGCTGTTCACCGAGGACGAGCAGAAGCTGCTGCTCTGGGCGAAGCCGGCGCGGAGCGTGAAGTCGGCGAAGTGGTCGGCGGCGGACGCGGTGCTGATCGACGAGACCCGGGACCTGGTCGAGCGGACGCACTCGCTCGGGCACGTGGTCCTCGACGAGGCGCAGGACCTGTCCCCGATGCAGTACCGGGCGGTGGGCCGCCGCTGCACGACCGGCTCGGCGACGGTCCTCGGCGACCTCGCGCAGGGCACGACCCCCTGGGCGACGGAGAGTTGGGCGCAGGCGCTCGGGCACCTGGGCAAGCCGGAGGCGGTCGTGGAGGAGCTGACGGCCGGTTTCCGTGTGCCGCGCGAGGTGATCGCGTACGCCTCGCGGCTGCTTCCGCACATGTCGCCGGGGCTCGCGGCGGTGGAGTCGGTCCGGGAGAACCCGGGCTCGCTGGCCGTCCGGCACACGGAGGACCCGGAGGAGCTGGACGCGGCCGTCGTCGCCGCCTGCGTCGAGTCCCTGGCCCACGAGGGCTCGATCGGCCTGATCGCCGCCGACGCGCGGATCGCCCCGCTGGCGGAGGCGCTGACGGCGGCCGGGCTCGCGTACCTCTCCCCCGGCGAGGAGACCACCGCCGAGTCCCGGCTGACGCTGGTCCCGGCCTCGCTCGCGAAGGGCCTGGAGTACGACTACGTGGTCCTCGACGAGCCGGCGGCGGTCGTCGACGGCGAACCGGACGAGCGGACGGGCCTGCGGCGGCTGTACGTGGCGCTGACGCGTGCGGTGTCCGGCCTGACGATCCTTCACTCGGCCCCGGTTCCTGAGCAGTTGGGCACGCTGTGAACGTGGGCGCGACCGGTTCTCTGCATCACGTCGAGCTGTGGGTGGGTGACCTGGCCCGCGCCGAGGTGAGCTTCGGCTGGCTCCTCGGCGCCCTCGGGTACGCGCCCTTCCAGCGCTGGGAGGGCGGCCGCAGCTGGGCGCTCGGCTCCTGCTACCTCGTCGTCGAGCAGTCCCCGGCCCGCACGGGGGACGCCCACGACCGGCTCCGTCCGGGGCTGAATCACCTGGCGTTCCACGCGGGCGACCGGGCCGCCGTCGACGCGCTCGCGGCCGAGGCGCCGGCGCACGGCTGGCGGCTGCTGTTCGCCGACCGGCATCCGTACGCGGGCGGCGAGGGCCACTACGCGGCGTACCTGGAGAACGCGGACGGGTTCGAGGTCGAACTCGTCGCCGCAGAAGCCCCCTAGCGGTTGGTGGGCCTGGTCGTCAGGAGGCGGAAGCGCATGCCGTGCCGGGCGTACAGCCGCCAGAGTTCGGCCGTCGCGATCAGCGTGGTCGCGGCGGCGCCGCCGAGGGGCAGCAGGACCGGGTCCTCCGGCCAGCGGGACAGCGGGAGGAAGACGTCCTGGAGGGCGAGCTCCCAGGAGAGTGCCACGGTGATCAGGGCCGGGAGCGCCGGGTGGATCTCGACCGTGCGGAACATGTGGCGGGAGACCGCCGGGACCGCGAAGCAGAGGAACGCCATGCCGCGCGCCACCCCGTAGAGGCAGACGAGGATCCCGGCGATGACGAGGACGGGCTGCCCGTCGACGGTCGTGGAGAGGGCCACGGCTGCCGCCACGCTCCCGACCGCGAGCACGAGATGGCCGAGGAAGGCCCCGGCCGCCGTGAGGGGGCCGCGCAGCCGTTCGCCGAGGCGGCCCTGCGTCGGCGGCCGGACGATCAGGAAGTACGCGGCGGTCACGAGCGGCGCCGTCAGGAGGAGCAGGAACGGGACGAGGAGCAGCCGGATGCCGCTGTCCCGTAACCAGAGCACGATGAGGTTGCCCTCGTTCACGACGAGGGGCCACTTGACCACGAGTGCGACCGCGATGCCGCCCCAGAACCTGAGCCTCTGGAGGATCAGGACGGGGACGTCCCGCAGGACCGCCTCCTCGCGCGGCTCCATCCAACGCCGCACCAGGACCCGGTCCTTGTGCTTCTTCGGGACGTTCACGGCCCCCGTCATGCGCCGGATTGTGACAGCGGGGGCCGGTGGACGACAGCCTTCCGGGGGCTTGCCCGGTGTTCCGGTTACTTCGGGTCGCGGTTGAACTGCGCCGTCGACCAGCGGTAGCCGAGGGCGGTGAGGCCGACGCACCAGGCGAGGGCGAGCCAGCCGTTGTGGCCGATCTCGGTGCCGAGGAGGAGGCCGCGGAGGGTCTCGATGGCGGGGGTGAAGGGCTGGTACTCGGCGATCGGCCGGAACCAGCCCGGCATCGTGTCGGCCGGGATGAAGGCACTGGAGATGAGCGGCAGGAGGATCAGCGGCATCGCCATGTTGCTCGCCGCCTCCGGGTTCGGGCTGGCCATGCCCATGCCGACCGCGATCCAGGTGAGGGCCAGGGCGAACAGCGCGATCAGACCGAACGCCGCCAGCCACTCCAGGGCCGTGGCGTCCGTGGACCGGAAGCCGATGGCCACGCCGACGGCGCCGACGAGGACCACGCTGGCGACCGACTGGAGCACGCTGCCGACGACGTGCCCGACGATCACCGAGCCGCGGTAGACCGCCATCGTGCGGAAGCGGGCGATGAGGCCCTCGGTCATGTCCATGGAGACGTACACCGCGGCCCCGATCACGGTGCTGCCGACGGTCATCAGCAGGATGCCCGGGACGATGTAGGCGATGTAGTCGGAGCGGTCGGCGCCGCCGCCGGCGATGCCCGCGCTCATCACGTCGCCGAAGATGTAGACGAAGAGCAGCAGCATCATGATCGGCGTGAGCAGCAGGTTCAGCGTCGCGGACGGGTAGCGCCAGGCGTGCAGCAGATTGCGGCGCAGCATCGTGTGCGAGTCGCGGACGGCGAGGGAGAGAGCACTCATCGGGCGTCCTTCCTGGGCTGGTGGGGGACGTTGCCTCCGCTGGTGAGGGCGAAGAAGACGTCGTCGAGGTCTGGGGTGTGGACGGTCAGTTCGTCCGCCTCGACGCCGACGGAGTCGAGCCAGTCGAGAATGGAGCGCAGTTCGCGCTGACTGCCGTCGCTGGGGATGGACAGGGACAACGCCTCGTCGTCCCGAGTGACCTCGCGCAGAGCGTCGGCCGCGGACTGGTACGCGGTCGGGTCGGTGAAGCGGAGGCGGACGTGCCCGCCGGGGACGAGGCGCTTGAGCTCCTCGGCGGTGCCTTCGGCGGCGATCTTGCCGTCATTCAACACGGCGATGCGGTCGGCGAGTTCGTCGGCTTCCTCCAGGTACTGGGTGGTGAGGAAGACGGTGACGCCGTCGGAGACGAGGCCGCGGATGATGCCCCACATGTTGTGGCGGGAGCGGGGGTCGAGCCCTGTCGTCGGCTCGTCGAGGAAGATGATCCGCGGACTGCCGACCAGCGTCATGGCGAGGTCGAGGCGGCGCTTCATGCCGCCGGAGTACGTGGAGGCCGGCTTCTTCGCGGCGTCCACCAGGTCGAAACGCTCCAGGAGTTCGGCGGCGACCCGCCGCCCCTCGCGCTTCGACAGGTGATGGAGGTCCGCCATCAGGAGCATGTTCTCCTCGCCGGTGATCAGACCGTCGACCGCGGAGAACTGGCCGGTGACGCCGATCGCGGCACGGACCGCCTGCGGGTCGGCCGCCAGGTCGTGGCCTCCGACGTGCAGTTCGCCGGCGTCGGCGGTGATCAGGGTGGAGAGGATCTTGACGGCGGTGGTCTTGCCGGCGCCGTTCGGGCCGAGGAGCGCGAAGACGGACCCGGCCGGGATGCGCAGGTCGATGCCGTCGAGCACGGTCGTGTCGCCGAAGGACTTGCGCAGACCGACGGCGGAGACGGCGACGGCCGGCGACGGGTGAACGCCACCCGTCTTGGGCGTGGGCATGACAAAGGCAGGCATGTGCCCTCCTCTTCGAAGGCTGAAGTCACGCGGAAGGTAGGAGAGTTGGCGGAGCCGGCGTTGTCGCGCGGCTACTCGCAGAAGATCTTCACGTTGGCCTCGGGGTCCTCCACGTCGACGACGATGTCGTCGAGGTGATCGATGAGTTCCTCAAGGTGCTGCGGCTTGAGCTCGGTGAGGTCGATCGGCACTCCCGACCGGCTGAGCTCCTCGTTGACCTTGGCCAGCGCCTGCGGAGGGAGGAGGCTGGCGAGCCGGACCCCGGCGCGCAGCAGCTGGAGCGGGACCCGGATGTTGACCCGGCTCGCCCCGTCGCCGCCGGTTTCGTCGGCGGCGTCGACGACCACGCGCAGGTACTTGGGCCGCGCCTTCGGGCGGGTCGAGGTGTGCGCAGGCGGCTCGGGCTGTTCTCGTTCGAGGGCTTCGATCAGGCGCTCGGCCTCATCCGCGGTGATCTTGCCCTCGGCCAGCATCTGCAGGACCTGACGGCGCTGCTCGTTCATGGAAAGCTCCTTGGGTCTTGTGCCTGATCCGGCTCAACTGACGCTTACCAGCACGGCCGTTCGGCCCTGCTCCAGCTCGAAGCGGGTGCCGGGCAGCGCCCACAGCAGTCGCGCGGTGCCGCGCAGTGCGCCCACCGGGCTGATCCGGGTGGCGAGGCAGGCGACCAGTCCGGCGAGTACGGCGAGCAGGAGGAGGGGGGACAGCAGCAGGAGGACCGGCAGCACCGGCACGTACAGCCGGCGCCTGCGGCCGTCGGAGCGGCGGTAACCCACCGTCACCAGCTGCGGGACCATCAGGACCCCTCCAGCTCGGCCAGTGCCTCCTGGGCACTGATCTCTCCGCGCCGCAGGCGGTCGACGACGCCGGCGGCGCCGGTGGGCGCCGGGTCGGTGTCGACGAAGTCGAGGTGCTCGGCGATCCGCTTCAACCGGGACTTGATCGTCGGGTAGCTCACCCCGAAGATCCGCTCCATCTCCTTGATCGAGCCGTGCGACCGGACGAAGGCGGCGACGAACACCTGGTCGTCGATGTCGAGTTGAGCCAGCTGCGGCGGCTCGAACTGCCCCTCGATCGCGATCCCGCTGCCGGTGAGACGGACCCGCTCGACGACGAACGGCTGCCCTTGCGTCAGGTCAGTCAGTTCCTGCCAGTCCATCCTCGGCTCCCTTGCCCTCGACGACGAGCCTGCGATGGTTCATTTGTACATTGAGTTTTTTAAGATCGCAACGCCAGAACCTTAACTTTCTCAAGACTCGACTTTAAACCGCAGGTCAGCGGGCTACCGTGAACTCCGGCAGGGCCTCCGACCAGGTCCGGTGGGCGACGGCGGCCAGGACCGGGTTCGTCACGCGGTAGTAGTGCTCGGTCACCAGGCCCCAGCACAGGGCCCAGCCCCGGCCGCGCGCCCAGGTCGCGTCGTCGACCCCCGCGGCCTCCCGGAAGAGGGGGCGGGTGGCGGCGGTGAGGAGGGTCCAGGCGGGCATCGTGTCGCAGGCCGGGTCGCCGACGCCCAGGCCGCCGAAGTCGATGACGGCGCTGAGGCGGCCGTCGCGGCCGAGGAGGTTGCCGGGGAGCAGGTCGCCGTGGACCCAGACCGGCGCCCGGTCCCACTGCGGGAGCGCGAGGACGGACTCCCACGCGGCGGTCGCGAGCTCCGCGTCGACGGTGCCGTCGGCGCCCAGGTCGCGGAGCGCGCGCGGCATGTGGCCCTCCTCCCAGTCGGTGACCGGGCCGCCGCGGAAGGAGGCCGGGCCGCCGGTCGCGTCGACCGCGCGGAGCGCCGCGCCGAAGCGGCCCAGCTCGACGGCGGCGTGGGCGAGGTCGGCGAGCGGCGCGTCGAAGGCGTCGGCGCCGTCGAGCCAGCGGTAGACCGACCAGGGCAGCGGGAACTCCGCGCCGCCCTCGGCCCGCCCCACGGGGACGGGCACGTCCAGCGGCAGGTGCAGGGCGAGGAGCGGCAGCCAGCGCTGCTCCTTCTCGACGTGCCGGGCCGCGTACGGGACGCGGGGCAGGCGGACGACGAGGTCGTCGCCGAGCCGGAACATCGCGTTGTCCGTGCCGGCCGAGTCCACCGCCCGCACCGGCAGGCCGGCCCATTCGGGGAATCGTCCGGCGACGAGACGCTCGACGAGCGCGGTGTCGATGTCGAGTTCGTCGGGTTGCATCTTGCTGGTGGCTGCCATGGCGGGGAGGCTAACGATCCGGCCGCACCCCCGGCCACGCGTTTACGAGCGGGGCCGGGGTGCCGGACGTGCGCGCACGCCCCACACCCCGGCCCCACGTGACGCCTTTACACGTCCGTACGCGTCCTCACATGTCCGTACGCGTCCTCACGCGTCCGTACGCGTCCGTACGCGTCCTTACGCGTCGTCCTTACGCGTCGTCCTTACGCGTCGACGGCCTCGCGCCAGGCCCGTACCGCGTCCGCCGAGACGGGGGCGGCCCAGCCCTGGGGGCGGGCCGCGCCGCCGATGTGGAAGGCGTCGAGGCCGGCCGCGCGCAGCTCGGGGAGGTGGTCGAGGCGCAGGCCGCCGCCGACGAGGATCCGGGCCTCGTAGCCCAGCTCGCCCGAGCGGGCGGCCTCGGCCTTGAGGGTGGCGAGGCCGTCGTCGACGCCGGTGGCGGAGCCCGCCGTGAGGTAGGTGTCGAGGCCCGGCAGGTCGGCGAGCCGCTTGCGCAGCCCGTCGCGGTCGGCCGCCCGGTCGACGGCCCGGTGGAAGGTCCAGCGGGCGCCGTCGAGGACGGCGATCAGCCGCTCGACGGCGACCAGGTCCGGCTCGCCGTCAGGGGTGAGGAAGCCGAGGACGAACTCGTCCGCACCGGCCTCGCGGAGCTCCGCGGCCCGGGCGACGAGGGCGTCGATGCCGTCGGGGCCGCCGGCCGAGAACCCGTCGGTGAGGCGGAGCATCACGCGCAGCGGGATGTCGACGGCGGCGCGGATGGCGGCGAAGCCGGCCCTCGACGGGGTGAGCCCGTCCGCCGCCATGTCGGTGACGAGTTCGAGCCGGTCGGCACCACCGACCTGGGCAGCGACCGCGTCTTCCTCGTCGAGGGCGATCACCTCAAGGACTGCACGGTTGCTCATCGCTGCCCATTCCTCCATGAATGACGGCTACAGGTCTAGTCCAATGACCAGACTAGCCGTGCGTGTGCTCTCCCGCATCGTCCGTGGCATCACCGGCTGCGGGGACGGTCGCCTCGGGTGCCGGCGCGGTCGCCTTCGCGGCGCCCGCGGTGACCGTGAAGGCCGCCGTCCGGACCTTGCCCTCGTGCTGGAAGTCGAGGAACAGACGGTACGTCCCGGCGCTGGGCGCCGTCGCGGTGAAGGAGACGTCCGGGCCGGGACCCCCCTCGTTCGGGTGCACGTGGAGGTAGGCGAGGTCGCCGTCGCGCAGGGCGACGAGGTGTCCGTACGCCCCGAGGTAGGGCTCCAGGTCGGTGACGGGCTTGCCGGCCTTGGTGACGGTGAGCTTGAGCTCGCCGGCCTTGCCCGGGTCGAGCGTGCCGCCGAGGCGGACCTGGTAGCCGTCGACGGCCGCGGTCGGGACGACGGCCGGCAGGGGCTTCGGGGCGTACGCGCCCGGTACGGCGAGGTCGGCGCCGAGCGTGACGCCCTTGGCGCCGGGGGCGGCGGGCTTGAAGTCGGCGAAGGCCTTGTAGCCGCCGGCCGCGGGCAGGTCGACGGGGGTCGTCCAGGTGCCGTCCGCGGCCTTCACCGGGTGCAGGTGGCGGAAGGTGTTGAGGTCGCGCGAGGCGACGATGAAGTGCAGTTCCTTGCCGTGCTCGGTGGTGAAGGCTGTGACCTTCTTCCCGGCCGCGTCCTTGATCGAGAACTTCAGGACGCTCTTGCCGGTGGCGGGGGTCGGCGTCTCCAGGGCGAGGGTGTAGCCGCCGTCGGAGACCTGGAGTCCGCCGGGGAGGTTCGCGGCGGCAGCGGCGGGCGTCTCCGCGGTCGCGCCCTCCTCGTGACCGGCGTGGCCGTCGGCCGCGGCCGGGCTCTTCGAGGGGGCCTGGCCCTCCGAGGGGGCCGCGGCGTGGTCGCCGTGCTCGGCCTTCTTCGGCTCCTCGACGGGGCCGACACCCTTGCCGACCCCGTACGCGGCCCCGAAGGTCGCGGCGAGCGCGGCGGCATAGGCAGTGATCTTCACACCGGTGTTCATGGCTGCTCTCCCGATACGTGGGGTGGGTGCGCGGGGGTGGCGCGGTAACCGTTCGATGCACTTCACCATACCCCTGGGGGGTATCAAGTCAAGCCGGGGATCCGCTTGCGCCGGATACCGCCGGGGGGTATACATGGACTCACAACCGGATACCCCCCGAGGGTATCCCGGTCCGGAGGAACCGACCGAGGAGGAAGCCATGGGCTCCTGCTGCACCCCTGACAACAGCTGCTCGACCAACGCCACCGACACGACCACGGTCGCGATCGCCGAGAGCACCGCGACCGTCTACGCCGTCTCCGGCATGACGTGCGGCCACTGCAGGACCGCGATCACCACGTCCGTCAGCGCGCTCGCCGGCGTCATCGCCGTGGACGTCGACGTCAACGGCGGCCTGGTGACCGTCACCACCGGCGGCGAGCCGGACGACGCCGCGATCGCCGCCGCCGTCGACGACGCCGGTTACGAGCTGACCGGCCGCGCCTAGGGCCTCCCCGGCGGATCAGGGCCGGACGGGCCCTCGGCCGCCCCACCTCGGCCGCCGGGACCCGCCCACCACGCCCGGGTCCCGGCCCCCGACCCCGTACTCACGAGGAGCAGTACTCATGACAACGACGACACCTGGCACGGCTCAGGTCGAGCTCGCCATCGGCGGCATGACCTGCGCCTCGTGCGCGGCCCGTATCGAGAAGAAGCTCAACCGCATGGACGGGGTCGAGGCCACCGTCAACTACGCCACCGAGAAGGCCAAGGTCACCTTCGACGCCGACATCGACGTCGCCGCCCTGATCGCGACCGTCGAGGCCACCGGCTACACCGCCGCCGAGCCCGCGCCGCCGAAGAGCGAGACGCCCGGCGCCCCCGAAGGGCCCTCCGACGAGGAGAAGGCCGACGCGGAGCTGCGGCCCCTCAAGCAGCGGCTGGTCACCGCCGTCGCGCTCGCCGTCCCCGTCATCGCGATGGCGATGGTCCCGGCGCTCCAGATCGAGTACTGGCAGTGGCTGAGCCTCACGCTCGCCGCGCCGGTCGTCGTCTACGCCGCCTGGCCCTTCCACAAGGCCGCCTGGACCAACGCCAAGCACGGCGCGGCCACCATGGACACCCTGATCTCCGTCGGCACGATCGCCGCGTTCCTCTGGTCGCTGTGGGCGCTGTTCTTCGGGACCGCCGGTACGCCGGGGATGACGCACGCCTTCGAGTTCACCATCGCCCGTACCGACGGCGCCGGGAACATCTACCTGGAGGCCGCGGCGGGCGTCACCGCCTTCATCCTGGCCGGCCGGTACTTCGAGGCCCGCTCGAAGCGCAAGGCGGGCGCCGCGCTCAAGGCGCTGATGCAGCTGGGCGCCAAGGAGGTCACCGTCCTGCGGGGCGGCCAGGAGGTCACCGTACCGACCGCCGACCTCCAGGTCGGGGACCGTTTCCTGGTCCGCCCGGGCGAGAAGATCGCCACCGACGGCACCGTCGTCGAGGGTTCGTCCGCCGTGGACGCCTCCATGCTCACCGGCGAGTCCGTGCCGGTCGAGGTCTCCGTCGGCGACTCCGTCACCGGCGCCACCCTGAACGCCGGCGGCCGGCTCGTCGTCGAGGCCACCCGCGTCGGCTCCGACACCCAGCTCGCCCGCATGGCCAAGCTCGTCGAGGACGCGCAGAACGGCAAGGCCGCCGCCCAGCGCCTCGCCGACAAGATCTCGGCCGTCTTCGTCCCGATCGTCATCGCGCTCTCGCTCGGCACGCTCGGCTTCTGGCTCGGCACCGGCCAGGGGCTCACCGCCGCCTTCACCGCCGCCGTCGCCGTCCTGATCATCGCCTGCCCCTGCGCCCTCGGCCTGGCCACCCCGACCGCCCTCATGGTCGGCACCGGCCGCGGCGCCCAGCTCGGCATCCTGATCAAGGGCCCCGAGGTCCTGGAGACCACCCGCAAGGTCGACACGATCGTCCTCGACAAGACCGGCACCGTCACCACCGGCCGCATGACGCTCATCAAGGTCCACACCGCGGAAGGCGTGGACGAGACCGACGTGCTGCGGCTCGCGGGCGCCCTGGAGCACTCCTCCGAGCACCCGATCGCCCAGGCCGTCGCCACCGGCGCCGCCGCCAGGGTCGGCACGCTCCCCACCCCCGAGGACTTCGCCAACATCCCCGGTCTCGGCGTCCAGGGCGTCGTCGACGGCCACGCCGTCCTCGTCGGCCGCGAGAAGCTCCTCGAAGAGTGGGCCATGGCCCTCCCGGCGGAGCTCAAGACCGCCAAGGACACCGCGGAGAAGGCCGGCAAGACGGCGATCGCCGTGGCCTGGGACGGCGAGGCCCGCGCGGTCCTCGAAGTCGCCGACGCCGTCAAGGAGACCAGCCCCGAGGCCATCCGGCGGCTGCGGGCCCTCGGGCTCACCCCGATCCTGCTCACCGGCGACAACAAGGCGGTCGCCGAGGCCGTCGCCGCCGAGGTCGGCATCGACGAGGTCATCGCGGAGGTCATGCCGCAGGACAAGGTCGACGTCGTCAAGAAGCTCCAGGCGGAGGGCCGTTCGGTCGCCATGGTCGGCGACGGCGTGAACGACGCCGCCGCGCTCGCCCAGGCCGACCTGGGCCTGGCGATGGGCACCGGCACGGACGCCGCCATCGAGGCCGGCGACCTGACCCTCGTACGGGGCGACCTGCGGGCCGCGGCCGACGCGATCCGGCTCTCCCGCAAGACCCTCGGCACGATCCGGTCGAACCTCTTCTGGGCCTTCGCCTACAACGTCGCCGCCCTGCCGCTCGCCGCGGCCGGACTGCTCAACCCGATGATCGCGGGGGCCGCGATGGCCTTCTCCTCGGTCTTCGTCGTCGGCAACAGCCTGCGCCTGCGCGGCTTCCAGGCCGCCGACCGCTGACGCACTCCCTTCCGCGCCAATCTCCGAGGAGCCCGCCGTGGCCGGTTACGGACAGCACAAGGAAGACATCATCAGACGCCTCAGGCGCATCGAGGGCCAGGTCAGGGGGGTGCAGCGGATGGTCGACGAGGACGTGTACTGCATCGACGTCCTCACCCAGGTCTCCGCCATCAACGCGGCCCTCCAGTCCTGCGCGGTGGCCCTCCTGGACGAGCACCTCAGCTGCTGCGTCACGGAGGCGATCGCCCAGGGCGGGGACCAGGCGAAGGTGAAGGTGGGCGAGGCCTCGAAGGCCATCGCCCGGCTCATCCGGAGCTGACGGAGCAGGCCTCCCAGCAGGCCTCCCAGCAGGCCTCTCAGCAGGCCTCGAAGGAGCGCGGCAGTATCAACCGCCCTTGCGCGAAGGGCACTCAGCGGACAGCGTGATGCTCAGGCGGAGACAGAGCCCGAGCACCTGCCGGAGGAGCACCAGCTCCGCCGAACCGGGAAGACCGGGACCGCAGAGCTTCACGCAGGGGCGGTTTCTCATGAGGCCGCTCGTGAGGGTGGTGGTGAAGGTGCTCGTGAGGGTGGTCAGGGGGCCGGTCACGGAGGCGCTCAGGAAGGTCGACATCCCGCCACCGTACCCCTGGGGGGTATACCTGAGCGAGGGAGGCGGCCCGTACGATGAGCCGCCCAGGGGGAAGGGGATCCACGTGCGCCGGCTGGGAGAGCTGGAGGCCGAGATCATGGACCGGTTGTGGGCCTGGCAGCGGCCCGCCACTGTCCGCGAGATCGTCGACGACATCAATCGGGGACGCCGGGTCGCCTACACGACCGTCATGACGGTGGCGGACATCCTGCACCGCAAGGGCTGGCTGCGCCGCGAGAAGGCGGGCCGGGCCTGGCTGTACGAGCCCGTCCGCAGCCGCGAGGAGTACACCGCCGGCCTCATGCGGGACGCCCTCGGCGACAGCCAGGACCGGCCCGCCGCCCTGCTGCGGTTCGTCGAGGTCATCTCGGACGAGGACATGGCCGCCCTGGACGCGGCGCTCCGTGCGACCCGGGGCGGCGGCCCCGGCCACCCCGGCGCGGGCGGTGACGCGTGAACCACCACGCCCTCGTCCCGCTCGGGCTCGTCCTCCTCACCGGCTTCCTCGTGCCCTGGTTCGTCGCCCGGGCCCGCTGGGCCCAGCAGGTGCCCCGCCTCGCGCTCGCCGTGTGGGCCGCGTGCGGCGCCGTCTTCACCGCCGCGACCGCCCTGCTGCCCGCCCAGCTGGTCCTGTCCGGCGAGAGCAGCCACCGCCTCACCGACATGGTGCTCACGCTCCGACTCCCCACCTCCGAGCGGCTGTTCGCCCTCGAAGGCCGCGAGCAGCTCGCCGTCGCGATCGCCCTCACCGTCGTCTCGCTGCCCGCCGCCGCCTTCGTACGGCGCCTGGCGCGGGCCCGGCGGGTGCGCGTGCGGCACGCCGGGGTGCTGCGGCTCGTCGGACGGTACGACCCCGACCTGCGGGCCACCGTCCTCGACGACGACCGCCCCGCCGTCTACTGCCTGCCGGGCCGCTCGCGCCGCGTGGTCGTCTCCTCCGGGGCCGTGCACGCGCTGACACCCGCCCAGCTCGCGGCGGCCCTCGCGCACGAGCGGGCGCACATCGCGGGGCGGCACCACCTCCTCGTCGCCGCGGCGGAGGCCTTCACGGCCGTCTACCCGCGCCTCCCGCTCGCGCGGCACGGCGGGACGTCCGTACCACTGCTGCTCGAAATGACCGCGGACGACCGGGCGTTGCGGCGATGCACGCGCGACGCGCTCGCCACGGCGCTGTACGCGCTCGCCTCCGGAAGGGCGCCGCGGTCCGCCTTCGCGGCGGGCGGCCCGTCGGCGGCGCTGCGGATGCGGCGCATCCTCACCCCGTACAGCGCGGGACACCCCGTCCTGCGCGGGCTGTTCACCATCGCGTCGGCGGCGCTCGTGATGATGCCGCTGATCGTCGCCTGCTGTTCCTTCCCCGGCTAATTTGCTCGCTTCACCGTCCGACCCTCCGAACACCGTTATTTACTAAGCGAATTCGTAGATTTCGCATCGGTCACGGGCAACTTAATTCACGGCTATTGTGGGTATGTTGGGGCTCTGGCTCGGCACGTCGAAGGGTACGAAACCTATGCAGCTGGCTGGCGTTCGAACGGCCGCGGCCGGCGATGCGACGACGATATCCAGGCTGCTCGCGGACGTCATTCGGAGCAGCTACGCGGGAATTCTGGACGAAGTCCCGATGCGACGGCTGATCTCGGCCCAATGCGCACTCCCCCGCATACGCGCGGAAATTGAAATTCCGGGCGGCGCGCCCGGTTGGCTCGGCTGGCTCGTCGCGACCGACCCCGAGGGCGCGGTCGTCGGCGTCGCCGCGGGCGGGGTGCCGGTACCGGGCGAGGGCGAGGTGTACGCGCTGGCCGTGGCGGACGGATCCCGCCGCCGCGGAGTGGGTACGGCCCTGCTGGCCGCCGCCACGGACCGGATGCGGAGCTACGGCGCGCACGACCAGCGGGTCGAACTCCCGGCGGAGACGGACCCGGCGCTCCCCTTCTACACCCACCAGGGCTTCGCGCCCCTGGGCCCCACGCGCTGGAGCAGGAAGGTCTGACGCGCCGCGCCTTCCCCGGCGCAGGCCCGCGCGACCGCCGCACGGACGGTCGCGACCGTCGAACTCGCTTCCGTGACCGTCGAACTGACGGTCGTGGCAGATCCACGCCATCGCGTGTTCACGCAGCCCGATCCGGTGGATCGGCGCTCCCCGCCAGGTCAGGATGGGTCCAGCGGCGCGGTCCCGGCGGCACGGGAACCTCGTCCGGACGGCATGGACCGAGCGAGCCCCTGGAGGAGCGATGCACACACCGAGCGGCATTTCCCTGCCCGTCGTGCCCGCAGCGTTCGCTCCGGTCCTGCCGTCCCGATACGACCGGGAGCGGGAGCCCGCCCCCGGGGCCGGCATCAGGATCAAGTCCGACACCCTGCCCGGGCTCGAATCGGTCTCCCCGGCCGACGAGAACTCCGTCTGGCTGCACGACGCCCTGCTCGGCCCGCACAGCGCGGACATCGTCCGGTACCTCAGCCTCGCCCGCTCCACCGGCGGACCCGTTCTGGACCTCGGCTCCGGCGCCGGGCGGCTCGCCGTCCCGTTCGCCCGGCACGGCTTCGCCGTGGAAGCCGTGGACCGGGACGCCTCGGCCCTCGAGCGCCTCGAAGGCTGGGCCCGCCGGATCGGCCCGCAGGTCGCCGGGCTCGTCGTCACCCATCGGGCCGACCTCACCGAGCTGCGGCTCGAAGGGAGTTACCGGCTGGCGCTCCTCGCGGGCGCGATGGTCACGGCCGTCCCGCCCGCGCACCGGCCGGAGCTGCTGCGCGAGGTCGCCTCCCACCTGGAGACGGGCGGGGCGCTCGCCCTCGACTACACGGCGCACCAGCTGCCCGGACTCATCGCGGAGCCGCGGCGGACCTGGGCGTTCCAGGTGCCGCGCTTCGACGGGATCGACGAGTGGGTGGTGGCGCGGCAGGTGTTCGACCTGCCGTCGATGAGCGAGCGGATCACGTATTACACGGCCCGCACCGGCAAGCTCTCCACCGAGCGGGTCGTGCTGACCACCGACAAGTGGATCGTGGATCCGGAGCGGCTCGCGGCGGAGCTGCACTCGGCCGGCCTGCACATCGAGGGCCGGCGGCGCCACCGGATCGACGACCGGACCGAGAGCGTGCTGCTGGTGTGCAGGACGGACGACTGACGGACGGGCCGCCGGTGTACGGGCGCGTGACGTACGGGCGCGTGGTGCACGGGCGCGTGGTGCACGGGCGCGTGGTGCACGGGCGCGTGGCGTACGGGCGCGTGGTGCACGGGCGCGTGGTGCACGGGCGCGTGGCGTACGGGCGCGTGGTGCACGGGCGCGTGGTGCACGGGCGCGTGACGTACGGGCCACGGGCGGAAGGCCGACGGACGGCCGACAAGCGGCCGAAGAGCGCCTGACGCGCTTGACGAGCAAGAGGTACGATGCCAACAAAAGTTTGAGCCGACCAGGTGGCGGGCGGAGAAGATGGCAGTCGCGGAAGAGCTGACGGGCCGCGAGGCGGTGATCCAGCGCCTGCGCGACGTCGGGCTGCGGGTCACGGGCCCGCGCCTGGAGGTGCTCACGGTGCTCGCCGCCGGCGGCCATCTCGACGTCGAGGCGATCACCACGACCGCGCGCGAGCGGCTCGGCACGCTGACCAGCCAGGCCGTGTACGAGATGCTCCGGCACTTCCAGGAGACCGGCCTGGTCAGCAAGTTCGACCGCCCCGGCCTGCCCGCCGTCTTCGAGATCTCCGGTCCCGCGCACCAGCACGCGCTGTGCGTCACCTGCGGCCGCGTGGAGAACGTCGACGCGGCCGCGCCGAAGCCGCCCCGGGGCGCGCTGCCGGAGTGGCGGGTCGAGGACGCCGAGATCGTGTTCAAGGGCCTGTGCCCCGACTGCCGGGCGAGCGCCCCCGCCGCCTGAGCGGTTCCCGGCCCGTCTCCGCCCTCGCCCGCTCCTGCCCGCCGGCACCGCGAACCGTCCTGAGCTGCGGTCAACTCCGTGCGTGTCGTTCGAATGTATGGCAGGGTCTAGCGGGGCGATTCATGAGGATCCAGGGGGATCCGAGGGGAGTCTGCTGCGCCGTGTCCAGAAACACCGCCGTGGCCCGTACGGGCAGCGAACAGGCTCTCGCCGTCTACCAGGAACTCCGCGCCCGTCCGGGGACGACCTTCGACCAGGTCGCGGACCGGCTGGAGCTCTCCGCCGAGGAGCGGGAGCGATGTCGTGACGAACTCGCCTCCTTAGGACTGACCGCCCCCTCCCTCGACCCGAACGCGGTCGTGGACCCCGATGTCGCCCTGCTGCGGCTGCTGCGCCGGGAGCGCGACCGGCTCCAGGAACGCCTCGCCGCGACCAGCCGCGCGCACACCGCCCTCGAAGCCCTCGCCGGACCGTTTCTGCGGGCCGGGGCCACCCCGCGCGGCGAGATCGAGGTCGAGATCGTCGACGACCCCCACCGCGTACGCCGCAGCCTCGCCGAGCTGAGGGACTCCGTCCGGACGGCCGCGCACTTCATGCACACCGGCTCCGTACGCCGCGAGGAGCTGCCGGGCGAGCTGGCCCAGGACCGCCTGTGGGCCGACCGCGGGGTCCGGATCCGGGCCATGTACAGCCGGCGGGCCGCCTCGGTGCCGGAGATGGCGCAGCACCTGGAGGAGCGGGCCGCGCTGGGCGTGGAGATACGGTTCGCCTCCGTCGTGCCGATGAACATGGTCCTCGCCGACGAGAACTTCGCGCTCCTGCCCACCGATCCGCACGACCTGTCCTCCGCCGCGATCCTCGCGCGCGGCCCCGGCCTCGTCCGCTCCTATCTCGCCCTGTACGAGTACTGCTGGACGGCGGCCGCCCCGTACGGCGAGGAGGAGGCGCCGGAGAAGGGCGGCGACGGGCTCTCCGAGCAGCAGCGGGCGGCGCTGCTGATGCTCGCCTCCGGCATCAAGGACGAGCAGATCGCGCGCAATCTGGGGGTCTCGCTGCGGACGGTGAGCCGGTTGCTCTCCGAGGTGATGCAGGAGCTGGGGGCGGCGAGCCGTTTCGAGGCGGGCGTGAAGGCGGCCCGGCTCGGCCTGTTGGACGGCGACGGAGTCGAGCGGCCCTAAGGGCGGGATACCACCGGGGAGTTCGGATGACGCACGATGGATCCCCGACCGGTCGGACCGGTCGGATCGGCATGACGGACGGCCGCCCAGCCGTGTGACAGGGTGACGGCGGCGCGACTCGAGGGAACAGGGGGTCACTTCGCCTTGATCACCACCGGCGGCGGTACGGGTACGGGGAACGGGACCGAGTACTCGGGTACGGGGAACGGCACCGATCACCCGGAAGGCTCACCCGATGCTGTGGTGAACCTCTACCAGGAACTGCGCAGGCGCGGAGTGTCCAGCCTCGGCGAGGTGGGAGCCCAACTCCGGCTCTCCCCCGAGGAGTACGAGCGATGTCGGTGCGAACTGTCCGACCTCGGGCTCATCGTGCCGACCAATCCGGCCCAGCACGGCTCCCGCGGCGAGCTCCGGGCCGCCGGCGGCGGCGGTGACGGCGCCGGCGGTAACGGCGGTGGCCGGCCGCAGGCAAGCGGCGGCGACGGGAACAGCGAAGGCGACGGCGACACGGTCGCCGTGATCGACCCGGAGATCGCACTGCTCCGGCTGCTGCACCGGGAGCGCGAGCAGCTGCGTGAGCACCTCGACGAGGCGGACCGCGCGTACGACACCCTGGAGACCTTGGCGGGGGCGTTCCTGCGAGCCGGTTCGCTCACGCGGGCGGACGCGGATGTGGAGCTCCTCAGCGACTACCGCCGGATCCAGCAGGTCCTTGAGGACATCACGGACGTCATCCAGCACAGCCTGGCGTCGATGCACCTGACGTCGCTGAAGCGCGAGGTCGGGGAGCGGGTGCTGAGCCGGGACCGGCGACAGATCGAGAACGGGGTGCGCGTCCGCGCCATGTACAGCGACCAGGCCTGCGCCTCGCCCGAGGTGGCGGAGCATCTGCGGCGCCGGGTCGAGGCGGGGGTGGAGGTGCGGATCGCGTCGGCGGTCCCCATGCCGCTGATCATCGCCGACGCGCAGTTCGCGGTGGTGCCGGTCGATCCGGCCGAGCCGGCGGCGGGCGCGGTACTGGCCAGGGGTCCCGCCCTGGTCCGCTCGTACCTCGCGCTGTACGAGCACTGCTGGCACACCGCCCTGCCGTACGGGGACGGGTCCGCACCGGATCAGGGCGGCGACGGGCTTTCGGAGCAGCAGCGGGCGGCGCTGAGCATGCTCGCCTCCGGCATGAAGGACGAGAAGATCGCGCGCGGGCTCGGGGTGTCGCTGCGGACGGTGAGCCGCATGCTCTCCGAGCTGATGCAGGAGATGGGGGCGACGAGCCGGTTCGAGGCCGGGGTGCGCGCCTATCGGCTGGGCTGGGTCGACTGAGCGCGGGATTTCCCGCGGGCGGTTCGCCGGGGTGCCGGTGACAGAGACAGTGCCTGGCGCAAGGCGCAAGGCGCAAGGCTGAAGACGCAAGACTCAAGACTCAAGGCGCAAGGCGCAAGGCGCAAGGAAATGGCTGCGCGGCCGCCCTTTTCCAGGGCGGCCGCGCAGCCTTTCTTTCGGATTCCCGTCGACTCAATTGGCAGATATCGGCGCCGGGGGGATCTTGTCCCACTCGTTCCCGTTCGACGGGGACGGCGTGGGGGTGGGGGTCGGGGTGGCAGTGGTCCCGTCGGACGCGCCGTCCGCCACCACGTGCTGCGGGGCCGAGACCGCGCTCGGGGCCGTCGCCAGGGCCGCGCCGCCGGCGACGGCGAGACACGCTGCCGCGGCGAGGGCGAACTGACGGACGATCCGGCGAGTCCCCGTGGCGTGCTCAGCAGACATGATTCCTCCAGGAGTGGGAATGTGAATTCCGCCTTCCGGGGCCCGTGCCGCCGGGCGTTCCCTGAAGACATCTCCATTCTGTCCCCGCCCCGGAAACCGATCCAGGGATTCTCTGTGCGTGGACCCGCCATGGCGTGGATGCGTCAATACGCCTGCACAGCAACGGAATTGGCGGATCCGGAGCCTTCCATATCTTTGGTCGAACCAAAAGTGGTGCTAGACTTGAGCTACGGCCTTCTCGTTCCTCCAGGAGAGAGAGGCCGCCGGGGCAGGGGCGTGCCGCCGCCCCTGCCCCAACCCCTGACCCAGCCCCTCCGCCAACGCCCCCCGGTACACCTCGACGGTCCGGGCGGCGGAGGCGCGCCAGCTCATCCCGCGCGCGTGGCGGACCGCCGCCTCCCCCATCGACTCCACCGCCTCCGGGTGCGCCGCGAGCCACCGCAGCCGGCGCGCGTACTCCACCGGGTCGTGACCGTGCACCAGAAGCCCCGTCACCCCGTCCCACACCGCCGTCGGCAGCCCGCCGACCGCCGCCGCGAGCACCGGCGTCCCGCAGGCCTGCGCCTCCAGGGCCACCAGGCCGAAGGACTCGCTGCGCGAGGGCACCACCAGCACGTCCGCCGCCCGGTACCAGTCCGCCAGCTTCTCCTGCGGTACGGGCGGGAAGGCCCGCAGCACATCGGTGACGCCCAGCTCCCCCGCCAGCTTCCAGGCCGTCCCCTCCCGCGTCGCACCCGAGTGGCCGCCCACCACCGGCACCAGCAGCCGGCGGCGCAACTCCGGCTCCTGTCGCAGTAGTTCGGCGATCGCCCGGACGAGCACGTCCGGGCCCTTCAGCGGCTGTATGCGGCCGGCGTAGAGCGGGACGAACGCGTCGGCGGGGAGCCCGAGCCGGGCCCGGGCCGCCGCCTTGCCTCCCCCGGGGCCTTCGGCCCGGGAGGCACCCCCGGCGGGGCGGAAGGTCCGCAGGTCGACCCCGGGCCGTACGACCTCGGTGCGCTCCCCCGCCGCCCCGTACAGCGTGCGCAGCGCCTCCGCCTCGTCGGTCGTGTTGGCGATCAACCGGTCGGCGGAACCGACGACTTGGAGCTCGCCGCGGACGCGGAGCTCGGGCTCGGGGCTGTCGCCCTCGGCGAGCGAGGCGTTCTTCACCCGGGCCAGCGTGTGGGCGGTGTGCACGAGCGGGATCCGCCAGCCGACCGAGGCGATCCGGCCCGCCTGCCCGGAGAGCCAGTAGTGCGAGTGGACCACGTCGTAGCGCCGCTCCTCCTTCAGGAGCGCCAGCGAGAAGGGCACGACGAGGTCCGGCATGGCCTCCTTGGGCAGCGGCCCGCGCGGCCCGGCGTGCAGATGGCGGACCCGGACCCCCGGGGCGAGCTCGACGAGCGGGGGCAGGCCCTCGCCCCGGCAGCGGGTGAACAGGTCGACCTCCACGCCCAGTTCGGCCAGGGCGCGGGAGAGTTCGACCATGTAGACGTTCATTCCGCCGGCGTCCCCCGTCCCGGGCTGGTGGAGCGGGGAGGTGTGGACGCTGAGCATGGCGACGCGCAGGGACACGTGGAGCTCCTGTGGAGTGGGGCCACGTGTCCCTGCGCGTCGCTCGCGCGCGCACGGTCACGCGGCAGGGGGGACTCGAACACTGACGTACGGACGCACTGACGTACCGATGTACTGGAGTACTGGAGTACTGGAGTACTGGAGTACTGGAGTACTGGAGTACTTAGTTGCTTAGTAGTCGAAGGGAATCGGAAGGGATCAGAACCCGAAGACCGGGCCCGAGGGCGGTGCGAGCCGGGTCCCCGGGAGGGGGCCCATCAGTGCGTGCCAGTCGACCGGCCGGCCCGGCAGCACCTGGAGCGCCGCCGCGAGCCGGTCCGCGCCCTCCGGCATCACCGGCCGCGCCCACGCGGAGAGCGCCGAGGCCACCGCCAACTGCGCGGCGAGCGCCGGGAGATGACGGCAGGACGTGCTGGGCCGGCACCGCTCGTGGGCGTTGACGTGGCCGAAGTCGGCCACCGAGCGGACCATCTCGTCGAGGACGGCGACCGCCCGGCGCGGGTCGAAGGCGTCGGGGCCGTACGCCTCGCGCAGATCGTCCACGCCCCGGTGGAGCCGCCGCTCCAGGATCTCCCAGCCCGTGCCGCCGGGCAGCGCCTGCGGGGCGAGTCCGCCGCACTCCTCCCGTACGGAGGAGAAGAGCCGCGCGAGCCAGCTGTTCCAGCTCTCGTCCAGCTCCCGGCGGGCGGCCGCGAGCCGCTCCCGGTGGAAGACGGTGCGGCGGCCCAGCGGGCGGGCCTGGAGGACGTGCCGGCGGAGGGTGTCGGAGCCGTACTCGGTGAGGAGGTCGAGCGCCCAGACGTTGCCCTCCTGGACGCCTTCCTCGATGACGTACGACTCGTTGACGTTGAAGTCCTGCGGCAGCTTGATGTCCTGCGCGAGGAGCAGCACCGGCAGGAGCACCGCGTGGCAGAAGGAGTGCCCGAAGCCGCAGAAGTGGATGGCGCGGCGGGGCAGCGGGCCCTTCGTGTCGTAGCCGAAGAGGTGCATCGCGGCGGCCTCGAAGCAGCCGTCGATGCGGTGGTCGGGGAAGCCGTCGACCGGGACCGGCAGGCCCCACTCGGCGGGGTGGCCGACGGCGATGTCCGGCAGTCCGTCCTCGACGAGCGACTCGCACAGGGCGGCGAGCCGGGGCGGGAGCCCCGCCGTCGCCCAGTACTCGGCGAGCGTCTCCCGGAAGGGCTCCAGGGGCACGTACAGCCGGCGGCAGCGGCGGGCCACCGCCGGGGTGTCGCAGACCGCGCAGCGCGCCGAGATGAGGTCGCCGCCGTCGTTGGGGCGGGCGCACTCGTGGCACATGCCGCCGTCGCTGTCCGCGCCGCAGTGCGGGCAGCTGCCGGTGGCGTGCGCCCCGTACAGCCAGCGGTCGCACGGCTCGCAGTAGGGCAGGAGGCGGGTGCGCGGGGCGATGACCCCCTGCGCGAACAGTCTGCTGAAGAGGTCCTGCACCCAGCGTCCGTAGCCCTTGTCGCGCCGCGGGCGCACGATGTGGTCGAACTCCACACCCGAGCGGAGCCAGTCGGCGGTGATCGCGGCACGGTAGCCCTCCGCGACCTCCTCGGGCTTGCGGTTGTGGCGCAGCGCGCGGACCTCGACGGAGCTGGCGTGGTCGGCGGTGCCGGTGGTGAACCGGACCGCTTCCCCCTCGGCCCGCAGGTAGCGGGTGAGGACGTCGGCGGCGACGTACGGCCCGGCGAGATGGCCGATGTGGAGTTCGCCGTGGGTGGCGGGAGGGGTCGCGGTGATCCAGACGGGAGTGCTCATGGGACTGGGACCTCCTTGACGCTGTGGTGCGGTGGGCTCAGCGCGGTTCGAAGTGGAATGAGCGGATGAAGCAGTCACGCGGCTGCTCGACGGCATAGACGATGCATTCGAAAAGGGCCTGGGTGGTGAGCTTCTCGTCGGGTGCGATTCCGTCCGGATTCGATCCGTCCCATTCCGCGAACCGCGGGTCCGAGGTGGAGAAGTCGGGCGGGAAGAGCGAGAAGACGCGGACCCCGGAGGGGCGGAGCCGGCGCGAGAGGATGTCGGCGAAACCGGCCTGGGCGCTCTTCGCCGCCCAGAAGGCCTCGTGGGCGGCGCCGGCGGTCGCGGCGGAGGCGCCCTCGGCGTCGCGGACGGCGACCATGTTGACGATGTCGGGCCGCAGCGAGCCGCGCAGCAGCGGCAGGAAGTGCTTCACCATGAGGACGGTGCCGCCGGCCGTCGACTCGATCGTCTCGACGATCTCGCGGTCGCTGGCCGCCTCCAGGTCCATGCCGTCGAGCCAGCGGGCGCCGTTGTTGACCAACAGGTCGACGCGGTCGGTGCGTTCGCCGACGCGGGCGGCGAACTCCCGGATCTCGGCGGGCTTGCTCAGGTCGCAGCCGAAGGCGTGGATACGGTCACGGGCCGAGCCCATGACTTCGGTACGGGTGCGCTCGGCGGCTTCGACGGTCCGCGCCGAGACGTAGACCTCGGCGCCGAGATGCGCGAATCCGACGGCGAGCGCGCGACCGAAATAGCGGGACGCTCCGGTCACGACGACACGCAGATTCTCGAATTTCATGTGCGTCTGCTCTCCCCACGGATACCGATTGCCGGTCCATTTCAGCGTGGCAGAGAAAGGACAGCGGGGGCCCGGCGGGAGGGGTGCGCGTTCACGCCGTTGCGTGGATACGCCACGGCAGTTCGAGCCTGCCGAGGACCTTCGCGCGCTTGTGGTGGACGCGGACGCGGTCGGGCGCGGAGGAGACGGTCACCGTACCGCCGGGGGTGCGGACGGGGCCGGTGGGGGCGGGGACGACGGTGCCGTCGAGCGCGCCGGCGGCGGCGAGGGCGGCGGCGCCGGTGAGCGCGAGGCGGGGGTGCCAGCCGCCGACGGTGAGGGAGCGGACGGAGAGCCCTCCGGGGCCGGCGGTGAAGGCGGCGATCTTGGGGAGGGCGGAGTGGGGCGGGTGCCCGAGGACACGGGCGGCCTCGGCGCGCAGTGCGAGGAGCCGGTCGTGGAGGGCGGCGTCGTCCGGGGGGAGGTGGCGGGCGTCGACGAAGACGTACGGGTTGCCGTACCGCACGAGGGAGACGGGCACGCCGCGGAGGACGTCGACGGGGCGGCCGGTGGGGAGGGTGCCGGGGGCGGTGGGAGCCGTGAGGAAACTGAGCGTGTACGTGTCGGCGCCATGCGGCCCGGGCTCGGGCTCGCACAGCACGGTGTCCCCGGTCGTCACGGCGCGGACGGTGACGGGGCCGGGGCGGCCGTCGGCGACGACGCAGGCGAGGAGGGAGTGCCCGCAGCCGGCCCGGAAGTCGAAGGCGCCGCCGGGGAGGGCCTGGACGAAGCGGTAGTCGAGGTCGCGGCCTGGGGTGGCGGCGGGCCCGTACAGCGCGATCTTGTTGAGCCCGGCGTACGGCGTCCCGGCGAGCGCGTGCCGCAGCCGAGCCAACTCGCTCCCGAGCGCGAGGGCCCCGACGGGCAGATGGTCGAGCCGCAGGACGAGGGTGGGCCCGGGAGCGTCCTCGGCCCGTACGACGACGGCGCCGACGACAACGGCACCGGCACCGGCACCGACACCGACACCGACACCGACGACACTCCTACGCCGGCGCCGCGCCCGGGCGGGTTCGGGGCGTGGAGGTCCCGAGGGGTCAGGCCGCACAGCCCACCGGGATTCGCATGCCCTGGACGACCTCCGTCCACAGCTCGTGGACGGCGAGGCTCCAGAGGGCCAGGGCGTCGTGGTGCGACGGGCGTTCCAGCTGGCGGGCGAGGAGTTTCTGGACCCGGTCGGCGCGGACCTTGCCGCCGAGGACGAGCCGGGCCGGGGAGAGCAGGTCGCGGACGGTGTCGAGGAGCGGGCTGCCGGGGGCGAGCATCGCCGCGAGCGGGAGCGTGAAGGGTTGTTTGGGGCGCCGGAGGACCCCGGAGGGGAGGAGCTCGGTTCCCGCTTCGTACAGCGCCCGCTTGCCCGTGCGCGCCTCCGTCGGCAGTCCCCGGGCGTGGGCGACGACGGACGGCTGGCAGAAGGGCATGCGCGCTTCGACGGCCCAGGCCATCGAGAGGTGGTCGACGCGCCGCAGGTGGTACGCGGGGAGCCGCCAGCGGGTCTCGAAGGCGGTCATCGCGGTGAGCCGGTCCTCGCCGACGGCCTCCGCCGAGCGCAGTTCCTGCTCGATGCGGTCGGCCGCCGACCCCTGATCGGCGATGTGGGCGCGGTAGTTGGCGGTGTAGAGGTGGTCGCGGAGCAACCGCGGCGCGGCCGAGAGGGCGTCCGCGTAGGCGCCGGCCCAGTCCGCCCCGGCGGGCGCGGCGAGCGCGGCGCGCATCCGGTCGTAGCCGCCGAAGAGTTCGTCGGCGCCGTCGCCGGCGAGCGCGACGGTGAAGCCGTTCTGGCGGACGGCGCGGAAGAGCGCGTACGTGGAGACGGTGATGGGGTCGGCGTTGGGCTGGCCGAGGTGGCGGACGGTGCGGGTCAGGAGGGAGGTGAGCTCGTCGGGGTCGACGGAGACCTCGTGGTGGACCGTACGGGCCCGGCGGGCGACCGAGCGGGCGAACGCGGCTTCCGAGCCGGGCCACTTGCCCCGGTAGGTGAGGTGGAAGGTGTGCAGCGGCGGGGCGTCCGTCTCGCGGGCGTGCTCGGCGGCGAGCGCCGTGACGAGGCCGGAGTCGAGGCCGCCGCTGGTGATCGCGCAGACGGGCACCTCGGCGTGGGCGAGCCGCCGGACCTCGTGGCGCAGGATGTCCTGGGTGTCGCCCGGAGCGGCGGCGGGCCTGGGGCCCCTGCGCCGCACCACGGGTGCCGTTCCCGGGCGTACGAGGGCGGTGGCGCCCGGCGGCAGGACGCTGACGCCGTCGAGGGCGGTGTGCGTGGAGAAGGACGTGCGGGTGGCGAGGACGGTGTCGAGGGCGTCGTCGCGCGGGGAGATCCGTACCCCTTCGAAGGCGAGGAGGGCGGGGATCTCGGAGGCGAAGCGGGTGGAGCCGTCGTACGGGTCGTGGTGGAAGTACACCGGCTTCATGCCCATGTCGTCGACGGCGAGGACGAGTCGGGTGCCGCCGGGGCGCAGGTCGAGGATCGCGACGGCGAACATGCCGTCGAGGTGCTCGGCGAAGGCGGGGCCGTACTCGGCGTAGAGCGCGGGGAGCACGGTGCCGTCGCAGCGGTCGGGGAAGCGGTGGCCGCGGGCGGCGAGCGCGCGGCGCAGTTCGGCGTGGTTGTAGATCTCACCGTTGAGCACGGCGAGGATGCCGGGGAGGTGCGGCAGCCGGTAGGGCTGCTGCCCGCCGCACGGGTCGGTCACGGCGAGCCGGTCGCAGCCGAGCGCCCAGCCGGGCCCGCTGAGCACGTGGTGCTCGTCGGGGCCGCCGTGGCGCTGGCGGGCCGAGACCGCCGCGAGCTCGGCGGGGTCCGGGCGGTCCGCTCCCGCGGCGATGGTGCCGAGAATCCTGCACATGGCGGTCGCCTCCGTATTCCGAAGTCGCGCTTCCGACGTCGTACGTCCGAAGTCACTGTCCATCTCACACTGGTCGCACCCAATGATTTGAATCTACCAAGTTTTTGAATGGCGCGTAAGTGCCATGTCCAGTTCACGCCACGGGTTGGCCTTGCGACGCTCCCGCCACCCCCAACAGGCTGGCCCCATGAGGGACATGGAGGATTTCGAGAGGGGCCGCGGCGCACCCGCATCCCTGCTGGTCGTGGCCGCGCATCCGGACGACATCGAGTTCTGCGTCAGCGGCACCGTCATGCAGTGGATCGAGCGCGGCACCCGCGTCACGTACTGCATCGTCACGGACGGCGGCGCCGGCGGTTACGACGAACAGCTCCCCCGGCAGGCGATGGCGGATCTGCGCCGCGCCGAGCAGGTCCACTCGGCGAAGCTCAGCGGCGTCGCCGACGTCCGCTTCCTCGGCTACCCCGACAGCTTCGTCGAGGCCTCCGTCGAGCTGCGGCGCGACCTGTGCCGGGTCATCCGCGAAGTGCGCCCGCAGCGGGCCATCATCCCGTCCCCCGAGATCAACTGGGCGCGCGTCGCCGACCTCCACCCCGACCACCGCGCGGTCGGGGACGCCTGCCTGCGCGCGATCTACCCCGAGGCCCGCAACCCCTTCGCGCACGCGCAGCTCCTGAAGGAGGAGGGCCTGGAGCCGTGGACGGTCCACGAGCTGTGGCTGATGACGGGCCCCACCCCGAACCAGTACGTGGACGTCACCCCGGTCTTCGACCGCAAGGTCCAGGCGCTGCGCATCCACACCTCCCAGACCGCCCACTTCGACGACCTGGCCGGCCTGCTCCGCGACTGGCTCGGCGAGCACGCGACGGCGGGCGGGCTGCCGCCGGGCCGGATGGCGGAGGCGTTCCAGATCGTGCACATCGACTGAGGCGCACCCCTCCTCGTACCCCTCGCGGAGTTCTTGTGGCGGCACGGGGTGCGTGAGACCGTGAACGGCACACGTGGGGGCGCGTGCCACCAACACGCGCGTGACGAGGGGGAGTTCACGCCATGACCGACTTCGGTTCGGACCTGTACGAAGCCCTGATCAACGGGTACCTCGCCAAACCCGAGGCCGACGAGGCGCCGTACTACACGGTCTCGGACAGCCTGCGCCTGTACGGCGACGCGATCTGGAACGACGCGGGGGACGCGAACCAGCACATCCAGCGGCTGCTCTCGTCCGGGAGGGGCGAGGCGATGGACGCCCTGGGGCAGCACTGGGACAAGGTCATGAACCAGGACGTCGGCTCCGTCGTGGCGGTGGCGGGGCTGTCGGCCGCCGCGGTGGCCGACATCGCCGCGACCATCGCCGCGACCAAGGCGGAGCTCGTCCAGGTCGCGTCCGAGTGCGCCGCCGTCACGGTCGCCCAACTCGTCTCCGGGGCACTGATGTTCCGCGCGCCCGAGGATGTCGTCGCCTCCTCCGTCGCGAACGCCCAGAGCGTGTCGCAGACGCTCGTCGCCACGTGCCACCAGCGCATCGCCGGCACGCTGAAGACGCTCCAGCAGGACCCTGCCGTGGCCGGCCTCCAGGGCGTCGCCGCCGACCTCGCCGCGGGCATCGGCGGCGCGGCGCGCGACGGGGCGGCCGACGCGGGGACGGGACGGTCCTGGGGCACGGACCTCGTCACCGGGCCCGGCCGGGCCGTCGCCGAGGGCGTCCACGTCGACCACGCCGAGCACGAGCGGGCGGCCGGACGGCTCCGGGAAGTCGCCACCGCGGTCTACGGAACGACCGCGGGCCACCTGGCCAAGGCCTCCGCCGACCACGCCACCGCCGCGGCGAGGGGCGCCCTGGGCGCGGCGATCGCCGCGTCGCTCAACACGGTCCTGGACGACCTCACCCGGGCGACGAAGGCCTTCGGCGACCACCTGAACGGCGCGCTCCCCGACGGGATCCTGCTGATCTCCAGCAGCCAGCAGTCCACGGACGACGACAACAGGAAGCGGATGTCCCAGCTGGACTAGGGGGACCGAGGACGGCTGGACCGGGACCCAGGACGGCCTACCCGCTCACCGGCGCCAGAAGAGGTGGTGCGTCACACCGCCGGTCGGGCTCGGGACGGTCTCGTGGTGGAACCGGTCGAGCAGCTCGTCCGGGGACTCCCAGAGCCGTGCCCCGGAACCGAGCCGCACCGGTGCGACCGCCACGTGGAGGGTGTCGACGAGGTCGGCGTCGAGGAACTCGCGGATCGTCGTGGCCCCGCCGCCGAGCCGGACGTCCTTGCCCCGCGCCGCCTCCCGCGCCTGCCGGAGGACGTCGGCCGGCTCGCCGCCGACGAAGTGGAAGGTGGTGTCGGCGAGCGTGAACGAGGGGCGCGCGTGGTGGGTCATGACGAACACCGGCGTACGGAACGGCGGTTCGTCGCCCCACCAGCCCTGCCAGTCGTGGTCGAGCCAGGGCCCGCGCAGGGGACTGAACTTGTTGCGACCCATGATCTCGGCGCCGATGTTCCGGGCGTAGTCGCGTGTGAAGTAGTCGTCGATGCCGCGGCTGCCGCCGGGATCGGTACGCATGGGCCAGCTCGCCGTGGCACCGGCCCAGGCGAACAGCTCCCCCGGATCCGCGTGCCCGAACGGCCTCTCCAGGCTCTGGCCCTCACCGGCACCGAACCCGTCGCTCGACACCATGAAGTTCTGTACTCGCAGCAGCTGGACCACGTGCTCTCCTCCTGACGATTGCGACAACGGTGAACGGGTCAGCGGACGACGTCGAAGACCTGCTTCTGCAGACCGTTGGCGTAGGCCTCGTGCTCGACGAGCTTCAGCTTCTGGGTGTCCTTGTCGGTCGTGCTGAAGAGCCGCTTGCCCGCACCGAGGAGCAGCGGGAAGACGAGCAGGTGGTAGCGGTCGATCAGGCCGGCGTCGGAGAGGGCGTGGTTCAGGGTGGCGCTGCCGTGGACGATGATCGGGCCGCCCTCGGTCTCCTTCAGCGCGGCGACCTCGTCGAGGGAGCGCAGGATCGTGGTCTCGCCCCAGTTCGAGACGAGGTCGTCCTCGGTGAGCGTGGTGGAGACGACGTACTTCGGCATCGCCTTGTAGTCGGCGAAGTCCTCCATGTCGGGCCACACGGGGCTGAAGGCCTCGTAGCTGGTCCGGCCCAGCAGGATCGCGGCGGCCTCCTTCTGCTCCCGGCCCTTGATCTCGAAGGCCTCGGGCAGGAACTCGATGTCCTTGAAGGTCCAGCCGGAGTTCCGGTAGCCGGGCTCGCCGCCCGGGCCCTCCACGACACCGTCGAGCGAGATGAAGGCGGTGCTGATCAGGGTGCGCATGTCGGTTCCTCGGTGTCTCGGAGTCGGTCTCGTGTCACGTGTGCGGTGCTCGGCGCCGCGCCCACTGTGAACTATGACCGAGGACCGCGGAGAAACTCATCGGTCGCCGCCGGAACCTATGCTCGGAGTATGGCCATTCAGCGCAGCTCGTCCCTGTCCCTGTGGTCGCGGGACTCGTTCCTGTCCGTCGGATCGGTCGGCTCGACGCTCTCCATCGGCTCGGTCGGCTCCTTCCTCTCCGTCGGTTCGGTCGGCTCCGCCCTGTCGGTCGGCTCCGTCGGCTCCTGGGCGAGCGCCGGCTCCCTGCTCTCCGCCCGCTCGTCCTGGTCGGTGCTCTCGTACCGCTCCTGCCGGGGCGTCCTCGCGGCGGGAGCGGTGCTGGTCACCGCCGCCTGGTTGACGTCGGCGGCGCATCGCGCGGGGCGGGTCACCCCCTAGCCCCTAGAGCGCCTCGGCCACGCCGGGGCGGAGCCTGCGGAGACGGCCCTTCAGGTCCGGGGTCGCGAAGGCTTCCGTGATGCGGGCCGGGTCCTCCGCGAGGTGGGACCAGGAGTCGTAGTGGAGCGGGATCACCGTGCGGGCGCCGAGGGTGCGGGCCAGGGCGGCCCCTTCGTGTGCGCTCATCGAGAAGGCCAGGTCGCCGGTGGTCGGGAAGTGGGCGTCGCCCAGGTGGAGGAAGGCGGTGTCGATCGCGAAGCGCTCGCCGATCTCCGCCAGGGCCTCGTGGCGGACGGTGTCGCCGGAGACGTAGAGGGTGCGCCCTTCGCCACCGGCCCCTCCACCGGCCCCGACCCCGGCCCCGTACTCGATGACGAAGCCCGTGACCGGCCCCGTGGCCTGCTCCGTGCCCTCCGGGCCGTGTCGGGCAGGGGTCGCCGTGACCCTGATCGTGGTCGCGCCGACCGTGACCTCGCGGCTCTCCCAGGGCACCAGCCCCTCCGCACGGCCGCCGAGGCGTTCGGCGGCCTCCGGAGTGGTGAGGACCTTCGCCGCCCGGCCCAGGACCTCGCGGCCCGACCGGTCGAGGTTGTCGGCGTGCTGGTCGTGCGAGAGGAGGACCAGGTCGACGGGCGGCAGCCGGTCGGCGGTGAGCGCGGGGCCGGCCGTCCGGTGCAGCGGGCGGACCGCCGGGTAGTCGGCGGGGGCCGGGTCGAGGGCCGGGTCCGTGAGGACGGTGAGGTCGCCGATCCGGAGGAGGACCGTCGCCGTCCCCACGTACGTCGCGGTGGTGGTCACGACGTGGCCTCTGCCGCGTCGACCTTCGCCTGGAGGTTGCTCAGGAGGAGCTGGAGGAGCTCGATCGTGGTCTCGTCCGTGAGGTTGCCCTCGGCGTCGAAGCGCTCGTACGAGCGGAACACGTGGATCTCCGGCTTCACGACGACGTCGCTGTCCGTCCAGACGAAGACCTGGCGCAGCGCGAGCTGTGCGCGGACGGTGCCGAAGTTGGTGGGTGCGGCGCCGAGGATCGCGGTGGGCTTGCGGTTCAGGGGCAGGCCCTCGGTGCGGGTCCAGTCGGTGCTCAGCCAGTCGAGCGCGTTCTTGAGGACGCCGGGGATGGAGTAGTTGAACTCCGGGGTGGCGATGAGTAGTCCGTCCGCCTCCAGGACGCGGCGGCGGAGCTCGTTCACCGCGGCGGGGCGCAGTTCGGGGGTGTCGAGGTCCTGGTCGTACGGCGGGATGTCGCGCAGGCCCTCGTAGATCTCGATGTCCTGGCCGGTGTTGAACTTCTGGGCGGCGCGCAGGAGTTGCGTGTTGTGCGAGTCGGCGCGGAGCGAGCCGGAGATGGCGAGGATCTTGGACGTGGAGGTGGTCACGGGGACTCCTTCAGGAGGTGGGGTGGGCGTCGCATCTCGACGAGCAAGAAGCTAAACCGATCGGTTCAGTCTGTCAACAGAACGGTTTAGTCTTGACAGTGAACTGAATGGTGTAGTTCATTCGGGGAATGGCCTCTCCCCCGACAGCCACCGCCCTCCCCTCCGCCTCCACCCCCGCCCCCGCCCGGTACGGCGGCCTCGTCCTCGCCCTGCTCGCCGCGCCCGCCGCGATGGGCGTGTCCGGGCCGACCCTGGCCCTGCCCGAGGCCGCCCGCGGACTCGCCGTCTCCCCGGGCACGGCGGCCTGGCTGCTCACCGCGTACGGGATCGGCATGGCGGTCGGTACGCCCCTGCTGTCCGCCGCGGGCGGGCGGCGCGGCCCCGCCGGGACCGTCCGGGCCGGCGCGGCCCTCCTCGTCCTGGGCGCGGTCCTCGCCCTCGTCGCCCCGAACCTGCCACTGGCCGTCGCCGGGCGGGCCCTGGAGGCGGCGGGCGCGGCCGGCCTCAACGTCGCGGCCTTCCAGATCGCCGGCCGCGACCGCTCGGGCCGGGCGCCCGGACTCGTCGCGATCGGCAGCGCGGTCGGCGGCACGTCGGGGCTTTTCGTCGGCGCGGCCGTCGCCGGGACCCTCGGCTGGCGCGCGACCCTGGCGCTCCCGCTCCTCAGCCTGCTCGCCCTCATACCGGCGCTGCGCCTCGCGGGCCGCACCACGGCGCCGCGGACCGGAGCCGGACGCCCTTCCCTCCCCCTCGACGTCCTGCGCGACCCCGGCTTCCGCGCCGCCGCCGGGCTCATGCTCGCGCTCGCCACCGTCAACTTCGCCCTGCTGTACGCGGCTCCGCGCCGCGTCGCCGCCCTCACCGGGTGGAGCAGCGTGGAAACGGGCGCGGCGGCCTCGGTCGCCACCCTGGTGGGCGCCGTCCTGTCCTGGCAGCTGGTCCGCGCCGCCCCCGCCCTGGGCGCGCGCCGGACGCGGCTGCTGCTCGCGGCCGGGTCCGTGACGGCGGCCGCCCTGGCCTCTTTCGCGCCCTGGGCCGCGGTGGTCCTGGTCGGTTCGGCGACCAGCTCACTCGTCACGGCCGGCGGTCAGGGGCTGCTCACCGGCCCGGCGACCGGGCGGCTGCCCGAGGCGCGGCACGGGACCGCGATCGGGCTGTTCAACCTCGCGTTCCTGATCGGAGTGGCGACGGGCCCGGCCCTGGCGGAGGCTCTGACGGGCAGCTGACCGGCCCCTGACCGGCCCCTGACCGGTCCCTGACCGGCACTCCACCCACCTCACCCACCTCACACCTCACCCCACCCCACTCCACCTCACCCCATCCCAAGGAGCTCCCCCGATGTCCCTCCTCCACCCCTCCTACCCCGCCCCCCGCTACTTCGGCGAGCAGGGCGAGCTCACCGCCCGTTTCCGGCCCGCCGCCACCGAGCCCGACTTCGTCTCCGGGCCCGGCGGCACCGCGTACCACTACCTGTCCACCAAGACCTCCACCGACGGCGACTACGGCCTGTACCGCGTGGACATGGGGCCCGAGGCCGGCGGCCCGAGCACCCACTTCCACAAGGCCATGTCGGAGGCGTTCTTCATCCTCTCCGGCAGCGTGCGGGTGTTCGACGGCGAGCAGTGGGTCACGGCGACCTCCGGCGACCACCTCTACGTCCCCGTCGGCGGGCTGCACGCCTTCCGCAACGAGGCCCCGGAACCGGCCTCCATGCTCATGCTGTTCGCCCCCGGTGCGCCCCGCGAGGAGTACTTCGAGTCGATCGCGCAGCTGGCCGAGCTCAGCGACGCCGAGCGGACGGAGTTCTGCGAGCGCCACGACAGCTTCTTCGTGTAGGGCGTGCGGGCGCACGGGCGCCGATCTTTGCAGACCAAACCGTTCAGTTCATATACTGGCGGCCCCCTCCACCACAGCTAAGGACACCGCCATGGGAGCCGAGGCACAGGACGCCCAGGGCGCCACCGACGAGTACGGCATCCCGATCATCCCGGACCCCGCCGACGCGGCCTCGCGCAAGCGCCAGGCGATCATCGACGCCGCGCTCGCCGAGTTCCTCGCCGAGGGGTACTCCGCGGCCTCCATGGACGCCATCACCCGCGGCTCCGGCGTCTCCAAGGCGACGATCTACAAGCACTTCGGCAGCAAGGAGCGCCTGTTCCTCGCCGTCATCGGCGGCGTCCTGCCGAAGACGTACGCCGATCTGGAGCCGGCCAACTCCACCATCGCCGACGCCCCCGATCTGCGGGCCGCGCTCGTCCGGCTCACCACCGACTGGGCGCGGATCCTGCTGCGGCCCGACATCATGTCGCTGCGGCGGCTGGTGATCGGCGAGATAGACCGTTTCCCGCAGCTCGGCCAGCTCTGGTACCGGGTCAGCTACGACATGAACAACGGCCCGCTCGTCGAGGCCTTCACCGAGCTGAACGCGCGCGGCACCCTCGACGCGCCCGACCCGAAGCTCGCCGTGCAGCAGCTCGTCGCGGTGACGGTGGGCGTGCCGCAGCTCGTGCGGACCTTCTCGCCCGACGCGGCGATCGAGGACGCCGAGCTGACAAGGGTGATCAGCTCGGGAGTGGATCTGTTCCTGGCCCGGTACGCGACCGCCTGAGGCTCCTGACCCCGGCCCCCACCAGCAGGGCCGCCGCCCACGCGCCCGTGGTCAGGATCTGGGTCCGGCTCGCCGCGTCGCCCAGCATGAAGAGCAGCACGCCGCCGATCCCCGCGAGGGCGGCCACGGCCCGTACGGACGGGCCGCGCAGGCGCAGGTGGGAGGCGGCGATCAGCGCCCAGACGACGAGGATCGCGGCGCCGATGGAGTTGAGCAGGAACGGGAAGACCGTGCGCGGCCAGAGCAGGCTGAGGACGACCGAGACGAAGCCGAAGGCGGCGGAGGCGAGGACGGCCGCGTAAGGGACTCCGGTACGCAGCCGGCCGAGCGCGCGGGGTGCGTCGCCGCGGCCGACGAGGGCGTACAGCATGCGCGAGGAGCCGTAGATGTTGGCGTTCATCGCGGACAGGAGCGCGACGAGGACGACCGCCTTCATGAGGTCGGCGGCGCCCGGGACGCCGATGCGGGCCATGACGGCGGCGTACGGGCCGTCGGCCACGGCGGGGTCGTTCCACGGGACGAGGGCGACGATCACGGCCATCGAACCGAGGTAGCAGACCGCGACCCGCCACATGACGGTCCGTACGCCGGTGCGGACCGCGCGGACCGGGTCGTCGCACTCGGCCGCGGCGATGGTCACGGTCTCCAGGCCGCCGAAGGCGAAGACGGCGGCGACCATGCCGACGGCGACGCCGTGCCAGCCGTGCGGCAGGAAGCCGCCGTCGCCGGTGAGATGCGCGGCCCCGGGCGAGGGCGTGCCCGGGAGCAGGCCCGCGAGGACCACGGCGCCGAGGACGAGGAAACCGCAGATCGCGGCGATCTTGAGGCCGGCGAACCAGAACTCCAGCTCGCCGAAGTTCCGGACGCCGGCGAGGTTGCTGACGGTGAACACGCTCATGAAGGCGGCCACCCACACCCAGCCGGGCACGGCCGGCACCCAGCCCTCGACGATGTGCGCCGCGCCGACGGCCTCGGCAGCGACGCTCACGACGAGCAGCGCCCAGTACATCCACCCCGCGAGGAGCCCGGCCCACGGCCCGAACGCCGACCGCGCGTGCTCGGCGAAGGAGCCGGTGACCGGACGGGCCGCCGACATCTCCCCCAGCATGCGCATCACCAGCACCGTCAGGACGCCGGCGATCCCGTACGAGACGAGGATTCCGGGCCCGGCGGCCGCGATGCCGAACCCCGACCCGACGAAGAGCCCGGCCCCGATGGCCCCGCCCAACGCGATCATGGCCAGATGCCGCTGTCGCAGCCCCGTGCCGAGTACCCGCCCTGTCACGATTCCCCCCGAAATTCAGACGATCAGCGCAGGAGCTTCGCTGCTGATCCCGCCCGAGGGCAAGCCGGTTCCGGCCGCTGAGACGTCCTGGGATGACCCCGACGCGGAACCCGGGACGCAGGAACGGCTGCGATATATACTCCCTGCGTCGAGATATACGACCCGCAGGAGGCTCTCGTGTCCAAGACCCTGGTCGACATCGACGACGACATGCTCGCCTTCGCGCAGCAGCAGCTCGGCACCAAGACCAAACGGGACACCATCAACCGCGCGCTGACCATAGCGGCGGCGATCAGCGCCGACGATCGCGCCCGGGCCCTCCGCTGGCTCCAGGACAACGCCGAGGACTTCCTCGACTTCGACTTCCTCGAAGAGCAGGAGCGGTCCGGCCGGTGAACTACCTCGCCGACACGTCCGCCGTGTGGCGGCTCCTGCGCCGGCAGATCGGCGAGCCCTGGCCCAGCCGCGTGGCACACGGCCAGGTCTCCCTCTGCCCGCCGGTGGAAGCGGAGTTGATGCGGAGCCTGCGCGCCGACCGCGACCACGAGCCGTTCACCACCAGGCTGAGTCAGACCTTCGCCCGGGTCCCCGCGCCGGAGGACCCATGGCCGAAGGTCGTGGCGGTGCAGCGCGACCTCCTGCGCATCGGACACCATCGCGGCCCTTCTCCGATGGACATCCTCATCGCGCTCACCGCCGAGCAGCACCACCTGACCCTGCTGCACGTGGACGACGACTTCACCGCCATCGCCAAGGTGCGCCCGGGCATCGACATGATCCGGCTGCTGCCCGACGTCTGAGCCCGCTCACATCACCAGGCCCACCGCCAGCGCCGCGATCAGCAGTCCCGAGGCGAGGGCCGTCGTCAGGCGGCCCCGGGGGCCCGTGACGAGGTGGCCGAGGAGGGTGCCGCCGGTGGCGAGGAGGAGTTGCCAGCTCGCCGAGGCCGCGAAGGCGGCGAGGACGAAGGCCGTCGCTTCCGTCGCGCCCGTCGTCGTCTGCCCGCCGAGGACGAGGGCCGTGAAGTAGACCACCGTCATGGGGTTGAGGACCGTGATCCCCAGGAAGGTGAAGAACGCGCGGCGCGGCGCCGGCGGCGGCGGGGCCTCGACGGTCTTCGGGCCCGCACGGTACGCGCGGACGGCCGTCACGGTGGAGTGGGCCGCCAGGATCACGAGGACCACGGCCGACGCCCAGCGCAGCGGGGACGCCACGGGAGTGAGCAGGGGGACGAGGGCCGCGCCCCCGAGGACCGCGAGCACGGCGTACAGCCCGTCCGCGGCGGCGATGCCGAGCGCCGCGCCCGCCCCCGTACGCCACGGGGAACGCGCCGCGACCGCCACCAGGTGGGCGCCGACGGCACCGACCGGGATCGCGATGCCGTAGCCGGCCAGCAGGCCGGCCACCACCGCGGCCGTCACGCGGCGGCGGGGATCGCGCCTTCGGGGGAGCCGGGCCGCTGCTGTCGGCGGTAGTCCGCGCCGTCCTTCGTACGGGCGAGGAAACCGCCGATCACGAGGTAGCGGCGCAGGGCCGAGAAGTCCTCGTGCACGGTGAGCAGGGCCTCGTTGACCTCGGACTCACGGTAGGACCGGTCCGCGTCGAAGAGGGTCTCGGCGAGGTGCGCGAGAAGCGCCTCGCGGCGGGCGGGCTTGCGCGGGATCGCCTTGAGGCGCCCGTCGGCGGAGAACAGGTCCGCGACGGGACGGGCAGGATGACTGGTCATGGGACCGAAGCCTGAGGCTCACGGCCCCCGCCCCGCAAAGGATTTTCGGGAGACCCGCTCTCTCACGAGGCTCCCCCTCCCGGGAGACCCGCTACTTCAGGATGACGTTCACGGCCTCCTGCACCTTCGGCAGCATCGTCCGGACGCCGCTCCCTTCGAAGATCGGCCGGGCCCGCTCCACGAACGCGAGGAAGTCCTCCTCCGAGTCCCAGAAGTCGACGACCCGCCAGCCACCGGACCCGTCCGGCCCGGCCGCGTGGGCGATGAACCCGTTCGGCGGGAACCACTCCTCGGCGGAGAGCAGCCTCGTGGTCTCCTCGTACTGCGCCTGGGTACCGCCGGGGATCTCGACGGTGACGATGACGGCCATGATGCTGCTCCTGTTACGTGCGCGGGACGGGGTCCCGACCAGCAGAACAGCCGCGCCCCCGCCCCGCACGGCGACCGGCCCCGAACGAGCGACGGCGCTCCGGCCTCGCGCACGCCGAAATCGGTGGGCGGATCGCGGGGCGCGGTGCGAGGATGTCCGCGCGTTCCGGGAGCCGACCGGGGCGAGGACGTGCACAGGTTTCGAGGGGTTCGGGAGACGGAATGGCCAAGGAAATCCAGGTGACTTACGACTGCGCCGATCCTCGCGCGCAGGCGACGTTCTGGGCCGAGGCGCTGGGGTACAACCCCCCGCAGCTTCCCCAGGGCGACCACCCCAACACCTGGGCGGCGATCACGGACCCGGACGGCAAGGGGCCGCGGCTCTACTTCCAGACGGTCCCGGAGGGAAGGACCGCCGCGAAGAACCGCCTCCACCTGGATGTGCGCTCGGCACCCGGTCTGACCGGGGACGCGCGGATGGCCGTGCTGGAGGTGGAGTGCGCCAAGCTGGAGAAGCTGGGCGCGAAGCGGGAGTACCGGCTCGACTCCGACGACGTGAACGAGGGGATCATCGTGATGACCGACCCCGAGGGAAACATCTTCTGCCTGGACTGAGGGGGTTGAGGCTCCCACTGAGGGGGTTGAGGCTCCCTGGGACTCCTGGGAACCCCAGGAGTCCCGTCACCTCACGTCACGCGACCGCGATTCCCTCCAGTTCGACCAGCAGGCCGGGGATCGCCAGGCGCGTCACCCCGAGCATCGTCGAGGTCGGCGCCACCCCCGCGGCGCCCAACCGCGCCGCCAGCACGCCGTAGTGCGGGAAGAGCTGGTCGACGTCGGTCGTGTAGACGTTGAGCCGGACCAGGTTCGCGAGAGACATGCCCGCCCCGGCGAGCACGGCCTCCACGTTGTCGACGCTCAGCGCCAACTGCGCGGCCATGTCGCCGTCGTGCCGGGGCTTGCCGTCGTCGCCCGTCGCGGTCTGCCCCGAGACGTACAGGGTCCGGGTGTGCCCGGAGACGAGCTCCCCCTGGTTGAACCCCAGCGCTTCCGACCACGTCACCGGGTTGATCGCCGTGCGTTCCATCGCCACGTCAGCTCCATTCGATTCATCGGTCGACCGTCGGCTTCGACGTCGTGGGACGAACCTCGCAGCGCATCACGACACCCTCTGTCATGTATTTCGTTAGGGTTCCCGCATGCGCGCCGACCGGCTGGTTTCCCTGGTGCTGCTGCTCCGGCAGCGCGGTCGGCTGACGGCGGACACGCTGGCCCGTGAGCTGGAGGTGTCCACCCGCACCGTGCTCCGTGACATCGAGGCGCTGTCCGCGGCCGGCGTCCCGGTCTACGCCGAGCGCGGCCGGCACGGCGGATTCGCGTTGCTGCCCGGGTTCCGGACCGAGCTCACCGGGCTGAACCACGACGAGGCGCTCGCCCTGCTGGCCGCCGGATCGGGGCGCGACGAGCGGCTGTTCGGCCTCGGCCCGGCGCTCGCCTCGGCCCGGCGGAAGGTGGTCGACGCGCTGCCCGAAAGCCACCGGGCCTCCGCGAGCGACGCGGCCCAGCGGTTCCTCGTCGAACCGGAGACCGACCTGCTCTCCCGCCGGCTGGTCCAGGAGGAGGTGGCGGGCACCACGATGGTCGTGGTGCGGCGCGCCGTACTCGCCGGGCACAAGCTGCGCATCCACTACGCGGCGGCCGCGGACCGGACACCGGAGTGGCGCACGGTGGACCCGATCGGCCTGGTCACCGTCCGGGACCGGGGCTACCTGCTGGCCACGAGATCCGGTGAGGACCGCACCTACCGGCTGTCGCGGGTGCTGGCCGCCGAGGAGCTCCCCGAACCGGCGGAGCGGCCGAACCGGGTCGACCTGGACCGGATCTGGCGCGAGCGCGCCGCGCGGTTCCTCTCCGACAACCACCTCACCGTGCTGGTGCGCGTGAACCCGGGACGGCGGGAGGACCTGCTGGACACCGCGCTGGCCGTCCGCGCGGAGGAACCCGACGCGGACGGCCGCATATTGCTGAAGGTGACGTTCCAGGACGCGTGGCACGCCGAATGGGCGCTGTGGCAGCTCGGCACGGCCGCGGAAGCCCTGGCCCCGCGGTCGCTGCGCACCGCCCTGCGCCTGCGCGCCGCCGCGATGGCCGCCCGATACGAGGATTCCGGAGGAGAGGGAGAGGAATGATGGCCCCCATGAACACCGACCCCTTGGATCCCCTCCGGCCCCACCCGATCGCCCCCGGCACCGGCTGCGGGACGCGCCGCTACTCCCCCAGTCGGTAGCGGATCTTCTTGACGAGTTCCTTCAGGTCGGGCTGGCGCAGGAGGCTGTAGTGGTCCGCGTCGAGTTCCACCACCGTCGGGGGGCGGGTCGACCAGCCCTCGGTGTTCTCCAGGAAGGAGTAGTCGTCGCCTTCCGCCTTGAAGAGGGTGACGGGGCAGCGCACTTGGCGTTCCGTGAGTTCCTTGAAGGTGTACGTGAACTCGAAGGTCTCCTCGACGATCGCGACGATGCGGGCGATCAGGTCCGGGTCCAGGGACGGGAAGCGGTCCGCGACCAGGGCGACGAAGGACGTGCGGTCCTTCGCCTCGACCGTCGGGTCGATCTCGCCCGCGAAGACCGAGTAGAGGATCGTCACGAACGCCGGGTTCCCGTACGACGCCCCGCCCGTCTCCGAGGAGCGGACCTTCGGTGAGCCGGGGGCGACGAGGAAGAGGTTCTCCACCTGTTCGCCCGCCGCCTCCAGGAGGTGCGCGGACTCGAAGGCGACCCGGGCCCCGAAGGAGTAGCCCCAGAGGGTGTACGGGCCCGTGGGCTGGCGGCGGCGGATCGCGGCGACGTCGGCCGCCGCCATCTCGCGGATCGTGGCGTACGGCTCCTCGCCCCGGTTGATGCCGTAGGCCTGCACCCCGTAGAACGGGCGGTCGATGCCGATCTCCTCGGCCAGGTGCCGCAGGTTCATCGTGTAGCCGCCGAGGCCCGGCCAGCAGTACACCGGGGACCGCGCGCCGGCCGCGTGCAGCCGTACGAGCCGGGAGGCGGGGGTCGCGGCGGCGCCGTCCACCCGGTGGGCGAGCTTCTCGATCGTCGGCGACTCGAAGAGGATCTGGAGGGGGAGCCGGGCGCCGAAGGTGCGGTTGATCTTCGTGATGAGGGCCACCGCTATCAGCGAGTTGCCGCCCGACTCGAAGAAGTCGTCCAGGACGGAGACCGTCTCGACCTCCTCGTACTTGAGCGCCGCCGCCCAGATCTCCGCGAGCCTGCCCTCCGTGCGCGTCCTCGGCAGGACGTGCGGGCGGCCGTGCAGGCCGGCGTTGACTACGGCCAGGTCGCCGAGCGCCTTCGTGTCGACCTTGCCGTTCGCGGACAGGGGCAGCCGGTCGAGGACGACGACCCGGTTCGGGATCATGTAGTCGGGCAGGTGGTGGACGAGGTCGTCGCGGATCATCTCCGCCGGGCCCTTCATGTGGACCGTGTCCTCGTACATGCCCTCGCTGAGCCGCTGCTCCTCGCTGACCCTGCCCCCGACGAAGAAGTACGAGGGGCCCGTCGGGAGGTTCGCCGCCGTGAGGATCTCGTCCGTGCGGCGGGCCGCCGGGAGCGGGTGGCCCGACTTCGAGCTGTAGCCGGAGGACATGAACCCCAGGCCGTGGTCGCCGAGTTGGAGCCGCTGGAGGGCGCGGCCGAGGTCGACGTAGGCGCGCCGGGTGTCCTGCGTGCGGCTGATCACCGTGATGCCGAGCGCGGCCCGCTCGTAGACCGCCTGGTTGATGGCGATCACGTGCTTCTTCTCGATGAGGGAGGAGGAGACGGGGGTCAACTCGCCGTTGGTGTAGGCGTATTGGGCTTGCGGGAGGTCCGTGATGCCGTTCGGGTGGGCCTGGACGTAGACGTCCACCTCCGGGTCCGTCCCGGGCGCCTCCGCGTCGTACGGGACCACCTCGAAGCCGCCGTCCTCGGCGGGGCGCATGTCGAGGCCGTAGCCCGGGAGGATCTCCTCGAAGAGGCCCACCATGTGGCCCGTCTCGATCTCCAGGACCTCCTGGATGTTGTTCTTGTAGACCGGCTCGATGGCGGAGCGCTTGCCCTGGAAGGTCAGGCGGAGGGCGGGGGCGCCGGTCGGGTCGCCGGTGGCCGTGAGCGGTTCCGTCAGGTACAGGTGGTGGCGTACCGGGTGGTAGTAGTACGTGCCCGGTGCCAGGCCCGCGATCCCCCGCGCCTCCACGTACAGCTGCGTGGCGTACAGCGCGCCCGGCGAGGCGTAGCCGTACTTCGGGAGGAGCCGTTCCTCGCTCGTGAACTGGCCGAACCAGCGGAGGAGTTCCCCCAGGTCGGCCAGGGTGAGGCTGCCGACCGTGCGGGAGCCGATGCCCTCCGGGCGGCGGGCCAGGGCCGCCAGGACGTCGGCGCGGGTGACCTCGCCGCCCTCGTAGAAGCGGTACGTCTTGCGGGCGAAGACCGTGCGGCGCATGCGGGCGGTCGGGGTGCGGCCCGGAAGGGCGACGGCCGGGCGGCCGGCCAGGTCGGCGTCGTCGCGGGCGCCGGCGTTGGAGAGCTGGGCCTTGACCTGGAGCTTGGACTCCTTGGACTGGTGGTGGGCGCCGTGGTTGCCCTGGTCCATCAGGGCCGCTTCCTTCGGGGAGAGCTCGACGCAGGCGACGAGGTTCTGGAAGCCGGTGCGGGGCTCGTTCTTGACGATGACCGCGGCGTTCTTGACCCAGTCGTGGTTCTCGATGGCGAGGGCGATCTCGTCCAGCTCGACGCGGAAGCCGCGCAGCTTGATCTGGTTGTCGGCGCGGCCCGCGAACTGGACGGTGCCGTCGTCGTTCCAGTGGGCCAGGTCGCCGGTGCGGTAGAGGCGTTCGCCGGTGTCGGTGGTGATGAAGTGTTCGGCGGTGAGCTCCGGTCGGTCCAGGTACCCCCGCGCCACCTGGACCCCGCCGATGCACAGCTCGCCGTCGCGTATGTGGAAGGTCGTGTCGTGCGCCGGTCTCCCGATGGGGATCGCGGACGGGCCTTCGGAGAGGGTCTCGCGTGCCACCGTGTGCGAGGAGGCGTTGATGGTGCACTCGGTGGGGCCGTAGAGGTTGATCAGCTCGGCGTCCGGGAGTTCGGCGAGGAGCTGGGCCGCCAGGTTCCGGGAGAGGATCTCGCCGCCCGAGTACACCCGGCGGAGGGTGGTGCAGGTGCCGAGGCGTTCGGTGTCGACCAGGGCCTGGAGCAGGGTCGGCACGCCCTGGAGCATCGTCGCGCCGTGCGCGCGGACGGTGTCGATCAGGGCCTCGGGGTCGCGGTAGACGCCGGGCGGGCCGACGGCGACGCGGGCGCCGACGGCGGGGGCGAGGATCTCCCACTGGGCGGCGTCGAAACTCATGGGTGTCTTCTGTAAGACGGTGTGCTGCGGGCCCAGTCGGTGCTCGGCCGCCATCCAGCGCATCTGGGCGACGATCGAGCGGTGCTCGATCATGACGCCCTTGGGTCTGCCGGTGGAGCCGGAGGTGTAGATGACGTACGCGAGGTCGGTGTCGCGGATGTCGTACGCCGGCGGTTCCTCGCCCGCCGTGCGCCAGGCGTGCTGGACGGCGTCCTTGAGGGTGACGACGGTGGTGCCGGGCGGGGCGAGTTCCGCGACGCGGGTGCTGAAGCGTTCCTGCGTGAAAACGATCCGGGCGCCGCTGTCCTCGATCATGTAGCGGAGACGCTCTTCGGGGTACTCCGGGGAGAGCGGGACGTAGGCGGCGCCGGAGCAGACGACGCCCCAGGCACCGATCACCAGTTCGAGTGACGGGTCCACGTGGACGCCGATGCGGGCGTCCGGGCCGGCGCCGAGGGTGCGGAGGTAGGCGGCGAGGACGGTGGCGCCTTCCGCCAGCTCGCGGAAGGTGAGCGTGTCGCTGTCGTACGCCACGGCGGTGGCGTCGGGGCGCGCGTGGGCTTCGGCGCGGAGGAGTCGGTCGAGCGTGCCGGGCATGGAGGTCCCTTCGGGCGAGGGAACGCATGGGAGCGGGGCGGGCGCCCCTCCCGCCTCGCCGGCCCCGCGCCCCTCAGCGGTAGATGAGTAGTTCGTGTTCTGTGGCGCCTGTCAGTTCGTAGCGGGTGCGGACCAGCGGGCGGCCCGAGTAGATGCGGATCAGGGTCGCCGCGTCGCCGTGGAAGCGGGCCGGGTCGCGGCCCTCGACCTCGTTGCCGAGGGCCACCGGGTGGTCCTCCCGACCCGCCAGGACGCCCACCAGGCGGGGCGTCTCCCGTTTGCGGCTCGTGACCGAGAGGAGCGGGAGGGCCAGGTCCAGGCTCTCCCCGCAGTACGCCCCCGGTTCGCCGAAGGCCTCCCGTACGTCCCCGGCGTGGACCCACTCGCCGAGCGCGACCGCGTCGAGGCGGCCGTCCTCGCGCTCGGCGATGACCGGGCCCGCCTCCGTCAGACCGCGTTCGAGTTCGTCGAGGATCCGCCCGAGCGGCCAGTCCTCGCGTTCGGCGACGTCGCAGGCGTTGGCCTCCGGCAGGAACACGCCCTCTTCCAGGCGGCCCTCGACGATCCGGACGAGGGCCGCCCCGCAGTGGGCGACGACCTGCCGGGCCGTCCAGCCGGGGCAGGCGGTGCGCAGTTCGTACGCCTCCGGGGGCGTACGGCGCAGCAGCGGCATCAACAGGTCCCGCTCCGTTCTCAGGAGCCGGTCCGGGAGCCAGGGGTCACGGGTGTCGTCCGTGCAGTCCGTACACATGCCGGCTCAGTAGCGGTAGTGGTCCGGCTTGTACGGGCCCTCCACCGGGACCCCGATGTACGACGCCTGCTCGGGGCGGAGCGTCGTCAGCCGCACGCCGAGGGCGTCGAGGTGCAGCCGGGCGACCTTCTCGTCCAGGTGCTTCGGCAGCGTGTACACGTCCACCGGGTACTCCTCCGGCTTCGTGAACAGCTCGATCTGGGCCAGCGTCTGGTCCGCGAAGGAGTTCGACATCACGAAGGAGGGGTGGCCCGTGGCGTTGCCGAGGTTGAGGAGGCGGCCTTCGGACAGGACGATGACGACCTTGCCGTCCTCGAACGTCCACGTGTGGACCTGCGGCTTGACCTCGTCCTTCACGATCCCGGGGATCCGCGCCAGGCCGGCCATGTCGATCTCGTTGTCGAAGTGGCCGATGTTCCCGACGATCGCCTGGTGCTTCATGCGGGCGATGTCGGACGCCATGATGATGTCCTTGTTGCCGGTGGTCGTGACGAAGATGTCGGCCGTCTCGACCACGTCCTCCAGCGTCGCCACCTGGTAGCCGTCCATCGCCGCCTGGAGCGCGCAGATCGGGTCGATCTCGGTGACGATGACGCGGGCGCCCTGGCCGCGGAGGGATTCCGCCGAGCCCTTGCCGACGTCTCCGTAGCCGAAGACCACGGCCGTCTTGCCGCCGATCAGGACGTCCGTCGCACGGTTGATGCCGTCGATCAGGGAGTGGCGGCAGCCGTACTTGTTGTCGAACTTCGACTTCGTCACGGCGTCGTTCACGTTGATCGCCGGGAAGAGCAGCGCACCCTCTCGGTGCATCTCGTACAGGCGGTGGACGCCCGTCGTGGTCTCCTCCGTCACGCCGCGGATGGCGGCGGCGATCGTGCCCCAGTCCAGGGTGGTGTTCCGCAGGAGCTCCAGGATCACCCGGTGCTCGTCGTTCTCGGCGGTCGACGGGTCCGGGACCTCGCCGGCCTTCTGGTACTCCACACCCTTGTGGACGAGGAGGGTGGCGTCACCGCCGTCGTCCAGGATCATGTTGGGGCCGTCGGCGCCGGGCCAGGTCAGCGCCTGCTCCGTGCACCACCAGTACTCCTCCAGGGTCTCGCCCTTCCAGGCGAAGACCGGGATCCCGGCGGCGGCGATCGCGGCGGCCGCGTGGTCCTGCGTCGAGTAGATGTTGCAGGACACCCAGCGGACCTCGGCGCCGAGCGCGACCAGCGTCTCGATGAGGACGGCGGTCTGCACGGTCATGTGCAGGGAGCCGGTGACGCGGGCGCCGGCCAGCGGCTGCGCCGCCGCGTACTCGCGGCGGATCGACATCAGGCCCGGCATCTCGTGCTCGGCGAGGGTGATCTCCTTGCGCCCGAAGTCGGCGAGGCCGATGTCGGCAACCTTGAAGTCAGTGAACTCAGACACGGACAACGCTCCTTGTACTCATGATGGTCCGGTGGATTTCCAGGGCCGCCGTCGACTTGTTCAACGTGATGTAGTGCAGGCCCGGCGCGCCCTCGTCGAGCAGCCGCAGGCCCATCCGCGTCGCGTGCTCGACGCCGATGCGGTACGCGGCCGCCGGGTCGTCCTTCGCCGCCTCCAGGCGGTGCGCCAGGTCCTCGGGGAAGGCGGCGTCGCTCAGCTCGGCGAAGCGCCGGATCTGGCGCACGTCGGTGGCGGGCATGATCTCCGGGATGATCGGGGTGTCGCAGCCGGCGGCCGCGACCCGGTCCCGCAGCCGCAGGTAGTCCTCCGGGTCGAAGAACATCTGCGTGATGGCGTAGTCGGCGCCGGCCCGGCACTTGGCGACGAAGTGCGCGAGGTCGGCGGCCGGGGTCGCGGATCGCGGGTGGCCCTCGGGGAAGGCGGCCACCCCGATTCTGAAGTCGCCCAACGACCGTACGAGCTCCACGAGTTCGTACGCGTACGTGAAGCCCTGCGGGTGCGGGGTCCAGGCGCCGCGCGGATCGCCCGGCGGGTCGCCGCGCAGCACGAGCACGTCCCGTACCCCGGCGTCCGCGTACGCGCCGATGATGGCCCGCAGTTCGGCGACCGAGTGCCCGACGGCCGTCAGGTGGGCCACGGGTCGCAGCGTCGTCTCCGTCACGATCCGCTTCGTGACCTCGATGGTCCGGTCGCGGGACGAGCCGCCGGCGCCGTACGTCACGGAGACGAAGTCCGGGGACAGCGCCTCCACGCGGCGGATCGCGTCCCAGAGGGTCTGTTCTCCGCGCTCGCTCTTCGGCGGGAAGAACTCGAAGGAGAAGGTCACGCTCATCTGCGGCCTCCCGCGTTGAAGTAGCTCGCCTCCGGGTGGTGGACCACGATCGCGTCCGTCGACTGCTCGGGGTGCAGCTGGTACTCCTCCGACAGCTCGACCCCGATCCGCTCCGGGCGCAGGAGGGCGGCGATCTTCGCCCGGTCCTCCAGGTCGGGGCAGGCCGGGTAGCCGAGGGAGTAGCGGCAGCCCTGGTACTCGGTGCGGAGCATGCCGGCGATGCCGGCGGGGTCCGTTCCCGCGATGCCCCAGTCCGCCCGTACCCGCGCGTGCCAGTACTCGGCGAGCGCCTCCGCCAACTGGACGGAGAGACCGTGGAGTTCGAGGTAGTCGCGGTAGGCGTCCGCGGCGAAGAGCCTGGCCGTCTCCTCGCCGATCCGGGAGCCGACGGTGACGACCTGGAGGGCGACCGCGTCCACCTCGCCGGAGTCCTCGGCGCGGTGGAAGTCGGCCAGGCAGAGGCGGCGGCCCCGCTGCTGGCGGGGGAAGGAGAAGCGGGTCCGCTCGCCTCCGTCCTCGTCCAGGACGATCAGGTCGTCGCCCTTGGACACACAGGGGAACCAGCCGTGGACGACGGCTGCTTCGACGAGGCCCTCGCGCTCGACGCGGTCGAGCAGCGCGCGCAGCCGGGGCCGGCCCTCCGTCTCGACGGTCGCGTCGTCCTTGAGGCCCCACTGGCCTTTGAAGAGGGCCGTCTCGTCGAGCCAGGGGGCGTACTCGGCGAGCGGGATGTCCCGGACGACCCTGGTGCCGAGGAAGGGGGGCTCGGGTACGGGGTTGTCGGTGGCGACGTCGGAGCGGCCGGCCGGCTCGGGCTCCCGCACCTCAGGAGCGACCTGCGTCTCCCGCTTGGGCACGCGCCGCTGCTTGAGCGGCGGGAGTACGGCTCCGGGGACGCCTCGCTTGACGCCCATGAGCGCGTCCATGAGGCGCAGGCCCTCGAAGGCGTCGCGGGCGTACCGCACCTCGCCCTCGTACAGCTCGTGGAGGTCCTGTTCGACGTACGCCCTGGTGAGGGCGGCGCCGCCGAGGATCACGGGGAAGGTGGCGGCGAGGCCGCGGCCGTTCAGCTCCTGGAGGTTCTCCTTCATGATCACGGTGGACTTCACGAGGAGACCCGACATGCCGATGACGTCGGCCCGGTGCTGTTCCGCCGCTTCCAGGATCGCGGAGACGGGCTGTTTGATGCCGATGTTGACGACGTTGTAGCCGTTGTTGGAGAGGATGATGTCGACGAGGTTCTTGCCGATGTCGTGGACGTCCCCGCGGACCGTGGCGAGGACGATGGTGCCCTTGCCGTCCGCGTCCGTCTTCTCCATGTGCGGTTCGAGATGGGCGACGGCCCTCTTCATGACCTCGGCGGACTGGAGCACGAACGGCAGCTGCATCTGGCCGGAGCCGAAGAGCTCGCCCACGGTCTTCATGCCGTCCAGGAGGACGTCGTTGACGATCTCCAGGGCCGGGCGCTCCGCGAGCGCGAGATCGAGGTCCGCCTCCAGGCCGTTCTTCTCGCCGTCGATGATCCGGCGCTTGAGCCGCTCGTCGAGCGGCAGCGCGAGGAGCTCCTCGGCCTTGCCCGCCTTGAGGGACTTCGCCGTCGCGCCCTCGAACATCTCCAGGAAGCGTTGCAGCGGGTCGTAGCCCTCCCTGCGGCGGTCGTGGATGAGGTCGAGCGCGACCTCGACCTGTTCCTTCTCCAGGCGGGCGATCGGCAGGATCTTCGACGCGTGGACGATCGCCGAGTCCAGGCCGGCCCTCACGCACTCGTCGAGGAAGACCGAGTTGAGGACGATCCGCGCGGCCGGGTTCAGACCGAAGGAGATGTTGGAGAGGCCGAGCGTGGTCTGGACGTCCGGGTGGCGGCGCTTCAGTTCGCGGATCGCCTCGATCGTGTGGACGCCGTCCTTGCGGGACTCCTCCTGGCCCGTGCAGATCGTGAAGGTGAGGGTGTCGATCAGGATGTCCGACTCCCTGATCCCCCAGTTCCCGGTGAGGTCGTCGATGAGCCGTTCGGCGACGGCCACCTTGTGCTCGACGCTCCGGGCCTGGCCCTCCTCGTCGATCGTCAGCGCCATCAGCGCCGCGCCGTGCTCCCTCGCGAGGGCCGTGACCTGCGCGAACCGCGACTCGGGGCCGTCGCCGTCCTCGTAGTTCACCGAGTTGACGACGGCCCGGCCGCCGATCTTCTCCAGGCCGGCCCGCAGCACCGCGATCTCGGTCGAGTCGAGGACGATCGGCAGGGTGGAGGCCGTCGCGAACCGGCCCGCCAGCTCCGCCATGTCCGCCGTGCCGTCACGGCCGACGTAGTCCACGCACAGGTCGAGCAGGTGCGCGCCCTCGCGGATCTGGTCGCGGGCCATCTCGACGCAGTCGTCCCAGCGGCCGTCGAGCATGGCCTCGCGGAACTTCTTCGAACCGTTGGCGTTGGTCCGCTCGCCGATCGCCAGGTACGCGGTGTCCTGCCGGAACGGCACGTGGCTGTACAGGGAGGACGCGCCCGGCTCCGGCGTCGGCCGCCGATCGAGGACGGCCGCGCCCCGCACCCGCTCCACGATCTCCCGCAGGTGCTCGGGGGTCGTCCCGCAGCAGCCGCCGACCAGCGCCGGCCCGTACTCGCGGACGAACCTCTCCTGCGCGTCGGCCAGTTCGGCCGGGGACAGCGGGTAGTGGGCGCCGTCCGAGGTGAGGACGGGCAGGCCCGCGTTGGGCATGACGGAGATCGGGATGCGGGCGTGCCGGGAAAGGTGCCGCAGGTGCTCCGCCATCTCGGCGGGGCCCGTGGCGCAGTTCAGGCCGATCATGTCGATGCCGAGCGGCTCCAGGGCGGTCAGCGCCGCGCCGATCTCCGAGCCGAGCAGCATCGTGCCCGTCGTCTCCACCGTGACCTGCACGATGACGGGCAGGTCCACGCCGACCCAGTCCAGGGCCCGGCGGGCGCCGATGACGGCCGCCTTCGTCTGGAGCAGGTCCTGCGAGGTCTCGATGAGGAGGGCGTCCGCGCCGCCGCGGATCAGGCCCTCCGCGTTCTGCTGGAAGGCGTCGCGCAGCGGCTCGTACGTGACGTGGCCGAGGGTCGGCAGCTTCGTACCGGGGCCCATGGAGCCGAGGACCCAGCGGGGGCGGCCGTCGGCCGCCGTGTGCGCGTCGGCGGCGGTACGGGCGATCCGGGCGCCGGCCTCGGACAGCTCGTACACCTGGTTCTCGATGCCGTACTCGGCGAGCGCGGCGAGGTTCGCCCCGAAGGTGTTGGTCTCGACGCAGTCCACGCCGACCGAGAAGTAGGCGTCGTGGACGGAGGCGACGATGTCGGGGCGCGTGAGGTTGAGGATCTCGTTGCAGCCTTCGAGGTTCCGGAAGTCGTCCATCGTCGGGTCGGCGGCCTGGAGCATCGTGCCCATCGCCCCGTCGGCCACCACGACCCGCGTGGCGAACTCCTCCCGCAGGGACCTCCTCGCGGTGCTCACGTCAGCCCCCTCATGACAGTCCCCTCAGATGGGTGACCAGGGTGGCCGTGCAGCCCACCCCGTACGTCGTCCTGATCCGGTCCAGGAGGGAGTCCCGGTGCAGCCGGTACTCCTGCGTCCCCACGTAGTCGAGGACGGTCGCCGCGACCGCGCAGCCCAGCTGCGCCGCGCACCGCTCGGGCACGCCCCACAGCGTTCCGGCGAGGAAGCCCGCCCGGAAGGCGTCGCCGACGCCGGTCGGGTCGACGACCCCGGCGACCTCCACCGCCGGGACGGCGAGCGTGGCGCGGTCCGCGCCGCGGATGCGGACACCCGCCTCGCCGTGCGTGGTGACCCAGGTGCCGACCCTGCTCAGCACCTCGGCCTCGCTCCAGCCGGACTTCTCCAGGAGCAGGGCCGTCTCGTACTCGTTGGTGAAGAGGAACCGCGCCCCGTCCACCAGCTCCCGCACCTCCGCGCCGTCCAGCCGCGCCAACTGCTGCGACGGATCGGCGGCGAAGGGAATCCCCAGGTCACGGCAGGTGCGGGTGTGCCGGAGCATGGCCTGGGGGTCGTCCGGGGAGACCAGGACCAGTTCCAGCCGGCCGGTGCGCGCGACCACGTCCCGCAGGTCGATCTCGCGCGCCTCGGCCATCGCCCCCGCGTAGAAGGTGGCGATCTGGTTCTGGGCCCGGTCGGTGGTACAGACGAAACGGGCGGTGTGGAGCGACTCGCTGACGCGCACCGAGTCGGTGTCCACACCGTGGTCCTTGAGCCAGACCCGGTACGGCTCGAAGTCGGCGCCGACCGCGCCCACGAGGGCGGGCCGCAGCCCGAGCACACCGAGCCCGAAGGCAATGTTCGCTGCCACTCCGCCGCGCCTGACCTCCAGGTTGTCGGCGAGGAACGACAGGGAGACCCGGTCCAGCCGGTCGGCGAGCAGCTGCTCGCTGAACCAGCCGGGGAAGGTCATCAGATGGTCGGTCGCGATGGATCCCGTGACAGCGATACGCATGGACTACGCCTCCACTGCCTTCTTGAGGGCCTCCACGCGGTCCGTGCGCTCCCAGGTGAACTCCGGGAGCTCGCGGCCGAAGTGGCCGTAGGCCGCCGTCTCCGCGTAGATCGGCCGCTTGAGGTCCAGGTCGCGGATGATCGCGGCCGGCCGCAGGTCGAAGACCTCGCTGACGGCCTCCTGGATCCGCTCGTCCGGGAGGGTGCCGGTGCCGAAGGTCTCCACGAAGAGGCCGACGGGCTCCGCCTTGCCGATCGCGTACGCGACCTGCACCTCGCAGCGGCGGGCGAGACCGGCCGCGACGACGTTCTTCGCGACCCAGCGCATCGCGTACGCCGCCGAGCGGTCCACCTTCGACGGGTCCTTGCCGGAGAAGGCGCCGCCGCCGTGCCGGGCCATCCCGCCGTACGTGTCGATGATGATCTTCCGGCCGGTGAGTCCGGCGTCGCCCATCGGGCCGCCGACCTCGAAGCGCCCGGTCGGGTTGACCAGGAGCCGGTAGCCGTCGGACTCCAGGCTGACGCCCTCCTCGACGAGCTCCTTGAGGACGTGCTCGACGACGTACTCGCGGACGTCCGGGGTGAGGAGGCCCTCGACGGAGATGTCGGCGGCGTGCTGCGAGGACACGACCACCGTGTCGAGGCGGACCGGGCGGTACCCGTCGTACTCGATGGTGACCTGCGTCTTGCCGTCGGGCCGCAGGTACGGCACGGTGCCGTTCTTGCGGACCTCGGTCAGCCGGCGCGCCAGGCGGTGGGCCAGCGCGATCGGCAGCGGCATCAGCTCGGTGGTGTCGTCGCAGGCGTAGCCGAACATCAGGCCCTGGTCGCCGGCGCCCTGGGCGTCGAGCTCGTCGCCCGCACCCTCGACCCGGGACTCGTAGGCCGTGTCGACGCCCTGCGCGATGTCCGGCGACTGGGCGCCGATGGACACCGAGACGCCGCAGGAGGCGCCGTCGAAGCCCTTCGCGGAGGAGTCGTAGCCGATGTCGAGGACGGCCTCGCGCACCAGCTTCGCTATCGGCGCGTACGCCGTGGTGGTGACCTCGCCGGCGATGTGCACCTGACCCGTGGTGATCAGGGTCTCGACCGCGACGCGCGAGGACGGGTCCTCGGTGAGCAGCGCGTCGAGAATGGTGTCGCTGATCCGGTCGGCGATCTTGTCGGGGTGTCCCTCGGTCACGGACTCCGAGGTGAAGAGGCGGCGGCTCATGCCTGGACCTCCGCCGGGGCCTTGAAGAAGTGCTGCTCGATGGCGCCGAGGGTGCGGATCGACTCGACTTCGAGGGTCTCCATCTGGATGGAGGTGCCGCTCTCCTGCTCCAGGAGGAAGACGAACTCGACGAAGGACAGCGAGTCGATGAGCCGGTTCTCGATCAGGTCGAGGTCGGAGGCGATGTCGTCGCGCTCGGGGTGACGGTCGAGGATCCAGTTCTTCACCGTCTGCAGGCCGTCGGCCATGGTTGATCTCCTTTAGCTGGTACCAGCTGCTGCTGTTGGACTGGATACGGAAGGGGTGGGGGCGATGACCGGGGTGGGGGCTATGACCGGGGCGGCCGTGATGATCGGGGCGGCCACCGCCACCGCGTAGTCCACGTCGTGGCTGATGGACACGGTGATCTCGGTGATCCCGGACTCGGCGGCCATCTCGGCGGCGGCCCGGTGGAGCTCCACGAGCGGCCAGCCGCCCTCGGAGCGCCGTACGACGATGTCCGGCCAGGGCAGGAACCTGCCCCTGACCCGTAAGGTCTTGAAGGCCGCTTCCTTGGCCGCGATCCGCCCGCACAGGCTCAGGACGTCGAGCCCGGAGGACGTACGGCAGTCGGCGAGCTCGCCGGGGGTGAGCATCCGCTCGAAGAACGTCTCGCCGTACTGGGCGAGGAGCCTGCGGACACGGTTGACGGACACGATGTCCATGCCGAGGTTCGCCCACCCCAGGCCGCCCGCCGGCGGGGCTGCGGGACGGGCCGGCACGTCAGATCACCGGCCCGGCCGCGCCACTCGCATCGGCCCGCAGGCGGGCGTTCGCGTCGAGCACCGCCTGGGTGGCGGACTCCCAGCTGCCGTGGCGCCGGGTCAGTGCGGACAGCCATCGCTCCAGGCCGAAGGCGACGCAGCTGGTGAAGGCCGCTCCGCCGGTCGACTCCAGGGTGATGTCGCACCGGTCGCCGAAGAAGTTCCGGTGCGTGTTGACCGAGGCGATCGCCAGGTCCTCGTACAGGAACTCGTACTTCACCGGGGTGAGCCGCTGGAGGAGCGCCTTGGAGCCGCCCTTGTCGAAGAACGGGTCGCAGGCGGCCTCCTTGCGGAGCGGCAGGTCGAGCGCCGTCGCGAAGGCCTGGATGCGGGCGGTGAAGTCGGCGAGGTGCGTCTCGGCGTGCTCGCGCGCGCCGATGGCGACGATCTCCCGCATGCGGAAGCCGAGTTGGCGCCGCATGCCCTCGTAGTGGGTCTCCTTGCGGAAGCACCAGGAGCAGATCGTCACGAGGGTGTCGTCCGCGACCTGGGTGCCCTGGTGGTCGAGGTAGACGGCGTAGCAGGACGCCGAGGGCAGTCCGAGCGCGGCCGGTTCGAGGGCGTCGCTCGGGAAGCAGCCGGTGTCCGCGGAGAAGGGCGTGGTCGCGCGGCGCTCCAGGTCGAGCGGGGCGGCGACGACGGCCTGGTGCGGGAAGTTGTCGTAGTAGTCCAGCTTGGCCAGGTCGGCGGCCGGCAGGAGCGGGGGCATGGTCATCGGGCGGGCGCCCGCGGCCGTTCCCCAGCCTTCGAAGGTGTCGTCGAGGAGCCGCAGGAGGCGGGTCCCCTCCGGGCCGAGCGAGGGCAGGCCCCGGGTTGTGCCCGGGCGGGCGGGCTGCGGCTCGCGCTGCGGATCGGCCGGGGTTTCCCCGACGGTGGTTTCCCCGACTGTCTCGGGGGCCCCGGCTTGCGCGGGGGTCGTCACGGTCATGATCTCTTCACCTCTCGGGTGGGAGGTCTCGCGGGTGTGCTCAGACGACGGGCAGGACGTCGTCGGAGAAGATCCCGGTCTTCAGGAAGAAGGAGAGCGGCTTGCGGATGGCCTTGCGCTCGTGCGGGCGGCGACGCTCGTCGGCGACCAGCGAGTTGCGCAGGGCCAGCGGGTCCGGGATGCCGGCGTCGCGGTAGACGTGCGGGTTGTAGAGGGAGTTGGTGCTGTAGACGACGTACCGCTTGAGGTACGCCTCGACCTCCCGGACCCGTTCGGCGCCGACCGACTGGCACATCCGGCTGTAGAGGAGCGAGACCAGTTCACGGCCGAAGGCGATGTGGCGGGACTCGTCCTGGTGGTGGATGCGGTTGACCTCGCGGATGGTGTGGCAGAGGGAGTCGTCCTTCGCCATCCGGGAGTTGTAGTGGTCGACCAGCTCCTCGAAGAACAGGATGCGGGTGAAGACCAGGAAGTTCTCGACCTCGGGCTCCCAGGCCGCGTCGGCGCGCATCGCGGTGGAGCCGTAGATCTTGTGGCCGTAGCGGCGGCAGAACTCGGAGAAGAACCACATGTGTTCGTTCTCCTCACCGATGAAGTGGTGGAAGAAGTCCGAGGGAACCTCGAAGCCCGGCATGTGGATGCGGCCGACGACCTCGATGAGGAGCTCGCGGATGCCGTGCACGTTCAGGCTGTAGAAGTTGATGGACTCCCACTTCGACAGGCGCTGAAGCGTTTCCTCACCGAGGGTGTCGTAGTGCTCGGTGCCGTAGACGGTGAGCAGCTCCGGCGTCATCCAGAAACGGTTCTCCTCCAGCGTCTCGGGCCACTGGAAGGTCTGGTACGGGTTGTAGTAGTCCTCGACGGAGCGCTCGCTGAGCCGCTCCAGGACTTCCATGAACCGGTCGGTGACCGGCAGGGGGGCGGTAGTGCCCATAGTGGTGCTCCTCTTCTTTTCGGGGCTCGGTTCGCCTCCGGGGGCCTTGAGTCGGGCTCACGCGTCCGTACGTGCTCGCTCCCTCGTTCCTCGGGAACTGCGCGCGCTCGGACGCGTTCCCCCGACGGCCCCCTTCGGCTCACTCGCCCTCAGGCGCCGGGGGGTGCGGGGCCATGGGGCTTCAGGGCCGGACTTCGTAGACGGCGTTGACCGCGGTCTCCGTGGCGCGGCGCCAGCGGGTGAAGCCGGCCTCCTCCGCGATGCCCCGGAAGGCCTTCTCGCCGGAGTGGTTGCCGAGGGCGTGCGGGCCGCGCTGCGCGACCGCGACGGGCAGGCACATCACGGCCGACAGGGCCATGAACATGCGGGCGGCGGGGGTCTGCGTGTCGATGTCCTGCGGCGACACGTTCGACTCGACGAGCATCCAGGTGCCGTCCGCGTCCAGGGACTTGTGGACGTGCTGGGCGGCGGCGACCGGGTCGCCCATGTCGTGGAGGGCGTTGAAGAAGCACACCAGGTCGTAGCCGGAGCCCGGGTAGTCGTCGGCCGAGGCGACCTCGAAGACGACCCGGTCGGAGAGGCCGGCCTCCTCGGCGAGCTCCCGGGCGATCGAGATGGCCTCTTCGGAGTAGTCGAAGCCGTGGACGGTGGCCTGCGGGAACGCCTTGGCGATGAGGAGCGTGGTGTGGCCGACGCCGCAGCCGACGTCCGCGACGGTGCCGCCGGCGGCGAGCTTGTCGGTGACCTCGTGCAGGGCGGGCAGCCAGTCCGGGACGAGCTTGTGCTCGTACGTGGGCTGGAAGAAGGAGCCCATGCCGGTGTCGAGGGCCGCGTCGTGCTCGGCCCAGCCGACGCCGTCACCGGTGCGGTACGCCTCGACCAGCAGGTCCTCGGTGGCGTACAGCGCCTTCAGGGCGGTGAAGAACCCGGCGGCGTACGTGACGGCCGTCGGGTCGGCGAGGACCTCGACGTGGTCGGCGGGGAGCGTGTACGTGAGCGAGCTCGGGTGCCGCTCGACGTACCCGGCGGAGAGCTGGGCGTGCAGCCACTCCTCGACGTACCGCTCGTTCGTGCCGGTCGTCTCCGCCAGCCGCGCTGCGGTGAGCGGGCCCTGCTCGGCCAGCGCCTTGTACAGGCCGAGGCGCTCGCCGAGGGCCACGGTCAGACCGCGGACGGCCGCACCGGCGTCGGTGATGACCCGTTGGTGGAAGTCGTGGGCGCTCATGCCGCCTTCTCCTCGCTGTGGGTGGGCAGGTCGCCGGTCGCACCGGGCAGGTCGCAGGTGAAGAGGAACGACCTCGGCACGCCGGGGAGGGCGCGCGGCGCGACCTGGTAGGGCCAGCGCTCGAAGTCGGCGCCCTCTTCGCCGGGCTGCCTGACCTCCCGTACGGCCCAGCCGCACTCGTCGAGCAGCGCCTCGGGCTCCTCGGTGCCGAAGAGCCACGGATTGCCGTCGTCCTTCAGGGCCTGGAGGAAGGTGCGGGCCAGCGGGTTGACCAGGGCCGCCCGGGAGATGACGTCGCCGAGCAGCACGGAGCCGGGCGCGGCGTGCGCGGAGAGCGTCGAGATGAGGGTGCGCACGGCCTGCTCGGGCAGGAAGAACAGCAGGCCCTCGACGACCCAGAGGACGGGCTCCTCGCTCTTCCAGCCCGCCTCCTTCAGGGGGCCGGTCCAGTCCTGGGTGAGGTCGACCGGGACGGTGATCCGGGTGCGGCCGGCGGGCTGCGGCTCGTCCGCGAGCATCTCGGCCTTGGCGGCGAGGAGCGCGGGGCGGTCGAGCTCGTAGACGGTGACGCCGTCCGGCCAGGGCAGCCGGAAGAAGCGGGTGTCCATGCCGGCGGCGAGGAAGACGACCTGGCGGATGCCCCGCTCCTCCACCGCCTTGACTATGGCCCGGTCGAGGTAGGTGGTGCGGATGGCGAGGAACGGCACGATGCCGCCCCCGTCGTAGCGCTTGAGCAGTTCGAAGCCGATCCGGTCGGCGACGGTGCGCGCGTAGGGATCGGCGAACAGCCGGTCCTCGCGCTCGGTCTCCAGGGCGCGCGCGGCGGCGGTCCACTGGGCGGTGCGGGATACGGCCTCCACAGGAGGTCCCCCTTCACTCGGTTGATGAACGGTGTACGGACGGCCGTGTTCAGGGGCCCGACGAAGGACGGTTCGTCAGGCGCTCATGGCCGGGACACAGGTCTTGGCCGGTCGCACACAGGCGACGGGGTCCTCGGCCGCGGGCATCGACGACAGATGGTCGGCCTCGGAGTCGGCGGGGCGCCGGCGGAAGATGCTGTGCAGGATCATGCTGAACACGGCCGTCCCGTCGGGGGCCACGAGCGTGCACCGCGGCTTGACGGTGCCGGTGGCGCGGTTGAACGGCGACGGGGTGGAGCCGAGGATCTCGACGCGCGCGGTGAGGACGTCGCCCGGGCGGACGGGCCGCAGATAGCGGACCTCGTCGATGCCGGGCGAGCCCATACAGGCGCTGTAGGCGAGCAGGCCGTCCACGTACCGCCGCATGAACATCGACTGCGTGTGGAAGCCGCTCGCGATCAGTCCGCCGAACTGCGAACGCTCCGCGAGCTCGGGATCCGTGTGGAAGGGCTGCGGGTCGAAGCGCCTGCCGAACTCCAGCACCTCCTCCGCCGTGACGGTGACGGTGCCCAGCTCGTGGACGTCGCCGGGCCGGAAGTCCTCGAAGTAGCGCATCGCGCGCCCCCCTTGACCTAGGAGTGGTCTTTCCCTGGCGACATCCAATCTACGAATCATTCATTTATTTTGTCAACCCAAAAGAAGGACCCGAGAGGGGCTGAAAAGGAACGGACTCCCGTCAGCCGAGGGCCTGTTCGACGTCGGACCAGAGGTCCTCGACGTCCTCGATGCCGACGGACATCCGCACCAGGCCCGCGCCGATCCCCGCCGCGTCCAGCGCCGCCGCGTCCAGCTCGCGGTGGGAGGTGGAGGCGGGGTGCGTCACGAGCGTCTCCACGCCGCCGAGGGAGAGCGCGAGCTTCGCCACCCGTACGCGCTCGACGAAGGCCCGGCCCGCCGGCCGGCCGCCGGCCAGCTCGAAGGAGAGCAGCCCGCCGCCGCCCGAGAGGACCTTGCGGGCGTTCTCCCGCGAGGGGTGGTCCGCGAGCCACGGGTAGTGCACGGCCGTGACGTCGCCGCGGGCCTCGGCCCGCTCGGAGAGCGCCGTGGCGAGCGAGACGGCGTTGGCGCAGTGCTCGCGCATCCGCAGTGGCAGGGTGGGTATCCCGCGCAGGGTCAGCCAGGCGGCGAACGGGTCGGCGCAGGCGCCGAGTTCGACGGTGCGGGGCCACACGCGGTGCCGCAGCTCGTCGTCCGCGAAGACGGCGACGCCGCCGAGGACGTCGGAGTGCCCGGAGAGGTACTTGGTCGTCGAGTGGACGACGATGTCGGCGCCCAGCTCCAGGGGGCGGCACAGCACGGGCGAGGCGAGCGAGTTGTCGACGAGGCTCGTCACGCCCGTCGCGCGGGCGACGGCGAGCAGCCCCGGCAGGTCGGGGACCTGGCCGGTGGGGTTGGCGATGGTCTCCAGGACGAGGAGCCGGGTGGCGGGGTGGACGGCCGCCGCCTCCAGTTCGGCCGGGTCGTCGCCGGATATCCGGACGACCTCGATCCCGTACCGCTCGGCCAGGTCGGCGAGGACGGAGTGGGTGCCCCCGTACAGGCAGCGCTGGGCCACCACCCGGTCGCCGGGCCGCAGGAGCGCGAGCAGGACGCCGCTGACGGCCCCCATGCCGGAGGCGAAGGCGATGGCCCCGGCGCCGCCCTCCAGACCGGCGAGGGTCTGCTCCAGGGCCCGTACGGTCGGATTGCCGCGGCGGCTGTAGACGTACCGCCCGTCGGGTCCGGCCATCGCGTCGGCGAGCTCGACGGCGGAGTCGAAGGCGAAGGCGGAGGACTGGACGAGGGGCACCGAGAGCGGCCAACTTCCGCTGGGGAAGGGTTCGTTGAAGACGTGCACGGCACGGGTGTTCAGTTCCACGGCTTTCCTTTCCGGATACGGGAAAGGGGCCGCCCGACGTCCGGTGACGGACATCGGGCGGCCCCTGGGTGCGACACGCGATGTGACGCGCCCGGCGGATCAGGCGGAGACCTTCTCGTCCTGCGGGGCGGGCGCGGCGGCCTCGGCGGCCACGGCCTTGTCGCTCTTCATGACGAGGAGGGTGATCACACCGCCGACCGCGGCGATGATCGCGGCGCCGATGAAGGCGGACGAGAACCCGTCGGTGAGGGCGGGCAGGTTGCCGAGCTGGTCGGCGCCCTGGGACATGGCGACGGCGGTCAGCGCGGCGAGGCCGAGCGCGGAGCCGACGTTGTAGGTGGTGTTGACGATGCCGGAGGCGAGACCGGCCTGCTCCTGCGGGGCGCCGGACATCGAGGCGATCATCGCCGGGATGTAGGCGAGGGACATGCCGAGCGCGGCGACGAGCGAGGCCGGCAGGACGTCGACGAGGAAGGTGCCGGTCGGCGGGACGGCCGCGAGCCAGACCAGACCGGCCGCGAGGACGAGCAGACCGATGCCGATGAGCGGCTTGGCCCCGAACTTCATCATGAGCCGGGCGGTGATGGCCGTCATGAAGATCATGAGGAGCACGGTCATCGGGAGCAACGCGGCACCGGAGGCGAAGGCGCCGTAGCCCAGGACCTGCTGGAGGTACAGGTTGAGGAAGTACCACATCGGGATCCAGGCGGCTCCGAGCAGCGTCATCGCCAGGTTGGCCGAGCCGAGGCGCGGGACCCGCCAGACGCTGAGCGGCATGAGCGGCTCACGGATGCTCTTCTGGATGACGAAGAAGAGGATCAACAGGGCAGCGGCGCCGACCAGTTCGAGGATGGTGGCGGTGGCGCCCCAGCCGACCTCGGGGGCGCGGACGACGGCGAAGACGGCGAGCGCGAGACCGGCGGTGACGGCGACGGCGCCGAGGACGTCGACGGAGCCGCGGCGGGACGCGACGTTCGGGAGGAGCTTGGTCGCGGCGAGGGTCGCGAGACCGATCGGGATGTAGATGATGAAGACCCACTGCCAGGCGGCCCACTCGGTGAAGACACCGCCGAGGAAGACGCCCGCGGTGCCACCGGCGGGAGCCGCGGCGCCGTAGAGCGCCATGGCCTTGCCGAGCTCCTTCGGGTCGTGCATGAAGAGCATCATCAGGAGGGTCATCGCGGCGGGCGCGATGAGCGCGCCGCCGACGCCCTGGACGGCGCGGCCCGCGATCTCGACCCAGGCGGTCTGCGCGGCCGCGGCGAGGATCGAGCCGGCGATCATGACGGCCCAGCCGGTGACGAAGATCTTGCGGGCCCCGACGAGGTCGGAGAGGCGTCCGCCGAGGAGCAGCAGGCCGCCGAAGACGATGACGTAGGCGTTGAAGACCCACTGGAGCTCGCCCTGCGTGAAGCCCAGGTCCTTCTGCATCTCGGGGAGCGCGACCCCGATGATCGAGGTGTCCATGATGACCATGAACTGAGCGGCGGCGAGCACGACAAGTGCCCACCAGCGCCGGGGATTGACGGTTGACATTGCCCTGACCCTTCACTCGCTGCTGCATACCCCAGGGGGGTACCTTCGCGGAGCACCGTAGCATACCCATGGGGGGTATGTAAGAGTGAGGTGAGGGCGGACCGGACTCCCCCACTCCGAGGTCGGCGCCGGGCAGAATGCCCCCATGACCGCCGAGGAACACCCCGAGCTGCTCCAGCGCTGGAACGCCACCCTGCGCGCCGCCCGGTCCGGCCACGAGGGCCCGGACCCCGCCCCGTACGGCCGGAACCTGCTCGCCCGCTGGGCCGAGCCGCAGCGCCGCTACCACACGGTCGACCACCTGCGGGCGGTCCTCGACCGCATCGACGAACTCGCCGACCAGGGCGGGGAGGGCGGCGAGCTGGAACTCGTCCGCCTGGCCGCCTGGTTCCACGACGCGGTCTACCGGCCGGACCGCTCCGAGAACGAGGAGCGCTCGGCCGCGCTGGCCGAACGGGCCCTGACCGAGGCGGGCCTGACGGTGCATGAGGTGCGGGAGGTGGCCCGGCTCGTCCGTCTGACCGCCTCCCACGACCCCGACGGGGGCGACCTGAACGGCGAGACCCTCTGCGACGCGGACCTCGCGATCCTCGCCACCGCCCCCGATACCTACAGGGGGTATACGGCGGCGGTCCGCGAGGAGTACGCCTTCGTCCCCGAGGACGCCTTCCGGGCGGGCCGCGCGGCCGTCCTCCGCCAGCTCCTCTCCCTCCCCCGCCTCTTCCACACGCCGTACGGCGCGGCGGTGTGGGAGGAGAAGGCGCGGGAGAACATGGAAAGGGAACTCAAAGAACTCACGGACATTTCCGACGCGGGCTGAGCACCGGCTGATTCGACGTCAAAACGTAATGAGCGGGCCCCTCTACCGTCGGTAAGATCATTCCGCTCATTCTTCGTCAGCGAGAGATGCCAGGAAAGTCCATGAAACTGCGCAGGGCCCTCCCTATTGCCGCCGTCATACCGGCCCTTCTCGCGATGTCCGCGTGCAGTGGCGAATCGTCGGATTCCGACGGCAAGAATCCGAAGGCGAGCGCGAGCGCAAGCGCCGGCGCGAAAGGCAAGCAGAGCCCCGAGGAGAAAGAGGCCGCCGAGGCGAAGCGCCTCGGGGCGCTCGACGGAAAGGCCCTCGAAAAGGCCGCCATCACCGGGAAGACCGCGGGCTTCGACGCCAAGAAGATCGCCAAGGCGGAGGTCGAGGCCGGCCGCGGCATGGAGGCCGACAAGAAGGCCTGCCAGCCGCTCGCCAGCCTCATCGGCGGCTTCACGCACATCCCCGCCGTGAGCACGGTGCACCGCTCCCTCCAGCCCGGCGAGGCCACCAACGCGACCGTCGGCTCCATGTGGCTCGCCTCGCACTCCGAGGACAACGCCACCCGGGTCATGAAGGAACTCCGCACCGCCGTCGCCGACTGCCCCAAGGGCTTCAAGACCCTGGGCCTCACGTACGGCAAGGTCGAGAGCCTCCCGGCGCCGAAGCTCGGCGACGAGGCCGTCGGCTACCGGATCACCGGCGACATCGGCAAGCAGAAGGTGCCCATGACGTACACGGTCGTCCGCAGCGGCGGCGTCATCGCGGCGTTCTACGGCGTGAACATGCTGGACCAGAAGAAGGCCGCGATCCCGGAGCCGGTGATCAAGGCCCAGCTGAAGCGGCTCGCGGACGCGACGGGCTGACACGCACGCCGCGGAAACGGAGAGGGGCCGTCCCCGGTGCATCCGCACCGGGGACGGCCCCCTTCTTCTTGACGGTCAGCCGACATTCCCCGATTCCGCCGGGAACTCCGGCGGCCAGGGCCCGTCGTACAACGACTCCCGCTCACCCATCAGCTCGTACTCCGCCTCCCGCCAGTTCGGCTGGGAGCCGACGACGAAGCTTTCGCCGTCCGGATCCAGCATCCAGGTGTAGGCGGCGTCCTCCGCCGGAATGCCGTGCCGTTCGCTGAGCACGCCGAACTCGGCGGCGGACGCGCGCCGAATGTGGAGTCCGTTCCGGTAGAAGGGCTTGAGGAACATCAGTTCCACATGCCCGAAGGAGACCTCGACCTTCGTCGTGGTGCCGTCCACCAGTGTGGCCTCACTGGCCAGGAAGAGCACGCGGTGCGAGGGGAGGAACGCGACGACTCTGAAGAGCCGCCCCTCCCGGATGAAATCTGTCATGCCCACCATCTTCTTCTGGCTAGTCCACGGGCGTTCCGTTGGCGTACGTCAACTTCGTCGGGAACACCCGCTCGAACACCGGCTTGCCGGTCGCGTCGAGCACCGGCTTGCCGGCATCGTCGAGCTTGATCATGTACCACTTGATGGACGCCCACTTGCGGTACTCCATCCGGAGGGCCGCACGGACCTTGACCATCTCCCATGCGGTTCCCCAGCCGGACTTCCGGATGAGCTCCCAGTCACTGTTCGGGATCGTGTCCCCTCGCTGCAGAAGCAGGGTCAGCGCCTCGTCGGCGCTCTTGGCACCGGCGACACCGTCCAGGGTCACGGAGAGCTCCACGTTGGGGTTGACCACCGCTCGCTCCACACCCACCGTCCAGATGGGGCGCTCCCCCATCCCCATGGCTGCCGGGAGGTTGGCCCCGAACGCCTTGTTGTTGAACGTCTCCGCGCCGACGGCCCTGGCCAGATCGTCCGAGTGGGGGTTCACCCCGAGGGCGATGTGATCGCCGTCCTTCACCAGACCGCTGAGGATCTTGGTGCATTCCTTGACGACGTCGTCGTCGGCCGCCGCGACGGAGAACGCCGCGAGCTTGAAGGTCCCGGTGTTCGCCGCCTCGCACGCGTCGCCGAGCTTCCGGAGAAGGCGGCTGATGATGCCCTGGACGGCGGCCTCGGTCAGACCGATGGTGCGGAGCGCCCGATAGGCGTCGATGAACCCGATGCCCGTCTTCATGGCGGCGTCCAGCGCCATCACGCCGGCCTTCGCCGACCGGAAGATCACGCCGCCGACGAACCAGCTCGCCGCCCAGGCGCAGTCGCCCCAGCTGCCGCCGGAGACACCCGGCGTGAGCAGCTTCGCGCAGCCGATGAAGTCGCCGAGCAGGATCTCGACCGGATCGATGCCCGAGTTGAACTCGGCCATCGTCAGCGTGGTGGTGAGGGTCTTCGTCTCGGCCTTCGTCACCTCGGGGCCGAGGTAGTAGGTCTCGGCGGCCGGGCAGCTGCCCGCGTCCGTGTACGACTCCCACGACACCATGCACATGTACACGTCGACGTGCGACTTGTACGTGACGTCGGACGTGATCTTGCAGTCCCCGAAGTGCACGATCGGGTTGCAGTTGTCCTTCTTGACGTTCTTCGGCTCACCGATGTACTCGATGTGGTCGAGGACCGCCCACACGTCGCTGATGCCGGTGGTGACGCCCTGCGAGATCTGCTCGCTGCTGCCGCCCCGCTCCGTGCGGTCGGCGGCGGCCTGGGCCTCCTCCGCCGCGTCCCTGGCACCGGCCGCGGCCGTCTCGGCCGCCGTCGCGTCCTCCTCCGCCTTGGTGGCGGTGGCGCGGGCGCTGGCCGCGTCCTCCTCGGCCTTGGTGGCCACGGCACGGGCGTTGGCGGCGTCCTTCTCCGCCTCGGTCGCCGCCGCGTCCGCCGCGTTGGCGTCGGCCTGCGCGTCCATCGCCGCCGACGACGCCGCCAGGGCGTCCTCGCCGGCCGCCATGGCGTAGCCGTCGGCACGACCCGCCGCCGCCTGGGCGTCCTTGGAGTCCTTCGCGGCCTGGGTGGCCGAGGCCTGGGCCCGCTGGTACGCCTTGGCCGCGCGCGAGGCGTCGGCCGCCGCTGCCGCGGAGGCCTGCGCCGCGAGCTTCATGTCCGCGGCCGCCTGCGCGGCCAGGGCCTGCGCCTCGGCGGAGAACCCTTCGGCCTGGTTCGCCGTGGCCGCCGCGGCGGCGGCCTGCTGCTGCGCGATCGTCAGCGACTGCTGGCCGGTCAGCACCGCGAACGCGGCGGAGCTGTCGACCTCCTGGAACGGGCCGCCGAGCGAGATCGCCTCGTTCGCCGGCTTGTTCACCGCGGCCGCGGAGTCACGGGCCGCGAGCGAGGACTGCACGGCCGCGAGGGCCTTGCCCGCCGTCGTCGCCGCCCAGGCAGCGGTCTGCAGCGCCTCACTGCGCGCGGCAGCCGCCTCCGTCTTGGCGACCTTGGCCGCCGCGGAGGCCTTCTCCGACTGCTCCTTGGCGCCCTTGGCGTCGGCCGCCGCCGCCTCGGAGGCGTCGATGGCGTCGGCCGCGGCCGCGTGTGCCGCTGCGGCGGAACCGGCCGCGACCATGTAGGACGACCAGGCGCTGTCGGCCGCCGCCTTGGCACGGGACGCGGAGCCCTGCGCCTTGGTGGCCGCCTCGCGGGCGTTGGTGGCGGCGGCCGTGGCCGCGTTCGCCGACGCACGCGCGTTGGTGGCCGCCGTGGTCGCCGTGTTCGCGGCGGCCCGGGCCTCGGTCGCGGCGGCCCGGGAGCCCTCGGCCGCGTCCGTACCCTCGTCGGCGGCGGCGTCGGCCTCCATGGCCGCCGCCTTCGCGTTCAGCGAGTCCCGCCGTTGCTCGGCCTCCAGGGCGTTGTCGCGGGCGGCGACCGCGTCGCGCTCCGCCTGCTCGGCGACGGCCCGCTTGGAGGAGGCCGTGGATCCCGCCGCCTCGGCGGAGACCCTGGCGTCGGACGCGATCCGGCCCTGGGCGACGGCGTCGGCCTCGTGGCCGGCCGCCTTGTCCCGCTCGCTCTCGGCGGTGGCCCGGTAGGCCGCCGCGTTGGCGCGCTCCAGTTCGGCGACGGCGCGCTGCTGCTGGGCGTTCGCCGCGGCCTTGCGGGCGTCCTCCTCCTCCGCGAGCGCGGTCTCCTTGGCCTTCTTGGCCTTCTCGGCGTTCGCCGCGGCCGAGGCCGCGTAGGCGTCGGCGCTGTCCGCGGCGGCCTTCGCCTGGGCGGCGGCCTCCTGCGCGGCGATCCGGCGGAACTCGGTGTTCACCGCGTGCGCCTCGGTCTGCGCCAGGGCGAGGAGCGCCTCCGACGTCGACACGGTGGCGTTCGCCGCGTTCAGCGAGGTCTCCGTCGCCTTCGCGGCGGCCGTGGCGGCCGCGCCGGAAGCACGGGCGACCTGGACCGACTGCTGGGCGTACATCAGGCCACGACCACGCGGGACCTCGGAGGCGTCCGCGATGGCCCAGGCCTGCTGCTGGCCGGTCACCGCGCGCTGCGCGGCGGCGGTGGCCAGGGTGGCCTGCTCCTTGGCCTTGGTGACCAGCGCCTGGACCTTGCCCCGGGCGTTCGCCAGGTCCGTCTTCGCCTTGTCGAAGAGGGCCTGCTTCGGCTTGAGGATGTGGTTCGGGTCGGCTTCGAGCTTGTCGTGCCAGTACTTCTGCCAGCGCAGGATCTGGTCGGCGCGCCACGCCTGGCCGATGGCCTCGATCATGGTGGCGGTGGCGGTGCGGGTCGCGGCGGCGGCGTCGGCCTCCGCCTGCATGATGACGGCGCGCGGGGCGGCCTGCCCGGCGTACTCCGTCTCCCACTCGGCCGAGGCCTGCGAGACGGCCTCGCTGAGGGCGTTGCGCGGGTCGACCGGGTCCGCGTGGTTGCACGTGGCCCAGGCCTGCTTGAGGTTCTCGACCTCGACGCGGAACTCGGGCGTGCCTTCGGCGATCTTCTTGGCGGGGAAGCCGCCGTGCCGCAGGTAGATCGCGATGTCGGCGGCGGTGGTGCCGCCGAAGAAGCGGGTGTTGTCGACGTTGGAGTCCCGCAGCATGAAGTCGGCCGCGAAGTCGTGCCAGTCGTCCTTGCCGCGGTTCTGCTCGGTGATCTGCCGGGCCTTGTTGATCGCCTCGGGGCTCGCGTTGGTGTGCGCGTCCCAGCCGATGCGGCCGGCCAGCTTCGCCTGCGTGGCGTAGGTGTAGGCGCTGATGTCGGCGCCGAACTCCGGTGCGTGCAGCGTGATCCCGTCGTCGAACGAGCTCATCGCGTACGGCCGGTTGGCGTCCTCCAGGATCGCCTTCTGGGCCGCGAAGGCGTCCAGGTAGGCGTAACCCGCCTCGCGGTCCTGGTCGTTGGCCTGCCCCAGGGGCATGAACCCGATCCAGCCGCGCTCGCCGATGACGGCTTCCAGGCCGTCGTTTCCGCCGGTCAGGCCCTGGATGGCCATGGCCTTCGTCTTGGCGCCGCCCACGTGCAGGGCGACTCCCGCGAGGCACCGGTTGAGGCGCGGGGTGGAGCGGACGTCACGGATGACGGCGGCCAGGTCGTTGAGCCGGCGCAGGGCGTTGTCGGCGTCGTTGAAGATCGTCCGCATGCCGTCGGCGACCTTCTCGATCGCCTGGGCAAGCGCGGGCATGCGGCCCACGATCGCGGACGACGAGGCGATGTCGACGAGCGCCCAGAGGCAGTCCTCGACGTCGTAACCGGCCAGGCACTCCTTGACCTTCGCCGGGTCGAGCTGCTCGAAGAGGATCTGCCCGCCGTTCACGGTCGCCCACTCGACGACGTTCACGGAGACGGCCGCGAGGCCCTTCCGGTAGTCGTCGACACAGGTCTGGCCACACGCGTCGAGCAGGATCTGCTCCTCGCGCTCACCGAGGACCGGCCAGTTGGAGGCGCCGCCCTTGATGGGCGTGGTGCCCTCGTCCAGGGCCTCCTGGTGCGCGGCCTCGTTCTTCTCGCGCTGCTCCTGCTCGGCCTTCTTCGCGGCCTCCTCGGCGGCGGAGCTGTCGCCCGCCGCGTCGCCGGCCTTCGTCTCGGCGTCCTTGGCCTCCTTCTCCGCCTCGGCCGCCTTGCGCGCGGCCTCCTCGGCGGCCTCGGAAGACCGGCCGGCCTTCTCGTTCGCCTCGGCGGCGTGCCGCTCGGCGTCGGTCGCCTCGCGCTCGGCCTCGGCGGCGGCGTTGCTCGCGCCGTCCGCGGTGAGGCGGGCGGAGGCGGCGTCGTCACCGGCCTGCTCGGCGTGGCCCGCGGCGGCGTCGGACGCGGTCTTCGCGCCCTTCTGGGCGTCGGTGGCCTCGACGGCGGCGGCCTGGGCGCGGGTGACGGCCTCGACGGCACGCGCCGAATCGCTCGCCGCACGGGCGGCGGCCTCGGCGGCGAGCTTCGCGTCACCCGTGGCCTGCGCCGCGGTCTGCTGCGCGGACTCCGCGGCGGCAGCGGCGGCGGTGGCCTTGGCCGCTGCTGCCGCCGCCTGCTGCTCGGCGATCGACTTCGACGACTGACCGATCAGCACGGCGAACGCGGCCGCGCTGTCCTTCTCCTGGTACGGCGTACCGATCGAGACGGCGTCACCGGCGGCGGCGACCGCGGCCGTGGCGCTGTCGCGGGCGGCGAGCGCGGCCTGACCGGCGGCGTAGGCGCGGCCCACGACGGTCCCGGCCGACTTCACCGCCTCAGCGGCGCTGGTCCCGGCGGCGACCGACTCCTCCTGGGCCTTCTTGGCCAGCTCGGTCGCGTTCTCCGAAGCCGTCGCCGCGTTGTCCGCGCGGATCGCGGCGTCCTGCGACGCGTCGAGCGCGGTGGCCGCGGCGACGTGCGCGGTGGAAGCCGCGTCGAGGGAGCCTCGGTACGCCGACCACGCGCTGGTCGCGTTGGCCTGGGCGCGCTCGGCGGCGCCCTCCGCCGTGGTCGCGGCGGTGCGCGCGCCGACGGCGGCCGTGGTGGCCTGGTCGGCGGCGGTCTGGGCGGCGGTCGCGGCCTGGACGGCCTGGTTCGCGGCCGTACGGGCCGTGGTGGCGGCGGCGCGGGTCTCGGCGGCGGCGGCGCTGCCCTCGGCGGCGGTGGCGGCGGCTTCGAGGGCGGCGGCGCGGGCGGCGGTGGCCTGCTTCGCCCGGACGGCCTCGATCGCCTTCTCGCGCGCGGTCTGGGCGGCCTTCGCCTTCTCGTCGGCGAGCTTCCGCTTCGCCGTGGCAGTCGTGGTCGCCGTTTCCGCAGCCGTGTCTGCGGTCCTCGCCGTCGTCTGCTGACCGGCGGCACGGTCCTCGGCCTCCTTGGCCTTGGCGCGCTCGGTGGCGGCCTTGGCCCGGGAGGCGACGGCGGTGGCCTGCTCGGCCTGCGCCTTCGCCCGCTCGGAAGCGGCGGTGGTCGCGGCGGTCTTCGCCTTGTCACGCTTCTGCTCGGCCGTCGTCCGGGCGGCCTTCGCCGTGTTCGCGCTCTCCGTCGCGGCCGTGGCGTTCGCCTCGGCACTGTCCGCAGCGGCCTTCGCCTGCGCGGCGGCCTCCTCGGCGGCGACGCGGCGGAACTCCGTGTTGATCGCGCGCGACTCCGTCTGCGCCTTCGCGAGCAGCGCGTCGCTGGTGGCGACCGTCGCGTTCGCGGCGTTCAGCGCGGTCTCGGTCGCCTTCGCGGCGGCCGTGGCGGCAGCGGCGGAGGCACGGGTGACCTGCACCGACTGCTGCGCGTACATCAGACCCCGGCCGCGCGGCACGTGGGCCGTGTCGGCGACGGCCCACGCCTCCTGCTGCGCCGTCGTCGCCTTCTGCGCCGCGGCGGCGGCCTTGGCCGCCTGCGCCTTCGCCGAGGTGACGAGGGCGGCGACGTCGGTACGGACCTGCGCCAGGTCGGCCGTGGCCTTGTCGAAGAACGCCTGGTCGGGCTCATCGCTGAAGTAGCCGGGATGCTGGGCGATCCTGTCGCGCCAGAACTTCTGCCAGGTCAGGATCTGGTCGATGCGCCACGCCTGGCCGATGGCCTGGACCATCTGGTCGGTGGCCTCGCGGGCCGCCAACGAGGCCTCGGCCTCGGCCTTGATGATCGTGGCACGCTGGGTCGCCTGCCCGGCGTACTCCTGTTCCCACTCGACCATCGCGTTCATGACGGGCTCGTTGAGCGTGCGCCGCGGGTCGACCGGGTTCTGCCAGTCACAGGCGGCCCAGGCCTGCTTGAGGTCCTCGACCTCCACGCGGTAGGCCGGGGAGTCCTTGGCGGGGGCCTCCTTCGCGAAGCCACCGCGCCGCAGGTAGGACGCGATGTCGCTGGAGGTCGTACCACCGAAGTAGTCCCAACTGACCTCGCTGTCCCGCAGCATGGAGTCCGCGAACCAGTCGTGCCAGTCGTCCTTGCCGCGGTTCTCCTCCATGACGGCCTTGGCGCGGGCGACGGCCTCGGGGCTGGCCTTGCTGTGCTCGTCCTTGCCGAGGCGCCAGGCGAGCTGCGTCTGGGCGACGAGCGCGAAGCGGGTGACGTCCTCGCCGAAACTCGGCGCGTGCCACTCCATGTCGTCGCTGGCCCATGCCGACTCGCGGTAGGGCTTGTTGGCGTCGTCGAGGGCGGTGGTGCGATCCCTGTTCAGGGCGGAGTAGACGCCGGACGCGTCCTCGTCGGCGTCGGCGGCCTGACCGAGGGGGCCGTAGCCGATCCAGGCGCGGTCGCCGACGGTGTCGCGGAGCTGCTGTTCGGTGCCGGTCAGGCCCTCGATGGCCTTGGCCTTCATCAGGGGGCCGCCGACGTGCAGCGCCACTCCGGTCAGGCAGCGGTCGAGCCGCCGGTCCTGGCCGATGGTGTTGCGGTTGTAACCGGTGTCCTCTTCGGGCGCGGTATCGGCCGCGGCGGGCACGGCCTGGACGAGGCCGGTCAGTACGGCCGAGGCGGTGACGAGGGCCACCACGCCGGTGGCTCTGGCCACGGCGGACCGTAGACGACGCCGGCGTCTGCCGGCGTCTCTGAGCAATGACATGTTCTGCCTGACAATCTCTCGATCGTTCGGCAGCATCCCAACATGGGCATGACAGACGGCGGCTCGCCGACCGGGCAGGATCCCCCTGGATACGGCAACTACCGGCGCGCTCGTCTCCCCCACGAGCTGGCGCTGCCGCTTACCCGGCGACCATGTCACGCACGGTTCCGCGCGGGAAGATCAAATAATCTTCACCAATGGCGCACCAAACCCCACGGGCGGACAAAGCGCGCCACCTTTTGATCATGTTGTTACCCGCCGTAAAGCACCTCTTGGGACGGCGTCCAGACGCGCGAACGCCCGGCCGGGAAGGTCCCGGCCGGGCGCTGCCGTGCGATGGATCAGTGCGATGGATCCGAGTGGCGGATCAGTGCAGCGGATCAGTGCAGCGGATCAGTCACCGAGGAACTGGAGGTATCCACTTCTCCGGTAGACCCACAGCGTGCTCTCCCTCAGTCGTCGGAGGACGGGCGTTCGCCGCTCCTCCGGGAGTTCATCGAACTCCCGGAGAAGCTGCTCCGCCTGCTTGGAGTTGAAGAGCGTCTCGCCGTAGCCACTCACTCCCCAGCGGACAGCCGTCTCCGGCGCCTCGATGCAGAAGTGGAGCATGCTCTCCTCTTCGTCGTCCTCGAACCGGGACTGGATGTCCTGCGCCAGGTCGAGCACTCGGACCCCAAGACGGCCCATTTCTCGTTCCCTCCTCGCTGGTCCGACTACTTCGGGTACATGGTGATCGGGACACCGTAGACGGACACGACCACCTCGACGAGCTCCGTGTCGTCTCCGCCGGGCTTCTTCTTGCCGATCATCTTGCCGAGTCCCGGATCGAAGACGCAGACGCGGTTGTTCGCCACCGACTTCGACACCGTCCACTTGCCGGCGCACTTGACCGCCGCCATCAGGAAGACCGTCACGATGTCTCCGTCGGAGAGCGCGTTGTTCCAGATGCCCTTGTCAGGCTCGACCTTGTCACCGCCCTCGAAGTGGTACCTCCTGATGTTCTTCGTGAACGACGGGCCGATCACCACCGGCTCGCACAGATCCGGCATCGACGCCCAGTCGCCGAGATCCTTGGCCACGTCCTTCGGGTCGACGTAGTCGTCGGGGAAGAAGTCCTTCGGGTCGACGGGGGTGTCGTCCTTGTAGTCGTCCGGCCACCAGTCGTCGCTGGGACGGCTGCCGACGGTGCTGAACGACGACGCCTCGCCGGACGACGGAGTCCGGTAGAGAGCGGTGCTGTAGGAGCCGCTGCCGTACGACGCCGTGCTGGACGCCCGGGACTTCGGCTTGACCAGGCAGACCGGAGAGTTCTTGACCTTCTTCAGGAAGCCCTGGTACTTCTCGATCAGCTTCTTGGCGTACTTCGCCGCGTCGAAGAACTTGTCGAGCGCCATGCCGATCCGGTACAGCGCCTTCGCCACCGCGGGGATCTTCAGGACGGGGACGAGATACCCCGCCACGTCCACGAGCGCCCAGACACAGGCCTCGAAGTCCCAGGTGGACAGGCACTCCTTGATGTTGGCGAGACCGAACAGCTCAAGGAGGATCGCGCCGCCGTTGGCCTTGACCCACTCGACGATGTCCCCGCCGGCCAGGTCCCTGGCCGCCTTGTACTCGTCGACGCACGTCTGGCCGCACATCTGCATGAGCAGCTCTTCGATCGTCGGGGTCAGCTCCTGGCCGGTGACCAGGGAGCCGTCCTCGACGTGCTCGGCGCGCTGCTCCAGGAGGCGCTTGCGCTCCTCCTCCTCCGCCCGCTTGGCGGCCTCGTCGGCCTCCTTCGCGAGCGTGTGCGCGTTCGCCGCGGCGGTCTCGGCCGCGTCCGCGTCGCTCTCGGCCTGGGTGGCCGAGGAGCGGGCGGCCGCGGCGTCGTTCTCCGCCGAGGTCGCCGCCGCACGAGCACTGGAGGCATCCTTCTCCGCCTCCGTGGCCGCGCCGTCGGCCGCGACCGCGTCGCCCATCGCCGCGTTGGCGGCGGACGTCGCGGCCATGGCGTCGGAACCCGCCTGCATGGCGTAGCCGTCGGCCCGCTTGGCGGCGGCCTGAGCGGCCTTGGCCGCCTTGGCCGCCTCCACCGCCGCGGCCTGGGCGCGCTTCACGGCCTTCGCCGCTCGCTCCGCGTCCTTGGCCGCCGCCGCTGCCGCCTGGGCGGCCAGCTTGTCGTCGGCCGCGGCCTGGTCGGCGAGACGCTGGGCCTCCGCCGAGTACGCCGCCGCCTGGACGGCCTTGGCCTCGGCGGCCTTGGCCTGCTGCTCCGAGAGGGTCAGCGCGCTCTGGCCGGTGAGGACCGCGAAGCCCGCCGACGCGTCGGTCTCCTGGTACGGAGAGCCGATGGCGATGGCGTCCTTGGCCGGCTTGACGGCCTGGTTCGCGGTGTCCCGCGCCGCGCTCGCCGCCTGGGCGACGGCGTACGCGTGACCGGCCGTCTTCGCCGCCCACTCGGCGGTCAGGACCGCCTCGGTGTGCGCGGCCGCGGCCTCCTGCTTCGCGACGGCCGCGGCGGCCGACGCCTTCCTGGACTCCGCCTCGGCGTTCCGCGCGTTCTGCGCCGCCCCCTCGGAGGCGTCGATCGCCGTGGCAGCGGCCGCGTGGGCGGCAGCCGCCGAACCCATCGCGGTCGCGTACGCGGCCCAGACGCCGTCGGCAGCCGCCTTGGAACGGTCCGCGGCACCCTTGGCCCGGGTAGCGGCCGCACGGGAGTCGACCGCTGCGGTCGTCGCCTCGTTCGCCGCCGCACGGGCGTTGGTCGCGGCGGTGGTCGCCGTGTTGGCGGCGGCACGCGCCTCGGTCGCCAACTGCCGCGTCTCGGTGGCGGCTTCGGTGCCCTCGGCGGCGGCAGCCGCAGCTTCGAGGGCCGCGGCCCTGGAGTCCGCCGCCCTCTTGGTGCGCTCCGCCTCGACGGCGCGGTCACGGGCCAGCCTGGCCTGCTCCTCCGACGCCTCCGCGTCGGCCCGCTTGAGCGCGGCCCCGTCGGCGGCGGTCGTCGCGTCGGAGCGGGCGGAGGCGGCCTTGCCCTTCTCCGCCTGCGCTCGGGCCTCGGCCGCACTGGCCTTGTCCCGCTCGTGCTCCGCGGTGGCCCGGTGGGCGGCCGCGTTGGCGCGCTCCAGCTCGGCCTCGGCGCGCTTGGCCTGGGCCGTGGCGGCCGCCTGCTTGGCCTCCTGCTCCTCTTTCTCCGCGGTGGCCTTGGCCTCCTGGGCGATCTTCAGCTTCGCCTCGGCCTCGGCCGCCTGCTCGTCCGCGCTGTCCGCCGCGGCCTTCGCCTGGGCGGCGGCCTCCTGGGCGGCGATACGACGGAACTCGGTGTTCACCGCGTGCGCCTGGGTCTGCGCCAGGGCCAGCAGCGTCTGGGACGTCGCGACCGTGGCGTTCGCCGCGTTCAGCGCCGTCTCCGTCGCCTTCGCGGCGGCCGTGGCGGCCGCGCCGGAGGCGCGGGCGACCTGGACCGACTGCTGGGCGTACATCAGGCCACGGCCGCGCGGCACCTCGGAGGCGTCCGCGATCGTCCACGCGTCCTGCTGGGCGGTCACCGCGCGCTGGGCGGCGGCGGTGGCCAGAGCGGCCTGGTCCTTGGCCTTGGTGACGAGCGCCTGGACCTTGCCGCGGGCCTTGGTGAGGTCCGTATTGGCCTGGTCGAACAGCGCCTGCTTCGGCTTCAGGATGTGGTTCGGGTCGCGTGCGAGCTGGTCGTGCCAGTACTTCTGCCAGAGCAGGATCTGCTCCGCGCGCCACGCCTGGCCGATGGCCTCGACCATGTTGTCGGTGGCGGCCTTCGTCGCCGCGGCGGCGTCGGCCTCCGCGCGCATGATCAGCCCGCGCTGCGTGTTCTGCCCGGCGTACTCCGCCTCCCACTCGGCCGAGGCCTGCGAGACGACCTCGCTGAGGGCGTTGCGCGGGTCCACGGGGTCGCCGTGGTTGCACGTCGCCCACGCCTGCTTGAGGTTCTCGACCTCGACGCGGAACTCGGGCGTGCCGTCGGTGACCTTCTTGGCGGGGAAGCCGCCGTGCCGCAGGTAGGTGGCGATGTCGGTGGAGGTGGTGCCCCCGTAGAACATGGTGTTGGTCGGGCCGGCGCCGCGCAGCAGGGAGTCCGCCGCGAAGTCGTGCCAGTCGTCCTTGCCACGGTTCTGCTCGGTGACGGCCTTCGCCTGGGCGATCGCCTCGGCGCTGGGGTTGGTGTGCGCGTCCCAGCCGAGACGCGCGGACAGCTTCGGCTGCGCGGAGTACGTGAACGCCATGATCTCGGCGCCGAACTGAGGTGCGTGCAGCGTGATCTCGTCGCTGAACGAACTCATCGCGTACGGGCGGTTGGCGTCCTCAAGGACGGCCTTGCGCGCCGCGATGGCGTCGATGTACTCGTAAGCGGCGTTCTTGTCCTGGGAGTTGGCCTGCCCCAGCGGCGTGAAGGAGATCCACGTGAGGTCGCCCATGGCGGCGTGCAGCTGCGCGTTGCCCCCGGTCAGGCCGTCGATGGCCACGGCCTTCGTCCTGGCGCCGCCCGCGTGCAGGGCGACACCGGTGATGCAGCGCTCCAGACGCGGGGTGGAACGGACGGCGCTGATGACGGACGTCAGCTCGTTGAGCCGGCGCAGCGCGTCGTCGGCGTCGCGGAAGATCTTCCGCATGCCGTCGGAGACCTTCTCGATCGCCACCGCGAGCGCGGGTATACGACCGACGATCACCGAGGACGACGGGATGTCCACGAGAGCCCAGAGGCAGTCGTCGACGTCACTCGACGCGAGGCAGTCCTTGGCCTTGGCGGCGTCGAGCTGCTCGAAGAGGATCTGCCCGCCGTTGGCGGTCGCCCAGTCGACGACGTTCACGGAGACGGCCGCGAGGCCCTTCCGGTAGTCGTCGACACAGGTCTGGCCGCAGTTGTCGAGGAGGATCTTCTCCTCGCGCTCACCCAGCGCGGGCCAGTTGGAGGCGCCGCCCTTGATGGGGGTGGTGCCCTCCTCCAGGGCCTCCTGGTGCGCGGCCTCGTTCTTCTCGCGCTGCTCGCGCTCGATCTTCTTCGCGGCCTCCTCGGCGGCCGAGCTGTCGCCCGCCGCGTCGGTCGCCTTGTCCTCGGCGTCCTTGGCGTCCTTCTCCGACTCGGCCGCCTTGCGTGCGGCCTCCTCGGCGGCCTCGGAGGACCGGCCGGCCTTCTCGTTCGCCTCGGCGGCGTGCCGCTCGGCGTCGGTCGCCTCGCGCTCGGCCTCGGCGGCGATGCCGCTCACCGCACCGGCGGTGGTGCGGGCACTGACGGCGTCGTTCCCGGCCTGCTCGGCGTGGCCCGCGGCGGCGTCGGAGGCGTCCTTCGCGCCCTTCTGGGCGTCGGTGGCCTGCGCGGCGGCTCCCTGGGCGCGGGTGACGGCCTCGACGGCACGCGCCGAATCGCTCGCCGCGCGGGCGGCGGCCTCGGCGGCGAGCTTCGCGTCGCCCGTGGCCTGCGCGGCGGTCTGCTGCGCGGACTCCGCGGCGGCGGCAGCGGCGGTGGCCTTCGCCTCTGCGGCGGCGACCTGCTGCTCGGCGGCCGTCTTCGACGACTGCCCGGACAGTACGGCGAAGGCCGCCGCGCTGTCCTTCTCCTGGTACGGGGTACCGGCGGAGACGGCCGCGTCGGCCGCGGCGATGGCCGCCGTGGCACTGTCACGTGCTGCCAGGGCTGCCTGACCGGCCGCGTAGGCACGGCCGACCACGGTCGCGGCCGACTTCACGGCCTCCGTGGCGCTGGTCCCGGCGGCGACCGACTCCTCCTGGGCCTTCTTGGCCAGCTCGGTCGCGTTCTCCGAAGCCGTCGCCGCGTTGTCCGCGCGGATCGCGGCGTCCTGCGACGCGTCGAGGGCGGTGGCCGCGGCGGCGTGCGCCGTGGAAGCCTCGCCCTGGGAGGCGTAGTACGCGGACCAGGCCGTGTCGGCACTGGCCTGGGCGCGCTCGGCGGCGCCCTCCGCGGTGGTGGCGGCGGTGCGCGCGGTGACGGCGGCCGTGGTGGCCGTGTCCGCGGCGGTCTGGGCGGCGGTCGCGGCCTGAGCGGCCTGGTTCGCGGCCGTACGGGCGCTGGTGGCCGCGGTCCGGGTCTCGGTGGCGGCGGCGCTGCCCTCGGCGGCGGTGGCGGCGGCCTCAAGGGCGGCGGCGCGGGCCGCGGTGGCCTGCTTCGCCTGGAGTGCGGCGATCGCCTTCTCGCGTGCGCCCTGCGCGGCCTTCGCCTTCTCGTCGGAGACCTTGCGCTTCGCTGTCGCGTCGGCGGACGCCGTCCCGGCGGCCGTACCCGCGCTCGTGGCGGTGGTCTGCTGCGCGGCGGCGCGTTCCTCGGCCGCCTTGGCCTTGGCGCGCTCGGTGGCGGCCTTGGTGCGGGAGGCGGTCGCGGTGGCCTGCTCCGCCTGCGCCTTGGCCCGCTCGGCGGCGGCCGTCTCGGCGGCGGTCTTCGCCTTGTCGCGCTTCTGCTCGGCCGTCGTGCGCGCGGCCTTCGCCGTGTTCGCGCTCTCCGTCGCGGCCGTGGCGTTCGCCTCGGCACTGTCCGCGGCGACCTTCGCCTGCGCGGCGGCCTCCTCGGCGGCGACCCGGCGGAACTCGGTGTCGATCGCGCGCGACTCCGTCTGCGCCTTGGCCAGCAGCGCGGCGCTGGTGGCCGCCGTGGCGTTGGCGGAGGCGAGGGTGGTCTCGGTCGCCTTCGTCGCGGCGGCGGCAGCGGCAGCGGAGGCACGGGCCACCTGCACGGACTGCTGTGCGTACATCAGGCCCCGGCCGCGCGGCACGTGGGCCGTGTCGGCGACGGCCCAGGCAGCCTGCTGCGCGGTCACGGCCGCCTGGGCGGCGGTGGCGGCCTTGGCCGACTGGGCCTTGGCCGATGCGACGAGGGCGGCGACGTTGCCCCGGTAGCGGGCGAGGTCCGCGTCGGACCTGTCGAACGCGGCCTTGTCCGGCTCGTCGCTGAAGTAGCCGGGCCACTTGGCGATGGTGTCGCGCCAGTACTTCTGCCACTTCAGGATCTGGTCGGCGAGCCAGGCTTGTCCGAGGGCCTCGATCAGGTCGTCGGTGGCCTCGCGGGCCGCCGCCGAGGAGTCGGCCTCCGCGCGCACGATGACGGCGCGCTGGCCGGCCTGACCGGCGTACTCCAGCTCCCACTCCAGCATCGCGCTGATGAGCGGCTGGTTGAGCTTGCGGGACGGGTCCCACGGGTTCTGGTAGTCGCAGGCGGCCCAGGCCTGCTTCATGTCCTCGACCTCGACCCGGTACTCGGGCGAGTCCTTGGCGGGCTCCACGGTCGGGAAGCCGCCGCGCTTGAGGTAGGCCGCGATGTCGCTGGAGGTGCGGGCGCTGTTGCCGACGTTGCTGTAGTTGAGCAGGGAGTTCGCGGCCCAGTCGTGGAGCGCGTCCTTGCCCTTGTTCTCCTCGGCGAGGACCTTCACGCGCTCCAGCGCCTCGGCGCTGGGCTTGCTGATGTCGATCTCGCCGACGCGATAGCCGAGTTCGATCTGCGTGGTCGTGGTGAAGTGCGTGACGTCCGCACCGAACTCCGGCGCGTACCGGGTCAGGCCGGCGCCGGACGATGCGGACCTGTAGTAGCTCTCGTTGGCGGTGGCGAGCGCGTCATTGCGCTCGGTGACCATGTTGCGGTAGACGTACGCCGCCTCCTTGTCGGCCTTGGAGGCCGCGACCAGGGGGCTGTCGTAGAACCATTCGCTGGCCACTGCGACGTCTCTGAGCTGCTGATCCGTGCCGGTCAGGCCCTCGATGGCCTTGGCCTTCGCCAGGGAACCGCCGACGTGCAGCGCCAGGGCGGCGATGCAGCGGTCACGCCGCCGGTCACTGCCGATGGTGCTGCGGTACTGGGTGAGGTCGTCGGTCTCGGGCTCGGTGTCGGCGGCGACCGGGACCGCCTGGATCATGCCCATGAGGACGGCTGATGCCGTCAGGAGGGCGGTGGTACCGACGGCCCTGGTCAGGGCCGACCGTCTGCGACGCCGGCGTCTGCCGGGGTCTCTGAGCAAAGACATGTCCCGCCTTGCAATCTCGCGATCGTTCGGCAGCGCCCGGACGTGGGCAAGACAGACGTGGGCATGACAGAACAGCGATCGACCACTCCGGACACACTCCCCCGGAACAGCCGCCGGCACGCTCGCCCCCCACGAACCGGCGCTACCGCTTGCTCCGCGACGATGCCACGCGCGGCACCCTCACGTGAAGATCAATTAACCCTCACCAAAGCCCCATACGGGCACGAAGAAAGATAAAACGACCGGCTAGTTGATCATGTTGTTACCGACCGTAAGCCGGCACCACGGAGGCACGCGTCTCGCATCGCAAGACATTCCCCACACCAGGAATGACAGGCACAAAATCCAGGTTCACGCATGTCATGCCCTCCCTCTCCGCCGAAGGCGCCAACCCCGCCACCCACACCCCCAGCCCCACCCCCACCCGCATGCCCCTGGCCGTCTACATCCTCGGGCTCTCCGTCTTCGCACTCGGCACGAGCGAGTTCATGCTCTCGGGACTCCTCCCGCCCATCGCGGAGGACATGAACGTCTCCATCCCCCGCGCCGGACTCCTCATCTCGGCCTTCGCGATCGGCATGGTCGTCGGCGCACCCCTGCTCGCCGTCGCCACCCTCCGACTGCCCCGCAAGACGACCCTGATCGCCCTCATCACGGTCTTCGGCCTCGGCCAGATAGCGGGCGCCCTCGCCCCCAACTACGCCGTCCTCTTCGCCTCGCGCGTCATCAGCGCCCTCGCCTGCGCCGGGTTCTGGGCGGTCGGCGCGGCCGTCGCCATCGCCATGGTCCCGGTGAGCTCGCGCGCCCGCGCCATGGCGGTCATGATCGGCGGCCTCTCCATCGCCAACGTCCTCGGCGTCCCCGCCGGCGCCTTCCTCGGCGAGCACCTGGGCTGGCGCTCCGCGTTCTGGGCGGTCGCCGCCGCCTCCGTGATCGCCCTCGTCGGCGTCCTCACCCGCATCCCCCGCATCCCCCTGCCCGAGACTAAGCCCCGCCTCAAGCAGGAGGTGGCCATCTACCGCGACCGGCAGGTCCTGATCCAGGTCGCGATCGTCGCGCTCGCCGCCGGCGGCGTCTTCTGCGCCTTCTCCTACCTGGCCCCGCTCCTCACGGACGTCGCCGGACTCGACGAGAGCTGGGTCTCCGGCGTCCTCGCGCTCTTCGGCATCGGCGCCGTCATCGGTACGGCGATCGGCGGCCGGGTGGCCGACGCCCACCTCTTCGGCGTCCTGCTCACCGGCATCACCGCCTCCACCGTCTTCCTGGTCGCCCTGGCGTTCCTGGCGTCCAGCCCGGTGGCGGCGATCGTCCTCGCCTTCCTCCTCGGCGTCTCCGCCTTCTACACGGCCCCGGCCCTCAACGCCCGCATGTTCAACGTCGCCGGCGCCGCCCCCACCCTCGCCGGTGCGACGACCACCGCGGCGTTCAACCTCGGCAACACCGGCGGCCCCTGGCTCGGCGGCACCGTCATCGACGCGGGCCTCGGCTTCGCCTCCCCGGCCTGGGCGGGCGCGGCGATGACGGCCGTGGCCCTCGGCGCGACGGCCCTGGCGCTGAAGCTCCAGAAGTCCCCGTCTCGCGTGGTGACTTCGGGCGCGGTGCGGGAGCAGAAGGTCGTATCGTCCCGCTGACGTTCCGCACTCACCCACGGGGGGATTCCGTGAGCACAGACAGCACCACCACCGGCACCGACACCACCACCGCCATCACTCTCATCGCGCGGCTCAAGGCCGCGCCCGGCAAGGAGCAGGCCGTACGGGAGCAGGCGCTCGCGCTGGTCGCGCCGACGCTCGCCGAGCCCGGATGCCTGTCGTACCGGCCGTACGAGGACCCGCTGGAGCCCGGCTCCTGGATCGTCGTCGAGGAGTGGACGGACCGCGGCGCCTTCCAGGCGCACCTGCGGAGCCCGCACCTCGCGGCGGCGATGGCGGCAGGCCCGGAGCTCCTGAGCGGCCCGCCGGAGGAGACCGTGCTCGTACGAGCCGTCTGAGGCATTACGGGGCGGGGCGGGCGCTCCCCGGGGCGTTACGGCGCCGGGCGGCTCTTCGGTCGGCGCAGGCCCGCCTCCGTGAGGCGGCGCAGCAGCTCCTTGGAGCCGACCTCGACCGCCCCGCCCGCCACCGCGTCCGCGTACCGCTCCGACGGAATGTCGTAGTGGTCCCGCTCGAAGGCGCGGGGCGGGGCGCCTATCGAGGCGGCGAAGGCGTGGAGCTCCTCGAAGGAGACGTCGCTGACCAGGTGCGACCACATGCGCCCGTGGCCGGGCCAGGTCGGCGGGTCGATGTAGAGGCTCATGCCCCTGCCCCCTCGCTCCCGCTCCGCCCCGTCACGTCAGGCCGCCCACCGGGGCCACCACCACGCCCTGCTTGCCGCAGACCCAGTGCGGGTCCGGGCCCAGCTCCGGCTCCACGTCGAGGGCGTGCGGGTCGCCCGCGGAGCAGACCGGGCAGAGCGGCCAGCGTCCGTACCGTTCGAGGAGGGCGTCCTGGACGTCCTGGGCGACGAGCCCCGCGACGTACGTCACGCCCTCGGGCCACTGCTCGACCCACCAGCGCCGGTGGGTCACCGCGTCCTCCACCATCGACACGACCTCGGCGGCGGCCACCTCTCGGGCCACCAGGTCGGCCAGTACCAGCGCGCGAGCGGCGTGCAGCGCCTGCTCCACCGGGTCGATCTCGTCCATGGACTCATTGTCACCCGGCGCGGGGAAAGGACGAAGGTCCCGTCCGCATCCGGGACCGATCCGGGACCGATGGGGTCTTGTCGGCCCACCCGGCCGAAAGTATCTTTCAGGTGTGACCAATGACGTGAAGGAAAGTTTCACGAGCGACGCGCCCGCCGCGCCCGCCGCGCCTCCCGCACCCGCCGCCCTCGCGGCCAAGGTGCGGACGCTCGCACCCTCCATGACCCGCTCGATGCAGCGGGTCGCCGAAGCCGTCGCCGGAGACCCGGCCGGCTGCGCCGCCCTCACGGTCACCGGCCTCGCCGAGCTCACCGGCACCAGCGAGGCGACCGTCGTCCGCACCGCCCGGCTCCTCGGCTACCCCGGCTACCGCGACCTGCGCCTCGCCCTCGCCGGCCTCGCCGCGCAGCAGCAGTCCGGCCGCGCGCCCGCCGTCACCGCCGACATCGCCGTCGACGACCCCGTGGCCGACGTCGTCGCCAAGCTCGCCTACGACGAGCAGCAGACCCTCGCCGACACCGCCGCCGGGCTCGACACCGTCCAGCTCGGCGCCGCCGTCGCCGCCCTCGCGACCGCCCGCCGCATCGACATCTACGGCGTCGGCGCCTCCGGCCTCGTCGCCCAGGACCTCGGCCAGAAACTGCTCCGCATCGGCCTGATCGCCCACGCCCACAGCGACCCGCACCTCGCCGTCACCAACGCCGTGCAGCTCCGCTCCGGCGACGTCGCCATCGCCATCACGCACTCCGGCTCCACCGGCGACGTCATAGAACCGCTGCGGGTCGCCTTCGACCACGGCGCCACCACGGTCGCGATCACCGGCCGCCCGGACGGCCCGGTCACGCAGTACGCCGACCACGTCCTGACCACCTCGACCGCCCGCGAGAGCGAACTGCGCCCCGCGGCCATGTCGTCCCGCACCAGCCAACTCCTGGTCGTGGACTGCCTGTTCACCTGCGTCACCCAGCGTACGTACGAGACGGCGGCCCCTGCCCTCGCCGCCTCGTACGAAGCCCTCGCGCACCGGCACTCACCCCGGACCCGCTGACCCACCACGCCACCACCCGACCACCCGCCCGCCGAGCGTCACACGTCGACCGCCAACGACGCCGACGACGTCCACGCACCGAAAGAGCCGCACATGTCCACTTCCACTCCTTCCACCACCTCCGCCACGTACTCCGAGCTCCGCGCCCAGCTGGCCACCCTCACCACCGAGGCGTTCCGTCCCGAGCTCGCCGAGATCGACCGGCTCCCCACCCTGGAGATCGCCCGGACCATGAACGGCGAGGACCAGACCGTCCCCGCCGCCGTCGCCCGCCAGCTCCCCGCCATCGCCGCCGCGATCGACGCCACCGCCGAGCGCATGGCCCGCGGCGGCCGCCTGATCTACATGGGCGCCGGCACCGCCGGCCGCCTCGGCGTCCTCGACGCCAGCGAGTGCCCGCCCACCTTCAACACCGACCCCTCCCGGGTCGTCGGCCTGATCGCGGGCGGCCCCTCCGCCATGGTCCAGGCCGTCGAAGGCGCCGAGGACTCCAAGGAGCTCGCGCGGGAGGACCTGACCGCGCTCCGGCTCACCGCCGACGACACGGTGGTCGGCATCTCCGCCTCCGGCCGCACCCCGTACGCCATCGGCGCCGTCGAGCACGCCCGCACCCTCGGCGCGCTGACGATCGGCCTGTCCTGCAACGCGGACAGCGCGCTCGCCGCCGCCGCCGAGCACGGCATCGAGGTCGTCCCGGGCCCCGAGCTCCTCACCGGCTCCACCCGGCTCAAGGCCGGCACCGCCCAGAAGCTCGTCCTCAACATGATCTCGACCATCACGATGATCCGCCTCGGCAAGACCTACGGAAACCTGATGGTCGACGTCCGCGCCTCCAACGAGAAGCTCCAGGCCCGCTCGCGGCGGATCGTCGCCCTGGCCACCGGCGCGCCGGACGAGCAGATCGAGGCCGCCCTCACCGCCGCCGACGGGGAGGTGAAGAACGCGATCCTCATGATCCTCGCCGACATCGACGCCCCCACGGCCGCCCGGCGCCTCACCGGCTCCCAGGGTCACCTGCGTGCGGCGCTTCACGCGACGACCACCACCTGACCCGACCGCGCCCCGGGTTCTCCCCCACCCCCGCACAGCAAGGCCCTCCGCACCATGAGCAATGACGACAAGAACCGCGCCATCGCCGCCGCGATCCTCCCCCTCGTCGGCGGCGCCGAGAACATCTCCTCGGTCGCCCACTGCATGACCCGCCTCCGGCTGGGCCTGCGTGACCGCTCCCTCGTCCAGGACGAGGCCCTCAAGGCCCTGCCGTCCGTGATGGGTGTGGTGGAGGACGACACGTACCAGATCGTCCTCGGCCCCGGCACCGTCGCCCGCGTCACCCCCGAGCTCGAAGCCCTGGTGGCCGCCGCCCCTCAGCCCGCCGCCGGTCCTGTCGGCGCCGAGGACCTCGCCGCCCAGGGCGCCGCCCTCAAAGCCGCGCAGAAGCAGAAGAACGCCACCCCGTTCAAGCTGTTCCTGCGCCGGATCGCGAACATCTTCGTCCCGCTGATCCCCGCCCTCATCGGCTGCGGCATCATCGCCGGCCTCAACGGCCTGCTGATCAACCTCGGCTGGCTGCCCGGCGTCACCCCCGCCCTCGCCGCGATGGCCAGCGGCTTCATGGCGCTCATCGCGGTCTTCGTCGGCTACAACACCGCCAAGGAGTTCGGCGGCACCGCCATCCTCGGCGGCGCGGTCGCCGCGATCATCGTCTTCCCCGGCGTCGCCAAGATCGAGGCCTTCGGCCAGACGCTCTCCCCCGGCCAGGGCGGCGTGCTCGGCGCACTGGGCGCGGCGATCCTCGCGGTGTACGTGGAGAAGTGGTGCCGCCGCTGGGTCCCCGAGGCCCTCGACGTCCTCGTCACCCCCACCCTGACCGTCCTCATCTCCGGTCTGGTCACCATCTTCGGGCTGATGTTCGTCGCCGGTGAGATCTCCACCGCGATCGGCGAGTTCGCCAACTGGCTCCTCGCCCACGCCGGCGCCGGAGCCGGTCTCCTCCTCGGCGGCCTGTTCCTCCCGCTCGTCATGCTCGGCCTGCACCAGGCCCTCATCCCCATCCACACCACCCTCATCGAGCAGCAGGGCTACACCGTCCTGCTGCCGATCCTCGCGATGGCGGGCGCGGGCCAGGTCGGCGCGGCCATGGCCGTCTACCTCAAGCTCCCCCGCAACGGCTCGATCCGCCGCACGATCAAGTCCGCGCTCCCCGCCGGCTTCCTCGGGGTCGGCGAGCCGCTGATCTACGGCGTCTCGCTCCCCCTCGGGCGCCCGTTCATCACGGCCTGCATCGGCGGCGCGTTCGGCGGCGGCTTCATCGGCCTCTTCAGCATGCTGGGCGAGTCCGTCGGCTCGACCGCCATCGGCCCGTCGGGCTGGGCGCTCTTCCCCCTCCTCGACGGCAACAAGGGCCTCGGCGAGACGATCGCGATCTACGCGGGCGGCCTCCTCGTCGGCTACGCCGTCGGATTCGTCGCCACCTACTTCTGGGGCTTCAGCAAGGAACTCCTGGAGGAGTTCAACGTCGACACGGAGACGGCGGCGGACGCGGAGGCGGAGGTGACGGTGGCAGCAGGCACACCGACCACGCCCCCGACCACGACGACCCCGACCACCCCGGAACCGGAACCGGAACCGGCGAAGGTCTGACGCTCACGCACCACACAAGGGGAGGGCCCGGCGGCACAAGCCGCCGGGCCCTCCCCTCTCCCTACTCACTCCTTCGTCACCGGCAGAGAACGTCCTCCGACGGCCGCACGCCCTCGGTCAGATAGCGGGTCACCGCCGCGTCCCCGCACGCGTTGCCGTTGCCCAGGTAGACCCCGTGCCCGCCGTGGTCGACCGAGACGAGACGCGCCCGCTCACCGAGCGCCGCCCGCATCCGCAGCCCGTTGGCGTACGGCGTCGACGGGTCGCGCAGGTTCTGGATCATCAGGATCTCGGACGGCCCCCGGTCGGTGATGCGGACGGGCTTCTCCACCGCGCCGCCCTTCCAGAAGGAGCAGGGGGTGATGTTCGCCGGCATCCCGGCCGTCAGCGGGAACCGCTTCCGGTCCTTCGCCACGGCCCGCTCGTACGCCGGCACGGACGCGGGCCAGTTCACGTCGTTGCAGATGACGCCCACGGTGATGGCCGCGGCGTCGTCCGGCATCGCGCCCGCCAGCTCACGCGGCAGCACCGGCTCGCCCTGCGGGTCGAGCGCCTCCGTCACCAGCTGCGCGAAGGACGGGAAGAACCCGTCGGAGTAGAGGGCGAGCTGGAGCGCCTGGAGCAGCATCGCCCCCGTCAGCGGCGGCCCGGCCTTCACGGGCTCGCCCGGCGCACCCGGCAGCACGGAGGCGTGCGGCTCCCGGTCGAGCCGGCCCGCCAGCTCCAGGACCACCGCCCGTACGTCCTCGGGCCGCTCCGCGAGCCGCAGCCCCTGGTCCGCCCGGTCGGGGTGCGCCGCCCAGGCGGCGAAGTCCGGGAACCGGTCCTCGGCGCCCTGCGCCATGCCCTCCAGCCAGCCGCGGGCGACGCGCTTCGGGTCGGGGTCGTTGCTGCTGTCGAGAACCCAGCGGTCGGTCCGGTGCGGATACTTCTCCGCGTACGCGGCCGCCACGTACGTCCCGTACGACACGCCCCACGCCGACAGCTTCCGCTCGCCGAGCGCCTTCCTCAACTGCTCCAGGTCCCGCACCTGGTTGGCGGTGGTCAGCCCGCGCAGCATGGCGCCCCCGTTCCGGGCGCACGCCTCGGCGACCCGCCGGGACCGGGCGACGTTCTCCTCGATCCCCCCGTCGGCACCCGGCCACGACCGCAGCGTCATCATCCACCGGTCGCCCTCGTCGAGCCCGCAATGCGCCTTGGCGGAGCCGCCGATGCCCCGCGGGTCGAAGGCCACGAGGTCGTACGCCCCGTCCATCTCCTTCGCCAGGGCGGCACCCTTCTGCGCCAGCCGCTGCACCCCGGAGCTGCCGGGCCCGCCGGGGATCACCATCAGGGTCCCGCGCCGCGCCTCGGGCCGCGTGCTGGGCAGTCGGGAGACGGCGAGCCCGATCCGCTCGCCGTCGGGGTCGGCGTAGTCCAGGGGTACGGAGAGGGTGGCGCACCGCTGCCCGGGCAGCGGCCGCACGGCCGGGGCGCAGTCGCCCCACGCCAGCCCGCCGCCGCCGGCCCCCGAGGCGGAGGCGGCGGCCGCCCCGGCACCTCCGGTGAGAGCGGCACCGGCGACGGCGGCGGCGGAGAGGGCGAGGAGGAGCGTCTTGCGTCCACGGTTCGTTGTCATGCGCACAGCCTCGCGAATCGGCGGCCGCGGCCCCATCCGGCAGGCACGCGAGTCGGGGGTGGGGCCAACCCCCGCCCGGACAGGCAGGGTTGCCCGGAGGCACGAGCACACACGGAACCCTCCTCCACCTCCCGAGCACCCGAGCCCGCGAACCCCCGAGCACCCGAGCCCGCGAACCCCGAACCCCCAAGCCCCCGGCAAAGAACCCGCTGGCGCCGACGCGGCAGCCGGGAGATCATCCCCGCCATGACCACCACCAGTACGGCCACGACACCCCACGCCTCCGCCGCCGGCACCTGGCTCCTCGGCGGCGACCTCGCCGTCAACCGGGTCGGGTTCGGCGCGATGCGGCTGCCCCAGCGCGGCGAGGCCCTCGTCGAGAACGCCGTACCGAGGGACCGCGCGGAGGCGATCGCCGTCCTGCGCAGGGCCGTCGAGCTCGGTGTGAACCACATCGACACGGCGGCCTTCTACTTCTCGCCGCTCCGCTCCGGGAACGAGCTGATCAACAGTGCCCTCGGCGGCCCGTACCCCGACGACCTCGTCATCGCCACCAAGGTCGGCCCCGGCCGCGACACCTCCGGCGCCTGGAGCGAGCACGCCCGCACCCCCGCCGCGCTGCGCGCGCAGGTCGAGGAGAACCTGCGCCAGCTCGGCCGCGACCACCTCGACGTCGTCAACCTCCGTGTCCTCGGCACCGATTCGATCGCCGAACGCTTCGGCGCCCTCGCCGAACTCCGCGAGGCCGGCCTCATCCGCCACCTCGGTTTGTCCAACATCACCCCCGCCCACCTCGCCGAGGCGCAGGCCATCGCGCCCGTCGTCTGCGTGCAGAACATGTACGGGATCGGGGTCCGCCCCGAGTACGAGGACTTCGTCCGGCGCTGCGGCGAACAGGGCATCGCCTTCGTCCCCTTCTACGCGATCGCCGGCGCGGGCCGCCAGACCGGAGCGACCTCCCCCGAGAGCCCCGAGGTCCTCGCCGTCGCCGAGGCCCACGGCGCGAGCGCCGCCCAGGTCCGCATCGCCTGGACCCTCCACCAGGGCCCCCACCTGCTCGCCATCCCCGGCACCGGCGACCCCGCCCACCTCACGGCCAACATCGAGGCCGGCGCCCTCCACCTCACCCCCGAGGACCTGACCCTCCTGAACGCCCTCCACCGCACACCTGAGGCAGGGTGACCCCATGACGCCCACACCGCCGAACCCCGCCCACCCGTCCACCATCGCCGCCGACCTGGCCACCACCGGCGTCCTCCGCGCCTCGATCAACCTGGGGAACCCGGTCCTCGCGCAGGGCACCCCCGACGCGCCCTCGGGCATCACGGTGGACCTGGCGCGCGAGATCGGCGCGCGCCTGGCGCTCCCCGTCGAGCTGCTCTGCTTCGACGCGGCGCGGAAGTCGTTCGAGGCGATGGCGGAAGGCCGGGCCGACCTCTGCTTCCTGGCCGTGGACCCGGCGCGCGAGAAGGAAGTCGCGTTCACCTCCCCGTACGTCGTCATCGAGGGCGTGTACGCCGTGCCGCGCGGGTCGGCCCTCACGACCGTCGAGGAGGTGGACGCCCCCGGCGTCCGGATCGGCGTCAAGCAGGGGTCGGCGTACGACCTGTTCCTCACCCGTTCCCTCACCCACGCGACCGTCGTCCGGGGCGAGGAGGGCGTCGACGTGTTCCGCGCCGAGGGCCTGGAGGCGGGCGCGGGCATCCGGCAGCCGATGACCGCGTACGCCGCCGCGCACGAGGACGACGTGCGACTGATCGAAGGCCGCTTCATGGAGATCCGCCAGGCCGTCGGAACGACCGTCGACCGCCGCCCCGAGACCGTCGCCTTCCTCCGCGACACCGTGGAGGAACTGAAGGCGAACGGCTTCGTCACCGCCTCCCTCCACCGAGCGAACCAGGACCCGACCCTCCTGGCGCCCTGAGCCCCGCACGCGAGAAGGGCCCGGCCATGACGGCCGGGACCTTCGCGGTGCGACTGCGCCAAGGTCAGTACAGACCCTTGAACCCGTTCCATCCGCTGGAGCCGATGACCGTGCGCGTGCCGTAGAGCCCGTTGCCGGTCCCCTTGTACGCGTACAGCCGGCCCGCCGCGTCACGGGCGACGAGATCCGCGCGGCCGTCGCCGGACAGGTCGCCGACGCCGACGAGCGAGGAGTAACCGCCCCAGCCGCCACCGACCTTCACCCGAGCGGTGACCCCGCCGGTCGCCGTGCCGTAGTACCGCCACAGCACACCGGCGGCGTCGACACCGAGCAGGTCACCCCGCCCGTCGCCGTTGAGGTCCCCCGCACCGACGATCTTCTTGTACAGCTTCCAGTTGGTGCCGATCCGGACGCGGGCCTTGACCCGGTGGTCGACCGTCCCGCCGTAGAAGTACACGTCACCGGTCGAGGCCTGACGTGCGACCAGGTCCGCGTACCCGTCACCGTTCACGTCACCCGGCGAGGTCAGCACGTCGTACTGGCCCCAGCCCGAACCGACGACCGTGTACGGCGAGGAGGCGGAGAGCACCTTCCCGCAGCCCGGCCGGTACGCCCGCAACTGGTCGCCCACGCGGACGTACGCGTCCGCGCACCGGTCGCCGTTCAGGTCGCCCGTCGGCACGAACACCGACGACGTCGCGAACTTCGTCCCCGTACCGGCGATCCGCGCGGAGACCGCGCCCGTCCCGGTCCCCCGGTACATCGACACGAGCCCGGTCGTGTCCATCACCAGCAGGTCACCGAACCCGTCGTCCCCGGCGAGGTCCCGCCACACGGCGGCACCGCCGGTCACGGAGAGGTTCCCGGACTGGACGAGGTCGGCGCCCTGGCCGTCGGCGGCCGTGGCCGTCAGGGTCCAGGAGTACGCCCCGTTCGCGACGGTCCGGCCCGTCGCGTCCTTGCCGTCCCACGTGGAAGCGACCAGACCGCGGGCCTCGCCGCCCGTCAGGGTGCGGACGATCTTGCCGGTCGCCTTGTGCCTGAGCGCCAGGGACCAGGAAGCGGCGGGCTTGGACAGCCACCAACGCGGCTTCCAGGTGCCGGACTTGAGGTTGACGGACGCCGTCGCGTCCGTGTCGATGACCGCGATCCGGGAGGCCGGGACACCGGACGGGACGACGCGCACCAGGCGGTCGTCACCGGTGAAGGCGACGTGCCCGCCGAAGCGGTCGACCGTCCAGCCCGCGCGGCGGGTGGTGTTCGCACCGAGCTGGGCGGGGGTCGCCACCACGCGCTGCGGCAGGTCGGTGATCTTCCCGCTGCCGGGGATCCCGTTGTGCAGGTCGACCAGGGTGAGGCCGGCGCCGGCCGAGCGGGAGACGAGGTAGTCGTCACCGAGGAGCACGTCGTCCGAACCGAGGCTCATGAAGCGCTTGGTGGACCGGTCGTACAGGCCGCCGCCGCGGACGTCCCACGAATCGTCCTGGCACTTCCAGTACACCCAGCGGCCCACGGCCTGAAGGTCGGTGGGCTCACAGCGGTTGGTCGTCGTGAACGACGCTCCCGCCGTTCCCCCCGGAAGAGCCTTGGACGTGACGGTGTTCGAGTCCTTCGTGGCGCTCCACAGCGTGTTGCCCCAGAGGGCCGACGCGACCGGCTCCCGCTTCTGGAGCACGGCACCGGAGTCGGTACCGCGGAACTCGACGATCGCCTGGGCCCCTCCCGAGGCCTGGTTCACGACACCGAAACGGCCGGACAGGTCGACGAGCTGGGGGCTGCTGAGCCCGGTCGTCAGCCTCGGGCCCCAGGTGGCGGAGCCGTTCCGGTGGAGCACGGTCATGTCCTGCTCGGTGCCCGCCTTGCGCCCGTGGTGTCCGTCACCGCTCGCGAACATGGAGACGCAGTAGACGAGCCATGTGGGACTGCAGTCGTCGTCCCGGCCCGACGTCAGGCCGTCGACGGTCGAGCGCAGCTCCTCGGGCCGTCCCGAGGTCTTCAGCCAGGTGCTCCGGTACCCACCGATGTAGGTGCCGGGGTTGTAGAGGTTCGAGTCGTCGGCCGTGGTGAGGATGCCGCTGCCGAGGGAGATCCCGGCGGGCTTGGCCTCCATGTCCTCGATGTCCGCGAGGCGCTTGCGGGTGACGGTGCCGTCGGCGGCCTCGCTGAAGAGGTAGTACCCCCAGTCGAGCGCGCCGTAGGTGGTGTTCTGCTCCGCGCCGGCCACCAGGAGCGACCCGTCGGGCGTGCGACGCACCGAGGGGGAGGCCACGGCCAGGAGGGAGTTCCAGCTCCCCGCGGCATCGCGCAGGACGAGATGGTTGCCCCGGTACCCGCCGTCGTTGCCGGGGCTGGGCGGGGTCACGGTGACGAAGGCGTCGCCGAGAGGCCGGACGACGTCGTCGTAGGAGGCGACGTCCCGCAGGTCGAGGGTGGTCGGGGCCGCGTCCAGGTCGTCGCGGCGGTACACCTGGGCCTCACTGCCGGACGGGGCGCCGAGGTGGAAGACGGTGCCCTTGTCGAAGGAGACGCTCTCGCCCTGGGTGGACAGGGCCTTCACGCTCCCGCTCGCGAGATCGACGACCCACCACCCCTGGGACATCATGCTGTTCTCCCACTTGATGCCACGGACCGCGACGGACCGTGCGTCGCCCTCGCTGATGGAGAGGTTCCAGCCCTCGGGCAGGCCCTCCAGCTTCTGCTCCCTGACCCCGCCGGCCTCCGGGTGGAGGAGGTGCAGGCTGGTGACGGCACTCTCGGTGCCGGTCCGGGTGACGACGGTGTCGCCGTACGTCGCGACGTACGTCTGGCCCTCCGGGATCGGGACCTCGATCGTCGCGCCGCCGCCGGCCCGCTGCTGGAGCGTCACGTGCGGGGCCGGAGTCTCCGAGTGGACGGCCACGGTGTCGGAGCCGTGTCCGAAGTCCGCCGGGTACTCGGTGAAGCGGTACTCGTCGACGTCGTACGAGAGCGACTTCGGCAGACGGTGGTCGAGGACGGTGGACCGACCCGTCGCGTAGTCGATCCAGCGCAGCCGGTCGTCGCCCTCCTGTGCGGTCAGGAAGCCGGTCTCACCGGCGTTCAGGACGATGGTGGCGCGGGGCACGAAGCGCGCGCCCGGACTGACGACGACGGCCTCGCCGGTCTTGCCGGGCGTCTCGGCCACCGCCCCCACGGTGGTGCCGGCACCGGCCGTCACCGCGAGGCCGACGGTAAGCGCGATGCGGCCGAGCGCACGGCGGCGCGGCCGTCGATCCAACGGATTGATCACGTAGAAGTCCCTCCCCAGGGCATACGACGCGGGGAAGGGGTCTCATGATCTCGCCTCTCGTTCCCCGCGCGAGCAGGCCGACACTAGCAGAGGCGAGTGGCGACGGAAACGCGTTTTCGAACCCGTTCAACCCGGTCGGTCCGGCTCGGCCCGTGACGCTGAATCGCGCGGGAATCCCGTACGGAAACCGGGCTGGGCGATGCCCTGGAAGGCCTCTTCCCGGGGCTGGGGAGGGCCCGAGGAGGCCCTGCGGGGCCGGCCCGCCCCGCAGGGTCACGACGGGGCCCCCAGGGTCACGGAGCAACCCTCCAGCGGATCCGCACACCACCGCTGACCTGGGCTTATACCCCTCCGGCCCCTATCCTGGAGATCGACTCGGAGGGGGATCCACATGGACCTGAACAACCGTGACATCCGCACCGTCGAGGACGTCCTGCGTCTGCTCGACGGACTCTTCGCGCCCGGTGCCGACCGGTGGACGGAGGGCGGGGCCGACTGGTGGGACGGCTTCTACGCCGATCGCGACAAGCCGGTGCCGTTCTTCGTGCCGAAGCCGGACGAGAACCTCGTCTCGTACGTCGAGCAGGGCCTGCTCCCGGCCGGCGGCAAGGCCCTCGACCTCGGCTGCGGGCCTGGGCGGAACGCCCTGCACCTCGCATCGCTGGGCTTCGACGTAACCGCGGTCGACCTCTCGCCCACCGCCATCGCCTGGGCGGAGGAACGAGCCCGCGAGGCCGGCGCGAAGGGCGTGCGGTTCGTGTGTGGCGACGCCTTCACCGCAGCCTTGGACGGCCCGTACGACCTCGTCTACGACTCCGGCTGCTTCCACCACCTGCCCCCGCACCGCCGCGTCAGCTACCTCGCGCTCCTCGACCGCGTCCTCGCGCCCGGCGGGCACTTCGCGCTCACCGCGTTCGCCGCCGGGGAGGGCGGCATGGGTTCCGAGCTGCCGGACGCCGACTTCTACCGGCAGGGGAAGCTGGACGGCGGCCTCGCCTACACCGACACCGAACTGCGCACGCTCTTCGCCGACCTGACGGAGATCGACGTCCGCCGCATGCGCGACGAAGCCCCCACCTCCCCGCACTTCGGCGAGTCCTTCCTCTGGACGGCCCTCTTCCGTCACCGCTGACGGGACGGGGGCGGGGGCAGGGGTAGGGGCAGAGGCGGGCCCTCACATCGTCCGTACGTGCTCCGCCAGGCGGTCGTACTGCTCCCTGACCCCCGCCTCCATGCCCGCCGCCAGCGCCTGGTCCCTGATCTCGTTCGACGGCCAGAGCGAGGTGCTGGTCAGGGCCGTGCCGCCGTCCGGGGTCGCGTCGAACGTGAGGGTGACGCGGACCGGGCCGGCGTCCGGCATCTGCTCGAAGAACTCCGTGTAGTCGAGCCGCTCGGCCGGGACGACCTCCTCGTACGTGCCGGAGAAGACGATCTCCTGGCCGTCCGGGGCGGTCTGGCCCCAGCGCCAGGCGCCACCCACCCGCAGGTCGATGTCGACGACCGTCGTGGTCAGCCCGGAGACGCCGTACCACGCGCGCACGTGCTCGGGGCGCGTCCACGCCTCCCAGAGCCGGCCCGGCGGGGCGTCGAAGGTCCGCGTGATGACCAGTTCGCGGTCGGCGGGTGTCGTCAGCAGGGTGACCATGGGCTCGGCCCTTCCACGATGTCCCTTCTGCGGTATCCCTTCCAGGATCGCCCCGGTGCTCCCCCACAGCCACTCCCGTAAACAGAGTGAACACGTTCAACAGGTGAGCGCTAAAGTTCTGCCACGCGGCCCGTCCCGATCACGTGCGACGCCGCCTTCTCAGACCTGTGGGGGGTCCCTTTGCCGCGCTCATCGCGCAGGCTTCCGCACGCCCTTGTGCGTGCCGCAGCCGTCTTCGCTCTCTCGGCGGGTGTCATCGTGCCCGCCGTCATCCACGCCCCGGCCGCGCACGCGGATTCGACGGGCCTGACCGGCACGACGCTGGACGACGGGCGCTACCGCCTGAAACTGCCCGCCAACGCGCTCTGGATCAAGGTCAGCGTCCTGGCCTCCACCGCCCCTGGCGCCACTGTCCTCGCCTCCACGGAGGCGCTCACCACGGACAACATCGACTGGGAGACCGACGCGCCCTTCGCGCTCCCGCAGGACACCGCGTTCCAGGACTACCCGGTACGCGTCGACTACCGGCTGCCCGGCCAGACCACCCAGCAGTCGACCGGCGGCACCTACAGCTACCGGCCGCACATCGGCGTCACCGACGTGTCCTGGGACCGCAGCACCACCAGCTACGACCAGCGCCAGGCCGTCCTTTCCGGGAAGACGACCCTCTGGAACCCCGCCACCGGCGCCCGCACGGCCGCGCCCGGCGGCACCAAGGTGGCGATCACCCTCAACTCCCTCGACGGCACCACCAGGGTCGTCAACTCCACCGCCACGACCGGCGCGGACGGCAGCTTCTCCCTGACGATGACCCCGAACGGCTGGGTGTCCGGCACCGCGACCGTGGTCACCACCGGCACCGTCAACGACCCGAACGACGGGGCCTACGTCCCGTCCCTGGGCGTCGACACCCTCCTCTACCGGATCAGCGCCGACGTGAACAAGTACCGCGTGCGCGCCGGTACGGACGTGCGGGTCTCCGGACACGTGGAGCGGTACACGCCGACCGGCTGGAAGCCCTTCGCCGGTGCCCCCGTCGTCTCGACCGGGGCACCGTCCTACGGTGCCGCCCCGACGAACGTCCTCGGCGGCGCCACCTCCTCCGCGACCGGCACCTTCTCCTTCAACGCGCGGGCCCAGTACAGCACCGACTTCGTGTACACCTCGCTGCGGCCCTCGCCGTACCTCGACGACTCCCGCCCGTACGCCAAGAGCGACATCGCCGTACCGCAGCAGTTCTCGTACTCCCCGCACACGATCACCCTGGACGAGTACGGGACGCTCACCGCCAGGGGCGGGTTCGGGTCGGCCTACTGCCGCAACGGGCAGCCCGTGCAGCTCCAGGTCTCCTTCGACGCCGGATCCACCTGGCGCGTCCTGCGCTCCGGCATGACCGACAGCGGCTGCTCCTACACCTTCACCACCCAGGGCTACGACAGCGCCCTCTACCGGATCTACCACCCGGAGACGAACGAGCTGGTCGCCAAGGGCAGTACGTCCCTGAAGCGGGCCCGCACGCCCACCCGCTTCTCCGCCTTCAGCGTCAGCCCCACGCAGCCCACGGTGAACGGGAAGATGACGGTCTCCGGCACCGTCCAGCGCAAGGTCGGCGGCCTCTGGAAGCCGCTCCCCGGCACCAAGGTGACCCTGGTCTACAAGCCCAAGGGCGAGAGCCAGTGGTACTGGGTCAACCAGGGCATCACCACCGACGCCAACGGCCGGTTCAGCTACCGCGCCACCGCGTACGGCGACGGCTCCTGGGCGCTGTACCTCAACACCACGGGCAGCTACTTCTACAGCGAGACGAATGCGAAGTACATCGATGCGCGCTGACCTCTCCTCCTACAGGCGCTCCCTGACGGCGGGCCTGGCCGCCGCGGCGCTCGCCGCCGGGACCCTGACGGTCGCGGCCGCGCCCGCCCACGCCGCCACGCTCGTCGGCATCGGCCGGGCCCTCACCGACGACGCCCAGCGCGGCATCTTCCAGGTGACCGCCTGGACCGACGCCCCGAACGCCAAGATCACCAAGGTCTCGGCCACGGTCCGGCAGGGCTCCACGGTCCTCGTCGACATACCGACGCTCCCTGTGGTCCCCGACCCCTGGGACCCGAGCGCCGCCAACCTCTTCCGGCTCGCGGACGCCGCCAAGTTGAAGCTCGTCGAGGACGGCGGGCGCATCCCGGCCCTCGGGACGTACGCCATCGACGTCACCGCCACCGACTCCCTCGGCAACAAGGTGACCCGCACCGACGCCGGACAGCTCGACTTCCGGCTCCGCCCCGAGATCACCCTCGTCCCCACCAAGCCCACGTACACCGACCGCAATGCCCGCCCCTCGGGCACCGTCGTCGGCATCCAGCCCGGCTCCGGGGACCGGGTCACGCTGGCCGACAGGCCGGTCACCATCGAGCGGACCAGCCCGAGCCCGGACGGGACGTGGAGCGCGCCGCAACAGGCGGTCACCGACGCGGCCGGCCGGTTCACGTCGCCGCCGTTCCCGATCTCCAGCGAGGACCTCGGCACCTCGGTCATCCACTTCCGGACGACGGTCACCGCCGACACCCCCGAGATCCACGGCACCGTGACGGATTACCTCAGCGTCTCCGATTACGTGTCACGCAAGGTGGCCGTCACCGCCACCGCCGACAAGAAGCGGGCGCTCGACGGGCAGACCGTCACCATCAGCGGCCGGGTGACCGACCCGGCGGCGGCGGGCGCGCCGGTCGCCGGCCACCAGGTCCGCGTGAGGCTCGGCGGCCCCACCTACGGAACGGGCCCGAGCACCGTCGTCCGGACCGGCACGGACGGCCGGTTCACCGCCCGGCTCGTCGCCATCGCGGGCAAGGAGTCGGGCCACTGGTTCGTCGAATCCCCCGACCGGTACGTGAGCTTCCCGGATCTTCACGGCGCGCTGGCCATCCCCCTGGACTCCCGCACCGACCTCACCTCCGTCCGCCTCTCCGCCGACGGCCGGGTCACGGTCTCCGGCACCTTCCGCGCCCGGTACGTGGCGGAACCGAACTTCGAGACGTCCCAGTTCGTCCGGCTGGAGCAGCTCGTCGGCCGCGACTGGAAGGCGATCGCCTGGGCGAGCGTCAACTCGGCCTACTACAACGACTTCACGCTCTCGGCGGCGAGCAAGGGCGGCTACTTCCGCGTCCGGCACCTCACCACCGACCAGTTCGCCGAGTCCGTCACTCCGACGTTCCGGCTCACCCGCCTCGACACCCGGATCGTCTCCCTGAACGCCGGCCCCGAGCCGGTCGCCAAGGGCGGGTACGTGACGGTCACCGGCGGGCTCCAGCACTACGCGAACTGGGCCTGGCGCGCGTACGGGAACGCTCCGGTCGTCCTGCAGTTCCAGCCGCGCGGCAGCACGACCTGGAAGCAGATGGCGACGGGCCGGTCGAACGCGAGCGGCAAGGTCTCTCTGAAGGCCAAGGCCACCGGGGACGGCACCTGGCGCATCCGCTACTACGGCGACGGCACGCACTTCCACTCCCCGGCGTCTGCCGGCGGCGACTACGTCGACGTGCGCTGACGATCTCCTGACAACGCCCGAGGGCGGCACCCCCCAGATGGGGAGTGCCGCCCTCGGTCGCGTTCAGCTCGCGCGTTCAGCTCGCGCGGTCAGCGATGAACCACCGATCCCGGAGGATCAGAAGTCCATGTCACCGCCCGGCATGCCGCCGCCGGCCGGCGCGGACGCCTTCTCCGGCTTGTCGGCGATGACGGCCTCGGTGGTGAGGAACAGCGCGGCGATCGACGCGGCGTTCTGCAGCGCGGAGCGCGTGACCTTCGCCGGGTCGATGATGCCCTCGGCGATGAGGTCGACGTACTCGTTGGTCGCGGCGTTCAGGCCGTGGCCGACGGGCAGGTTGCGGACCTTCTCCGACACGACGCCGCCCTCAAGGCCGGCGTTGACGGCGATCTGCTTCAGCGGAGCGTCGAGCGCCTTGCGGACGATGTCGGCACCGGTGGCCTCGTCACCCTCGAGCTCGAGCTTGTCGAAGACGCCGTCGGCCTGCACCAGGGCGACGCCGCCGCCGGCGACGATGCCCTCCTCGACGGCCGCCTTCGCGTTGCGAACGGCGTCCTCGATGCGGTGCTTGCGCTCCTTGAGCTCGACCTCGGTCGCGGCGCCGGCCTTGATGACGGCCACGCCGCCGGCCAGCTTCGCGAGGCGCTCCTGGAGCTTCTCGCGGTCGTAGTCCGAGTCGCTGTTCTCGATCTCGGCGCGGATCTGGTTCACGCGACCGGCGACCTGCTCGCTGTCACCGGCACCGTCGACGATGGTGGTCTCGTCCTTGGTGATGACGACCTTGCGGGCGCGGCCCAGCAGGTCGAGGCCCGCGTTCTCCAGCTTGAGGCCGACCTCCTCGGAGATGACCGTGCCGCCGGTGAGGATGGCGATGTCGTTCAGCATGGCCTTGCGACGGTCGCCGAAGCCCGGGGCCTTCACCGCGACGGACTTGAAGGTGCCGCGGATCTTGTTGACGACCAGGGTCGACAGGGCCTCGCCCTCGACGTCCTCGGCGATGATCAGCAGGGGCTTGCCCGACTGCATGACCTTCTCCAGGAGCGGGAGCAGGTCCTTCACGGAGGAGATCTTGGAGTTGACGATCAGGAGGTAGGGGTCGTCGAGCGACGCCTCCATGCGCTCCATGTCGGTGGCGAAGTACGCCGAGATGTAGCCCTTGTCGAAGCGCATACCCTCGGTGAGCTCCAGCTCCAGACCGAAGGTCTGGGACTCCTCGACGGTGATGACGCCTTCCTTGCCGACCTTGTCCATCGCCTCGGCGATGAGCTCGCCGATCTGGGTGTCGGCGGCGGAGATGGAGGCCGTGGAAGCGATCTGCTCCTTGGTCTCGACATCCTTCGCCTGCTCGAGGAGGGCGCCGGAGACGGCCTCGACGGCCTTCTCGATGCCGCGCTTGAGGGCCATGGGGTTGGCACCGGCGGCGACGTTGCGGAGGCCCTCGCGGACGAGCGCCTGGGCGAGAACGGTGGCGGTGGTCGTACCGTCGCCGGCGACGTCGTCCGTCTTCTTGGCGACTTCCTTGACCAGCTCGGCGCCGATCTTCTCGTACGGGTCCTCGAGCTCGATCTCCTTGGCGATGGAGACACCATCGTTGGTGATCGTGGGGGCGCCCCACTTCTTCTCGAGGACGACGTTGCGGCCCTTGGGGCCGAGGGTGACCTTGACGGCGTCAGCGAGCTGGTTCATGCCGCGCTCGAGACCGCGCCGGGCCTCCTCGTCGAACGCGATGATCTTGGCCATGTGAAGTGGTCCTCCCGGACATGGGGTGGATAACGCTCCAGGACCGCGCCGACGCCCGCGACGGACGGCCTCCGCTTGTTCCGTGTGGTTCCTTGCCCCACCCGGCCGGCGGCCTCGTCTGCCCGATCCTCGTAGCACTCTCACCTTCCGAGTGCTAACGCCAATGATTAGCACTCGCCCTAGGAGAGTGCAAGCGACTCTCGTGTTTCGGGCAGCCCCGGCACGGGCCTGACGCGGGCCCGACGCAGCCCCGGCACGGGCCCGTCACGGACCTGACGCACCTTCGGGAACGCGCGAGGGGCCCGCGTCCCCTCAGGGATGCGGGCCCCTCGACGGCGTTGCGTCGGTGGCCGATCGCGCCGCGCTCAGACGGCGAGCTTGACCATGTCCGCCTGCGGACCCTTCTGGCCCTGCGAAATCTCGAACTCGACCCGCTGCCCCTCTTCGAGGCTGCGGTAGCCATCCATCTGGATCGCGCTGTAGTGGACGAAAACATCCGCACCACCGTCGACCGCGATGAAGCCGTAGCCCTTCTCCGCGTTGAACCACTTGACGGTGCCCTGAGCCATGCCTAACTCCCCTATTACTGGCCCTTGCGCGGGAACCGCACTTCGCGGACCCGGGGTCAGACCCTGCGCCGGAACGCGTCGACCGCCGCTGAATGTATCTGCCCAACTGCCCTCTGCAACAGGTCATTCGAGCGAGAATTCTGGGCACGGCGGAAAGGGGAATTAGGGAGAATCCCCGGAGTTCCGGGGCAAGTCGGGCCCGGCAAAACGCGCAGAACGTACACAACGCACACGCACTTTGGCTGCTTCCTGACGCGCAAGGACGCATTCTCATATGCGTCCGGCATGAGCAGCGGAGGGGACTTCCCCAACTCTACCCCGTTCAACCATGCAGAATTGCCCCCTCCGCTTTATGGAGCGGAAGGGGCAATTCAAGAAAGACGGGACAAGCGATGCGGCAGCCGAGAGGCCGCCGAGGCGTCAGCGGCCTCCGGCACTGTGCCCGACGGTCAGCCTCCGGCGACGGCCGGGATGATCGAGACGCCCGCGCCGGCCGGGGTGGCCGTCTCCAGGCCCTGCTCGAAGCGCACGTCGTCGTCGTTCACGTAGACGTTGACGAAGCGGCGCAGCTTGCCCTGGTCGTCCAGGACGCGGGCGGCGATGCCCGTGTGGTTCTTCTCCAGGTCCGCGATGACCTCGGCGAGGGTCGCGCCCTCGGCCTGGACCTCGGACCGGCCGCCCGTGTAGGTGCGGAGGATGGTGGGGATGCGGACGTTCACGGCCATGTCTTCGTACCTCTCAGAGGGCCAGGCCCGCGGCGCGGAACGCGTCCAGGCTCGGGCGGATGGTGGCGGTCGCCTGCGAGCCCTCGGCCACGGCGTCCAGGGTCTTGAGGCCGTCGCCGGTGTTCAGCACGACGGTGGTGAGCTCCGGGTCGATCAGACCGGCCTCGACGAGCTTCTTCGTGACGCCGACGGTCACGCCGCCCGCGGTCTCGGCGAAGATGCCCTCGGTCTGGGCGAGCAGCTTGATCGCGTCCACGACCTGCTCGTCGTTCACGTCCTCCACGGCGCCGCCGGTGCGGCGGGCGATGTCGAGGACGTACGGGCCGTCGGCCGGGTTGCCGATCGCGAGCGACTTGGCGATCGTGTTCGGCTTCTGCGGGCGGACGACGTCGTGGCCGGCCTTGAAGGCGACGGAGACCGGGGAGCAACCCTCGGCCTGCGCGCCGAAGATCTTGTACGGCTTGTCCTCGACGAGGCCCAGCTTGATGAGCTCCTGCAGACCCTTGTCGATCTTGGTGAGCTGCGAGCCGGACGCGATCGGGATGACGAGCTGGTCGGGGATGACCCAGCCGAGCTGCTCGCAGATCTCGTACGCCAGCGTCTTGGAGCCCTCGCCGTAGTACGGGCGGAGGTTGACGTTGACGAAGCCCCAGCCCTCGCCGAGCGGGTCGCCGATGAGCTCGGAGCAGAAGCGGTTGACGTCGTCGTAGTTGCCCTCGATGGCGACGAGTTCACCGCCGTAGACGCCGGCCATGACGACCTTGCCCTGCTCCAGGTCGTGCGGGATGAAGACGCAGGAGCGGAAGCCGGCGCGGGCGGCCGCGGCGCCGACGGCGCCGGCCAGGTTGCCGGTGGAGGAGCAGGAGAGCGTGGTGAAGCCGAAGGCGCGGGCGGCCTCGATGGCCTGCGCGACGACCCGGTCCTTGAAGGAGTGGGTCGGGTTGCCCGAGTCGTCCTTGACGAAGAGCTTGCCGGGGGCGACACCGATCTCGCGGGCGAGGTTGTCGGCCTGGACGAGCTTGGTCCAGCCCGGGTTCAGGTTCGGCTTCTCGGCGACGTCGGCGGGGACGGGCAGCAGGGGGGCGTAGCGCCAGATGTTGGCGGGGCCGGCCTCGATCTGCTTGCGCAGTGCCTCGGGGTCACCGGTGGGGAGGTCGTACGCGACTTCGAGCGGTCCGAAACAGAGTTCGCAGGCGAAGATCGGGCCGAGTGCGAACACTTCACCGCATTCGCGACAGGAAAGCCCGGACGCGGGACCGAGGTCTACCGAAGTGGCGGGGGTAACCGTCTGTACAGCCATGGAGGCGAGGCCCTTTCTCCTCATCTTTCCCATGACGAACTTTTCGTCATGAGACGGATTTGGCACCTTCCCGAGTCGGGGACCTCGCTGGAGGACGAGTAACCGACTGGAGGGTTGCCGGGGCTTCAACGGGCCGTTTCCCTCTGCCCCTCTGGATGAGCGGTATTCGATTGTGAAGCGCGGTGAACTTCGTTCCTGCGCTCCGACGCGGGCGGCACCCCGACGTGCATCGGGCATCCGCGTTGTTCAAGACTGTAACCGAAGGCCCGGGAGCCTGGACGGGCCGTCCGTACCGCGAGATGGAGATCACGTGCTGGAAGAGGTGGAGCGCTGGCTGGCCCGGCGGTCCTGGTCCGTGGCTGACCGGCCGATGGAGCGGATCCTCGCCGCCAAGCGGAACACGAAGGTCAGCGTCGTGCTGCCGGCGCTGAACGAGGAGGCGACGGTCGGTGACATCGTCGCCGTGATCCGCCGCGAGCTGATGTCGGAGGCGGTGCCGCTCGTCGACGAGCTGGTGGTCCTCGACTCGGGCTCGACGGACCGTACGGCGGAGGTGGCCGCGGCGGCCGGGGCGCGGGTGGTCGCGCGGGACGCGATCCTCCCCCGGATACCGGCCGTCCCCGGCAAGGGCGAGGTCCTGTGGCGGTCACTCATGGTGACGAGCGGGGATGTCGTGTGCTTCGTCGACGCGGACCTGCGGGACTTCTCCGCGGACTTCGTGACGGGGATCGTGGGCCCCCTGCTCACCGACCCGGACGTCGACTTCGTCAAGGCGATGTACGACCGCCCGTTCGGAGACACTCCCGGTCAGGGCGGTCGGGTGACGGAGCTGGTGGCGCGGCCGCTGCTCAACCTCCACTGGCCGCAGCTGGCCGGCTTCGTCCAGCCGCTGGGCGGCGAGTACGCGGCGCGGCGCTCGCTCCTGGAGCGGCTGCCCTTCCCGGTCGGTTACGGAGTGGAGCTGGGGCTGCTCGTCGACGCGCTGCACACGGTGGGCCTGGACGCGCTCGCCCAGGTGGACGTGGGCGTGCGCAAGCACCGGCACCAGGACGAGCGGGCGCTGGGCCGGATGGCCGCGGCGATCTACCGGACGGCGCAGCTGCGGCTCTCTCGCGGGCACCTGGTGCGGCCGCGGCTGACCCAGTTCGAGCGGGGCGAGGAGGGGTTCAGTCCCCGGACCTACGCGGTGGACACGGAGGAGCGGCCGCCGATGCTCGACATCGCGGAGTACACGCGCCGCCGCGTGGCGTAACGCCACCAGATGATCCGCTTTGCCTACATTGCCCTTTTATGCGCTTCAGACAACAGCACCTGGGCAGTGTGGCGGCGGTCGTCGGCCTCGTCGGGGCCACGCTCGCGCTCTCGACGGCGGGGCCGGCCGCGGCGGACGTCGTCGAGCCCTTCGGCAAGCGGTACGACGAGTCGGTCTACGGCGACTTCACGACCCTCGGCAACACGGTCATGGGCTGCCCGACGGCCCCCGCGGACCTGGCCACGCGCTGCACGGTCGCGGCGAGCGGGCAGGGCTCCGACAACAACAACACCTTCGTGATGCGGAAGATCGACACGGCCGGCACGGCGGCGGGCACCGCGGCGCCCGAGTACGGCTCCAGCACCGGCCACGTCAGGATCCCGGCGGGTGCCGAGGTCGCGTACGCCCGGCTGTTCTGGGGCGGCAACGACGGCACGTACAAGGGGCCGAGCGGGGCCCGGCTCCGGCGCTGCGACATCTCCGGCGCCGACGTCGAGGCCTCGCCCGGGGACCCGGCGACGACCGCTCCGGTGATCAAGGTCGGGGCGGGGCCCGCGACCCCGGTCTCGATCGACAGCATGGTCACCGACCCGCCCGACACGAACGGCCCGCACTACTACACGGGCGAGTCGGACGTGACGGCCGCCTTCGCGGGCGTCTCGGGGACGGACGCTCAGGTGGCGGTCGGCAACATCTGGGCGCCGGACGGCAAGGGCTGCGTGGGCGGCTGGTCCCTGACCGTCGTCCACAAGTTCCCCGGCCCCGACCCGGCCCGCGCCCCGGAGCGGCGGAACGTGTACGTCTACGGCGGCCACGTCCTCCAGCGCTCGACCTCCCCCGCCACCACGATCACCGTCGACGGCTTCTACCGGAGCACCGGCACGGCACGGGCGAGCGTCACCGCGTACGAGGGCGACTGGAACACCCCGGGCGACAAGTTCCTCGTCGACGGCAAGAACGTCACCGAAGCGCACACCGGCAACACCAACAACTTCTTCATCAGCGAGGACGACGGCGCCGTCGCCCCGAAGCTCGTCAACAACCTCAGCATCGACGCCAAGGCCTTCGACATCCCGGCGGGCGCCGTCCCGCAGGGCGCGACCTCGGCCGATCTGACCTTCTCCACGAGCGGCGACACGTACGTGCCCTCGGGTCTTGCCTTCTCCGTGCCGGTGCCCGACCTGGAGATCACGAAGACGGCGAGCCCGCGCACGGTGAAGCCGGGCGACACCCTCACGTACACGATCACCGCGAAGAACATCAGCGCGATCGACTACCCGAACGCCAAGTTCGCCGACGACCTGACCGGGAACCTCGACGACGCCGACTACAACGGCGACGTGAAGACGGACCTGGGCGAGGTCTCGTACACGAAGCCGAGGATCGGGTACGTGGGGAACATCCCCGCCGGGAAGACGGCGACCGTCACGTACTCGGTGAAGATCAAGGACCCGGCGACCGGCGACGGGAAGCTCCGCAACAGCGTCGAGGTGGAGACCCCGCGCTCCAACTGCGGCGACGGCAGCGAGGACCCGGCCTGCGCGGTGACCCCGGTGATCGAGAAGCCGACGCCGCCCCCGACGCCGACGACCTCCCCGCCGGTGGACCCGACCGACCCGCCGGAGCCGACGGGCTCCCCGACGCCGACGGAGCCCACGGACCCCGCCTCCCCGTCGGGCTCCCCCTCCGCGTCGCCCTCCACGCCCGTCTCCACCTCCGCCCCGGCGAGCACCTCCACGCCCGTCCCCCCGGCCCCCGGGCCCCACGGGGACAACGGCGGCTCGATGGCCGAGACGGGCAGCAGCGGTGAGCGGCTGTGGCTGCTCGGCGCGCTCGGCGTGGCCCTCGCGGCGACGGGCCTGGTGGCGAAGGCGGCCATGCGCGGCCGACGCGACCACTGACCCGCGCTGGGACGCGATCACTGACCCGCGCTGACCCCGCACGACCCCCTCCGATCCACCTCTGATCCCCCGCTGACCCCGCGCTGACCCTCCGTGGCCGGATCGGCCCGTCTCGTATACGTACGTTTGAGCGTTTACGGGACGGGCTAGGTTCGCCCCATGGCTACTGTGCTCGTGGCATCCAATCGGGGACCCGTCTCGTACGTGCTCGGCGAGGACGGTTCGCTCGACGCCCGCAGGGGCGGAGGCGGCCTGGTCTCGGGCCTGAGCGCCATCTCCTCCCAGGACAGCCTGTGGGTGTGCGCGGCCCTCGGCGAGGGCGACCGGGAGGCGGTGCGGCGCGGGGTCGGCGAGCCGGGCGTGCGGATGCTGGACATCGCCCCCGACGTGTACGCCGACGCGTACAACGGCATCGCGAACTCGGTGCTCTGGTTCCTCCACCACCATCTGTACGACATCCCGCGCGAGCCCGTCTTCGACGCGGAGTTCCGGCGCCTCTGGGAGTCGTACCGGGCCTACAACCGCGCCTTCGCCGAGGCCCTCGCCGCCGAGGCGGACCGGGGCGCGGCGGTCCTGGTGCAGGACTACCACCTGGCGCTCGTCCCCTGGATGCTCCGGGAGCTCCGCCCCGACCTGCGGATCGGGCACTTCACGCACACCCCGTGGGTCTCCCCCGAGTACCTGCGGATGATGCCGGACGACATCGTCGAGGAACTGCTGTGGGGGATGCTCGGCGCGGACGAGCTGGGCTTCCACACCTGGGGATGGGCGAGCTTCTTCATCAGCTGCTGCTCCCAGCGGGACGACGCGACGGGCACCGCCCGGGGCGTCCGGCCGAGCGGCGACCCCTGGCACGGCGTGGAGTACCGCCGCCACGGCTTCGGGAAGGGCCGCACCCGGGTGCGGGCGTACCCGCTGGGCGTGGACGCCGACGAGCTGCGGGCGCTCGCGCACCGCCCCGAGGTGGACGAGCGGCTGGCCCGGCTCCGCGAGGAGGTCGGCGACCGGAAGACCATCGTCCGCGTCGACCGCACCGAGCTGTCGAAGAACATCCTGCGCGGCCTGCTCGCCTACCGGGAGCTGCTGACCGTCCACCCCGAGTGGCGCGACCGGGTGGTCCACCTGGCCTCGGCGTACCCCTCGCGGCAGGACCTGGAGTCGTACCGCCGGTACACAGCGGACGTGGCCGACCTGGCACAGGAGATCAACACCGAGTTCGGCACCCCGGAGTGGACGCCGGTCCTGGTCTCGGTGGAGGACGACTTCACCCGCTCCCTGGCCGCCTACCGCCTCGCGGACGTGGCCCTGGTGAACCCGGTGCGCGACGGCATGAACCTGGTCGCGAAGGAGATACCGGTGGTCTCCGAAGCGGGGTGCGCCCTGGTCCTGTCGACGGGCGCGGGCGCCCACCGGGAGCTGGGCAAGGACGCGCTCAGCGTGAACCCCTTCGACGTCTCGCAGACCGCGGAGGCCCTGCACACGGCCCTGTCGATGCCGGCCTCCGAACGCGCCGACCGCACGAAACGCCTCGCCGCGGCGGCGACGGCCCTGCCGCCGCAGCGCTGGTTCCTGGAGCAGCTGGAGGCCCTGGAGCGCCCGGAGACGCCGCCGGAGGCACAGCTGAACACCCCTTAAGAGGCGTCCCGCTCGCGCCGCTCGCGGCCCCAGGCCGCGAGCGGTTCGAGGGCGTCGTTGAGGCGCGTGCCGTCCTTGGTCAGGCCGTACTCGACGCGGGGCGGGACCTCGTCGTACGAGACGCGGTCCACGATGCCGTCGGTCTCCATCTCCCGCAGGTGGGAGGCGAGCACCTTCTCGGTGATGCCGGGAATCAGCCGCCGCAGCTCGCCGAAGCGGCGCCGCGGGTGCTCGTGGAGCGCCCACAGGATGAGCACCTTCCACTTGCCGCCGATGACCTCCATCGAGGCGTCGATCCCGCAGACGTGCCCGTCGTCGGTTGCCGGCCGGTTCGTCGTCGTCATCTTCCCCACCCTCCTGACCTGCTCGCTCACCTCAGGGTAACCACCCACTCCCAAGTGGGTACTTGAGGAGGTCAGGGCCCTGGACCAGCCTTGTCCTCATGACAGCGAACACCCAAGAGAAGACCCCCCTCACCCTGCTCGGCCTCGGTGCGATGGGCACCGCCCTGGCCCGTACCTGGCTCGCGGCCGGTCACCCGCTCACCGTCTGGAACCGGACCCCGGGCCGCGCGGCCGGACTCGTCGGCGAGGGGGCGAAGCCCGCCGGCGGCGCCGCGGAGGCGGTCGCCGCGAGCACCCTCGTCGTCGTCTGCCTCCTGGACGACGCCTCGGTCGGCGAGGCCCTCGCCGACGCCGACCTGGCGGGGAAGGACCTCGTCAACCTCACCACCACGACCCCGGCCCAGGCCCGCGCCCGTGCCGAGTGGGCCCGGGGGCGCGGCGCCCGCTACCTGGACGGCGGGATCATGGCCGTACCGCCGATGATCGGCGTCCCGGAGGCCGGCGGGTACGTCTTCTACAGCGGCGACACCGAGCTGTTCGAGGAGCACCGGGAGACGCTCGCCGTGCCCGCGGGCACCACGTACGTCGGCGAGGACGCGGGCCACGCGGCCCTGCACGACGTGGCCCTGCTCAGCGCGATGTACGGGATGGTCGCCGGCGCCACGCACGCCTTCGCCCTGATCCGGAAGGAGGACATCGACCCCGTCGCCTTCGCCCCGCTGCTCGTGGACTGGATCACGGCGATGGCCGGTCCGTCCGTCACGGGGACCGCCCGGAAGCTGGCGAGCGGCGACTACACCCGGGACGTGGTCTCCAACCTGGCGATGCAGGTGGCCGGCGTGCCGACCTTCGTGACCACGGCCGAGGAGCAGGGCGTGAGCCCGGAGCTGCTCAGCCCGTACTTCGAGCTGATGCGCCGCCGTCTGGCCCTGGGCAGCGGCGAGGAGGACCTGACCGGGCTGGTCGACCTCCTCGCGCGCGGTGAGTGAGGACGGCTCAGGAAGCCCGTACCGCCCTCGCCAGGGCCGTCAGGAACTCCACCACTCCCGGCGGGCCCGCCACCGACAGGTCCGCGCGGTCGGCGAGCTCCGGGACCTCGGTGGAGCCGCTGCGGACCAGGAGGCCCGGGGTGCCGTCCGAGCGGAGTTTCTCGACGGCGGCGAAGGCGGGCAGGTCGCCCAGGTCGTCGCCCGCGTAGAGCACGGACCCGGCGCCCGTCTCCCGTACGTACTCTTCGAGCGCCACGCCCTTGTCCATGCCCGGGGGCCGCAGCTCCAGGACCATGCGGCCCGGCTCCAGGACCAGGCCGTGGTGGGTGGCGAGGTCGCCGAGGGGGCCCTTGAGGGCCTCGAAGGCGCCCTCCGGGTCGAGCGCGCGGCGGGTGTGGACGGCGACCGCCCGGCCCTTCTCCTCGATCCAGACGCCCGGCCAGGCGCCGGCCCGGTCGAGGAAGCCGGGGAGTTCGGCGCGGACGGAGGCCACGCCCGGGTGCGGGGCGGCGGCCCGGACGGTGCCGCTGACGGCGTCCCAGCGTTCGGCGCCGTAGTGGCCGAGGACGACGAGGTGTTCGAGGCCGGGGACTCCGGCGAAGCCGCCGTAGCGGACGGCGACCCCGGCGGGGCGGCCGGTCACGACGGCGACGGAGGCGACCTGGGGCGCGAGGGCGGCGAGGGCGGCCACGGCGCCGGGGTGGGCGCGGGCCTGTTCGGGGTCGGGCACGATCTCGGCGAGGGTGCCGTCGAAGTCGAGGGCGACGACGGCGTGCGCGGGCCGCGCGAGGAGCGCGGCCAGACCGTCGCGGCCGGCGGGTGTGGTCGGGTGCGGAAGGCTGCTGACCATGTTCACGACCCTACCGACGCGGGGCCCCGGCGTCAGCGTGGCCGGAGTCACCGGCACCCCGGCTTGACCGCCCGGCCGCCAGTGCCGCCCCTACGGCCGCAGCCGCCCTACCGCCGCGGTCGGCGCCCCTACCGCCTCTGCTGCCGCTCTTCCCTCACCCGGCGCAGCCGGTTCACCGTCACCGGGTCGTGCTCCAGGGCGCGCGGGTCGTCGAGGAGGGCGTTGAGCAGCTGGTAGTAGCGGGTCGGGGAGAGCCCGAGGCCCTCGCGGACGGCCCGCTCCTTGGCGCCGGGTCCTGGCCAGGAGCGGCGCTCGACGGCGAGGAGGGCCCGCTCGCGCTCGCCGAGCCCGCCACCGCTGTCGTGCGCCGCGTCCTGGTCTTCGGTCATACGAACAACTTATTACTCTGCGTTCTCCGCCGCCGTCGCCGCCCGGCCGATCCGGCCGAGGACCTCGGAGGGCCGGCCGGAGGGGGTGACGGCCTTGCCGATGTTCTGCTTGATGTTCTCGCTGACCGCGGCCCACGAGGTCTTGCCGACGGGCGGGAGCTGGGCGTCCGGGAGTCCTTCGAGGAAGGCGCGCAGGTTGGCGTACTCGGGGTCGGTCTCCATGCGGGCGGAGGCGCTGACGGTGACCGGCAGCAGGTCGTTGTCCCCGGCGAACTTCAGGACGTTCTCGTCGCTGAAGACGAAGTCGAGGAACTCGCCGATCTCCTTGCGGTGGCCGTTCTGCTTGAAGCCCATGATCCAGTCGGCGACGCCCATGGAGCTCTTGGGCGTGCCGTCGATGCCGGGCAGCGGCACCTGGCCGACCTCGACGCCCTTCTTCGCGGCTTCCTTGACCAGCGAGGGGTGGCCGTTGAGCATGCCGACCTCGCCGCTCGCGAAGGCGGCGAAGGCGGCCTTGCGGTTGAGCTTGCCGGGGGCGACGGGGCCCGTGAGGCCCTTGGCGACGAGGTTGTCCTTCAGCCAGGTGAAGGTGGCGACGTTCGCGTCGGAGTCGACGGCGTAGTGGTCGGTGGCGTCGGTCCAGCCGCCGCCGCCGCTGAGGAGCCACATCAGGGCCTCGGCCTGGGCCTCCTCGGGGCCGAGGGGCAGCGCGAAGGGGGTGCGGACGCCCTTGTCCTTGAGCTTCTCGGCGGCTTCGGCCAGCTCGGCCCAGGTGGTGGGGGCCTTGGCGCCGGCCTCCTCGAAGAGGGCCTTGTTGTAGAAGAGCGGCCGGGTGGAGGCGACGAAGGGCAGCCCGTACTGGGTGCGCTTGGTCTCTCCGGCGGAGACCAGCGGCGCGAGGAAGTTGGCCTGGACGGGGATGGAGAGGACCTCGTCGGCGGAGTAGAGCTCGCCGGCGGCCGCGTAGTCGGCGTAGGCGCCGATCTGCGCGACGTCGGGGGCCTCGTCGGCCTTGACCATCTCGGCGACCTTGCGGTCGACGTCGTCCCAGGACTCGATCTGGATCTCGACCTTGATGCCGGGGTGCTTCGCCTCGAAGGCGGCGACGAGGTCGGTCCAGTACTTCTTCGTCGTGTCACCGCCGGTGAGGTCGTAGTCGGCGGCGACCAGTCTGAGGGTCACGTCGCCGGAGTCGCTCCCCAGGACGCCGCACCCGGCGACCGTCGCGGTCAGTCCGAGGGCGGCGGCGGCCGCGGTCAGTCCAAGGAATCGTCGCCGCTCCACGGCTTCATCCACCTTTTCGCTCGCTCGTCGTTGAGCTGCTTTCGAGCCGTACTCGCGCCGCGTCCGCGTCACGTCCGTGCCACGTCCATGCCACGCCCGTGCCACGCCTGTGCCACGTTCGTGTCGCATTTGCGCCGCGTTTGCACCGCATTTGCACGGTATTCACACGGCTGTGAGCTGCGCGTTTGCTCTCCGCAGGGCCGCAAGTCTCCCCCGCGGGCGGGCATGAGGTCTACACCACTTGGGTATCACTTCCGCAACACAGCCGGGACCATGGACCCATGACGGGTCCCGAATTTGTATCCGTACGCAACAATCCTCGGCAGTGGACTAGACCTTTTGGGTCCTCGCGCGCCAAACTGTCCTCCGTGAGACACGTCATCGCCCTGGATGTGGGCGGCACCGGCATGAAGGCCGCCCTCGTCGGGGCGGACGGCACCCTGCTCCACGAGGCACGCCGCGCCACTGGGCGCCGCCGTGGCCCCGAGGCCGTGGTGGAGACCATCCTCGGCTTCGCCGAGGACCTCCGCGCCCTCGGCCAGGAGCGGTACGGCGAGCCCGCAGCGGCCGCCGGAGTCGCCGTCCCCGGCATCGTCGACGCCGAGAACGGCATCGCCGTCTACGCGGCCAACCTCGGCTGGCGCGACGTTCCCATGCGCGAACTCCTCAGCCGCCGCCTCGACGGCATCCCCGTCGCCCTCGGCCACGACGTGCGCACCGGCGGCCTCGCCGAGGGCCGCATCGGCGCGGGCAACGGCGCCGACCGCTTCCTCTTCGTGCCCCTCGGCACCGGCATCGCCGGCGCCATCGGCATCGGCGACCGCATCGAGGCCGGCGCCCACGGCTACGCCGGCGAGATCGGCCACATCGTCGTCCGCCCCGGCGGCACCGACTGCGGCTGCGGCCAGCGCGGCTGTCTGGAGCGGTACGCCTCCGCCTCCGCCGTCTCGCAGGCCTGGGCCGCCGCCTCCGGCGACCCCGAGGCCGACGCCGCCGACTGCGCCAAGGCCGTCGAATCCGGCGACGCCAAGGCCGTACGGGTCTGGCAGGACGCCGTCGACGCCCTCGCCGACGGCCTCGTCACCGCGCTCACCCTGCTGGACCCCCGCACACTCATCATCGGTGGCGGTCTCGCCGAGGCCGGGGAAACCTTGTTCACACCACTCCGGGCCGCGGTGGAGGAGCGAGTCACGTTCCAGAAGCTGCCCGCCATCGTCCCGGCGGCCCTCGGGGACACCGCCGGATGCCTGGGTGCGGGCCTCCTCGCCTGGGACCTGCTCGCCGACCAGCACCCCACCGACTCGGAGGTTTCCGCCTGATGGCCGATCACCAGGTTCTCGCCGGCGCACACGTCGTGCTGCCCACCGGAATCGTCGAGAACGGACGCGTGATCGTCGACGGCGAGCGCATCACCGGCAGCGCCCCCGACGGCGCCCCCACCCTCGACCTGACCGGGCACTGGCTCGTCCCCGGCTTCGTCGACATCCACAACCACGGCGGCGGCGGCGCGTCCTTCACCTCCGGCACCGTCGACGACGTCCTCACCGGCATCCACACCCACCGCCTGCACGGCACCACCACAGTCGTCGCCTCCTTCGTCACCGGCGAGATGGACTTCCTCACCCAGCGGGCCGGCCTGCTCTCCGAGCTCGCCGAGCAGGGCGAGATCGCCGGACTCCACTTCGAGGGCCCGTTCATCTCCCCCTGCCGCAAGGGCGCCCACGACGAGACGCTGCTCCGCGACCCCGACCCGGCCGAGGTCCGCAAGCTGATCGACGCCGGCCGCGGCCAGGCCAGGATGGTCACGCTCGCCACCGAGCTGCCCGGCGGCCTCGACTCCGTACGCCTCCTCGCCGAGCACGGCGTGATCGCCGCGATCGGCCACACCGACGCGACGTACGAGCAGACCGTCGCCGCCATCGACGCGGGCGCCACCGTCGCCACGCACCTCTACAACGCGATGCCCGCCCTCGGCCACCGCGCGCCCGGCCCGATCGCCGCGCTCCTGGAGGACGAGCGGATCACCGTCGAGCTCATCAACGACGGCACCCACCTCCACCCCGCCGCCCTGGAGCTCGCCTTCCACCACGCGGGCCCGCGGCGCGTCGCCTTCATCACCGACGCCATGGACGCCGCCGGCTTCGGCGACGGCCGCTACATGCTCGGCACGCTGGCGGTCGAGGTGAAGGACAGCGTCGCCCGGCTCGTCGAGGGCGGCTCCATCGCCGGCTCGACCCTCACCCTGGACCGCGCCTTCAAGCGCGCCGCCACCATCGACGGCCTCCCCGTCGAGTCGGTCGTCCAGGCCATCTCCGCCAACCCGGCCCGCGTCCTCGGCGTGTACGACCGGGTCGGCTCCCTGGAGCCCGGCAAGGACGCCGACATCGTCGTCCTCGACGCCGAGTTCAACCTCAAGGGCGTCATGCGCAAGGGCGCCTGGATCGTCGATCCGACGGCGGGCACGACGGTCTGATCAGGAGTCATACGGAGGGGCGGTCGGTCGCGGGTCTGGGCCAACCGCCTTTCCTTTGGCATGATCGGTGCCCGTCGGAGCGCACGCGCCGACGGACGTCACCGGAATACGGGGGTGCACAGGTGATTCTGACGGTCACCCTCAACACGGCGCTGGACCTGACCTACCGGGTCCCCGCCCTCACTCCGCACGCCACGCACCGGGTCACCCAGGTCATCGAACGCCCCGGCGGCAAGGGCCTCAACGTGGCCCGCGTGCTCGCCGCCCTCGGCCACGAGACCGTCGCCACCGGCTTCGCGGGCGGCGCCACCGGCTCCATGCTGCGCGACCTGCTCGCCGCGACCCCGGTCCGCGACGAGCTCGTGGCGACCGCCGGCCCCACCCGCCGTACCGTCGCCGTCGTCGACACCGCGAGCGGCGACACGACCCAGCTCAACGAACCCGGCCCCGCCGTCACCGCCGACGAGTGGGCCGCCTTCCGCAGCCGCTTCACCGAACTCCTCGACGGGGCCCGGGCGGTCGCCCTCTGCGGCAGCCTGCCGCCGGGCATCCACGTGGGGGCGTACGCGGAACTCGTCCGGCTCGCCCGCGCCGCCGCCGTCCCCGTCCTCCTCGACACCAGCGGGGAACCCCTGCGGCGGGGCATCGCCGCCCGCCCCGACCTGGTCAAGCCGAACGCCGACGAGCTCGCGCAGCTCACCGGCTCCCGCGAGCCCCACCGGGCCACCCGCGACGCGCGCCGCCGCGGCGCCCACGCGGTGATCTCCTCACTCGGCCCCGAGGGCATGCTCGCCGCCACCCCCGAGGGACTCTGGCGCGCGGCACCGCCCGCCGCCGTCAAGGGAAACCCCACGGGCGCCGGCGACTCGGCCGTCGCGGGCCTCCTCTCGGGCCTGGTCGACGACGCCCCCTGGCCCGAACGCCTCACCCGCGCGGTCGCCCTCTCGGCGGCGACGGTCCTCTCCCCGGTCGCCGGCGAGTTCGACGCGTCGGCGTACGAGGAGCTGCTGCCCCGCGTGAAGGTGACGCAAGAGACCCCCTGATCCTCGGAAGGGGCAGGGGGCCGGAGCTCGGAATTCCGCGGGACTACTCGCCCGGAGTGACTTCCAGCCAGTCGAGCAGCACGTTGCACTGGTTGCCGGTCTCGCACGAGATCTTGATCTCGTTGTCGCCCTTCTGGAGGGTGACCGGCGCCCAGGTGGTCTGCCAGTTCTTCTCCAGGTTCGGGTCCGAGGAGTGGATGAAGTTCTTCAGACCGAGCGGCGAGGAGTTCGCCTTGCCGTTGACCGTCAGCGTGGCGTTGGCGTCGACCGCGGGGATCGCGTACCGCACGGTCAGGCGGTACGCGCCCTCCGTCGGCATGTTCGCCTTCCAGGTCACCGAGGCGCCGACCTGGTTGAAGCCCGAGACGTAGGTGCCGCCGACGCCCTCGGCGCCCGTGACGGTCTTCTCCGTGCCGGCCGTGCCGCCCAGCTTCAGCGTCGCCGCGTCCTGCTTCGGCAGTTCGACCGGGGTCGGCTCCGTGCTCGGCTCGCCGCTGGGCTCCTCGGAGACCTGGGACGGCGCGGTCGACGGCGTACCGCCACCGGCCTGGCCGTTCTTGTCGTCCTTGTCGCCGTTGTTCGTGATCACGGCGGCGGCGATGCCGACGACGACGACCGCGACGACCGCGACCGCGCCGATCAGCAGTCCCCTGGTGTTGGGGCCGCCGCCGGAGCCGCCGCGCTGGGGCGGCGGCGGGCCCTGGCGGGTCGGCGGGCCGCCGTAGGTCTCGGGGGCGGCGTACTGCGCGTGCGGCTGGCCGTAGAGAGCCTGCTGCTGCGGCGGCACGTAGGCCTGCTGGCCCTGCGGCGGATGACCGTACTGGCGCTCGCCGACCGTCCTGACCTGGTTGTACGAGGTCCGTGGCACGCCGGGCTGAGCGGCTCCGGGGCCGGGGTAGCCGTAGCCACCGCCGTGCGGCGCCTGGGCGCCCGCTGCCTGACCGTCCTCGTACAGGTAGCCGAACGGATCGTCGTCCTCGGGCTTGCTCGCGCCGTCGTTACCGGCAGCCATCCGGTCACTCCTATCCATGCTCGCCAGCCGTCGCCGACCGGCCGAGCCTACCCCGAACGGACCAGCGCCCGGGGCGGGCCTTGACAGGCGGACAGGCGGCGGTGGCCTCAGCCGGCCCGGCGCTGGACCTTGGCGCGGGAGCGCTTCTCGATGTACATCCGCTGGTCGGCGGAGTTCAGGACCTCTTCGACGCTCATCCCGCACTCGGCCCAGCCGATGCCGAAACTGGCCCCGACACGGACCGCCCGGCCGTCCACCCGGATCGGCGGAATGATCGCGTTCCGCAGGCGCACGGCCAGGTCGGCGGCGTCGGCCGCGCCGAGGCCGTCGGCGAGGACGACGAACTCGTCACCGCCGAGCCGGGCCACGGTGTCCCCGTCACGGACGCCGGTGGTGAGCCGGCGGGCGACCTCGATGAGGACGGCGTCGCCGGTGTGGTGCCCGAAGCGGTCGTTGATCGACTTGAAGCCGTCGAGGTCGCAGAAGAGGACGGCGAGCCCCTTCGTCCCGTCGTCGACCTCGCCGGTGGACGGCGCGACGATGTGGACGTGGTGGTCGTACGGCCCGGCCCCGTTCGCCGGCTCGAAGCCGAAGCCGTGCTCGTGCTCGTACGGCGACTCGTAGGTGGACTCGTAGCCGGGCCCGGACTCGTAGGCGGGGACGGATTCGTAGGCGGGGACCGATTCGTAGGCGGGCCGGGACTCGTAGGCGGGGGCGGATTCGTAGGCGGGAGCCGATCCGTAGCCGGAGTCGTGCCCGGAGTCGTGCCCGGTCTCGTAGCCGCCGTCGCGGGCGGAGTCGTAGCCGCCGTCATGCCCGCCCCCGCCGCCGTAGCCGTCGTAGCCGGCCGCGACCGCCGCGCCGACCGCCTGCGTGGGGCGCTCGCAGAGGCGGGCGGAGAGCCGGGAGCGCAGCTCGGCGCTGTTGGGGAGGCCGGTGAGGGCGTCGTGCGAGGCGCGGTGGGCGAGCTGGAGCTCGTGGCGCTTGCGCTCCTCGATGTCCTCGACGTGGGTGAGGAGGAAGCGGGGGCCGTCGGCGGTGTCGGCGACGACCGAGTTCCGCAGGGAGACCCAGACGTAGGTGCCGTCGCGCCGCCCGAGGCGCAGCTCGGCACGGCCGCCCTCGGCGGAGGTCCGGAGCAGGGTCCCTATGTCCTCGGGGTGGACGAGGTCGGCGAAGGAGTAGCGCCGCATGACGGAGGCGGGTCGGCCGAGGAGCCGGCACAGGGCGTCGTTGGTACGGAGCAGCCGGCCGTGCTGGTCGCCGCCCATCTCGGCGATGGCCATGCCGGAGGGGGCGTACTCGAAGGCCTGCCGGAACGACTCCTCGCTGGCGCGCAGGGCCTGCTGCTCCCTTTCGAGCCGGACGAGGGCCCGCTGCATGTTGGAGCGGAGGCGGGCGTTGCTGATCGCGATCGCCGACTGGGAGGCGTACATCTGGAGCGCTTCCTGGCCCCAGGGGCCGGGGTGCCGGCCGTTGCGCGGGCGGTCGACGGATATGACGCCGAGCAGTTCACGGCCGGAGCCGGAGGCGTACATGGGGGCGTAGAGGCGGTCGTGGGGGTGCCACTCGTCCTCGAAGCGGGGTGCGGGGCCGTCGGTGTGCCACTGGGGGACGTCGTCCTCCATGAGCACCCAGCCCTCGGTGTGCGGGATGAAGCGGAGGTCGCCCCATTCGGCGCCCATGGACAGGCGGCGGTCCCAGGAGGCGCGGGAGCCGACCCGGCCGGTGATCAGGGCTTCGGCGGCGGAGCTTCCGGCGAAGGCGGCGACGACGAGGTCACCGTCGGGGCGTACGAGGTTGACGCAGGCCAGCTCGTAGTTGAGACCGGCGACCACACCGTCGGCGACGGTCTGCAGGGTGTCCGCCAGGCTGCGGGCTGTGTTGAGGTCCGCCACGACCTGATGCAGCTGCCGCAGGGTCGAGAGACGGACGTACGGCTCCGACTCGGTCTCCATCGCTCGCTCTCCCCGAGACCTCGACAGCAACTCCAGGGTTCTCATCGGCTTCGTACTGCACTGTCCCTGCCACTGAATCACAGCGAGCTGCGCACCCGGTACACAGGGTCAGCAAATACTGCCCTCTGTGACTCAAGTCACAGCAGGTCATGGCGGGTCGTGCACAACCCCCTGGGGTGGTCCGGTCCTACAGGTCACCGCAGGGGGACACGTGACACCCGGGGCGGGTCACTCGCCGGCCGGCAGGGCCGGGAGTTGCCTGCGCAGCAGCCACTGCCCGAAGGTCCGGCGCGCGGACCGCACGACGACGCGGCCGAAGCTCTTCGTGCCGACCAGTTCCACCCGCAGCGCGACCGGCGTACCGGGGGCGGCCGGGGCCTGGCGGATCCGGAACCTGCTGTGTTCGAGGGCCAGGCCGTCGACGTCGACGACGATGCCGGGCCTCGTCACGAGCGTCAGCTTCTTGCCCTGGCTCTCCACGTCGATCCGCAGGGTGTCCTGCGTGATGACCGCCTCGGTGAAGTCGAGCGTCACCTCGCACCACTCCGCCACGATCTCCAGCCGACGCGGCACCACCCAGCGCCCGGCGCGCGTGATCGCGCTGTGCTTCCGGTGGATCCGCAGCACGTCCTTGATCTCCGCCGCGGCCGGACCGCCGGGGACCGCCCCGGGCGGCAGGTCGGCGGTGAGCGCCGCGAGCTCGCCGAGGGTACGCGCCGACAGGGCGACCTCCAGGCGCTCGTCGAGCTCGTCCAGGGTCAGCCGGCCGTCCCCCGCGGCGACCCGCAGCACGTCCACGGTCCGGTCGCGGTCCGCGTGGGAGGCGCGCAGCTCGGGCGCCGCACCGGAGCCGGAGCCGGAACCCGCGCCGGAGCCGGCGTGCTGCCCGGTGGACGAGATCTCTCGCGACATGCTTCCGTCCTCGTCTCGTCCTGTCAGGGGGCGGCTTCAAGGGGGCGTCCCGCCCGAAGGACTAACGCTATATCGCGTCTTGGGTCCCGGCCAGGCCCCGTCGGGAAGCTCTCCGCTCCCGCTCGACCATGCCGAGCGCCACCCCGGCGACGATGACGACGCCGCCCACCACCTGGGCCGGCCGGATCGACTCCCCGTTGACGAGGACGGCGCCGGCGACGCCGAAGACCGGGACCAGGTTGAGGATGTTCACGGCGACGCTCGACGCCATCCGCCGCAGGCCGTGGTTGTAGAGCAGGAAGCCGCCGACCGAGCACGCCACGGCGAGATAGACGAGCAGCGCCGAGGCGGTCGCGTCCGGCATTCGCCGGTCGCCGGCCTCAAGGAGGGAGGCGACGAGGAATCCGGCCGCACCCGCCAGGGTCTGGTAGTACGTGACGCTCATGGCGTCCTGGCCGGCGCTCGCGCGCTTGCCGAGCACGTTGTATCCGGCCCAGGCCACCCCGCCGAGCAGCAGCAGGACGTCTCCCGTCCAGCGCGCGCCGCCGCCGACCTGGGCGCCGTTGCGGACGACCAGGAAGGCCCCGACGGCGGCGAGCAGCACGCCCGCGACCCGCAGCGGCGGCATCCGGGCGCGGAGGACGACCCGCTCCAGGAGCATCGTCATCAGCGGGTACGTGGCCACGATCAGGGACGCGTCGGACGCCGTGGAGAGGTCGACGCCGACGTTCTCCAGGACGAAGTAGACGGTGATGCCGAGGAAGCCGCTCAGATAGAGCTGCCGCCGCTGCCGCGCGTCCGGCCGGGCGGGGCGGCGCCGGCCGATCCGTACCGCCACCCCCAGGAGCAAGGCCGCCAGGGTGAACCTGACGGCGCCGATGGCGAGCGGGCCGACGTCGTCGAGGAGCCGCTTCGTCACCGCGTACGAACTGCTCCAGAACAGCGCCGCCGCCACCACGGCACCCACCGCCCCCACGCCGGGCCCGCGCCGCTCACGCATCCCCCACCACCCCTCTCCCCGAACAAACATCAGCGAATCGAGGCGGAGGCTAACAACACCATCGAAGGTTGCGCTTAGAATCCGAATTACCTTCGGAAATCGACAGAGAGAGGCGATCGTGGACGAACTTGATTCGGCGTTGGTGCGGATGCTCCAGGAAGACGGTCGGCGCACCAACCGGGACATGGCCCAGGCTCTCGGCATCGCCCCCTCCACCTGTCTGGAGCGCATCCGGTCGCTGCGCGAGCGCGGCATCCTGACGGGCTTTCACGCCGAGGTCGACCTCGCGTCGATCGACCGCGGGCTCCAGGCCGTGATCGCCGTACGGGTCCGCCCGCCGACGCGTGCCGTGATCGAGTCGTTCCAGGCCTTCCTGGAGGGGATGCCCGAGGTGATCTCGCTCTTCGTGCTCACCGGGCACGACGACTTCCTGGTGCACGTCGCCGTCCGCGACACCGACCATCTGCACGCGGTGGTCCTGGACAAGCTGACGAAGCGCCCGGAGCTCGCCGACGTACGGACGTCGGTGGTCTACGGGCACACGCGCAAGAAGGTCATCGGCCCGGCGTGACGCCCGAGGGTCCGGGACGGGGTCCTAGGACCCCCGGGGGTGGCGGACTGGTCCCCGGGCCCGATGCGGCCCGCGGCCGGCCCGGTCTAGCGTGCGAGGGTGCTGCAGAAGACTCCCGCCCCGCCCCCCGTCTCCGATCTGGCCATCCCTCATGCTGAGGGGGTGAGCAACGACGAGTTCCGGGCGGCGATGTCCCGCCTCGCGGCGGGCGTGGTCCTGGTGACGGCGCACGACCCCGACGAGGGCGCGCGCGGCGAGGACGTCGGCATGACGGCCACCGCCTTCATGTCGGTCTCCCTCGACCCGCCCCTGGTCCTGGTCAGCCTCCGCAACGGCTCCCGCATGGACGATCTGCTCGCCGAGGTCCCGGTCTGGGCGGTGTCGGTCCTCTCGGAGGGCCAGCGGCAGATCGCCGGGCGCTTCGCGATGAAAAACCGCGTCAGCGACCGGCTGCTCTTCGCCGACCTTCCGTACACGCGCGGCGAGGAGAGCGGCGCGCCGCTGCTCGGCGGGGCGCTGTCGGTCCTCGAGTGCCGCACGGAGAGCCGGGTCGTGACCGGGGACCACACGCTGGTCGTCGGCCGGGTCCTGACGGTCGGCCTGCCCTCGGCGGACGGCAGCGGCCCGCTGACGTACTTCCAGGGGAAGTACCGCCACCTGAGCTGAACCGGCCGGAGGCCCTGGGGGGCTCAGCCCCAGTCGCCCCGGGACTGCCGGGTCTTCTTGGTCTCCGAGCGCTGCTTCTTCTCGCGCAGCCGGCGTTCGTTGATGCCGCGCGGGATCTTCGTCGCCCTGCGGGGCTTCGGCGGCGGGGCCGTCGCCTCGGCGAGGAGGGCGGCGAGCCGGACCGCGGCCGTCTCGCGGTTGCGCCACTGGGAGCGGTGCTCCGATGCGCGGACCGTCACGACGCCGTTGACCAGGCGGGAGGCGAGGCGCTCCAGGGCGCGGGCCTTCCACACCTCGGGGAGCGACGTGGTGGCCGCGAGGTCGAAGCGGAGCTCCACCTGCGAGTCGCTGGTGTTCACGTGCTGCCCGCCCGGCCCCGACGACCGCGAGAAACGCCACTGGAGCTCGGCCTCGGGGAGCGAGACGGAGCCGCGGATGGGATAGGGACCGGCCATGCCCCCATGTTCCCCGCAGTGGGCCGTTGGAGTCATCCTCTTTTCACCGGGAACCCGTCGGGAACCGCTGGGGGCCGGTACGCGTTTCACCAGGCGACGACACCACGATGAAAGGGACTTTCCATGGCTGTGAGCCTGTCCAAGGGCGGCAACGTCTCTCTGACCAAGGAGGCCCCCGGCCTCGCCGCCGTCACCGTGGGCCTCGGCTGGGACGTCCGCACCACCACCGGCACCGACTTCGACCTCGACGCGTCCGCGATCGGTGTGGACGCCGCCGGCAAGGTCGCCTCCGACGCCCACTTCGTCTTCTTCAACAACAAGTCGACGCCGGACCAGACCATCGTCCACACCGGTGACAACCGCACCGGCGAGGGCGGCGGCGACGACGAGCAGATCAACGTCAACCTGGCGGCCCTCCCGCCGACCGTCGACAAGATCGTCTTCCCGGTCTCCATCTACGACGCGGTCAACCGCTCGCAGAACTTCGGCCAGGTGCGGAACGCCTACATCCGCATCGTCAACCAGGCCGGCGGCGCCGAGCTCGCCCGCTACGACCTCTCCGAGGACGCCGCCGTCGAGACCGCGATGGTCTTCGGCGAGCTCTACCGCAACGGCGCCGAGTGGAAGTTCCGTGCCGTCGGCCAGGGCTACGCCTCGGGCCTTGAGGGCATCGCCCGCGACTTCGGCGTCAACCTCTAAGACTCCGAAGACCCCGTAGAAGAACCGAAGAAAAGCCGTAGAAACGGCTTGAGAGCCCCGGCGCGTTCCGCGCGCCGGGGCTCTACCCTTGCCGCGTGATCGTCGAAGCCCTCGCTCCCAAGGCCCTGGAGGACGGCGCCGCCCTCCCCGGCGCGCTGCTCACCGAGCTCACCGCGCTCTACGCGTCGAACGAGGAGTTCCAGCAGCTCAGCGGCGACTTCCCGGACCCTTCCGACATCCGCCCCGAGCAGGTCGCGGCGGCCCTCGCCGACGATCTCGCGGAGCCCACCGCCGAGGTCCTCCTCGCCCGCTCCGAGGGCCGGCTCGTCGCCGTCGCCGTGACCCTCGGCCGCCATCCCGACCCGGCCGACCCGGACCCGTGGCTCGGACTGCTCATGGTCCACGCGGGCGAACAGCGCGCCGGCCACGGTCGCCGGCTCGCCGCGTACGTCGAGGACCGCTTCCGCGCCGCGGGCCGCACCGGTCTGCGGCTCGCCGTCCTGGAGAACAACCCGAAGGCGCTCGCCTTCTGGACCTCCCTCGGTTACGAGGAGACCGCCCGGCGCCCGGACCTCGCCCACGGCCGCCCGTGCGTCGTCCTGCGCAAGAGCCTGACCCACTAGCCGCGGGCTACGGGGTTGCCGGTCTGCCCTCGCCGTACAGCCAGACCTTCCACAGCCCGTCGAGGTCCTTCCCCGCCACGCTCTCCGCGTAGGCCGTGAAGTCGGCCGTGGAGGCGTTGCCGTGGCGGTACTTCGCGGGCCAGCCGCGCAGGATCTCGTCGAAGGTCCCGTCCCCGACCGTCTCGCGCAGCTTGTGGAGGACCATCGCGCCGCGCTGGTAGACGGGCGGGTCGAAGAGGTTCTCGGCGGCGGGCGGGGCGGCCGGCGGGAAGGCCCAGTTGGCGTCCTGGGCGAAGGCCCGCTCGAAGTGCGTCCGCGCGGGGACGCCCTCGTACTCCTCCGAGTACAGCCACTCGGCGTACGTGGCGAAGCCCTCGTTCAGCCACAGGTCCCGCCAGGTGGCGGGGGTGACCGAGTTCCCGAACCACTGGTGGGCCAGCTCGTGGACGAGGGTCGTCCGGTCGAAGGAGGCGGCGGGGAAGACGGGCCGGGTCTGGGTCTCCAGGGCGTAGCCGAGGGTCCCGTCCTCGGTGACGATCGCCCCGGCGGCCGAGAAGGGGTACGGGCCGAAACGCCCGGCCTGCCGGGCGAGGATCTCGGGGATCTCGCCGCGCAGCGCCGCGCTGCCCGCCGCGACCGACGGCTCGGCGGCGGTCAGGACGGGCAGGGAACGGGAGCCGGTCGCCGAATCCGCGGCGGTCCCGGTCGCCGTCCCGGTCGCCGTCTCCGTCGCCGTCTCGTACCGGCCGATCGCGACCGTCGCCAGATAGCTCGCCATCGGCTCGGCCGCGTGCCACACGGTGGTGACGCGGCCGTCCCGCTCCGTGCGCCGCTCGGTCCTGACGCCGTTGGAGAGCGCTTCGAGCCCGGCCGGGACGGTGAGCGTGATGTCGTAGGCGGCCTTGTCGGCGGGGTGGTGGTTGCCGGGGAACCAGGTCATGGAGCCCTCCGGTTCGCCGACCGCGACCGCCCCGTCGTCCGTGCGCAGCCAGCCCTCCACGGAGCCGTCCGCGTCCGTGATCGGCTCCGGCACGCCCGTATAGGTGACGGTGACCGTGAACTCCGCCCCGTCGCGGATCTCCTCGCGCGGGCGGAGCGTCAGCTCGTTCCCCGCCCTGTTGTGCGCGGCGGGGGCGCCGTCGACGGTGGCGCGGGAGACGCGGAGCCCGGCCAGGTCGAGGTTGAAGGCGCTGAGGTCCTGGCCGGCGCGGGCGGTGATCTCGGTGGTGCCGTCGAGGCGCCCGCTGCGCGGGTCGTAGGCGAGGGACAGGGCGTAGTGCCGCACGTCGTAGCCGCCGTTGCCGAGCTTCGGGAAGTACGGGTCGCGCAGCCCGGCGGCCCCGGGAGTGCCCCGGACCCCGCTGCCGGCCGCGGTGCAGCCGCCGGCGAGGAGCGCGAGGGCGAGGAGGGCCGCGGCGGCCCCGGTGCGGGTCCGCGTCCGGGACCGGGTCCGGGTCCGCGTCCGGGACCGGGTCCGCGCGCGGGACCGGGTCACATCCACGTACTCGTCCCCGTAAGCGTCCACGTATCGATCCTAAGCAGGACGGATGTGATGGGCCGGACAAGGAAAACGGCGGTGGCGCCCGGCGGGGGATCCGGGCGCCACCACCAGCCGGGGGGCTACTGCCGAGCGCGAGCTCAGTTGGCGAGCGCGGCCACGCCCGCCTGGGCGAACTTCTCGTCCAGGTCGCCGGACGGGGCGCCCGCGACACCGATGCCCGCGATGGGCGCGCCCTTGGCGGTGACCGGGGCGCCGCCCGCGAGGAACAGGGTGCCGGGGATGTCCTTCAGGTTCGGGGCCTGGGCGAGGCGGCCGGCGAGGACGGAGGTCGGGGCGTTCCACGAGACGGCGGTGAAGGCCTTGCGCTCGGCGGACTCGTAGGACTGCGGGCCGGCGCCGTCGCCGCGCAGGGTCACGATGGTGTTGCCGTTGCGGTCGACGACGGCGACGGAGACGCGCTGGTTCTCCTTCTCGGCGGCGTCGAGGGTCGCCTGGGCGGCCTTGGTGGCGGCCTCGATCGTCAGGTGCGTCGACTGCTGGAGGTTGTCGTCGCCGGCGTCGGCACGGACGACGGCGGCGGGGGCGGCGGCCGGGGCGGAGGCGTTCGCGGAGACCGCGCCGAAGGTACCGGCGGCGACGACAGCGGCAGCGGTGGCGCCGAAGAGGATCTTCTTCATGAGGAACTCCGTGAGGTGAGGAGGAGGGGAGGACAGGGAGAACGAGGAGAACGAGGAGGGCGGGGAGCGTTCGGGGCGAGGAGGCCGTTCGTTCGCTTCGTTCGCTTCGTTCGCTCTGAGATCCATCCTGTGGCCGGACCCGGGGCCTTCCGGTCCACGGTCCGGCTGCCCTCCTCGCGCACACTGGAGGACGTCCGGGTCAGCCGATCGGCTGATGCCGGTCTGGTCCCTACGGGTCAGGATGGATTGATATCCCCAGGTCAGACCGGCACGTCAGGAAGGCGAGGAGTCCGGAATGGAAGGCAGGCAGGCGACACGGCCGCCCACCGAGCAGGACCCGGACGCCCCCTGGCTCGCGCGGGTCATGCACATCGCGTTCTTCCTCCTCCTCGGCGCCTCCCTCGCCCGCTTCCTGCTGCGCCACCCCTGGGAGGACCGCAGCCCCTGGATCGTCGCCCTCTCCGGCGCCCTCGCCTCCCTCTACCTCCTCGGCCCCGTCGTCGGCACCCGCGCCGCCCCGCGCCGGATCGCCTGGCTGAGCACGGTCGTCGCCGTCTGGATCGTCCTCGTCGTCCTCGCGCCCAGCTTCGCCTGGTGCGCGGTCCCGCTCTTCTACACGGGCCTGCGCACCCTCCCGCCGCGTGCCGCGCTCGGCCTGGTCGTCCTGCTCACCGCGTTCGTCGTCTTCGCGCAGGTGCAGCTCGCCCACGGCGGCTGGGACCCGAACCTGATCGTCGCGCCGCCGGCCGTCGCCGCCATCGCCACCGGGGTGTTCGTGTACTCCGACCGGCAGGCCGCGCGGCAGCGGGCGCTCATCCACGACCTGATCCGCACCCGGCGCGAACTGGCCGCCATCGAGCGCCGCGAGGGCACCCTCGCCGAGCGCCAGCGGCTCTCCATGGAGATCCACGACACCCTCGCGCAGGGCCTGTCCAGCCAGCAGATGCTGCTCCAGGCCGCGGACCGCACCTGGGACAGCGACCCGACGACCGCCCGCCGCCACGTCCGTACCGCCGAGTCCATCGCCGAGCGCAACCTCGCCGAGGCACGCCGCTTCGTCCAGGACCTCGCCCCGGCCGACCTCGCCGAGGGCGGCGGGCTGGAAGAGGCCCTGCGCGGTCTGGCGGCCCGCGAGTCGGCGGACTTCCGGGTGGACGGCACCGCGGTGCCGCTGCCCGACCGGACGCAGTCGGCGCTCCTGCGGATCGCGCAGGGCGCCCTCGCCAACATCCGCGAGCACGCGGGCGCCGACTCCGCCGCCCTGACCCTCACGTACCTCGACGACCAGGTGGTCCTGGACATCGCCGACGACGGCCACGGCTTTGACCCGGCGGTCGCCCGCGACCCGGGCCTGCGCGGTCACGGGCTGCGCGCGATGCGGGTACGGGCGCAGCAGCTCGGCGGCACCCTGACGGTCGAGTCCGCGCCGGGCGAGGGCACGGTCCTCTCGGCCGCGATACCCCTGACACCCTGAGGCCTCCAGCCCCTCCGAACCCCTCCCCCTGCCCGCCACCCCCGTCCCCTCCCCCTCCCACCAGTCCCTGGAGTCGTGATGTCCGTACGGATCCTCCTCTGCGACGACCACGTCGTCGTCCGCGCCGGGCTGCTCGCCCTCCTCGGCAGCACCCCCGACATCGAGGTCGTCGGCGAGGCCGGCAGCGGCGAGGAGGCCGTCGCCATGGCGGCGAAGCTGAAGCCCGACGTCGTCCTCATGGACCTCCAGCTCGGCCCGGGCATCGACGGCGTCGAGGCGACCCGGCTGATCGCCCCCACGGGTGTCCACGTCCTCGTCCTCACCACGTACGACACCGACGCCGACATCACCCGGGCCATCGAGGCGGGCGCCACCGGCTACCTCCTGAAGGCCGAACGGCCCGAGGAGCTGTTCGCCGCGATCCACTCCGCCGCGCAGGGCCGCACCGCCCTCTCGCCGCCGGTCGCGAGCCGGGTCATGGACCGGATGCGGGGCGCGGCGGGGCCGAGCCTCACCGACCGCGAGCGGGACATCCTCGGCCAGCTGGGGCGGGGCCTCGGCAACCGCGAGATCGCGCGGGCCCTGTTCATCAGCGAGGCGACGGTGAAGACCCACCTCGGCCGGATCTACGCGAAGCTCGGCGTCGACACGCGCGCGGGCGCCGTGGCGGTGGCGAAGGAACGCCGCCTGCTGCCGTAGGGCCCATTTCCCTCCGCGCCCCCACCACCACTGCTACTGTGCGCTACCGTCCGACCGCACGGTGTCATGTCTCAGTTCTCAGTGGGAGCGCACGTGAAGCTCGCCATCGTCGGCGGCGGCCCCGCCGGCCTCTACCTCTCGATCCTGCTGAAGCGGCAGGACCCGTCCCACGACATCGCCGTGTACGAACGGAACCCCGAGGGCTCCACGTACGGCTGGGGCGTCACCTACTGGGCCGGGCTCCTCGACAAGCTGCGCGCGGGCGATCCCGAGTCCGCCGCGGCCGTCGCCGAGGCCTCGGTCACCTGGACCGACGGCGTCGCGATCGTCCGCGACGAGCGGACCGTCCACCGCGGCGACGCCGGCTTCGGCATCGGACGGCGCCGGATGCTCATGCTCCTCGCCGACCGCGCCGAGGAGCTCGGCGTACGGGTCTCCTTCGAGCACGACGTCACCGGCCCGGACGCCCCCGAACTCGCCGACGCGGACCTGGTCGTCGCCGCCGACGGGGTCAACAGCGTGCTGCGCGAGGCGCACGCGGACCACTTCGGCAGCGAGGTGACCGCCGGCCGCAACCAGTACGTCTGGCTCGGCACCACCAAGGTGTTCGACTCCTTCAGCTTCGCCTTCAAGGAGACCGAGCACGGCTGGATCTGGTGCTACGCCTACGGGTTCAGCGGCGAGCGCTCCACCTGCGTCGTCGAGTGCTCCCCCGCGACCTGGACCGGCCTCGGCCTCGACACGAGCAGCGAGACCGACGGCCTGCGGCTCCTGGAGAAGCTCTTCCACGACCTCCTCGACGGCCACGAACTGATCGGCCGCGCGCAGACCGCCGCCGCCGACGGAGCCGCCGACGCCGCCCGCCCCGCCCAGTGGCTCACCTTCCGCACGCTCACCAACCGGGTCTGGCACCGCGGCAACCTGGTCCTCCTCGGCGACGCCGCCCACACCACGCACTACTCGATCGGCGCGGGCACCACCCTGGCCCTGGAGGACGCGCTCGCCCTCGCGGACGCCCTGCGCGCCCCCGAGGCGCTGCGCTCCCCCGCCGGCCTCGACGCCGCCCTCACCACATACGGGAAGCGCCGCCGCGCCGAGCTCCTCTCGGCCCAGAGCGCGGCCCGGTACAGCGCCCAGTGGTACGAGAACCTCCCCCGCTACATGCGGCTCGAACCGGCGCAGATGTTCGCGCTCCTCGGCCAGCGCCACTCGCCGCTGCTCCCGCACATCCCGCCGCAGCTGTACTACCGGATCGACCGGGCCGCCGGACGACTCGAAGCCCTGCGCCGCCTCAAGCGCTGGCTGGGACCCCGCGTCGCCCGCGCCGTCCACGGCCGCCGCTGAACGTCGCGCAAGGGGGGCGGGGTTCACACGTCCCGGCGGTGGACCGCGATCAGGGCCACCGCCACCGCGCCCAGCGACCAGGCCGCGTACACGGTCCACGCCCCGCCCGTCGTCCACGGGTAGAGCACCGGCACCGGTGAGTCGCCCACCTCCGTGAGCCGCCGCCACGCGCCCTGCGGCAGGGCGTGCAGGAACGTCGCCGACCAGCGGTTCCGGTCGTCGACGAGCGCGGGCAGCAGAAGCAGGACTCCGGTGACGCTGACGATCGTGGTCGCCGTGTGCCGCAGGAGCGCCCCGAGGCCGAAGCCGGCGAGCGCGCACACCGGGGCGAGCAGGGCGGACGCGGTGACGGCGGCCGGCGCGCCCTCGTAGCCGATCGACATGCCGACGCCCCGGCCGGAGAGCACGGCCTGCGTCGCGGCGAAGGAGACGGCGGCGACGAGGGCCCCGTACACGAGCATGACGCCGGTGAGGACCAGCGTCTTCGCCGCCACCACGGCCCGCCGGTCGGGAACGGCCGCGAAGGTCGTACGGATCTGGCCGGTGCCGTACTCGCCGACGATCACGAGGGCGCCGATGGAGCCGGTCGCGAGCATGAACACCATGGCCCCGCCGAGGGTGAAGGCGTCCCGCATCGCCCAGATGGGCACGAACAGGTCGCGGATGCCCTGGGCGTAGTGCGGGTAGTTCCGGTAGTCGGCGAAGGTCGCGTTGAGGTTGACGCCGAGGACGGCGAACGCGCCGACGCCGAAGGCCCAGGGGGTGGAGCGCAGGGACCACAGCTTCATCCACTCGGCGGCGAGGAGATCCCGGAAACGGGCGGTCATCGGTTCCCGCCCTTCTTCTGGAACTCGACGCTGTCGGCGGTCAGTTCCATGAACGCGTCCTCCAAGGAGGAGGAGCGGGCGGTCAGTTCGGCGAGCACGGCGCCGGACCGGAGGGCGAGCGCGCCGATGCGGTCCGCGCCCAACCCGGTCACGGTGAACGCCCCGCCCGCACCGCCCGGAGGCCGTACGGTCGCCCCCTCCCGGGCCAGGGCGGCGGCGAGGCCCGGTGCGGCGGCCGGGTCGGCGGTCCGTACGGTCACCCCGCCGCCGGAGCCGCGCGCGGCGAACTCCGCCAGGCTCTCCGCGGCGATCAGCCGGCCGCGGCCGATGACGACGAGGTCGTCGGCGGTGTGCTCCATCTCGCTCATCAGATGGCTGGAGACGAACACCGTGCGCCCCTCGGCGGCGAGCCGCCGGAACAGTCCGCGCGCCCACATCACGCCCTCCGGATCCAGGCCGTTGACCGGCTCGTCGAAGAGCAGGACCGGCGGGTCGCCGAGCAGGGCGGCGGCGATCCCGAGCCGCTGCCGCATGCCGAGCGAGTAGCCGCCGATCCGTTGCCGGGCCACGTCGGCGAGCCCCACCTCGTCGAGGACCTCGCCGACCCGGCGGCGCGGGATGCCGTTGGTGCGGGCGAGCGCGGCCAGGTGCGCCCGGGCGGTCCGGCCGCCGTGCACGTCGTGCGCGTCGAGCAGCGCCCCGACGTGTCGCAGCCCCCGGGGCAGGTCCCGGAACCGCCGCCCGTCGACGGTCGCGCTCCCGGAGGTGGGCTCGTTCAGCCCCAGGATCAGCCGCAGGGTCGTGGACTTCCCGGCCCCGTTGGGCCCGAGGAACCCGGTCACCCGCCCGGGCCGCACGCGGAAGCTGAGCCCGTCGACGGCGGCGCGGACGCTTCCGGCGGGAGCGGACCGGCCTCCGGCGGGAGCGGACCCGTCTCCGCCCGACCCTCGCCGAGCGAGGGGGAGAGGGAGGAGTCGGCGGTGGGTTCGGCGAGAGGGGCGGCCATAACGTTTCGTCAGTTCTCGTACGTCGATCACCCGGTCCACGCTGCCGGGAGGACACCCCCGCCGGCATCGGCCCGTCGGCCACGAGCGGGCCGGCGGGGTGGCCCGGAGGCGTACGCCCGCGGGCCGATGCCCGGCCGTCCGCCCCCGCCTACGATCGGCCCATGCCCGCCACCGCCACGCCCTCGACCACGGCCGCGCCCGCCGCCCCTTCCCCCCTCACCGGACGCGTGTCCGGGGTCCTGGCCTGGTGCATGGCCGCCGCCCACCCCTTCGTCCTCTTCTTCGGCGTGCAGGCCGGCCCGTTCCGCTCGACGGAGCTGCGTCTCGTCCTCATCACCACCGGCATCGGCATGCTGCTGCCCCTGGCACGGCGCAGGCCGGAGGCGGCACTCGGTCTGCTCCTCGTCGGACTGTTCGCGGCGGCGACGACCCGCCCGGCCCCCGAGCTGGTGTACCTCCCGGTCCTCGCCGCCGACGTCGGCGTCGGGTGGCTGGCGGCCCGGCGTCCGCTCCGGGTCGCGGTGCCGGCGGCCCTCGTGGCGCTCCTCGCGCAGATCGGCACCGCGCTGTACACGACCTCCGGCCAGAACGTCTTCGTCACCACGTCCCTGGCTCTCGCCCTCGCGCTCCTCACCGCCGGGCTGCTCGGCCGTTCGGTACGCGAGCGGCGCACGCACGCGTCGGAGCTGCGCGCCCGGACGGCGGCGGAGGCCGTCACGGCCGAGCGGCTGCGGATCGCGCGCGAGCTGCACGACGTCATCGCGCACAGCATCGGCGTCATCGCCATCCAGGCGGGTGTCGGCCGCCGGGTCATCGACACCCAGCCCGCCGAGGCCCGCAACGCCCTCGCCACCATCGAGACCACCAGCCGGGAGACCCTCGCCGGACTGCGCCGCACCCTGGGCGCGCTGCGGGCCTCCACGATGGACACCCCCGCCCCGCGGGACCCCGCTCCGGGCCTCGCCGATCTGGACCGGCTCGTCGCGTCCACGGCCGACGCGGGCGTACGGGTCGAGGTGCGGCACCTCGGCGGACCCGGGCGGTCGTTGCCGCCCGAGGTCGACCTGGCGGCGTACCGGATCGTGCAGGAGTCGCTGACGAACGTCGTCCGCCACGCGTCCACGCCCGCCTGCCGGGTGACCGTGGACCGGAGCGAGGACACGCTGCTCGTCGAGATCGCCGACGACGGCCCGGCGAAACCCCCCACCGCGGCCACCGGGGCCGGGTACGGCATCGTCGGCATGCGGGAGCGGGCAGCGCTCCTCGGCGGCCATTTCTCCGCGGGACCCCGCCCGGGCGGCGGTTTCCACGTGACCGCGGCGCTGCCCCTGCCGCTTCCCCAGGAAGGCCCCCGCGTCCCGTGAACCCCGTGAACCCTGCGAACCCCGTGAACCCCGTGAACCCCGTGGACCCACCCATCCGCGTCCTCCTCGTCGACGACCAGCCGCTGGTCCGGGCGGGCCTGCGCGTCCTGATGGCCGACAGCCCCGACCTCGCGGTCGTCGGCGAGGCCGGCACCGGCACCGAAGCCGTCCGGCTCGCCCGCGACCTCCGGCCCGACGTGGTCGTGATGGACGTCCGGATGCCCGGCATGGACGGCATCGAGGCCACCCGGCTCGTCACCGCGGGCCCCGACGCGCCCCGGGTCCTCGTCCTCACGACCTTCGACGACGACGAGTACGTGTACGGCGCGCTCCGCTCCGGGGCGAGCGGCTTCCTGGTCAAGGACATGGCCCTGGACGACATCCTCGCGGCGCTCCGCGTGGTCGCCGCCGGGGACGCCCTGATCGCCCCGGCCGTCACCCGCCGACTGATCGAGGAGTTCGCGGCCCGCCCCGAACCGGGCCCGGCGCCCGCCCGGTCCCGGCCCCTCACCGGAGTGACGGCGCGGGAGCGGGAGGTGCTCACCCTCGTCGGCCGCGGCCTGTCCAACGGCGAGATCGCGGTACGGCTCCACATCAGCGCGGCCACCGCCAAGGCGCACGTCGCGCGCCTCCTCAGCAAGCTGGACGCCCGTGACCGGGTGCAGCTCGTCGTCCTCGCGTACGAGACGGGCCTGGTGCCGTGACACCATCGGTCCCGTGCTCGACATCGGCTACTCCCTCTCCCGTCGCTTCCCCGACCCGCCGCAGACCGACTACCGCCGCGCGGACGTCCACGCCCTGCGGCACGACCTCTTCTGCGGGGACGTCTACCTCGCCGACACCGAGGCCGACCGCGAGGTGTCCACAGCCTGGGGATGGGTCCCGGTCCTCGACTTCGCCTGGGCCCTGTGCGACATCGTCGAGCAGCTCGACCAGGACCCGCGCGGCAGCCGCGCCGCGCAGCCGCAGTACGCGGAGCTCGACTTCACCGAGTCCTCGGACCGGATGCTCTTCGAGCGCCGCTTCGGCTGGGTCGACGTCGAGGCCGACTGGATGCCGGGCGACGAGCCGCCGGTCACCTTCAACCACGCCGAACTGCGCCGCGAGGCCCGCGACTTCCTGCACGACCTGATCGCCGACCTCACCGACATGCACGAGGGCCTCGGCGACAACCCGGCCGTCTGGTCCCTCCAGGCCCGCTTCCCCCGCCTCCCGTAGAGCCCCGCGGGACTCCCGCAGGACTCCCGCAGACTCCCGCAGGAACTCCCGCAGAGCCCCCTCGGCCCCTCTCGGCGCCCCGATGTCACAAACGCGCCCCCGCCATCCGTCCTCCACACGAGACCGGGAACGGACCGGGCCGGACCGGGACACAGGGGAGACGGACATGCGCAAGCTCACGATCATCGGCGGCGGCTTCGCGGGACTCACCGCGGCGATCACCGCCGCCGAGGCCGGCGCCAAGGTGACCGTGTACGAGGCCCACCGGACGCCCGGCGGCCGGGCCCGTACCGCCGAAGGCACGTACCGCACCAACGAAGGCCCGCACGCCCTCTACGCCGGCGGCCCCCACTGGACCTGGCTCAAGCAGCGCGGCCTCCTCGGCCCGCTCGCCCCGCTGCCGCCCGCCGAGGCCCTCCGCCTCCGCTTCCACCGTGACGGCGCCCTGCGCCGCACCCCGCCGCTCGGCCTGCTGCGCCAGACCCTGCGCGGCGCCGCGCAGGCCCCCGTCGACCTGGACTTCCACACCTGGGCCACCGGCCTCGCGGGCGAGCGGACCGCCCGCGAGGCCGCCGCCTACAGCGCGGTCGCGCTCTTCCACCACGACCCGGGCTCGCTCTCGGCCCGCTTCGTCCAGGAGCGCCTGCACCGGGCCGGCTCCCTGCCGCCCGAGGCCCACTACGTCCGGGGCGGCTGGGGGCAGCTGATCGAGCGGATGGTCGCGCGCGCCTGGGAGACGGGCGTACGGATCGAGACCTCGTCCCGCGTCGACAGCCTGCCGCTCGACGAGGGACCGGTGGTCGTCGCCACCGCGCTGCCCGCCGCCGCCCGGCTCCTCGGCGACCCGTCGCTGACCTGGGACAGCGGGCGTACGGTCCTGCTGGACCTGGCGCTGCGGACCCGGAAGGGCGACCCGTTCGCGATCTCGGACCTGGACGCGCCCGGCTGGATCGAGCGGTTCACGGCGCAGGACCCCGGCCTCGCCCCCGCCGGACAGCAGCTGGTCCAGGCCCAGCTGCCCATCGGCCCCGACGAGTCCAAGGCGGACGGCGTCGCCCACGCCGAGCGGCTCCTCGACCGCGGCTTCCCCGGCTGGCGCGAGCGGACCGTGTGGCGGCGGGAGGCCGTGTCCCAGGGCCGTACGGGAGCGGTGGACCGGCCCGGCACGACCTGGCGCGACCGGCCGGCGATCGACCGGGGCGACGGCGTGTACCTGGTGGGCGACCAGGTGGCGGCGCCCGGAGTGCTGTCGGAGGTGTCGTTCACGAGCGCGATCGAGGCGGTGTCGCTGGCCGTCCGCACGGAACTGCTTGACCTCAAGCGCGCTTGAGGTCAGAGGCTCTTCCTGTCACGAAGAAAGCACCGCGGGAAAGCTCCCGTACGACGACGCACGGCGACGCACGACCACGTACGACCACGTACGACCACGTACGACCACGTACGACGCCACCACGACGACGTACCGACGCCACACGACGACAGGGGAACCGTCATGCACGCCATCCGCCTCCACGCCTTCGGCCCCGCCGAGAACCTCACCTACGAGGAGACCGTCGACCCCGTACCGGCGCCCGGCCAGGTCCGCATCCGCGTCGCCGCCGCCGGCGTGCACCTCCTCGACACCGCGCTGCGCCTCGGCCACACCGGCCCGTTCCCCGCCCCCGCCACACTCCCCACGATCCCCGGCCGCGAGGTCGCCGGCACCGTCGACGCGCTCGGCGAGGGCACCGACCCGTCCTGGCTCGGCAAGCGGGTCGTCGCCCACCTCGGCATGGTCCCCGGCGGGTACGCGGAGCTCGCCGTCACGGACGCCGCCCGCCTGCACGCCCTGCCCGAGCACCTCGGGGAGGCCGAGGCCGTCGCGATGATCGGCACGGGCCGCACGACCCTGGGCATCCTCCGCTTCACCGAGCTCGGCCCCGACTCGGTCGCGATCGTCCCGGCGGCCGCGGGCGGCATCGGCACCCTGCTCGTCCAGTACGCGAAGAACGCCGGCGCGACCGTCGTCGGCCTCGCCGGCGGCCCCGCGAAGGTCGCGCTCGTCGAGGCGAACGGCGCCGACTTCGCCGTGGACTACAAGGAGCCGGACTGGCCGGAGAAGGTCCGCGCCCACCTCGGCGGGCGCTCCGCGACCGTCGTCTTCGACTCGGTCGGCGGCGACACCGGCCGCGCCGCCGTGGACCTCCTCGGGCAGGGCGGGCAGCACCTCGTGTTCGGCTGGTCCGGCACGGGCCTGCACGACGGCGAGGCGCTGACGTTCACGCCGGAGGAGCTCGCGGAACGGGGCATCACCTCGGAGTCCGTCCTCGGCCCCGTCATGATCCAGAAGGCGGGCGGCAACGTCCGGAACCTCGAACTCGCCGCCCTCGCCGCCGCGACCGACGGCAGCCTCCGCCCGGCGGTCCACCGCTTCCCCCTGGCGGACGCGGCGGAGGCCCACCGCGCCCTGGAGAACCGGGGCACGACGGGCAAGGTGGTCCTGATCCCGTAGAAGACCAGCAGGCGGCGGCACGCCGACAGACCACACGCCGACAGACCAGGGGGCTCAGCCGGGCTCAGACCCCGATGACGTCCCAGGAATGCGCCTTGAACTCCTTCTGGAAGTCGGCGTGGTCCTCCCACATGCGGGCGGCGGAACGCAGCACGTCCCAGTTGTGCTCAAGGGCCTGGTCGACCACGGGCCGCAGCTCCGGCTCCGACTCCCGCTTCTCCACGAGCCCCTTGACCGCCGACGCGGCCTGCACCGTGTAGCGCAGGGCGCGCAGGGCCCGGGACGTGTCGTCCATCCCGAAGCCGTGGTCCTTCCCGTTCGAAGGGTCGAAGAGGGGCGTCAGGCGCGCCTCGATGAAGTCGGTGATCCGCTGAAACCGCTGCTCGATATCCATGCCCCCTTCCTACAACACTCCCGCTCCACCGAGCTCCGCCAGCGCCCCGTCCGTGAGGCGGTACACCGTCCACTCGTCCTGCGGGCGGGCGCCCAGGGACTCGTAGAAGTCGATCGACGGCTTGTTCCAGTTCAGGACGGACCACTCCAGGCGCTCGTAGCCGCGGTCCACGCAGATCCGGGCGAGCTCGGCCAGCAGGGCCTTGCCGTGACCGCCGCCCCGCATCTCCGGACAGACGTACAGGTCCTCCAGGTAGATGCCGTGGACACCGCGCCACGTCGAGAAGTTGAGGAACCAGAGCGCGAAGCCGGCGACCTCGCCGGACTCCGTCTCCGCGATGTGGGCGAAGGCGGCGGGGCGGTCGCCGAAGAGGGCCTCGTGGAGCTGGTCCGGGGTCGTACGGACCTCGTGGAGGGACTTCTCGTACTCCGCGAGGTCGCGGATCATGGCGAAGACGACGGGGACATCGGCAGGCGTGGCGGTACGGATCATGGGACCAGCCTGCACCGAGTCACGCCCTTCTGGCCAGCAGGATTCGCGCGAGCGCCACCTGCTCGGCAGCCAGCTCCGGCTCGCCGTCCTCGACGTCCCAGAGCCCGTTCTGCAGGACCCGGCCGAGCGTCCACGCCACCGCCCGCCGCCGGTCGCCGACGACCTCGGCCAGCAGGTCGAACCGCCACAGGGCCTCGTCGGGATGGGGATCGAAACGGTCCATGAGCACGGGCAGCAGATCGAACCCCGGGTCTCCGGCGAGCGGCTTGGGGTCGATGGCCAGCCAGGGCTCGCGCTCCGCCGCGAGCACGTTGTCCAGGTGCAGGTCCCAGTGGAGCAGCCGGTCCCCGGGCTCGCCCACCACGTCCCGTACGGCCGCCGCGCAGTCCCGCAGGACGGCCGCGTCCGCCGCGCCGAGCCGTGCGGCCGCTTCCGGTACGTCCGCCAGCATCCCGGCGGCGATGTCGCCGAGGGTCCGCAGCCCCGGGGGCGCGGGGACCGCCACGAGCCGGGCGAGCAGCCCCGCCACGATCCGCAGGGCCTCCCGGGTGTCGGCGACCGAGGAGAGCGGCCGGGCGGCGTCGAGCCACTCCAGCAGCATCGTCCCGGTCGCGGCGTCGTGCTCGACGAGGCGCACCGCGCCGGCCCCGTCCCAGACCCGCAGTCCGACGGGCTCCCCCTCGGACTCGTCGTCGAGGAGCTGCATCTTCAGCGCGGCGCGGGTACCGTCCGCGACCCGCTCCACGGGCAGCACCAGCGAGGCCACGCCGTGCATCGAGGGGCCGGTGACCCGCAGCCCCCACCGGCCGAGGAACTCCTCGGCCCGCCCCGGCAGCCCGGCGACGAACGCCCGGCCCGCTTCCCCGTTGTACTTGGCCTGCGACCGCGCGAGTTCTTCGGGTACGTGAATCACACGGCCAGGCTAGGCACCGGCGTCGCGCAGCGCCTTCGAGAATTCCCCGGCCTCGGCATCCACGGCCGCCCGCAGCGCGTTCGCGGCGCGCGCCGAGGCCGTACCGCCGGTCCGTGCGTCCAGGAAGGAGGCGACGACGTACTCGACGCGCACGTTCCCCGCAGCGGCCTCGTCGGCGAGGACCGTCCCGGCGCTCGCCTCGAACTTCGCGCAGTAGCTGCACCGGGGATCGACGAACACGGTGACGGTGTGGGGAGCGGTCGACTTCCCCACGACGATCTTCGCACCGTCCACGACGGCGGGAAGCCCGGCGAGCACCTCGGCGTTCTCGCCGGGAGCCACGGCCACCGTCGCCGCGACGGGCGCACCGCCCGCCGAACACCCCACTCCCGCAAGCCCGATGAGACCGACGACGACGGCGCCGGCGACGACACGGCGGGTCCTGCGGACGACCATGGGAGAGCCCTTCCGGAGCAACGAAATCCGCACGGAGTCCGCACCGGATCCACTCCCCCGAACCTAGGCCGGGCCCCACCCGGAAACCGCCGCCGAAAGACCCGTATCCACAGGCCCAAGGCCCCCGGTAACGTCCCGCCCACGCACCCGGCAGACGGACTGAGGAACGACACATGAGTACGGTCAACGGCGGCATCTCGTTCTGGTACGGGCAGGAGGGCGCCCCCGAGCCCCGCGAGCCGCTCCCCGGCGACACCACCGCCGACGTCTGCATCGTCGGCGGCGGCTACACCGGCCTGTGGACCGCCTACTACCTCAAGAAGGCCGTCCCGTTCCTCAACATCACCGTCCTCGAAGCCAAGTTCTGCGGCTACGGCGCCTCCGGGCGCAACGGCGGCTGGCTCTACAACGGCATCGCGGGCCGCGCCCGCTACGCCAAGCTCCACGGCCACGAGGCCGCCGTCCGCCTCCAGCAGGCCATGAACGCCACCGTCGACGAGGTCCTCGACGTCTGCGAGACGGAGAAGATCGAGGCGGACCAGCACCGCGGAGGCGTCCTCGAAGTGGCGCTCACCCCGGCCCAGCTGTCCCGCCTGAAGGAGTTCCACACCACCGAACTCGGCTACGGCGAATCGGACCGCGAGCTGTACGGAGCCCGGGAGACGGCCGCCCGCATCCGCGTCACCGGCGCCGTCGGCTCGTCATGGACGCCGCACGGCGCCCGCCTGCACCCGGTGAAGCTGGTCAAGGGCCTGGCGGCGGCCGTCGAGGCGCTCGGCGTCACGATCCACGAATCGACCCCCGTGACGGAGATCAAGCCGAAGCACGCGATCACCCCGTACGGCACGGTCCGCGCCCCGTACGTCCTGCGCTGCACCGAGGGCTTCACGGCCTCCCTCGCGGGCCAGCGCCGCACCTGGCTGCCGATGAACTCCTCGATGATCGCGACCGAGCCCCTCACGGACGCCCAGTGGGACTCCATCGGCTGGGAGGGCCGCGAGACCCTCGGCGACATGGCGCACGCCTACATGTACGCGCAGCGCACGGCAGACGGCCGCATCGCGCTGGGCGGCCGGGGAGTCCCGTACCGCTACGGCTCGAAGACCGACAACGACGGCCGCACCCAGCCCCAGACGATCGAGGCCCTCCGCGAGATCCTGGTCCGCTTCTTCCCGCAGCTCGCCGGCATCGGCATCGACCACGCCTGGTCCGGCGTCCTCGGCGTCCCCCGCGACTGGTGCGCCACCGTCACCCTCGACCGCTCGACGGGCCTGGGCTGGGCGGGCGGCTACGTCGGCTCGGGCGTCGCCACGGCCAACCTTGCGGCCCGCACCCTCCGCGACCTGATCCAGCAGGACTCGGGCCAGGCGGGCCCGACCGACCTCACGGCCCTCCCCTGGGTCAACCACAGGGTCCGCAAGTGGGAACCGGAGCCGCTGCGCTGGCTCGCGGTCCAGACGATGTACGCGGCCTTCCGAGGCGCGGACCGCCGCGAGCTCACGGGCCACAGCGCGGAGACGGACCGGGTGGCGGTGCTGGCGGACAAGGTGGCGGGCCGCCACTGAGGGAGAAGGGGGCCCGTCGGACACAGCCACCGGGCCCACGACCGACCACCGACGACCGAACACCCACCACCCGCCACCGACCACCCGCCACCCACCAACCCCCGTGGGCTCACTCCACTTCGATCCCGAAGTCCCCCACCAACTCCTCAAGCCCGCCCCGGTACCCCTTGCCGCCGAGGACGAACTCCCAATTGCCGCCGGGGCGCCGCCGGAAGGACCCGAGGACGAGCGCGGTCTCCCCGGGCCGCCCGTCGGACACCTCAAGGCGGTCGAGCTCGACGCCGGAGTCGTCCCGCAGCCGGATGCCCGCGTCGGCGAACCCGCCGAGGTCGGCGTCGGGGTTCACCTCCGGATCCACCGCGGCCACCAGCACGAGCCGGTCGGCGCGAGCGGGCAGCGCGTCGAAGCCGACCCGTACGGCGGCCCGGTCGCCGGGGGCGGCCGCCACCATCGCCACGGAACCGTCAGGCGTGGCAGGGTTGTTGAAGAAGACGAACCACTCGTCGCCGAGGACCCGGTTGCCGGCGCAGACCAAGGCGCACACATCAAGGGCGACGGACCCCGACCACACCATGCCGAGCAGATTGAAGTCGTCGTCGGCCTCGGCGGTGGCACCCCCCGCACCCGCCGCACCGCCCACACCCTCTTCAGGAGCGGGCGCCGACACCTCCCCCGACCCCAACCGCCCCCGCAGCCCGTGCTGGTGGAGCAGATCGACGAGCTCGACCCCGGAGATCAGCGTCAGCGGCTTCCCGTTGGCGAAGGCGTAGGAGCCCGGCCCGAACTTCGAGGTCGTGACGAGGACGCCCTTGTTGGCCCCGGCGTCCTGCACGGTCCCGTACAGATCGCGTACGGCGGTCGGCGGGACGGTGTTCCGGTACCGCTTCACCTGCACGACGATCGAGCCGCCGCTGATCGGATCGGAATCCAGCGCCTCGACGTCCACGCCGCCGTCGTTGGACCGGCGCGTGGTGACGGCCTGGAGTCCGCGGGCCCGGAACAGCTCGGCGACGAGCCCCTCGAAGGCGATCGGATCCATGGCGAGCAGATCGGGCTCCTCGCCGTCCCCCTGCACGACGACGTCCGAGCCCACCTGCTCGGGCCCGCGCAGCGGCACCACGGCGACCCGCTCCTCGGGCTTGGCGGACAGCCGCCCGGCAAGGGCCCCGGTCAGGCACTCCACGGCCCCGACGAGCTCCAGGTTCAACCGGTCGAAGTCCCGCCGCCCCACGACGACGGAGGCCACGCACACCCGCCCGGCAAGCCCGGTGGCAGGATCGACACCCCCCACGTACCCATTGAGGGCAACGCTCTCCAACACCCCGCCCACATCGGCGGAGAACAACTCCCGCACGGCAAGCAGGACGCTCTGCGCGAGCACGTCCCGATAGAGAACGCGCCGCTGGGTAACGGGCCGAGGCACTTCCTTGTCCTGGTCCGTGCCCGGCAGATACTTGACCCCCTTGGCGACCGGCACGATGTCGTACTCGGGAAGGTCCCAGTCCAGGACGAACGTCCGCCCGGCGCGGTCGTAGGCGGCGGCCACCTCGCGAGGAAACCCCTCGGGCCAAGAGGTCGAGGCGAAAAGCACAGCCGAGAAGAACTCGACGACCGTCTCCGGCTCACCGGCGCTCAACGCGTCGGCGGTCCCGGCGATGCCGTCGTTGTGCCGCCGAACCTCCTCGATCCGCGCCGCCGCCCAGGAGTCGTACTCCCGCCGGTAGGCGGCCAGTTGCTCGACGCGCCGCGCCTCGGCGGCCTGCGCCGCGTACCAGTCCCGCTCGAACCGCGCCCGCCCGCCGTGCTCCTGGTAGTACTGCTGGTCCGGCATGGCGACGGGCACGCCCAACGCCCCGGGTGCGAACGGCTCGACGTCCTCGCTCCGCCGCAACCCCTCGACGCCGAAGGAGGGAGCCCGGCACCCGGAGACGAGCAGCCCCTGAAGCTGCGCGACCCGCGCGTCCAGCTCGTGGGTCCGCCGCAGAGCGTCATCCTCGCGATGCCGCCGATAGGCGGCCTTCTGCTCCTTCTGCATCCGGGCGACGTCCCGCTCGTACGCCCGCTGCGCGCTCTCCGCCTCCCTGCGCTGACGCAGCACCGCCTGCTGCTGCCCCTCCCGCTCCCTCTGCGCAACCCGCTGCTGCTCGGCCCAGACCCCGATCAGCCCACCGGAACGCCGCCCCATCCACGCACCCCTCCCCGAACGCCACCTGTACGCCCCCGTACGGCACAAGTGTCCCGGACAGGACCACCCGGGAAAACAGGAACACCAAAGCCTCGACGCCCGGACTGTGCGGCAGGAGCGGGATCGGCCTCGCGGAGGGACATGGACTCGGCACAGGAGCACTCGACGACGCAGCACCCCGCCGGCGGCACACTCAGCTGAAGCCGACTTCGACGTCGACGTCGGCGGCCGACGAGGCTTCGCGGGTCATCGGCAGGGTCGGCAGCCTGCCTCGCCAGAGGTAACGCTCGCCGGAGATCTCGAAGCCGTGGCGTCGATAGAACCGGATCGCACGTTCGTTGCAGTCGACGACCCCCAGCCGAATGCGGGCAGGCCCTGCCCAGGCGAGGAACTCGGTCATCATGCGGCCACCGAGTCCGTGCCCCTGAGCGTCGTTCAGCAAGTACATGGGCCCGAGGGTGACCGACTCACCCTCCTCCCAGTGCCCGCAGAGATAACCGACGATCTCCGTCTCGGACCGGACGACACGACAGAAGTGCGGGGCCGGGTCCTGGTCGGCAGCCTCGATGAAGTCACGCCACTGCGCGATCCCTTCCGCCGTGGCGGACGAACCGCGGTGCTCACGGATCCAGGACTCGTCGATCCCCGCGTCTGCGTCGGCGTAGTTCTGCAGCCAGTTCCGCAGGTGCAAGGGCCCCAATGCCGCGGCGTCGTCAGGATGGGCGGCGGTGATCACATAGGCCATGCGAGATGGTACTCACACACCCACAAACCCACCGGAGCACGCGACCACCACACACACCCGGGGAGGTGGACGGATTCCTGCGTAGCAAGTTCCCTTGCTGGGGTTGTCGCTTCCGCGCTGCTGTACCGACGATCTGTTCGTCCCGAAGCAATTTGAGTGAGGGCGCCCCCTTGTGCTGCTACGCCTCTCACCTGCGCTGATGGTCCGCAGAAGTTCGCGGTCGTCCGCCGCTGTTCGTCGGCGTTGTCACGCAGTCAGACACTCACCGCTCATGTCAGTGCCGGTCTTGAGAGGCGGCCCGACTACCGGACAGCTAGCCTCAGAGGTGTTGCTTCGCTGCCCTCACTAGATGAGCAATACCATCCCGCGTGTGCGTCCTTCGCTGATCCAGCTCTGACCGGTTGTCTGTTTTGTGTACGGTCATGATCTCGGCAAGCAAGGTCTCACCCTTGCGGCTCAGCTCTTCATTGTCGGTGAGCATCTGCATCCGGAACAGAGCCTCCTGAGCCTTGGACCTGAGGTCGTATGCCCGGATCCGCACAGCCTCAGCGGCTTCCGGAGGGGGCTGCTCATGCGTACAAAACCAAAGGTGCACGAGACACCGCCGGTAGTCGATCAAAGCCGCCGCATAGGCCGTGTACGCGTCCAGCCGTTCCTGACGCAGCTTCTCGTCCCGTGTGAACTGGTGGCCTCTCTCAGTGATGCGCCGCTGGACTCCCAGGGTGATCCCCGAACCAAGCAGGGTGCCCAAGACGGCGATGGCGCTGGCGATTATGGCTTCCACCCCTGTAGAAGACCACGGCTGTAGAGGCTCTGTGATCGTTTTTGCAGGAGCTGCTGTAGCGCATGCTGATGGAGCAAGTCCTCTGCGTAAGACAGAGCTTGTGGGCCAACAAGCCTCTGCCCACCAACCACCCTTCCCCGCCTCAGCCCCTTCACGGCCGGCACCCGCTCACGAAGCCCCCGCCATGTGCCTCGCTCCCCTGCGCCGGCACCGGATGGGGCAGAAGGCGACGTACGAAGCGGCCGGTACGGAGTGGACAGCCACCGGCTACGTCTTCGCCACCCGCACCGGCCGACCCGTCGAGCCCCGCAACGTCCACCGCTCCTTCGTCCGCGTCAGCGAGACGGCCGACCTCAGGCTCATCCGCCTCCACGACACCCGGCACGGCTGCGCGACGCTCCTCACCGCCGCGGGCATCGCGCCCCGCGTCGTCATGGAGATACTCGGCCACAGCCAGATCAGCATCACCATGGACGTCTACACCCACGTCGTCCAGGACACCCAGCGCGAGGCCATCAGCCACATGGACCGACTCCTGAAGAAACGCCCGAGGCCCGACCGAGGCTGACCGCCCCCGTTGATGTCACCCGTAGGCGCCAAAGACCCCCAACCAAGATCGGTCGGGGGTCTTCGCATGTCCTACCTGGAGCCCCCTGTCGGGTTCGAACCGACGACCCCCGCTTTACAAGTCCTGGAGGGGGTCGGGTGGGTGGTGCCGGACGGTGCTGAACCGTCCGGCACCACCGGGTCAGAGGTCCTGCACGGTGCCACGTGATCCAGACAGAAGCAGGCCGTGCCGGAACATCCGCTCACGCAGCGCTCACGCAGCGGAAGATCCTTCGCCGCAGTCGGGCTGAGCGTCGACGACGGACGCACCACGTACGGCGGGAACGGGCTAAGGCCTGCCCGCCGAGGACCTCGCGCGGTGAGGCCCGGGCCGCCTGACGCGCGCGTCGTTACAGGCCGAGGGCCTGGGAGGCGAGCTCCGTGCCCCGAATGCGGGCCTCGATCTTGGCGAAGGCGAGGTCACGGGAGGTGGAGGTGTCGTCGGCGTACGGGGCGAAGCCGGCATCGTCGCAGGTGCCGAACCGGTCGGCGGGGATGTAGCGGGCGGCGAGCAGGACCCGGTCGCGTACCTCCTCCGGCGTCTCGACCCTGGGGTCGATGGGGTCGGTAACGCCGACGAAGACGCGGACGGCGTGGGGCAGTGCGTCGGAGACGATCTTCAGCGTGCGCTCGGGGTCGGGCTCGCTCGCGAGCTGGAGGTAGAGGGTGCCGACCTGGAGCTGGAAGAGTCGGGGCAGCAGTTGGGCGTAGTCAGTGTCCAGACTGTGCGTGGAGTCCTGGTCGGCGCCGGGGCAGGTGTGCGCGCCGAGCCGCTCCCGCTCCTGCGGACCGAACCGGCCGAGGACCTCGTTGTTGAGGGCGATGAAGTCGTCGAGGAGACCGCCGGACGGGTCGAGCTTCAACGACAACCGGGCCTCGGTGAAGTCCAGCTGCACCCGGTGCGCGCCGGCTTCGAGGCAGGCGCGGATCTCGGCCTCGGACTCGTCGGCGATGTCCCGCCGGAACGCCTCGCGGGAGTAGCCGGCGATGGAGTCGCTGGGGTAGAGCAGGCTGAGGGTGGAGGGGGCGACGACGGACTGCTTGATGGGGCGGTCGGTGTGGCGTTGGGCGGCGCGAAGGTAGGTGTCCGCGCGGACCTGGTAGCGGAAGGGCCCGGCCGTCAGGCGGGGCAGCTGCCGTGTGTGGCCGTCGTCGTAGGGGATGACGACGCCGTCGGGGGCGAGGGTCGTGAGCCCCTGGAGGGGGTAGGTGATCGTGTCGGGCTTGGCCTGGTCACCGTCGACCAGGACCGGGCTGCCCAGCTTCTCCAGCATGGCGATGGTGTCGGCGACGGCCTCGTCCTGGAGCCGCTCCAGCTCCGCGGTGCTCAGCTGCCCTCGGGCGTGTTCGACGAGTGCGTTCTGGAGGGCGCGGGGACGGGGAAGGCTGCCGATCGGTTCGGTGGGGATGCTCATGAGCCGGACCGTAGGAAGGGCCGGGGCCCCGGACAAGCAGCGCGCTGGGGCACCGTCCTTTCGGGGACAGAGAGTCACCGGATCGGCCCGTGGCGGGGGCATCGGGTTGACGGATCTGCTGCCGCCCCAGCGCGGCAGGGGCGGGGCGTGTCCTCGTACGAGTGCGCCGTGAGCCGTCCGGAGCGGCCCGCTCTCGTGCTGCGGGTTCAGGGGCCCCCAGGCAGGTTTGTCCGTCGCGGGCGCGAGGGATGCATCGTCCCGTGTTGTCGCTCCCCTCGCCCACGCACCAGCAGTCCCTGCGCCGATGGTTCTCCGCGGACGGTTACGTCGCCCTGCCCGGGCTTCTCAGCTCCACGGGGCTCGCCACGCTCAGCGCGGAGGCGCGGCGGCTGGAGGCCGAGGGGGTACGGCGCGACTTCCGCATGCCGTGCATGGCGGACAGTCCCCGGCACATGACCACGCTCGGGGGACACCGGATCGCCGACGCGTCACCGGCCATCACGGGCCTGTACGAGGACCGGCAGCTGAGGCGGCTGCTGTCCTCGCTCCACGGCGAGGCGGTCGTCACCGTGCACGACCCCGTCGAGCGCCACGTCCTGAACGTGCTGCACCGCCCGGGCGACACCCACGGCGCCCACACCGACGACTACCCCCTCGCCCTGGTCCTCTTCCTGGAAGCCCCGCCGTCCCGCGCCGGCGGCGGACTGCTGGAGTTCCACCCCGACCGGAGCGACCTCGACGCGCTCGACGCCCCCGGCACCCGGCGCGTCCACCACCGGCCCGGCGACGGATACCTCCTGCGCAGCGACCGCACCGCCCACCGCGTCACCCCGCTCACGCGCCCCGGGCTGCGGCGCACGGTGCTCAACTTCGCGTACACCACGCCCGGCCGACAGGGCGCGACCACCTCGTCCGCGTCCCTCCTCTACGACTGAGGTGCCACTCGGTCGGGGCCGACGCAGGCCGGCGAAGAGCTGACCGGGTCGGGGGCATCGCCACCCGGGGCGCGGTCCGGGCGCGGGGCTCTCCGGCCCAAAGGATGTCGCTCGTTCGGGGGCGAGGAGACGTTTCCGCTGTTCCGGGTGGTGTGCGGTGAGGGACATGGTTCCGGCGCCCCGTACGTCGGGGGCTCCCCCCTCACCCCACCCGGAAGGTGTCCGTCCGTGGTCCTCGTGATCGTCGTCGCCGCACTGGCCCTGCTCGCCGGCCTCGCCGCCAACCGCTGGCTGCGGCCTCGTCTCCTCAGCGAGGACGACGACACGGGCATGGCCGTGAAGGACCTGGTCGGCCCCCTACTGACGTTGACCGTGCTGCTGCTCGCGTTCGTCCTCGTCACCGCCAACGGTTCGTACGGCAAGGCCGAGGTCGCCTCGCGCGGCGAGGCCCGGGCGGTCGACCAGCTCGTCGAGGCCGCCGAGTACGCGCCCGAAGGACCGCGATCCGAGATCCAGGCGGACGCCGTCTGCTACGCCCGTGCCGTACGCGTCCAGGAATGGCCCGCCATGGCCGACGGCAACGGCTCGCCGGCCCCCAGCGTCTGGTCCACCGACTTCCGCCGGGTCTTCCGCGAGGTGGAGGGCAAGCCGGTCTTCGGCATGCTGGTGGCCGCCGACAACAAGCGCTCGGAGGAGCGCGAGGAACGCCTCACCCAGGCCACCGCGAGCATCCCCAGCGCGATCCTCTGGTTCCTGCTGGCGACGCTGGTCATCACCGTGACGGCCCTGGGCGTCTGCCTGCCCCGCCGCAACAACCGAGGGCAGATCATCACCCTCGCGATCATCACCGCGCTCCTCACCACGACGCTGTGCATCATCCGCGACGTCGACCGCCCCTTCGGCGGCATCATCGACGTCCAGCCGACCGCCATCACCGAGGCCGAACGCCAGGCGACCCGCGACTTCCTCACCCGCCACACCCCCGCCGACCTGCCCTGCGACGACCAGGGCAACCGCCGCACCGTCTGACGCACACCCATGCGCCGACCTGAGGAAGAAAGGACCGCACGATGTGTGGAATCGTCGCAGCGGTGGGCGAGGTCGATGTGCCGCTCTGCCGGGAGATGCTGGGGCGGCTCGCGCATCGCGGGCCCGACGACACCGGCGAGGTGCGCCGGGGCGACGTGTGGCTGGGGCATCAGCGGCTGCCCATCATGGATGTCGACGGCGGCCACCAGCCCCACCTGGCGCCCCGGCCGTCATCAGAACCACGGACTGACGTGACGGGCGCTGTCCACTGTCCGGCCGATCACGTGTCCGACGTCTCGCGCGTCACCCGCTCGGTGGACGCATCGCCCACTTCTGGCCTGCGCGGTTTTGCCCATCTGGAGCTCGGCTGACGGCTCGGCGCGCTGGGTGACGACCGTTGATTCTGCGGCCGTACGGATCGCTGACCTTGCATCGGCCTTGGCCGCACTCGGTTGGGTGAATGCCCGGAGCGTTCGCGGGTCCCGGCGTCCGTGGCCCCATAGCGTCACTCTCGTCCTGTTTTGGCGAAGGGAAACCGAGAGACCATGGCAAACGATCACGTGATCGTGCACGGTGAGCGCGGCTGCGAGGGCAAGAGTCAGACCCTGGCGCCCGGCGTCTACGACACGAGCGCGCTGGATGACGACGACTTCATCAGCTCGGTGACCATCCCGAAGGGGTGGACGGTGACGCTGTACGAGGACGCCAAGTTCAGCGGTCGCAGCAAGACCCTCACCGCAACGGGCGACGTCGGCGACGACTTCAACAACATCACGTCCTCCCTGACCGTCTCCAGCCCGGACAAGGAGGCGATCGTCAAGACCGGCGACGGCCATAAGGACGGGAAGGGGGGCGTGATCACCATCGAGCAGAACGATGTGGACCTCGACGCCAAGGCCTTCCTCAAGGGCAGGGACTTTCCTCCGAGGTTCGAGCAGATCATGGTCCTCAACTTCACGATGGTCCCGAGCGGGAGCTGATTCCGCCCGCCGCAGCTGGTGGGCTACGTCGAGCCGAGCGAGACCGGCGGGGCCGTGACGAACGCCAGCCTCTCCCAGACCAGGGCCATCAACGCCGGCAAGGGCTGGAACGGTAGTCGGCTGATCACCCCAAGGGTGCGGCCTCACGGTGGTAGACACTCCCGCACCCAGGACCCCGGGTTGCTCAGCGTCACCTGATGGCGGGTAACCCGGGATCGTCCGCCCCTACCGGGCGGCAGTGGCTCAACCGGCCTCCGGCGAGCGGTCCAAGGCCGCCAACAGCACGGCTACGTCGGTTGGAATCTGGCTTTGCTCGCGAGGAACTCGTATGCATCACCGAAGCCGCAGGCCGCCTCGCTGGTCCGGTGAGGAAGCGACGCCCGACAGAGGTGAACAGGGGCCTGTCGGCGGTGCGCCACCCTCCCTTCCTGACGGCGCGTCGCGGTGGCCGGCGAGGCCGTGGCGCTGGGGGTAGTCCAGCCAGGGTTGGCGGGGTCCGGCAGGCGTCTCGTCGCCGGGCTCGTACCTCCATGTCTGGGGTGGTGACTCCGCGATCGCTCTTTCGGCTGAAGATGACGGAAGACTCCTGGCCCAGGGGGCTCGGGCGCCGATACTCCGGTCATGCCAACGTTTCCCGACGGTAACTTCACGATCGTCAACAACGAGACCGGCCGCTGCGTCCGCGTATGGCTGGGCGGGACGCAGGACGTCAGTGCCTGGAAGGCGGGTACCAAGTACCTCCAGTCCGTCACCGGTGAGCCGACTCTGGACCTGGGTGAGCCGGACGGCAGCCCGGCGACCGCCTGGTGGTTCAGCACCATCGACGACGGCGTCGAGCGCCAGCCGTTCAACCAGATCGTCAGCCACGCCGTGGGCGAGTACCAGAACATCGGCGACTACTGCGTGTGGCTGGACATCAACTGGTTCCCCACGGCCGAGGACCGCAGGCGCGCAGCCGACCAATTCCGGCGCAAGCTGGACGACATGACCCCGGACCTCAAGGAGAAGCTCGCCGCACTGCCGCCCGAAGCGTTCTGGGAGCAGGCGCAGGAGCAGCTGGGAGCCGGCGCGAGTCTGTCGCAGAAGCTGGAGCTCTGGCACGGCTACTGCGCCTCCGTCACGTTCCCCGAGCACCATGTCGAGGAGGATCCGGAGGGGCTCGAGGCCGCGCAGTCCTACATGGACGCGGCGGCCGAGGCGGGGATCCACCGGCCGGAGGTCGAAGCGGGCAGGACGTCGACGAGGATGTACGGCTGCGGCGCGAGCCGCGGGGAGGGCAGCACCTACCGGTGGGCGTACGACGGCACCCACATCTACGGCGCGGACAGCAGGACGGTGCCGGCCGAGCGGACGTACTGGACCGACGAGGGCGGCTCCCTGGTTGGCAGGAGTAAGGGCGGCCCCGGCCAGACCTGGACTCTCGCCACGTGGAAGCCCAGCCAGGCCCATCCCGACCCGGTGAGGGCCGTCGCGCTCACCGGCCTGTTCGGACCCGTCGCCGGCCTTCTTGGCTGACGCCGGGCCAATCCTCGCGCCCCGCAGCGGAGTCGCCAGGCACCGGCCGGTGCCTGGCGACTGCGCTCGCACTCGGCGGTCAGACCTGTTCCGTGTTCGACCGCGGCCGCCACGGCGATGTCGTCGGCCTGCACCCCTCACCGCTGGTCGTGCGCCTCGCAGGCGCCGCGGGGATCCAACGGGTCGCCCGCGCCCTGGCGTGTGAGCGGACCGGCGCGCAGCCGGCCGACCGGGGAGAGAAGCAGGGCCTCTTCCCCCTCGGTTTCAAACAAGGACGAACTTAGGTGAGGGGCTGGCCTCAGGCCAGGAGGAATGCGGCTGCGGTGGTGGCGCCGACGCCGGCACCGGCCGCGGTCTGGGCGACGCTGTGGTAGGTCAGTGCGACGCGGGACCAGCACACGGCGAGGGTCAGGCCGTAGGCGAGGAGCCACCACGGGGAGTGGACCACGGCGAGCATCGCGGGGATCGCGGAGGCGACGGCGCTGTCGACGCTGATCTTCCAGACGTGGTTCACGGCCAGCAGGACGACGGTCATCGCCCACAGGGCGAGCATCGCGAGGAGGATGCCGGTGGGGGCGTGGCCGAGGATCATGATGATCGAGCCGAGTCCGATGGAGGCCAGGATGACCAGGAAGATCGGGGGCCGTTTGGTGCGGTCGACGATGTTGCGGTCTTCCCAGGTGCCGCGTTTGCGTTCCCACTGGATGTAGGCCGCGGGAATGATCCCGGCGCACAGGGCGCCGAGCAGCCCCCAGGGGATGCCGCTCCAGTTGCCGGCGGCGGCCAGCCCGATGCCCGGCATGCCGGCGAGCAGGACGTTGCGCGGCTGGAGTACGTCCGTGACGGTCCGGGCCGCCCTCGTGCGGTCCGCACGCTCGTCCCCCTCGGGGCGAGCGGGCTGCCCGTCCGGGCGGTGTGGGTGTTCGTGCGTGCCCGGGAGCATGGCGCCGTCGGACGGTGTGGCGGTCATGTACTTCTTCCTTTGCGGAATCGTCGGGCCTAAAGTCCCAGCCGTCGCTGTCGCGAGGCGTAACTGTGCAGCGCCTCACCCAGGTCTTCCCGGGTGAAGTCGGGCCACAGCCGCTCGCAGAAGTACAGCTCCGACTGCGTTGTCTGCCAGGTCAGATACCCCGACAGACGCTGCTCGCCCGAGGTACGGATCACCAGGTCCGGGTCCGCGAGCCCTGCCGTATCCAGGTGGGAGGCGAGCTCTCCCTCCCACCAGGACAGGTCCCGGGCACGCTCCTGCGGTCCTCGGTCCCGGTACTTTTCCGCCAGCGACCGGGCCGCGCTGACGATCTCCCGTCGGCCGTCGTAGGCGACAGCGATATTGGCCTGAACCCCCTCGACCCGCTCGGTGCGCCGCTGCACGTCCGCGAACGCCTCCGCGAGGGGCGTGGGCAACAGCTCCAGGGCTCCGATGACCCGGACCCGCCAGCGCTGTGCCTCGGCGAGATGCTCGCACAGGCTGGTGAACGACTGATACAGACCGGCGAGTTCCTGGGGGCTGCGCTGCAGGTTCCTGACGGACAGGATCCACTGCGTCACCATGGTGACCCCTTCCTCCTCGCACCACTGCAGGACTTCAGGGATCTTGCCGATCCCACGGCGATGCCCCTCGTCCACGCTGAGACCACGCTGGGCAGCCCAGCGCCGGTTGCCGTCGAGAACGAGAGCGACATGCCCCGGCACTCCCGGGCGCACAGGGGCAGCGAGTACAGACGGTTCGGTCATGGCGGCTTCCGATCAGAGGTGATGGAGAAGACAGAAGGGAACAGGACACGAACAAGGAGGGGCACGGGGCTTTGTGCGACCACCGGAAGGCCGCTCCCGGGACCCGGCGCTATTCGCGCGCAGCGTGTCCTTCGGGTCGCGCAACGACGTGACGGTCGCCCGGCTCCGCACCGAGGGCTCCGGGGTCCGTGACCAGGACGGGCCCCGCTCTTCCCGTTCGTTCGGCACCACGTCAACGCGCTCGGCCGGTACCCGTTTCAGTGACCGGGGCTGCGCGGGGGCATCAGTCCCCCGCGCGAGCCGGAGACCGCCGACCATGAGGTGAGCGCGGTCACGCCGGCCAGACGCATGCGACGGTGTCCCGTCCAGGAGAACCCGGACGGGACACCGTCGCACGGGGTGGTTACGGGATGAACAGGTAGAACGGCTGGTCCGCGGCTGCGCCGTCCTTGCCGGTGTTCACGCGGATGGAGTTGGACGGGCAGGCGGCATCGTTGCGTGAGACACGGATTTCGCTGCCCCGGTGCGCGGTGCTGCTGAGGGTCGCCATCGGGATGGACTTGTAGGCGTTGACGCCCGGCGTCAGTACGACGCAGTACGCGCCCGTAGCGATCTTGCTGACCGATTCGATGGTCTCGGTCCTCTGGGTGGTGGAACCGTCCCGGCCGACGGTGGCCGCGGCCTGGGCGTAGGGGGCGATGGTGTTGCTGGTGGGGTCGGCCGCCATCGCGATCCCGCCGAGGGTGGCGCCTACGGTGGCCACGCCGAGGCCGGCCAGGACCAGCTTGGTACGCATAAGCATGTGAATGATGCCCTTTCTGGGCAGAGTTACGGTCCGGTCGAAAACCGGGAGCACCTCATTCACTCCCACTGCGGCGCCGCGTCCCAGCCGCGTTCACTCCTACGGATGATCATGACCTCCGCAATCACCCGACCGGCCCCTCTGGGCAGTCCGTGCCCCAAGTGGTTGAGGACCGGGCCGTGATCAGCGCCTGGGTTCGACACGCGGCCCCGCGTCGTCGGCCCGGTCGCGGTCGGACGGAATCCTGGCCCGTGTCACCATCCGACCTCCAGGGTCTTGAAGATCCGCCCGTTCTGCGCACCGGGCGCGTTGGGTTGCCGCAGGTCACATCGCACGCGACCAATTGGTCGATGCATTGACGGATTGGGCCGTCTCCAACCAAGCCCAAAACTCGGGATTTTGCCGTGACCGTTTGCACCGGAGAAGAACCGGTAGCTGTCGAAGTCGGCCAGCACCGTCTTGACCCACTCCTGGGCCTGCTGGTCCCAGGTGACGTAGACGGACTTCTCCCCCTCGATCGCGGCCGCCGCGGCGCCTGTCTTCTTCTGCCGTGCACGTTGCCACCGCCGGGTTGACGTTCGTGTACTCATTTGGGTGATTTCTTTGCCCACTGCGACTTCGGGTGTCGGTCTGTTCCTATCGTGTCCGCATGGGCAAATTCACTGTGGTTCACAGTTTCAGCGCCACGCCTGAGCGGGTCTGGGAGCTCTTCCTGGACCGCAGGTGCAACGAGCGGGTCTACCTGGAGGACCTTGGGTGGCCGGAGTGGTCGATCAAGGAGCAGAGCAACATCGGCGAAGAGGTCGTCCGGAAGGCGGCAATGACGCCGCGGCGTAGTCTTCCGGGGCCGATTGTGAAGGTACTCGGAGCCGGGTTCCGGCAGGTCGAGGAAGGCACGTTCGCGTCGACGACCCGCACGGGCACGTGGCGGCGTATTCCTTCCACGCTCGCCGACAAGTGGCATGAAGAAGCAACTGTTCGGATCGAGTCGGTCGACGGCGGCGGGTGCAAGATGATCGTCGATGTCACCCTGGAGATGCAAGTCCCCGGCCTCGGGGGGCTAATGGAGAGCTCCTTGGAAAAGGAACTTCGGAAGGAATGGGAGACTTTCGCCATGGTCTCCAACAAGTTCGGCTGATCTCACGCCTCCGCCACGGAGGGCGACACGTTCTAGACGGCTTCGGCTCTGACGCAGGCCCACGTCGGTATTTGGTGCATAACCGCTGAGGACGCTTAAGCCTCTTGTCGTCCTCGCCGGTGGCCGCAGGCTGAAACCTGACCTGCCAGCCGACTTCGCGATCATGTCGGTCTTGTGGTCTGGTCTTCTCCCCCGAGCAGCCGGGTGTTCTCCACCATCAGGCGTTGCACGACGTTGCGCAGCGACACCAAGTCCGCCTCCCCGCGCCGGGCGGCCGCCAGGGCCTGGTCCCGCTCCCGGCGCAGTTCCTCGACCTCGGGGTTCGCGTCCAGGGTTGCGACGTGCTCGCCGCGCGCGCTGGCCGCGAGATCCCGCACGCGGACGGCTCGGAGCTCGGCGCGGGCCGTGTCGAGGTCCCGGCGCAGTGCGGTGTTCTGTTCGAGGAGCATGCGGTTCTCCACCGTCAGCGCCGCTTCCTGTCGAGCTGAGGCGGCAGCTTTGGAGCGGGGACGGTCGTCGGCGAGGTGGGCGCGGGCGGCTTCGGCCTCGGCTTTCAGGTCGCGGTGGCGCTGGAGGTACTGGGGGTTGACCTCGGCGCGCCTGGTGATCTCCGCGTCGGAGAGGGAGTGGCGGGTCCTGCGCATGCCGGTGATGACGTCCAGCACCCGCTGGCGGCACCGCTCGCTGTCGGACCGGCGCCGGGCGGCGGCGGCCTGCCGTCCTGCGTCCAGGACGGCCGCGCGCCCCGAGCCCGAGCCCTCGGGTGTCGTGTCCTTGGATGGCAGGTCAGGGCTCACCCGGCCTCCTCGGTCAGCAGGATCGGGTCGGTGGTCGGCTGGTCCAGGTGCTCGCCGGGCTGGAGGACGTACCCGTCCTCGCCGATCTCGACCGTGGCGGTCGGGTTGGGCTGGTGGGCGTCGATGACGGCGGTCGTGTAGGTCAGCAGGGTGGGGCCGAGGCGGACGTTGTAGCTGTTGGGGTTGACCTGCCCGGGTTCGAACGGGCTGATGGCCAGGCGGCCGTCGCGGGCGGCGGCGGTGATCTCGGGGCCGGTGAGGATCATCGGGCACCGTCCTTGTTCTCGGTCCTGGGCAGCGGCGTGGCGATGGTTCCGCGGACGGCCTCGCCGAGGCGGAGGCCGGCCTGGTGGGTGCGTCCGCCGAGGTAGGTGGCGGCGAGGTAGTCGGTGGTCAGGACGGACCGGATGCCCCGCGGCGGCGGCTGGGGGGCGAAGGCCAGCGGGCCGACGTGCCCAGTCAGGTGCGTCAGCAGGCCGTCCAGGTCCTTCGTGTACCGGTCGGGAAGGAAGGCGTGCACGAGCTGGTTGTCGAACGGCTCGATGACCAGCAGGTCTCCGAGCGTCAGGACGTCGCCCAAGCGGGTGGAGCGCAGGGCGGTTTCGTTGAGGAGGACAGCATCGGCGCCGAGGCCGGTGTGCAGCCGGGTGGTGATGTCCTGGAGGAGCCGGCGGCGGTCGAGGACGGTTTTGCGGTAGGGCTCGTCGAGGGTGCCGAGGGGAGTGGCCAGCATCCGGCAGGTGGAGCTGATCACCTCGTCCAGGGCGGCGAGGTCGACCGGGACCACCGTCGGGGCGGGGAAGGCTGCGGTACGGGCGGCCCAACCGGACCCGACCGGCTCGGCGGTGGCGTATCCGGCGGCCAGCTCACGGCCCTTGACCACGAGGGTGTCGCCGACGTGCACCGGCCCGTAGGTGTCGCTGTGGCAGTGGCCGGCGAAGATGACGTCCACGAACGGGCAGGCGCCGGCGAGCTTGAGGTCCTCGTCGAAGCCGGAGTGGGACAACACGATCCACGAGTCCACGTGGTGGTGGTGCTCCAGCATCAGCTCGCGCAGCGCGGTCACGGGGTCGGTGACGTGGTGTCCGGCCCGCTGGTCGGCGGGGATGGTGTGGAACGCGCTCACGCCGATGACCGCGGTGACAGCGACCCGGCGGCCGTGCACCTTGAGGACACGGAGACGGTCGAACAGCGGTCGTCCGGTGGCGTCGTCGACGGCGTTGGCGCAGATCGTCATCTCGCGCAGCCCGGGCTCGAAGTAGTGGGGCCAGCCGTGGTTTCCGGGTGCGAGCACGTCGTACAGCGTCGTGAGAATCTCCCGCTCAATGGCGCCTTTGCCCAGCCGGTAGTAGCCGGTGCCCTCGAAGAAGTCACCGCAGTCGGCGATGAGCGAGGTCTCCTTGAGGTGGTGCAGGTGCGGCAGGAGCCTGTGGGCCTGGTCGAGGGCGGAGTGCAGGTCGGTGGTGGCCACGATCTGGCCGTACACCCTGCTCATCGCGGTACGTCGGTGAGGTCAGCGCCGAGGGTACGGAGCTTGGCGGGCAGGTCGGCGTGGCCGCGACGCAGCTGGTCGAGACCGCTCACGGTGGTAGTGCCCCGGGCGCCGAGGCCGGCGATCAGGAGGGTGGAGCCGGTGCGGATGTCGGTGGCCTTCACCGTGGTGCCGCTCAGCCGCTGGGGGCCGACCAGGCGGCACTGCGTGGGTGAGAGTTCCTCGATCACGGCCCCGAGCCGGGCGAGCTGGGGGAGGAGGTTGCCGTGGCGGCCGGGGTTGATGTCGTCGGCGAACAGGTGGGTGCCTGGCAGGGTGAGAGCCAGCGCCATCAGCGCGGGCTCGAAGTCGGCGTCCAGACCGTCCGGGGTCAGCGAGGCGACCGCCCGCAGCGGCCGTCCGCTCACGGTGCGGGCCCGGTGGACGGTGATCGCGTCGGGGGCGAGGGAGACCGGGACACCGGCCCAGTCCAGCAGGTCGGCCAGCACCTTGAGATCCGATCCGGTGACGCCTTCGACACGACCTTCACCGCCGGTGGCGGCGATCGCGCAGGCCAGCGTGCCCGCCTCGGTCTTGTCACCGGGAACCGTCCAGGCGACGGTCCCGGCCGGGACGCCCGGCGGCGGGGCCAGCGTGATCTTGTCGCTGTCGGCGTGGGCCGTCCATCCGGCGGACCGTAAGGCGGCGAGCACGCCCGTGGTCTCCGGGGACAAGTTGGGGTTTCCCAGTTCCAGGCGGCTGTCGGCCACGACCGCCCGGCAGATCGCGGCGATGCTCGCTCCTCGCGAGCGGAACGGCAGCGTCAGGACGACCTTGTCGCGGGCCCGGTCGGCGGCCAGGACGCGGTATCCGGCGTCGTCGAGCAGGACGGTGTCGCCGAACGCCTCGTACACGGTGAAGTGCAGTTCCATCCCACGGTCACCAATCCGGCAGCCTCCGGGCCAGGGAAGGGCCGCCTGCCCGTAGACGGCCAGCAGCGGCGCCACCAGGTAGTACGAGGCCCGGATCCGGGCGGCGTCGGTCAGGTCGGGCGCCTCGGCGGGGTGGTCCTTGGGCGTCACGATCACGGCTCCCGGTTCGGCGACCGGGCGGGCGACGCGGTAGCCGGTCTGCTCCAGCAGGCAGAGCATCCTCTGGACGTCGGCGCTGGCCGGGACGCCGGACAGGCGCACACCACGGCCCAGGGATGCGGCGGCGGCCAGCAGCGGGAGGGCCGCGTTCTTCGAGCCGTCCACCCGGACCGTGCCGGCGAGCGGGCGGCCGGGACGGACGGTGACGGCGTCGACGTCTCTCGTACGGGCAGGGGCAAGGTCCATCAGAACCTCCTGGTCGCAGGTGGTCGGGGTGGTGTGGCTCCAAGAGGGGGTACGACCGCCGACGCTGGTCACCGCGCGCTTCGCTGTTCAGCGGTCGGTGGTGAGGGGCGCCGAGACGATGTCCGGTGCGGCCACGACCGCTTGGTGGACCGTGGCATCGAGGAGCTGGCCGGCGGGGGTACGCAGCGTCCAGGCGGGCCCGGCCAAGCCGGCGAAGGCGAGGAATGTCAGGGCGACCCGGCCGCTGTGGTCAGCCCGTTTGTGGGGAGTGCGGTGATGGCAGCGGTGACGGACCCTGCTCACGAGGTCTCGCCGAGAGCGTTCTCGTGCTCGTCGAGGAGGCGGCTGGTCTGCGCGTACAGCCGTTCCAGCTCGGCCGAGGTGAGGACGAGGGCTCCCTCGTGGGTCGAGCCGTCCTCGAAGTGGATCTCCACGGGCACCGAGCCCTGGCGGGCGCGCGGGTCGTAGACCGCGTCGCGGCCGGGGAGCAGCGTGACGTGGGTCGCCTGCGCCGGCACTGGGCGCAGCGTCGTGCCGTCCGCCGGCGCGGACCAGGCGGGCCCGCCGCCGGGCGGGCGCAGGTGGTAGGTGGTGGCGGAGTCCTCGCCGGGGAGGGTGACCACGACGCCGATACGGCCGCTGCGGGCGGTGTCGGCGGCGAGATCGCCGAGCCTGGGAACGAACGGGGCTGCCGTGCCTAACTCGGCTCCCTGCGATGGGAGATGGGGAGTGCGTCGTCCGGTCATGCTCCGAAGTTAGGGACGGCCCAGCCCCCGAATATGAGCCGGAGGAATACGACCCCTATCCGTCCAGGTGAAAGCGGTCGGACATGCGCCGCAACTTCTCGCGCGTGGCTGCGCGTTCGGCGTAGACGATGCTGCGGAGCGTGGAGCGGGCGATGGGGTGGTTCCGTACGAGCTGGGGTGCGATTCGCTCGGCGGTCTCCAGTTCGCCGAGGGCCTTGCCCCGGTTGCCGTCCCACAGCCACGCGCGCGCGATGTCCATGTGGTGGTGTCCCTGACGTGAGTTGGGCAGGGCCACCACCAGCTCGGGGCTGGTGCGGCGGTTGATCTCCAGGGCCTTGCCCTGCTCGCCCATCTCCAGCGCGACGCTGATCGCGTGGATCTGCACATTCCCGGCGGAAAACGTCAGTGAGTGCCGGTCGTAGACGGGCGCGCCGGCGTAGGCGTCCATCCGCTCGGCGGCGTCCTTCGCGTATCCGATCCGGTCCTCCGCCTCGGACGGGCGGCTGGCGCGGGCGGCCGAGACCGCCGCCCGGAGCTGGAGCGTGCCCCAGGCCCGTACGGCCAGCGGCTCGCCGTGCTCGTACGCCTGCTGCACCGATCCGATCGCCTTGTCCGAGAGCGTCAGCGCGTCCGCCCAGTCGGCCGTGGCCCACATGTCCCAGACCCGCATCCAGTCCGCGACCGCCGGCAGCACCGGGTCCCCGGAGAGCCGTGCCGACCACGCGGCCCGTTCGCAGGCCATCGCCACCAGTTCGGGGTGGCCGAGGGAGTGGGCGGCGGTGTGGGCGAACTTGCAGCACACCGCGTAGATCGCGTACGCCTCCTCCCGCTCGTGCCCGTCCGATGCCTCGGCCAGGGCTCGTGCCTCGCGGAACAGGTCCGGCAGGACCCGCAGGATCGCCACGTTGGAGGCGGTGTCGCGGAGCCGGTGCAGGCGCGTCACCTCGCGCCACAGCTGCGGTGCGGGCCTCGGCGTCCCGTCGAAGACGGGGGCGAGGTCGTAGCGGCGAAGCTCGCGCAGGATCGACGAGGCGGCGACCTGCCACTGGTTGTCGTCCGGGGAGCTGTTGTACGGGCGCCCGATCAGGTCGTTCGGGTGGACGTGCAGCTCGGCGGCGATCTGGTTGAGCAGCCCGACGCGGTCCAGCTCGATCAGGCCCCGCTCCATCTTCGAGACCCAGCCCTGCGACTTCCCCAGGGCCGTCGCCAGGTCGGCCTGTGGCATTCCCAGCCGCAGCCTCGCCCTGCGGACGCGCCGGCCGATCTCCTCGGCTTCCTCCAGCATCAGGACACCTCCCCAGCGGTCGGGCCCCGGGTGCTGTCCCCGACCGGCCCGTACAGAGTTCGTCACCGGAACGGTACCCAGATGGCCGGTGGCGTGAGAGGCGTCCGGCGGATTCTTGCGGTGACGCAGTGACCACGGACATGGGTCGTCCGTTGGCACGCCATGAAGAAGATCATCTCTGTAGCCGCCCTGGCCCTCACGAGCCTGGCGCTGGCCGGCCCCGCCCACGCGGACAACGACAGCAACTTCGGGCCGGGGGTCAACGCGGCCAACAACTGGAACTTCAGCGCTGCCGCTGTCTGCTTCCAGGAGCTGGCGGTCGTCCCGGTGGGCGGCGCATGGAACGGCAACACCCTCAACCACTGCACCAACGGCAACGTCCTCGACCACGGCAACGGTTGATCGTTCGACACCCGCCTGTTCCGATTCGGAACAGGCGGGCGTTCCGCATCGGAAAATGGTGGTGTTCCGATTCGGAACGTCCTCGGTTGCGGGGCCGCCGGTGGTGCTCACTCGGTGAACGCGGGGGGCATTCACCGAGTGAACGCCCTTGTTGTTCACTCGGTGAACGGGCCGGCGCGTCGCCTGAGGCGGGCTCCGCGTCACCGGCCCCTTGGCCGGGAAGCCGGCGGCGTGGCTCGCGGTGTGGTGGTGGAGCCGGGCTGGACTTGCCCTGCTGCCTTGTTGTGCGCAGGCTTCCTGACTGCCGGATCGGGAAGACGGTTCAAGCGCCAGGTGAGCACTTCGCTGAGGTTGGTGGCGGTGTCGAGTTCCCGGTGGCGGGCGGCTTGGGTGAGGCGTGCGGCGGGGTCATGGCCGGCTGTCGTGACGTCGCTGAGGGTGGCGGCGAGGGCGGGCCAGCCGGGTTCGGCGAGGATCTGCTCGGCCAGGTCGGGCAGCGCTTGGCGCACCGCTGTGACCTGCCGCTTCAGTAGCCACTGGGCGAGATTCTGGCCCCGGTGATGGATCACGGCCAGGGGCTCGACGGCTGCGGCCTTGTAGGCCGCGCGGAGGTGCTCGGCTGTCTGCCGAGCGGCTTCGGCCTGCTGAGTGTGCTCGCGTGTGCGGTGCCAGTGCTGGGCGGCGGTGACCGCCAGCAGGAGTGCGTCGAGGACGATCGCGAGGAGGGCCCCGTCGTTGGGCGGCGGCACGCGCAGGATCGCCTTCACCACCCGGCGGGTGGCCTGGGCCTGCTGGTGATGCGCTCGGATGCGGGACCGGGCGGCGCGCTCGAAAGCGGTGGCTGCCTGGACCAGCTGCGGCCGGAGGCCGGCAGGAGCAGCCAGGGGAAGTGCGTCGAGGGCTTCGGCGAGGACAGCGATGTGGGCCTGTCCGGCATCGTCCTCGCTGTGGGCGAGGTGGTCGGGTGTCCGGTCGGCGGCGATGGCGAGTCGTCGCCAGGCTGTGGCGTCGGGCCGTTCCGGCGGCGTTGCTTCCGCCCCCGCGAGGCGTTCGGCGATCTTGGGGTAGGAGAGGTCGGGGGCGAGGGTGGAGCCGGAGAACCAGACGGGCTCGCCTTGGGCGTTGGTGTCACCGTCGAGGGCGACCTTGTAGCCGCGGACGTCCCCGGAGGGGAAGTACTGGACGTCCACGAGGGCCTTGGTCCCCTCGATGAGCCCGAAGAACTCCTCTGCGCTGGTGGCCGCCGAGACTGCGGTGCGGACGATGGTGCGCAGGCGTTCCCGGGAGGTCCGGGCGTTTCCGGTGCGCTGGGCCTTCTCCTGCTCGGCGCGAGTGGGGCGCTTGGCGGCGGTGCGGTCCCCGCGCGGCACCTCGCGCAGCCCGTACTCCTTCTCGATGGCGACGAGTTCCTTGTCGGCGCGCAGGAAATCGTTCCAGTTCCTCGGCGGACGGAGGTCGCCACGGACCTTGGTGGCGACGATGTGGATGTGGTCGTCGGCGTGGCGGACGGCGATCCAGCGGCAGGCGTCGGGGTCGCCGGCCGGGGCGATGCCGGTGACGTCGAGGACGCGGCGGGCGATGGTGGCCCATTCGTCGTCGGCCAGGTGGCGGTCTTCGGGGGCGGCGCGGATCGAGCAGTGCCAGACGTAGTTCTTCGGCGCCTTCGGGCCGGCCTGCTTGACCCGAAGGTCGAGGACGTCAGCGAGCTGGGCGAGGGTGGCCCCGGGGTTGCGGCCGGGGTCGGGCACGAAGTCGTCCCAGGAGGCGACGAGGTGGGGGTCGGTGTGTTCGTTGGCGCGGCCGGGCCCGTAGAGGTAGTTCAGGACGCCCCGGGTCTTGTGGCCGGGCTTGACGATGTTCGCGATCAATCAGGCCGCCCAACGGTTCGTGGCGGCCACATCGGCGGCGGTGTCGACCGCCGTGACCGTCTCCTGGACCAAGGTCACGAGCCGTCCGGCCTCGGCGAGTACGGCAATGTCCATGGGGTGTGTGGTGCCGCCTTCGTTGAGGCGTTTGGCGATCTGGTTCACGTTCCTGCCGATCCGGGAGACCTGCTCACGCAGGGCGGCGTACTCGTCGATCAGGTCGTCGGCGGCGGTGCGCTGCTCGGGCAGGGAGATGTCGCCGTTCAGGTGGGCCATGACGATGGCGCCGACAAGATGCGCGCCGGCCAGGTTGTGGCGGCGGGCCTCGGCGAGGATCGCCTGCTTCTCGTCGACGCTGTAGCGGACGTCGACACGCTCTCGGCGCTGGACGTCCTGGCGGGCACGGCGGCGGGCGACACGATGCAACGCGGCTTCGTCGGCCGCACGCACACCCCCTGTCCCCGGTGCGCCCTCGCGCCGGGGACCTGCCTCCGCCACCCCCGGGGCGGAGGCATCCGCGTTGGACCGGCCCTTGGACGGTCCAACGCCATACCTTGCTCCGCCCGGGGCTGGGGTGGTGGTCGAGTGCCGGATGGTGGGGAGTTCGTGGTTCGTGTCGTGCATGGGGCAGTTCTCCGTTGGGTGCTTGGTTGTGTACGGCCTCCGTGTCCCCGTGCTCGGCCGCACGGGGACACGGGATGCGCAGGAGGGCGGGGCAGGGCTCCGTGAGGGTCAGCCGGTGCCGACGGGGGAGGCGGCTTCGTTCAGTCCGTCGAGTGGCCCGGCCTTGGAGCCGTCGCCCGTGGCGGGCTGGGCCTGGCCGGTGCGCTCGGCTTGAATCTGGTCGCGCAAAGCGCGGGCCCGGGGCAGACCGATCCGTAGTTCGCGGCGCAGACGCTCGGCGGTCAGCTGGTCGTCGCTCCAGCCGGCGGTCAGGAGTCGGGCCCTGTCGAGGACTTCGGCGGGTGTGCGGGTGCGGTCGGCGGCCGACTTGGCGGCGTCGGGGACCCGACCGGTCGCCCGACGCGGGGCTGCTCCGGTCGGCTCCGCCACCGTGGTCGGCCGAGGCGGTCGGGTGACGGGGGCCGCTTCGGCTCCCTCGGTCGGCCCCGTGGCACGTGCCTCGGTGACCTCCGTGGGGGCCGACTCGGTCAGCTGCTCGGAGGCCGATTCGGGCCGGTCAGCCGTCGACCGTGGGGCCTGGTCGCCGGCCGACTGGGCAGAGGCCGCTTCGGGGGAGCCGGCCGACTCGGGGTTGTGGTGCAGCACCTTGGCCACGAGGTCCGAGCCGAAGTAGATCGACCCGACTGGGAGTGAGGTTGCCAGCAGTACGAGGGCCCAGTTCGCATACTCCCAGTCGGTCAGTCGGCCCCACTGGACCGAGTCAGTGTGCAGGGCCGGTACGAGGCCGTGCACGTAGTTCAGCAGGAGGCTGGCGATCGTGTAGGTCGCCAGGACCCGCAGGGCGAACGTCCGGTCGGCGCCGGTCAGCACGAGCGCGGCAACCAGCGCGAGGGCCATCAGACCGTCGACCACGATCGGGTAGAGCAGGGCGGCGGTGGAGTCGGCGCCTATGGCGCGGGCCACGTCGGACAGCGCGTTCCACGACACCCGGAAGGCCATGAGGACGACGGCCACCAGGCCGAGGACGAGGATGAAGCGTCCCGCGCGGTTCACGCGACGCCCCCGAGCGGGTGCGGGTGCTCGGTGAGCGTCGTCAGGATCGTCATTCTGCTTGAGGGTCTCGTTCTCGGCGGCCGAGGTGAGCCGCGCGATGCCGGCGCGGATGCTGCGTATGGCGCCTGGGGCGCTTGGAGCAGGGAAGTGCAAGGGGGCGGTCTCCAGGGTGGGGAAGGGCGTGGCCGCCGGGGCGTGGGCGGCTGTGGGCGGTGGGGACTCGTCCCACTCGTCCCGTGGCTGGTCAGGGCAGGTACGGGTGGGGCGTTGATGTCGGGTCGACTCGTTGCGGGTCGGTGACTCGTCCCCGCGCTGACCTGCGCGGGGACGAGTGGGACGAGTCGGGGAGGGTCAGGCGCCGGGCTCGACCGGGAGGGTGGCTGCTGCCTCGGGCGGGCAGTAGCGGGTCCACGCGTCGGTGAACTGGGCGCGGGTGAAGCCCTTGGCCTGGTTGCCGCCGGGGAAGCGGCGGTTGGCCGACTTGATGCCGTAGTCCTGGAGCAGGAGCTGCAGGCCGCGCGGGGTGAGCCCGTTTGGGCTGTGCTCGGCCCAGGGCGCCTCGGGGTCGGCGTTGAGAATGTCCAGGAGGCGGCCGGTGCGGATCACCGGCTGGTCGCCTTCGGTGGCGAAGGCGCGGCGGATGTCGGCGAGGATGCGGATCTTCAGTCCGCCGTCTTCGTCGCGTCCGGACTCGTAGTCCGTCATGGCCGTGCACGCGGTGCGGGCCAGGACGGGCCAGTGTCCGCCCGCGAGGTCGGCGACGCTGACCAGCGGTGCCCAGGTGTCGGCGGCACGGTCCTCGACCGGCATCTTCGGTTCCAGGGCGAGTGCCTGTTCGCGTACGGAGGCGAGCCAGGCTGCCAGCCGGGTCCGGAGTTCGCGGACCGCCAGGTCGTCGCGGCCGTAGCGCCAGAAGCTGACCTTCTCGGTCTCGGCTCGGCGGCGCATCCGGATGACGACCGACCGGTCCATGATCGTGTCGGGCAGGTCGCCGATGCCGGCGAGGGCGGCCATGGCGAAGGTGTCGAACTTGACCACCTCGTGGTTGGGGCCGGAGACGCGCAGGGTGGGCCGGTTGCGCTGGTGACCGGCGTTGAGCAGGCCGCGCATCTCCTCGTTCTTCTCCGCGACCTTCGCGCTGCCGAAGATCGTGTCGACCTCGTCGACGAGGAGCGTGGGCGGGTCGGCGTCGCCGATCGACCGGAAGATCGCGGCGGCGGAGGCGTTGACCGTGATCAGCGGCTCGTGGACGGCCTCGATCAGGACCTCAAGCAGCCGCGACTTCCCGCACCGCTTGGCCGGCCCGACCACCGCGAGGCGCGGCGCGTGCTGCCACACCGTCTGCAGGTGGGTCGCCGCCGCCCACAGCGTGGTCGCGGTCAGGGCCTCCTCGCTCGGCATCACGACATAGCGCCGGATCGCATCCCGGAGCAGGTCCAGGACCTCCACGCCCTCGGGGTCCGGGGCAGACGAGGGGGCGGCCGGCTGGCCGGGGATCGCCGTCGGCGGCCAGATGGGGTCGGATGAGGTCACGGGCGTTGTGGATTCCAAGAGGCGGCTCCTTCGCTGATGGCCGTGCAGGCAGGCACAGGCCACCCAGTGGTGGTGGGTCAAAGGGGGGATGTCGCTGGCTTTTTGCGACGCATGCGCGTCGACGGCTCGCCCGTTCTTCGGGCCCGTTGCCGGGCGGGCGACCACGAACAGTACGACCGCCCTCCGGCACAGTCCAGCGATTCTGTGTCAGCTCAGCGCAGAACGGTCTGCTATCTTGCCGCGCCCTAAGCGGCCAGACCCAGCAGACCGAGCAGGTCCGCGGTCACCACTCGGTACGTCTTACCCAGGCGCAGAACCCGGCACGGGTACTCACCCCGCTTGGCCAGCTCGTACCCCTTGCTCCGCCCGAGACCCAAGGCACGGTTGCCCGTTTCCAGGTCAATGGCAACAGGAAGGGCCAGCAGCTCGTCCCGACTCATCCCCAGCGGCTGGCCCGCCATCACGTCATCGCGCATGCAGCGCTCCTCTCGATGCAGCCCTCGGCGAACGTGCTCACTACGTCCGGCTCCAGGCGTTCACTAGCAATCATGGGCGAGCTAATGTGTCTTCATGACACAGCGCAACTTCGATGATGAAGAGGACGACGACTTCCCCGAGTGGGCGGACCGCGTCAAGGCCAACGTGGCCGGAGAGGTCCGACGACGACGCAAGGAGATGGGGTGGAGCGCTCAACAACTCGCGGACCGCTGTGCGGAACTCGGTCACCCGATCCCGCGCAACGTCATCGCCAACATGGAGTCCGGGCGACGCGCCAACCTTCCGCTGGTGGACGTCATGATCCTCGCCGTGGCCCTGTACACGTCCCCGATCTGCCTGATCTTCCCCGTCGGTTACATCGAGGACACCCAGGAATATCCGTTCCAGCACCTGCTGCCCACCTGGGAGGCCATGCGGCGCTTCACCGGTGAGAGCCAGGACGGCGAAGGCGACGCCGGCCTGATCCCCGAGTTCAATCGCCACGCCACCCTCGAACTCACCATCAAGGCCGCCCGGGACGAGGAGAGGCTGGCGGCATTCGCGGTCAGGACGGCAACCACGTCCAGCCAGCGCGAAGAAGCCGAACGCAAGCGAGCCGAGTACGCCGGCCGAGCCGACTCCGCCACTGACGAACTCCTCTGGCTCCGGGAGTCCATCCGCAGAGAAAAGGGCGCTGTTCCACCGCGCCTACCGCTGGGCCTCGAAGACATCGAAGAGCCCGAGCCCAGCCCCGACACCACTGAGGAGAACGCCCTTTGAAGGGATCCACCCACCGCCGCTGCTACTGCCGCGACCCCAAGACCGGCAAGCCGCTCGGCAAGAACTGCCCCAAGTTCTCCAGCCGCAAGCACGGCTCCTACTCCATACGACAGGAGCTCCCGCCCCGCGACGACGGCACCCGCCGCTCCTTCAGCCGCGCCGGCTACGAGACCCTCAAGGACGCACAGGCCGATCTCGACCACATACGGGCCCTGCTCGGCCTCGCCGAGTCCGACGACCCGGAGGCCCTGGCCGCGATCGCCACGCTCCTGGAGACCGTCGCGACCGAGAAGGCGTCCCTCCCGGACATCGAGGCGACCCGACGTCGCCTCAGCCACGGGATCGACCTGACCAGCAGGCTCACCGTCGGCGACTGGCTGGACATGTGGCTGGCGGCCAAGAAGGGCAGGCAGAGCGCCATCAGCCGTGACGAGAGCAACATCCGCGTCCACCTCAAGCCGCGGATCGGGCATCTGCGGCTTGATCGTCTCCGCGTCTCCCACCTCTCGGAGATGTTCGAGGCCATCGCCGAGGCCAATGTCGAGATCGCCGAGGGCAACGCCGCCCGCCGCAAGGCGTTCGAGGACCTGTCCCGGATCCCGTGGAAGGGCCGCGAACACCGCGCCCGCCGCAAGGCGATGAAGGCCGCCATCGACGAGATGGATCCGTACCGCCGCATCGTCGGCCCCGCCACGCGCCAGCGCGTCCGCTCCACCCTGCGTGCCGCTCTGAACGCCGCGATCGCCCAGCAGTTGGTCACCTTCAACCCGGCCGCCCACGTCGAGCTGGAGGCGGGCAAGCGCCCCAAGGCTCTTGTGTGGACCGCCGAACGCGTCCTGCAGTGGCGGCGGACGGGCGAGCGGCCCTCGCCCGTCATGGTCTGGACACCGGAGCACACCGGTCTCTTCCTCGACCACGCGGCCGACGACCGGCTCTACGCCCTCTTCCACCTCGTCGCCTTCCGAGGGCTTCGGCGCGGCGAAGCCTGCGGCCAGAAGTGGACCGACACCCACCTCGACGCCGGCCTCATCACCGTCGCCAAGCAGCTCGTCGTCGACGGCTGGGAGGTCTACGAGGACGATCCCAAGACCGACGCGGGCGCACGGACCATCGCCTTGGACTCCGACACGGTCGAGGTCCTGCGCCGGCACCGGGCCCAGCAGGACGCGGACCGAGAGAAGTGGGACACCGCCTGGGTGGAGACCGGCCGCGTCTTCACCCGCGAGAACGGCGAGCTCCTCCACCCCGCGAACGTCACCCGTCGCTTCATCGAGCTGTACGAGGAGATCGGCCTCCCGCCGGTCCGGCTCCACGACCTCCGTCACGGTGCGGCGACCCTCGCCCACGCGGCCGGCGCGGACCTGAAGGCCATCCAGGAGATGCTCGGCCACTCCTCGATCGCCGTCACGGCGGACACGTACACGAGCCTGCTCCCCGAAGCGGATCTCGCGATCGCGGAGGCCACCGCCCGCCTCGTCCCGCGCGCACGCGCCCAGCACACCCCGCACACCCCCCACGCCGCCGTGCCGGATCGTGCAGGTCTCTCGGGGGAAACGCCGGGTGCTGCCACTCCGTCCGCTCACGCACCGCGCACGCAAACGGCCCCGGACGAGGAGTCCGAGGCCGTGTAGGGCGTCGCCTGGGGAGGAAATCCCACGTCAGCGACGCCTAGCGCAGAGCCCCCTGTCGGGTTCGAACCGACGACCCCCGCTTTACAAGAGCGGTGCTCTGGCCAGCTGAGCTAAGGAGGCAGCGAGTGCAGTGTAACCAACCCCGGCCGGGCGGCGGCCGGAAATCTTGCGGCCTCTGGACTGCTGACAGATCGGGCATCGCCAGGTAGCGTCACTTGCGGTTCACCTAGGTGGACTAGACCTCAATCCTTCCTTTACTCGGATCGTCCGGCACGTTCCTGCCGGTGAAGGGACACATCACCATGGCTTCCGTCACTTTCGACAAGGCGACCCGGGTGTACCCCGGTGCCACCAAGCCCTCCGTCGACCAGCTCGACATCGAGATCGCCGACGGCGAGTTCCTCGTCCTCGTCGGGCCCTCCGGCTGTGGCAAGTCGACCTCGCTCCGCATGCTCGCCGGACTCGAGGACGTCAACGGCGGCTCCATCCGCATCGGTGACCGCGACGTCACGCACCTGCCGCCGAAGGACCGGGACATCGCGATGGTGTTCCAGAACTACGCGCTGTACCCGCACATGACCGTCGCCGACAACATGGGCTTCGCGCTCAAGATCGCCGGTGTCAACAAGAGCGAGATCCGCGCCAAGGTCGAAGAGGCCGCGAAGATCCTCGACCTCACCGAGTACCTGGACCGCAAGCCGAAGGCGCTCTCCGGCGGTCAGCGTCAGCGTGTCGCCATGGGTCGCGCCATCGTGCGTGAGCCGCAGGTCTTCCTCATGGACGAGCCGCTGTCGAACCTCGACGCGAAGCTCCGTGTCTCGACCCGTACGCAGATCGCCGGCCTCCAGCGCCGTCTGGGCATCACCACGGTCTACGTCACCCACGACCAGACCGAGGCCCTCACCATGGGCGACCGCGTCGCCGTGCTGAAGGACGGTCTGCTCCAGCAGGTCGACTCCCCGCGCAACATGTACGACCGGCCCGCCAACCTCTTCGTCGCCGGCTTCATCGGCTCCCCCGCCATGAACCTGATCGAGGTCCCGATCACCGACGGCGGCGTGAAGTTCGGCAACAGCGTCGTCCCCGTCTCCCGTGACGCCATCGCCGCCGCGTCCGCCAACGGCGACACCACGGTGACCGTCGGCATCCGCCCCGAGCACTTCGACGTGCAGAGCTCGGAGAGCGGCGAGGGTCTGGCCGTGACGGTCAACGTCGTCGAGGAGCTCGGTTCGGACGGCTTCATCTACGGCTCCACCCGCGTCGGCGGCGAGGACAAGGACCTGGTCGTCCGCGTCGGCGGCCGTGACGTCCCCGCCAAGGGCTCCACGCTCCACGTCGTCCCGCGCGGCGCCGAGCTGCACGTCTTCTCCACCTCCACGGGCGCCCGCCTCAGCGACTGATCCCAGTCGCCCGGCCCGTAGAGCCTCGCTGAACGGCCCCGCATCTCTTGCAGATGCGGGGCCGTTCGCCTAGGAGGTCGAAGTCGGGGTTTACCCCGGAAAACCCCGGCATTCAGGGCCCGCCCGCGCCCCCCGCGTCAACACGGAATTCGAAAAGCCGCCTCGAACCATCCCCCGCGAGAGTGACTAAATGTCGCCATATCACTACCGGCCGCTACGCTCGCCTGCGTGACGCACTCTGCCCGCCGAATCGGCCGCTCTCTCGCCCTCGTCCTGCCCGTCGTCCTGGTGCTCTCGGGAACGCTCGCGGTATCCGCCGTTCCGTGGGCCGGCCAGGACTCCGCCACCCAGCTGACGGCCTCCTCCACGGACGTCTCCGTCCGCGCCAAGTCCCGTGCCCCGCAGGATATTCTCCGCGACCAGCTCCTCGCAGAGCTTCAGGAGAAGGACCCCGGCACGGCCCTCACGCACCTCCAGCGCGAGGTCGAGAACCGGCCGTCGATCGCCGAGCACTGCATGTCCATCGCCCGCGCCCTCGGCCGCGCCGCCGTCAAGCACTACGGCCCCTCCCGGGCCCAGTCCTTCTCCCGCCCGGTCTGCGACACCGCGTACGCGACCGGCGTCATGCGCGCGAGCTGAGCCCCGACCTGAGCCCCGACCTGAGACGTGAGCCGAGACGTGGGCTGAGCCACGGCCCCCGCCGCGGCCCGCGTCGCAAGCCCCGCCGCGATCCGCGCACCGCGCTCCCTCGCGTATCCGGCCGTCCGGCGTGCGGGCGCCTATCGTTCCCCGTATGCACACCAATCCGACGCAGGCCGTGGTCCTGGCGGGCGGCCAGGGCTCGCGGCTGCGCCCCTACACCGACGACCGCCCCAAGCCGATGGTCGAGATCCCGGGCACCGGGACCCCGATCATCGGCCATCAGCTGTCCTGGCTCGCCGCCGAGGGCGTGACCGACGCCGTCGTCTCCTGCGGCCACCTCGCCGAGGTCCTCCAGGAGTGGCTGGAAACCGCCGACCTCCCCCTCAAGGTGACCACGGTCGTCGAATCCGAGCCCCTGGGCCGCGGTGGCGGCCTCAAGTACGCCGCCGCGCACCTCCCCGCGCCGGACCAGCCCTGGTACGCGACCAACGGCGACATCTGGACCCGCTTCTCGCTCCGCGAGATGGCCGCGTTCCACGCCGAGCGGGACGCCCTCGCGACGCTGGCACTGGCCCGCCCCCGCATCCCCTGGGGCGCCGTCGAGACCGACACCTTCGGGCACATCACCGACTTCATCGAGTCGCCGCCGTCGCCCTACCTCATCAACGCCGGCGTGTACGTCTTCTCCGCGGCCTTCACCGAGCTCCTCCCGGACCTCGGCGACCACGAGCGGACCACCTTCCCCCGCCTCGCCCGCGAGCGCCGCCTGGCGGGCTTCCCGCTGCCCCAGGGGGCGTACTGGCGGGCCATCGACACCGCCAAGGACCTCACCGAGGCCGCCAAGGAGCTCGCCGCCCAGCGGGCCTGAGTCACCGAGACACCCCCACGCCTACGCCCACGTACGCCTCAGTACGCGTACGAGAAGGGCGGCTACCGCATCCCGCGGTGCCGCCCTTCTCTCTTCCGCTCGCGCGCTCAGCCCAGCAGGCCGCCGATCGGGTTCCTCGCGCCGCCCGTCGTCGAGCCGCTCTCCGTCGGGGTGCTGCTGCCGCCCGTCGAGCCCGTGGAACCGGTGGAGCCGCCGCTCGACGAGCCGCCCGTGCTCGTCGGGGTGTCGCTGGTGGTCGGTGGGGGCGCCGGGTTCGACTTCGTGGGCGGACGCGTGGTCGTGGAGGAGGACGACGAGGACGAGGAGCCCGTGCTGGTGCTGCCCTGCGTGGCCGTCGGGCGCTGCTCCTGCGTACGGGTGGACTCCCGGGTCGTCTCCGTCGGCCGGGTCTCCTCCTCGGTCTCCTCGCGCCCTGCGGTGGCCTCCGTGGTCTCGGAGGTCGCGGTGGGCTCGGGCGCGGTGGACGTGCTGCCGGAGGGGGCGCGGCGCGTCGGCTCGGTGGGGAGCGGCCGGCCCGGGAGGTGGTTGATCGGGTCGTCGTTGGGGCCCGGGACGGTGACCATCTCGGTCGAGCGGACCGCGCCGCCGAGGACGGAGCCGATGAGGAGGGTGAGGCCGACGACGACCGAGGCGAGGAGCGTGCTGCGGCGCGTGACGCGGCGGCGCAGGGCCCACAGTTCGGCGCGGGGGCCGAGGGTGCGCCAGGCCTCGCCCGCGAGGCGGCCGTCGAGCGAGTAGACGGGGGCGCCGGCGATGATCAGCGGGGACCAGGCGGCCAGGTAGATGATGTCGGCGGAGTCGTAGACCGGGACGGTCTTCCAGCTGACGGTCAGGATCAGCGCGGCGGAGAGCAGGGCGCCGACCACGGCCGCCGCCCGCTGCCAGAGGCCGAGGACGGTGAGGACGCCGACGACGACCTGGAGGAACGCGACGGTGAGTCCGGCGCCCACGGGGTGCTGGAGGGCGAAGTCGCGGAGCGGTTCGGCGAGGGCCCACGGGTGGAGCGAGTTGAGCCACTTCACCATGGAGCCGCGCTCGCCGCCGTCGAAGTAGACGGGGTCGCAGAGCTTGCCCATGCCCGCGTAGATGGAGATGAAGCCGAGGAAGACGCGGAGCGGGAGGAGGACGACGCCGAGGTTCATCCGGCGGCCCGGGTAGTACGCGTGCCGGACGGGGTCGTGCGCCTGGCGCCGGCCGTCGCGGCCCTCCCGGCCGTCCGCCGTGCCGTACGCCGACCTGCCATACGCCGAGTCGTCCTCGTACGGCCCCGGGGTCTCGGGCCGGAGCTCGTACACGTCGTCGTAGGCGCCCTCGGCGCGCCGCATCGGCGGCAGCAGCGGCGCGGCGGCGTCGGCGGGCACCACCGGGGTGGGCATGGTGTCGTCGATGCGCGGGATGGCCTGGGTGGCGCCCGCGTCGAGGCCGCCGTGCCCGAGGCGACCGTCGCGGCCGCCGCGGCCGACGGCCGGGTCCAGCGTGGAGACGGAGGACTCGCGGACGGCCTGGAGGAGTCCGGTCGCGCCCGGCGCGGACTTCCCGGTCCACACGACGGGCCGACGGCGCGGTGCGCCCCCGCCCGTCCCGCCGCCGGCTCCGGAGAGCGCGGCGACGCGCGGGTTCGCGGCGAACGTCGGCGCCTGAGCCGGCGCGAGCCGCACACGGAAGCTGGCGTGGTTCACGATCACCTGGGCGGGATCGGAGTCCACTTTGACCATGCTCAGCGCGGGCTGATCGTCGAACCCCGGCCGGGGCGTTCTGGTGTCCACACTCATCTAACCGAGTGATCTGGGTTTAGGACACTGCCTTGACAGCTCGCAAATGTCCGAGACCCGTCAAGATCAACGCCGCGGCCGGGGCCGGGTCGTACGAAGAAGTGTTGCGCGGAAGCGTTACGCCATACGGCGGCGGGCCGCCTCGTACAGCACGACACCGGCGGCGACACCGGCGTTGAGCGACTCCGCGCCGCCCGGCATGGGGATGCGGACGCGGTAGTCGCAGGTCTCGCCGACGAGGCGGGACAGGCCCTTGCCCTCGGAGCCGACGACGATGACGACCGGGCCGGACAGCGCCTCCAGCTCGTGGACCTCGTGGTCGCCGTCGGCGGCGAGGCCGACGACCGTGAGACCGGCCTTCTGGTACTGCTCCAGGCAGCGGGTCAGGTTGGTGGCGCGGGCGACCGGGGTACGGGCGGCGGTGCCGGCCGAGGTCTTCCACGCACCGGCGGTCATGCCGGCGGCACGGCGCTCGGGGACGACCACGCCGTGGCCACCGAAGGCCGCGACGGAGCGGACGACGGCGCCGAGGTTCCGCGGGTCGGTGATGCCGTCGAGGGCGACGATCAGCGGGTCCTCGTTGTCGTCGAACGCGGCCGCGGCGAGGTCCTCGGGGTGCGCGTACTCGTACGGCGGGACCTGGAGGACGAGACCCTGGTGGTTCAGGTTGTTCGTCATCCGGTCGAGCTCGGGGCGCGGCGCCTCCATGATGTGGATGTTGCCGCGGCCGGTGGCGAGGTTCAGGGCCTCGCGCACGCGCTCGTCGTTGTCGATGAACTGCTGCACGTACAGGGTCGTGGCGGGCACGCCGTCGCGGAGCGCCTCGAAGACCGGGTTGCGGCCGACGACCATCTCGGACGTCCCCTTGCCGCCGCGGCGGGCGACGGGCTTGCGCTTGGCCACGTTCCGGGCCATCGCGTTGGAGACGCGGAACGCCTTGTGGCCCTTGCGGTCGGTGGCCTTGGGCGTCGGGCCCTTGCCTTCGAGGCCCTTGCGCCGCTGGCCACCGCTGCCGACCGTCGCACCCTTCTTGTTCGACGTGCGACGGTTCCTGCGCTGGCTGTTCCCGGCCATGACTACCTATTTCCTCTAATGCCTGCGTACACAAGTCTTTAACTGAAGTGTGCCGCCCGGAGCCCCGAGCGGCACGTCTTCTAACGGGTGCCCAGCGTCCAGCGGGGGCCGTCGGGGCTGTCCTCGATGGCGAGACCGGACTGGCCGAGCTGATCGCGGATCGCGTCCGCGGTCGCCCAGTCCTTCCGCTCGCGGGCCGACTCGCGCTGCTGGAGCACGAGCCGTACGAGGGTGTCGACGACGCCGTGGAGCTCTTCGCCGCCACCGGACTCCTCGGCCCAGTGCGGGTCGAGGGGGTCCAGGCCGAGGACGCCGAGCATGGCGCGGACCTCGGCGAGGCGGGCGATGGCCTCGTCCTTGTCGTCCGCGGCGAGGGCGCTGTTGCCCTGGCGGACGGTGGTGTGGATGATCGCGAGCGCGTGCGGCACGCCCAGGTCGTCGTCCATGGCCTCGGCGAAGGCCGGCGGCACCTCGGCGGCGGGGGCGACGGTCGTCCCGGCCTTCTCGGTGGCGCGCTGGACGAAGCCCTCGATACGGGCGAACGCCGACTCGGCCTCGCGCAGGGACTCCTCGCTGTACTCGATCATCGAGCGGTAGTGCGGGGTGCCCAGGTAGTAGCGGAGGACGATGGGGCGCCAGTTCTTGACCATCTCCGACACCAGCACGCTGTTGCCGAGCGACTTCGACATCTTCTCGCCGCTCATGGTGACCCAGGCGTTGTGCACCCAGTAGTGCGCGAACTCGTCGCCGAAGGCCTTGGCCTGGGCGATCTCGTTCTCGTGGTGCGGGAAGATCAGGTCGAGGCCGCCGCCGTGGATGTCGAAGGCGGAGCCCAGGTACTTGTGGGCCATGGCCGAGCACTCCAGGTGCCAGCCGGGGCGGCCGCGGCCCCACGGGGTGTCCCAGTCGGGCTCGCCCGGCTTGGTCGCCTTCCACATCGCGAAGTCGCGCGGGTCGCGCTTGCCGGTGATGCCGTCCTCGGCGGGCTGCCGCAGGTCGTCGATGTCCTGGTTGGACAGCTCCAGGTACCCCGGGAAGGAGCGCACGTCGAAGTAGACGCTGCCGTCGGCCTCGTACGCGTGACCGCGCTCGATGAGGCCGCGCATCATCTCGATCATCTCGGGGACGTGCCCGGTGGCGCGGGGCTCGTAGGTGGGCGGCAGGCAACCGAGGGCGTCGTAGCCCGCGTTGAACGCGCGCTCGTTCTCGTAGCCGATCGACCACCAGGCGCGGCCCTGGTCGGCGCCCTTGGCGATGATCTTGTCGTCGATGTCGGTGACGTTGCGGATGAACGTGACGTCGTAGCCGCGGTAGGCGAACCAGCGGCGCATGATGTCGAAGTTCAGCCCCGACCGGATGTGGCCGATGTGCGGGGCGGCCTGCACGGTGGCGCCACAGAGGTAGATCGAGACGCAGCCCGGTGTGAGCGGGGTGAAGTCACGGATCTGCCGGGCGCTGGTGTCGTACAGGCGAATAGTCACCACTCCAGGGTAGTGGGCGTGTGGTAGTGCCCCGCGACCTATTCCCGGTCGCGGGACACGATTTTCCCCGGCTTTCACCGGCCCTGGGGCGATGCCTGAGCCGTTACGGGGTACACGAGGGCGGTCGCCAGGGCGGCGAGGCCCTCGGCGCGGCCGGTCAGACCGAGCCCGTCGGTGGTCGTGCCGGAGACGGAGACGGGCGCGCCGGCCGCCGCGCTCAGCGCCTTCTGGGCCTCGTCGCGCCGCTTGCCGACCTTGGGGCGGACGCCGATGACCTGGACGGCGATGTTGCCGATCTCGTATCCCTCGGCGCGGACGATCCGGGCGGCCTCGGCGAGGAGGGTGACGCCGGAGGCGCCGGACCACTCGGGGCGCGAGGTGCCGAAGTGGGCGCCGAGGTCGCCGACGCCGGCGGCGGAGAAGAGGGCGTCGCAGGCGGCGTGGGCGGCGACGTCGCCGTCGGAGTGGCCGGCGAGGCCGTACCCGTCGTTCTCTTCGGCGTCCCAGAGGAGGCCCGCGCACCAGAGTTCGCGGCCCTTCTCGAAGGCGTGGACGTCGGTGCCGATGCCGGTGCGCGGCAGCACGGGGAGATCAGAAGCCATCGTTGGCCCTCCTGCGGGCGAGTACGGCCTCGGCGAGGACGAGGTCGAGCGGACGGGTCACCTTGAACGCCTCCTCGTGGCCGGGCACGACGACGACGGGCGCGCCGAGCCTCTCGACCATGCCGGCGTCGTCGGTGGCGCCCTCACCGGTGAGGGCGATGGTGGCGTGGGCGTTGACCAGCGTGTCGTGGTCGAAGCCCTGCGGGGTCTGGACGGCGCGGAGGCGGGCGCGGACCGGCGTGGCGACGACCTGCTCGGGGTCGCCGGGCTTCTCGGCCGGCTCGACCTCCTTGACGGTGTCCGCGACGGGCAGCGCGGGGACGACGGCGACGGCCCCGTCCCGTACGGCCTCGATGACGGCGTCCACGGTGTCGACGGGGACCAGGGGGCGGGCCGCGTCGTGGACGAGGACGGTGGTGATGCCCTCGGGCAGTGCCTGGAGGCCGAGGTGGACGGACTCCTGGCGGGTGTCGCCGCCGGGGACGACGACGTAGTCCGTCCGCTCGGGGAGGGCGTGGGCGTCGAGGAGGTGCTTGACCTCGGCGGCGCCGTCGGGGGGTGCGACCACGACGACGAGCGAGACCGCGCGGGAGGCGGCCATCGCGCGGACGGCGTGGATGAGCATGGGCGTGCCGTTCAGCGCGCGGAGCGCCTTGGGCGCGCCCGGGCCGAGGCGTACGCCCCGGCCGGCCGCCGGGATCACCACGGCGGTACGAGGAGGACGCACTTCGTCTGACATCGGTTGCACTCCGGCAGGTTTGTTTCCGCGGCCGACATGGGTATGGCCTCACCGTGCCGGACGCGACGCCTTGACCGGGCCCTTTCCGTGACGACGGTCGAGGCGTTGCCGCATGAGCACAGGGGTTCGGACGTAACAGGGGGTGCGGGTTTCTCAGCGGTACGCACGGGGCGGTGGCCCATCCGGCGGTTCGCCTGGTGGCGTTCCCTCCGGCGGCGGTTCCTCCGCGTACTCCGTGTCCGTACGGTCCCGCGTACGCTCCGCATACGTACGCGAACATGCCGCAGCGCCCGGCGACAGCGCTGTGTGGTTCACAGCGCGCCAGCGGGCACCGCGGCATCGCTTCACTTGGAAGCACGCTCATAGCGAATCGCCCGGAGAGATCCGGTTGCCCGGAGGGATCCGGAGCGATTCAGAGCGCGCTCGCTCAGGACGCGAGGACCTCGTCGAGGAGAGCCTCGGCCTTGTCCTCGTTCGTGTTCTCCGCGAGAGCCAGCTCGCTCACCAGGATCTGCCGAGCCTTGGCCAGCATCCGCTTCTCACCGGCGGACAGACCGCGCTCGCGTTCCCGGCGCCACAGGTCGCGCACTACTTCGGCGACCTTGATGACATCGCCGGAGGCGAGCTTCTCGAGATTTGCCTTGTAGCGACGGGACCAGTTCGTCGGCTCTTCGGCGTACGGCGCGCGCAGCACCTCGAAGACCCGGTCCAGCCCGTCCTGACCGACCACGTCGCGAACTCCGACGAACTCCGCATTGTCTGCCGGTACGCGAACCGTCAGGTCGCCCTGCGCGACCTTGAGCACCAAGTAGGTCTTGTCCACGCCTTTGATCTGGCGAGTTTCGATGGCCTCGATCAGCGCGGCCCCGTGATGGGGATAGACCACGGTGTCGCCAACCTTGAACGTCATGTGACAGGTACCCCTTCCGTGGCTATCCAGGGTAACACGGATACTGCTTCTTCTGAATGGCGTTTTCGCAGGTCAGAGCATATCTCGGGGCTTGACAACAGCATCACGGACGTGCTGCGGAGGGCTTCCGGAAGGCGGTATTCGCAGGTCGGAGCGGCTGTGCGGACGGAGAGAAACGCGCACGTTACACGTACCTGGAGGCCGTCGAGAGAGGAGCGATGTCCCGGTTTGTCGGGTTCGGGGCGCCGTTCTTCGCGTACTCCGTTCGAGGATCGCCCACCCGTACGGATGCACGTCGGGGTGATTCCCGAATTGATCAGGTCGACGACGGTCCGCGATTTCCCGGAGCGGGGCTGCGGGGAATGCGGGGCGGCCACCGAATTGATCAAGGCAGTTATGTGAACAACAGGTCAATGGGTCGCGATCCGGCCACAGCGGGTCACTCGCGGCGCGGGGCGGACGCCCCTCCGGGCGGGCCCGGGAAGGACCTCGCGCGCCGCCCCCGGCGCCACCCCGGCAACTGCCGCGGCCGGTTAGGGGCGGGTCGGGTGCGGGACGGAGAGTGCGGCTCGGTAACCTAAGCGCGCTGACACACCTTTAGCTCGTCCTTAGTCCTCAAGCCTGAGTCCTCAAGCCTGTCCGTTCGTCCTAGGAGATGCCGCCGCCGTGAGCCGCAGCCTTCGACGCGGCGCCCTCGCCGCTACTGCCATCGTGTTCTCCATCACCGCGCTGTCCGCCTGTGCTGCGGGCAACGACGCGCAGACGCTCGGCGTCAAGCCGGACAACGCGGCCGTCACCGTGGACGACGTCAAGATCCAGAACGCGCTGGTCATCACCCAGCCCCACGAGGGCGTGAAGGGTCCCGCCGTCGTCTCGGCCACCGTCTTCAACAACGGCAGCACGCCGCAGACCCTCGACGCGATCACCCTCCCGGGCACGAGCGCGACGGTGAAGCTGACGGCCGCCGCGGGCGCCGCCGGCCCGATCACCGTCCCGCCGCTCGGCTCCGTCGTGATCGGCGGCGCGGGCAACGCCACCGCCGTCATCGAGAACGGCACCGAGGCCGCCAGGAAGGGCGACGTCCAGGAGGTCGTCTTCAAGCTGAGCAAGACCGGCGACGTGGGCCTGGGCGCCTTCGTCGTCCCGGCGACGAGCTACTTCGAGGAGTTCGGCCCGTCGGTCGTCCCCGCTCCCCCGGGCGCCACGCCGACCGCCACGGCCTCGGCCGAGGGCGAGCACGGCGAGGGCGAGGGCGAGCACGGCGCCGAGCCCTCGGGCGAGGCGACGACCGCCGGTCACTGACCGCGGCAGCAGGACATGAGTGAAGGGGCGCCCCCCGGTGGGGGCGCCCCTTCACTCATACCTCAGGTCTTTTTACGGCTCGAACTTGTAGCCCAGGCCGCGGACCGTCACCAGGTAGCGCGGGGCACCCGGGTCCGGTTCGATCTTGGCGCGGAGGCGCTTCACGTGGACGTCGAGGGTCTTGGTGTCGCCGACGTAGTCGGCGCCCCAGACCCGGTCGATGAGCTGCATACGGGTCAGCACGCGGCCCGCGTTGCGCAGCAGCATCTCCAGGAGGTCGAACTCCTTCAGCGGCAGGTCGACCTTGCCGCCCGAGACCGTCACCACGTGGCGGTCGACGTCCATGCGGACCGGGCCGGCCTCCAGGGCCGCCGGCGTGACCTCCTCCGGCTCGCCGCGGCGGCGGAGCACCGCGCGGATGCGGGCGACCAGCTCCCGCGAGGAGAAGGGCTTGGTCACGTAGTCGTCGGCTCCTATTTCCAGGCCGACGACCTTGTCGATCTCGCTGTCCTTGGCGGTCACCATGATCACCGGGACGTTCGAGCGGCCGCGCAGCTGGCGGCACACCTCGGTACCGGGCAGGCCCGGCAGCATCAGGTCGAGGAGGACGAGGTCGGCTCCGTTGCGCTCGAACTCGTCGAGGCCGTCGGGCCCGGTCGCCGCCACGGCGACCTCGAAGCCTTCCTTGCGGAGCATGTACGACAGGGCGTCGCTGAAGGATTCCTCATCCTCGACGACGAGCACTCGGGTCACGGAAGGACCTCCGGGGCGGGAAGCGGTTCGGTCATGAGATCTGGGGTGGGAGACGAGACGGGCCGGCGGTCCCGTGCGGAGCCCGCCTCGGGCAGCCGCAGGGTGAAGGTGGAGCCTTGGCCCTCGGTGCTCCATACGGTGACCTCGCCGCCGTGCGAGGCGGCCACGTGCTTGACGATGGCGAGGCCGAGCCCCGTACCGCCGGTGGCACGGGAGCGGGCCGGGTCGACGCGGTAGAAGCGCTCGAAGACGCGCTCCTTGTCCTTGTCGGGGATGCCGATGCCCTGGTCGGTGACGGCTATCTCGATGAGGTCGCCGCCGGGCGCGGCGATCTTGCGTGCCGCGATGCCGACGCGGGTGTGGGCCGGTGAGTAGTTGACCGCGTTCTCGACGAGGTTGCCGAGGGCGGCGGCGAGCTGGCCGCGGCTCCCCCAGACGCGCAGGTCGGCGGCGCCGCCGGAGACCATGGTGATCTGCTTGGTGGAGGCGGTGTGCCGGGAGCGGTCGATCGCCTCGACGACGAGCTCGTCCACGGACACCGGCTCGGAGTCTTCCAGCGGGTCGTCGTTCTGCACGCGGGAGAGGTCGATGAGCTCCTGTACGAGGTTGGTGAGGCGGGTCGCCTCGATCTGCATGCGGCCGGCGAAGCGGGTGACCGCCTCGGGGTCGTCCGAGGCGTCCATGACCGCCTCGGAGAGCAGGGAGAGCGCGCCCGTGGGCGTCTTGAGCTCATGGCTCACGTTGGCGACGAAATCCCGCCGTACCGCTTCGATCCGGCGGGCCTCCGTGAGGTCCTCGACCAGGAGCAGGACCAGCCGCGAGCCCAGCGGGGCGACCCGGGCGGAGACGGCGAGGGCCTCGCCGCGTCCGGTGCCGCGCCGGGCCAGGTCCAGTTCGACCTGTCGTATCTCCCCGTCGCGGCGGGTGTCGCGGGCCATGTTGAGCATGGGCTCCACGGCCAGCTTCCCGCCCCGGACCAGGCCGAGGGCGTACGCCGCCGAACTGGCCTTGACCACGGAGTCGCTCTCGTCGAGGACGACCGCGGAGGAGCGCAGTACGGACAGCACGGTGTCGACGCCGGGCGGGAGCACGGCGTCGGTGTGCAGGGAGGTTCGGGTGGGCCGCGCCTGGTCGCGCTCGCTCCAGCGGAACGCCAACATGGCGATCACGCCGGTGCACACGCCGGCGATCGCTGCCAATGCGGCGACCGCCGCGTTCACGTCCATGCCCTCAAGGTTATGCGGCACGGAGGACACTCTCCCAGCCGTCCGAGTGGCTCCTCGAACAGTCGTCGCCCAGAGTTCACCCTGGAGACGGTGGTGATTCATTTGCTGCGACGGCGGCAGTGGCGCGTGTCGCCCAGAGTTCACCTAGAGGAAAGTGGCGATTCACATGAGGGGGTGGAACCGGACGCGTAGGGGGCCGAACGTGGGAGCGTGGGGGTCCGAAGCCCCACCCGGACCCCGGAGCTTTGCGTAGAGAGGGACATCCATGCGGGACGCGTACCACGAGGAACTGGACTCGATCGGCGAGAGTCTGGTCGAGATGGCCCGACTCGTCGGTTCGGCGATCGGGCGGGCCACGACGGCGATGCTCGACGCGGACCTGAAGCTCGCGGAGAGCGTGATCGCGGCGGACCAGAAGGTCGACGACCTCCAGCACGATCTGGAGGCCCGGGCGATAGCGCTGCTCGCCCGGCAGCAGCCGGTGGCGACGGACCTGCGGATCGTGGTGACCTCGCTGCGGATGAGCGCGGACCTGGAGCGCTCGGGCGACCTGGCGCAGCACGTGGCGAAGCTGGCGCGGCTGCGGTTCCCGGACACGGCGGTGCCGCGGGACCTGCACGCGACCATCCTGGAGATGGGGCAGCTTGCCCAGCGCCTGATGGCGAAGGCGGCGGAGGTCATCATCACGAAGGACGTCGACCTGGCGCTCCAGCTGGAGCAGGACGACGACGAGATGGACCTGCTGCACCGGACGCTGTTCCAGCACCTGATGGACGACCGCTGGCGGCACGGCATCGAGACGGCGGTGGACGTGACGCTGCTCGGCCGGTACTACGAGCGGTTCGCGGACCATGCGGTGTCGGTGGCGAAGCGTGTCGTGTACCTGGTGACGGGTGAGCACGCGGACGAGCTCCAGGCGGCGGACGCTCCGGTCGAGGGCGCGTAGGGCCTGTCCGGCTGAGGGGCGCGTAGGAGCGCGGGGCGCCGATGCGCCGTTGATGCGCCGGTCCGAGTGGGCATGCAATGGGGGGAGGCGACGCACGCCTCGAAAGGGAGGGACCCCCATGGCCGAATCCCCTATGACGACCGATCCCCAGCAGGAGGCTCCGCGCGGGACGGAGTTCCTGCCCGTCCTCGGCGCCTGCGGCTGCGGCTCGGGCTGCGGCTGCGGCTGCCAGTCGGGCGGGCCGTGCCAGTGCGGGGGCTGCTCGGGCTGACCGACTGAGGGAGGGGGCGGGGTCATTGGCCCCGCCCCCTCCCTCTCCCTTCGGCCTCGGATGCCTCGGATGCCTCAGGTGCCTCAGGTGCCTCAGATGTCGAGTACGCCGACGGTCTGGCCGCCGCTGACCTCGCCGGTCGTACGGAAGCCGAGCCGGCGGTAGAACTCGCCGGGGCCGTCCTCGCCCGGATGCCAGGTCACGTACAGCTGTCGTGCTCCGCGCCGCCGGAGCTCGTCGCGCAGCGCCTCGACGGCGAAGCGCCCGTACCCCTTGCCCTGCCCGGTGGCGGTGATGTTGAGCCGCCAGAGCCCGCTGCGGCGGTCCTCGGGGTCCTTCTCCGCGTTCCACGGGATGTCGAGGAAGGCCATCAGGAAGCCGACGAGCTCGTCCCCGTCGAAGATCAGCCGGGGCCAGGCGGTCTCCCCGAAGGCGTACGCCTCGGCGAGGGACTTCACGACGGGAGCGACGTTGCGCTCCTGATGGGGGTGGACGCGCAGCTCCAGGGCGGCGTCGACGTTCTCGGGGGTGACGCGCTCCAGGCGGAGTGACGCAGGGGGCTGTGGCGTGCTCATGACCTGGAACGTTAAGGGATGCGGCGCGCCGCCCGCCCACGAATATCGCGGCTTGCGGGCCGCGGCCCGACGGCCCCCTGGCCGCCGGTCGGTGAGCAGCGGTCAGGGGGCCGTCGGGCGCGATCTCCCGCTAGCGGGAGAGGAACACGACCGAGCGGAGCGTGAGGCGGTCCGTGGCCGGGCGGCCGTGCGGGCGGAGGGTCCAGGAGTCGCCGCTGCAGTCGGGCTCGGTGAAGACGATCGCGTACTCGTCCGTGTCGTTGTGCGGTGCGAAGGCGGGCTCGGAGGCGTCCGGGTCGGCGGCCTCCGGGATCGTGACGCACACGCTGCTCTCCGGGTCGTGGAGCGTGGCCGTCTGCACCTCCCCGCTCAGCCCGACGAACCGGTAGTGGAAGTCGCCGGTGGCGGCGTGGGCGGGCGTGGCCAGGGTGGCGGTGAGGGCAAGGGCGCCGCAAGCGGCGGCGACGGAGTGCCGGAGACGCACGAGGACTCTCGTTTCGTGAGACGGAAGGGGTGTCACGGGCAGACCTACCGCGCCACCCGCCCCCCATTCCCGACCCCCGCGCCGTAAGGTTTCGCCCTCACCCGTCCGGCTCAGCACCGCCGCGTCCGTCACCTTTCCCGGCCGTCGCCGGAGGTGTCGCACAGCGCGCGGTCGACGAGGCGGCTGGCGGCCTTGTGCTGCCGGAGCGTGGTGTCGAAGTCGTGGAAGCTGGTGGTCATGGAGACGGTGACGGTGCGGCTGCCGTCGCCGGTGGCGCCGTTCAGGGTGATGTAGCCGGCTTCGCCCCCTTCGTGGCTCCAGTAGGTGCCGCCGCAGGTCAGGGGGCGGCTGACCAGGCCGAGGCCGTAACGTCCGCCGGGCCAGATCGCCTCGATCCGCTTGTCGACCGGGACGGTGTCCCGCATCTCGGCCAGGCGCGCCCCGGACAGCAGCTCGCCGCCCAGCAGTCCCCGGAAGAAGCGGTTGACGTCCGCCGTGGTGGAGACGTAGCCGCCGAGGTCGGGAACGATCTGCTCGGTGACGTCGATCCGTTCGCCGGGGGCGAAGACCTGGTAGCCGTTCGCGTGCGGACGGCGGAGGGTGGACGTGGCGCCCGACAGGTAGGTGTGGTGCATGCCGAGCGGCTTCAGGATCCGGCTCTCGACCTCCTCCCGCCACGGGCGACCGGTGACCTTCTCGACGATCATGCCGAGGACGACGTAGCCGGTGTTGGAGTAGCCCCAGCCGGTGCCGGGCGGGAAGTCCGGGCGGTGCTTCATCGCCCGGGCGACGATCTGTTCGGGGGTGTAGGTGTCGTAGCGGTGCCGGTAGTAGTCCCGCGGGGTGTCGAAGCCGGGAAGGTCGTCGTGGAGACCGCTGGTGTTCCGCAGGAGCTGGCGCACGGTGATCTTCCGGCCGTCGTTGCCGTTGCCGTCGATCACTCCGGGCAGCCGGTGGTCCACCGTGTCGTCGAGTGCCAGCCGGCCCTCGTCGACCAGTTGGAGGACCGCCGCGGCCATGAGCGCCTTGCCGGTGCTGGCCATCCGGAAGTAGCCGTCGCGGGGCACCGGACGGTTCGTACCCACCACGGCGACGCCCGTGGCGGAGACCAGATCCCGGCCGGAGGCGGTGGTCACGCGTGCCTGGACGCCGGTGATCCCCAGCGCCCGGAGGGCGGAAGTGTCCCGGCGCAGGTCGTCCTGGCGGTAGCCGGGCGCGGAGGGTGCGGAGGCGCTGGTCGAGGGCGGGGATGCGGCGGAGTGGCCTACGCCGGCTTCGGCCACTCCGGCCGTGGCGAGTAAGGCCGCCGTGACGGCGAGCCACCCGCGGACGGTCCGACGGTGACGCTGCTGCTGGGACGGGCGGTGCTTCGGCGCGGAGGCCGGGGGTGTGGATCTCATGGACGTCACGCTAGGAAGCGACCCCCTTGCGGGTCGCTACCGCAGGCGGCCGTGCGAAACCTACAGCTGGCTGTAGCGCCGCAGGGGGTGCCCGGCCCGTACCGTGGCGCGTCCGAGGGCCGCTCCCGGCCCCGTAGTACGACGGAGGAAGGCGAGCCGCCCGTGCACGGCGCAAACGGCAAGGCCCGCACACGATCGGTCCCGGCCTTGGTCCAGGCAGGGCGCAGTAGCACCTATCTGCTCGGCACCCTGATGACCGCGACGGTGACGCTCGTGGCGGCGCCCCTGCTGTGCGTACCGTCGCTGGCGGCTCCCTGGGCCGAGCACCACCGCCGCCGCGCCGGGGCCCTGCTGGGCCGGCCGGTGGAGCCGCGCCCGCGCTCCGTGCGCCGCGACCTCGGGTGGCTCGTGACCCAGGTGGCCACCGGCCTGCCGGCGGGCCTCTTCGCCCTGCTGTGCCTGGGCAACCTGCTCCTCGTCCTCGGCATCACCGTGGGCTGGCGGGCCTTTCCCGCGTCGGATCCGCCACGGCTCCCGCTGCTCGGTGTCCATATCGACAGCTGGGCCCTCGCGCTGACGATCGGTCCGGCGCAGTTCCTGCTCCTGGCGGCGCTGGCGACCGTCGCCCTGCCACCGCTCGCCCGGGTGCACGCGCGGTGCTGCCTGGCCGTACTGACACCGACTCACGCGGAACGGCTGGCCGCACGCGTCGGCGAACTCACGCGGACGCGCACCGACGTCCTCCAGGCGCACGGCGCGGAGCTCCGCCGGATCGAACGCGACCTGCACGACGGCACCCAGGCCCGGCTGGTGGCCATCGCCATGCGGCTCGCCGTGGCCGGGGAGATCCTCCCCCAGGACCCCGACGCGGCCGCCGCGCTCGTACGGCAGACCCGAGCCGAGGCCGAGGAGGCCATGACCGAGCTGCGCTCCGTCATCCGCACCATCTACCCTCCGGTCCTGGCCGACCAGGGCCTCGCCGGTGCGCTCCTCACCCTGGCCATGAGAGCCGGGGTGCCGACCCGTATCGGCGTCGGCGAGCTCGGTGAGGTCCCCGCCGCGGTCGAAGCGGTCGCCTACTTCGCCGTCACCGAGGCGCTGGCGAACGTCGCCCGGCACAGCCGGGCCACCGAGGCCGCCGTCCGCGTCGCCCGGGACGGCGCGCTGCTGTCCGTGGAGATCACCGACGACGGGACCGGCGGAGCGGACGCGTCCCGAGGCAGCGGCCTGGACGGAATCCGCCGCCGCGCCGCCGCCCTGGACGGCACCATGGGGATCAGCAGCCCGCCGGGCGGGCCGACCACCGTCACCGTGGAGCTGCCGTGCGCGTAGTCATCGCCGAGGACAACGTCCTGTTGTCCTCCGGACTCGAACTCCTGCTGGGCTCCCAGGGCTTCGAGGTCGCCGCGATCACGGAGGACGCGCCCGCCTTCCTCGCCGCCGTCGAGACCCACCGCCCGGACGTCACCATCGTCGACGTGCGGCTGCCCCCGACCTTCCGCGACGAGGGCATCCGCGCCGCCCTCCGGGCCCGCCGCGACCACCCCGGACTTCCCGTCCTGGTCCTGTCCCAGTACGTCGAGCAGGAGTACGCCGGCCGCCTCCTCTCCGACACGCGCGGCGGCATCGGCTATCTGCTCAAGGACCGGGTGAGCCGGATCGCGGAGTTCACCGACGCGCTGCGCCGCGTGGCCGCCGGCGGCACCGCCATGGACCCCGAGGTCATCGCCCAGCTCCTCGCCGTCCACGGCGATCCCGTCGACGCCCTCACCCCCCGCGAACGCGAGGTCCTGGCGCTGATGGCCGAGGGCCACGACAACACCACGATCGCCCAGCGGCTGTTCGTCACCGACAACGCCGTCCACAAGCACATCGGCAACGTCTTCCTCAAGCTCGGCCTGTCGGCCGGCGACAGCGGCCACCGCCGGGTCCGCGCCGTCCTGGCCTACCTCCGCCGCCACGGCGGCACCGGCCCCGACCCCGGCTCCGACCCCGGCTCCTGACTCCTGACTCCTGACTCCTGCACAGGAAGAGGCCCTCCACCCGCTGAAACCAGCAGGTAGAGGGCCTCTTTCGTGACTGAGGACTACTCCGTGGGCTACTTCTTGCCCTGGTTCTTCACGGCCTCGATGGCCGCCGCCGCCGCGTCCGGGTCGAGGTAGGTGCCGCCCGGGTTGAGGGGCTTGAAGTTCTCGTCGAGCTCGTAGGACAGGGGGATGCCCGTCGGGATGTTGAGGCCCGCGATGTCCGCGTCCGAGATGCCGTCCAGGTGCTTCACCAGGGCGCGGAGGCTGTTGCCGTGGGCCGCGACCAGGACCGTGCGGCCGGTGAGGAGGTCCGGGACGATGCTGTCGTACCAGTACGGGAGCATCCGGTCGACGACGTCCTTGAGGCACTCCGTCCGCGGGCGCAGCTCCGGCGGGATCGTCGCGTAGCGCGCGTCGTTGGCCTGCGAGTACTCGCTGTCGTCGGAGAGCGCCGGCGGCGGGGTGTCGTACGAGCGGCGCCACAGCATGAACTGCTCCTCGCCGAACTCGGCGAGCGTCTGGGCCTTGTCCTTGCCCTGGAGGGCGCCGTAGTGGCGCTCGTTCAGGCGCCAGGAGCGGTGGACCGGGATCCAGTGGCGGTCCGCGGACTCCAGCGCGAGCTGCGCCGTGCGGATGGCGCGCTTCTGGAGGGAGGTGTGCAGCACGTCGGGCAGCAGGCCGGCGTCCTTGAGCAGCTCGCCGCCGCGCGTCGCCTCCTTCTCGCCCTTCGCGGTGAGGTTCACGTCCACCCATCCGGTGAACAGATTCTTCTCGTTCCACTCGCTCTCGCCGTGGCGGAGGAGGATCAGTTTGTACGGTGCGTCGGCCATGCGTACGAGCCTAATCGACCGCCGACGATTGACGCGCGTCGTCAATTCGCTGGCGTCCGGCACCTGAGATACGTAAGTTACGAGGGCCGCGGTAGGGGCTTACATACAGCAAGGGGCCGGCCACACATGTCCATCGACTCGCTCAGACGATCAGCACGCGCGACGGTTTCGGGGTTCCCCCGGGGCTTCTGGTGGCTCTGGCTGTCGACCTTGGTCAACCGGACCGGGGCCTTCGTCCTGACTTTCCTCTCCCTCTATCTGACGCAGGAGCTCGGGCACTCCGCCTGGTTCGCCGGGCTCGTCGTCGCCCTCCACGGTCTCGGCGGCGTCGCCGGCTCGCCCCTCGGCGGCATGCTCACCGACCGCTGGGGCCGTCGCCCCACCATGGTCACGATGCACCTGGCCGCCGCCGCCTGCGCCGCCGCCCTCGCCGTCGTCACCAGCGCCTGGGCCATCGCCACCGTCGTCCTCCTCATGGGCGTCGCCATGCAGGCCGTCCGGCCGTCCATCAACGCCACGATCGCCGACATGGTCCCCGCCCACGACGTGCGCCGGGCGTACGCCCTCAACTACTGGGCCCTCAACCTCGGCTTCGCCATCGCCTCCATCGGCGGCGGCGCCGCGGCCTTCCTCGGCTACCGCACCCTCTTCGTCGTCGACGCCGTCGCCACCGTCCTGTGCGCCGTCATCGTCTTCCTGCGGCTCCCCGAGACCCGCCCCGAGGCCGCCGTCGACAAGCGGGGCGAGCCCGTCGCCGAGGAGAAGGTCAGCATGCTGACCGTCCTCCGCGACGCCCCCTTCCGCACGCTCGTCCTCCTCAACCTCCTCGTCTGCATCGTCTTCACGGCCCCCTGGATCGGCCTCCCGCTGACCATGGCCGACCAGGGCCTGCCCCCGTCCTCCTTCGGCATGGTCATCGCCGTCAACGGCATCGTGATCGTCGGCTTCCAGCTCCTCGTCAACAAGCTGACCGACAAGCGCTCCCCCGCCCTCCTGCTGACGCTCTCCGCGCTCCTCTTCGCCTTCGGCACCGGCGCCACCGCCCTCGCCGGCTCCTCCGTGGCCTTCGCCGCGACCGTGGTCGTCTGGACCGTCGGCGAGATGATCCACGTCCCGACGAACGCCGCCGCCACCGCCCGCCTCGCCCCCGAGCACGCCCGCGGCCGCTACCAGGGCGTCATGGGCATGTCCTGGGCCGTCGCCGGGTTCATCGCCCCCATCGCGGCCGGCGCGATCGTCGACGGACCCGGCCCCGACGTCCTCTGGACGGCGACCGCCGCCCTCGGCGTCCTCGCCGCCGTCGGGTACTACATCCGGCTGAGGAAGGCCCTCGCGGAGGAGGGCACCGCGGAGACCGAGATCCGGCGCCCGGTGAAGAGTGACGACGCCGGATCCGACGCCGACGTCCCGGACGCCGACGTCTCCCGCGTCGACGTCCCGGACGCCGCCGGGCAGGCCCCCGTCAACGCCTGACCTCCCCCCGGGCCGGCGCGGCGGACCCTCACCCCGCCGCGTACGCCGCCCACCGCACGAGCCCGAACCCCTCCCCCTCCCTGCGCACTTCGGCGGCACCGGCCCCGCCGAAGTGCGCGGGCACGACCAGCTCCCGTTCGTCGGCGGCCCGTTCGAGGATCCGCCGGCGGCTCACCGCCGCCCCGGCCGGGTCCAGGCAGAAGCAGCTGGCGCAGGACGGTTCGAGGAGCTGTACGGGGCTGTGCAGCAGGTCCCCGACGAAGACCGCCCTGTCGCCCCCGGACGCGAGCCGCAGCACCCCCGAACCGGGCGTGTGGCCCGGCGCCGACTCCAGCGTCAGGTTCCCGTCGATGCGGTGGGCCCCGTCCCACAGCCGGACCTGCCCGGCGCGGTGGACGGGTGCGACGCTGTCCTCGTAGACGAGCCGGTCGTCCTCCTGGCGGCCGTTGCCGTATCCGTTCGCCGGGCCGTAGTGGGCGTCGTCGGCCGCCGGGACGAGGTACTCGGCGTTCGGGAAGGTCGGCACCCATTCCCCCTGGACGTCCCGCGTGTTCCAGCCGACGTGGTCGGCGTGGAGGTGGGTGTTGACGACGACGTCGACGTCCTCGGGCCGGATGCCCGCCCCCTCCAGCCGCTCCAGGAAATCGCCCTGCTGCCGGTGGAAGTGCGGCGAGTGCGGCCGCTCGCGCCCGTTGCCGACCCCCGTGTCGACCAGGACCGTCCGGCCCCCGCTCCGCAGCACCCAGCTCTGCAGTGCCATGACCGCGCTGTCGCTCTCCGGCGCCCAGTGGTCCGGCGCCAGCCACTCCTCGTTGTCCTTCCACACCTCGGCCCCGGCCCCGGGGACGAGGCCCCGGGCCGGGCCGAACGGGCCCTGCCACTCGACGACCCGGATGATCTCGACGTCTCCCAGCACGATGCGCTGCGCGCTCTCCGTGTTCATGCGATCGAGCCTAGGGAGGGGCAGGTGAGCCTCTCAATGCTCCTTCTGCTCCTCTGGATGCGCGTACGTCTCAGGGGTGAGGCTTGCGAGCCCTGGGCTGTCGTAGGCTCCCGGCATGGACGTGGTGAGCGACGCGATCTCGGCCGTACGCGTCGGGCGGCCCTCCTCCGACCGCGTGCGGGTCGGCGGCGACTGGTGCGCCCGGCTGGACCCGTACGACGGGGCGGGCTTCCACGTCGTCCTGAAGGGCAGTTGCTGGCTGCTGCCCGACGGCGGCGGAGATCCGATCGCGCTCGGCGCGGGGGACGCCGTGCTGCTCCCGCACGGTACGGGGCACGTCATCGCCGACTCGCCCGCCGACGCGGCGACGGTCGCGCGGGCGGTGTCGTTCACCCGGTGGGCCGACCGGAAGCCGCCCCGACCGCCCCGACCGCGGCTGCCCGCCTTCCGCGCGCCCGAGCGCGAAGCCGGGCGCGAGGTCGAGCGCGCACCCGAGCACGCGGCCGAGCGTGCGCCCGAGCGCGAGGTCGAGCGTGCGCCCGAGCGCGAGGTCGAGATGCTCTGCGGCAAGTACCGGCTCGACCGCGGCCACACCCATCCGCTCCTGGCCGAGCTCCCCCCGCTCGTCCATCTGCCGAACCGCGTCGGCCGCCACCCCGAACTCCGCGCCGCCATCGACCTCCTCGGCGGCGAGCTCGACGAGCGGCGACCCGGCGCCTGCATCGCCCTGCCGAGCCTGCTCGACCTGCTGCTCGTCTACATGATCCGTTCCTGGCTGGCCGAGAGCACCGACGGCGCCTGGCCCGCCGTCCTCGGCGACCCCGTGACCGCCGCCGCCCTGCGCGCCCTGCACTCCGACCCGGCCGCCCCCTGGACCAACGAGCTGCTGGCCGCCGAGGCCGGTGTCTCCCGGCCCACCCTGGCCCGCCGCTTCGCCTCGCTCGTCGGCCGGCCCCCGATGGCGTACCTGACGTGGTGGCGGCTGACGCACGCCGCCACCCTGCTCCGGGACACCCCGGACCCGCTGGCCACGGTCGCCCGCCGCGTCGGCTACAGCACGCCGTACGCCTTCTCGCACGCCTTCCGCCGCGAGTTCGGCACGACACCGGGCCAGTACCGGAGCGGCCAGGGCGTCGCTACCGCCCGCTGAGCGCCCGCTGGGCCTCGTACAGGTTCCGGGGGCGCACCGACCCCGGGCTCCCGTACGCCTCCACGCGCGCGTGGAGCTCGCCCGCGAAGTCCGGGACGTCGGTCTGGTCGAACTCCCGCACCTCGCTGATGCCGACCGTGGCGCTGTACGGGGCGACGGTGTCGAGCTTCACGAGGCCCGCGCGGCCGTTCGTCACCGTGACGTTCCAGTGGGCGAACCGGGCCCCGTAGAGCGGTCCCGCGGAGGCGTCGCCGCCGTGCCGGCCGTTGTTCTCGACGGTGATCTCGGTCCGTACGTTCGCGAAGGGCATGCCCCGGTGGGTGTCGAAGGTGCCCATCTCCATGACCCCGCGCGACCAGACGTTGTGGCTGGACAGGCCCTCGACGTTGATGCCGTGGAGCTGGGTGCCCGCCGGGGCGGGGACGGTACGGGCCGCGATGCGGAAGTCCTCGACCAGGTTGTCGTGCGCGCCCTCCCGGCAGAAGTACGGGTGGTGGGAGCCGCGCCCCTCGACGCGCGTGCGGCGCAGGGTGCAGGCGGAGGCGGCGACGAGCCCGAAGCCGTTGTCGACGTGCCGGACGACCACGTCCTCCGCCCAGCAGTCGTACGCGCACTGGAAGGTGACGCCGTTGTAGCCCTTGTCGAGGAGGTGGGGGGACTGGGGCGTCTCCACCGCCTCCAGGGTCAGGCCCACCACCCCCGAGTCGGTGAGCGGTTCGGCCCCGGAGACGAGTCGGGGGTCCCACTCGGGGCGGAGGTCGAGCGGCAGGGGCCGTTCGAGGGTGACGCGGCGGCCCGCGATCCCGGTGATCCGTACGGGCCACTCGTAGGGGACGTAGGAGGTGAGCTTGGTCTTGTCGTCCCAGGTGTACGCCTCCGCGCCGGGGCCGCCGCCCGCCATGTGCTCCAGGAGCGTGTGGCCGGCGTCGTCGGCGAGGCGGAGGACGACCAGCTGCCCGCGGGCCAGGCCCGACGGGTCCTCGACCGTGACCGAGCGGTCGCCGCGGCGGGCCGGGCGGAGGGTGGTGAGCGTGGTCCATGCGTCGCGCCTGTTGCCGGTCCAGCCCTCGAACGGCCAGGCCCGGTCCCGTATCGCGGCGACGAGGGAGGCGTGCCGGGCGTGCGGGGAGAGCCAGACGAGGCCGCCGGCCCAGGACCAGGAGGACTTGTCGCCGCCATAGCGGGAGCCGTACGGGCCGATCAGCTCGGTGAGGTTCCGGGTCGCGAGCAGGGTCGTACGGCCGGAGCCCGCGCCGCGCAGGACGACCCCGCTGTGGCCGATCCGGAGGTAGTCGTCGATCCGGTACGTGCCGGGTGGCAGCAGCACCGTGCCGCCGCCCCGCTCCCCCGCCTCGACGAGGGCGCGGTTGATCGCGGGGGCGGAGTCGGTGCCGTACACATCGGTCGCTCCGCGACGGGCGTCGGGGGTGGCCCCGTAGGTGACGGCGTTCGCCACGACGGGCGGGCGGGGCGCGCGCCGGGCGCCGCCGTGGGCGCCGGCCCGGCCCACGTAGGGGATCTGCGGGTGGGTGGTGGGGGCGGCCTCGAACTCCCGCCAGAGTTCCGCGGGGAGGGCGGGGAAGGTGGGGAGGGCGGGGAGGCGGGTGGGCGGTGTGAAGCCCGTCGTACCTCCCATGGCTCCCACGGCCCCCACGACCGCCACCGCACTGCCGACGAACTGCCTTCTGCTGAGTGCTGCCATGCCCCTGAACCTTTCACGTATATGAACGGTGTTCAGATGTGCGCCGGGCGCGAGCATGGCAGGGGAAGGCCCTTGCCGGAAGAGGTCAGTGAGTGGGTTTCTTCGTGGGCTTCTGGGTCAGGTTCTTGAACGCGTCGAGGTTGCGGGTCGACTCGCCGCGCGAGACCCGCCACTCGTACTCGCGCCGGATCGCCGACGCGAACCCCAGCTCCAGGAGCGTGTTGAAGTCGCCGTCCGCCGCTTCCAGGACCGAGCCGAGCAGCCGGTCCAGCTCGTCGGGCGTGACGGCGGCGAGCGGGAGCTTCCCGGCGAGGTAGATGTCGCCGAGGCCGTCGACCGCGTAACTCACCCCGTACAGCTTGAGGTTGCGTTCGAGCAGCCAGCGGTGGACGCCCGGCTCGTTCTCGTCGGGGTGCCGGATGACGAAGGCGTTCAGGGAGAGCGAGTGGCGGCCGGCGCGCAGCGAGAGCGTCGTGAAGAGCTTGCGCGTGCCCGGGAGTTTGACGACGTATGCACCGGGCTCGGGGGACTCCCACTCCAGTTCGGCGTCCTGGAGCGTGGATTCGATGATCCCCCGCACGTCCCCGGTCACGCCGTCCTTGGTCACGTCCTCAGCCATGGTGGGAGCGTACGCGACGGCGGTTCTCGCGGACCCGATGGTCGTGCATGGCGGCCGTGTACACGTCGGCCGTGCCGGAGGCCGCCGTGTCCCAGCCGAACGACCCGGCGTGCAGGGCCGCCGCCGCGCCCATCCGGTCCGTCAGCGCCGGATCGGCGACGAAGCGGCCGAGCGCGCGGGCGTAGTCCACCGGGTCGTGCCCCTGGACGAGGAAGCCGGTCACGTCGTCCCGTACGGCGACGGGCAGACCGCCCACCGCCGCCGCGACGACCGGGGTGCCGGCCGCCTGCGCCTCGATGGCGACGAGGCCGAAGGACTCGCTGTACGAGGGCATGACGAGGACGCTGGCCGCGCGGAACCAGTCCGCGAGCCGGTCCTGCCCGACCGGCGGGTGGAAGCGCACGATGTCCGCGATCCCGAGCCGGGCGGCGAGCTTCTGGAGGCCCTCCGGCTTGGCCAGGCCGCTGCCGCTCGGGCCGCCGACGACCGGGACGACCATGCGCGAGCGCAGCGACGGGTCCTGGTCCAGGAGCCGTGCGGCGGCGTGCAGCAGGATGTCCGGGGCCTTGAGGGGCTGGATGCGGCCGGCGAACACCGGGATGAAGGCGTCCTGCGGCAGCCCGAGGCGGGCGCGGGCGGCGGCGCGGCCGTCGGCGGGGCGGAAGTGGTCGAGGTTGACGCCCGGGTGGACGACCGCGATCTTGCCGGGGTCCGCCTCGTAGAAACGGGCGAGCTCGTCGGCCTCCTCGGCCGTGTTGGCGATCAGCCGGTCGGCGGCGGAGACGATCTGGGTCTCGCCGATGACGCGGGCCGCGGGCTCGGGCGTGTCGCCCTCGGCGAGCGCCGCGTTCTTGACCTTCGCCATGGTGTGCATCGCGTGGACGAGCGGGACGCCCCAGCGCTCGGCGGCCAGCCAGCCGACGTGGCCGGAGAGCCAGTAGTGGGAGTGGACGAGGTCGTAGTGGCCGGGGCGGTGGCCCGCCCACGCCTGCATCACGCCGTGCGTGAAGGCGCAGAGCTGGGCCGGCAGCTCCTCCTTGGCCAGACCCTCGTAGGGGCCCGCGTCGACGTGCCGGACGAGGACGCCGGGGGTGAGCTCGACGACCGGCGGGAGGCCGCCGGTGGTGGCCCGGGTGAAGATCTCCACCTCGATGTCGATGGCGGCGAGGCGCTTGGCCAGCTCGACGATGTAGACGTTCATGCCGCCCGCGTCGCCCGTGCCCGGCTGGTGCAGCGGGGACGTGTGGACGCTGAGCATGGCCACCCGGCGCGGGGTGCGGTTCCGGCCGGGGAGCCGGAGCCGGGTCGGCGCCTGGTGCCGGTGCCGGGTACCGGCGAACCGGGACACGTACTGGCTCACGTCGGCGGTCCTTCCGCTCGGGGACTGAGCTGGGCTGAACGGGGTGGAGCTCTGTTGAACGGGGTGGAGCTGCGTTCGGTGAAGCTGAACGCGGTGGAGCCGAGCTGCGTTCGGTCCAGCTGAACGCGGTAGAGCGAGCTGCGTCGGGCATGACAGCTGAAGGGCGGGTGACGCCCTTCAGCCCCGACAACAGCGGAATGGTCCCTTTCATTTCCGACCGCGCGGGCGCTTTGCCAATTCATTACCGGTCGAGAACGACCAGGACCGGTCGTACCTGGTCACAGCCAGTCCCCCTCGCCTCACCCCGTACGCTCGTGTCATGGCCCCGCGCACCACCCGCCCCGTCGGCACACCGACCCGCGGGACCACCAACCCCAACCGTCTGCGCCGCATGGACCGCTGGATCGCCGCCGTCCACGGCCCCGCCCTGCGCCGCTCCCCCGAGCCGCCGCTCGCCGTCGACCTCGGATACGGGGCCGCCCCCTGGACCGCCGTCGAACTGCTCGCCCGGCTGCGCACCGCCGAACCCCGCACCCGGCTCTACGGCATCGAGATCGAGCCCGCCAGGGTCGAGGCCGCGAAGCCGTACGAGCACGAGGGCCTCTCCTTCGTCCACGGCGGCTTCGAGGTGCCGGTGCCCGGCACGGTCGCCCTGATCCGGGCGGCGAACGTGCTGCGCCAGTACGACGAGGAACAGGTCGCGGCCGTCTGGGCGCGACTGTGCGGGCGGCTCGCACCCGGCGGACTGCTCGTCGAGGGCACCTGCGACGAGATCGGGCGGCGGCACGTGTGGGTGGCCCTCGACCGGACCGGGCCGCGCACGGTGACCTTCGCGACCCGGCTCGGCTCGCTGGAGCGGCCGTCGGACCTGGCGGAGCGGCTCCCGAAGGCGCTCATCCACCGCAACGTGCCGGGCGAGCCGGTGCACGCCTTCCTGCGGGACTTCGACCGGGCGTGGGCGGCGGCCGCCCCGTACGCCTCGCTGGGCGCGCGACAGCGCTGGATCCGCTCCGTACGCGAACTGTCGGCGGACTGGCCGCTGACGGACGGTCCGCGGCGGTGGCGGCAGGGCGAGGTGACGGTGCGGTGGGAGGCGCTGGCGCCGCGACTCTGAGGCGCGGCCCGGATCCTCCCCGTCCTCTCCCTCTCCTCCCCTCCCCTCCCCTCCCCTCCCCTTCCCCTCCCTTTCCCCTCCCTTTCCCCAACTCCCGCTGAATTTCGCGTACGTCGGGAACGCCACTCGCGTATCGCTCGTCCCCCTGAGGGGAAACGGCCCGACAGGCCCTGGTTTCCCCTGTTGCTTTCCGGTTTCGCATGGCACTATCGCCAAGGCCGCCGCTAAGTTACTGACGGTAAATCAGATAGAGACGCGGGCCGTTTACGAGGGGGAGCTTGTGAACCGACGTCGCCACACCACCGCCGCGATCACCGTGATCTGCGCCCTGGCGGTGCTGGCCTCACCCGCTTTGACCCTCCAGGCCTCCGCCGCGCCGCTACCCCCTCCCCCGCCGAAGAAGAGCCTGGAGGAGGTACGCAAGGAGATAGACGGCCTGTACCGGCAGGCCGCCGCCGCCACCGACGCGTACAACCTCGCCGAGGAGAAGACCAAGGAGCAGTCCGTCGAGATCGTCCGGCTCGCCCGGATGATCGTCGAGGGCCGCGAGAAGGTCGAGGACCTCAAGGCCAAGGCGGGCGCCGCAGCCCGCGCCCAGTACCGCAACGGCGGACTCCCGGAGGGCGCGCAGCTCGTCCTCACCGACGACCCGCAGCTCTTCCTCGACACCGCGGGCCGGCTCAAGGCCGGGGCGAAGGCCACCACGGACCTCCTCGGCGAGATGACCCGTGCCCAGGCCGAGTTGGGCGTCTACGCGAAGGACGCCGGCGACAACTGGACCAAGCTGGAGGCCCACCGGGTCAAGCAGGCCCAGGCGAAGAAGGAGATCAACGACAAGATCGCCGCGGCCAAGAAGCTGGAGTCCGCACTCGCCGCGGAGGAGCGGGAGCGGCTGCGCCGCCTTGAGGAGCAGGCGCAGTACCGGGCCCAGACGACCTGGCTCGACACCGGCATCCTCGGCGACCTCACGACCGGGGCGACCTCGCAGGGCAAGAAGGCGGTCGAGTTCGCGACGGCGCAGGTCGGCAAGCCGTACGAGTGGGGAGCGGAAGGGCCGTCCTCGTTCGACTGCTCCGGCCTCACGCAGCTCGCCTGGGGCAAGGCCGGCCTCCCGATCCCGCGCACCTCGCAGGAGCAGTGGCGGCTGCTGCCGCGCGTGGACATCAAGGACATGCGGCCCGGCGACCTGATCGTCTACTTCAAGGACGCGAGCCACATCGGGATGTACATCGGCAAGGGCGCGATCGTGCACGCGCCGCGCCCCGGCCGGAACGTGACGATCGCGGGAGCGGGCTCGATGGAGATCCTGGGAGTCGTGCGACCGGGGTGACGGGCGGCGCGGGGCGCCGGGGCGGCATCGGGGCGCAGGGGCGCCACGGGGTACCGGGCAGCACGGGTAACGGGCGGCCCGAGGTACCGGGCAGCCCGGGTACCCGGCAGCACGGGCATCGGGGCGCCGGCGCGGAAGAGCCGTCGAGGCAGCAGCCCGCCGGGGGCGGCCATCCCCTCCGGCGTGGCGGGATTCCGCGCCTCCCTGTGACCGGAATCATCCGCCCGACCTGACGGAGATCCCCCGCCCGGCGTGACCTTTCTCATTGCCTCCGGGCCTCTCCCCCGACCGCCCGCGGCCCTTCCCGCGACAACTACCTCCCCTTCCGCGGCATATGCCAAGCCCCCCGCGACCACTCGCGGACTGATCACCATTCCGCTGCGCACCGACCTACCGCTAGGGTCCGGGACGGGCGGGGCGCCACCCGGCGCCCTGCGCACCCTCGGGGGGAGGGAAGGAAGCTCCGGACCGATGCCCGTATCCGTACCCCGCCAGAGAAACGACTCTGCTGCCGCGGGAACCGGCGACGCCACCGCTATGGACGCCACCGTTATGACTGGCACAGGCACAGGAACCGACCGCGATCGCACCGATCTCACCCTCCTGGTCGTCGAGGACGACCCGGCGGGTGCCCTCGCCGTGCCCGAACTGCTCGACGCGGCGGACGCCGCCGGCACCCGCGTACGCATCCGGACCGCCCGCAACCTCACCGAGGCCGAGCGGCTCCTCACCGACGACGTCCACTGCGTCCTCGTCGACCTCTCCCTGCCCGGCCCCCGCGCGGCCGCCGGGGACGACCCCCTCGCCCCGCTCCGCCACATCCTGCGCCTCGCCCCGCGCCACGCCGTCCTCGCGCTCGCGGCCTCGGCGGACGCGGAGCTCGCGGCCGAGGCGGTACGGGTCGGGGCCCAGGACCACCTCTTCCGCGAGGAGCTCGACGGGCGGCTGCTCAGCCGCGCCATCCGGTACGCGGTCGAACGCAAGCGCGCCGACGCCGTCCAGGTGAAGCTGGCCGAGTCCCGGCTGCGGGCCCAGGAGAACGCCCGCCTGGAGCGCGGGCTGCTCCCGACCCCCCTCCTGGAGGGCTCCGACCTGCGGTTCGCGGCCCACTACCGGCCAGGCCGCTCCCGCGCGCTGCTCGGCGGCGACTTCTACGACGTCGTGCGCACGCCCGACGGCACGGTCCACGCCATGATCGGCGACGTCTGCGGGCACGGCCCCGACGAGGCCGCCCTCGGGGTCGAGCTGCGGATCGCCTGGCGGGCGCTGACCTTCGCGGGGCTGTGCGGGGACGAGCTGCTCTCGACGATGCAGCAGGTCCTGGAGCACGAGCGGGAGAGCGACGAGATCTTCGCGACCCTCTGCACCGTCGACATCGCGCCCGACGGACGCCGGGCGGGCCTCTGCCTCGCCGGCCACCCGTCACCGCTGATCGCCCGGCAGGGGCGGGCGGCCCGGCTCCTTCCGTACGAGGACGGCGGCCCGGCACTGGGGCTGCTGCCGCGCGCCCGCTGGCCGCGCCGCCAGGTGGAACTGGGCGGGGCGTGGAGCCTGCTCATGTACACGGACGGCCTGATCGAGGGCCGCTCGGCCGGCCCCGGCTCGCCGCGGCTCGGCCAGGACGGGATGGTCCAGATGATCAACCGGCAGCTGGCCGAGGGCCTGCGGGGCGAGGAGCTCCTGGAGGCGGCGGTGACGGAGGTGCGGGCGCTGAACGGCGGCGAGCTGACGGACGACGTCGCCGTCCTGGCGCTGGAACGGGACAGGGCCCGGGGTTAGCCCCCAGGCCCTGGCCGTGTCGTTGCCGTACTCGTTCTTGTTCTCGCTGCTCTTGTTCTCGCTGCTCTTGTTCTCGCTGCTCTTGTTCCCGCTGCCGTACTCGTCCCGCTAGCGGCCGCCGTTGTAGGGGCCGTACGGTCCGTCGCTGCTGGAGCCACCGCCACGGCGGCCCCGGCCTCCGCCGGAGACCTGCGCGAGCGCGGGCCGCACGTCCACCATGAAGACGATGGCGGCGATCAGCCCGGCGATCTGCAGGAACAGCATCGGCAGCAGCAGGTTCAGGGCGAGGTTGATGCCCAGGATGATCAGCCAGAACTTCTTCGTCTGCTTCTCGGCGGCGCGGTAGGCGTCCTCGCGCGCCATGGCGGCGAAGACGAGCGCGGCGACGGCGAAGCCGGTGAAGACCAGGAAGAGCACCAGGGAAAGAAGGGAGTCGAATCCCGCGCGCAACATGCTGAGCACCGCCTAGTGGTGATGTGGAGAAAGCGCCTCGCGGTCAAGGTACCCGTTACAACGCACCGAGTACCCGTATTGGTGCCCGACCCGGCGCCTGCTCCGACGCCTGCTCCGGCTCTTCTACTCCTACTTCCTCTACTCCCGCGCTTCTACTCCTGCTCGGCGGCAACGGTCGCCTTCTTGGCGGGCGCCTTGCGGACGGTGGGCTTCTTGGCGAACGCCTTCTCGGCCGGGGCTTCGGCGACGGGCCCGGATGCGGCGACCGGCTCCTCCGAAGCCTCCGGCGCCACGTCCGACGCCGACTCCGGCTCGACCACGACGGCGATCTCGACGATCTCGTCGGCGGCCTCGCCACGCCAGGCCTTGACGGCCTCCTCACCGTGGGCGGCGACCTCCTCGTACTTCTCGCGCGCCTTCACGGCGTACTCGGCGGCGACGCCGACACCGCGCAGGGCGAGGTCCTGGGCGGTCTCACCGAGCTTCTTCAGGTCCGTGTCGAGCACGCCGACGACCTCGGCGAACTTCGACTGCACGGTGACCTGGGCCTCCTTGGCCTGCGCGGTCACCTTCTCCTGGACGGCCTTCGGGTCGGTCTTCCGCACGGCCTCGATCCGGGCGGGCGCCTCGGCGGCGAGCTGCTCGATCAGGCCGGGGACCTTCTTGGCCTGCTGCGCGACGAGGTCGGCGGTGCCGGCGGCGAAGAAGAGAGGGGTACGCAGTTCGTCGATGATGGGCATGCTGGTGGTCCTCCCGGTGTGACGTGTACTAGCTCGAAGGCGATTCGGCATCGGATGCGGCGGGCGCGGCGGCTTCGGTTGCCGCAGCGGCCTCGTCAGCGGCCTCGGCGGCCTCGGCAGCCTCGGCGGCGGCCTTGGCGGCGTTCTCGGCGGCGTTCTCGGCGGCGTTCTCCTTGCGGAACGAGTCGTAGATCTGGAGCAGCACCTGCTTCTGCCGCTCGTTGATCGAGGGATCGGCCAGGACGACAGCGCGCGTCTCCAGCTCCTCCCGCTCCTTCTCGTCGAGGATCCCGGCCCGCACGTAGAGCGTCTCGGCGGAGATCCGCAGCGCCTTGGCGACCTGCTGGAGCACCTCCGCGCTGGGCTTCCGCAGCCCCCGCTCGATCTGGCTCAGATACGGATTCGACACGCCGGCCGCGTCGGCGAGCTGGCGCAGGGACAACTGCGCGGTCCGCCGCTGCTCGCGGAGGTACTCACCGAGATTGCCGACGTTGAGCGATGCCATGCCCCGACCATGCCAGCCTTTGCTAACTATTGCAAGCAGGTGCTTGCAGGAGTGTCGGAGGGCCGTGCGATGCTGGGAAGCGTGAATCTGGAGGACCTGGTGCGGCTGCGGCGCGCGCGGGACGTGATGGACCGCGACTACGCGCAGCCGCTCGACGTACCGGCGCTGGCCAAGGTCGCGCTGATGTCGGCCGGGCACTTCTCCCGCAGCTTCCGCGCCGCCTACGGCGAGACGCCGTACAGCTATCTGATGACCCGGCGCGTCGAGCGGGCGAAGGCGCTGCTGCGGCGGGGCGACCTGAGCGTGACCGAGGTCTGCTTCGCGGTCGGCTGTACCTCGCTCGGGTCGTTCAGCTCGCGCTTCACGGAGCTGGTGGGCGAGTCGCCGAGCGCGTACCGGGCCCGGCGGCACGAGGCGGGTGCCGTGATCCCCGCGTGCGTGGCGAAGGTCCTCACCCGCCCGTCCAGGAACGGCTGACGGAGAGGGTCACCGGGCCGACCGAAGCGGTCACGATCGGAGAAGCGGATTCCAGGGCCCCGTCGTAGCGTCGGAGCCATGAACGTCAAACTCTCTCAGTGCTTCATCGCCGTCGACGACCACGACAAGGCGCTCACCTTCTACCGCGACGCCCTCGGCCTGGAGGTCCGCAACGACGTCGGCTTCGAGGGGATGCGCTGGGTGACCGTCGGTTCGCCCGCGCAGCCGGACGTGGAGATCGTCCTCGAACCGCCGCTCGCCGACCCCAACGCCTCCGCCGCCGACCGCCAGGCCATGGCGGAACTGCTGGCCAAGGGCATGCTGCGCGGCGTGATCTTCTCCACCGACGACGTCGACGCCACCTTCGAGCACGTCCGGGCGGCGGGCGGCGAGGTGCTGCAGGAGCCGGTCGACCAGCCGTACGGCGTCCGCGACTGCGCCTTCCGTGACCCAGCGGGCAACATGCTCCGCTTCTCCCAGCCCCGCACCAACTGACTATCCCTTCCCGACTCCCGCATGGCAGCATGCCGGGAGATCAACGGGGAAGGTCGACATGGCAGTTGAGATAAGCACTCCGGAAGCGGCGGGCCCCAGGCGACGCGCGGACGTCCTCGAAGAGACGGCGCACCCGGGGCCGCGCCGCTTCACGCGGCCGGCGACGGGGGACGAGCGGCAGATGCTCGTCGGGTTCCTGGCGGACCAGCGCGCGACCCTGGTGCTGAAGTGCGCGGGCATCACGGACGACCTGGCCCGCCGCGCCGTCGAACCGTCCACGCTCTCCCTCCTCGGCCTCGTCCGGCACCTCGCCGACGTCGAGCGGCACTGGTTCCGCGAGCTCCTCGCCGGTCAGGCCGACGCGGCCCCGCTCTTCTCCTCCCCCGCCGACCCGGACGGGGACTTCGACGGCGCGACCCCCGACGCGGCGGCCGTCGCGGCGGCCTGGGACGCGTGGCGCGCGGCGGTGGACTTCGCCGAACGCTTCACGGCGGAGGCCCCCGACCTCGACGTCTCGGCCCACGACGCCTGGCGCGGAACCGTCTCCCTGCGCTGGGTCCTCATCCACATGATCGAGGAGTACGCCCGCCACAACGGCCACGCCGACCTCCTCCGCGAACGCATCGACGGCACCACCGGCGTGTGAGCCCCCGGGGTGAGGGCGAACGCCCCTCACCCCGCCCAGGCGGCGAGCGCCGCGTAGTCGGCGCCGCCGAGCCCGCGCCGGGGATCCACCCGGTGAAGAAGCGCCCGCCCGGGACACCGGGCGGCGGCCCACGCCCGATCGCCGGCCCCGATCTCGTCGTCCACCCAGGCGAACGCCCGCCCCGCCGCCCACGCCACCAGCGCCGGCAGCTTCCAGTGGACACCCGGCACCTCGGGGCCGTCGAGCCACGGTACGAGGGGCAGCTCGGGCAGCCCGAGACGCGGGGCGACCCAGGTGTTGGCGTCCTCCTCCCAGGTCGTCGCCCACACCAGCTCGTACGGGAGCGCCGCGAGCCGCGCCCCGTGCGCCGGGTCGAGCCGCGCGAGGAGCGGGCTCACGGACGGGGGCGGGACGGGCGGATACGTCGGGTACACCCCGTCCCGCGCGCCGAACGGGATCAGCGGCCCGTCCACGTCCAGGAAGAGCAGGGGTGGCTTCATGCCGGTCACACCCCCATCGTGGACCCGCCAAGCCCCATCGTGGACCCGCCAAGAACCCGTCCACTTCCAGACAATCCGCGACGGATCGACTTTCGTTACCCTGGCAGGCATGACAGCCATGGCGCCCACCCGCACCGAGCCCGACCTCTCCTACCTCCTCGACCACACCAGTCACGTCCTGCGCACCCGTATGAGCGCCGAGCTCGGCGAGATCGGGCTCACCCCTCGCATGCACTGCGTCCTCGTCCACGCCCTGGAGGAGGAGCGCACACAGGCGCAGCTCGCGGAGATCGGGGACATGGACAAGACCACGATGGTGGTGACCGTCGACGCCCTGGAGAAGGCCGGCCTCGCCGCGCGGCAGCCGTCGAGCACCGACCGGCGCGCGCGGATCATCGCCGTCACCGAGGAGGGGGCGAAGGTCGCCCAGGAGAGCCAGAAGATCGTCGACGGGGTCCACGAGAAGGCCCTCGCCTCCCTCCCCGAGGACGAGCGCACCATCCTGCTGCGCGCCCTGAACCGCCTGGTCACCGGCCACCTGGAGACCCCCGTCGAGGGCCCGAGGGCGGCCCGTCGGGCACGGCAGCGCGGATAAGGGCCAAAGGTCGTTCCGTAAAAAATAGTCTGCAACAAAACCTTCTGCTAATGTCTCTCCTGTTGCCTCCACCGAACAGGAGTGACCCCCATGCCCACGCCCGCCCGCACCCCCTCGCCCCAGCTCGCGCTCGGCGTCCTCGCCACGAGCATGCTGATGACCGTCCTCGACGGCAGCATCGTCACCGTCGCGATGCCCGCCATCCAGAGCGACCTCGGCTTCACCCCCGTCGGCCTCAGCTGGGTCGTCAACGCCTACCTCATCGCGTTCGGCTCGCTCCTCCTCCTCGCCGGCCGCCTCGGCGACCTCATCGGCCGCAAGCGGATGTTCCTCCTCGGCACGGGCCTCTTCACCGCCGCCTCCCTCCTCGCCGGCGCCGCCTCCTCCCCAGAGGTCCTGATCGCCGCCCGCTTCCTCCAGGGCGTCGGCAGCGCGATGTCCGCCGCCGTGAGCCTCGGCATCCTCGTCACCCTCTTCTCCGAACCCCGCGAACGCGCCAAGGCCATCGCCGTGTTCAGCTTCACCGGCGCCGCCGGCGCCTCCCTCGGCCAGGTCCTGGGCGGAGTCCTCACCGACGCCCTCGCCTGGAACTGGATCTTCTTCATCAACCTCCCCATCGGCATCGCCGCCCTCCTCCTCGCCCTCCCGGCCCTCCCCGCCGACCGGGGCCTCGGCCTGAAGGCCGGCGCGGACGTCCTCGGCGCGCTGCTCGTCACCTCCGGCCTGATGACCGGGATCTACGCCGTCGTCACCATCGAGGAGTACGGCGCCGGTTCGGCGCACACCCTCGGCTTCGGCGCCCTCGCCGTCGTCCTCCTGGCCGGCTTCCTCGTCCGCCAGGCGAAGGCCGCCAACCCGCTCATGCCCCTGCGGATCCTCCGCTCGCGCAGCGTCTCCGGCGCCAACCTGGTCCAGATGCTGATGGTCGCCGCGCTCTTCTCCTTCCAGATCCTCGTCGCCCTCTACCTGCAGAAGGTCCTCGGTTACGGAGCCGCCGAGACCGGCCTCGCGATGCTGCCCGCCGCCGCCGTCATCGGCGCCGTCTCCCTCGGTGTCTCGGCCCGCCTCATCGCCCGGTTCGGCGAGCGGACCATCCTGCTCACCGGCCTCCTCCTGCTCGTCGGCGTCCTCGGCCTGCTGACCCGCCTCCCCGGCGACCCCGCCCAGGCGAACTACGTCACCGACCTGCTGCCCGTGATGCTGCTCGCCGCCGGCTTCGGCCTCGCGCTCCCCGCCCTCACCTCGCTCGCCATGTCGGGCGCCGAGGAGAAGGACGCCGGTCTGGCCTCCGGCCTCTTCAACACCACCCAGCAGATCGGCATGGCCCTCGGCGTCGCGGTCCTCTCCACCCTCGCCGCCTCCCGCACCGAGTCCCTCACGGCGGCCGGCCGGCCCACCACCGAGGCCCTGACCGGCGGTTACCACCTGGCCTTCGCCGTCGGCACCGCGCTCGTCCTCGCCGCCCTGGCCGTCGCCTTCACCGTCCTGCGCCCCGCACGGAAGCAGCCGGAAGCCCCGAAGAAGCCCGAGCCCGTACTCACCGCACGGTGACATCGGCGCCATGAGAGCCGACCGCCTCGTCGCCGCCCTGCTCTTCCTCCGGACCAGGCCGCGCGTCGCCGCCGCCGAACTCGCCGCAGAACCGGACGTGTCCGAACGGACCGCCCGCCGGGACCCCGAAGCGCTCGCGAGCGCCGGGGTCCCGCTCCGTTCCCAGGCGGGCACCGGCTACGGCTACAGCTACGGCGCCAGGCACTCCGGAAGGTCCTCCGCGTGCACCAGCGCCAGCCGCGACACGGCACGGGTGAGCACCACGTACAGCCGGTTCGCCCCGCGGGCCTCGGCCGCCACGATCGCGGCCGGTTCGACCACGACGACATGGTCGAACTCCAGGCCCTTGACGGCCGTCGCGGGCAGCACGGTCACCCGCTCCCCCGCCCCGCAGCCGCGCACCGCCTCCTCCACCCGGCCGACGAGGGCGTCGGCGGTGATCACCCCCACCGAGCCCTCCGCCGCGAGCCCGGCGCGCACGGCCTCACGGATCACGACCGGCAGGTCCACGGCCCGATCAACCCCCGTGGCCCCCGTCGTCCCCTTGGCCCCCGTGGCCCCCGTCATCCCTGTGGCCCCCGTGGTCCCCATGGCCCGGTGGACCGTCACCTCGCCGTCCGTACGGACCGACCGGCCCGCCGGCACGTCCGTGCCCAGGTGCGGCAGGAGCCGGTTCGCGAGGTCCACGATCGCCGCCGGCACGCGGTAGCCGAGGGTCAGCGGCACCACCGGCGCCTCGGCCCTGCCCAGATGGGCCAGTTGCTCGCGCCAGTCGCGGGCGGCCCACGGGGTGGTGCCCTGGGCGAGGTCCCCGAGGACGGTGAGCGAGCCGAAGGCGGTACGGCGGGCGATCGCCCGGCACTGCATGGGCGAGAGGTCCTGGGCCTCGTCGACGACGACGTGACCGTAGCTCGCGGGACGCTCGATCAGCCCCGCCAGCTCGTCGAGGAGGACGAGATCGGCGGCGGTCCACCGCGCCGAGCGGTACGAGCGGGGCGGCCGCACCCAACGAATCGCCGCCACCTCATCTTCCGTCAGCCCGCCCTCCACCGAAGCGACCCCCGCCGGATCCGTCAGCACCTCCGCGAGCACCTCCTCCGGCGTCGTCCTCGGCCAGCACGCGTCGAGGAACGCGGTCACCGCCCGTGCCCGCTCCACGCGCCGCGCCCAGGCCGCGCCCACCGCCCCCGCCCGGCGTTCGGCCCGGAGCTGGAGGGCCCGGACGACGCGGGCGCGGACCCGCTCGCGCCCGGTGGCGTAGGGCGGCGCCTCCTCCCGTACCGCCTCGACGATCGCGGCCAGCTCGGCGGCCGGCACCCGCCAGTGGTAGGAGCCGTCGGGGACGGCGAGGTCGCCCGGCGGGACCGGGACGACCCTCCCGTACAGCGCGCGGTGCAGCACTCCCGCCATCCGGGCGTCGTGCTTGACCAGGGCCGCCGCCTCCCCGTCCTCGGCCCGGACGGGGTACAGGGCGAGCTCCTCGTCGAGGGTGGCCTGGCGGACGCCGGTCTCGCCGAGCGAGGGCAGCACCTCGGCGATGTACGACAGGAACGCGCGGTGCGGGCCGAGGACGAGGAGGCCGGAGCGGCGGATCCGCTGCGGATGGCTGTAGAGGAGGTACGCGGCCCGGTGCAGGCCCACGGCGGTCTTGCCGGTGCCGGGCGCGCCCTGCACGCACAGCGAGGCGGCCGGGTCGGAGCGTACGAGGTCGTCCTGGTCGGGCTGGATGGTGGCGGCGATGTCCCGCATGGGGCCGACCCGGGGCCGCTCGATCTCCCCGGCGACGAGCGCGCTCACGGCCTGCGCCCCGCCGTCCGCGAGACGCTCGTCCTCCAGGGCGGTGAGGTCCTCGGTCGCGCCCCGGCTGTGCGGGGCCCAGCCGAAGCGGCGGCGCCGCAGGACGCCCTGCCGGTCGTGGGCGCCGGCCTGGTAGTAGGCGCGGGAGACGGGTGCGCGCCAGTCGACGACGAGCGGCGGGGCGGCGGGGTCCTCGGCGATCCGGCGGCGGCCGATGTGATGGGTCTGGCCGTCCTCGCGGTCGAGGCGGCCGAAGAACAGCGGGCCCGGCGGCTGTTCCCCCATCTCCTTGGAGCGGCTGCGGAGGTGGAAGCCGAGGGCCTCGGCATCGGCGCCGGACGCGGCGACGTCCTCGCCGGTCACGACCTGTTCGGCGACGTCCTCGGCCATCCGGGTCAGGGCGGCACGGCAGGCGTCGTGGTGGGCGCGTTCGCGGGCGAGCTCAGGGTCCAGTGACGTCATTCCGACAAGACTAACGGAAAACGTTACCGAGTAACGTTTTTTACTCGTTCACGAAAAAACTCAGTACGGAAGACCGTCCCGCAGCGCCCGGAACGCCCGCCCCGCCGCCGCCACCGCGTCCGCCGCCACCTCCCCGGCCGTCTCACCGCCCGCGATCCGGGCCGTGTTCTCCTCGGCGAGGACCCGCAGCACGGCCACGATCTGCCCGGCCGCGACCCGCGCGTCCAACGGATCGCCGCCGAGCGCCTCCGCGAGGGCCGCCTCCGACCGCGCCCGGTACGCGTGGAGCCGGGCGACCAGGGAGGGCGTGCCGTACAGGAGCCGGTGGTAGGCGAGCACGGCCGGGTGATCGCAGAGACCCGTCACCGGGTCCTCCCGGTCGAGCCCGTCGAGCAGGTGCGCGTACAGCGCGTCGAGCGGCGCGGCGCCGGCACGGCGCCCCGCCGCCACCACCCGGGCGGCCTCGTCCTCGTGGTCCGCGAACCGGTGGAGGACGAGGTCCTCCTTGGCCGGGAAGTAACGGAAGAGGGTCGGCTTCGACACCTCGGCGGCGGCGGCCACCTCCGCGACCGAGACCGCGTCGAAGCCCTTCTCCAGGAAGAGCGCGACGGCGGCGTCCGACAGGGCCTGCCGGGTGCGCTCCTTCTTCCGTTCGCGCAGCCCGGACGGCTCCGCTGCGTCCGAGGTCATGAGTGGGTCCCTCTCAGAAGATCCGGATTCAGAAGATCCGCATTCAGAAGATCCGGATGCGGATCAAGGTTCAGAAGATGTCGGGCGAGAACGGCCGCAGCGGCGTACGGAACAGCAGGTCGGCGCGGGCGCTCGCACCCGGCGTGAGCTCCTCGACGCGACCGAGGCGGGTGAGCCGTACCGCCGACTCGCCACCGAACGCCAGCGTCCCCAACTCCGCGATGTCGAGGGCGAGATCGGCGGATTCGGTGGTACGGACACAGGCCGCGCCCGCCGGGGAGGCGTCGAGGCGGTAGCGCCCGCCCGCCAGATCGTCCGCGTCCCGCAGGTCGAGGACGAGGCTCCCCTCCACCGGATACGTCCGGCCCTCCAGGACCCGGACGACGTCGAGGACCCGGACCCACAGCATGTCGACGTGCGCCAGCGTCTTCGCCGCGCGCGGGTCCGGCAGGAGCAGCGGCAGCAGGTCGTCGGGCGCCCGGAAGCCGGAGCGGATCCGGGTGATCCAGTCGATCGAGCAGACGTACCGCCAGAGAGCCTGCTCGGCGGCCGGGGTGACGGCGATCAGGTCCCGCACGGACGCCGTGGTCACCGGCTGCTTGGTGTCGTCCCACTTGTCGTCGGCGGAGTAGGCGACGAACCCCTCCACCTCACCGGAAGCGGAGCGGTGGACGGCGTAGAAGGGCTCCTTCCACGGGTCGATCTGGTACCCGAGACCGGTGCCGACCTCCCAGCCGCGCGTGGTGCGGTCGGTGACCCCGGCGCGGACCCCGGCGAGCCGGCGGTGCAGCTCGGGACCGATCTTGCGGATCTCCTCGCCGTCGGTCAGCTCGATCCGTCCGCCGTCCTCCGGACGGCCGGTGCGCCGCGGGTCGAGCCCGGCCCGCGGTATGTCCACGCTCCACTCGGTGGCCCAGCTCGCCGGGCCGAAGCCGTACCGGCCGTAGATCGGGTACTCGGCGGCGATCAGCGTGGCGATCGCGTCGCCCCGCTCCTTCGCGGCGGCGAGGTCGGCGCTCATCATGCGAGACAGCAGCCCCTGACGCCGGTGCGTCGGGGAGACCGTGACCTGGGTGATGGCGTCGGCGGTGAGACTGCCCCCGCCGACCGTGCTGACCTCCTGCCGGAACGACCGGAGGGTGGCGACGACCCGGTCCCGGTCGAAGCCGGCCAGCGTGCGTGCGAGGTCCGCGTTCGCCAGCCGGTCGGCGACCAGCCCGTCGGGGGTGTGGGGCGGTCGGAGGAACCCCGTCAGCAGGGCACGGAGCCAGCCGGGGAAGTCGGACTCCGTCACGGCGCGCACGTCGACACTCATCCCCCGACCCTACGCAGCGCCGAGCCGGACCCGCACCCGGGTTTCGCCGGCCCGGCTGCCACCCCCCGGGTACCCGCCCTCGCGTCAGGCCAGCAGGTCGTCGACCTGTGCCTCGCCCTCCCGGTAGCGGCGGGCGATCTCCCCGCTGCAGTCGTCGGCGGTCCGCTGGAGGTGCTGCCGCCGGCGCGAGATCTGCTGCTCGTACCCCGCGAGCCGCCCCATCGCCGTGTGCAGCTCCTCGTCCGTACGGGCCGTCAGGTCCGACAGCTCGACCTCCGACAGCATCTCGGACGCCAGCCGCCGGTACTCCTCGCCGCGCGGAGTCGACAGCGTCACGTGCCGCGCCGAGGTCCGGTGCCGCGAGGGCGCGTCGGCGAGGATCTCGGAGAGCCGGTCGAGGACCGGGGCCTCCGGGTCGGTCCGCCGCGCCAGCTCGGCCCGCAGGATGTCGATCCGGCCCTGGAGCATGCGGCGTACGTAGCTCAGGTCGGCCTCGTCGCTCTGCGCCTCCCGGCGCAGCGCGCGCAGCTCGGGCAGCCGCAGCGCGCCGAGGTCCGGCTGCGTCCGGTCGGCCAGGGCGGGCTCGGTGGTCCGCTGCACGGGCGGACGGCCGATCGGGCTTCCGCCCAGGCCTCCGCTCACGCTTCGTCCCACACCTCCCCCCGCGCTTCCGGCGCGGAACAGCGGTACGGGGCCGGACGGCGTCGGCCCGGTGCCAGGTGCACTCATGAGAATCGTCCCCTCGACCGGTGCGGAGCCGCACCGCCTGACAGGCATCGTGCCACTCCCACCCGTGCACGTGCAGGCGCTCTGCACCCGTTCGGCCCCCCGCGATTCCCGGCCGGTACGTTGGGAGGCATGCGAGCTGTGGTGCAGAGAGTGGACGGCGCGAGCGTCGTCGTCGCAGGGGAGACCGTCGGAGAGATCGTCGGCGAGGGGCTGTGCGTCCTGGTCGGGGTCACCCACGACGACACCCCGGAGAAGGCGGCCCAATTGGCCAGAAAGCTCTGGTCCGTCCGGGTGCTCGACGGCGAGAAGTCCTGTTCCGACGTGAACGCGCCGCTCCTGGTGATCTCTCAGTTCACCCTCTACGGAGACGCCCGCAAGGGCCGCCGCCCCACCTGGAACGCCGCCGCGCCCGGCCCGGTCGCCGAGCCCCTCGTCGACGAGGTCGTCGCGCAGCTGCGGAACCTGGGCGCGCGCGTGGAAACGGGCCGCTTCGGAGCGGACATGCGCGTCTCGCTCACGAACCACGGCCCGTTCACGGTCCTCCTGGACGTGTAAGTCCCAGCGGCTACAGCTCTACGGCTCGACGACCGTCTCCTGCGCGGCCGCCGTGTTCCCGACGAGCAGCGGCGCGTCCACCGGGACGTTCCGCTTCACCAGGGCGAGGGCGATCGGCCCCAGCTCGTAGTGGCGGACGGCGCTCGTCACGAAGCCGAGCTGCCGGCCCTCCTCGCCGTCGGCGGCCAGCCGGATCGGCGCACCGTGCCCCGGCAGCAGCACCTCGCTGCCGTCCAGGTGCAGGAAGACCAGACGGCGCGGCGGCTTCCCCAGGTTCTGCACGCGGGCGACGGTCTCCTGCCCCCGGTAGCAGCCCTTCTGCAGGTGGACGGCGCTGCCGATGAGGCCGACCTCGTGCGGAATGGTCCGGTGGTCGGTCTCGAAGCCGAGCCGCGGCCGGTGCGCCTCGACGCGCAGCGCCTCGTACGCGAGGATCCCGGCGGCCGGACCGTGCGAGGCGGCGAAGGCCTCCAGCTCGGCGCGGGGCAGGAACAGATCGCGGCCGTACGAGGTCTCCCGCACGACGGCCCCCTCGGGGACCGCGGCGATGGAGCCGGCGGGGAGGTGGACCATGGCGATGTCGTCCGTGCGGTCGGCGACCTCCACCCGGTAGAAGAACTTCATCGACTCCAGGTACGCGACGAGCTCCGCCCGCGTCCCCGGCTCGACGTGCGCCCAGAGCGTCTCGCCGTCGTCGACGAGGTAGAGGGCGTGCTCGATGTGCCCGTTCGCGGAGAGGACGAGCGCCTCGGTCGCCTGCCCGGGCGGCAGGTCGGTCATGTGCTGGGTGACGAGCAGGTGCAGCCAGCTCAGCCGGTCGTCACCGGTGACGGCGACGACACCGCGGTGGGAGAGGTCGACGAAACCGGAGCCGTCGGCGAGGGAGCGCTGCTCGCGGAACAGGTCACCGTAGTGGGCGGCGACGCCTTCGTCGCGGCCTTCGGCGGCGACGGCGCCCGGCAGGGACAGCAGAGGGCTCTTCATAAGGGAAAGCCTACGACTCGGCGTCCGCGGCCTTCCTGGTGCACTCCGCACACCGCCCGAAGATGGCGAAGTGCTTCATGTCCGTCTCGAAGCCGAAGGTCTCGCGGAGCTTCCCGGTGAACTCGGCGGCCACCTCGACGTCCGCCTCGATGACCTCCGCGCAGTCCCGGCACACCAGATGCAGATGGTGGTGCCGGTCGGCGAGGTGGTACGTCGGTGCCCCGTGCCCCAGATGCGCGTGACTCACGAGCCCGAGCTCCTCCAGGAGCTCCAGGGTCCGGTACACGGTGGAGATGTTCACGCCGGACGCGGTCCTGCGGACCTCGACCAGGATCTCGTCGGGCGTCGCGTGCTCCAGCGCGTCGACGGCCTCCAGGACAAGCTGCCGCTGCGGCGTCAGCCGATAGCCGCGCTGCCGCAGGTCACTCTTCCAGTCGGTGGTCACCACGCCCTCCAGTGTAGGAGGGCGCGGCGCGCCACCCCCAGGTGTCTAGCGGAAGAAGGCGATGCCGTCGTCCGGCAGGTCGCCGAGGTTGCGGGCCATCTCCGCGACCTCCTCGGGCGTCACGACCTTCTTCAGGTGCGCCGACATGTAGGGGCGGAGCGGGACCTCGGGGGTCGCCTTCTCGCCGACCCACATGAGGTCGCTCTTGACGTAGCCGTAGAGACGCTTGCCGCCGCTGTACGGGCCCGAGGCGGCCGTGCGGGCGACGGCGTCCGTCGCGAGGTCGATCTGCGGCTTCTGGTCGGCGAGCTCGCCGTACCAGATCTCGACGATGCCCTCGTCGCGGACCATGACGACCTCGACCTTGCGGTCCTTGTCGATGCGCCAGTAGCCGCTCTCGCTCTCCAGCGGACGGACCTTGTTGCCGTCCTTGTCGAGGACCCAGGAGTGCGAGTGGTACTCGACGAAGTCCCGGCCGTCGTGGCTGAACGTCACGGACTGGCCGAAGTTGCACTTCTCGGCGCCGGGGAAGTCGGAGACACCCGCGCCCTCCCACGTACCGAGCAGGAACGCGAGGGGGACGAGGTCCGGATTGAGGTCGGACGGGATCTCGATCATGAGCAGCTCTGGCGTTCTCTAGAGGTGGGTTAGCGCTGGCCCTGGTACAGCTTCTTCACAGCCAGTCCGGTGAAGGCGAGCACGCCGACAGCGACGAGGACCAGCAGAACTTCGAAGAAAATGATCACAGAGTGCTCCTCGGCTGAGCGGTGAAGGCGGAACGGGCCGGACCCCAGCTTAGTGGGCGGGGGCCCGGCCCACTCTGTGAGGTGGGTCTAGCGACACACGGTGGCGATCAGCCGAGCAGCTGCGCCTGGAGGGCGACGGTCTGCTGGAAGGGCACGGCGAGCGCCTCGCCCTTACGGGTCTGGGTGACCAGCCCGAGGGTGTCGCCGGCCTGGATGTACGCCCACCGGGTCTGCTCGGGTCCGTACGGCTTCCGCTCGTCGAAGGCGTACAGGGAGAGGGAGGGCACCCGGACGTCCTTCAGCAGGGTGTCCGCCGTCTCGCCGTCGACGCCGGCCGGGAGCCTGCTGCCGCGTACGCCCGTGTCCAGGACGTCGTCCTTGAACGCCTCCGCGAAGGCGACCGACGTGAACCGCATCAGGTACACCCGGGTCGTCGTGCCGTCCGGCGTCGTCCAGCCGCGGGCGGCGATGTGCCGCAGGGCGGAGTCGGCCAGGGCCTCCTTCACCGCGACCCGGTCGTCGGCGTGGAAGTGCGCGAGGTAGGTGTCGAGGCCGATCCAGCCCCCGTTCAGGCGGGGGTCGACGGTGGCGCCCTCCGGGGCGGGCAGCACGAGCTTGCGGAGGTCGGCGTGGTGGACCTCGCCGCCGTTCCCGTCGGAGTACGGACGCGGGACCCCCTCGGGCAGCGCCGGCAGAGCGATCCTGGGGTAGGTCCAGCGGCCGTCGGACTCGGTCGCGAGACCGGGCACCTCGTCGCGCTCCATGGACGTCAGCCCCAGGGCCGTACCGGCACCGACGCCGCCGCACACGAGCACCGCGGCGGTCCAGCGGGCGATGGCCGCGAGCAGCGGCCGCCGGGACTTCTTCGGCGCGGGGGCGGGTGCGCCTTCGGGTGCCGGTACGGCTTCGGCCTGAGGCACGGACGGCGCGGGGATCCGGGGCTCGACCTGGGCCTGGGCCTCGACCTGAGCTTGGGCCTCGGCCTGCGGCTCGGTCTGGGTCTCGGTCTGCGGCTCGGTCTGGGTCTGGGTCTGCTCGGTCATACGTACTCCCCCGGGGACTCGATGTGGTCGAGCTGCTGCTTGAGCAGGTCGGCCACGGCCGCCCGGTCGAACGGCTTGGCTCCCGCCGCCGTGACCGAGACCATGACCTCGGAGTCGTAGGCGACGCAGACCATGCCGTCGAGCTGCTCCTCCCGTTCCTTCTTCTTCAGCGTCTTGTCCTCGGGCATGAGGTAGCAGGCGGCGTTCCGGTGGTCCTTCACCTTGGGCCCCTTCGGGAACTCCAGGAACTCCAGGACCTCCTTGCGGAGCCGGAAGCTGTCCTTGATCCGCCTCTTGTCCTTCATCCGCGTGATCTGGACGGAGACGACGGCGGCGTCGCTCAGGTCCGCGAAGGAGCGGACCGCGATGCCCTGGATGCCGAGCCGGTCGACGTCCTTCTCGTACGCGCGCCGCTTCTTGCCGGAGAGGCCTTCGCCCTCCTGCTTCATCTGCGCGACGGCCTCCGCCTCGCCCAGCTCGCCGTCGTTCCCGAACAGCTCGTGGTCGGGGCCGAGCTCGTACCCGGGAGGCACGGGCAGCAGCAGCTTGCTCAGCGGCGTGTCCGCCTTGCCGCGCGCGGCGGACTCGGCGGCCGGGTCCGTGTCGCTCGCGGTCGAATCCGCCGGACCCCACACCTCCGTCGGCGCGGTGCGGTCGGCGGAGGAGACGGTGACGGCGGTGTACGTCACGCCGCCGCCCGCCGCGCCGAGGACCAGTACGGCGGGCAGGACGACCCCGAGCAGGGTGCGGCGCACGCCGCGCTTCGGCTGCCGCGGGGCCTCGGCGGCGGCTTCACCGAGTGGAGCGGGCGCGATGGTTTCGATGGGTGCGTTCACGTCGTTCCGGTCCTCAGTCACAGGCGCCCCAGCTGTCGCTCGGCCAGCGAACGGATGTCCTTCTCCGCGATCTTCTTCGTGTCGAAGATGAAGATCTCGACCGCGATGTCGCCGCGGTGGAAGTAGGCCCTGGCCTCGTAGAAGTCGAGGTAGCCGGCCTCCCGCCGCACGGGGAAGACGTAGTAGCGCCCGTCGCCGGAGCCCTTGAGGGCCTCGCCCTCGTCCTCCGCGTACTCGTCTTCGGTCATGTAGCCCTGCTGGTCCTCGACGTGATCCTGCGCGCCGAGTTCGTCGCCGGGGCGGTACTGGATCAGGCGGACCTGGCTCAGCCGCTTCTCGCCCGTCTTCCAGGACGTGACCGCGACGCGCCGGATGCCCAGCTCCAGCTGGTAGCTCAGCGCCTCCCCGGCCCGCTCGAAGTCGGAGGCGTACTCGCGGACCGACATCCAGCCGTCGCGGTCTCCGAACTCGTCCTTCTTCGCGCCCGCGGGCTTCGGGACCAACAGCTTCCGCAGGTCGCCCTGCGCCTTGGCCTGACGGTCCTCCGAAGCAGGGAGCGGATCCGGCGCCTGCCCCTTCGGGAGAGGCTTGGGATAGGCGAGGGCCGGCTGGTTCAGCGGCGGGAGCGGCGCCGGTTCGCGCTGAGCCTGGACGCCGTATCCGACCGCCGTGCCGCCGACGAGGCCGAGGACGGCGGCGACGGCGACGAGCCCGACCGTACGGAGGGCACGGCGGCGCGGTCGTACGACCTCGGACGGCGGCACTATTCCCTGATCAGGGATGATTTCTTCGTTGTTCAACAGTCCCCCCACGAGACCTGAATGGCGGATTCCGTAACCCGCGCACCCAACTGACACGCGAGAGCCGCAGGGGGTTGCCGTGCCGCGCATTACAGTTCGGCATATGGCGAAGAAGCTCGTGATCAAGGTGACCGCAGGGGCCGACGCCCCCGAACGCTGCTCCCAGGCCTTCACGGTGGCCGCCGTCGCCGTCGCCAGCGGAGTCGAGGTCTCGCTCTGGCTGACCGGCGAGTCCTCGTGGTTCGCCCTCCCGGGCCGCGCCGCCGAGTTCGAACTGCCGCACGCCGCGCCCCTGCCGGACCTGATCGACTCGGTCCTGGCGGCCGGCCGCGTGACGCTCTGCACGCAGTGCGCGACCCGCCGCGAGATCACGGAGAAGGACGTCCTGGACGGCATCCGCATCGCGGGCGCGCAGGTCTTCGTCCAGGAGGCCATGGCGGACGAGACCCAGGCCCTCGTCTACTGATTCCGCAGGCGAGTACTCAGCGCTCGCGGTGGCGCTTCTTGCCGTCGAGTTCGTCCCACCACTCGTCCGACTTCGGGTCCCCCGAAGGGTCGTCCCACCAGCGGTCCTCCGGGCCCCGGCGGTTCGCGACCATCGCGGCGAACGGGGGGATGACCATGGCGACGACGCACATCCCGATCGCCACCGGCATCGAAAACAGCCGCACGACGGCCCAGGCGCCCACGAAAAGCACCAGGCAGGCGCCCATCATCCAGAAATAGACGTGGCGACGGCGTGCGTACACCTCTTCAGCGTACGTCCGAGCGGGCCGGCCGTCACCGGCGCCGAGCGGCACGAGGGGTGCGGACGGAAAGATGACCGGAGGGCCGTGCCTCAAGTCCTGGAAATGGCGTCCAACCCCCCAGGAGGCACGGCCCTCCGGCCGGTATACGAGGCTTCGCGCTGAGCCGGACTCCGGCGGCCGGAGGCCGACGCAGCGGCTCGAAGCCTGTGAGGCGCCCCCGGCGCCGAGCGGTGCGAGGGGCGCGTCAGAGAATCAGACCGCGATGGCGACCTCTGCGAGGCCACCCTTCTGCGCCACGACCTGGCGGTCGGCGGTGCCGCCCGGCACCAGGGCGCGGACGGTCCAGGTGCCCTCGGCCGCGTAGAAACGGAACTGTCCGGTGGCGGAGGTCGGGACCTCGGCCGTGAACTCGCCGGTCGAGTCCAGGAGGCGGACGTAACCGGTGACGGGCTCGCCGTCCTTGGTCACGAAGCCCTGGATGGTGGTCTCACCGGGCTTGATCGTCGAGGCGTCGGGGCCGCCGGGCTGCGCTCCACACATGGTGTTCTGTCCTTACGGTCGAGGGGTCCGGAGAAGGGGAGGTCCGGAGGCTTACTTGTTGGCGCCGAGCTCGATCGGCACGCCGACGAGGGAGCCGTACTCGGTCCACGAGCCGTCGTAGTTCTTGACGTTCGTGACCTCGAGCAGCTCGTGCAGGACGAACCACGTGAGCGCGGAGCGCTCACCGATGCGGCAGTACGCGATGGTGTCCTTCGCCAGATCGACCTGCTCGTCCTCGTAGAGGGCCTTGAGCTCGGCGTCCGACTTGAAGGTGCCGTCGTCGTTGGCGTTCTTCGACCACGGGATGTTGCGGGCGCTCGGCACGTGGCCGGGGCGCTGCGACTGCTCCTGCGGGAGGTGCGCCGGGGCGAGCAGCTTGCCGGAGAACTCGTCGGGCGACCGGACGTCGACCAGGTTCTGGGCGCCGATCGCGGCCACGACGTCGTCGCGGAAGGCGCGGATCGAGGAGTCCTGGGCCTGGGCCTTGTACGCGGTGGCCGGGCGGGCCGGCACGGCGGAGCCGTCGACCAGGTCGCGGGAGTCGAGCTCCCACTTCTTGCGGCCGCCGTCGAGGAGCTTCACGTCCTGGTGGCCGTAGAGCTTGAAGTACCAGTAGGCGTAGGAGGCGAACCAGTTGTTGTTGCCGCCGTAGAGGACGACCGTGGTGTCGTTCGCGATGCCCTTGGCCGAGAGGAGCTTCTCGAAGCCCTCCTGGTCGATGAAGTCGCGGCGGACCGGGTCCTGAAGGTCCTGGGTCCAGTCGATCCGGACGGCGTTGCGGATGTGGTTCTTCTCGTAGGCCGAGGTGTCCTCGTCGACCTCGACGATGACGACCTGCGGGTTGTCGAGGTTGGCCTCGACCCAGTCCGCGTCGACCAGGACGTCGCTGCGAGCCATGCTGTTCTCCTCCGGGGCAGTGTGCGGCGGTGTGGTGCGGTTGGTGCGGGTTTGTGATGCGGTACGCGTCGTCGCGTGGCGTACGACGTGCGTACGGCTGCACAGGTCGGCCCCGACCGCGGTCGAAGGGCCTGAAGGAATACGGGAGTCGGTGGTCCCGCTCAGACTGAGCGACAGAGCATGGCGGCGACGCGGCACAGGTCTACTGCCCGCCGCTTCGTGAGATCCGCCTGTCGCTTCATGCCCTCGATCGTAGGGACGGACAGGCGGCCGTGTCACCGGTGTGTCGTATTTTGAGACGCGATCGTCCGAGATGCGAGACGTGATCACCGCAGGGGTCGGCTCCGGACGCCTCCGCACAGAGGTGTCCGGTTCGCTTTCTGCGGATCGGACGGTGGTGTCTCACCATGTGATCAGAGGGGTGGCAAAGGACCCGCTCAAGGCCTCCCGGGGCCCGCTCGGGGCCCTGCCGGGGCCCTCCCGAGGCCCCTCCCAGGGGGCTCAGCCCGCCAGGGCGATGTCCTTGCCCGACACCGCGACGGCGAGGCCGTCCGGCCTGGCCTCGACCTTCTCCACCTTCATCCCGGCGATCAGCCCGATCGGCCGCTGGAAGTCGGTCCGCTCGCGGACCAGGCCCTCGACGCCGGGAATGCCCTCGCCCGGCACCTCGTCCGCGCGGACCTTGATGGTGTCGCCGTTCACGACGGTCACGGTCGACAGGACCGAGCGGGTCAGCTTGCGGCCCATGATCTCGATCCCTCCGGTGACCTTCACCTTCCCGTCGCCGCCGTAGGCGACGGTGGCCTCGCGGTCGGCGGCGGCCGTGAGGTCCGCGTACGAGATGAGGGCGGTGCCGGACGCCGAGCCCGCCCGCGCGCCCGACCAGTCGCCGGTGACCGTCACGTCCCGGAGCGAGGCCGTCAGTTCGGCGATGTTGATCTTCCGGCTGCCGGCCGTCGCCTCGACGTCCTTCGCCACCACGTCGACCTCGTCGAACCGCTTGTCCGCGACCTGGGTGAGGAAGGGGAAGCCCTTGATGTCGATCTCGATCGACTTGCTGCGCGCCCCCGAGAGATTCACCCGGCTCGCCGCCTCCGACTCGGCGTACGCCACGGCGAGCCGGTCGATCCCGACGAGCACCCCGCCCAGCACGACGGCCACGATCAACAGAATCCGCAGTGCTCGCATGGGCTGTGCGTCCCCCCGATAGACAGATAGGCGTTCGACTAAGCGTTCGGCCCCCCGACACGAAGATCGACGTGTCGAGGGGCCGGTTGGTTCCCGTGCCGCTGCCGGCCCGGATCAGGCCAGGGCGCGGCCCAGCAGGTAGACGGCGGGCGCGGCGGCCGTCAGCGGCAGCGCGATCCCCGCGGTCATGTGGACGAAGCGCGACGGGTAGTCGTAGCTGGCCACCCGCAGGCCGACCAGCGCGCAGACCCCGGCCGCGAGACCGACCAGCGCACCGGAGGAACCCAGGTCGTTCAGCCCGCCGGCGGCGATCCCGGCGCCCGCGCCCGCGAGGAGCGCGACGATCAGGGAGACCGGGCCGGGCAGCGGGAGCGCCCGGGCGACGACGGTCGCGGCGACCGCGATCCCGCCGACGACGACCGCGTCGGGCGCGGCGCCGAGGTGCCCGGCGGCGACGACCGTCAGCGCGGCCGAGGCGATGCCGGCCATCAGGCCGTACATGCGCTCGTCCGGGTCGGCGTGGCTGCGGAGCTGGAGGACGAGGCAGAGCAGGACCCACACGCCGAGCGTGCCCAGGATCGCGGCGGCCGCGTGCTCCCGGCCGGTGGCGAGCAGGGCGGCGTCGGCGACGAGACCGCCGGCGAAGGCGAGGGCGATGCCCTGCCGGGCGGGCCACATGCCGTTGAGCCGGAACCAGCCGGCGGCGGTGAGGCCCTGGAGCAGGACGAGCGGGACGAGGAGCCCGTACGGGCCGATCGCGGCGCCGCCGGCGAGCAGCAGGCCGAGGACGGCGGTCAGGGCCGCCGGCTGGAGCCCGGGCTCGATCACGGGCGAGCGGCCTTCGGCACGCGCGCGCTGGGCGTCGGTGATCCGGGTGTTCCCGGAGGTGGTCGGCGACGAGTAGCCGGCGGCGGGCGCCGCCTCGGCCACGGGCTCCGGCGCGTACGCCGCCGGTACGGGCGTGTCGTACGCCACGGGAGGCGCGGGTGCCACGGGAGCAGCCGCCTGGGCCGCCGCGTACGGCTGCTGCTCGTACGCCACGGCGCCCTGCGGCGCCAGGTACGCCGTGTTGTCGTAGGCGGGCTCGTAAGCGGGCTCGTAGGCCGGCTGCGCGTACGGATCCTGGTACGGCGCCTGATAGGGCGCCTCGTACGTCACGGGCTGCTGCTGCGGCTGCGGCTGCTGGACCGCGGGCTGGAACTGCGTGTCCCAGGTCTGGCCCTCCCACGTCTGCGTGACGTCGTGGCCCTGCTGCCCGTGGCCCTGCTGCCCATGGCTTTGGTGCCCATGGCCCTGCTGCCCGTGCCCGTTCGCGTACGGGTCGTACTGCTGGTCGTTGCTCATGCTGTGGGGTTCACCCTCCTGCGAACGGGGGGAGCACCTCGACCGTGCCGCCCTCGGCAAGCCGTACGGTCTCATGGCTCCGGGTGCCGACGGGGTCGCCGTCGATCAGGAACGAGCACCGCATCAGGACCCGGACGAGCTCGCCCGGGTGCTTCTCGCGGGCCGCGTCCAGGGCCTCCGCCAGGGTCTCGGCGGTGTACGGCTCCTCGGCGACACCGGCGGCGGCCTTGGCCGCGGCCCAGTAGCGGATGGTTCCCGCTGCCATAGCGGCGCTCCCTTCGTTCGTGTGCGCGCCGCCCCCCATGATGGGCTATCGGCGCGTGAGCCAGTCCCCCAGCCGGGCGAGCAGCTCCTCGTCCGCCGCGTTCTCGGCGTGGCCCATCCCCCGCTCCAGCCAGAGCTCCGCCGCGCCGCCGCCGGCGGCGGCCAGCGTGCGCGGGTGGTCGAGCGGGAAGTACGCGTCCCGGTCGCCGTGCACGATCAGCAGCGGGACCGGCGCGATCAGCGGGACCGCCTCGACGGGCGAGAGGGGTACGGGGTCCCAGGTCCGCCCGTCGATCCGGGTGCGGAGCCCGTACCGGCCGACCAGCCGGCCCGCGGGGCGGGTGACGACCCAGTGGAGGCGGCGCATCGGGGCCGTACCCCGGTAGTACCAGCGTGCGGGGGCGGAGACGGCGGCCACCGCGTCCACGCGTCCGTCCGTGCCCCGCTCCAGGGCCGCGTGGCGCAGGACGACGGACCCGCCCATGGAGAAGCCGACCGTCGCCACGCGCGCGTGGCCGAGCTCGCGGGCCCAGCGGACGGCGGCGGACAGGTCGAGGACCTCCCGGTCGCCGACCGTGGAGCGGCCGCCGGAGCCGCCGTGCCCGCGGAAGGAGAAGGTCACGACGGCCGCGCCGCGCTCCGCGAAGGCGCGGGCGGCGCGGCGGACGGCGGGCCGGTCGGCCGATCCGGTGAAGCCGTGGGCGACGACGACCGCCGTTTCGGTGACACTTGCACCGGAGGGTTCGTAAACCGCCTCGATACGGACACCGTCATCCGTACGCAACATCACACGCCGTGGATCACGCGGATGGACGGAAGTGAGCGACGAGACATCCACCATATGAAATCGCCTCTCTCCCTCTGAACTCATGTGGGCTATTCTGCTGGGCAGAGGATCCGGGCGACGCAGCCCCCGGGTCCTTTTGCGTTTTCCGACCGTTGTTACGGATAGGTGAACAAAAGCTCTCAGGGCGCGAGAGCGGCCGGTGATCGTACAGATCACCGACCAGTGATCTGTACGAAGCAGTGCACGTCCTCGCAGGGACCGAGGAGGAACCGCGTGATGAGCGAGCGAACGAAGCACGACCGACCGATGGCAGGTGGCGCGGTATGAGCTCTCTGCTGCTCCTGACCAACGCCCTCCAGCCGTCGACCGAGGTGCTGCCCGCACTCGGCCTGCTGCTGCACAACGTCCGGGTCGCTCCGGCCGAGGGCCCCGCCCTCGTGGACACCCCCGGCGCGGACGTGATCCTCGTCGACGGCCGGCGCGACCTCCCGCAGGTCCGCTCGCTCTGTCAGCTGCTGCGCTCCACGGGGCCCGGCTGTCCGCTGATCCTCGTCGTCACGGAGGGCGGTCTCGCGGCCGTCACCGCCGACTGGGGCATCGACGACGTCCTCCTCGACACCGCGGGACCGGCCGAGGTCGAGGCGCGGCTGCGGCTCGCGATGGGCCGCCAGCAGATCGTCTCCGACGACTCCCCGATGGAGATCCGCAACGGCGACCTGTCGGTCGACGAGGCGACGTACAGCGCGAAGCTCAAGGGCCGGGTCCTGGACCTGACCTTCAAGGAGTTCGAGCTCCTCAAGTACCTGGCCCAGCACCCGGGCCGGGTCTTCACGCGTGCCCAGCTCCTCCAGGAGGTGTGGGGGTACGACTACTTCGGCGGCACCCGTACGGTCGACGTCCACGTGCGGCGGCTGCGGGCGAAGCTGGGCCCCGAGCACGAGTCGCTGATCGGCACCGTGCGGAACGTCGGCTACCGCTTCGTCACCCCGGAGAAGGTCGAGCGCGCGGCCGAGGAGGCCCGGGCGAACGAGGCCAGGGCGAAGGACACCCGGACGGACCCCCGTACGGAGGAAGCCGCCCGCACCGCCCGTGTCAAGGAGGCCGACCGGGAAGTCACCCCGGCGGAGGACAGGAACGTGGTGGACGCCACAGTGCGACCTGCCGGTAGGTAGGTCACCCCGCGTAGACTGCCGCGCGTGGCCAAGGTGACGCGGGATGACGTAGCTCGACTGGCAGGTACTTCGACCGCGGTCGTGAGCTACGTCATCAACAACGGACCCCGGCCGGTCGCCCCGGCCACGCGCGAGCGTGTCCTCGCCGCCATCAAGGAGCTGGGCTACCGCCCGGACCGGGTGGCCCAGGCGATGGCGTCCCGGCGCACGGACCTCATAGGCATGATCGTCCCCGACGCCCGGCAGCCGTTCTTCGCGGAGATGGCCCACGCGGTCGAGCAGGCCGCCGCCGAGCGCGGAAAGATGGTGCTCGTCGGCAACTCCGACTACCGGACCGAGCGCGAGGTCCACTACCTGCGGGCCTTCCTCGGCATGCGGGTCTCCGGACTGATCCTCGTCAGCCAGGGCATGAGCGAACAGGCCGCGAGCGAGATCGAGGCCTGGGACGCGCGCGTGGTGCTGCTGCACGAGCGCCCCGAGGCGATCGACGACGTGGCCGTCGTGACGGACGACATCGGCGGCGCCCAGCTCGCCACCCGGCACCTCCTGGAGCACGGTCACCCGTACGTGGCCTGCCTGGGCGGCATCCCGAACACCCCGGCCGTCGGCGACCCGGTCGCCGACCACGTCGAGGGCTGGCGGCGCGCCATGGTGGAGGCGGGCCTCCCGACCGAGGGCCGGCTCTTCGAGGCCCCGTACAACCGCTACGACGCCTACCAGGTGGCCCTGAAGCTGCTCGCCGGCCCGGACAGGCCGCCGGCCATCTTCTGCTCCACCGACGACCAGGCCTTCGGTGTCCTGCGGGCGGCGCGCGAGCTGCGCATCGAGGTGCCGTCGGAGCTGGCGGTCGCGGGCTTCGACGACGTGAAGGAGGCGGCGCTCACGGACCCGCCGCTGACCACGATCTCCTCGGACCGCCCGGCGATGGCCCGGGCGGCGGTGGACCTGGTCCTGGACGACAGCCTGCGGGTCGCGGGCTCGCGCCGCGAGCGGCTCAAGCTCTTCCCGTCGGCCCTGGTCGTCCGCCGCTCCTGCGGCTGCGGCGAGTAGCGCCGAGCAGGACCGCAGGCCGGTACGAGCCCGTGTGATCACACGGGCTCGTCACCACACGGGCTCGGGATCCTCATGGCCCGGGATCCTCATGGCTCGGGATCCTTATGGCCCGGGATCCTTATTTCGGGCATACAGGGTTCTGTCGGGCTTCTCAGCCGGTCCTCAGACGGCTCTCATGTACGGATCCGAGAGTCGTAGCCATGACGGACTTCCAGGAGCAGCAGCCGCAGCAGCAGCCGTACTACCCGCCGCAGCCCCCGAGGCCCCCGTACGCCCCGGCCCAGCCGTACGAGGCGACGCAGCCGATCACCACGGAGCCGGGGACCACGATCTGGCCGTCCGGCGGGCAGGTGCCTCCGTCCGGCGGGCACGTCCCGCCGCCCGTGGATCCACCGGTCGCCGGAGCCGCGGCCCCCGCCCCAGGCGCCGCTCCGGACTCCCGTCGTCGCGCCAAACGCGGGGTCGGGCTGCTCGCGGCCGTGGCCATCGCCGCCGCGGCCGTCGGCGGCGGCACGGCGACCCTCGTCCAGCAGCTCACCTCCGACGCCCCCGCCACCGCCTCCTCGGCCGTGAACGGCACGAACGTCTCCGCGAGCAGCGTGGGGACGGTCGCCGGCGTCGCCCAGGCCGTCTCCCCCTCCATCGTCGAGATCTCCGCGACCTCGAACTCCGGCAAGTCCACCGGCTCGGGCGTGATCATCACCTCCGACGGCGAGATCATCACCAACAACCACGTGATCTCCGGCGCCTCCACGGTCACCGTGCAGCTCAGCGACGGGAAGTCGTACGAGGCCGATGTCGTCGGCACGGACCCCGACAAGGACCTGGCGCTGATCAAACTCCAGGGCGCCTCCGGTCTGAAGGCCGCCGCGCTCGGCGACTCGTCGAAGGTGAAGGTCGGCGAGGAGGTCGTGGCGATCGGCTCCCCCGAGGGCCTGACCGGCACGGTCACCAGCGGCATCGTCTCCGCGCTCGACCGGGACGTGACCGTCGCCAAGGACGATGACGGTGCCGGTGCCGGTGCCGGTGCCGGCTCCGGCCAGGACCAGCAGCAGGGGCAGCAGCAGTACGACCCGCGACAGGGCTGGCCGTTCGAGTTCGGCGGACAGCAGTTCAACGGCGACACGGGCTCGTCGAAGACGACGTACAAGGCGATCCAGACCGACGCCTCGCTCAACCCCGGGAATTCCGGCGGCGCGTTGATCAATATGAACGGCGAGATCATCGGAATCAATTCGGCCATGTATTCGCCCAGTTCTTCGAGCGGTTCCACGGCCGGAAGTGTCGGCCTCGGATTCGCCATTCCGATCGACACCGTGAAGGCCGACCTCGACAGCCTCCGCTCCGGCGGCGGCAACTGAACGGCGCACCACCTGGTGAAGAGAGCGCGTGCGAGGCTGGTGCCATGACTGGCCAGGTGAACGAAGGCGCCCGCGAGCGCATCCTGATCGTCGAGGACGAGCCCGCGGTGCGGGAGGCCCTGCGCCGCAGCCTCGCCTTCGAGGGGTACGACACGCAGGACGCCGTCGACGGCCTCGACGCGCTCGCCCGGATCGAGGCGTACGCCCCCGACCTCGTCGTCCTCGACGTCCAGATGCCCCGTATGGACGGGCTGACGGCGGCCCGGCGGATCAGGGCGGCCGGCTCGACCGTGCCGATCCTGATGCTGACCGCCCGCGACACCGTCGGCGACCGGGTCACCGGCCTCGACGCCGGCGCGGACGACTACCTCGTGAAGCCCTTCGAGCTCGACGAGCTCTTCGCCCGGATCCGGGCGCTGCTCCGGCGCAGCTCGTACGCCTCCGCCGCCGCGGCCCCGGCCGACGGCGACGTGCTGTCCTTCGAGGACCTGCGGATGGACCTGGCGACGCGCGAGGTGACCCGCGGCGGGCGGACGGTGGAGCTGACCCGCACCGAGTACACGCTCCTGGAGATGTTCCTGGCGCACCCGCGCCAGGTCCTGACCCGGGAGCAGATCCTCAAGGCGGTGTGGGGCTTCGACTTCGAGCCGAGTTCGAACTCGCTCGACGTGTACGTGATGTACCTGCGGCGCAAGACGGAGGCGGGCGGCGAGCCGCGCCTCGTGCACACGGTGCGGGGCGTCGGCTACGTCCTGCGCGGAGGAGGAAGCGAGTGACCGTCCCGGAGACGCCACGGCCCGGCGACGAGCCCCGGCCCGGGTCCGGCAGCGGAGCCACGTCCGGCGACGAGCCCCGACCCGCGCCCGGCAGCGGACCCACGTCCGGCGACGGACCCCGGCCCGCGCCCGGCAGCGGACCCACGTCCGGCGACGGACCCCGGCCCGCGCCCGGCGACGGACCCCGCCCCGGGTCTCGCTTCCGGCCGCTCGCCCGTTTCCGCCCGCTCGCCTGGTTCCGGTCGCGGCCCCTGCGGTCGCGGCTCGCGCTGCTCACCGCGTTCGCGGTGGCGGTCGCGGTGGCGGCGGTCTCGCTGGCCTGCTGGTTCGTGACGCGGGCCCAGCTGGAGGCGGAGCTGGACTCCTCGCTGCGCAGCAGCAGGCTGGAGGCCGCCTCCGTGCAGAACCTGCTCACCCTGTGCCGCCTGGGCACGACGCCGCCGCCGGTGGGCGGCTCGTACACCGTGCAGCTGCTCTTCGCCAACGGCAGCGTGTGCACCTCGGGCCAGGCCGCGATCCCGGCCGGCCCCGCCGACCTCGCCGTGGCACGCGGCCAGCTGTCGTACGCGCTGCACACGGTGAAGGACGACGACGGCCGGGAGATGCGGGTCTACACCTACCCGCACGACGGCCCGCCCGGGCTCGCGGTCTCCGTCGCCCGCCCGCTCGCCGAGATCGACAACTCGATGTCCACCCTCCGCTGGGTGCTCCTCCTGGTCTCCGGGATCGGCGTCGTCGGCGCCGGCGCGGCCGGGCTGTGGGTGGCGCGGACCGGCCTCGAACCGGTGAACCGGCTGACCGGCGCCGTCGAGCACGTGGCCGCGACCGAGGACCTGACCGTCCGCATCCCGGTGGACGGCGAGGACGAGATCGCCCGCCTGTCGCGCTCCTTCAACGCCATGACGGCGGCGCTCGCGACCTCCCGCGACCGGCAGGCGCAGCTGATCGCGGACGCCGGCCACGAACTCCGTACGCCCCTCACGTCGCTCCGGACGAACGTCGAGCTGCTCGCGCGGAGCGAGGAGACCGGCCGGGCGATCCCGCCGGACGACCGGCGGGCCCTGATGGCCTCGGTGAAGGCGCAGATGACGGAACTGGCGGCCCTGATCGGCGACCTCCAGGAGCTGGCGCGCCCGGACACCGTACGGCCCGGCCCCCTCGAAGTGGTCCCGCTCCACACCATCCTGCGCGCGGCCCTGGACCGGGTGCGGCTGCGCGGCCCGGAGCTGACCTTCGTCACGGACCTCGCGCCCTGGTACGTACGGGCCGAGCCGGCGGCGATCGAGCGCGCCCTCGTCAACGTCCTGGACAACGCGGTGAAGTTCTCGCCGCCCCGGGGCACGGTCGAGGTGACCCTGATGCGCGGCGAGCTGACGGTCCGGGACCACGGCCCCGGCATCCCGCCGGACGAGCTGCCCCACGTCTTCGACCGCTTCTGGCGCTCCCCGTCGGCCCGCAGCCTGCCGGGCTCGGGCCTGGGCCTCTCGATCGTCGCCCGTACGGTCCACCAGGCGGGCGGCTCGGCGAGCCTCGCCCCGGCCCCGGGCGGCGGCACGGTGGCGACGGTCCGCCTGCCGGGCGCGCCGACTCCGCCGCCGGAGCGCTGACGACCGGAGCACTGACGGCCGGAGCACTGACGGCCGGAGCGCTGAAGACCGGAGCGCTGAAGACCGGAGCACCGGAGAGCGTCGCCGCCTGCGTCGGCCGAAACCCGGAGGCGGCCGACGCGAGTCGCGGGGCACAGTGTCGCCATGGACGACGAACGCGGCCTCGCCCCCGACGGAACGATCGCGCGCGAAGGCGCCCTGGAGCGGGTGTCCGAGGCGTTCGCGCCGGTCGTCGAGGCCGCCCGCGCCCGGATCTCGGGAACGTTCGGCCCGGACCGCCTGCACAGCGCCTACCTGTACGGCAGCGTTCCCCGCGGCACCGCGACCCCGGGCGTCTCCGACCTCGATCTCCAGCTCGCCCTCCACGACGAGCCGACCGCGGCCGACCGCGCCGACGCCCGTGCCGTCGAGACCGCGCTCGACCGCGACTTCCCCCAGACCGACGGCGTCGGCATCCTGTTGTCCGGCACGCGACTCCTGCTCAGCGAGGCCGAGCGCCACGACGCGGGCTTCTTCGTCGCCTGCCTCTGCACCCCGCTCCTCGGCCCCGACCTCTCCGACGAACTCCCCCGGTACCGCCCCACCTCGCTCCTCGCCCGCGAGACGAACGGCGACCTCGCCCGTCTGCTCCCCGGCTGGCGCGACCGCGCGGCCCGGGGCGACGACCGCCGCGCCCTCGGCAGAAGGGTCGGGCGCCGGCTCGTCCGTACCGGGTTCACCCTGGTCATGCCCCGGTGGGGCGGCTGGACCAGCGACCTCGACCGGTCCGCCGCGGCCTTCGCCGGCTTCTACCCGGAGCGTGCCGAGCAGATGCGCCTCGCCGTGGCGACCGGCCGCGCGCCCTCGCCCGATCCGGCGGTCCTCTCCGTGCTCATCGACGACCTGGGACCCTGGCTGGCGGCCGAGTACACCGCCGTCCACGGCGAGAAGGCCTCGCGCTCCGGCTAGTTGCGGCTAGTTGCGGCTAGTTGTGCCGGAGCAGGGCCTCGACGAGGCCTGACCGGGTGTTCGGGTAGTCCATGGGGACGATTCCGAGCCCGGTCCGCCCGGCGGCCTCGGCGCCGTCGAGCCAGGAGTGGACGCGGGGGTTGAGCCGGTCGGCGTTCCAGCGGGGCGGGAGCGCGGCGGCGGTCGACACGTAGTTGACGTACAGCTTCCCGGGCTGGGCGACGGCCTTCCTGAAGTGGGCCTCGATCTTGGGGTACTTGCCGAACGGCTCGGCCATGTAGTCGTCCTGGATGTCGAAGAGCGAGCCGTCGCCGTAGCGGACGCCCGGCAGTCCTCCGTTGTCCGCGAGCAGGACGACGCGGCCGCGGGCCTCGCCGAGGAGCGGCAGGCCGTCGCCGATCCGGAAGAGGGAGCGCCAGCCGCGCGCGTCGAGGTAGTCGTCGAAGACGGCGCGGAAGGTCGCGTCGGACTCCTCCGAGTACTCCTGCTTGACGCGCATGAGGACGGTCTCGGAGGGGTGGGCGGCGAGGAAGGCCTGGCAGGCGACGAGGACGTCCCCGAACATCAGGTTCTGGTACGAGGCGCCGTGGTGGATGGCGAAGGACCCGCCGGTCACCCGGCACCGGACGTCGAGGAACCGGATCCCGCTGTCCAGCTGCTGGGCGATGGTGCTGTTCTGGCACTCGGTCCAGGGGCCGCCGTAGCGGGCGCCGGAGTCGTGGGTTCCAGGGATGGTCAGCTGCCGCAGGGCCGTACCGTCCCCGTGCGCCGCCATCCAGGCCCGTACGTCCACGGCGGACGCGGCGGGCGCCCCGAGCATCACTGCGGCCCCGGCGCCGAGGGCACCCACGAGAAAACGTCGTCGCTCCATGAGCCGGATGATGTCAGGGTCACGACAAACACACCAGGGGTCTTCCGGACGTACGCGAAAGGGGGCGGCGACCCGTCGGAACGGTCCGCCGCCCCCTCGCTCAGGGGCCCGGAAGGGCTACTTGACGACCGTGATGCGGCCCGTCGCCGGCGGAGCCAGCGGCGCGGTGGCCGAGGAGTGCGCCGCCAGGTAGGCGGTGAACATGTCCAGGTCGGACGCGCCGACCAGCTTGTTCTTGTGCTCCTTCAGGACGGCGAAGCCGTCGCCGCCACCGGACAGGAACTCGTTCATCGCGACCCGGTAGGTCTTCGCCGGGTCGATCGCCTCACCGTTCAGCCGCACCGAGTCGACCACGATCCGGTCGGCACCGGTCTTCGTCATGTCCAGGGTGTACGTGAAGTTCCTCGACACCTGGAGGATCTTCGGGGCCGCCAGGTTGAGGCCGCTGACCTGCTGCTGGAGCGTGGTGACGAGCTGGGCGCCGGTCAGGTCGACCGCCGTCATCATGTTGGTGAACGGCTGGACGGTGTACGCCTCGCCGTAGGTCACGACCCCGTCGCCCTCGGCGCCGGACGCCTTGTGGGTCAGCGGCGCGCGGACGCCGCCCGGGTTCATCAGGGCGAGCTGCGCACCGCCCTTGTCCGCCGGGGCCATGCCCTCCAGCTGCGCGTCCGCGATCAGGTTGCCCAGCGGCTTCTCGTACACCGCCACATCGAGGGGGTTCTCGATGTCGGCGGAGATGTGGCCGACGGGACGCCCGGCGATCGGCGCGGCCAGGTCCTTCCAGCGCTTGATCAGCTTGCCCATGTCGTCGGCCGGCTTCACGTCACGGGTGACGACGTGGTTCGCGGAGGCGACGGCGGTGCGGACGATGTCCTTCGTACGACGGTCGTAGGTGAGCGTCGTGTCGGTGTAGAGCCGGCCGAAGGAGGCCGCCGAGGTGACCGTGCGCGGCTTGCCCGCCGGGTCCGCGATGGTGCACGCGTAGGCCTGGTGGGTGTGGCCGGTGACCAGGGCGTCGACCTGCGGGCTGACGTTCTTGGCTATGTCGACGATCGGGCCGGAGATGCCGTTGCCGGGACCCGGGCTGTCACAGTCGTAGTTGTACGCGCCCGAGGCCGGCAGGCCGCCCTCGTGGAGCAGGGCGACGATCGACTTCACGCCCTTGCGCTCCAGCACCTTGGCGTACTTGTTGATCGTCTCGACCTCGTCGCCGAACTTCAGGCCCTTGATGCCCTCGGCGGACACGATGTTCGCCGTGCCTTCGAGGGTGACGCCGATGAAGCCGATCTTGACGCCGTCGCGCTCCCAGATGAAGTACGGGTCGAGCAGCGGCTTGCCGGTCTTCTCGTTCGTCACGTTGGCCGCGAGGTAGGGGAAGTCCGCCCCCTTGAAGGTCTTGTCCCCTTCGAAACAGCCCTCGGTCGGGTGACAGCCGCCGTTCTGCATGCGGGCCAGCTCGCGCGCGCCCTCGTCGAACTCGTGGTTGCCGACCGAGCTCACGTCGAGCTTCAGCTTGTTCAGCGCCTCGATGGTCGGCTCGTCGTGGAACAGTCCGGAGACCAGCGGCGAGGCGCCGATCATGTCGCCCGCGGCGGCGGTGACGGAGTACCGGTTGCCCTGGCGGGCCTGCCGCAGGTGCGTGGCCAGGTACTCGACGCCGCCGACGTCGTTGATGGTTTCGGTCGTGCCGTCCTCTTTGAGGTGGGTGAGCCGGCCCGACGAGCCGGTCGGCGGCTCCAGGTTGCCGTGGAGGTCGTTGAAGGACAGCAGCTGGACGTCGACCATCCGGCCCCAGCCCTTGCCGTTCCCGTACGCGCTCTCGCTCCCGGCGGCGAACTCGTCCCCGGCGGCCCCCGCCGACGGCATCGCGGCGAACAGAGCGCCGACGGTCGCGAGTCCCGCCCCGGCGGCCAGAATGCGCCGCCCGGTCTTGTTCTTCCGCTTGTTCCCCGGTGTCGCTGCCATCTTTCCCCTTTGCCCCTTGCCCCTTTTGCGGCGTTGATCTACTCCCCCGTCTGCCGGTGCAGCCTAGAGTCAACGCGCGTAGCGCAACAGGGGGTAGCGGGTTACAAGACAGTTGCCGCCGCCTTTCCCCGGGGCGGCGGTACGTCACCGTAGGCTCGTACCCATGACTTCCGACGCGGCGCCGGCCATCGAACCCGGACGGCAGATCCACACGTATGACGAGCTCTCCCCCGAGCAGATCCAGGACGTACTGGAGCTCCTTGAGGCCGCCGACCGGGCCGACGGGCTGCACGCCGTGTCCGAGCAGGGGCGCCTCTACCTGCGGCACGGCCGCCGCGAGGGCGTGCGCCACTTCCTGCTCTCCGTCGGACCGCACCTCTACGGCTACGCCCAGCTGGAGGAGACCGACCCGATCGAGGCCCCGGCCGCCGAGCTCGTCGTCCACCCGAGCCACCGGGGCCGCGGCCACGGCCGGGCGCTCGGTACCGCCCTGCTCGGCGCGTCCGGCAAGCGGCTGCGCGTCTGGGCGCACGGCGGCAAGTCGGCGGCCCGGCACCTCGCGCAGGTCCTCGGCCTGACGCTCTTCCGCGAACTGCGCCAGCTGCGGCGGTCCCTGACGCCGCTGGACATCCCGGATCCGGTGCTGCCCGAGGGCGTCACCGTCCGGACGTTCGTCCCCGGCCAGGACGACACGGCCTGGCTCGCCGTCAACGCGACCGCCTTCGCGCACCACCCCGAGCAGGGCTCGCTCACGCAGCGCGACCTGGACGACCGGATGGCCGAGCCGTGGTTCGACCCGAAGGGCTTCTTCCTGGCGGAGCGTGACGGGAAGCTGATCGGCTACCACTGGACGAAGACGCACGCCGAGGAGCAGCTCGGCGAGGTGTACGTGGTCGGCATCCTGCCCGAGGCGCAGGGCGGCGGCCTCGGCAAGGCGCTCACGGCGATCGGCCTGCGGTACCTGGCGGCGCAGGGGCTGCCGACGGCGATGCTGTACGTGGACGCGGACAACACGGCGGCGGTGACGGTCTACGAGCGGCTCGGCTTCGTGACGCACGAGGTGGACCTGATGTACCGCACGGAGTCCTGACTCTCCTTCAAACCCTTTGAGGGCAGGGGGCGGTTGACACCGCCCCCTTCTTTCCACCACCCTTTCACTACTTGATTAGTGAAAGGGTGGTGGAAGGGAACGTGGTCGAGTACCGCATCGACCGGCGCAGTGGCGTCGCCACCTACCTCCAGATCGTCCAGCAGACGAAGCAGGCCCTCCGGATGGGCCTCCTGGAACCCGGCGACCGACTGCCCACCGCACGCGAGGTCGTCGAATCGACGGCCATCAACCCCAACACGGTCCTCAAGGCCTACCGCGAGCTCGAACGCGAGGGCCTCGTCGAGGCCCGCAGAGGCCTGGGCACCTTCGTCCGCACCACACTCGGCACGGGCCCCGCCGACTCGCCCCTCCGCGGCGAACTCGCCGACTGGGCCCGCCGCGCCCGCGCCGCGGGACTGGACCGCGAGGACGTGTCCGCGCTCTTCACATCCGTACTGAAGGAACACTTCGAGGGGGACGACGCATGACGAGAGACGGCATCGCGCTGGAGGCCGGTCTCCTGGGCAAGAAATACGGAGGGAGAGGCCGCGGCTGGGCCCTGCGGGAGTGCGAGTTCGCCCTCCCCGCCGGCCGGATCTGCGCCCTCGTCGGCCCCAACGGCGCCGGCAAGTCCACCCTCCTCGCCCTCGCCGCCGGGCTCCTCCGCCCCACCGAGGGCACCATCGAGGCCCCCGCGCGCGAGCACCTCGCGTACGTCGCCCAGGAGAAGCCGCTCCACCCCCGGCTCTCCGTCGCCGACACCCTGCGCATGGGCCGCGAGCTCAACCCGGGCCGCTGGGACGAGACCGCCGCGCAGCGCGTGGTGGCCGACGAACTCGACCCGCACGCCCTCGTACGCGACCTCTCCGGCGGCCAGCGCACCCGCGTCGCCCTCGCGCTCGCCCTCGGCAAGCGGGCCGAACTCCTGCTCCTGGACGAGCCGATGGCCGACCTCGACCCGCTCGCCCGCCACCAGCTGATGGGCCTGCTCATGGCCGACGCCGCCGAACACGGCACGACCGTCGTCATGTCCTCGCACATCCTCACCGAGCTGGAGGGCGCCTGCGACCACCTGCTCCTGCTCCACGGCGGCCGGATCCGCCTCGACGGCGCCGTGGACGAACTCCTCGCCGCCCACACCCTGCTCACGGGCCCGGTCGCCGACCTCTCCCCGCACGCGGTCGTCGAGTCCCGCACGACGGGCCGTCAGCTCACGGCCCTCATCCGCCACGAGGGCCCGGTCGAAGGGCCCTGGAAAACCCAGGAACCCTCCCTGGAGGACCTCCTCCTCGCCCACCTCCGCGCCCCCGAAGGAGCCTCGGCATGAGCACGCTCGCCCTGAAGGGCCCCTCCTGGGTGACGGTCCGCCAGTACCGGCGGACGCTGTGGCTGGCGGGCGCCGGAGTCCTGCTGAGCCTCGTGGGCATGGTCTGGGTCCGCTACTGGGACAGCAGAACGGTCGGTACGAACGGGGTCCACGCCCACTCCCTCCTCCGCATCGCCGTGGACTGGGCCCAGACCGGCATGACCGTCGTCCCCTTCCTCGTCGGAGCGTTCGTCGCCGGCCCGATGGTGGCGCGCGAGCTGGAATCGGGCACGTACAAGCTCGCCCTCACCCAGTCCGTCTCCCCCGCACGCTGGCTCGGCACGAAGCTCGCGGTCGCCGGCGCCGTGACCGTCGTCGGCACGATCACCCTGATCGGCGCCTACCGGCTCGGCTGGGCGAACCTCGGCGACACCTCGTCCTTCCTCTGGTACGAACCGGGCCCGTACGTGTCCACCGGACCCGTCCTCGTCGCCCAGTCGCTGTTCGCGCTCGCCCTCGGCTCCCTGATCGGCCAGCTGGTCCGCCGCACCGTGACGGCCATGGCCCTCACCGGCCTCGTCACCGGCCTCATCCTGCTCGTCATCGCCTCGCTCCGCTGGTCGCTGATTCCGGTGAAGACCCTGACCGGGCCTCTCCCCGGAACCCACGGCATCTCCGTGGACATCGCCTCCCGCGGGACCGAAACAGGCCTGCTCACCGCCACCGGGGAACGCCTGCCGAGCCACGCCTGCTTCGACCGGACCGAGCATTGGGACGTCTGCCCGGCCGACATGAACGTCACCGGCAGCTACTGGGACTACCACCCCGCATCCCACTTCTGGCCCACCCAGCTCATCGAGACCGGAATCGTCCTCGCCCTCGCCGCCCTCGCGCTGTACGCCGCCTTCCGCGTCCTGCGTGCCCGACACGCGTAGACCCGCACGCCGCACGCCCGGGGCGGGGCCCTGACACGGCCCCGCCCCCGATTCCGGGACGACATGTCGTCGTTACCGGCCATTCAGACGCGCTTGCGACGCTCACGCAATGAAGCGCTCCGTGACCACGCCCGGCAGGGCGGTCCTCCCCAAGGGGAGACTTCCCTCCCCCACGGCCCGCTCCGACGCGCCCGATGACCCCTTCGCGCGGAAGAATGGGGCCATGAGCCAGCAGCCCGCCGAGGTCCCGGTCCAGTCCTCCGCCACGCCGTCCGCCCAGACGTCCGCCCAGTCGTCGGCCCAGACGTCATCCCAGACGTCCGCGTCCTCGTCCGCCCGGACGTCCGCCGCGTCGTCCCTCGGGTCCATAGCCGCACACCGCCCGCAGGCCATGGACAGCGCCGACGCCGCCATCGTCGCCGACGTGGACGCCGATCCCGACACGTACGTCGCCGACGGCTCCCTCGGCGACGAGCTGCCGCAGGGCCGCTTCCTCGACCGGGAACGCAGCTGGCTCGCGTTCAACGAACGCGTCCTCGAACTGGCCGAGGACCCCACGACCCCCCTCCTCGAACGAGCGAACTTCCTCGCGATCTTCGCCTCGAACCTCGACGAGTTCTTCATGGTCCGGGTCGCCGGTCTCAAGCGCCGCATCGCCACCGGCGTCGCCACCCGCTCCGCCTCCGGCCTCCAGCCCCGCGAGGTCCTCGAACTCATCTGGACCCGCTCGCGCGAGCTCATGGCCCGGCACGCCGCCTGCTACCAGCAGGACGTCGCACCGGCCCTGGCCGACGAGGGCATCCACCTGATCCGCTGGCCCGAGCTCACGGAGAAGGAGCAGGCGCGGCTCTTCACCCTGTTCCGGCAGCAGATCTTCCCCGTCCTCACCCCGCTCGCCGTGGACCCGGCGCACCCCTTCCCGTACATCTCCGGCCTGAGCCTCAACCTCGCCGTGGTCGTCCGCAATCCGGTCAGCGGCCACCGCCACTTCGCGCGCGTCAAGGTGCCGCCGCTGCTCTCCCGCTTCCTGGAGGCCTCCCCGCAGCGGTACGTCCCCCTGGAGGACGTCATCGCGGCGCACCTGGAGGAGCTGTTCCCCGGCATGGAGGTGCTCGCGCACCACATGTTCCGGGTGACGCGGAACGAGGACCTGGAGGTCGAGGAGGACGACGCCGAGAACCTGCTCCAGGCCCTGGAGAAGGAGCTCATGCGGCGCCGCTTCGGCCCGCCGGTCCGCCTGGAGGTCGAGGAGTCCATCGACCCGTACGTCCTCGATCTCCTCGTGCGCGAGCTGAAGGTCTCCGACGCCGAGGTGTACCCGCTGCCCGGCCCGCTCGACCTGACCGGTCTCTTCGGCATCGCCGGGCAGGACCGGCCTGAGCTGAAGTTCCCGAAGTTCGTCGCGGGCACGCACCGGGACCTGGCCGAGGTCGAGTCGGCGTCCGCGCCGGACATCTTCGCGGCGCTGCGCGAGCGGGACGTGCTGCTGCACCACCCGTACGACAGCTTCTCCACCTCCGTGCAGGCCTTCCTGGAGCAGGCGGCGGCCGACCCGGACGTCCTCGCGATCAAGCAGACGCTGTACCGGACGTCCGGCGACTCCCCGATAGTGGACGCCCTCATCGACGCCGCCGAGTCCGGCAAGCAGGTCCTCGTCCTCGTCGAGATCAAGGCCCGCTTCGACGAGCAGGCCAACATCAAGTGGGCGCGGAAGCTGGAGGAGGCCGGCTGCCACGTCGTCTACGGCCTCGTCGGCCTGAAGACGCACTGCAAGCTGTCGCTGGTCGTCCGGCAGGAGGGCGACCTCCTCCGCCGGTACTCGCACGTCGGCACCGGCAACTACCACCCCAAGACGGCCCGGCTCTACGAGGACCTCGGCCTGCTCACCGCCGACCCCCAGGTCGGCGCGGACCTGTCCGACCTGTTCAACCGGCTCTCCGGCTACTCGCGCCGCGAGACGTACCGGCGGCTGCTCACGGCGCCCAAGTCGCTGCGGGACGGTCTGGTCTCCCGGATCACCAAGGAGATCGCCCACCACCGCGCCGGCCGGCCCGCGTACGTCCGGATCAAGGTCAACTCGATGGTCGACGAAGCGATCATCGACGCCTGCTACCAGGCCTCCCGGGCCGGAGTGCCGGTCGACATCTGGGTCCGCGGCATCTGCGCCGTGCGCCCCGGGGTCACCGGCCTCTCCGAGAACGTCCGGGTCCGCTCGGTCCTCGGTCGCTTCCTGGAGCACTCCCGGATCTTCGCCTTCGGCAACGGCGGCGAACCCGAGGTCTGGTTCGGCAGCGCCGACATGATGCACCGCAACCTGGACCGCCGGATCGAGGCCCTCGTACGGGTCTCGGACCCGGCCCACCGGGCTGCCCTGACCCGGCTCCTGGAGACCGGGATGTCCGACACCACCTCCTCCTGGCACCTCGGCCCCGACGGGAACTGGACGCGGCACGCGACCGATCCCGAGGGCCGGCCGCTGCGGCACGTCCAGGAGATGCTCATCGACGCGCGGAGGCGCCGGCGTGCACAACCTTGACCCCCTGCGGGACGTCACGGCGGGGGAGGTCGTGGCCCCCTATCTCCATGCCCGGGCCGCGGACTTCCTCCGCGGCCTGCGGATCCACGGCGAAAGCGGCTCGGACGCGGCCGGTACGGACGAGGCCGCCCGTACGCTGAGAGCCGCCGCCCGCCGGATCAGCGGCACCCTCCACACCTTCCGGCCGCTGCTCGACGCCGCCTGGGCCGACCAGCTGCGGACCGAGCTCGCCTGGCTCTCCGGGACCCTGGCCCTGGAGCACGCCTGCACCTCCCGGCTCGTCCGGCTGGTGGACGCGCTGTCCCGCCTGTCGAGCAGCGGCGCCCCGGTGCCGGCCGCCCGCGGCGGTGCGGCGGCGGCGGGAGCGGGAGCACAAGCGGGCGCCGGAGCGGGACTCACCGTCGGCGCCGCCCGGGCCGGCGCCCTCCTCGACCGCCAGCTGACCCTGGCCCGTACGCGCGCCCACTCGGCGGCCCTCCAGGCCCTCGGCTCCGCCCGCTTCCACGCGGTCGCCGACGCCGTCGCCCTCCTCGCCTCCGAGGTTCCCCTCGGCCCCGCGGGCTCGGCCCCCGCCATGGAGGTCGTGGACGCGCCCGCCGCGGTCGCCGAGCGGCGCCTCCTCGAATCGGTGGCCGCGCTCCCGCTGACCCGGGCGGCCCACCCGTACAACGCCGACGCCCTCGCCCTCGCCGCCGGCGAGACCCAGGACGCGCCCTGGCACCGGACCCGGCACCTGCTGCGCCTGCACCGGTACGCCTCCGAGGTCCTCCACACCGGCGGCGAGCCCGACCCCGTCCTGTACGAGTCCGCCCGCGCCCTCGACCGGCACCGCGACGCCGCCGAGGCCGCGGCGGCGGCCGCCGCGGCGGCCCGCACCCCCCGGATCGCCCCGGCGACGGCGTACGCCCTCGGGGTCCTCCACGCCGACCAGCGTCACGAGGTCGAAGCGGCCCGCTTCGCCTTCCAGCACGCCTGGCGCAGAGCGACGGCCCCGGTCCCGTGAGCACCGCTCCCCTCCAGGAACCGATCCGCGCCGCCGGATGCGTGCTCTGGCGCCCGGCGGTTTCCGGCCACGGCATCGAGATCGCCCTCGTCCACCGGCCGAAGTACGACGACTGGTCGCACCCGAAGGGGAAGCGGAAGCGCGGGGAGACCGCGGAGGCCTGCGCGCTGCGCGAGGTCCTGGAGGAAACGGGCCGGCGCTGCGCGCTCGGCCCCCGCCTCCCCACGGCCCGCTACCCGGTGGCCGGCCGCCCCAAGGAGGTCGTCTACTGGGCGGCCCGGGCCCTCGACGGCGCCTTCGCGCCGAACCGCGAGGTCGACCGCCTCGCCTGGCTGCCCCCGGGCGAGGCCCGCGCCCGCCTCACCCAGCCACGGGACCGCGAACTCCTGGACGCCGCCATGGCCACCTCACGCCACTGACACCCCGTACGGAGTACCCGCACCCGGCCTTACGGCACGGTTCACTTTCCGTTCACTCTCCCCCGCCGACCGCTTCACCTGTTCTGCCTAATTTCGGACTCACACGGTGCACGAAGCGCAACAGTGCACCACCACCCGACACACGCCGCCGTAGAACGAACAGGACACTGGGTCCGCGGCAAGGCGGCTTCTGGAAGGAACACCCGAAAGTGAAGCTTTCGCGCAAGAACGGGCTTCGCGCCTCCGCGATCGGTGCCCTCGTCGTCTCCGGCGCCCTGGTCCTCTCGGCGTGTGGCTCGGACAACAACACGGAGACCCCGGCGAAGGAAGGCGGCAAGACCACGACCTCCGCCGCCGCGTCGAACATCTCCTGTGAGGGCGCCAAGGGCAAGCTGCTGGCCGCCGGCTCCAGCGCCCAGCGGAACGCGATGGACCTGTGGGTCAAGAACTTCCAGGCCGCCTGTGAGGGCGTCGAGATCAACTACCAGGGCATCGGCTCCGGTGGCGGCATCACCAAGTTCAACCAGGGCCAGGTCGCCTTCGCGGGCTCCGACTCCGCCCTGAAGGACGAAGAGGTCGCCGAGTCGAAGAAGGTCTGCGCGGGCGGCACCGGCGTCAACCTGCCGATGGTCGGCGGCCCCATCGCCATCGGCTACAAGCTGGAAGGCGTGGACAACCTCGTCCTCGACGCCTCCACCATCGCCAAGATCTTCGACAACAAGATCACCAAGTGGAACGACCCGGCGATCACCAAGCTGAACCCGGGCGCCAAGCTTCCCGACTCCAACATCCAGGCCTTCCACCGCTCGGACGAGTCGGGCACCACCCAGAACCTGGGCAAGTACCTCTCGACCGCCGCCCCGGCCGACTGGAAGCACGACCCGAAGTCGAAGTCGTGGCCCGCCGAGGGCGGCCAGGCCGCCAACGGCTCCTCCGGCGTCGCCACCGCGGTCAAGGACGTCGAGGGTTCCATCAGCTACATGGAGCTCTCGTACGCCGCCGCGAACAAGTCCTCCACGGTCAGCATCAACACCGGCGCCTCCGCCCCGGTCGCCGCCACCTCGGAGAACGCGTCCAAGGCCATCGCCGCCGCCAAGGTCAAGGGCACGGGCAACGACCTCGCCCTCTCCCTCGACTACAAGACCAAGGCCGAGGGTGCCTACCCGATCGTCCTCGTCACGTACGAGATCGCCTGCGACAAGGGCAACAAGGCGGAGACCCTGCCGACCCTGAAGGCGTTCCTCACCTACACCGCGAGCGAGGAGGGCCAGAAGGTCCTCACCGACGCCGGCTACGCCCCGCTCCCGGCCGAGATCGCGGCCAAGGTCCGCGCGATCGTCCCCACCCTGTCCTGACCCCCGGCCGGGTCCGGCCCCTCACCACAGGGGCCGGACCCGGCATCCGGTGCACCGCCGCCAGGAGCCCGCACACCCGTACGGGCACCGCAGACCGGAGAAGCAGATGGCTACCACCACACCAGACATACAGAGGAGCCGGCGCGCCAAGAGCGCGTCCCGCCCCGGGGACCGCATCTTCAGCGGTCTGTCCCGAGGCTCCGGCATCACCCTCCTCGTGATCATGGCCGCGATCGCCGGCTTCCTCAGCTACCGTGCCGTCCTCGCCATCTCGAAGGACAGCACCAACTTCTTCACCACCTTCGAGTGGAACCCCGCCGGCAGCCCGCCGGTCTTCGGCATCGCCGTCCTCGCCTTCGGCACGATCGTCTCCTCGATCATCGCGATGGCCATCGCCGTGCCGGTCGCGATCGGCATCGCGCTCTTCATCTCGCACTACGCGCCGCGCAAGCTGGCCAAGCCGCTCGCGTACGTCGTCGACCTGCTCGCCGCCGTGCCCAGCATCATCTACGGCCTCTGGGGCGCGATCTTCCTCGTCCCGTACCTGGACGGCCTCAACCAGTGGCTCGACGAGTACCTGGGCTGGACGTACATCTTCGACAAGGCCGGCGACGGCCCCGCCCGCAACCTCTTCACCGTGGGCATCCTGCTGGCGATCATGATCCTTCCGATCATCACCAACGTCACCCGCGAGGTCTTCCTCCAGGCCCCGAAGATGCACGAAGAGGCCGCCCTCGCCCTCGGCGCCACGCGCTGGGAGGTCATCCGCATGTCGGTGCTGCCCTTCGGCCGCTCCGGCATCATCTCCGCCTCCATGCTGGGCCTCGGCCGCGCACTCGGCGAGACCATGGCCGTCGCCGTGGTCCTCTCCCCCAGCTTCCTCATCTCGGGCCACCTCCTCGACCCGGGCGGCGGCACCTTCGCCCAGAACATCGCCGCCAAGTTCAACGAGGCCAACGAGTTCGGCCGCGACGCGCTCATCGCCTCCGGTCTCGTCCTCTTCGTCATCACCCTGCTGGTCAACGGCGCCGCCCGCTGGATCATCGGCCGCCGCAAGGAGTACTCGGGGGCCGCGGCATGAGCCACGCCATACAGGAACGTCCGGTCTCCGTCGATCCGCGCCGCGGATCCCTCTCCCACGCCCGCCTCCCGCGCTGGACCCCGGCCGCCGTCGCCGCCTTCTCCATCGCCGCGGGCATCGGGATCGGCCTCGCCGCCGGCTGGCACAGCAAGGTCCAGTGGGGCATGATCGCCGGCCTGCTCTTCGTCCTCACGACGTACGCCGTCACCACCAAGGTCGAAGGCAGCCGCCAGGCCAAGGACCGCGTCGCCACCAGCCTCGTCTGGGTCTGCTTCGTCCTCGCCGTCATCCCGCTGCTCTCCCTCGCCTGGGTCACGATCAGCAAGGGCATGGAAGTCCTCGACGTCTACTTCCTGACCCACTCGATGAACGGCGTCCTCGACACCGAGGCCGGCGGCGGCGTCTACCACGCACTGCTCGGCACCATCGAGCAGGTCGGCATCGCGACCCTGATCGCGGCCCCGATCGGTCTCCTCACCGCGGTCTACCTCGTCGAGTACGGCGGCGGGAAGCTCGCCCAGGCCGTCACCTTCTTCGTCGACGTCATGACGGGCATCCCGTCGATCGTCGCCGGCCTCTTCATCCTCGCCACCTGGAACCTGATGCTCGGCTTCGGGCCCTCCGGTTTCGCCGGCGCGATGGCCCTCGCCATCCTGATGATGCCGGTCGTCGTCCGCTCCACCGAGGAGATGCTCAAGCTCGTCCCGAACGAGCTCCGCGAGGCCTCCCTCGCCCTCGGCATCCCCAAGTGGCGCACGATCCTGAAGGTGGTCCTGCCCACCGCGATCGGCGGCATCACCACGGGCGTCATGCTCGCGGTCGCCCGCATCACCGGTGAGACGGCCCCCGTCCTGCTCCTCGTGTTCGGTACGAAGCTCATCAACCCGAACCCCTTCGAAGGCGCCCAGTCCTCCCTGCCGCTCTACGTGTACGAGCAGTACGCGGTCGGCACCGACGCAGCCGTGTCCCGCGCCTGGGCCGCAGCGCTCGTCCTGATCGCCTTCGTCATGATCCTCAACCTGGTGGCCCGCGGCATCGCCCGCTGGAAGGCCCCGAAGACCGGCCGCTGACCGCGGCAAATTGGAAGTGATCCCCATGGCCAAGCGAATCGACGTCAGCGGCCTCTCCGCCTACTACGGCGCCCACAAGGCGATCGACGACATCTCGATGACCGTCGAACCCCGCTCGGTGACGGCCTTCATCGGCCCCTCCGGCTGCGGCAAGTCCACCTTCCTGCGCACCCTGAACCGCATGCACGAGGTCACCCCCGGTGGCCGCGTCGAGGGCAAGGTGATGCTGGACGACGAGAACCTGTACGGGAGCAACGTCGACCCGGTCGCCGTGCGCCGCACGGTGGGCATGGTCTTCCAGCGCCCCAACCCCTTCCCCACCATGTCGATCTTCGACAACGTGGCGGCGGGCCTGCGCCTGAACGGCAAGTACAAGAAGGCCGCGCTCAACGACATCGTCGAGAAGTCCCTCAAGGGCGCGAACCTCTGGAACGAGGTCAAGGACCGCCTGAACAAGCCGGGCTCCGGCCTCTCCGGCGGCCAGCAGCAGCGTCTGTGCATCGCACGGGCCATCGCCGTCGAGCCGGACGTCCTCCTCATGGACGAGCCCTGCTCCGCCCTCGACCCGATCTCCACCCTCGCCATCGAGGACCTGATCGGCGAGCTGAAGGAGCGCTTCACGATCGTCATCGTGACGCACAACATGCAGCAGGCCGCCCGCGTCTCCGACCGCACGGCCTTCTTCAACCTGGCGGCCGTCGGCCAGCCCGGCAAGCTGATCGAGCTGGACGACACCGAGCGCATCTTCTCCAACCCGAGCGTCCAGGCGACCGAGGACTACATCTCCGGCCGCTTCGGCTAAACCGCTCGCCCCCCCAAGACCGTCTTTCGGTGCTGCATGGCGGTGCCACCGTGAAGACGAAAGGGCCCGGCTCCCCCACAGGGGAGCCGGGCCCAACCATTTGCCTCGACGGCATCAGCCGAAGAACAGCTGCACCACGTAGTAGCTCGCGGCAGCGACCAGCGCCGCCGCCGGCATGGTGATGAACCAGCCCAGGATGATGTTCTTGGCGACACCCCACCGCACCGCGTTGACGCGCTTCGTCGCGCCCACACCCATGATCGCGGAGGTGATGACGTGCGTCGTCGAGATCGGCGCGTGGAACAGGAACGCCGAGCCGAACATGATCGACGCACCCGTCGTCTCCGCCGCGAAGCCCTGCGGCGGGTCCAGCTCGATGATCTTGCGGCCGAGCGTCCGCATGATGCGCCAGCCGCCCGCGTACGTACCGAGCGAGAGCATCACGGCACAGGCGATCTTCACCCACACCGGGATGTCGTCGCCGGACTCCTGCACATCGGCGATGACCAGGGCCATCACCACGATGCCCATGGTCTTCTGCGCGTCCTGCAGACCGTGGCCGAGCGCCATGCCGGCCGCCGACACCGTCTGCGCGATACGGAAGCCGCGCTTGGCCTTGTGCGGGTTGGCCTTGCGGAACATCCACATGATCGCGCACATGACCAGGTAACCGACCACGAGGCCGACCACCGGCGAGATGAACATCGGGATGACGACCTTGTCGAGCACCCCGCCCCAGATCACCTCGGTGCCACCGGCGAGCGCCGCGCCCACCATGCCGCCGAACAGCGCGTGCGAGGAGGAGGACGGCAGACCGAAGTACCAGGTGACGAGGTTCCAGATGATCGCGCCCACCAGCGCGGCGAAGAGGATGCCCATCCCCTTGTCGCCGGTCGGGGTCTCGATGAGCCCCTCACTGACGGTCTTGGCGACCCCGCTGCCCATGAAGGCACCCGCGAGGTTCATGACCGCCGCCATCGCCAGCGCCGCCCGGGGGGTCAGCGCACGGGTCGACACCGAGGTGGCGATGGCGTTGGCGGAGTCGTGGAAGCCGTTCGTATACGTGAAGCCGAGCGCGACACCGATGGTCACGATCAGAGCGAAGGTGTCCACGAAGCTCAGGACTCCTTGACCGCGATGGTCTCCACCGTGTTGGCGACGTGCTCGAAGGCGTCGGCCGCCTCTTCCAGCACATCGACGATCTGCTTGAGCTTGAGCACCTCGATGGCGTCGTACTTGCCGTTGAAGAGCTGCGCGAGCAGCTTGCGGTGGATCTGGTCGGCCTGGTTCTCCAGGCGGTTGACCTCGATCCAGTACTCCGTGAGGTTGGCCATCGTCCGCAGGTTCGGCATGGCCTCGGCGGTCAGCTCCGCCGCCCGCGCCAGCACCTCGATCTGCTGCTCGACGCCCTTGGGAAGCTCCTCGACGTTGTAGAGGACGACCAGGTCGACGGCCTCCTCCATGAAGTCCATGATGTCGTCGAGGGACGACGCGAGGTTGTAGATGTCCTCGCGGTCGAAGGGTGTGATGAAGGAGGAGTTCAGCTGGTGGAAGATCGCGTGGGTAGCGTCGTCGCCGGCGTGCTCCGCTGCCCGCATCCGCTCCGCGATCTCGGCCCGGGCGGAAGGCTCCGCGCCGAGCAGTTCCATCAGGAGCTTGGAGCCCGTGACGATGTTGTCCGCGGACGCGGCAAACATGTCATAGAAGCTCGTCTCCCTGGGGGTCAGACGAAATCGCACGTGAGGTCCTCGGGGTGCTGGGTTTCGGTCAGGCTGATGCTAGGCGCATCATCCGGCCACGGCTAACCGGCGTCCTCTCAGTGTCGCCCATCAGGCACAGTGAACTGCACGGGCCCCCGCCCGGACCGGCGGGGATCGGTACCATATACCCACGAGGGGTATACACCCCCTTTCTGGACAACGGGAGGACGCGATGACGACCACCGAGGCGGACCAGGTCACCCCCGAGACCGTCGAGGCTGTCGGGGCCGTCGAGCCTGCCGACCACGACCACGGCGTGCACGGCTACCACAAGCAGAAGGACGAGCACCTCAAGCGGCTCCGCCGGATCGAGGGCCAGATCCGCGGTCTCCAGCGGATGGTCGACGAGGACGTCTACTGCATCGACATACTCACGCAGGTCTCGGCGTCGACGAAGGCGCTCCAGTCCTTCGCGCTCCAGCTCCTGGAGGAGCACCTGCGGCACTGCGTCGCGGACGCGGCCGCCAAGGGCGGCGAGGGCATCGACGCCAAGGTCGAGGAGGCCACGAAGGCCATCGCCCGCATGATGCGCACCTGAGCGGGCCCCTTCTGCGCGGTGGGGGGGGCCGTACGGTCAGCGTTCCCGTACGGCCCGCTCGGCCGCGACCCTCAGGATCTCGTCGATCCGGTCGGCGCTGAGGCGCTCCCCGTCCGCGGCGGAGGCCGCGATGATCAGTTCGCCGCACAGTTCGATCTCGGCGAGGGCGACGCAGTCCGGGTCTGCGGGGATGGTCGCTGTACCGGGCGGGGCCACGTGCGGTCACCTCTTCCTGCCGGCGTCTGTCTCCCAGGGTTCCCGGCGGTCTCCCAGCGTAGGGAGAGCGCCACCCAGCGCGCATGACACGTCCGGACCATTTGGCGATGGTCCGAACCACCCGGGCCCGGCCGCGGCCCTGCTCAGGCCTTGATCTTCCCGGCGTAGATGTCCCGCCGGTCCGGCAGCGTCACCTGGACGCGGACCCCGAAGCCGTACAGCAGGGTGGTCGACGCGACCGCGACCGTACGGCCCTGGTTGCTGAAGCTGAACTGGTGGCGGACCTTCCGCAGCCGGCCCTCCGCGTCCAGATACGCGTCGAAGGGCACCGTGTCCTTGGCGAACCCTTTCGCCGCCGCGGCGAGCGCCCCGCGCAGCTGCGGCGAGGCGACGCGTGCCGCGTGGGCGATGTCGGCGACGCCTCGGTAGTGGCCGACTTTCACCCCTGCCAGCTCGACCTCGCCGAGGTACGTGACCTCCCGGGCGCCCCGCAGCAGCTCCGCCGCGGCCGCCGGGTCGGTGGCCCCGCCCGTGACGAGGTTCCCGTCGTCGAGGGCCGTGGTGTCGACGCGGACCCACTTGTCGGCGGGCACTCCCGCGCCCCGGTTCTTCATGTAGAGGGCGCCGGGGGTGAGGAGCTCGGTGATCGGCCGGTGCTCGTCGGTCCCGGCCGCGTCCTTGGGCAGCACCACCTGGAGCCGGCCGGTGCGGCGGCGGAAGTCGTAGCCGCCCTCGCCCCGGATGGTGACCCGGGTCCCGCCGGCGGCCATCTCCATGGAGGTGCTCGCCTTGGAGGTCCCGGCCCTGGTCAGCGCGTCGGCGGCGTTCCGTACGGCGAGGAGCGGGTCCACCGCCGGCTTCGGGTCTTCCGGTGCGGCGCAGCCCGCGACCGCCGAACCCCCGACGAGTGAGCCGACCAGGGCGGCGGTGACGGCGAACGCCCCGCTCCCGCGACCGTGCGGACGCCCGTACCCCTGCACCACCATCGCCTGCCAACCCCCAACGCCTCACCGCTGTTTGCCCGGGACCCGCACGTCCCCGGATCCCGCGGGCTCGGGGACACCCGCTCCGCATAACGACGGCCCGGGCGAGCCGTCACGCGCAGTACGGTGGTCGTGTGCATGCGCAGTCCTCCCCTCACGCGACCACGACGACGGAGCGCGGCTCGTTCGCGCTGGCCAGGTGCAGCTGCGGCTGGTCGGGGCCGGCCCGCAGATCGCGGGACAGAGCCCGTACGGACGCCTCGGAACATCTCCGCACGACATCCCCCGAAGGCCCCTGAGCGGCTGAGCCCCTGGGCCGTGTCCGGCTTGGGCCGTGTCAGGCCTGGGCCGTGTACGCCCTGGGCCGTGTACCCCCTAGGCCGCGAGGTCGTTCTGGTCCGTGCCGGTGGCGGGGCCGCCGAGCCGGGGCTCGGGGATGCCGACGGCCTCCGGCCTGCGCGGTTCCGGGGCGCGCCGGGAGCGGACGAGCCGGGCGCCGCGGCCGGAGCGGGCGACGGCGGAGACGAGCGGGGTCAGCAGGGCGAGCGCGACGGGGGCGAGGAGCAGCGCCACCGCCGTACCGAGGGCGAATCCGCCGATCACGTCGGTCGGGTAGTGCACGCCCATGTAGACCCGGGCGAAGCCCTCGGCGAGGGCGAGGCCGATGGCGGCGAGGCCGAACTTCCGATGGGCGACGAAGAGGCCGACGCCGAGCGCCATGGCCATGGTGGCGTGGTCGCTGACGAACGAGAAGTCGGTCTTGCCCGCGACGAGGACGTCGAGGCCCTGGTGGTCGTTGAAGGGCCGGGGGCGCTCGACGAAGCCCCGGATGGGGATGTTGACGAGAAGGGCGATACCGGCGGCCAGCGGGGCCCAGACGAGCCCGGCGACGGCGGACACGGAGTCCCCGAGGGTGCCGCCGCGGCGGACGCTCCACCAGCACCAGAGCACGACGAGGACCATCCCGAGCATGATCCCGTACTCGCCGACGAACTCCATGACGCGGTCGAACCACGGCGGAGCGGCCTTCGCGAGGCCGTTGATGTCGTAGAGCAGGCTGACATCGGGGTTGGAACCGTCCGATGCGAGTCCAGCCATCTGCTGCGGCCCCTTGCTTCTCGTGTCTGTCTTCCCACCCCCGTGGTCAGAGCGTTCGGATCAGGGAACGAACTGCCTGAGGCGCGCGTTCCGCTGTCGCCGGTGGATCATGAGGACGTTATCGAAGAGTGACGGTTCACCGCAGCTCAGGGCCACTGCATGACGGAGAGTTCCGGCCATGTCCCTTACGACCCGACGGTCCGTCTCCTGCCCCTACGCCTGCGGAAGATGGGTGGGCAGCGCGGCGGCGCCTTCCTTGGTGACCCGGGTCGCACCGAAGTAATCGGGGGTGTCGATCCGGTCGAAACGGATCACCGCACCGGTGCGCGGGGCGTCGATCATGTACCCGCCGCCGACGTAGATACCGACGTGGCGGATGGCCCGCGAGTTCGTCAGATCGTCGGAGAAGAACACGAGATCGCCGGGGAGGAGCTCGTCCCTGCTCGGGTGCGGCCCGGCGTTGTACTGGTCGTTGGCGACGCGCGGCAGCTCGATGCCGACGTTCTCGTACGCGGCCTTGGTCAGCCCGGAGCAGTCGAACCGGCCATTCTGCGCGGCCGTGCCCGTACCACCCCAGAGATAGGGGGTGCCGAGCTTCTGCTGGGCGTAGTGGATGGCGCCGGCGGCCTGCCGGGAGGGCTCGACGCGGCCCACCGGCCGGGCGAAGCTCTTCTCCAGGGAGCGGATGATCCGCACGTAGTTCTGCGTCTCGCTGATGGGCGGCACCCCGCTGTGCCGGATGACCCGGTACGCGCCCGCGTTGTACGCGGCCAGCATGTTGTTCGCCGGGTCCCCGGGCACGTTCTTCACGTAGCCGGCGATCTCGCAGTCGTACGAGGCGGCCGAGGGGATCGCGTCCGCCGGGTCCCAGATGTCGCGGTCCCCGTCGCCGTCCCCGTCGATGCCGTGCCCGGCCCAGGTCCCCGGGATGAACTGGGCGATGCCCCGCGCGTCGGCCGGGGAGACGGCCCGCGGGTTCCAGCCGCTCTCCTGGTAGAGCTGCGCGGCGAGCAGGGCGGGGTTGATCGCGGGGCAGAGGTTGCCCCACTTCTGCACGAGCCCCTGGTAGGCGGCGGGGACCGAGCCCTTGGCCAGCCCCACGGTGCCGTTCTTGCCGCTGCCCGCTCCGCCGATGAGACCCGCCGCCGCGGAGTACGTCCCGACGACGAGCAGGGCGACGAAGCCGAGGCAGACCCCGAGGGCCCCACCGGCCACCAGCCACGCCTTGCCAGCCTTACGCACCGTCAACCACCCCTTGGCTCTTGGCAGTACGCCCCGGAGTCAGTCTAGGCGGCGAGGGGCCCGACGGGGTGGTTGCGCGACGTGCCGTCAGTTCTTCCGCAGGACGCGCACCGACGACCGAACCGGCGGCGCGACGGCGCCCCAAGAGTGCAACAACGACAATCATTGCCCGGAGTCACCCTCCGTGATACACAGAGTGACCATACGCTTCTTCGCATAGAAACCGGCCACACCACCGCAGGTCAAGACGGTCAGACCGGTCAAGTGTGCGGGGATCGGGTAAAGAGAGCCGTCAAGCCGTCACACGCGAGCGGTTTCATCAGCGAAGATAGGGCGATGACCCATGCCGTCCGGCAAGGGCAGTTAACTACCCAACAGGGGCGGTGAGTTACATGTACCTGGCGGCAGAAAAGGGCGACATCACCACCATCATCGGTGGAATCGCCCCGAACTGGGGGCCTTTCGGCAGCCTGGGCAACGAAGCCAAGGTGATGATCGAGGTCGTGATGGCCGTGGCCATCCTGCTCTGCCTCGGCATCGCCATCTGGGGAGCGGCCAAGCAGCGCATCGGCGCGACCGCACTCCGCGACACGTTCAGCGCGGAACAGGGCAAGGGCCTGATCGTGGCCGGCCTCACCGGCGTCTTCATCATCGGATCGCTGGGGACGCTCTTCACCATCGTGTACGGGATGGCCGTCTGATCCCCCGTCGGACTCCATCCTCCTGAGGCCTGCTGATGTTGTGTGTGCGTTCCCTGATGGCCAGCCATCCTGCAGCACTGTCGTACCCGCGAACGAGTGAGGGGGCGTACCCGGCATGAGCCTCGGCGACGAGCACGACGGCTTCGGCGGCGTGGGCGGCTCGGGCCAGACCCGGACCCGCCTGCCCGAGGGCAACAGCGGCGACGTCTACGGAGGCGCCCGCCGCCCCGTCCGCAGCTCCCGCTCCCTCCTCACGGTCGTGGGCGTGGTGGTCCTCCTCATCGCGGCGATCGCCTTCGCCAACCGCGGCGGCGGAGACCCGGCGGACGCGGCCCCCGCAGCAGGCACCCCGGGCAAGACGGCCCCGACGGCAGCAACAGGCATCCGCCCGGTCACCGGCAAGAACGGCCGCCTCCCCGCAGGCTTCGCCCGCACCGAGCAGGGCGCGCAGAGCGCGGCGACGAACTACGCGGTGGTGCTCGGCTCGGCCGAGATGTTCCAGGACGGCCCGCGCGAGGAGATCGTGCGCGCCATCCACGACCCCGCCGTCGTGGAAGACCTCCTGAAGAAGCTCGACGCCTCCTACTCCGCCGGCCTCATGGCCGGCATGGGACTCGACGAGAACGGCACCGCGCCCGCCGGCACGACCCTCGTCTCACGCACCGTCCCCGTCGGCGCCAAGGTCCGTGACTACACGGAGAACTCCGCGACGGTCGACGTCTGGTGCACCGGTCTGGGCGGCCTCGCCGGCGCAGGATCGACCAAGCCCGTCACCGCCACCTGGTTCACCGTCACGCAGAAGCTCACGTGGGTCGGGGGCGACTGGCGCATCGAGTCCTTCAGCCAGAGCGAAGGCCCCACCCCGGTCAACGGCGACAACCGCGCCTCCACGGCCGACGAGATCGCCGAGGCCGTCGAGGGATACGGAGCGTTCACCTATGCCCGCTAGCCGAAGCCTGGCCGGGCGCGCGACGACCGCGGCCTTCGCCGCCTTCCTCGCCGCCCCCCTCCTGCTCGCCCCGGCTGCCCACGCGGCCCCCACCCCGACCCCGACGGCCCCCACTCCGACCCCGACCCCGGGCAACAAGGCGTGCGAGCTCCTCACGGGAACGGCCCGCCAGCTCTGCGAGAGGAGCGAGTCCGGCGGCGGCACCCAGGCACCCCTGCCCAACCCGACCACCGCCCTCGACCCCCTCTCCTCCCTCGCCCGCGGCTGCGCCGACGCCGCCATCGCCACCATCGACTACCTCTCCAAGGCCGTCAAAGAAACCGCCGACGTCGACTTCACCAACCTGGAGTTCCTCGGCCGGTACGCGATCGTCTTCGCCGCCGCCACCTTCCTCACCCTCCTCCTCTGGCTCCTCGCCGTCGCCAAACGAGCCATCCGCGGCGTCCCCCTCACCACCGCACTCTCCGAGGCCATCGGCTTCCTCTGGCTGACGGTCCTCGCCTCCGCCTTCACCCCGCTCATCCTCTACACCGTCGTCAACGCCACCGACGCCGTCACCGAGGTCATCGCCTCCGGCACCGGCCAGCAGACCGACGTCTTCTTCGGCAGCTTCAAACAGGCCCTCCAGAAGGGCGACAGCATCGGTGGCGGCCCCATCATGCTGATCATCGTGTCGCTGGTGACCGTCCTCGCCGCCGGCGTCCTCTACCTGGAGCTGTTCCTCCGCGCCGTGATGCTCTACGTCGGCGCCCTCCTCGGCGTCGTCGTCTACTCCGGCCTCGTCGACAAGAACATGTGGGGCCACGTCCGCCGCTGGGCCGGAATCATGATCGCGGTGATCCTCGTCAAGCCGGTCATCGTGATCGTCCTCGGCCTCGCCGGCGCCCTCTCCTCCGGCACCGGCCCCGACTCGTTCTCCGCCGTCGTCTCCGGCCTCGCGATCATCCTGCTCGCCATCTTCTCCTCCGCGGTCATCTACCGCTTCGTCCCCGGCTTCGGCGACGAGATCGCCGCCTCCCGCAACAACCGGCTCCACCGCGCCGGCGAGAACACGGCCGCCGCCGTCATCTCCTCCCCCGCCTCCCTCGTCTCCCAGGGCATCAAGACCCACAGCACCCGCGACAGCGGCGGCGGCCAGGGCTCCCAGGCCCGCCCCGCCAACCCCCTCGCCGGCGGCGTCGCCGCCCACAGCAGCCGCGGCGGCGACAACCGCGGCGGCGGGGCCACACCCCCGCCCGCACCCCGTAGCAGCAGTCCCACCACGGGTACCCCGCACAGCAACCGCAACTCTGGAGGTGGAGGGCGTTGACGACCCAGTCCCAGCCGGTCGCGCCCCGCCGCACGTATCTCGTCGGCCGCGCCCGGCCGAACGCGATCGTCGGCAAGAACCGTGAGACGGGCGAGATCGCCCTCATCATCGTCGGCGCCTTCCTCGGCATGATGAGCGGACTCCTCGTCCCCGTCCTCCCCCTCCGGATCGCGCTCCTCGCCGGCCTCCCCATGGTCGGCATCGCCGCCGTGTACCTCCCGTACAAGGGCCGCACGTTCTACAAGTGGTTCGAGATCAACCGCAGCTTCAAGCGCATGCTCAAGCGCGGCACGGCCTACCGTTCCGTCGCCGCCGAGTCCGGCACCCGCCTCGACGGCCGCGAGGTCGAGGTCGGCCCGCCCCCCGGCATCGGCCGCGTCGGCTGGCTCGCCGCCCCCTTCGGCCCCGACGAGATCGCCGTCCTCCTCCACGCCGACCGCCGCACCGTCACCGCCGCCATCGAGATCGAGGGCCCCGGCGTCGGCCTGCGCGACAGCGAGGACCAGGAAGCCCTCGTCGACCGCTTCGGCACCCTCCTCAAGCACGTCGCCAACGGCGACGGCTTCGTGACCCGCATCCAGATGCTGGCCCGCACCCTCCCCGCCGACCCCGACGCCCACGCCAAGGACGTCACCCAGCGCGGCGACGCCACCGCCCCCGGCTGGCTCAAGGAGTCGTACGAGCAGCTCCAGTCGATGGTCTCCACCTCCAGCGAGCAGCACCGCGCCTACCTCGTCGCCTGCATGCACTACACGCGCGAACTCGCCGCCGAGGCCAACGTCATGGCCCGCGCCGCCCGCCACGCCTCCGGCGCCCGCAAGCTCGACCGCGACGCCGGCCTCGCCGTCGTCATGGCCCGCGAGCTCACCGACATCTGCGCCCGCCTCGCCGAGGCCGACATCCGCGTACGCCAGCCCCTCGGCCAGTCCCGGCTCGCCTCCCTCGTCCACTCCATGTACGACCCGGACCACCCCATCGACCACATCCAGGCCATGACGAAACGAAACGCTTGGCCGGCCGAACTCGACGCGATGGAACCGACGTACCTCCAGGCCAAGACCCGCGAGTCCTCCACCCGCGCCCCCTGGTGCCACGCCACGGCCTGGGTGAAGGAGTGGCCGATGACCCCGGTCGGCGTCAACTTCCTCGCCCCGCTCCTCGTCCACACCCCCGACGTCATCCGCACGGTCGCCGTCACCATGGACCTGGAGCCCACCGAGGTCGCCATCGAGCGCATGCTCACCGAGAAGACCAACGACGAGGCCGACGCCAGCCGCGCCGCCAAGATGAACCGCACCGTCGACCCCCGCGACATCGCCGCCCACGGCCGGCTCGACCAGCGGGGTGAAGATCTCGCCAGCGGCGCGGCCGGAGTGAACCTCGTCGGGTACATCACGGTGTCGTCGCGTTCACCCGAGGCCCTCGCCCGGGACAAGCGCACGATCAGGGCCTCCGCCGGCAAGTCGTACCTGAAGCTGGAGTGGTGCGACCGCGAGCACCACCGGGCCTTTGTGAACACCCTGCCGTTCGCGACCGGCATCCGCCGCTAAGGCCGAAGGGGCACCGACCGATGCGAGATCCGCTGTCCGCACTCACCGACGCCTTCACCTCCTTCGTCCTCGGCAAGGTGGAGACGACCCGCCTACCCGTCCGCACCTCCACCGGACAGGCCCAGGCCGTCTACCTGCCGACCGCCGCCCCCGGCCTCGGCGACTCCGGCGTGATCATCGGCCGCGAGGTCTACAGCGGCAAGGGATACATCTACGACCCCTTCCAGCTGTACGGGCAGCAGCTCCCCGCCCCGCACTGGCTGGTCCTCGGCGAGTCCGGAAACGGCAAGTCGGCGCTGGAGAAGACGTACGTGCTCCGCCAGCTCCGCTTCCGCGACCGGCAGGTCGTCGTCCTCGACGCCCAGGGCGAGGACGGCGTCGGCGAATGGAACCTCATCGCGCAGGAGCTGGGAATAACTCCCATCCGGCTCGACCCGATGGTCGCCAACGACTCCGGCATCCGCCTCAACCCCCTCGACCCCTCGATCACCACCACGGGACAGCTCGCGCTGCTCCGCACGATCATCGAGGTGGCGATGGGCCACGGCCTCGACGAGCGCTCCGGCTTCGCCCTCAAGGTCGCCCACGCCTACGTCACCAGCCACACCACCGACCGCCAGCCGATCCTCACCGACATCGTCGAGCAGCTCCGCCACCCCGAACCCGAATCGGCGGAGGCCATGAACGTCGACATAGACGACGTACGGGCCTGGGGCCTGGACGTCGCCCTCGTCCTGGACCGGCTGGTCGACGGCGACCTCCGCGGCATGTTCGACGGCCCGACGACCGTCGGCATCGACCTCGACGCGCCCCTCATCGTCTTCGACCTCTCCCACATCGACCGCAACTCCATCGCCATGCCGATCCTCATGGCGATCGTCGGCGTCTGGCTGGAGCACACCTGGATCCGCCCCGACCGGAAGAAGCGCATCTTCCTCGTCGAGGAGGCCTGGCACATCATCAACAGCCCGTTCGTGGCGCAGCTGTTCCAGCGGCTGCTCAAGTTCGGCCGCCGCCTCGGCCTGTCGTTCGTCGCCGTCGTCCACCACCTCTCCGACGTCGTCGACGGAGCGGCGGCCAAGGAGGCCGCGGCGATCCTCAAGATGGCCTCCACCCGGACCATCTACGCCCAGAAGGCCGACGAGGCACGCAACACGGGCCGGGTCCTCGGCCTGCCCCGCTGGGCCGTCGAGATCATCCCGACCCTCACCCCCGGCATCGCGGTCTGGGACGTCAACGGCAACGTACAGGTGGTCAAACACCTCATCACCGAGCGCGAACGCCCCCTCGTCTACACCGACCGCGCGATGACCGAGTCCTCGGTCGTCGCCGACCCGGAACTCGAGTGGGAGACGGAGCAGCGCGCGATCCTCATCGAGCAGCAGATGAACGGCACGTCGCAGTCGACGGTGGCGTAGATGGAACCGGCGAAGAGAGGAGGAGGCATCTCCGACGGGCTGCTGCTCAGCCTGTTCGGCCTCCTCCTCTGCCTCACGGTCCTGGTCTGGGCGGCCACCGGCCTGGGCGGTCTCCTCGCCCACGGCGCCTGGCCGGAGGGGGTCGCCCTCACCCGCACCCCCGCGGCCCTGCGCTCCCTCGCGACCGCCCCGACCGACCTGGCGGCCGCCTGGCCCGCCACCCCGGCCGGCGGGCTGTCGGGATACGGGCTGTTCTGGGGCCTGCTGATCGGCGAGGCGATGATCCTGCTCGTCCTCGCGATCTTCGCCCTCGGCACGATCGCCCGCTGGCGCGCGGTCCGCGCGAACCGCAAGTCCGGCGCGTACGAGCCGTCCCGCGCACGAGACCGCAAGCCCCTTCCCGTACGGGAAGACCCCACGCTCGTACGGGAAGCCCCCGCGCCCCTCCCGGACCGCGCCCCACCGGCCCCACGCCGCTCCGCGGAGGAACACGCCCCGGAACCGCCCGGGCTCACCCTCCCGCAGCCCGCCCCGCCGACCGTCCCACCGGTCCTCCCGACCACCCCGACCGTCACCCCCGCCGTCGCCCCCGCCGCCACCCCCCTGGGCGCCGCCACCCCCCGGCTCCTCCTCGGCCCCCCGGAGACCCGCCACCCCCTCGCCGTCCAGGCGATCCGGGACGCCGAAGGCCCCGTCCTCGTCGTCACCTCGGACCCCACCGTCTGGTCGGCGACGAAGGACGCGCGCGGCAAACTCGGCCCGGTCCTCGTCCACGACCCGGGCCACCTCTGTGACACCCCCGCCCGGCTCCACTGGTCCCCGTCCGAGCACTGCGAGGACCCGGCCGTCGCCCAGCAGCGGGCCGCCGCCCTGCTCGCCCCCGTACGCCCGCACTCCCGCCTCGACGCCACCACCGCCGAGACCGCCGAAACGCTCCTGCGGTGCTGGCTGCACGCCGCCGCCGTCGACGGCCGCTCCTTCCGCCAGGTCCACCGCTGGGCCCAGGGCGCCGGCGCCCACGAGCCCGTACGCATCCTCCGCAGCCACCCCAAGGCCGCCTCGGGCCTCGCCGGCCTCCTCGAATCGGCGCTCACCGCCCACCCCGAAAGCCGCCGCCTCGCCCAGGAACTGACGGCCCGTGCGCTCGCCGCGCTCTCCTCGATCCACATCAGGGAGTCCTGCGTCCCGAATCGAACGGATTCGCTGGCGCTCGCATCTTTCCTCGCCGAAGGGGGCACCCTCTACCTGGTGGGCGAAGCGATCGAGGACCCCCGAGCCCACCCCGGCGCGATGCCGCTCCTCACGGCCCTCGCCACCAGCGTGGTCGAGCACGGCCGCCGCATGGCCGCACGGTCATCCGACGGTCGGCTCGACCCACCACTGACGCTCGTCCTCGACGACGTCGCCGCCGTGGCCCCGCTCCCCGACCTCCCGGAGCTCCTCGCCACCGGCCACGACCAGGGCCTCCCGACCCTGGCCCTCCTCCGCTCCCGCGAACAGGCCCGCAGCCGCTGGCCGGAGGGCGCGCTCACCCCCTGAGCACGCGTTACGCGCCCGGGCGCGGCAGCTCGTACTCCACTTCCTCCGCGCCCGCGCTCACACCGCTCTCCAGGGTCACGCGCGCCCCCGACGCCACGAACCCGAAGCGCCGGTAGAAGGCCGCGGCCCGCGCGTTGTCCTCGTGGACGTACAGCCGCACCCGCTCCACCACCGGATCCGACAGCGTCCAGGACCACTCCACGGCCGCCCGGAACAGCCCGTCGATCGCCCCGCCGCCCCGCGCCTCCGGCCGTACGTACACCCCCACGATGTGCGTCTGGTCGACCTTCGCCGACGCGCCGAACACCGCGTCCGCCGACGCCCGCTCCACCAGCACCGTCACCGAGCCGACCCACCGCCCGTCCGCCGCCTCCGCGACGAACTGACGCACGGAACCGTCCCCGCTCTCCGAGGCCCCCGCACCACGCTCCTGCCAGAAGCTGTCCGGCCGCTCCACGGCGTCCTCGTACGTGTCGAGGAACGCGAGGTGCGCGACCGGGTCCTGGAGGGCGGCGAGCCGCAGCTCACGGGCCTTCTCCCACTCGTCGGCGCGGAGAGTACGTATCGAATAGTCCATGCCCACGATCCTCGCCACGACAGGACGCCCCTGACAAGGCATTTCCTCTCACACCCGCCCCGTCGTACCGCGGTACCACCCCCGCGCCCCGGTCCCCTCCCCGGGTCCGACGTCCGGCCACCCCCCGCTCCGTAGCGTCGACGACATGATCCGAGCAGAGAACCTCACCAAGCGGTACGGGGACACCACCGTCGTCCAGGACCTCAGCTTCACCGTCCGCCCCGGCACCGTCACCGGCTTCCTCGGCCCCAACGGCGCCGGAAAGTCCACCACTCTCCGCATGATCCTCGGCCTCGACACCCCGACCCGCGGCCACGCCACCGTCGACGGCCGCCCCTACGCCGACCACCGCGCCCCGCTCACCCGGGTCGGCGCCCTCCTCGAAGCCCGCTCCCTGCACCCGGGCCGCTCCGCGTACCACCACCTCATGGCCCTCGCCCACACCCACGGCCTCCCCCGCACCCGCGTGGACCGCGTCCTCGCCCTCACCGGCCTCACCCACGTCGCCCACAAGCGCGTCAAGGGCTTCTCCCTCGGCATGGGCCAGCGCCTCGGCATCGCCGCCGCGCTCCTCGGCGACCCGGCCACCGTCGTCCTCGACGAACCGGTCAACGGCCTCGACCCCGAGGGCGTGCTGTGGATCCGCACCCTCCTCAGGTCCCTGGCCGCCGAGGGCCGTACCGTCCTCGTCTCCTCCCACCTCATGAGCGAGATGGCCCTCACCGCCGACCACCTGATCGTCATCGGCAAGGGCCGCCTCCTCGCCGACACCACGGTCGACGAGCTCGTACGCACCTCCGGCGGCGCCTCGGTCAAGGTCGTCACCCCGGAGGCGGACCGGCTGCGCGCACTCCTCCCCGACGCGCGCTGCACCACCGAGGCACCCGACACCCTCCTCGTCACCGGCCTCGACGCCCCGGAGATCGGCCGCACGGCCGCCGCCCACGGCCTCCCCCTCCACGAACTCACCCCGCAGGCCGCCTCACTGGAGCAGGCGTTCATGGACCTCACCCGCGACTCCGTCGAATACCAGGGAGCCCCCGCATGACGACGACCACGACCACCACGGCCGCCACCACCACCCCTTCGCCCTACGGCCTCACCTTCACCCGGATCCTCCGCTCCGAATGGCACAAGCTCCGGACCGTCCGCTCCACCTGGATCACCGTCCTCGCCGCCGCCGCGCTCGTCCTCGGCGTCGGCATCCTCATGGGCTCCACGTACACCTCCGACGGCGGCGACTCCGACGTCGACACCGTCGTCCTCACCCTCTACGGCTCCCAGCTCGGCGGCATCGCCCTCGCCGTCCTCGGCATCCTCGTCACCGCCGGCGAGTACGCGACGGGCATGGTCCGCGCCTCCCTCACCGCGGTCCCCCGCCGCCTCCCCGTCCTGTGGGCGAAGGCCGCCGTCTACACGGCCGTCGTCTTCACGGTCTCCCTGGTCACCGCCCTCGCCACCTTCCTCACGGCCCAGGCCTTCCTCTCCGGCACCGACCAGGCCGCCTCCCTCACCGACGACGGCGTCCTCACCGCGATCGCGGGCAACGCCGCCGGCGTCACGCTCCTCGGCGTCATCGCCCTCGGCCTCGGCGCCGGCCTGCGCTCCGTGCCGGGCGCGATCGGCGCGTTCGTCGGCGGGGTCCTGATCGTCCCCGAGATCCTCGGGATGCTCCCGTACGAGGCGATGGACACCGCCATCCGGTACTTCCCCACCCAGGCGGCCGGCGCCCTCGGTTCCGCGACCCCGATGCCCGGCGCGGCCTCCCCCGGCGCCGCACTCCTCGCCCTGCTCCTGTGGGCGGCGGCGACACTCGCGGTCCCCGCTCTGTTGCTCAAGTCCCGTGACGTATGAGGATGATGACCGGGTGACCACACAGGAGACGACTGCCGAGGCGACGGGCCTGAGCAGGTACATCCAGCGCCTGCTGGCCCGGGCACGGGCCTTCGACATCCGACACCCCGCGGTGTGGGACGCCGGCCTGACGCTCGTCTGGACGGTCGCGGCGCTCGTGGACGCGGCCGGCGGCTGGCAGAACACCGCCCGCGACCCGTCCGTCCCCGGCCGGCTCGTGTTCGCCCTGAGCCTCGCCCTCACCCTGCCGCTCTACTGGCGCCGCAGCCGGCCCATGACGGCCCTCGGCGTGATGGCCTGCGCGACGCTCGTCAGCGAAGGCTCCGGGGCCTTCCTCCAAGCCGGCTACCTCCAGATGCTCCCGGTGTTCCACCTCGCGCTCACCCGCCCGCCCCGCGCACTCCTCTGGGCCTTCGCCCTCATCCTGCCGCCGCTGGTGACGGGCGCACTCCGCTTCCCCCACGAGACCTGGGACCAGCGCGTCATCCCCACCCTGTGGGGGTACGCCCTCGTCGCCCTCCTCGGCCTGGTCGTCCGCTCCCGCCGGGACCACACCACCTCCCTCGTCGACAGGGCCCGCCGCCTGGAGATCGAACGCGACCAGGAGGTCCGGCTCGCCGCCGCAGCCGAACGCACCAGGATCGCGAGGGAGATGCACGACATCATCGGCCACAACCTCTCGGTCATCACCGGTCTCGCCGACGGCGGCAGGTACGCGGCGGCCAAGAGCCCCGAGCGCGCCGCCCAGGCCCTCGACGCCATCGGTACGACGAGCCGTCAGGCCCTCGACGACCTCCGCCGCCTCCTCGGCGTCCTGCGCGACGACGAGCAGGAGGCGGTCCGCGACCCCCAGCCCACCCTGGCCGACCTGGGCACACTCCTGACCGGTGTACGGAAGGCGGGCCTCGCGGTGGAGCTCGACATCCGCGACGAGCCGACCGCCCAACCCCTCGCGCCGGGTGCCCAGCTGACGGTCTACCGGGTGGTCCAGGAAGCCCTGACGAACACCCTCAAGCACGCGGGCCCCTCGGCACGAGCGACCGTGCTCCTGTCCTGGTCCCCGAAGGAACTCCTGGTGGAAGTAGCCGACACAGGCACGACCACCACGACCCCACCCCTCACCGACGGCACGGGCCAAGGCCTCACCGGCATGCGCGAACGCGCCGCCCTCTACGATGGCCGACTCGACTGCGGCCCCCTGCCGGCCGGCGGCTGGCGCGTCCGTCTCCTACTCCCCCTGGAGGACTCCCCCTCGTGACGACCGTACTCATCGCCGACGACCAGCCGATGCAGCGCTTCGGTTTCCGCATGTTGCTGGAGAGCCAGGACGACATGACCGTCGTCGGCGAGGCGTCGAACGGCACCGAGGCGATCCGCCTGGTCGACCGCCACCACCCGGACGTCGTCCTGATGGACATCCGCATGCCCGGTCTCGACGGCATCGAGGCCACCCGCCGCATCGTCACGACGGGCGCCCGCACCCGGATCCTGATCGTCACCACCTTCGACCTCGACGAGTACGCGTACGAGGGCCTGCGCGCGGGTGCGAGCGGCTTCCTGGTGAAGGACGCCCAGCCGGAGGAGCTCCTCGCGGGCATCCGCGCGGTCGCGAGCGGCGACGCCGTCGTGGCCCCGAGCCTGACGCGCCGTCTCCTGGACGCCTACATCCAGCACCTGCCCCGGCCCACCGCGCCGCCGGCCCCGCCCGAGGAGGACCCGCGCCTCTCCACCCTCACGGAACGGGAACGCGAGATCCTCACGGTCGTCGGCCAGGGCTGGACGAACACGGAGATCGCCGAACGCCTCCATCTCGCGGAGTCCACGGTGAAGACGCACATCGGCCGCATCCTCGCGAAGACGGGCGCCCGCGACCGCGTCCAGGCGGTCATCCTGGCCTACGACACCCAACTGGTAGCGCCGGCATAACCGGCATAAGAAGCACAGGCAGTCCCATTTCTGCCCCGGAACGCAGAAAAGCCCCGCACCATAAGGTGCGGGGCTTTCCCACAATGATTGTTCGGCGGCGTCCTACTCTCCCACAGGGTCCCCCCTGCAGTACCATCGGCGCTGAAAGGCTTAGCTTCCGGGTTCGGAATGTAACCGGGCGTTTCCCTAACGCTATGACCACCGAAACTCTATGAAGATATGAACCGCCGCACCACCCAAAGGGGGGCGTGTTCGTTACTTCAGAACTAACACAGTGGACGCGAGCAACTGAGGACAAGCCCTCGGCCTATTAGTACCGGTCAGCTCCACCCATTACTGGGCTTCCACATCCG